>NZ_JACXAF010000004.1 GCF_014773395.1 Neiella litorisoli | reverse complement strand
AGAAAAAGGTCCTAACTGAAGAAGTTAAGACCTTTATATAGCCTGCGGAAGATCGGTCAACCGATCAGTTTGTCGTTAACTGATCGGCATTAGCCATATCGGCCGTTTTTTTATGTCTGACTCAGTTAGTCACAATCGCCATGCTCACAATGGCCATCGCTGCTGCGACCATACAAATAAAGGCTGTGGTTGGTCAGCGTGATATTATGCGCTTTGGCAATTTCGTGCTGTCGCTGCTCAATCACTTCATCAGAAAACTCGATGACTTTGCCACAATCTAAGCACACCAAGTGGTCGTGGTGTTCTTGGCTTGCCAGTTCAAACACTGATTTGCCGCCTTCGAAGTGGTGGCGAGTGACAATGCCGGCATCATCAAATTGGTTCAGAACGCGGTAAACCGTGGCTAAGCCAATTTCCTCTCCTTGATCAATCAACTTTTTATAAACATCTTCTGCGCTGATGTGCTGATTGTCAGGATCCTGCAGCATTTCTAAGATTTTAATGCGTGGCAGTGTTACTTTCAGGCCCGCTTTTTTAAGGGCCAGATTTTCATCTGTCATCATGTAGTCTTTGTAGGGTTTTTATAGTTCGGCTCATTATAGACACTACGGAGCCAAAATAAACCTACAACCTTTGTGTTTTCTGATTCAAAGCAAATAAAAAATTCTGAATTAGTGCAATAACTTGCGAACAAAATGAAACATATTCAGGTGATTACTGTAATTCTTCCAAGCACATTTCTTGGTAGATTTGCGCGGCCCATGCTTTAACGCGCTCGTCGGTCAGTTCAGGCTGACGATCTTCATCAATGCCCAGACCGACGAAGTGATCATCATCGGCTAAACCTTTTGACGCTTCAAAGTCATAGCCTTCGGTTGGCCACAGACCCACTAGGGTAGCGCCGCGAGCTTCGACGATATCGCGGATCATGCCCATCGCATCAAGGAAGTATTCGGCGTAGTCTTCTTGATCGCCACAACCGAAAATACCGACCAGCTTGTCTTCAAATGACAAGGATTCCAGATCAGGGAAAAAGTCATCCCAGTCGCATTGCGCTTCGCCGTAATACCAAGTGGGGATGCCAAACAGCAAAAAGCTGTATTGATCAATGTCTTCTTTGGTTGCTTTGGCGATATCGTGAACATCGCAAATGTTTTTACCTAATTCTTTTTGCAACATATTGGCGACGTTTTCTGTATTACCGGTGTCGCTACCGAAAAAAATACCAACCAGTGACATGTGTTATTCCTGCTTTCTAATCTAGGTACCGTTAATTCTCTTTGTTTATCACGTCATCCATATTTTGACGCAATAACTGTTCAATATACGCAGCTCGACTCAAACCGATTGCTTTTGCTTGCTGGTCTAATTGCTCAACCATGTCAGCGTGAAGTTTGAGTTCAACGCGCTTCAGGCCGTTATTTTTATCTCGTCGCAACTGATTGCGCTTATTGATTTTAATTTGAACTTCGCGCGGTAGAGGATTTGTTTTTGGACGGCCAGGCCGCTTTTCTTCACTAAACAGATCTATTGTAGTGCGATCTGCCAATTGTTTTGCCAAGGCTTTAACCTCCAGTCCCAGTCGCGGTGAAAAAAGCCTTAATCACTCCTTTGGCGATAAAACCTGCGCAACCAAGAAACAACACCAGCCAAACAATAGCGCGACCGAACGCCGGTACCTCGCCACGTTTGAGGACATCATAGATGGCCATGCCAATAAAAAAGAACAACACCGCGAAAAATAGATACAGGCCTAAAGTTTCGATTTGTTGCCAGTGTTCGATTAGCCAGTTTGACTGCATAGTAAATGATTCAAAAATTTAGAGGCGCGACTATATCACAAGCGTTCGGCCATCATCCATTGGCTGACAAGAAAGTCGCAACAATTCGGTTAAAGGCGGCCGGTTTCTGGGCATGTAGCCAGTGACCTGCATCGCTGATTAACTTGGCTTTGCTATTGGCAAAATACTGACTGATTGCCTCTCGGTGTTCGCTCAGAATGTAATCTGACTCGGTACCTTTAATAAATAAGGTGGGCCCGCTGTAGCTGCCATCAAATTGAGGCCAGTCAATCACATCATCATAGCCGGCTAACACCTGTTGCAAGCGCAGTTTCCACTGGCATTGACCGTCTCGCCAGTTGAGGTTTTTCAGCAGGAACTGACGCACACCGGACTCATCGACAAATTGACTCAGTAGTTGATCGGCTTGCTGGCGACTTGATGTCGGTTGCTGCCATAAGGCATTGAGACCAGCGATCACCTGTATGTGATGGCTCTGATAAGCCACAGGAGCTATATCGGCAACCACTAAGCGCCGTACCATTTGCGGTTCAGATAAGGCGTAGGCCATGGCGATTTTTCCGCCCATGGAATGGCCTACTAAATCGACCTGTTGCAGCTCAAGCTCAGCGATTAGCTCAGCCAAATCTTGCGCTTGTTGGCGATAGCTCATGCCATCAATGGTTGGTGATGATCCATGATTGCGGGTATCTATCTGGATCACTCGATAGCCTTGTTCGAGCAAATCGCGGGCAAGATTACCTAAGTTATTCAAGTCACCAAACAAGCCGTGAATAAGGATGACGGCGGGGCCTGAGCCTGACTCTTTATAATGCAGCATGGAAAACGATGATTGACATATTTGGCCGCTATTATGACTAATTCTCATTTGCCAGCAATGATAAATAGCGAGATAAAGCGACCTCAAGTGTCTTCATGGATTGGCATCAGGCATCTATGTATAATCGGGAGCCATTCGACCGAACCCATTCGTAATTCAGAGTCTAACCTATGAAAACCATTGAAGTTGATGATGATTTGTATCAGTACATTGCCAGCCAAACCCAACAAATTGGCGAGAGCGCTTCGGATATTTTACGCCGCCTACTGATGCCGACGACTTCGACTGAAACGACTCCGCAACCGCCGGTAGTAGAAACAGAGCAAGCAGAAAAAGCTGCGGCTACATTTGATTGTGCCGATCTTGATGAGCAAACACTGGCCAATCAGAAAGGTGTGGTCGGCCGCTTTTTGATCATTTTGTCGCATTTGTATCATCAATCGCCGCAGGCATTTGCGGCGGTTTTATCGATTCGCGGACGCGACCGGCTATATTTTGCAGCCAGTAAAAATGAATTATTGGCAGCGGGCAGTAGTACCAACCCTAAAGCGATTGAAGGCTCGCCGTACTGGGTGGTGACCAACAACAATACTGATAAGAAAAAAGCGATTCTTTCAGAGGTGTGTCAAGTGCTTGGCCTGGACGCGGCGCGACAATCACAGCTGATTAACTATTTGTAAGAAAATCCAAGGAAACCTCATGGCTATTCATCCAAGAGCTGGGCAAAAAGCTCAAACTCAAGACTTGTGTAGTATTCCTCGTCTGTTAACGGACTACTACCTGACTAAACCTGATCCAAGAAATGGCGAACATAAGGTTGCCTTTGGTACCTCGGGCCACCGTGGTACAAGCTTGAAGCAATCGTTTACTGAAACGCATATCCTTGCCATCAGCCAAGCGATTGTTGACTACCGCAATGAACAAGGCACCAAAGGCCCGTTGTATTTGGGAATGGATACGCACGCTTTGTCTGAAGCAGCGTTCTGTACTGCCATTGAAGTGTTTGTTGGCAATGGTGTTGAAGTCAGAGTGCAAGAAGGCCGTGGCTACACCCCAACGCCGGTGATCTCTCATGCCATTCTGACCTACAACGCGAACAAGCCGGCGGCATTAGCTGATGGAGTCGTGATCACGCCATCGCATAACCCGCCACAAGACGGTGGTTTTAAATACAATCCACCAAATGGTGGCCCAGCTGACAGCACCGCAACCAAGTGGATTCAAGATCGCGCCAATGAATTAATTGCCGCCGATCTTGAAGGCATTGGTTACACCCCATTTGATGAAGCATGGGAGTCACTGCAGTGCGTCGAGTACGATTATGTCACGCCTTATGTTGATGATTTGAAAAATGTCATCGATATGGATGCGATTAAAAACGCGGGCGTCAAAATTGGCGTTGACCCAATGGGTGGCTCAGGTATTGCCTTCTGGCCTGCGATTGCCAAGACCTATGGTCTCGATATTGAGGTCGTGAACGATCGAGTTGATCCGACCTTCAGCTTTATGACGCTCGATAAAGACGGCAAGATCCGGATGGATTGTTCATCGCCTTACGCCATGGCCAGCCTGATTGATTTGAAAGATGATTTTGATGTTGCAGTGTCGAATGATCCAGATTACGACCGTCATGGCATTGTGACCAAATCAGTTGGTTTGATGAACCCCAACCATTATCTAGCAGTTGCCATTCAATATCTCTGCACCAATCGTCCACAGTGGGCTGATGATTTAGCCATTGGCAAGACATTAGTGTCTAGCTCGATGATTGATTACGTGGCCAATGCACTCAACAAAAACCTCAAAGAAGTACCGGTTGGCTTTAAGTGGTTTGTTGATGGCCTCTACACTGGCGAGTTTGGTTTTGGTGGTGAAGAGAGTGCCGGTGCCTCGTTCTTGCGCAAAGATGGTAGCGTTTGGAGTACCGATAAGGATGGTATTATTTTGGCCTTGCTAGCGGCTGAAATTACCGCTGTGACTGGTAAAGATCCCGGTCAGCATTATCTTGATTTGGTAGAGAAATTTGGCGCACCTGTGTACAAACGCATTGATGCACCAGCAAGCTCTGCACAAAAAGATGTGCTGTCGAATTTGTCCGCTGACATGGTCGAAGCAGATAGCCTTGCAGGTGATGCGATTACGGCTAAGCTTACCCATGCTCCTGGCAATGGCGCAGCGATTGGTGGCTTAAAAGTTGTGACAGAAAAAGGCTGGTTTGCCGCCCGTCCATCCGGCACCGAAGAAATCTATAAAATTTATGCCGAAAGTTTCGTTGGCGAAGAGCACCTCGCTCAAATCCAACAGGAAGCCCAAGAGATTGTGGCGGCCGCTTTCGCGAAAGCAGGGTTGTAATCAATTACATCCTTTTAATAAACCAAAAGTAACCACTGCAGAATTCAAGGTGGTTGCTTTTGGTTGTGTCAAGCTGACTTTTGAGTGATGAAGGTCACTTGCCTGTCCGGATATGCCGTCTATTATGTTGCCAGCAGTATTTAGATTGGAACTCGAACTGATGTTCCTCCTCTAAATCCCCAGTTTTAGGTAATCATCTATTAGGACGGTAATTGGTATGGCAACGAAAAAGGCTACTGGCACAACTACTGCCAGCAAGAAAACTACTACCACCAAAAAAACAACCACTGCAAAAAAAGCTGCTCCAGCACCAACTGCTGAAGGCTTTGCTGTAGATGTATCTGTTGAACAATTTAAAGAAAGCATTGTTCGTAACCTCAACACCACTTTGGGTACCGATGTTGAAAAAGCATCTGACAAAGCATGGTGGGGCGCAACTGCAGCAGCGGTGAACGAACTTGTCTTTTCTCGTCTGAGCCAAACTCAAAAAACTCACCTGAACAAAGATACTCGTGCGGTTCACTACCTGTCACTTGAGTTCTTGATGGGTCGTTTGATGGGTAACAACCTGCAAAGCTTGGGCTTGTTTGAAAATGCTGCGCAAGCATTGAAAGAACTGGGTCACGAAATCACTGATTTGGCCGAAGAAGAGCCAGATATGGCGCTGGGTAACGGTGGCTTGGGCCGTTTGGCTGCTTGTTTCATCGACTCATTGGCGAGCTTGAACTACCCAGCAATCGGTTATGGTATTCACTACGAGCACGGCTTGTTCCGCCAAACAATTCAACAAGGCCGTCAAATCGAGCGTCCAGATTCATGGCGTGAATACGGCAACCCTTGGGAAATCTGCCGTCCAGAATCAACGCAAGAAGTGCCACTATTCGGTTATGTTGAAACCGTATTTGAAAACGATGGTAGCCTGCGCAAAGTATGGCACCCAGGTAGCGTCATTAAAGGTGTGCCATGGGATATTCCAATCGTTGGCTACAAAGGCACAACGGTTAACATTCTGCGCTTGTGGGAAAGCCGCGCGTCAGAATTCTTTGACTGGGATGCATTTAATGCCGGTGCATACAAAGATGCCCAAGGCGAGCAAAACCTGGCTGAAACAGTTTCTAAAGTACTTTACCCGAACGACGAAACCGAAGCTGGTAAGCAGCTGCGTTTGGTTCAACAGTACTTCTTCTGTGCCTGTTCACTAAAAGACATCATGCGTCGCTACAAGCGCGCTCACGGTAACGATTTCAGCAAGTATGCTGAGCAAATCGTTATCCAGTTGAACGATACTCACCCAACAGTGGCGATCCCAGAACTGATGCGCGTCTTTATGGACGAGGAAGGTTTGAACTGGGAAGACGCGTGGGCAATTTGTCAGAACGCCTTTGCATACACCAACCACACCTTGTTGCCTGAAGCACTAGAGAAGTGGCCTGTGTACTTGTTCGAGCGCGTGTTGCCACGTCACTTGGAAATCATTTATGAAATCAACCGTCGTTTCCTCGACGAAGTTGAAGCGCAATGGCCTGGCGATGACGCTAAGAAGATCAAGCTGTCACTGATCGAAGAAGGCGCTCAGCGCATGATCCGCATGGGTAACCTGTGTGTGGTTGGTTCATACAAAGTTAACGGCGTTGCCGCAGTTCACTCTGAGCTGGTTAAATCTGACCTGTTCCCAGAGTTCTACGAAATGTGGCCTGAGAAATTCGTTAACGTCACCAATGGTGTCACGCCACGCCGCTGGTTGAAAGCATGTAACCCACGCCTGTCATCGCTGATCAGTGAAACGATCGGTAGCGACTGGCCAGGTCAGCTCGACAAACTGGTTGCGCTGAAGCCATACGCTGACAAGCCTGCGTTCCAGAAAAAGTACATGCAAGCGAAGCGTGAGAACAAATTGGAGTTGGTCAACACCATTCGTGAACTGACTGGTGTCGAAGTTTCTCCAGACGCAATCTTTGACGTCCTGATCAAGCGTTTGCACGAGTACAAGCGTCAGCACTTGAACTTGCTGCACATCTTGGCTCTGTACCGCCGCTTGTTGGAAAATCCAAACATGGACTTCCACCCAATGGTCTTCCTGTTTGGTGCCAAAGCTGCGCCTGGTTACAAACTGGCGAAAGAAATTATCTACGCTATTAACAAAGTAGCTGACCGCATCAACAACGATCCGCGCATCAAAGACAAACTGAAAGTGGTGTTCCTGCCGAACTACCGCGTCAGCTTGGCCGAAAAACTGATCCCTGCGGCAGACTTGTCTGAGCAAATCTCAACGGCCGGTTACGAAGCCTCTGGTACTGGTAACATGAAGATGGCGCTGAACGGTGCCTTGACCATGGGTACAATGGACGGTGCGAACATCGAAATCGCCGAAGAAGCTGGCGAAGAGAACATGTTCATCTTCGGTCTGTCAGTTGATGAAGTGAAAGAAACCAAAGCCAAGGGCTACAACCCATGGGATTACTACTACGGTAACCCAGAGATCAAAGCGGTTCTGGACTGGTTGGATACGGACTACTTCACCCCAGGTGAGCCAGGTGCATTGTCTGCGATTAAGCGCAGCTTGCTAGACGGCGGCGACCCATACTTAGTATTGGCTGACTTTGAAAGCTACTCAGAAGCACACAAACGCGCTAATGAGATGTACAAAGATCAGAAAGCTTGGGCCAAGAGTGCCATTCTGAATACTGCTCAAATGGGCAAATTCACTTCAGACCGTTCAATCGAAGATTATGTTGAGCGCATCTGGAGCCTGAAAAAGTGTGATGTGAAATAACACACGCTGAGTTGAAAAAAGCCACCGTCGGTGGCTTTTTTTATGTCTGTTGGTTAGGTAATGGGATCACTCAGGCATTGTGAGCAGTTCATTGGGCAACTGGTGTGACCTGCTTCTATAATAGAGCGCTAGATAAGCTGGAAAGTTGTTTTCGCCAGCTGAACATGGCAATTTCACCTATTGAATTGTTTTCATAACAGCAGCTCAGGCCCAATGGAATTGAAAAACAGCGCGCCTCATCGAAGTAGTAACAAGCTTGGACGCAAGGTTCTCATCTACATCATTATCTGCAGCTCAATATTGTCGCTGTTCTCCACTGCTGCGCAGATTTACCGCGATTATGTTCATGATCTTGAAAACATTAAATTACGCTTTGAATCGATTGAGTCGAGTCAGCTCGAATCGCTGATCCTTAACCTGTGGGATTTTAACGATGATATCGTGGCGCAGCATCTGATTGGTATCGTCAACCTACCTGATATTAGCTACGCCAAAATTACCTCGCCGTTGGGGCAAGTCTATGAAGCGGGCGATGGCACGTTGCGCACCGATGTCGCCAAATCCTTTGAATTGTTGTACGAAGGCCAGCACATTGGCACCTTGTTGGTTGAGGCCCATTACGGCGACATCTACAAGCAGTTGAAAACCAAAGCCGGCTTTATCCTGTTAAGTCAGTTCAGTACGACACTGATTGTCGCTCTGTTTATTGGTGCTTTGGTCTACTACTTGATCACGCGCCACGTCTATCGAATTGCCAGTTACAGCAGAGAGTTGAGTATTGATAACCTCAGCAAACCGCTGACATTGGATCGCCGCCGCATCGGCACCGACGAACTGGACGAGTTGGCCCAGTCAATCAACCAGATGCGTGAAACCCTGCGACGCGACGTGGTCCGGCGTCAGCAAGCCGAAGCGCAAGTGCAGCAGATGAACGTGCGACTGGAGGCCAAAGTGCAAGAGCGTACCCGCCTACTTGAAGCCTCCATTGAAGAATTAAAAATGGCGCAAGATAGCCTCATCCAGTCAGAGAAAATGGCCTCGCTTGGTAGTCTGGTTGCTGGCGTATCGCACGAAATCAATACCCCGCTTGGGGTTTGTGTGACAGCCAACTCGAACGTCACGGCGCGGCTCAAGAGCATCGTTGAAGAAATGGAGCAGGGCACTCTAACCAAAGGCAAGTTAGGTAGCTTTTTGGCCTTGCAAACTGAGTCGTGCGACATGATTGATAATAGTTTGCGGCGCGCGGTCGAGCTGATTAGTAACTTTAAGTCCGTAGCCGTCAATCAGTCCAATGACACCTTGCTTGAATGCAACATGAAGGAATTGCTGTTGGAGAGTGTCGCCACGATTCGAACCGTGTTTAAGCGAGAGAACTACCACATCAGCGTGGATGTCGCCGATGATATTGAACTGACCACGTACCCTGGCGTTTGGCATCAAATCCTGACCAACCTCATGGTCAATTCCCACAAACATGCCTTTGAGGGACTCGATGATGGCGAGATTAGTATGGCGCTGGTCGAAAATGATGACGGCATGTGTTTTACCTATCGCGATAATGGCCACGGTATTGCTGCGGAGATCATTGACCGGGTGTTTGATCCATTTGTCACTTCGAAGCGGGGGCAGGGGGGCTCTGGGTTAGGGATGAATATCCTATTCAATTTGGTTCATGCCAAACTCAATGGCAGAGTGTCGGTGAGTAATCTCGACAAGGGCTGCCAATTTGTTATTCAATTCCCCGCGAAACATCGCGCGATTGATGAAGATAGCTAAAACCAAAAAGGCGCGACAGCGCCTTTTGGGTCAAATCTGAAAATAAAGCTTGGCTAAGTTAAATAACTTCTGCCACCAGGCTGCGGCTCACCGTTTTGATTTCACTTAGGCGAACTTTGATTGAATCGGCGAGGCGATATTTCACTTCCCCTTCGATTGAAATCAAACCATCATCAGCGTTGGCTTGCACTTGCTTCTTGTCTGAATGCAATGTTGGCGCTGGGATAAACACCATCGCGCCATTAGCAATCAAGCGCGCTCTCATACCACCTCGGTTGATATCAAAGATCTCGGCATCAAACTCGGTTTTTTCGCTCAGCGCGGTTTGCAAATATTGGGTGTAGAGGAAGTCCGATAAATCGCGCTCTGCGAACCGGTTGCGTTTGCGGCGCTCGGTCAGGTGCTCGGCATCGGCCTTGCTTGGCAACGCCAGTTCAGCATCTTGTCGCAGTACCGCTTTTATCAAACGGTGATTGATCATGTCACCGTACTTTCGAATTGGCGAAGTCCAGGTGCCATAACAGTCAAGGCCCATACCGAAATGCGGTCCGGCTTGAACATCCACTTCGCTGAAACTCTGGAATTTACGTAAGCGCGAATCCAAATAGCCAGTTTCTTGTGCGTTTAACCAACGGCGCAACTGGCAAAATCCAGATAATGACTTCAACGATTCTGCGGTCGCCTCGCCGCCATGTTCGCTAATGAGGGCAACTGCGGTCTCCAATTGTTCATCTTCAAAACCAAGGTGAACGTTATAAATGCCGCCTTCGGCTTTTTGTTGTAACCAAGTTGACACGGCAATGTTGGCAACAATCATCGACTCTTCAATCATGCTATTGGCGATGCGCCGATAATCGGCATGGATTGCTTTGACGCTGGCATCGTCATTTAATTCAAAGCGGTAATCGGGGCGGTCAGGGAAGGTTATCGCGTGCTCATTGCGCCACGCCACTCGTGCTTGTGTCATGGCGTGAAGCGCGTGCAATTGCGTTGCAATGACGTCATCAGCCGGCTGCCAGCTACCACTTTGCTCAAGCCAATCCGAGACATCATCATAGGCCAATTTGTAATGGGAGCGGACTGTCGCCAAGCGGATTTCCGGAGTGCCAACAAGCGCGCCATCGTTGCCTATATCGAGTGTCGCAACCACGGCCGGACGGTCTTCATTTTCAACTAATGAGCACAATTGTTCACTTAAACGCGAGGGGATCATGCTGACATTGCGCGCCGGCAAATAAACGGTAAAAGCGCGATCTTTGGCGGCCTCATCGAGTGCCGATCCTGCGGCGATGTATGCTGTTGGATCGGCGATGGCGACGGTCAATCGCCAGCCCTTGTCGGTGGTTTCGATCGCCAGCGCATCGTCCATGTCTCGGGTTGACGCGCCATCGATGGTAAACATAGCTACATCAGTCAGGTCTTGGCGTGGCAAGCCCTCATCAATGATGTCCAATTGCTCGGGTAGTTCAGGTTCAACAACAGGCAAGTCATGGCGTGCTAGTGTGCATTGCCAAGCTGCATAAGGGTCATCTTTGTCGGCCACTTTATGAATAATGTGCGCATAAAAGCCGTTATCACCTTTAAGAGGGTGGCGTTTTAACTCTGCTAACACCCAATCGCCATCGGCCAATTTTGCCGGCGCTTTAAGGTCGGCTTTGGCATTGATGTTGAGGTTAATGTTGTGATTTTCTGGCGTCACAAACCATTTACCATTGCGGCTTCCCAGAGTAGCGACAAAGCGGGTCACCGCTTGTTGAATCAGCTTCTCCGGCTCGGCTTGGGTTTTGCCGTTTTCACTGCGCACGACGGCACTGACTTTATCGCCATGAATGACCTTTTTCATGAAAGGCGGGGCGATAAAGTGACTGGTTTTTCGGTCGACTTCCAAAAAGCCATAGCCTTTTGCAGTTGCTTTGATGGTTCCTTCTGCGGTTGGCAGAGTTTCACGTATTTCTTGTTTCAACTGCGCGAGCAGCGGATTGTCTTTAAACATGTGGCTACAGCTTTGTTGCTATTGGTTTCGGTCAAAGGCGCAACTATACCGTTATGCGGGCGGGGCTGAAAGCATCGGCAGATGAATTTTGCTTGTCATTGGCGCGTTACAGGCAAATCGCCAATCATTTAGCAAGATGCCATCGCCATGGTGACTTTGGTGTAACATACATAGGGCTTGCTTAAACGAATCAGCAACGATGGATCAATATCTGCCCACCCAAGTGAGAGGATGAACAAATCATGAAGGCATTTGATTTGTTGGAAGCCACGTTAGGCCATGAGATGACTCCAGGCGAATCGTGGCAGGATGACATGAATCTTTGGCAGTGGCTGGATGACGGTATTTTGCGGGTAGAGCCGTTAAAACCTGCCGACAGCCGTAACTGCGATCGCGCCATTGTGTTGTCTTGTGGTATTCATGGCAATGAAACGGCACCGATTGAATTATTGGTTGCCATGGCCAAGCAGTTGTCGGAAACACCGCGCCGGCTACAGGCGAGGGTACTATTTATTCTTGGTAACCCGAAAGCGGTGGTGAATGGCAGTCGATTCGTTGATGAAAACTTGAATCGTTTATTCAGCCCGCAATACAAACAAGCCAAACCGCAAAACCCTGAACAACGCCGAGCTAGCGACTTAATGCGGGCTATCGATGAGTTCTTTAGCTTAGCGGCGCCCCATCAACGCCGCGTCCATTACGACTTGCACACCGCCATTCGTGACTCAAAGCATCCATTTTTCGCTGTTTATCCTCATAGCCCCGAAGGCTTTAGCCGTAACGCTGTCGCCCGCTTACAAGCAGCCGATGTTGATACCGTGCTGTTATCCCATGCCCCTGCCAGCACGTTTAGCCACTACAGTCACTGTTATCATCAGGCCGAAGCCTTTACCGTGGAGTTGGGCAAAGTGAAGCCGTTTGGTGGCAATGACATGAGCAAGCTTGAGCCGCTGAAGCGCTTGCTCGAAGCAATGCTCTATGGCCTGTGGCCAACGCCACAGTTGGATGAGCAGCGCATTAAACTTTTCCGCGTTACCCGCGCCATTCATCGGCAACATCAGGAGTTCTCCTTATCATTTGCCGACGATTTGGCCAATTTCAGCCGTTTCAAAAAAGGTCAGCAACTTGCTCAAGATGGCAATGAAGAGATTGTTGCCGAACATGATGGCGAAGCTATCGTGTTTCCAAACCGTAAAGTCGCAGTCGGCCAACGGGCACTGCTAACCGTGATCCAGTCTGCGCCATCTATCTTGACTGACTAGAGCCTGTTGATCTACTCCGGCCTGTGGCCGTAACACTGGTGAAAAAGCAGCGTATTTGCTAGATTGTGCGCCTGATTTTTCGCCGGTGTTGGCCTGCGCCAATACCGCAATTGAACATGTTTCCAACATGACTGCTGGAGTGCCTTCGTGTCCGATCAAACCACCATCCCTTATTTGCCGCCTCAGGCATCTGTTGAGCCTATCTATATTCGTTATCTCGACGAATTGAAAAAGGCCGGATTTAGTGGCGACATAGAAACTAGTTTTGGTGCCCGTCTGAGTTTGGCGACGGACAACAGTGTCTATCAACAGCTGCCACAAGCGGCTGTATTCCCGCGCTCAACCGCTGACGTGCAATTGGTCGGAAAAGTCGCTTCTCGAGCGGAGTTTGATGCCGTTCGTTTTGGTCCTCGTGGAGGCGGTACTGGCACTAATGGACAATCGCTGACGCCCGGATTGGTAGTCGATTTATCGCGGCACATGAATCAAGTGATTGAAGTGAACCCAGAGCAGAGTTGGGTGACCGTCCAAGGTGGCTTGGTCAAAGATAAGCTCAATGATGCTTTGCGGCCTCATGGCTTCTTCTTTGCGCCCGATTTATCAACGTCAAACCGCGCCACCGTTGGTGGCATGATTAACACCGATGCATCCGGCCAGGGCTCGTTGGTTTACGGCAAAACAAGTGATCATTTGCTGGCGGTGAAAGCCGTACTTGCTGATGGCTCACTGCTTGAAACTCACGCCATGTCGCTTGCTGAAGCGCGGCAAAAAGCGGCTGGCGAGGGCTCCGAAGCGCAGGTTTATCGGCAAGTGCTGGCAAGCTGCGAGCAGCAACGAGAGCTAATCGATCAGACCTTTCCGCCACTCAATCGCTTCTTAACTGGCTATGATCTCAAACACGCCATTGATTGGGAGCAAGAGCTGGTTGATGTTGGGCGCCTGATTGCAGGCTCCGAAGGTTCGCTGGCATTTGTTTGTGAAGCCAAGTTCAACATCACACCGTTACCCAAAATCCGCACCCTAGTGAACGTCAAATATTCAGACTTTGAAGCTGCGCTGCGCAATGCACCGGCTATGGTCGAAGCCAACGCGACTAGCGTTGAGACCGTCGATTCAAAAGTGTTAAATCTGGCGCGGCAAGACGTGGTGTGGCATTCGGTCAGTGATCTGATTGAAGATGTCCCTGGTCATGATATGCAGGGGCTCAACATGGTCGAGTATGCCGACCAAGACGAGCAAGCCCATCAACAGAAAGTTGCCGCACTGACAGCCAAGCTTGATGACATGATCGCCAAACAAGAAGCGGGCGTGATTGGTTATCAGCTCACCTGTGATTTGGCGAGCATTAACCGCATTTATGGCATGCGCAAAAAGGCCGTGGGATTGCTGGGCAAAGCCAAAGGCAGTCGCAAGCCAATTGCTTTTGCCGAAGATACCTGTGTGCCGCCGGAAAATTTAGCCGACTTCATTATGGAGTTTCGTGCCTTGCTCGATTCTCATGATCTGCAATACGGCATGTTTGGTCACGTTGATGCGGGCGTACTGCATGTTCGCCCAGCAATGGATATGTGCGATCCAGAGCAAGAAGTGCTGCTGCGCCAGATTTCTGATCAAGTTGTCGCATTGACCGCCAAGTATCGCGGTTTGATGTGGGGCGAGCACGGCAAAGGGTATCGCTCAGAATACGGCCCTGAGTTTTTTGGCGAGCAGTTGTTTAGCGAGCTGCGCAAAATCAAAGGCGCGTTCGATCCCCTGAACCGAATGAACCCAGGCAAAATTGCGACACCGTTTGACTCCGATGAACAGCTAGTGTCGGTTGATGCCAAGAAACGCGGTGGTTATGACCGACAGATCCCAGTGAATGTCCGCGATAGCTTTACCCAAAGCGTCGATTGTAACGGCAATGGCTTGTGCTTTAACTATGATGTCACTTCGCCAATGTGCCCGTCATACAAGGTCACCGCTGATCGCCGTCATAGCCCCAAAGGGCGCGCTGGGTTGATGCGCGAATGGCTGCGACAAGTGACCGAACTCGGAGCTGATCCTACAACCTTAGAGCAGCAAGCCAGCTCTTTAACGGCACAAGCGAAAGCGACATTCGCCAAGTGGAAGCGGAGCTTTTTCGAGCCTGCCAGCGATGACTTTAACCATGAAGTCATGGATGCCATGAAGGGCTGCTTGGCTTGTAAGGCCTGTACCACGGCGTGCCCAATTAACGTTGATGTGCCAACCTTCCGCGCGCGCTTCATGAATCTTTACTATCAGCGCTATCAGAGGCCGATGCGGGATTACGTGATTGCCACCTCAGAGTGGTACACGCCACTGATGGCCAAAGCGCCTCGATTAGCCAACGCAGTGGTTGGCAATTCGCTCACCAGCTGGCTGAGTGAAAAGACCATCGGGATGGTGGATTTACCATTACTGTCAGTACCGACGTTGAAACAGCGTTTGCATCACAACGCCGCGCTGGCGTTTGAACTTGATGAAATCAAATCATTGTCAGCTGAGGTTCGCAAAGAGCTGGTATTAATCGTTCAAGATCCGTTTACCACTTATTACGATGCCCAAGTGGTCGAAGCGCTGGTGCAGTTTATTTCCGCGATGGGTAAGCAGCCGGTGTTGTTGCCATTCAAACCCAATGGTAAACCGCAGCATATCAAAGGCTTCTTGTCGGCGTTTGCGAAAACAGCTGCCGACGCCGCGGCGTTTCTCAATGAACTCCACGCACTCGATTTACCCATGATTGGCCTCGATCCAGCTTTGGTGATGACCTATCGCGATGAATACAAGCATGCGTTGGGTGATGCCCGTGGCGAGTTTAACGTCATGCTGTTGCAAGAGTGGTTGCTACCACAATTGTCTGCTTTGCCAGCGCAAGCGCCATCGAACAAAAGCTATACCTTGTTCGCCCACTGTACTGAAAAATCTTATCTGCCGACCACCCATGGCGATTGGCAAAAAATCTTCAGCCACTTTGGCGGTGAGGTGAAAAATCAGCCGGTTGGTTGTTGTGGCATGGCCGGTACCTATGGCCACGAAGCGCCAAATCAGCAAAACAGCAAAGAGTTGTATGCCATGAGCTGGGCCGAACCGATGGCGCAAACGCCGCAACATCAAGTGTTGTCGACCGGCTATAGCTGTCGCTCACAAGTGAAGCGGATGGAAGGCTTTAAACCCAAGCACCCAGTCGAAGCGTTACTCGAATTAGTCCAAGTGTAACGACTGAATAACCAAGGAAGATCAAATGAAAGGCGAATGTAATTGCGGCACCGTCAGTTTCGAAATAACCGCTGAAACTAACGATGTCTACATTTGTCACTGCTCTATCTGTCGCAAAGCCACCGGCAGCGGTGGCATTGCGGTGATTGTAGTTGCCAATGACGATTTCCATTGGCTCAGCGGCCAAACTGCCATCAAAACTTGGCACAAACCGGAGCACGATTGGCAAACCAGCTTTTGTTGTCACTGTGGTTCGTCGTTACCTGGTGCCAATGATAGTAAGCGAATGTACGTGCCGGTCGGTTTGCTGTCAGAAGGGGCTGATGATCTCAACGTCGCCCATCATATTTGGGTTGATTCAAAAGCCAGCTGGGAGCAAATAGCGGATTCAGGACAACAACATCCGCAAGCATTTAACGGCTAGTTAGCGGTTTGAGCTGGTAGCTCCTGACTCTCGCTAATTGTATGGGGCAGGTGTATTGCAAATAGCGCACCTTGATCGCTCGATAAACAGTTGATCGTGCCTTGCATTTTGTGGGTGACTAAATTGAAGCAAATATGCAGCCCTAAGCCAGTGCTGCCGGCTTGTCGATTCGTGGTGAAAAACGGCTCGAAGATTTCCCCGTGAATTTCCTGAGCAATACCTGAACCATTATCGGCATAGTGAATGTGAACCCCCAAGTCGTCGCTGCTGACAGAAATCGTGATCTCTGGGTCTTGGGTCTGCTCGAAGCCATGAATAGCTGAATTGCTCGCTAAGCTAGTGAGCACTTGCGAGAGCAACCCAGGATAACTCACCAATTCAATGTCGTTGGTGTCGCAGCAAACCTTGACTGCCACCCGTTGTTGTTTAAATTCACGATGAAATTGCTTAACGGTCTGCTCGATAAATGGCAGCAATGCAAACTGTTTGGGCGTTTCTTTGATTTGCGCCAGTGATACTTGTTTGAAGGTGTTGACGAGTTCCGCAGCTCTATTGAGACTATTCGTTGCCATTTCGGCCGCCGATAGTTGGCCGTCTAATGACGCTTGCAAGGAAGAACGCTTTAATGCATTGGATTGGAAATCTTTTAGCAGCTTTTCGGTAGTTTGAGATAAATAGGTTGTCGCAGTAATGGCCACGCCGAGTGGTGTATTGATCTCATGGGCGATACCCGCGACGAGTTTCGCCAGGGAGGCCATTTTTTGCGCTTCGACTAACTGTTGTTGGGCCGTCAAAAGCTCGGTGTTGACCTCTGCTAATTGAGCATTCTTTTGCTCCAACAATCGATTCATCACTTGCTTTCGCTTTGCTAATCGCCATAGCAGAGCAGCAAACGATGCAATCATAAGTAGTCCCACGATAGCTAGCACCAGAGCGGTCGACTGCCTTTCTAACAAATCGCTTTGGACGTCTAATGCCGTGGTCGATTCAACCACTGTTTGTTCTAGCTCTGCTAGTACCGATTGTTGTTGCTCAATGAGAGTCTGATTGGCTTCGATTTGTTCAGTGAGTGCCGTTTTGTCGATTGATATCTGCGCCAGTTCGCTTTGTTTTCGTTCCAGCTCCTGTCGTTTATCGCCAAGTAACAGAGCCGTTTCATCGAGCTGTTGGCGCTCATGGTTTAGTGCTTGGTTGAGATCGCCAACGGTTGTTTCTAGTTGCAGAAGCTTGCTAGACGCTTTGTCAAAATCCTTATTGATTTGTTGAAGCTGTTGGTTTTTCTCGGTCAGCAGGCGTTCCTTATTGTTTAATGCGCTTTGGCGTTGAGCGACCGATTCATCGAGTTGCTGTACCCGTTGATTGAGTTTTGCAATCAAGTCGCTCGATTCGGACAACCTAAGCGCCATTTCTCGTACCATGGTCGCTACATCAATTTCTGAGCCGCCAAGTAGAACAATCTGTTGGTTGACTGATAACCCCTGATACACCAAGTTGTAGCGGTTGAGGTTAAACGAAATGGTGTTCTGCTCCGTGGTGGTGAAATTAATCCCTATCTGGGTTTGGTCAACCAAGTCTTCCGTGATCAGCAAGGTTGGTGATTGGCTGATTTTTCGGTTGATTCGGGCCACGTCATTGTTGTGGCTGCTGGCGACAACGAGTATATGGGGCGAATGAATATCATTAATGCTGCGTAGCCGGTTGAGGCTAAATTGTTGCTGGCGAGATGATTTGTTGGCCAATTTATCCAAACTCAGCCAAAGCGCTTCATCGTCGCCAAGATAGCCAATTACAAGCGGTTGCGGGTTGCCCGGCCAGCTAACAAATTCAGTAAACTTTGCGACCAGCGCTGCCTTGACATCCGACTCATTGATCGCACCATGAACGTCTCGGACCGCCAACTGCATTAACGCTATCAGTACTACTTGAAAAAAAACTCGCTTCATAACTGTTTGCTAACTAATCAAACGATCGTGTGACTTCAACGACCCAGTGACGCCCTTTGTTGTGCACACCGTTTAAGTCATCGGCAATGGATGGGTTGATGTGCTGTTTGTTCTCAAGATTATTTATAGTCAAGCTTAGTCCCCATTGAGAAGAGAACAGGTACCGAAGCTGAGCGTTCCATAACCAATAGCCGTCAATATTGATAAAGTCACCGCTACTCGTTAGTGATTGGCGATCTGAACGATAAGTACCGCTGAGCCCAAGTTGAAAATCGCTGATTTGTTGGTTGAGTTGCACACTCGCCAAGGTGTCTGATTCGCGAAATGCTGAATCTGGCAAGTCATAGAAATGAGTTGCTGACAGACGCATTCGACTATTACGCCAGCCACTCCAAATGAATTCCGCCTCAACGCCCTTACTTTGTTCGTCATCACCGTTGATTAGGCTGGTGCGTCCATCTATTTCGGCACTGACGATGGGATCTGAGTAACGATTGTAAAAACCATTAATGGTGATCATCATTGATGTGTCGACGTACTGACCGATTAGATCAAAGGTCTTTATTTTCTCACTATCCAGATCTTGGTTGCCAGCGCGGCTGATGCCAGAAAACAGCCCTGTTTCACTCAATTCCGGCGCTCTGAATGCTTCGCCGTAGAGCGCTTTGAACTGCCATGTTGATGACGGTACGTAGACTGCGCCAACACGCGGTGAAAATTGGCTACCGAAATCGCGATAGTGATCTAATCGTCCTCCCGCTATCCAGTTAAAATCGCCAGTAGTGGTTTGCAGTTGAACATAGGCACCATAGAGCGTTGCAGAATCCTCTGCGCCCACTTTGACCATACTGTCTCGGCCCGGATACGAACGGATAGGAATGTTCTGATTCAACACATCATTAACGCTGAAGTTGGTATAGCCCTCGGCACGAGTTTCTTCGCTGCGCTGCCAATCAATGCCGAATTGGGCATTGCTGTGCTCGGTGATTTGCCAGTTGTTATGCCAACCCAGTTTGAATCGATTTGATTCGAGATAACCTGTGCCGTGAAGAGGATCCTCGCTGGCTGGTTCACTAATTGCTGCAAACGCACCTTCTGGAGTGCTTTGATTGCTGTTTTCGATATCCGTGTAAATCGCATCGAAGATAAGGGTCGATTGCAACGTATCGAACAACACTAATTCGTGTTCGGCTAGCAAAAACATCGACTCATATCGGGATTGGTTGTAACGATTGCTAATTCGGCTGGAGTGATAAAAGTCGTCCATATCCAATCGGCGGTGATGCCAGAGCAGTGAAGACGAGCCAGCGGTGAACTTGAGCTGATAGGAAAACTGCGAGTAAGGATCGGATGTGGCGATTTGCTCCGGTGAGAAGGTATCGTCGAGGCGGTAGCTATCGCCATCAGCATCGATAATGTTGGCTTGGAAATCGATAGAGAAATTGTCTTGCTCGATGCGGTGCATGGCGAACAAATCGCCATTGAGTTCATTGCCTGTGGCTAGCGATACCTGTGGCGTTGATTGGCGGGTAATGAGGTTGATGACGCCAGTAAATGCATTACTACCGTAGATTGACGAACCGGGGCCACGGATCACTTCAATGCGCTCAATATGGTGTAACGAGAAGTTCGCTAAGTTAACGGAGTTACCAGAGCGAGGATCGTTGACTGCGTGGCCGTCAAGCAGAAACAGTATCTTTTTTGATGAAGAACCATCGCTTAAAGCCCTTGCGCTTGCTGAGTATTCGTAAGGATGAACGGTATAACGAGCGACCTGATAACCGGGCACGTATGCCAGTACTTCATGAAGATATCGAGCGCCCAATGAGTCAATGTCGCTGCGAGTGAACACAGTGATAGGGGCAGGGATGGTCTGAACGCTTTTTTCGTCTAGGGTGTTGGTGGTGATTTTTACTTGCAGCAGCTCATCAAGCGACAGCTCAAACACATCAACGTCATCGGCACTTACTGAAAAAGGACAGCAAACGCTTAATAGACAACCATTGATAGCAAAGTGTTTTATGGCATCACGCATGTTCCAAGGCCGATCGCAGCAAAGCAGGAATTGATTTCAATCGCTGTCGCAACACGGCAGTGGCGATTCAGCAAATTACACTCTAATCAAATAACTATAGCTGGTCGGCAAGTCTTCGTAGCGACTCGTTCTGGTGTTGAGTTCACAAAGCTTGCTGCAATCTAGCATTCACGTCGATAGCGGATTATGACTCAGTTGATTGCGATGCAAATGCGTCGGGCGCCGCAAAATGACTCGGGAACACACCGTCTAGCAAAATAGACTCAACGATTTGTTGATAGTCGGCAATATCGATTTGCTGGGCCGCCCGCCATTCGGGGTTGTAGTAAGTATCTAGGTAACGATCACCGGCATCACAAATCATGCTCAACATGCTGATCGGCTCGGACCGCTGCGGCATGCTCGCTAACAGCTGCAATGTGGCATACACGTTAGTGCCCGTCGAAGCGCCAACCTTGCGGTTGAGCAACTTCTCCAACACATGAATGGTAGCGATGGATGCGGCATCTGGCACTCGAATCATTTCATCGACCACGGTTGGAATGAATGATGGTTCAACGCGAGGTCTGCCAATTCCTTCAATGCGTGGCTGTTTGTTGGTGGTGATTGAATCATCGCCATTGATGAAGTAATCGAAGAACATCGAATTCTCCGGATCGGCAACACACAAGCGGCTATTAATTTGTTGATAGCGAATATGGCGTCCAATCGTTGCTGCGGTGCCGCCGGTTCCTGCACTGACCACCACCCAATCTGGCACTGGGCTTGGCTCTAGGCTTAGTTGGCGGAACATGGATTCGGCAACATTATTATTGCCGCGCCAGTCTGTGGCGCGCTCGGCATAAGTAAATTGATCAATGTAATGGCCGTCAAGTTTGGCGGCTAAATCGCGCGAAGCCTGATAGACATCGCTGTGCTCAATTAAGTGACAAATGCCGCCATAGTGCTCAATTTGCTGGATCTTTTGTTTTGATGTGCAAGCCGGCATCACGGCGTAAAACGGCAGTCCCAACAAACGCGCAAAGTAAGCTTCTGAGACCGCGGTACTGCCCGAAGAACTTTCAATCACGGGCCGATCTTGACGGATCCAGCCATTGACCAAACCATACAAAAACAATGACCGAGCTAGCCGGTGTTTGAGGCTGCCTGTGGGGTGAGTCGACTCATCTTTCAGGTATAACGTGGCGTTAAGTGCTGGTGGTAAATCGAGTTTGATCAGGTGGGTATCGGCAGAGCGTTGATAATCGGCTTCGATCAACTGAATGGCTTGCTGGGTCCAACGATTTGACTGCATCACAAATTTGGTCCGTCTGTGTATTTCAATGGCCAAGGTTGCAGCACTGGATTGAGTGCTGCAACTTGCTCGGGTAGTGGGTAAATAACCCGAGTATTATGCCTGAGCAGACTGGGCTTGGCTTGTTGAACTTTGCTCCGCTAGCTGGGCTTGCTCGACTAGCGCGGCGGTTTTATCCAGCATAGTGATCAAGAGTTTTGGCAGTTGCTCCCAATCCACCGCATCTAACATGTTTTTCGCTGCCAGGCCCAGCTCTGTGTCACCCGATATCGACAGTTTACGGCGGAAAAACAAGGTGTCTGGGTCGGTTCGGCGCGCAGCAACTAACAACAAATCGGCACTTTCGCCGGCAAATACCACATCGGCATCCACTGATGGTGGCAACACCTGCAGCTGTTCATCAGTCAGGGTGATAATAAACGACAGGGACAAATCCGAGACATCCACTTGTAAGGTGCGCTGCTCTAAGAAATCGAGCTCACCGTCTGCCAGTTGCTCTTGCAACAGTTGCTGCAAAGCGAGTTGCAAAGGGCGGCTGTACCAGTGAAAAGGAAGCGTTTGAATCGGTAATCGAAGAACTTTCGGCGCTTGCATAACGGCGCGGTGGAGTATGGATTTGAGCATAGTTTTTAGGGCTGACAAAAACGATGGGCCATTATAGGCATGAACCGGCCACCTCCTGACGGGGTCAAATCAAAAAACAACAGCTGAGCTGCCGTTACAATCGGGCCTCTTTATGAGTTTTGGAACCTGACATGATGGAACTGCTGAGTCCAGCTGGCTCACTTCCCGCGCTAAAGGCTGCGGTTGACCACGGTGCCGATGCCGTTTATCTCGGCCTCAAAGATGACACCAATGCGCGCCATTTCGCCGGCCTTAATTTCAATGAAAAACGCCTGCAGCAGGCCGTTGAGTACACCGCCAGACATGGCCGCCAACTCCACATCGCGATTAACACCTTTGCCCATCCCGGTCAGGAGCAACGATGGCAATATGCCGCTGACATCGCGGTCAATAGCGGGGCGAATGCACTGATTGTGGCTGATATTGGTGTGCTTGACTACATCGCCAATAAGTATCCGCAAACAGAGCTTCATTTATCCGTGCAAGCCAGCGCCACCAGTAGTGCGGCGATTCGGTATTATCAGAGTGAATTTAACGTCAAACGGGTGGTGTTACCGCGGGTGCTGTCGATGAAGCAGGTGGAGCAGTTGGCAGCGAGCACCGATGTTGAATTGGAAGTGTTTGCCTTTGGTAGCTTGTGCATTATGTCCGAGGGCCGTTGTTACTTGTCCTCGTATCTGACTGGCGAATCACCAAACACCGTGGGCGCTTGCTCACCGGCTAAGTTTGTTCGCTGGCAACCGATGGCCAATGGCGGCATGCAAACGCGATTGAACGATTTGTTAATTGACCAGTTTGGGCCGGATGAACAGGCTGGTTATCCAACCTTGTGTAAAGGCCGTTTCGATGTGGACGGCGAGGTTTATCACGCCCTTGAAGAGCCAACCAGCCTCAATACGATGGCGTTGCTGCCCAAGCTAATTGCGGCCGGTATTGCCGCCGTTAAAATTGAAGGCCGCCAGCGCAGCCCCGCCTATGTGGCCGAAGTGACCAAGGCATGGCGCGCGGCAATCGACCAATGCAAGGCCGATCCGAGCAATTATCAATTGGACCCTGTGCTGGAATCATCCATGGCACAGTTGAGTGAAGGTTGCCAGACTACCCTTGGTGCCTACCACAGAACATGGAAGTAATGGATTAACTATGACGATGCAATTATCTCTGGGCGCGAATCAGTATTACTGGCCCAAACAGACTATTGAACAATTTTATCGTGACATCGCAGATAGCCCAGTACAGCGGGTGTACCTAGGTGAAGCCGTTTGCAGTAAACGCAAAGAGCTCCGTTTATCCGACTGGTTGGCCATTGCCAAAGAGTTGGTGCAAGCGGGCAAACAGGTAAGATTATCGACGCTGGCACTAATCGAAGCACCGCAAGAATTAGACATGATTGTGCCGTACCTTGAGCAAGGTGAGTTGGTGGTCGAAGCCAACGATATTGCCGTGGTGCAATTGGCAAAAGAGCACAAACTGCCATTCGTTGCCGGTTCGGCACTCAATATCTACAACATGACGGCGTTAAAGCGAATGCTCGATGCGGGGATGGTCAGCTGGGTGATGCCCGTTGAATTATCGCGAGACTGGCTCAAAGGAATGCTAGAGCAAGCCACAGCCGAAGGGCTCCGTCAGCGCTTTGATGTCGAGGTGCTGGGTTATGGCCATTTACCTTTGGCTTACTCGGCGCGTTGCTTTACGGCCCGTTCGCTCGATCGGCCAAAAGATCAGTGCAAAAAATGCTGCATTGATTACCCCGATGGTCGCTTGGTTAAAAACCTTGAAGACAAAGCCATGTTTGTATTGAACGGTATCCAAACTCAGTCAGGTTATTGCTACGACCTGAGTAACGATATTGCGTCAATGCAGGGACTGGTTGATTGGTTTCGGATCAGCCCCCAATCGCAGCAGATGAAACAGGTTATTGATCACATCTGGTCGCAATTGGCGAGTCCACAGCAACAAACTCTGGCGCCAGATCATTGTAATGGCTATTGGTGGTCGGTTGCCGGCAAAGAATTAGTGGCATCAAGTAACTGCTAATGCTTTGAGATACGAATAAATTGTTATCAAAATGCTACCTGGCGCTTTATTTTTTGCTTGCGTCAGGAAGCGATGCGCTATACCTTGGCAGGGTTGTTTGTGCTGGCAGTAGGGGCTGCTGGTTATGGCAACATCCCTCTCGCGTTAGGATACGCAGTCCATCAATGTAACGGATACGAACAATAAGCAAAACCGTCTCAGAGGTGTTAGTTTGATCAATGTATTTCTGGTAGACGACCACGAGCTCGTCAGAACAGGAATTAAGCGTATTCTGGAAGAAGTTCGCGGCATAAAAGTTATTGGAGAAGCAGAATCTGGCGAGACCGCCGTTAAGTGGTGTCGGGAGCACGAGCCTGATGTCATTTTAATGGACATGGACATGGACATGCCAGGTATCGGTGGTATTGAAGCCACCAAAAAGATTCTTCGCTACAACCCAGATATCAAAATCATGGTGTTGACCATTCATACCGAAGATCCATTGCCGAGTAAGGTGATGCAAGCCGGTGCGTTTGGCTACCTGTCAAAAAATGCATGCCCAGATGAAGTGATTAATGCCATTCGTCAGGTTCATACTGGCCAACGCTATATCGCGCCTGAAATCGCCCAACAAATCGCGTTATATCGAATCCAACCAGGGGCAAGTGATAATCCGTTTCATGACTTATCAGACCGAGAGCTGCAAATCATGATGATGATCACCCGAGGGGAAAAGGTTCAGGATATTTCTGAGCAATTAAACCTCAGCCCAAAAACCGTCAACAGTTACCGTTATCGCTTGTTCAGCAAGCTTGAGATTAATGGCGATGTTGAGTTGACTCATTTGGCGATTCGCCATGGTATGCTCGACAGCACCAAGCTCTAATCAATGTCGGCGCAAGACCAACAGCCAGTTCAATTTGACGCAAAATCTTTCCTACGCCGGGTGACTCAGTCGCCCGGCGTTTATCGTATGTACGATAGCGAACGTGAAATTATTTACGTTGGCAAAGCACGCAATCTAAAAAATCGCCTCAGCAGTTACTTTCGAACGCAGCAGCTCAACCGCAAAACGCGCGCATTGGTGGCGCAAATTGCCGCTATTGAAGTGACCGTCACGCTGAGTGAAGCCGATGCGCTGATCTTGGAAAATAACCTGATCAAAGCTCATCGACCGCGCTATAACGTGTTGATGCGCGATGACAAATCGTATCCGTATATTCTGTTGAGCGATCATCGCCATCCACGGCTCGCGTTTCATCGAGGCCCTAAGCGCCACAAAGGCAGCTACTTTGGTCCGTTTCCGTCCGGTGGTGCAGTGCGCCACAGCCTCAA
This sequence comes from Neiella litorisoli, assembly GCF_014773395.1. Taxonomy (GTDB): domain Bacteria; phylum Pseudomonadota; class Gammaproteobacteria; order Enterobacterales; family Neiellaceae; genus Neiella; species Neiella litorisoli. Next base: position 203,163 of record NZ_JACXAF010000004.1, on the reverse strand, counting down.
ATTGCTGCAAAAAGTATTCGCCGTGCGCCAGTGTGAAGATTCTTACTACGCCAATCGCTCGCGGCCTTGTCTGCAGTACCAGCTAAAACGATGCTCCGGTCCTTGTGTCGAGGGCTTGGTGAGTGATGCCGATTACAGCAAACAAGTGGAACACACCCAGCTGTTCTTGCAAGGCAAGCATCAACAATTGATCGAGCAGTTGATGAGTGCCATGGAGCAAGCGTCGATGGCGCTAGAATTTGAGCGGGCGGCGCAGATCCGAGATCAAATTCAATCGCTAAGAACCATTCAAGAACAACAAGGCGTGAGTGGCGAAACTGAAGAAATTGATGTCTTTGCCACTGCCTATGAACACGGCCTGTGCTGTATTCAAGTGCTGTCTATTCGTAATGGTCAGTTATTGGGAAGCCGCAGTTACTTTCCCAAAATTCCGGCTGAAACTGAACGCGACGAGATTGTTGAAAGCTTCATCATGCAGTATTACTTAAGCCACAATAGCGAGCGCCATGTGCCAGCCATTGTGGTTATTGAGTTGCCATCTGAGCGCGCTAGCGTCATTGCCGAGGCGCTGGCAACCGTTACCGAACGCTCAATTCAATTGCGCCAAGGGCAGCGCGGTGAAACTAAAAAATATCTCGAATTAGCGCAAACCAATGCTAATACCACCTTGGCTAACAAGCTTGCCGATCGAACAACCGCAGAGCAGCGTTTCAGTCAGCTGCAGCAGTTACTTGAGCTGGATAAACCCATCCATCGAATGGAATGTTTTGATATCAGCCACACCCAAGGCGATCAGACGGTGGCCTCGTGCGTGGTGTTTAATGGCCAAGGCCCAGCCAATGGCGAATATCGACGCTACAACATTTCTGGCATAACCGCAGGTGATGACTACGCGGCGATGGCGCAGGTGCTCACCCGCCGCTTCAAAAAGCTCGATGATCCCAGCAAAGTGCCGGATTTGTTGATTGTCGATGGCGGCAAGGGCCAGCTTGGTAAAGCACAAGAAGTACTTGAGCAAGTCAACTGGCCAGCAGATTGCGAAGCGCCTTTGCTCATCGGTATTAAAAAGGGCGATAAGCGCAAAGCCCAGTTTGATTCGTTATTGTTATCCGAAACTTGGGAAACCATCGCCGTTGATGCCACCGAGCCGGCAATGCACCTAGTGCAGCATATTCGCGATGAGGCACACCGCTTTGCCATTAGCGGTCATCGCCAACAACGAGGCAAAGCCAAGCGCACCTCAACCCTCGAACAAATTGCCGGTGTTGGCGACAAAAGGCGTCAGGCTTTGTTAAAAAACTTTGGCGGTTTACAAGGAATTAAAGCCGCCAGCGTTGAAACTTTGAGTAAGGTGCCGGGGATATCAAAAGCGCTGGCCCAGCAAATTTACGATCATTTTCATCCGGAATAGGGCGTGTCACAACGCCGCCGTTAGTGTATAAAGGGGGCTGCTGAAACTCGTTATATGCATTATGTTTACGCTTCCGAATATTCTGACTCTTTTTCGTATTTTTCTAATCCCCGTTTTCGTGGTGATGTTCTATCTGCCGGTAGCCGATCAGAACTTCTACGCCATGTTGGTGTTCCTGATTGCTTCTCTGACTGACTATGCCGATGGCTACCTAGCCAGAAAGCTACAGCAAACATCGCCTTTTGGCGCATTCCTCGATCCGGTTGCTGACAAACTCATGGTGGTGGTCGCGCTGGTGCTGGTCGCCGTTGACTTCAACAGCCTGTGGATCACCATTCCGGCGATCATCATGATTGGTCGAGAGATTGTCATTTCGGCGCTGCGAGAATGGATGGCCGAGCTTGGCGAGCGAGCAGCCGTCGCAGTCGGCAATATTGGTAAATGGAAAACCATGGTACAGATGCTGTCGCTGGGCGGCTTGGTATGGCAACAGTCCGAATATATGGTTTATCTGGCAATTGCATTGTTTTATGTCGCGGCGCTACTGACCCTGTGGTCTATGATGATCTATTTGGCGAGCGCATGGCGCTTTATGAAGAAAAGGACATAAAACAGCCAGTTTGTTCAGTTTCTGACTAAACGCCCCAAAAACATAAAAAACTTAAACTGGAGTGGTTGACTGCAAGGTAAATACGGGTAGAATGCCCTCCACGTTTTGAGCACACCACCGCTCAAAAATGTAACGCGGCACTAGCTCAGTTGGTAGAGCGCGACCTTGCCAAGGTCGAGGTCATCGGTTCGAACCCGATGTGCCGCTCCAAACTTTCCTCTTAAGTTTGGTTCTGAACGTCTGTGATGGCGGGTTGGCAGAGTGGCTATGCAGCGGATTGCAAATCCGTGGACCTCGGTTCGACTCCGGGACCCGCCTCCATCACAACTTCCTTGATGCCCGGGTGGTGAAATTGGTAGACACAAGGGATTTAAAATCCCTCGATCGTAAGATCGTGCCGGTTCAAGTCCGGCCCCGGGCACCATTTAAAATCAATCAGTTACAACTTATATGATATCTATTCTCAGTTCCAAGACTGGGATGATAAGCCCGTTTTTGTGTCTTTGTGTCTCGCTAGGATCTTTTTAGCAGCCAGACGTATGAAGATTATTGTCCCTATGAACTCCCTTGCTATCTTCTTCGGTAGTAATTAATTCGTCCCACCTCCGGAAGTAACAGGTAAGGAAATCGATATCTTTCACTGAAAATCAACGAAATTTCTAAGTGGATTTTGTGCTTGGTTTTAGAGGGAAGCTCCCGGCAATGGGACTAAAGAACTTCCTTTGATTCGTCCCATATGAGGTTATATTCGTCTAGCTTCGCCTGAACGACATCTGGAGGAAGCGGGGCTATGTAAGTGGGCTTGGCTTGTGCTGCGTCTTTCAATGATTGCCCTACTACCCAACACTCAAAGTTATCAATGAAAATCACACGGTCATGAATTTTCTTTGTTCTGCGGACCTCAAAGACGTCCCCATATTGCTGATTATATTTGGCCGCTGCATCGATCAACTTTTCTGGAAACTTGTTGCTTAGTAACCGGACATCAACTTGAGTAGCTCTAGAGTTTAGGTATTGGTGGAGGATAGTGTCATCTAAATATGGATCAATTAAAAAAATCGATTTTTCAGCAGCAGATATAATAGCGTTGAGCTTGCGAAATACATCATAAACTTCCCCTGAGCCATAAGCTGCGGCTGTTGCTTGCTCCGTTTCTAAAGGGACATCTAGTTCTAGATCTGATATTGCCCTCTGGACAATGCCAATTATTGTAGAAATATTCTTTGCCCTTGTGGCCGAAAAACTAAGAAAGTCAGCAGATGTTTTTAAGCTTGATGCTTCCAGTACGTCCCATCTGTTTATCAGGGCATGCGCTTGGCCTAACCAAGAGTGATGCTCAATGGATGTCGGAGAATACTCGTTAAAATCCGGGGTACGTTCGTGGAGAGCGCGGAGTTTAGCTAACAGGATGTCCTTATTCATGCGAAAAATCCCTTTTCATAAATATGGATATAGTACATGGTCGAGTGGGAGGCACAAACAAGGAAGATCAATGCTGGTACTTTGTGTCCTGTGTCTTTTTTTGTGTCTTTTGGGCCCGAATGTGGGAGTTGAGCCCTAATGGAACCCTTATAGAATGCGGCCTACAGAAACAAAAGAGGATTTAAAATCCCTCGCTGGTAACAGCGTGCCGGTTCAAGTCCGGCCCCGGCACCATTTCTTGTTTTTCCTCTATTTTTCCCTGTCTCAAAAAGTATCACTTTTCTATTTGAAACAATTAGTTATATTCTTTTGATGTCTCAAGTTGTGTTTTTCAAAGCCACAATATCTCACTCCACTTCAAGGGTTCGCTGCCAATAACTAAACAGTTCGATTTAGCCTTAAGTGACTAAAAACCGCCAATTAGCCATAAACGGCGAAATTGTTATCTGGTTACTAAGCGCAGTGCGAATGCGTTGTAGGTATGTTTGCAGTAAATGAATGATAAAAAGCCCGCTACCGAATAACCGATAGCGGGCTTTGTCGCATTAACAGACCTGTTAATCTGGTTTTGCTATCACTTGCACATTATCGATTGCCGCATCGACCATTTGGCCATCACTGTTGGCAAAGGTCACTCGGAGTTGATAGAAGTGGCCTGTGGGTAACTGATCACTTGGCGTTAAATCATCAAGCGCAAAGTCCATTGACGATTGACCGGCTGTTGTTTTTAGCACCGACGCATCGGTTTTCACCACATCTTTTGCTGGGATCCACTTGTACTTAAAGTGCCGTAACCAGAAGCGCATGCCGCCTTCATCTGAAGCAATCACCGTGTTGCCGCTGCCAGCGTGATAATCAACATCAACATGGATGTTGTCGCCAACAGTGAGCACTTTAAGAGCATCGGCATTTTTAATGGTGACGTACGGCTCTATGTAAGGCTCGACATTAATGGTAAGCGTTTGCGCAAGATCGGCATTTGCTTGCGGGGCAACGCTAATGACCGTTTGTCCGCTGGCGATGGCGTTGATCACGCCTTGTTGGTCGACTGTGGCGACCTCTGGGTTGCTGGAGCGCCAAATCAAGTGACTGTCGTCGGCGTCTTCTGGCTCCAGATTAGCTTCAATTTGGATTTGATCGTCAACGACTAAGTTGGATTTTGGGTAGCTAATGGCCAATGCTTGCAACGGATTTGGATACCATTGCTCGATAGCTAAGGTGATATTGGCTGACAATTGATTGGCGGCGCTGGTGGCTGTGATGGTTGCTTGTTCATTTGCCTGACCAACGGCGGTGACGTGGCCTTGTTGATCGACGGCTAACACCGACTCATCACTCGAGTGCCAAGATAGGCTTGGGTCGGCATTGGCTGGCAACATAGTGATGGCCAGCGCTTTGCTAACGCCTTGGCGAATTTTGTCGTTAGCCTCGCTAAATTGCAGCGATTGCGGATCTAATCGATTGGTGTCAAACACTTGGTTGACTGCTTTGTCGGTTAACTCTGTGGTTTCACCATTGCGCCAGCGCACGGTAATGCGCGATATAGTCTCAGCATCGCCAAGACCAAAGTGAACGATGTTTAGCAAACTTTGCGAGAATACTGAGCCGGCTGAACCAACACGTTTGCGGTATGTTGCATGATTTGTTTCGACAATCACTTCAGCAGAGATGGCATCGACATTTGCTTGGGGTGAATAGCCCACTCGAACCAAGGCATAGTTGCCAGCAAGGTCAGTGTTATTTTGATAGAGATACCATTCTCCATTTTCGCTGCCGCTGAGTAGGTCAACTCGGCCATCAAGATCAAAATCGAAAGCTTGGCCCATATCTCCGTTACCTGGGCCACCGACATCAGCGGCGCCATGCATGGTGACCGTATCGAACCCGCCTTGGCCATTATTCAGCAGTAAGTAGTCAGAAATACGATGACTGATCAGTCCCCAACGATACACCAACAAGTCTTGATGGCTGTCGTTGTTAAAGTCACCTGCAGTCACGCCAAGTGAGTTGCCAACGGGCATGACACCCCATTGTTCAGTGACATCAACAAATTTATCGCCGTCATTGCGGAGCAAGTAATCGGCTTCATTGCGGTTTTGTAATTCAAACTGAGGTTGAAATTCAGTGACTCCCGAGAGACTGAATTTGAAACCCCAGAATTTCATTTCATCGCGCACCAGCGCCGCGCGCCATTTTCCGTTACCTAAGTAACCGAAATAGACGCCATCTTCGGAGATGTCATCTGGCCAGCCGGTAGCGGTTGCTGGATCGATCAACATATCTCCGCCGGAGGGCAGGGCCGTGCGCAGTTTGTCGCGACCAACAAAAATTGGGTACTCGCGGTCGCGATACATCCCAAGAGGCAAGAAGTAGTAGTTGCCAAACTCAATCGAGCCGTTGGCAGTAAAATCAAATTGGTCAACGCCTTTAAAGCCGCGGGTCTTGTATGACATCACCTGATTGATGGGATCAAAATCGGCCCATGGCTTTTCGCCTCGGCCATTTTCAAACTCTTTGCCACGCGCTAAGTAAAGATCTAAATCGCCATCATTGTCGATGTCGATATCGACAATGCCAGAGATCTGCCCTTTATTGGCCAGTTCGCTGGGCACACGATGGGAGACATTGGTAAAGGTAAAATCGCCGTTGCCTTGCCATAGTTCAAGTGGCCCGTACATCACTAAATCGTCAATATGATCGCCGTTGAAATCAGTGATAAGCACCCGAGACTGATGAATGTCTTGAATGCCTTCGACCGACTTGAATCGAAAGTTACTATTGCCGATGTTTTCGTAAAAGAAGTGCTGAGGTTTGCTTTGCGCCAGACTTGTTTCGTTGATGAGCAGCAGATCTAAGTCGCCATCTAAATCCATATCCAACCATTTAGCGCCGCGTCCGCGCCCACCACGGTCAATGCCAACGTCGCCGGTAGTTAACACCAGAGTGCCATCTTTATTGGTGTAGAAGTTGGTTTTTGATGGGTTGGTACCATTGCCGCCACCTTGGGTCACGATCAGATCGAGGTCGCCATCATTGTCGTAATCGCCAGCCGCGGTACCGTGAAGATCATGCATAAACCAACGCGCTAAATCATAGTCGTGACGAGTGACGGTACCATCGCCATTATTCCAATACAGCTTGCTACTCTCGGCATTATGGTTGTTGACGATAAAGTCATAGTCACCGTCATTATCCATATCGGCAATGGTGGGGCCGCCATATTTAATCGAAGTGACCTTATCAATGCCTGCTTGCTCGGATATGTCAGAAAACGTTGGCAGCACAACGCCATCGGCAGGCTCTAAGCTGAGCCGAGTGATGGTCAGATCGGCGTTGTTACTGCGGACTTCCAACTTAGCCAACCCATTGCTTTCAAATACGACCAGGGCGCTGATCGTTTGCTGGCCTTGCTTAGGGATATCCAAGTTATCGATAAGCAAACGATCACCGTGATACACGCTGATATTGGCGTAATCGGCAGGGTTATCGAGTTCGATAACGACGCGTTTGGTCAACTCCCCAGCGATCGGGTAGTCAAAGAATGCGGGCTGAGCAGGTGTGACCTTAGTGGCTTCGGTTGGCGCTTCAGCGTCAATACAACCACTGATGAGCGCCGAAGAAGCGAAAGTGAGCGTTACTAGTTTAAGTAAGTTATTCATTTTATTTGATTAACCATGGCGTGCGAAAACAACAACGAATATAAAAGCGAAAGCCCCAAATCGAGTTAGGGGGTTGTAGTTTACAGACTTAAAAAGTTGTTTATTGTTAACAATGTTTGATTTTACGCGATGATGTGCAACCAGAAGTTATCCAGATAGGTATCATTCCCGCCAGTGACGAACAGGTCGAGGCGGTCGCCGCTCGATAGTTCACAAAGTCTCACTCTTGGTTCGAATTATGCTTAATTAAAATTTTTGCGTTTATCCAATAGTTTGCCCGCGATGACATAAAAACTTGGCTAAAGTGTACGTGCGACGCTTTAGGATTGCCGAGGTAAAGGAAGCCAATGACGATAGCCTGGAACCAGTACGACCCCGCGAAATTTTTTGATGAACTCTACGCCTCAAAGGGCACCCCACGAGACTCCTCAAAACCTTTGATTGATTACCTGCAACAGCTTTCTGTGGACGAAGTGGCCAGCCGCAAAGCGGCGGCAGACCTTACCATTCGTGAAATGGGAGTGTCGTTTACCGTCTACACCGAAGAGGGCAACATCGACCGTGCTTGGCCTTTTGACATCATTCCCCGAACCATCGATAAGAAGCAGTGGGATGTGATTTCTCAGGGGTTAGAGCAGCGTTTGCAGGCGCTCAACCTATTCATTGATGATTTGTACCATGACCAGAAAATCATTAAAGACGGCATTATTCCTGAGTTTGTGCTGAAGCAGTCGAAAAATTACCGCAAAGAATGCGAAGGATTTTCGCCCGCTTTTGGCGTCTGGGCCCATATCTGTGGCACCGATTTGGTGCGTGATACCGATGGTGAGTTTTATGTCCTCGAAGACAACTTGCGAGTGCCATCTGGTGTGTCTTATATGCTGGAAAATCGCTCCATCATGAAGCGCGTACTACCTGAAGTATTTGAAACCATCGACATCGTTCCGGTGAATGATTACCCCGAACAACTGCAAAAAATGCTCAGTTCGTTGTCGCCTCGAAAAGATGTGCGGCCGACTGTGGTGGTGCTGACTCCCGGCATTTTTAATTCGGCTTACTTTGAGCATGCGTTTTTGGCCCAGCAGATGGGCGCTGAGTTGGTCGAAGGCAGCGATTTGGTGGTGCAGGACGATGATTGTGTCTACATGAAAACCATCGCCGGTCTTGAGCGGGTGGATGTGGTTTACCGCCGCATTGATGATCTATTCCTCGATCCGGAGGTGTTTAACGCCGATTCGGTATTGGGCGTGCCCGGACTAATGCGAGCATGGCGCGCCGGCAATGTCGCACTGGCCAATGCGCCAGGAGCAGGGGTCGCCGATGACAAGGTGGTGTATGCCTATGTGCCTGAAGTAATTAAATATTACCTTGACCAAGAGCCCATCATTCCCAACGTCGAAACCTACCTCTGTTATGAGCCTAAACAATGCGACTATGTATTGGCCAATCTCGATAAGCTGGTGGTTAAACCGGCCAATGAGTCGGGAGGCTACGGCATGTTGGTGGGGCCCCATAGTACCAAAAAAGAACGCGAAGCCTTTGCCCAGTTAATTAAGAAAGACCCAAGAAACTACATTGCCCAGCCAACCTTGGGGCTATCAACGGCACCCACGCTGGTCGGCAAAGAAGACTTGGAGCCGCGCCATTTAGATCTGCGCCCGTTTATTCTGCAAGGGCAGAACAGCTACGTCACCAAAGGTGGCCTAACCCGAGTAGCAATGAACAAAGGCTCGCTGGTAGTGAACTCCTCGCAAGGCGGCGGTAGTAAAGATACTTGGATTGTTGATTTTGAAGGAGCGACGAAATGATGCTCTCGCGTGTTGCCGAACGAATTTATTGGAGCTCTCGCTACATTGAGCGAGTCGAGTGTACGGTCAGAATGCTGAGCATTTACGACAACCTGCTGTTCGATCTCCCCAGAAACGTGGTGTTGAGCTGGTACAACCTAATTAAAATCAACAGCCTAGAAAAAGACTTCGCCGAGCGCTATACGGTTCAGGACGAGCGTAATGTGGTCAAATTTATGTTGGGGGATGATACCAATCCATCGTCGGTGATCTCATCGCTGCATTGGCTGCGTGAAAACATCCGCACCACCCGCGACATGATGCTCGAAGAAACATGGGAGCTCACCAATGAGCTGTCGATTTATGTTCAGGAAAACCTGAAAAAGGGCATCAATCGCAGCCAACGTCATGAATTTTTAAATGAGATCATCAAAGGCTGCCTACAAATTCAGGGCTTGCTCTACAGCAATATGCCAACGGATGCGCCTTGGTTATTCCTTAAATTAGGCCGCTATTTGGAGCGAGCTGACATGACCACCCGTAATCTGGATGCCGGTGTCGCGGCAATTATGGAAACCAAGGAAGATGAATTTGCTGTTAACTCAAGGCAGATCATTCTTGGTAATGTTTTGCGCTCGCTTAATGCTGATCAGGCCTACCGACGTCTAACCAAAGCCGCTGTTCACAGCCGCGATGTGATGGATTTTTTGGTTGAGAGCCCAGTATTGCCGCGTGCGTTGAACCACTGCTTAGCCAATATGATTGACAGCGCTGAACAGTTGCCATGTTCAGAACCCTTGCTGCAAGAGCTGTACGCTACTCGTGAACAAGTACTGAACAATGCCAATTATGACCGAATTGACAACCAGTTTCGGGATTACCTGAATGACGTTCAGCTTGCTTTAAATCACCTTCACCTGACCATTTCAGCAACCTGGTTCCCACAGCCAGAATAAGTTCTAAAGGAAGTTGCTATGACAATACGGGTTGCTATTCAGCACGCGACGGCTTACGAGTTTGATAAAGCGGTTGCGCTCTCTCCCCATGTAATTCGGCTCAAACCGGCCCCCCACAGCAGGACGCCGATTCAAGCGTATAGCTTGAAGATCGAGCCACAAGAGCATTTTATTAATTGGCAGCAAGATGCATTTGGCAACTATCTGGCCAGAGTGGTGTTTCCCAACAAGGCCAAGCGGTTGGCTATCGAAGTGGAGGTGATCGCCGAAATGACGGTGATTAACCCGTTCGACTTTTTCTTAGAGGAATATGCCGAGCAGTTCCCGTTTGCCTACCCCGAACAACTGAAAAAAGATCTCGCACCTTATCTGCAATGTCAGCCTCAGGGCAAGCTGTTTGACCAGTTACTGGCAGGTATTGATCGCAGCCCGACTAAGAGCATTGATTTTCTGGTTGCGATGAACCAATTGCTGGAACGTAAAATCAATTACTGCATCCGGATGGAGCCTGGCGTTCAAAGCCCAGAACAAACCTTGGAGCTGGCCAGTGGATCGTGTCGTGATAGCGGTTGGCTGCTGGTGCAGCTGTTTCGTCATTTGGGTTTAGCGGCGCGGTTTGTCTCTGGCTACTTGGTCCAGCTTACTGCTGATGAAAAGTCGCTCGATGGTCCCTCTGGGCCAGAGCAAGACTTTACCGATCTTCACGCGTGGTGCGAGGTATATATTCCCGGCGCTGGTTGGGTCGGGCTGGATCCAACCTCTGGTTTGTTTGCTGGAGAAGGCCACATTCCGCTGGCGTGTACCCCAGATCCTATTTCGGCAGCGCCGATTGAAGGGCTGCTCGACCCGTGTGAAGTCACCTTTGAACACAGCAATAAGGTGACTCGGATCCATGAAGATCCGCGAGTCACCAAACCCTACAGTGACGCGCAGTGGCAACGAATTGATGCGTTAGGCCAGTCGGTCGATGAGCAACTGACTGAGGAGGATGTCCGCTTGACCATGGGCGGCGAGCCAACGTTTGTGTCCATTGATGACATGGAATCTGCACAATGGAATACCGAAGCGCTTGGCGCCGATAAACTCCGTTTAGCGAAAACCCTGTTGCTGAAACTCAGGGATCAGTTCGCTCCGCAAGGCTTGTTGCATTACGGTCAGGGCAAATGGTATCCGGGCGAACCAGTGCCGCGCTGGGCCTTGGGCCTGTTTTGGCGCAAAGACGGCGAGCCCATCTGGCACAATCCACAATGGTTGGCGCGAATCGATCAAGATTATCAGCATACTTTGGCAACGGCGCGTCAGTTTGCTCAGCATTTGGCTGAGTCGTTGGCGCTTGATCCGCGGTTTGTGATCAGTGCTTATGAAGATGCGCTGCACTATTTGCTCGAAGAGCAGAAACTACCGCCAGATATTGATAGTCAGGTCGCCACAGCCAAAGACTCTGCCGACCGCAAGCGCTTGGCAAACGTATTAAGCCAAGGGCTTAACACTGAAGCTGGCTTTGTCCTGCCGTTGGCCTGGGATTGGTCGTCACCATGCTGGCGCAGCGCGCCATGGGCATTTCGCCGTGACAAGCTGTTTTTAACGCCGGGCGACTCGCCGTTAGGGCTGCGCTTGCCGTTAGATCAGCTTAAAACGCCAGAACCAACGGCCCAGCGCGACCCAATGGAACCTCGCGAGTCCCTCGCGCAACAGGCAGCAGGTAGTTATAAGCCGTATCAAGACGACGGCGGCCCAACGATTGGTACCGCCCTTTGTTTGCAAGTCAGAGATGGTAAGTTACATCTGTTTTTACCGCCGCTGACTCACTTAGATCATTATGTTGCGCTGATTCAGACCATTGAGCAGGTTTGCGTTAATTTGGCCTGTCCGGTGGTCATTGAGGGGTATGAGCCGCCGAGTGATCCGCGCTTGCAAAAATTATTGGTGACACCAGATCCCGGTGTCATCGAAGTCAACGTTCACCCGACAGCAAGCTGGCCAGAGCAGGTCGATGTGATGACCCGACTTTATGAAGCTGCGCGTCAGTCTCGGCTGAGCGCCGAGAAGTTTATGCTTGATGGTCGCCATACTGGCACCGGAGGTGGCAATCACATTACGTTAGGCGGTGCCACACCGGTTGACAGCCCGCTACTCAGGCGGCCGCAATTACTGCAAAGTCTGATCACGTTTTGGCAGCATCATCCAAGTTTAAGCTACTTGTTTTCTGGCACATTTATCGGCCCCACCAGTCAGGCGCCGCGAGTCGATGAGGGACGAGATGAAATTCTCTATGAGCTGGAAATTGCATTCTCGCAACTGCCCAGTGGCGACTCGGAGCAACCTTGGCTGATTGACCGAGTGTTGCGCAATTTGCTGATTGATATTACCGGCAATACCCATCGGGCTGAATTTTGTATCGATAAACTGTACGCGCCCGGCAGTGCCAGCGGCCGTTTGGGTTTGTTGGAGTTACGTGGCTTTGAAATGCCGCCGCACAGTCGTATGGCGCTGGTCCAAGCTCTGCTGATCCGAGCATTGTTATTGCGTTTCTGGCGGCAGCCTTATTGCAAGCCGCTAGTGCGCTGGGGCACCTTGCTGCATGACAAGTTCATGTTGCCGCATTTCGTTTGGCAAGACATGGCCGAAGTGGTGGCCGATCTCAATGACCATGGTATTCCGTTCGAACTGGATTGGTTGCGGCCGTTTGAAGAGTTCCGCTTTCCTCATTATGGTCGAGTGAGACGCCAAGGCATTGAAATTGAGTTGCGCTGGGCGATTGAGCCTTGGCATGTCCTCGGAGAAGAAGTCAGCAGCTTTGGCACCGCTCGTTATGTTGACTCCTCGGTCGAGCGAGTGCAGGTCAAAGTATCTGGCCTAACCGATGGTCGTTATCAGCTGTTGTGTAATGGTCATCGAGTGCCCCTTGAGCCAACTGGAAAACAAGGTGAAGCGGTCGCCGGCGTGCGGTATCGTGCTTGGGCGCCGCCGTCGGCGTTGCATCCGACCATTGGTGTCCACACGCCGCTAACCTTTGATTTGTATGATAGCTGGAACAACCGTGCGATTGGCGGCTGTACCTACCATGTCTCGCACCCCGGTGGCCGCAACTATGACACCTTTCCGGTCAATGCCTTCGAAGCCGAAGCGAGACGAGTCAATCGCTACCATGATGTTGGCCACTCACAGGGGGAATATCTGGGGCCGTTCACGCCGCGGCCTGAAGTGGATGCGGTTCGGGAAGTTCGTCAAACCAGTGAAGCGGCAAGCTTCTCGGTCTATCCTGATGACGATCAGTTATTGGATTATCCTCACACCCTCGATTTGCGAATGGTGCCGCCGCACAATGGTTAATGGCATCTACAATGGGGCATGTCATAATGGCGCCGCTATGGTGTCACTGAGGCGCCATTATGGTGCCGTAAGGGCGCTAGTACAGGCACTGACAAACTGGGTTATCAATGCGAGGAGCATAAGTGTCAGACTCTTTTATTACCCCACCGACTGATCCCGCAGCGACGGTTGAGTTCGACGCGAAATTAGGTACGGTGAAGCCGCATTGGCGCTACTTGCTCGATGGTCTGGCTAATTTGGGCGAGGCAGGGCTGGCCGACCGCCAGTTCAAAGCCTACCGAATGCTCCGTGATGATGGCGCCACCTACAACATCTACGACGAGGAAGCTGCGCCATATCGGACCTGGCAACTGGATCTTGTACCGTCCCTGATTGATAGTGATAGCTGGCAGCCCATTGAAGCTGGTTTGCTTGAGCGAGCCGAGCTGTTTAACCTCATATTCAAAGATATCTACGGCGCTAAGCAACTTATTAAACAAGGGGTTATTCCGCCAGAAGTGATTTTTGGCCACCCCGGTTTTATCCGCGCCTGCCATGGCTTAGCGCTGCCCGGCGAGCATGACTTGATCTTACACAGTGCCGATTTGAGCCTGTCGGCCAATGGCCAATGCTGTGTTCTTGCCGATCGCACGCAAGCGCCCAGTGGTGCCGGATATGCGCTGGAAAACCGCACCGTGATGACGCGGGTGCTGCCCAGCTTATTTCGTGACAGTCACGTGCATCGTTTGGCCGGTTTCTTTCAGCGATTACGCACCAAGTTAACCAATCTAGCGCCATCGCAAGAGCAGCCCTGTATCGTACTGATGACGCCTGGGGCACATAATGAAACCTACTTCGAGCATGCTTACTTAGCCAATTACCTGGGCTTTCATTTGGTTCAAAGTGGCGATTTGGTGGTGCGTAACGGCTACGTCTGGATGAAGTCGCTGAGCGGTTTGAAACGAGTCGATGTGATTTGGCGACGGGTCGATGATTGGTATTGCGATCCGGTCGAGTTAAAAGGTGATTCGCAGCTCGGCGTAGCCAGCTTGTTGGAAGTTGCCAGAGCAGGGCGGGTAGCGATCGTCAATCCGCTTGGCAGCGGTGTTTTAGAAAATGCCGCCTTGCTGAGATTTTTGCCCGATATTGGCCGAGCGTTGTTAGGACGCGACCTGCGGCTCAATACCGTGCCAACCTACTGGTGTGGTGACGCTAAAGAGCAGTCTTACGTCCTGGCAAACCTCAGTAATTTGGTGATTAAACGCACTTACCAAAGTAACAGTGAAAGCAGCGTCTGGGGTGGAAATTTAACGGTCAATGAACAACAAGAGTTGGCCGCCAAAATTAAGGCGAACCCAATTTACTATGTTGGCCAGCCGTTGGTGGATGCCCAACAGATCCCAGCATTAACCGCCGCTGGTTTGGAAAATCGACCCTCTATTCTGCGCTCCTTTGCGGTGGCCAGCGATAGCTCGTATACCTTAATGCCGGGCGGTTTAACCCGATTTGCTTCGGCTCCGGAGGCTTCTGCTGGTTTTCGAATTACCAGTCAATCGGGCTCCCACAGTAAAGACACTTGGGTGCTGGCTTCGGAGCAAGAGCGCAAAAGTGATGTTGATCAGCAACTGGCGCGCTCTATTAATCAGGCTGATTTGGAAAGTTTGCCAAGTCGGGTGGTGGAAAACCTGTTTTGGATGGGCCGCTACGCAGAGCGGGCCGAAGCATCGTTGCGTTATTTACGCACTGTGTTTATCACCATTAACGGCGATGAAGAATTATCGCTGACTTGTCGCCGCAATTTACTAGCTGCGGTGACCTTGCAGACCGGCACCGCTCCGGGTTTCATCGATTGCGACGACAGTCTATTGCTCGATCCAGAGCAGGAGCTGCTGAATTTGGTGGCTAATGGCTATATCACCGGTAGTGTCCGCGCCAACTTAAATGCCATGTTGATCTGTGCTGATAATTCCAAGGAGCTGCTGTCCTCGGATATGTTGCGAGTGGTTAATGACATCCATGATGGCGTCAGTGAACTCGACGCCATTCTCAGTCAGAATGCCGTGGCAGGGCCAGAAGAGCTGCTTGATCCGTTAGTCACTACCTTATTGGCACTGTCCGGCTTAGTGCAAGAGAGCATGATCCGCGGGGTTGGCTGGCGCTTCTTGGAAATTGGTCGGCGGCTTGAGCGCACCATACAAACCAGCCAACTGATCCAAGGTTTGGTGGTACCAGAAATGCCCGAAGCGGATCAGAGTGTCGCCATTCAAAGTTTGCTGCTTAGCCATGAAGTATTAATCAGCTATCGCCGCTTGTATGGCGCGCGGATGGGGGTGCAATCGTCGCTCGATCTATTGATGCTGGATATGAGCAATCCACGCTCGCTCAGCTTCCAGTTAGAAAAATTACAAGAGCACCTGCAAGCCTTGCCACGCCAGCATGATACCCGTCATGAATTACCAGCGGAGCAGCGCGCGGCACTCGATGCCAGCATGCAGATCAAAATGACCACCCTCACTGCGCTTAGTGCGCGTGAAAACGGTCGCCGGCAACAGCTGGAAAAAACGTTAAGCCGACTGAACCAATTGCTCGATTCGGTGAGTAACTTTATGAGTGACAAATACTTTGACCACCGCGAGCCATCACAGCAATTGGTTCGTAGTGTTTGGGAGAATCGAGAGTGAAATACAAGATTCGACACATCACCGAATACCTTTATGCCGAGCCGGTCTCCCACTGTTACAACCTCGCTCACCTGATCCCGCGAACCACTCAGCGCCAGCGCTGCCTGTGGTCGCAAGTGCAGGTTCATCCGGTGACAGCAGCATCGGCGAAGCGCGAAGACTACTTTGGCAATCATTGCTATCACTTTGAGATTCAACGGCCCCATGAAAAGCTGATTATTGAATCGTCAAGTGAGGTTGAAACGTCGGCGCAACTGACCGCCAATGAGCTGGATTTTAGCTTCAGTTGTCAGCAAGTCCGTGAACGGATGCAAACTAGCAAGGATCCAGAGTTATTATTGGCGCGGGAATTTATGCTCGACTCGCCGATGATCAAAGCCAGCGATGAACTGCGCGCTTATGCTGAGCCATCGTTTGCCCCTGACCGGCCTTTGCTGTCGGCGGTCATGGAGTTGACCCAGCGTATTTATCGCGAGTTTGATTACTGTCCTGAGGCGACCACGGTGGCAACGCCGTTGTCAGAAGTTCTGGCTCTGAAAAAGGGCGTTTGCCAAGACTTTGCTCACCTACAAATTGGTTGCTTACGCGCTTTAGGATATGCCGCAAAATACGTCTCGGGCTACATTGAGACGCTGCCGCCGCCGGGCCAAGAAAAACTCGTGGGATCAGATGCCAGCCACGCCTGGATCTCGGTGTATTCGCCGGGAGAAGGCTGGATTGAGTTTGACCCCACCAATAACTGTATGGCCCATGAGCAACACATCATTACCGCGTGGGGCAGGGATTATTTTGATGTCACGCCGCTACAAGGGGTGATCTTTGGGGGGGGGGAAAAGCCGGTATTGAATGTCTCGGTTGATGTTGCCCGACTAACCGGCTAAGTGACCGCTGAGCCAACTCAGCGGCGCTGATATGGCTAAATGGCAGCAGACGCCAGCTCGATCAGCTGGCCGTCGCTTGTTCGACTTTTTCCAGCCCTTTTTGCAAGCCCTCGTAGCGTGAACTCACGACGTGGTAATCGTCAATCCAGTCTCGGATCTTCATTTTTTCCAGTTGCTCCATGGTTTGTTCATTTGGACTAAACAAGAACACCTCACAACCGGCTTCTAGGGCATCACGCATGGCATTTTCCAGAGCCAGCGCGACGGTCATATCAATCATAGGCACGGCGCTTAAATCTAAGACCATGACCTTATATTGGTCGATCGCCGCATGTTGTCGCGCAATGGCTTTGGATACGCCAAAGATCATTGGCCCTGACAGATAAAACAGCAGCAATTGGCCTTTGGCTTTATCAAGCAGTTGGCGCTCTTCGGTACTCAGTGGTACCCCATCATCGGCATCGGAAATGGCTTTGACGTTCTTTTCCTGAACTCGGCTTAGCTTCTCAATGGTGATCACGTTCGCCAGAAATACGCCAATCCCGACGGCGTAAATCAGATCGACAAACACGGTTAGAAAAAGCACCCCGTACATAATGCAGGTCGGCACCAGTGATACCGTGTGTGCCCGTTTGATAAAGCTCCAGTCGAGGATGTTAAGGCCAACAAACAAGGCTATACCTGCCAGCACAGCCAGCGGAATGGGTTCGATCAATGGCGCAAACCACAGCACCACAAGCAGTAAGATCACCGCTCGGACAATGCCTGACAAGGGTGAGCGAGCGCCGACCTGCACGTTAACAACGGTGCCCATGGTGGCGCCTGCGCCGGGTAAGCCGCCAAACAAACCCGATACCGTGTTGGCAATCCCTTGTCCCATTAGTTCGCGGTTTGAATCGTGTTCCTGCCGCGTCAAGCTATCAGCAATCACCGCAGTGAGTAGGGTATCGATACAGCCCAAGGTACCGAGAACCAGCGCGTCAACCAGCATTTCGCTGATCAAACTCCACGAAAAGGTCGGCCAGACAATGGATGGCAAACCGCTTGGGATCTCGCCGATACGACGAATGCCGTCGGTGCTAAACAATAGCATTGAGATCAAGGTAACGGCGACCAGTGCGACCAGTTGCGGAGGGATTTGTTTTTTGAATTTTTTCGGCATAAACAACAACACACTGAGTGTCATCAAACCGAGCATGAATTCGCCAAAATGCATGTTGCGGATCAGATCCGGCAATGCCTGAATGGTACCAATGGCACCGCCAGCAGGCGTTGGTTGACCAAGGAACGGGCCGAGTTGCAAGATCACCAAAATGACGCCAACCCCCGACATAAAGCCGGAGATCACGCTATAGGGCATCAGTGTGATGTACTTGCCGAGTTTGAGTGCACCCAGTGCGATTTGGAATACCCCAGCCATCATCACTACGGTGAAGGCCATCGCCAAACCGCCTTCGGGATGTTTGGCCATCATCGAGGTTAATACCGCGGCCATCACCACGGTCATTGGCCCGGTGGGCTCAGAAATTAGGGTTCGGGAGCCACCGAACAACGCGGCGAATAAGCCGACTAAAATTGCGCCCCACAGGCCCGCTTCGGCGCCGGCACCCGATGCAACACCAAAAGCCAGTGCCATTGGCAAGGACACAATTGCCGTGGTCACGCCGCCAAATAGATCGCCCTTTACCTGTACTTGTTCAAACTTTCCTGCAAACAAGGGGACAGCTCCTTATCAAAATTTGGTTTGAATATATCGATAGTGCGCTTGATAACAACCTACAGACTATAGGGTTTATTTTGTCGCGGATGGAGGATTATACCAATCGGCAGTGGTCAAACCATAAAAAAACTCCGGCATGGCGCCGGAGTTTCCAGTGGTCAAAAGGCCAAGAACCTTTAGAACTTACCAGCCAAACTGGCGGTAATTCGGCGGTCCGTCAGACTTTGTTCACACAGCAAGGTGTCTTCGTTGAAACACCATCGAGTGCGGTCTTCCTTGGTTAAGTTAACCCCTTCAATACCAACGGTGAAATTCTCGTTGAGCTGATAGTTGACGCTGGCATTTAACTGGCCACGCGAGCCAACAATGACCGGGATATTGAACCGCATACGGTTCAGCTCTTCGGTAAATTCACTGCGGTAGGTGTAACGCATACGCGCGCTTATATCATACTTCTCGTAGAACAAGGTGAAGTTGTATGAGTGCTTCGACAGCTTGTGCAGCGTGACTCGTTTGGTTACCGGATCATCGGCGGTCGTTTCGGTCTGATGGAAATAATCATCACGGCCAAGGATCTGGTCAATGGCATTCGGGTTGACCGAATCACCCGGCTGTTTGCCCGCTAAACCGGTGGCGTAATAATAGTCATCTAAGCCTTCACCTGAATCCTGATAGGTGTAGTTGGCAATAATACCGAAGCCCGATGCCCAACCCAGCTGATCTTCAAATTCAGAAAAATCATACTGTGCGGCCACTTCGACACCGCTTTGGGTTTCAGTACCGCTGGCATTAAAGCGGCTCTTCTTGGCGACACAAATACCAAAGGTGTCTTCACGAGACGAGAACACATTGTAGTTTTCTGGTGGCACATTGGGGTTGAAAATACCGCCGTTTTCACAAGGTGCTTCAACATCACGCTCGATTTGACCGCCAGCGCCGATTGGCTCATCAGGTGATTCCTCCTGCAACACAATCAAGTTGGTGCGCTCTTTATGGAAGAAACCAATACTCATGAACGCCGACGGCGCAAAGTAGTATTCCAGCGACAAGTCATAGGACCAAATTTCTTCCGGCTCAAGATCTGGGTTACCCACTGTCACCGCAGCAGAAGCCGAGGCACCAAATGAGGTAGAGGTTGATAACCAGTCGAAGTCAGGACGACGAATGTCTTTGCCGATACCGGCTTTCATGTAAAGCCCTTCGCTTAGCTCGGCTGCAATATTGAAACGTGGCAGCACGTAGGAGTAGCTCGAGGACTCCTTCGATGGCGTCACCAGCTCTGTACCATTGATGGTAGACACCTGATTACCATAAGAGTCTAAGTCGGTCTCAATATAGCGTGCTCCGATATTACCGGTAATTGGCACGGTACCCGCTTCAAAGTCGAGGTTCGCTTGCAGGTATAGCGCCCAGGTCTTTTCTTCAATGTCAAAGAATGAAGTTTCGTTGACCGTCGGCTCGGTTAACAGGGTATTCCAACCCCGAGCTTCAGCTGCTGATTTAAAACCACTTGGATCATCGGCGTATTGGGCTTGCAACTCATTGTAAGCATCCATCGAAAAATCAGGATCATTGAGCGCATTGTTGGCGATAATCGCGTTGTTAAAGGTTTCAAACACATAGTCAGGGTTGTTGCGTGAAATGCCATTAGAAACAATCAAATAATCTTTGATGTACAAGTCACGGCTGTCGCCCTTGTTAAAGTTATTGGCTCCGGGTTTGACGATGTCGGCAAACAGATTGGCTCTTGGGCGATTCCAGTTACCAAAGCTGAAGCTTGAGCGCTCGCTACCTTGCTCGTTGGTTGTCTTGTTCCAGCGTACGCCAGCAAGGACGTCAACAAACCATGGGTTGGTGTCAGATATGTCGTAGCTGAAATCGACACGAGCGGCGGTTTCTTTACCTTCTGCGTGCGCCTTACCCTGACCGGTACTGCGCAAAGCATAGTTCGCCGGATCTAACAGCTCTGCCGAAGAGGGGGTTTCCGGCAGACCTTGGGCAATACCAAACTGGAAGGTATCGTTTTTAATTTTGAATTCGGCAGGAGTACCGTTGTCATTTCTGGTATCAGCAGTGACTTGTGGTCCGTTCGGGTTGATAAAGTCCAGCGTGGTGTTAAACGATGGGCTGTTGGTTTCCGAATCGGAGTAGGACACTTCCGCCGCCAAGGTATAGTCTTCGGTGCTGTATTCGCCACCAAAGGCAAACACGCTACTGTCCGTTTCTCGGGCAGAGTTGGAGTTACCGGTCCGCAGGTTCGGGTCGATGGTTTTGCCATCGCCTGATACCCCAACACCCAAGATGCCGCTGGTCACAACGGTTACTTCACCCAGATCGATTTTGCCAGTGACGCCATCAATTTTGCCCAAATCAATGGTTTCAAATCCGGTGTTCGTGGTGTTGTTAATGACTGGTGTGCCACCTGTTCCAGAGAAGAATGCCCGAGAATTATCGTCGGTTGCATCCTGATCATTGAGCGTGGCATCGAAGTACAGGTTGAGGTGCTCAGTTGCTTGCAGCTCAAGGGACGTGGTTAAGTTTTTGGTTTTGTATTCTTTACCACTGAGCGGTTGATCCAAAAACTGGGTGCGCAAGAAATTGAATTCTTCGGCACTGGCCAAGCCTGAATCGGACATCACTGCGCGGTCTCGGTCAAAGCGCGGGTTGGCGGAAGCAACATCCTGCTTGGCATAGCTTGCGGTTGCGACAAAACCCAATTTACCGATTGAGGTTTCCCAGTTATCACCATAGGTGCCGGAAATTTTGGGTTGTGTGGAGTCGGCTAAATCGCTGTGCTCGGCTTGAATTCGGAATTGGATTAAGCGGTCTTTTAAGCTATTACCGCGCAAAGTACGAAGGTTAACAGTACCACCTACTGAACCTTCAATTGTTTTGGCGGTGGATGACTTGGTCACTTCGAGTGACGCAATTAGTGCTGCTGGTAAGTCTTCAAATCGAATACCGGTCCGATCACTACCTGCGCTGACGGTTGAGACGCCATTGATTTCTACTCGGTTAGCGCCAGTACCACGAATTTGAACGCCGGTGCCAACACCATTGGTTCGGTCTATTTGAACGCCGGTGACGTTCTCAAGTACTTCCGCTAAGTTGTTATCTGGTAATTTACCAATATCTTCTGCGTTAATGATTTCAGTAATATTCGCGTTTTCGCGCTTTTCTGATAAGGCCGTGATCAGAGCGCCGCGAATGCCACTGACTTCAATCACTTCAACATCTTCGTTTTGGTTGTTTTCCCCGTTTGGTTCCGCTGCGTGTGCTAATCCTCCTATCACCATTGAGCCCAGTACAGAGGCTACAGCAACACTTAACTTCTTTTTGGTTATTTTACTTTGTTGCATTGATATCGTCCTGTTGTGTAAGGGTAACCTTGTTGGAATTTCCTAAATCCCAATATTTAACCTAAGGGAAAATAAAAATGTTTCAAAAGTTGTTGTTAAAAACTCGTTACGGATCAAATTAAATCATCTGGTCGCACCAGAGGTGTTTTCTTATGTATTCGCTGAAAGCCCTGTTGCACGGGGTTTTTAGGTGATTCATCGCTTTTGTTATCAGCCTAAAATACCCGCCAAGCATTCTTTTATTTAATTTTGTTAACAATAAAAATCCATTTTATATCATCTGTTTAGGTGTTCTTTTGTTGGGGTGTTGGTTTCTTGTTTTGTAAATAAAACATTGTTTCATAAAGATTTATCTATTGGTTTATAACTTGGGTTCTAGTGTTTTATTTATAAGTGGTAGCAGTTGGTTTCTCGGCGGGATAACTACTAATTTGATTTGATGAGATTGAATATGACTAAAAAAGATAAGTAATGGCTTATTGTGATTTTTATATGGAGTGGCGTTGTTTTAATTTTCTACTTGCTTCGTTTGATTCACCTGTTTTCATTTTCATAGATAGCTGATCGCTATTTAAATAATGGGTTATAGGGTTTTTGTTATTTTATTCTGGAGTGAAAATTATTATTTGTTTGGTTGGTAAAATAATTATTTTGGTTGATTTCAACTGTATGAATGCCGACTTTTTAGAATCGTTTTGGGCTTTCTAAACTCCCAAAATGTGATTTTTATACTGTTTTTAGTGATTGAAAGTGATTGTTTTGGGGTTTGTCGAGGTGTGAGTCGCTATGGTGCCACTTTCCTCATCAGGTTCAAATTGTTGAGCGGAGTGGTCAGCAGTATTGTTTGGAATATATATGTTTGGACGTCAATCGATAAGCGCTTACCCCTAATTGGGTAAGCGCTCATACTGGTCAACTCTATTTATTTGGCGACGATAGACCAAACGCCGGGGCTTAGTGTGAATTTAAGGTATTTGTCGTCTTCTCCAACAAACTCAACACCGTCGGTTGATCTGGCGGGCTTGTCTTGTTGCCACGCGACTTTGCCATTGAAGGCGACGCTGTTCAGTTTGAAGTAAGCTTTTGGAATGCCCACAGTCGCTACAGTGCCACTTGGTGAGGTTAGCTCAATTTGCATGCGGTCATCGCTTCGACTGATTTCAAAATCAATATCGCCTTGAACACTCGGCACTTTCTGCTGAACGCGTTTCATGTGCGCCATATTCGGCATGACTTGGTAGGTTTGCCATGCCACTGCAGTAGGCTCGATACCGGCGATGTATTGACTGAGTACCGTGCTTGGCGCATTCCAAGCGTGGTTTTCAGTACCTTTACCTGTCATGTATTCGGTGAGCGTTGAGCGCTCGATATTATCGACCTGAGCGCCATAACGGGCTTTCATTCGAGCAAGGGCGTCATCATAGCGGCCCGCAATAGCCATGGCGTTGTAGACCATCCACTCAAAGTGAGGGCTGGCAAAGTGGTTCGGCACCAGCACGTTATCAACGATTTGTTGATATTGTTCAGGCTCCGCTAAGCCAAACAAAATGGCGATGGCATTTGCGCGATCATCTTTGAATTTGGCGCTGTTACTGCTGAAGTAGCCGTCTTGCCAGTAATGGCGCTGATAGGCCTTTTTAATCGACTTGATTCGCTCATCATAGAACGCCATGTGAGTCTCATCATCGAGTGCCTGAGCCATTTTACGGGCCGACACCAAGGCGCTGTAGTAAAGCGCATTTTGAATGGCGTCGTAGTCAATGGTGTCTTGTGGACCCCAATCGGTCCAATTCCAGGCGCCGTTTCGTTTGGTAGCCAGACCGTTGTCCTTCATCCCCCAAAGTTCAAGGTATTTGTGGACATAGGGATAGGCGAAGGCGAGGGTGTCGAGATCACCCGTGTTGTAGTAATAGTGCCAGATGGCTTGTTCGATGAACTGCAAACTTTGCGCGGGTAACTCACGGAATCGGCCAGGCCCCAATCCGGCGAAGATGCCCGATTCGGAATCGCTGAAGGCCAGCGTTACTTTGATCGCTTTTTTCAGCAAGTCGCGGCCGGGCTTGTCCATCGAGTAGAACAAATAGCTGGCCTGATCGGCGACATCGCCAATCCACAAGCCACGCTCGCGGTCTGGTGTGTCCATGAAGTTATCGCGGGCACAAATGTACAAGGTGTTTTCAGCCATTTGCCAAATACGGGTCATCCAAGGATCGTCGGATTCAAAATGACCCGGTGTCGAGCCAACGCCCGTCCAGCGATACTTTAAACCATGTACTTTGACGCCTTTGGGAATGGTGTACTCGATAATGCGACCATTTAGCCAAGAATAGGACTCAAACTGCTGACGACCGGCCTTGGTGGTGTAGAAGGTCTCAATGGTATTGAGGCGCATGTTCGACTTGATGTGGATCTGCTGACCGGCTTGCGCTTCGATATCAAAGTACGGAGTGAAGTTCTTATTGAAGTCCAGTTTGCACTGAATTGTTTTGCCATCGGCGATAAACGGGAACTTGCTGTCCGGATAGTTGGTGCAGTTGGCCAATCCGTAGTTGTTTAAGATTGGGATTTCACTCGGATATAGACCGTAGTATGGCGCTTTAGGTGGCGTCTTACCTGCTTTGGCTGGCTGCCAATCGGAGTCATCAAAACCCGGCATATACCAAGCATCTTTGCTCCAATCATTCATGTCATTTTGAGCATCGTATTTGATGCTCCAAGCCGCAACGCGGTAAGGGTTTTTCTTGATGACTTTTTTGTCATAAGCCGGGTGGGGCTGCACTTTCCAACTGCTGTCGGTAATGATTTGACGATCACCGACATCGGCCTGAAAGATGAAGCCACCTTTGTTGGAGGAAATGTGGGTGCCTTTTTGGCCATTGTCGCCGTAATACCAAGTGAGGGCGGCAATGGTGTTTTTGCCTTTTTTCAAATAGCGGCCGATGTCGACTTGGTCATAGTATTTGTTCGAGGCGATAGGGAAGAAATCAACCCGCGGAGATGGCTTAACTGGGCTCGGACCGCCGGTATAGCTGCCTTCAAACACGACCAACTCGCCGTTGATCCAAAGCCAGTATTTGGTATCGGCGCTGATGTAGGCGGTGACGTCTGAGCTGACGTCATTCAGTGTGACTTCTTTGCGAAACGCCATCCATGAGTTGGCATCGGTGAATCGTTGCTTTAACCAAATCCATTCGGCATTCCATTCAACAGCCAGACTTTTAAAGCTCATCGACAATAAGATTGTCGTTAGCAAAGCTGGCAACAGTGGTACTTTTTTCACTTAGTGCTCCTAACAGGCTAAATCAATGCTCAGTGACGGCATTGGATTATTTCGTGCTGTTAGGAAAAGGACGGTTAGCAAGAAATTGCTACCCCAAGGGGAATGCTTTTTACTTATGCATAATTCTGCAAGTTTGAAGCAGGACTATCGCTGTCGGATTAACTCCTCTTCCGCGTAGTTACTTCAGTGACGTGCCGGTGCTGACCGGCAACAGTTTAAGGAGCTTCCTTGTCGAAGCCCCTTAAAAATCCCCCCGACATCCCGGCGTTCTCGCCCGCTACGCGGGTTCGTTGCGTTGCTCTTGCACAAAAGCGCCTGCGGAACTCGCCTTATGAAAAGCTAAGGCTCAAACAGTCCTCGGCTTTACCTTTTGCCCAATGCGCTACTCACCGTTCTCAACGGGAAATATAAAAACTGAGCAACTTTAGGCCCAGACAAGAGCAGTCTTCGCTAAGGTGTGCTTGCTAAATTATTGTTCGGTTGTTGGTTGTGGCGCGTAGGTCAAAATGTCTTGTGGGCTGAATTTGTCATAGCCATTCAAACCCTCGGGGAGCACGGTTTCACCCAACAGCAATTCGCTTTTACTGAACATCGGCAGAGCCAGCTTGACCAGTTGGGCATCCGCGCCGCCGCCGGTGATCTGTTGCCATTGCCATTTGTTTTCGCCAGTTAAGTAGGGCACCACAAAGTCATAGCCGGTTTTTAAGCTGACGCCATCTTTGCTGGTATGCGACCACAGATCGATATTGGTGTGACGGCGGCTCAAGTCGGCAATTCGTGCTAACGCCCATAAGTTATTGACGGTGTAGTTCACCGACTTAGTTCTGGCCAATTCCAATGGTTGACTGCCATCCGCGGCAATTTGGGCTGCAATTCGGGTTTCTTTGGTGGCTTCAATTTTTGCTTTCGCCTGCTCCAGTTTGCCCAGATAGATCATTAAGCCAATGGCTTGATAGTCATAGTTGGTGCCATGGTTATTGTGCCGAGTGCTTTCTTGAATGCCGAACTCGCTGGTGGTCAGCCAGGTGTAATAATCATCTAACCATTTGTCCATGACGGCCTTGTCAGCCTTGCTCCACTGGTTGTTACTTTCCAGCAGCTGCACTGTGGTAATCACTTGACCAATATCGGTCCAGTCAATAATGGCGAAGTTAGTGCCGTCCGCTTTGCCCGGAATCGCCTTACCGTGATTGATGTTGGGATTCATTCGGGTTTGTGGATCAACAAACCAGGCTTTAACAATTCGCTTGGCTTTATCGAGGTACTGTTGATCGGCAGAAAAATAGTAGGCCAAGTTGAGTGTGTTCAACGACTTCAACATTTTTAAGCGGCGATTCCAATCGGTTTCTGGGCCTTTGCTGATGGGGTTAAACTGACCATCTTTGTATACCCACGGCAAACCGTCTGGTTTGCTTGGATCAGGCCAATAATAAGAGCCAAGGGTGTAGTAGTCATGAATATCGCCACTTGCCGGTAGCATGGTTTTGTTGGTGACCGGATCGATTGGCTTGTTGAGTTCTTTGTTGGCGAGGGCAATGAGTTTGTTATAAGCCGCTGTATAGCGCTTGTCCTTTGCTGCCAGCGCTTGTTTGGCTAGCTTTAAACGCTGTTCATTCAAATACACCAAGCCAGAGGCTTCAATGTGGGAGGCGGCTGGTGCTGCGGCTGCTTGGCTATTGCCATCGTTTGCCGGCGCCAGACTGAAAGAGTCGGTTTGGCTGCAAGCTGATAGGCCAATTGCTAGAGCTAGTGCGGTGAGTGTTGTTTTCATTGTGTGATGATCTCGTGATGCGTTGAGGTCCATATATCAGCAATTACTGATCGCCGAATAAATTGATGATTTGCAAATAGGTGGTGCGCTGGTCACCTTCACCTTCTGCCAACAGGTAGTAATAGAGCTTGCCGTCGGCAATATAGACTTCACCTTTTTTGTAATTGGCAGCGAGTTTTTTACCTTGATAAACCCGCTTAAAGTCATTAGTGCCGCCTTTGGCTTGCTCGATGTAAGGTTGGCCATTTTCCAAACCGATGATGTAGATGTTGCCGCCAGAGGTGTAAATGTCGTTGGCACCAACAAAATCAGTGGTGGTGATGAACTCATTTTGTCCAGCTGGTTTGTAATGGTGTAAGTGGACGGTGACTTTGTTTTCGGCGTCTTTTACTCGGCTAATGATGTGCACATCGCCATTTTCGGTGATGGTCCAGTCAAAGCCGCCGGTGATCACCACTTTGTTTTTGGCTTGGGTTGTGACCAAATCGCCAGGCTCTGTGACAAAGGCGGGGGCGGCAGCAATCAGCGGTAACTCAATGGGCTCACCCTTATAGTTTTTCCATTCTGACTGGCCCAACGGATCGTCCGAATACATGAAGTAAACGCCGTTCTGATAGCGATATCTGTCCTCTTTATTGTTGAGGCGACGTTGAAAGCCAAACCCGAGTTTGCCGTTAGCAAACTTCATGCGGCCATAGTTGCTCCAGTTGTAGTCCAGACCATTTTCTTTGACGTTGAGCTTATTAATACTTTGAAACGGCTGCCAAATGCCGTTGCCCTTGTAACTGTTGAAAATGCCCTTGCCATCATGAGATGTGCCTTGGCGAATATAGAAAAACAGGTCGCCTTGGTCATTGAGGAAAAATTTCGGGTAGGTCAGTTTGGCGTGAGCATCGTGATCTTCTGCCCCTGTCATCGACAAGTGCTTGTAATCATCCGGCCCTTCGCTGTGGCTGCTGGTGTCTTTAACAAACAAATCTAAATTAAAGTCATCGTCGCTGACGGTGGCTGCACCATCAATGCTGTAGCTATAGCGAAAATAGTCTTTTTCGAAACTGCCATTGCCGCCGGTATCCGAGTGACGGTTGTAAGCATGCAGGTCAAACACCAAGTGGATGGTTTCATCTTTCGGGCTGATCCCCACGGCAATGGTATTGTGGGTTTCGCCAATCCACCAACGACCCACCAAACCAGTGTGTTGATGCGGAAATTCAATGTGTTTCAGTTGCCCAGTTTTTAAGTTCAAGCGCGATAGCATCATGTGGCGGTCGTACTTACCGCCGCGATACCAAGTCATAAACACATAGTGTTTGTAGGTTTTGATGGCATCGCCATGGGGCGAGATGGCCGGACCATATTGGTAGTCATATTTGCCGTTGGGATCATTCTTGGTGTTGAGGGTTTGATGGACATTACCCATTTTCTTGCCATCAAAAAACAACGCGCGGTCGGTAATTTTGGTTTCGCTTTCAAGGTAAATGTTGTCCTTGTTAGCGGCAGCTTGGTTACTTGTCGTGGCGCAGCCGACCATTAGCGCGCTGACGGTGCCAATGGTGACAAATTGCTTCACCGTTTGGATGACTTTAAGCATGTGTTGGTTTTCCCCTAACTATTTCTGTTCGCTTGATGACTGCGCGGTTGCGGTGAACTTGGCTCGAACAGTGAGCCAAGCTCAGGCCATCAATGTGACAATGTTATTGTTCTAATTGGTTTTAGTTGCACAGGACCGATTAACCCCGACGGTTGTAGCGGCGTCTGTTTGTTGATCTTGGTGGCAAAGGTAATTTGGCTTTGAAACTGTTTTGGCTGCGCACTATCGGGCCACTGCTCGGGGTATTTTTGATCGCCCACTAAACGGTTTAGCCACGTCGTTGCTACTTCAATATGCAGTTGGTTGTGGCCCGCTTTCAGGGCGTTGGTAATATCCACTTGTAGCGGTCGGCTCCATAGTTCGCCGAAATCTTTGCCATTGACTTGCACGCGAGCAATCACTCCTACTTCACCTAAATCAAGTAACCAGCGTTGATCTGAGCGCAACAGCTGAGCGTCCAGTTGAAACTCATTGCGGTAGCTCACTACGCCGGAATAATGCTGCAACGCCAACGGCTGTAACTCGGTTAACGACACCAGTTGCGCAAGCTCAAGCTCGGTTGCAACATCTCGGTTTTGTTGCAAAGTGAGCTGCCATGGCTGTTCGAGAACCTTCGGTGAAGGTAAATCATTGACCGATATTTGTTGCTTTTGATTGCTTGTGAATTCTATCTGATAGTTGCCGTTGGCGGCTACATCAAGGATCACATTGCCGCTCGAATCCAAAGCGCTGGACAACCAAGTTGGTATTGCTAGCGACTCGTCAAGCTTGCTAATCGCCTTAATGACAGGCTGTTGCATACTGTTTGCGCTGTTGATAGCGGGCGTGTCGGCCGTCCGGGCAAAAACCACAAAGGTGGACTCCAAACCTTTTAGCGTCATTGGCACTGTGACGCGGCCCTGCTGCTGCAGAAATTGGCCGACTTGTTGGATTTGGCCGGTAACCGCATCCCAACGCTGGGGCGGGCGCAAGTCAGCCTGCGAGCGAAAACTTGGCGCGATGGAGATGTCGGACTCGGACTGGTTGGCAATAAAGTAAATGTCGTGACTGTCGCTTTGGCGATGACTCCAAATCACTGATTCGGGCAAGCCACTGAGGTCTTCAGGGCGCTTTAGTTGTGCCATGATGGTCGCCAAGTCGACCTTGGCTTCCGTGGAATAAAACACCTGACCGTTGCCAAACTGAGCTTGTTTGATCTGATACCCATCTATTTGTTGCCATAACGCATTGGCCAGTTGCGTAACTTTTTTGTCGGCTGCAGGATAGTTTTGCAAGCTCGGTGAGTGGCTCGGCTTCGGGCCATAAATAGCACCGCCATCGGCCACCAGTTGGCTGAGCTTAGTGAGCACTTGAGGCCTCATGGTGGCAAGGTTGGGCAGCACCAACAACTTGAAACGCATGCCGTTGGGTAAGACAAACTCGCCATCTTGTACTGTTAGGCGGTTGAGAATGACTTCGGCGTTAATGAAATCATAGGAATAACCGGCTGGCACCGCAGGTTTTAGCTCACCGGTCATTTTCGGCACATCTTCGCCGATAAAATACATGATGTCGGCGACATAGTTGCCTTGCTGCATCATATAGTTAGCGCGCTTGATGTAATCGAGCCAACTGCCCATGAAATCAAACCATGGGTTATGACGGTTAAACTCAGAGCCAAACCAAGCATTCACACCGGGAAATCGGTCGTCGTAAGCTTGCTGAATATAAACGTGGAGCAGGGTGTGATTAATACCCTCAACAAATGACCAGTCGCCACGCTTTTTAAAGTGCCATGGATGGTTTTTAAATGAGTCGCTGCGGCCGGCGGTGAAGGATTCAGACATCACGGTTTTGTGACCGTAAATGTGCGCCGCAGACGATGCCGCTTTGAGTTCGATTGCGCCTAAGTTGCCCGACGCCCAGAATTCACCACTGACAATATCGGCTTGCCCACCATACTGTAAAAACTCGCCCGGAAAGCCCCAGTGACCGTAGTTTTCCAACCATAATTTTAAGCCATGCTGATGGGCGCGCTCTCGCAGTCCGGCGGTGTATTGGTAAGACACTTTGTCGGCCACCAGTCGGCGCATATCCCATAAGAACCGCTCGCTTTGCTGAGCACTGTTGACGATGCGTCCGGTATAAACGGGCAGGAAGGGGATCGGATCATAACCAAACTGTTGCTGGAACTTATCGGCAAATCCATCGGTCCAGTTTTGTGCGCCTTGCTCGTAGCTATCAACCACGGCGTACTTGAGCGCTCGCCGTTGCTCGGGTTTCATGGTGGTGAGGATCTGGCCGATGTAGGCATCGAAGTGAAATTGAGCGATGGATTTGCTCAGCTTGTCAATTTCCGGCCCTCTGGCATTGGCGCTGGATGGGCCATTGGTGGTGCCGGTCGGTCGCATAAAGTAATGGACCACCGTCCATTGACCTTCGGGCGGATGCCAATTGAGCTGGCCGTTGCTGACAAATTCAGTGACATCTAACACCTGACTGGCGTCAATGGCCATTGCTGGCTCAGACGCGGTTAATGGCGCCGGCCAGATATAACTATCATGTTTCGGCTGCGGGGTTGGGTGAACCTTGGCAAGCTTCTTCTCGACATAGCGCTCAAGCTTGTAGCCAGCCGACAACACCACTTCTTTAAGGCCCGGTACTTGCTCGCTGTTTACCTTGGTTTGTTTGATTGCAGTCAGTGACAGTCGGAACTGTTGCGATTCAACCGGCGCAAAGTTGATGACTATCGGAGCGTCATGATCAGGACCAATCGCCGCTTTATCGCGCGGCCGCTGCAGCGAAAATTCGCGGATCACCTGAAACTCACCGCTGGCAGTTTTGGCCGATAAGGTGGCCTGCGCGGAGAATGGCTGGTGCGGATAAATCGCTAGTGTTTGTGCCCGTAACGGCTGCTGATGGTTAAAATCAATCTGCAGTTCAGCGGCGCTGTTGGCCTCGCTTTTTTGATTGACCAGTTCGCTCGGGAATAGGTAAACCGATTGCGGATCGCCGTCTATCAATGCCTTGCTATCCGACACATCGATAGGGTTCGACAAACCGTGCGATTCAATGCTCATCGTTGTTTGTTGTTGATTCAGTCGCTCCGCTTCACCGGCGGGCGTTTTAAAGGCAATGACTTTAACGCTTTGAGTAAAACCGTCAGGCTCGCTTAGGGTGATTGGCTGATGACTCGGTCCACTGACTTGGTATTCGGTTGAATCCAAATAACGCATGGATTGGTCAAGATTAACCCAAGGACCACCAGATTGGCTCCAGCCTGGCGAGTTGAACAGGCCAATATCAATATCGCAATCGGCCGCTTTTTCGATCGCGAAGCGCAGGTGATCCCACCATTCGTCGCTCAGCGCTGCGACTGAACCATAACCGCCAATACTTGGCTTTAGGTGAATAATGCCGATCAGTGCGGTGCTGATGCCGGCTTTTTGCATTGCCGCTAAATCATTTTCGATGCCGCTTTTGGAAATATGATCGTTCACCCAATACCAATACACCCAAGGTTTAACCGCATCCGGAGGGTTTTGAAAATTGCGTTTGAGTTCGGCTGTTGACGCCTGATAGAAGGATTCCGGCATCGGACTAGAGGGCTGATGGAGCTTGCTAGTTGGCTGCTGCTCAGTTGATTGCTGAAACGTTGCGGGGGCAACTGCTGAATCAGGTGCTGGTTGATGTGGCGCTTCGCCGCAGCTGGCAACTAGCGCCGATATGAAACAAACACCGGCGATGTGAAGTAATCGATGGGCTTTATTGGCGCCCGCGGCGGCGCTCATCAGGTTGTGGCTTGGCATGAATCATTCCAGTCTCCGCTTGCGATTTGCAGCGGACATTGCACTAACAATTAACAAGAAAAGTGGGGCAGAGTGGAATTTGCTACCCCTTTGGATGATTTAATTTGGGGATGATTTAATTTTTGCTCCTTGAATTAGGGCGCGATCAAACGAACTGGGCCGAGTAAGCCGGACGTTTGTAATTCTTTCGGTTGTTTGATGAAGAAGTTAAAGCCGGTGAAGGTGACCCGTTCACTCGCTGGTGGCGGCTCATTGTTGTTTAACCACGCAACTGTATCGCCGGTCATGCTATAGCCGCTGGTATCAGGCAGTGCTTCATCACCAATCAGGCGATTGACCCAAGTGTTGGTGATCGCCACCGTTAACTGGTTTTCGCCAGCTTGAACGGCGCTGCGAATATCAACGGCAAATGGCGGCTTCCATAGCGTCGCCAACGGCTTGCCATTAATACTGACTTGGGCAATTTGCTGGACATCGCCTAAATCCAGATATAGCGGTTGATCACTGTTGGCCTGCTGCTCGCTTAGCGCAAAAGTTTTGTGGTAATTGGCGGTGCCGGAATAGTATTTGATGCCCTCAATGGCGCTATCGGTCCAATCCATTAATTGCTCAAAGCTGACTTTGCTGGGGCCTGCCCATTTGCGATCAAACTCGACCGACCAAGCGCCAGTGAGTTCGCTGATCTGCGCTTCATTGCCACTTTGGTAAACGTCTTTCACCAACTGCGAGTGATTGCCGTTGTAACTTGGTGCATGGTCATCGCGGCGGATGTAAACAAAGCGGCCAGCATAGGGCTCTAACGCCAACTCGGTGATCAGTCGTTTGCCTTGGCGACGATAGCTATTGATTTGTTCAATGCTGCCATCATCAATGTTCCAAATTTCCGGAGTGCCATCGCCATCGCGCAAATCAACGGTCAGCTGTTGAAACGTCGGTTGATCGTTATAGAAGTAATACAAATCGTTGTTGCCAATACGGCGCTGGGCAAAGAACTTCGCCGGAGAGTTGTTGATTAGTAAGTCCGGCTGGTAATCCAACTCAACAATGCTTTGTTCAAGATTAAAGCTGCTGACGATGCCTTTACCATAGCGATTAATGGTGTTGGCGGTATCGCCCCAAAGCTCATCGGCAATGCGATTGAATTCTGCTTGTTGCGGCCATTCGCTGTAGCCAATGACCTGCTTGGGTTTATCGCCAATCACTGTGGCGCCGGCAGCGACCAACTGCTGCACCCGCTTTAGGGTTTTCAGATGTAGGTAGTCGGTTTTATACAGTTGCAGGGCGCGGTAGCGGGTGCCTTCAGGCAATACCAGCCAGCCGTCTTTGACGCTAATTCGATTGAGCAATACATCGGTATTGGTGTAGTCATAGCCAAAACCATCGGGTACGCCCGTATTGTTGCCGTTACCAACTCGCAGTGGTGCTAAGTCGCCCAAGTGGATGAGAAAATCGGCATCTGGTACGCCTTGTTGCAGCAGATAAGAGCCGCGAGCTAAGTAGTCAAACCACGCCGCGCCACCATTGCCCCACCAAGTTTGGGTACGGTCAATGTGAGAGCCAATGGAGTCCATGGTCATGCCGGGCTTGATATGATTGTTGGGCTGGTGAGCAAAGCGATGGAACATGGTTTCGTTAATGCCACGGGCCCACATCTTGTCGCCATAATGCTTGTAAAAGTAGGGGTGACCGTACCAATTGACGGTTCGAATCGAAGTAAAGGATTCAGCCGAAATAATGTTTTTGCCGTAAATGTGGCCAGAAGAAATGGCCGCAGACACTCGGCCATTGTAAACCTGATCGCGAACCCAGAATTCTCCCATCAAACGATCGGCCTGACCGCCTGAGGCCAGTTCATCAAAAGGCCCCCAACCATAAGGTTCGATATAAGATTCCAGACCATATTGCTTGGCCAGCCGAGTAAACTCGCCAAAATAGTTTTCCACCATTAAATCAGACTGGTGCTGACGAAACTCCTGCAAAATGCCGCCGGCGTGCTCAGGGGATTCGATCACGCGGCCGGTCATCAATGGCAGCCAAGGGATGAAGTCGTAGCCAAACTTTGCCTGAAAGCTCTTATCAATGTCTTTAGTCCAGTTTTGGCCGCCGACTTCATAACTGTCAATTTCAGTAGCTTTAAGTGACTGAATGCCTTGCGCTTTGACTTTTTTGACCAGCTTGCCCACGTATTGATCAAAGTGATGGCGCAACGCTTCGGCATCAAATTTATCGACTTCTAAGCCTTCTCCCTCGACCGTTGCGGGGACATTAAAAGCACCGGTGCTGGTGTAGCCAAATCGGAGCACTCGCCAGCTGCCAGCAGGCAATGTAACGCCATTGCTGGGCAGATCACCACGGTTTAGCACTAACACCTCGTCGGCTTTGGTGATAGCTTGCGGATTGATTTGTGGCGCAAGGCTGAGCTTGCCGCGCTCCATTGAATTCATCGACAACCAATCATTGATTCGCGGTACAGACCACAAGTCAAAGCGTTTTAGCGCAATTGGTTTGGTAAACACTAAACGGAAGTATTTAGCGGTGTAGCCATCTTGCTGCTCGCTGACCAACTGTGGGCTAAAGGTCCACATTCGGGCACCGGTTCTTGGTCGGCGCAGTTTCTCAACCACGGTGGTGAAATGAACGCCATCATCGGAAATTTGCAAGGCCGCGTCGCCATGTCGGTTGGGCGTTTCGATTTGCAAACTGCGCAGCGCGGTTGGTTGGTCGAGTTCCACTTGGACCCAGTATTGGTCATCAGCGGTTTTATTAAATGCTAACTCCGTATCCCAATCCTGATCGGCGAGGACGCTGGCATCCAAATTTGGATCGGAAACACTGAGCTTAGCCTTGGCAAAGGCGTTACTTTGATTAAATGGGTTGGCAGGCAGCGCAATCACCGCCACGTCTTGATACAAACCTTCGGCGTAACCCGGCTGCGGTGGCATCACGGTTTGGCCACCTTTGATCGCCAGTTCAGACCAAGTGATGCGTTTCATTGACATCTCAGGTGTGACCCAAGGGCCGCCGCTGGAGGTCCAGCCATCGGCATTGTGAATGCCAAACTCAATGTCATTTTTGTCGGCTTCTGCTGCTGCGTGAACTAGGTGGTCAAAAAAAGCCTCGCTGCCAAAGCGCACTGGGCCACGGGATGAGTAGGGCCAGTTGCGGCGATGGACATGAAAGAATATGGCGCCGCCAATACCGGCATCTTTCATCGCTTTGAAGTCTTCGCTGAACCCCGGTTTGCTGAGGTTGCCGTTCATGGCATGCATCCAGGTTTTCGGCAGGTAAGGTTTCGCTGGGTCTTTAAAGTCTTGCGCCGAGAGTTGTTCGGCGTTGCTGGAAGCACACAGTAAATGGAATGTGACACCGGCAATTAACAGAGCTTTCAAGTTCATGGGGTGTATGGCCTTTAGCGCCCAAAGGGCGGGCAACGATTAGCTTTGCTAAGAAAAGGCCGCAGGCGACAAAATTGCTACCCCTGTATTGAGAAAACAGGGGGAGTTATACCAATCCATGTAGACATTTGCCCACTCAGCGTAACGAGAAAGGCTAGCAATCAAGGCAATGACCGTGTGGCATAGTCATTCTCTGGGATATGGGCATTAACGAAGAGTGCTAGCCTTTATCGAACGCCTGAAAGGAGCGTTCCAGAGCCGCTATTTTGTCGTTATTCTCAGCCAGAATAGAGGCACTATTCATGACTGAAAATGCCTAAAACTATCCGCTCTGGACTCGCTCTGAGTTGAGCAAATGTCTACATGGATTGGTATTTATTTGGTGTCAATGATCTGATGTGGAAGACCGGTGAGCGGATCGAGCTCGATGCGACGATTGGCCGGTAACTGCAAATTGATTTGCTGAGGTAACGGTGTTGAGCTTGGCTCGAATCCGAAGTAACTAAGGCCTTGTTGGCTGTGCTGAAAATGACGCTCAACCATCAATGGCGGCAGGGCGTAATCATAAAATGCCACTTCATCGATTAGGCCGGTAAACGCTTCATTAAACACCCGATCTTTGTCTGGTGGGTTTCTAAATCGCTCAGTTAAGTTTGGCGAATTACCAATGTTGGCGGCACCCGTACCGCCGCTTAGCATTTTCAGACCAGGGGGATATTGGTAATAGGCGAGCATTTCCCCGTTGATATAAATCGCTTTTAGTCCCGAGCTGACATCGTAAGTTGCCACCACATGGAATGTTTTGCCGCTATTAATCTCGGCAAGGGAAGGGCGGCCGTCTACACCGTCCAGCGCCAGTTTCAGTTCGTGATAGCCTTGGCCGACCAAATACAGGCCAAAACTCAGGCTTTCGGCGTAGTCGCCTTGGGGCCGTACAAAGCTTTTATTGGTGTGGTTATGCTGAAAGCTCAGCAACATCCGCAACTCTTTATCGGCTTGATCTTTGCGGAAGATTTCATCCATGTCGCCTTTTTCCGCAGAATAATTGGGCGCAACTAAGGCTTCGATAGTGACGCCGTCAGTCGCCGCAAATGAGCCCGTTGCCGGAGCAATGCCACCGCCGCTACCGACATTAATGCGAGCGTCATAACTATTATCAAATGAATAGCTGTACTTGCCGACCAAGCCGGGCGCTTTGGTCGCG
The DNA here is from genome assembly GCF_014773395.1 of Neiella litorisoli. Classification (GTDB taxonomy): domain Bacteria; phylum Pseudomonadota; class Gammaproteobacteria; order Enterobacterales; family Neiellaceae; genus Neiella; species Neiella litorisoli. The sequence goes on along the minus strand of NZ_JACXAF010000004.1, from coordinate 166,336 downwards.
CCTGACGACACGATACCATCCGAGCTGCCAGCCGAATCGATAGCGCGGTCGGTTTGGCCTTCAAATGGCCAATAGTGAGTCGGGCGCCAGCGCTGCGGCAGCAGTACCGTTTGCTTGCCGCTGGTCACGACCGGTTTGAGCGGCCTTAAATCCAATGAGACCGTCGATTCGGAGCCATAGAGACTAAATGTCGGCCCATGCAATATCAGCTTGTGCTGATTGGCGTGGGTAATTGAAATGGCCCCTTGTTTTAACTCCAACTCATGATTGTTGAGAAATTTGACCCGGCTATGGGGCGCCAATTCAATGGTTTCACCGGTCGCCAGTTGCAGGGTCGCTTGATGGTCGGTGTGATACTCGCCAGCGTACAGAGTATGACCATCGATATGACCCAAATTCACAATCGATAAGTTGCCCGAGACAATAGCGGCGCTAAATTCTCGCGGCGTGTGCTGCTCGCCCATTTCATCCAGCCAAAACAGCATGGCGATGAGTAAGCTCGCTAGCATGATAACCAGAGCCACGAATTTGAGGCGAGTGGGGCGCTTGGCGGTTTGTTGGGGTTCTTGTTGGCCGTGTGTTTGCTCTGCGGCTATCGGCTCAGAAACAATCTGCTCCGAAACGCCTGTGAGCGTTGGTGGCTCGATGTCGTTGGCGCTTGAGTTTGGCCGCACGATAAATTCTTCGGTCATCCTCCGATAAACGAATTCCATGGGCGCATCCGCCGCTGATGATAAGCGCACATGCATGCCAAGGTATTTGAGGTAATAGGCTTTGGCCGCAGGGTTGTTGTGTAACAGTTGTTCTAATTGCTGCAGCTGAGATGGTGAGACGGTGTCATCGCAAATCGCATCGGCAATTTCGCGGACCTGTTGGTAGCGATCGTCGAGGCTCATTGGCAATCTCCATCAAGCTTGGGCTCGATGCAGTCAAACAGCTTTTTGCGCAGCTTGTGGATCGCTTTGCGAATGGCATGGATCGAGCGGCCGGTATCATCGGCAATCTGCTGGGCTTTTAGGTTATTGACATAAAACCGAGTGTAAATCTGCTTTAAGGTACTTGGCAGCAAGGCGCAGCAATGTTCTAACCGGTGCCATTGTTGTTCTTGTTGGTGGACGTCCGAATCCATTGTTTCCGAATCCATTGCTGCGACATCTTGTTGCAGCTCATCAAGAAAGCTATCGCTTAACCCCAACGTCAGGCGCTTGTGCTTGCGGCGATAATCACACACTCGATTAAATGCGATGCCGTTGGCCCATTTGGAAAAGTTGGTGCCAAGCTCAAATTTGGCGAAATCTTTCCACAGCGCCATGCTGGTTTCTTGAAAAATATCATCCGCCGCCGCGCGGTTGGTGACAAATGCATAGATGTAGGTGTAGAGCCGGTTTTTGTCGGCATTGAACAAAGCCATAAAGGCAGCTTCTTGGCTGTCAGCCTTTGAAACCTGCCCGCAATTCTGGGCTGCCACGACTTGCTTCGACACTACTACACACCACGTCTCTGTGAAAAAACGAAGCACAGACTATACGACAAAGCGCTCTGCTCGGTAAAAAAAATTACGCCGCTTTCGCCGATGTCACATTTTTTTCTGAAACAGGGTATCAACCTGAAAAATCCCGGCCTTTTCTAACTAGAAGCTCAGAACCATTAACCAAGTGCGCATCCACAATGAATCGATATTTAGTCACCCTTGCCTTAGTTTTTTCAATATTCACCGCTTCGGCCAACTCGCTGGTGGATACCTTTGAATCGCCCAAAGAGACCGATAAACCTTGGGCATTTTGGTATTGGATCAATGGCAATATGACCCAGGAGGGCATCTACGCCGATCTCAAATCGATGGCGGACGCCGGTTTGGGCGGCGTCTTGCTGATGCATATTAACGAGCATGGCATGGTGCCACAGGGACCGGTGCGCTTTCTTTCCGATGACTACCAGCAATTGTTGCAGTTCACCTTTAAAACCGCCGCTGAGCTGAACCTGCAAGTCAATCTCTACAACGGCGAGGGCTGGTCTGTTGCCGGTGGCCCTTGGATTTCACCCGAGCTGGGAATGAAGGAATTGGCGTGGAGCGAGGTGAATATCAGCGATCGCAATCAAGCCATTAAATTTGCCAAATCACATGCCCCGCTTGGCTACTATCAGGACATTGCCACGCTCGCTTTTCCTACGCCAAAAGGCTTTGTTGAGCCCAACTTCCAACAGTTGCTTGATGAGGTGAGGGTTTCTGGCGAAAAGTGGTACCAGCCAAGTGCGGCGAACAAGGCGGTCGACGGTGACTGGAATACCCAAGTGTCGCCAACGCTTGATGAAAAGACCGGCGAAATCTATATCGAACTTGATTTCGAGGAGCCTTACACCTTTCGCAACGCGTTCGTTAAATTTGCCGCCTACGGCATGATGGGGCGCAACTATCTGTTGGTGTCCGATGATGGTGACAATTATCGCGAAGTCGCTTCTGCTCATCGCGGTCAGATTTATGACGACATTGGTTGCTTCCAATTTGAGCCGGTCACAACCCGTCATGCCAAATTGGTGTTCAAGCCAACGGACAACAAACTGCTCTACACGGCAATGCCAAAAGTGCAGGTGTCAGTGCGCGAAATTGCTTTAGATAACCGCCCTCGCATTGATGATTGGTGCAAAAAAGCGGCGCACTCATTCCCGTTCTTCGATCCGAAAGCTGAGCGCCAACAATTCAGTCAGCAAATCGATTCAGCCAATAGTATTGCTCTTGATTCGATTATCGATGTCTCGCATCACCTAGCGACCGATGGCACTCTCAACTGGACCCCACCAAGCGACGAGTGGACCATTATCCGCTTTGGCATGTCGTCGACTGAAGCCATTAATCGACCGGCTTCGCCAGGCGGCGAAGGGCTTGAAGTGGATAAAATGAACGTCCGCGCGTTGGATGTTCACTTTGACAACTACTTAGCAACGGCTAAAAAGCTGGCTGGTGATCAGGTCGGTAAAGCATTCGCCAGCACCCATGCTGATAGCTGGGAAGTCGGGCGCCAAAACTGGACGCAGGATTTTGCTGATACCTTTGAAGCGATGCGCGGTTATTCGCCGATCCGCTATCTGCCAGCAACCTTGGGGTATGTCATTCACCATGACGATCATACCGAGCGCTTTTTATGGGATATGCGCAAAACCATCGCTGATTTAATTGCCGAACGGTTTTATGGCGGCATGACAGAGCGTGCCAATGCCATGGGCATCAAGTTTAGTGCTCAGTCGATGAAGCCCTTTATCGACAACCTCTATGCGTTGGGCCAAACCGATATTATTTATGCCAACAGCAGCTTTGCCGGTATCGAACCTGAGAACAACAAAAAGAATCAGGAGTTTACTTATCTGACGGCAAAAATGACCGCTTCCGCGGGCTCTATCTATGGCCGTCCGGTGCGCTCTGAATCATTCACCGCTAAGCCCGAAGCCAACCGTTGGCTCAATCATCCACAGTATTACAAATCGCAGGCTGATACCGATTTAGCCGCCGGCGTCACCAACATTACGCACCACCTATTTACCCATCAGCCTTGGACCAACTTAGCGCCGGGCATGACTTTGGGATATTGGGGCCTGCATTTTGAACGGACCCAAACCTGGTGGCATGAAATCAATGATTGGAATCAGTACCTGACACGCTCCCAGGGCATGTTAAAGCAGGGCCAGCCGGTGTTTGATATTTTGCATTTGCTCGGCGATGACTCCTCAACCAAATTCGACCGCAGTTTTGTCTATGAAACACTGCCGAAAGGTTATGACTTCGAATTTATTAGCAGTCACGGTTTACTCAACAAGCTCTACGTCAACAGCGATAAAAATTTGGCCTACGCCACTGGGCGCCAGTTCCGTATCTTATCGCTAGCCGATGATGTCTCGATGCGCCCAGAAGTGTTGCTGAAACTCAAGCACTTGCTGAAACAAGGGGCAGTGATTGTTGGTAAAGCGCCAAAACAATCGCCGAGTTTAGCCGGTGGTCTGGCAGCAGAGCGCTCCGTTGCCCAGCTGCGTGATGAGATTTGGGGAGAGCAATTCAGCAGTCAGGTATTCGATTCGATTGAAGCGGCGCTATCGGCGCTCAATATCAAGCCGGATGTGAGCATTTCTGGGACCGATAATCGCATTGTCTGGCGTCACCATCATGTCGCGGAGCAGCAGCTCGATTTCTATTTTGTCAGCAATCTCGATATGAAGCCGACTACTGCCAGCATTGAGTTTCGCGTCACTGGCAAAACGCCCGAGCTGTGGGACCCGATGACGGGTAAACGTCAGCGCATCCGCGACTTTCAACAGCAAGATGGTCGCACTCAAATGGAGCTGAACTTTGAGCAGGTCCAATCCTACTTCGTGGTATTTAGCGAGCAAGCGACAACCGAAAACACGGTCGATCACCGAGATTACCAGCTGACACAAACCATTGATCGCCCTTGGCAGATCGACTTCATCAAAGGGGTGAAAAAGCCGCAGCCGATTGCCATGCCGAGCTTGGTTGATTTGAAAGATCATGCGGTCGCTGACGTCAAATATTTTGCCGGTACCGCTCGCTATCAAACCAGTTTCGAGTTTAGCGGAAGCGCTGAACAGACTGGTAGCAAAGAGTTTGTCCTCGATTTAGGTCAAGTGCATCAGTTCGCTCGGGTTTATCTCAACGGCCACGATTTGGGCTTGAAAATGTGGGCGCCATACCGTTTTGAGGCCAGTCAGCACTTACGCGCAGGCAGCAATCAATTGGTTGTCGAAGTCACTAATTTATGGCCCAACCGATTAATTGGTGACGAACGTCAGTACGCCGATACCGCTAGCTGGAAGGTCAACGGTTATCAAGGCTCGCAATTGGTTGAGTTTCCTGACTGGCTGACTGGCCCATCGCCAAACCAACCGGGCGATCGCAGCACCTTTGCTACTTGGAAACATTGGAGCAAGGACGACGCCTTGATCCCATCTGGTCTGATAGGCCCCGTGAAATTACTTGAGCGATAGCGCCACCAATCGGTTTCGTGCGCTGCGAAATGGCATGTATTAGTGAAAGTGTCGGAAAGCACTAAGGATTGAACAATGAAAACAGGTTTATTTTCGATTGGTTTGGATACCTATTGGCCACAGTTTGATGGCCTTTTAGATAACCTAACCGGCTATCACAATCAGATCCGTGATCAGCTCAATGCCATGGGCACAGATTTGGTTGATGCGGGCATGGTCGATAACCCAGAAAAAGCCCGACAAGCGGCCCAGCTATTTAAGACGGAAGATGTCGATATCATCTTTTTGTTTATCTCCACCTATGCGCTGTCATCAACGGTATTGCCGGTGGTGCAAAAAGCCAAAGTGCCGGTGGTGATGCTTAATATTCAGCCGGTGGCGCAGCTCGATTATGAAACATTTAATGCCATGGGTGATCGCGGCAAAATGACCGGCTTGTGGCTTGAACATTGCCAGTCCTGCTCTTTGCCAGAGCTGGCGTGCGTGTTTAATCGCTCCGGCGTCGATTACCATGTGGTGTCGGGTTATCTGCAAGAAGATTATGTCTGGCAAGAAATCAAAGACTGGGTTGATGCCGCCAAAGTGGCCCACGGTATGCGCGAAAATCGGGTCGGCATCTTAGGCCATTACTACAACGGTATGCTCGATGTTTACAGCGACTTAACCCAACAATCGGCAACTTTTGGTAACCATTTCGAAATCCTTGAAATGTGCGAGTTGTTCGATTTGCGGCAAGCGGTGAGCGATGATGAAGTCAATGCCAAACTGGCCGAGTTTGCAGACAAGTTTGATGTCTCCGCCGAGTGTGAGCAAAGTGAGTTGCAGCGGGCGGCTAAAACCTCCGTGGCGCTCGATAAGCTTATCGCCAAACATCAGCTAGGCTCGATGGCGTATTACTACGAAGGCTCGGGCGAGTATGAAAACATCGTTACCTCTGTCATTGCTGGCAATACCTTGTTGACTGGCAGCAACACGCCGATTGCCGGTGAGTGTGAAATCAAGAACGTGCAAGCGATGAAGATCATGGATCTGTTTGGCGTCGGCGGCTCATTTTCTGAATTCTACCTCTCTGACTTCAAGGATGATGTGGTTTATTTGGGCCATGATGGTCCGGCGCACTTTGCCATTGCTGAAGGGCGGGTCGGACTGGTGCCACTGCCGGTCTATCACGGCAAACCGGGTAAAGGGCTGTCAATTCAAATGACCGTCAAACATGGCCCCGTGACCGTGATGTCAGTTGTGACGCGGCGCGATGGTTCGGTGTTTTTGCAAGTCTGTGAGGGCGAGTCTGTCGCCGGCCCGACGTTGCACATTGGCAACACCAATAGCCGTTATAAGTTCCCAATGGGGGCGCGTGAGTTTATGAATGACTGGTCACGCGGTGGTCCGTCGCACCATTGTGCGATTGGTGTCGGTCATATCGCTTCAAAGATTGAGAAATTTGCCGCCATTGTTGGCATTGAAGTGCGCAAATTGACGGCAGGCTAACGGTCTTCGTTCATTACTCGCTAGCCGGCTTCACATCGCTCACTAAACCAGTCACTGGATCAATAGTGATTCGATGGTGAGCCGGCAGTGGAATAATGAGCGCTTGGGGCAGGCTGGATTGGTTCGGCGTGACATTGAAATAGTTGGCCTGCTGCTGGGTCGATTGATAGTGCTGGCGAACCATATGGGCCGGCAGGGCGAAATCGTAAAAGGCGACTTCATCAATGACGCCCGAATAAGATTCCCTATCGGAATTGGGCGTATTGGGCGAGTTGCCGATGTTGGCCATGCCAGAGCCGCCGCTGAGCATTTTCGAGCCGGCAGGGTAGCGATACCAAGCACCGATTTCACCGTTAATGTAGATAGCCTTGAGGCCCGTTCTGACATCATAGGTGGCAACAATATGATGAGCCTGACCGTCTTTTAAATCGGCCAGTGTTGGCCTGCCATCTTTGCCATCGAGTGGCATGCGTAAGGTGTGGTAGCCCTGACCGACTAAGTACATACCAAAGCCAATGGCTTCGCCGGTAATTCCCTCGGGTTTGATCTGTGCCGTGTCTTTGCTGTTTTGAAAGCTCAGCAACATGCGATGCTCTTGGTCGTGCTGATCTTTTCGGAAGATCTGGTCAATTTCGCCGTGGAGTAACTCGGCTTTTAACTGGCTGTCGTAATGGGGTACCACTAGCGCTTCGATGGTCACACCATCGGTTACCGAAAAACTGCCGGTTGCTGGCGCAGTGCCACCGCCGCTGCCAACGTTGATGCGCGCTTCGGCGCTGTTATCAAACAGAAAGGCTCCATTGCCGATAATGCCGCTAACTTTGCTGGCGCCACTGCCGACAATTCCAGAAGCTTCGCCGGCATAATCGACAACGCGATCACTGCGGCTGTCAAACGGCCAATAATGATTGGGCCGCCACCGCTTGGGTACTAAATGCGCTTCTTGCGCCGTGGTGACTACCGCCGGATCGGCGCCGGTCAGATCGATGGTTACATCACCGCCGCCAGAGTGAAGTTGGAACTGGGGGCCAGCAAAGATGATGTTGTTGCCGGTTGCGTGCTGAAGTGCTAATTGGCCTTGAATCAGTTCAATTTCTGCGGTGTTGTAGAGCTTTAGTTGGGTATCTTTGGCCAGCGCTAAACGCTCGCCAGTTTGCAGCGCTAAGGTCGTGGCTTGTTGGGCGTGATAGAGACCAGGGTAAAGGCGGTTTGCCTCTATCTTGCCAAATCCTTCGATTCGTAAGGTGCCGTTATCCAGTATTTCTGCGAGGTGGTCATCTGAGTTACCTTGCAGCAAAATCAAGGTCACCATGGTCGCCAACAGACCGATAAAAACCCCGAGTAACAACAGCCACTTGTTAAAATGGCGAGCGGCTAATTGTGACAGTGAGGGGGATTCGATGGTTTCTGTCGCCGGCTGGCTCTGGCCAAGCTCGCTTGGTTGAGCGCAGTGCTGGTTTCGACCTTGATGACCAAAGTTCGGGCGGATCACCACTTCATCGACTTGTAGACGACGCCGCACCACCTCCATTGATGGGCCAACATCGGCCAGCATGTGAACGTGCATTTCAATGTATTGGTAGTAAAACTGCTGGGCTTGCTGATCACCGGCCAGCAGTTGTTCAAGCGTAGCGACTTGTTCTGGCGTCGCCTCCTGCGAACAAATGGCGTCGGCGATCATACGGATCTGTTCAAATTGATCGGTGCGATTCACAACAGGCCCTCGCGCTTTTTCTGATCAATGCAATCAAACAGTTTTTTGCGCAATTTTTGCACTGATTTGCGAATAGCAAATACTGAGCGGCCAGTGCGCTCGGCCACAACTGGGGCGCTGGCATTTTCGATATAAAAATCGCAATACAATTGTTGCAAGGTATTTGGAAGTAACGCGCGGCAGGCTTGCAGGGCACGCCAGCGCTTTTCACTTTCGTGACCGAGCGGATCGCTTTGGGCGATGGTAGCAGCGACTTGCTCAGCGAGATCATCGCTTAACCCCAGTTTGAATCGCTTATCGAGACGGCGATAGCTGCGAACTCGGTTAAAGACGATACCATTTGCCCACTTTGAGAAATTGCTGTCGGCTTCAAACTTGTCGAAGTCGCGCCACAGCAGCACGCTGGTCTCCTGAAAAATCTCATCGGCGGCGTCTTTGTCATGGACGAATGCGTAGATGTAGGCGTAAATGCGCCTTTTGTCGGCTTCAAATAGCTGAATAAAGCTATCTGAACGACTGGGCAGCTGAGCGCTATTGCTTGTTAAGGCACCTTTGGCTGACATTCAGGTCACTATCGTTCGGTTCGCGGTCGTTTGGGATATTAAATTGATGCACCTTAAGAACGCGGTGCCAGCTTAGCCGTGAAGACAAGAGGCACCGCGGATGTAGCCAGAGACAAGTTAGCCTTTGGGCTGGAACTTGCCGTCTTGCCACAGATACAAGCGTTGAGCCGCACCTTTGCGAACATTCAAGATCACAGCAACTGTATCCCCTGTTTCATTACGCACCGGACTCATCTCCATGCGCGCTTTAGCGACGCTCAGGTGGTCTTCAACGATGCGCCAGTCTTGGCTGTTAGCATTGGCTCGGCTTGCCGAGGCAAACACCGCATCGCCCTTGCTAGTTTTGTACAGCACCATGGCTTGATTACTAGAGCTATTACCGCCCACCAGTTCGAGGTTGATCATGTTGGCCACTGGTTTACCGGTACTATCGGTCAGGGTGCGATTTTCTGTTCCCGGCAGGGGCTGGCTATGAGTCCACTTGCCATCTGCAAAGGAAGTCATCCGCCACTCTCTAATACCCGGCGCGCGAACCTGATAAGCCACCGCCGCTTGGCCGTTTTCGAGTACTAACGGCGTGGTACTAAAGCTGGTCTCACCATGTTTTTCAGAATCATAAGCCAGCGTCATCTGGTTTGACGCAGCAATGGTGATTGGCAGCGTTAGCTTCTCGTTATTGGCGTTGTAAAAGGTATCGTCAGTGGTGTCGAGCTTCATGTAGTAAGCATTGAGACGACCGTAGTTTTGCTTGTTGTGGATTTCTTTGAAGTTACAGGCATGCCACAAATAGCTAATTGCAATTTCGGTATCTGACACCTTTTCCGGCTTGATGTAATGGGTATCAACGGTAATCGGATCGCCAATTTGCGGCGTTGGCCAAGTGATTTCTACCGGCGGCTCAAAGGTCTTGTTGCCACTTTTCATCTTGTAATAAACCCAAGGTGATTTGTGGGTGCCTGCGCGGGTAAACAAGTAAATATCGCCATTGGCCATTTTGTGGCTGGCGGTGTAAGACGCAAACGGCGTGATGTCGTTGACTTGTTTAAACGAGCTAATGTCGTTGGGCTTTTCTGACACCACATGCAACATCCGGCCGCCGGCGTGTGGCGTGTCGAATGACATTGGATTCAAGCCATCTTCGCGTTCACCACCGTGGCCGCCATAAATGATATGGAAGTGGCCAAGGCTGTCTTGCTCAATGACCGGGCGACCATGGCTGTCGATTTTACGATCGCCTTTGGACAGCGTGCTTTCAGCGGCTTTGTATGGGCCATCCCATTGCTGGGTGGTGAGATCATAACTGGCGATGTAAGGGTCGGTTAACTTGCCCTGATAAACAATGTAGACCTTATTGTTACTGAAATCGTGCCAGCCAGTGTGCGGATTACCCTGTAAATTGTCGCTAAAGTGGCCTGCCGGTAACGCCGGTAATTTGCTTGGTAGCTTTTTCTTTGGCCCCAGATTTTCTTCCGGTAAGGCATAGATTTCACGGAAGCTTTTGCCGGCCGTGTAGGCATCATAAATCGGCTGGTACTCAGGGTATTGGCCATACAGGTACTGGTCAATGCGCCAGCGCCAGTATTCTGCGCTTTCAGGATCTTGTGGGTTAACCAGACCTTGTAGTGCAGCAAAGGTACCGTCGTGGTGAGAATGCTTGATAATCAGTGCGGTTCTTTGCTCGAAAAATGCTTGTTCGGTTAGGGCGCTGGCTGATGTTTCGGTCGCAGCGGTTACCGCACTTTGCGGTGATGAACAGGCCGTTGTTAAGGTGAGTGCTGATGAGCACAGCAGGGCAGGGATGAGTGCTTTGTTTAATTGCAATAGGGTCGCGAGTTTATTGCTTGTTGAATGGTGCATCGCATGGACCTTTGTCAGTCGGTTGATGACGTTACCTCTGGGTGCTAGATCGACCCAGAGGCATCAGCAGGTGCGGGCTGATAATTACAGCTCAAGCACTTCAATTTTGCGGAATTCCAGCAAGCCAAATTCGCCTTGAATACCAATGTGGCCGTCAAGGTTTTTGATACTGGTCGCAGTAGAAATTACTTCACCGTTTAGCTTCACTTCCAGCGTTTCGCCTTTGGCAGTGATCTCATAGGTGTGCCATTGACCGTAAGGCTTGTAGGCGCGCTTCAGTGCTTCTAAATCAAAAGTGTGTTGAAACTCTGGCGCGCCATAAGGCAGCAATTTACCTAAAGCGTTGCCTTCCATGGTGTCCATGGCTTGGACTTGGTAGCCATTGTTGGGATAGCCTTTTTCGTCCTGATGCATGGTTTCTTGAGTGCGCACAAAAATGCCGCTGTTGGCGCGGTCTTCCATGAAACGAAACTCGATGGTCAGCACGTAATCGGAGAATTTTTCATTCGAGCGCAGCCAGCCGGTGCCTCGATTTAACTTGATGACACCATTTGATACCGAAAATTGGCCATTGCTTTCGATGGTCCAGTTGCTTAAATCTGAGCCGTTAAACAGTTCGATCGGCTGATTGTCAGTGGTCGAGCTTGTTGATTGGCAACCGGTTAATGCGATCGTTGCTGCTAGCGCTAAAGTGGAAAGTAGTTTCATCATGAGTCCTTGTTATTTGGGGGCATGACGAATTGCCCCAAAGCGAATTACTAGCGCTAAAATAGCAAGAAGAAAAATCACCAACAATCATGATAAATCAAAATCACTCACAAAAGGTCGTTTTTGTGATCTGGCAAAGATGCGCTGTTCCAGAGATGATTCTCATTTAGCAAAACGCAAGGAAATTCAGCTTGATGACGGCAGCGGTTTGACGGAGTCTCGTTGAATCAGTTCCGGCACATAAGATTGGCTGGCTGCCGTTGACAGCGGCTGACCAAGAGCCATCGCTCGGGCAAGCTGAGCTGCGTGTTTGGCCATTTGTTGAATGGGGTAGCGCAGGGTGGTTAATTTCGGTCTGGAGTATTGAGACAACATGACATCATCAAACCCCAACACTGAAACATCCTGCGGCACCCGATAACCATTTGCCTCGAGTACTGAAATCGCGCCAATGGCCATGGCATCGTTGTAGGCGAATATCGCGCTAAATGGCTTGCCGCTGGCGATTAGTGCTTGGGCGGCGAGCTCGCCACCTCTAAGGCTCGGCTCATGCTTGACGATCAGCGGCTCGTTTGAAGCCTCAATACCACTGTGCTCAACCTCCTCGCGAAAGCCCTGCAAACGCAAATAGGGATCTTCAATTTCATAGTGGCTATTAATCACTGCCAGTTGTTGATGCCCCAGCGACAGTAAATGTCGGGCTGCAATGCGACCCCCTTCGATATTGTCCAGCCAAATGCATTTGTCTTTTACCGCCTCAATGTGGCGGTCAATCAGCACGAATCCGGGAATTTGCTGGCACAGCTCAACCAAAGTGTCATCGGCAATTAATTTTGAGTGGGCGATGATGATATCGCAGCGCTGTTCAATGAGGAGTTGAATGGCTTCTAACTCGGTTTGAGCCGAAATTTTACCGGTACTCAATAGCAGCTGATTGCTGGTTTCTCTGGCCACTTGCTCAACGCCGGTGGCTAACGACGCGAAAAACGGATCGCTGATCTCAGGGATCACCACGCCAATGGTTTTTGATTTGCGCGTGACCAAGGCGCGAGCATTGGCATTGGGGGTGTAACCCAGCTCATGCATGATCTGAATGATTTTGTCTCGGGTTTTGGGGCCAACCTTGGGGCCGTTGTTAACCACGCGCGAAACGGTCGCCGTTGAAACGCCCGCAACCTTCGCTATGTCCTTGATTGTCGTCATCTTATCGTCATTGAGTAAAGCCGTGATGGTGGCTTTTGTTGATCATTCGGCCGAACGCTCAGCGACTTTCGTTGGCTGGCACAAAGCATGATCAACAACATATTTTTAATTAAATTACATCAAATTTAATCATTAGTAATCGTTATTGATCGTTTTTGTTTGTATATTGCGCGTAATTAGTCAATTTAATGGGTTAAACGTTTAACCCAAGTTGACGGAACAAACCAAAAAAGGAAGAAAGCGACCACTATGAGCAGTGTTTTTGACCCGACTGAGCACCCGCATCGTCGATTCAATCCGTTGATCAACGAATGGGTACTGGTGTCGCCGCACAGGGCCAAGCGGCCGTGGCAAGGACAAGTCGAGACTCTTGAGCAAGGGCAAAAGCCCGCGTACGACGAATCGTGTTATTTGTGTCCGGGCAACACGCGTATCAATGGCGAGGTGAACGACAACTACACCACCACCTTTGTGTTTAATAACGATTTTGCTGCACTGAAGCCGGACACACCGAATGCAGCAAGTGATGACCCGTTATTTCGGATGCAAACCGAGCAGGGTGAGAGTCGAGTCATTTGTTTTTCGCCCGATCACAGCAAAACCATACCGCAACTCAGCTGTGATGAGATTGCCAATGTCGTTGCTACCTGGGTCGACCAATGTGCTGAGTTAGGGCAACAGTACCAGTGGGTGCAAGTGTTTGAAAATAAGGGGGCGATGATGGGCTGCTCCAACCCACACCCCCACGGCCAAATCTGGGCACAACAACATTTGCCGACTTTGATAGAAAAGAAACAAAGCAGCCAGCAGCAGTATTTTGAGCGCCAACAAGCGCCGCTATTGGCCGATTACGTGCGCCGAGAATTGGCCAATCAAGAACGCGTTGTAGTAGCCAATGACGACTGGGTCGTGGTGGTGCCCTATTGGGCAGCATGGCCATTTGAAACCCTGCTACTGCCTAAATTCAATGTTGCCCGAATGGTCGATTTAAGTGAGTCGCAGCAATCATCATTGGCTGACATCTTAAAGCAGATCACCATTCGCTATGACAACTTGTTCAATTGCTCATTCCCTTATTCGATGGGCTGGCATGGTGCGCCTTATGACGGTCAAGAACACCCTGAATGGACCCTTCATGCGAGCTTTTTCCCGCCGTTGTTGCGCTCTGCAACGGTCCGCAAGTTCATGGTCGGTTACGAAATGTTGGCCGATATCCAACGTGATTTGACCGCAGAACAAGCCGCAGAGCGCTTGCGTAGTGTGTCGGAAACTCACTTTAGTGAAACAAGGTAAAGGATTTATGTCTCAATTAGTTCAACTGGTGACGAGCGAGTTTGCCAACAAATTTGGCGCCGCTCCGAGTTATCTTCTGCAAGCGCCGGGCCGCGTTAACCTGATTGGTGAGCATACCGATTACAACGATGGTTTTGTGCTGCCCTGCGCCATTAACTTCAAAACGTTGGCTGCTGCTAATAAGCGCGATGATAATGTCGTGCGCGTGTTAGCGCTGGATTGCGACGGCCAAGTGGATGAGTTTTCAGTGAGCCAGCCGATTAGTGAGAGCCCTCAGTTGTGGGCCAACTACATTCGTGGCGTGGTGAAATACTTGCTTGAGCGCGGTTTCCAGCTTGGTGGCGCTGATATTGCCATTGCTGGTGACGTGCCGCGCGGTGCCGGTTTGAGTTCATCTGCTTCATTGGAAGTGGTCATCGGCCAGACCTTTAAGGCTTTGTATCAACTGGATATTAGCCAGCAGGACATTGCCCTAGTCGGTCAGCAAGCCGAGAACCTATTCGTTGGTTGTAATTGCGGCATTATGGATCAGCTGATCTCCGCCAAAGCAGAGCAACAGCACGCGTCACTAATCGATTGCCGAACCCTAGAAACCAAAGCTGTGCCGCTGCCGAGCGGTCATTCCATTGTCATTGTTAATTCCAACAAAAAGCGGGGCTTGGTTGATAGCGAATATAACCTGCGCCGCGAACAGTGCGAGCAAGCCTCGGCAATCCTTGGCGTGAAGGCGCTGCGCGATGTTGACTGGCAGCAATTTGAAGCCAAACAACACTTGTTACCGCCCGTTACTTTGCAGCGTGCTCGTCATGTGGTCAGTGAAAACGAACGCACCCAGCAGGCCGCAATCGCCATGGCCAACAATGACATGAGCCGCTTGCAAGCGCTGATGGCGGAATCTCATCAGTCGATGCGCGACGACTTTGAAATCACGGTGCCAGAAATTGATCTGCTGGTTGCCATCATCAAAGCCGAGATTGGCCAGCGTGGTGGTGTGCGCATGACCGGCGGTGGTTTTGGTGGCTGCGTGGTTGCGATTGTGCCTGATGACATGGTGCAACAGGTCAAGCAAGTGGTGCTGCGCGAGTATCCCAAACGCACCGGATTAACCCCCGATGTGTTCATTTGTTCTGCCGAAATTGGCGCAGGACAACACGATATGCAATTAACTGACTCTGTTATCTCCGCCGAATGTGCCGAAGTAGCAAGTTGTAGCGAGGAATAAAAATGAAACTCCATATGCTGGATACCAGCGTTTTTATCGCCTACGTCATTGGTTTGCTGTTTATTGCGCTGTGGATCTCCCGCGGTAGTAAAAACCATGAACGCAATACCGAAGACTACTTTTTGGCGAGTAAGGCTCTGCCTTGGTGGGCTATCGGTGCGTCACTCATTGCGTCGAATATTTCTGCCGAGCAGATCATCGGTATGTCGGGCTCAGGTTACGCGCTGGGCTTGGCGATTGCATCCTATGAATGGATGTCGGCCATTACCTTGATTTTGGTGGGTAAATATCTGCTACCGATCTTCTTGAAGAATCAAATCTACACCATGCCTCAGTACTTGGAGCAGCGTTTTGATAGCCGAGTTAAGACCGTGCTGGCACTGTTCTGGTTGGCTGTTTACGTGTTCGTGAACCTCACTGCGGTGCTGTGGCTTGGTGGTTTGGCAATCGAAACCGTAGCCGGCGTCGATTGGATGTTCGGGATGATCTTCCTCGCCGTGTTTGCTATTGCCTATTCACTCTATGGTGGTTTGAAGGCGGTTGCTTACACCGATATTTTGCAGGTGGTGCTGCTGGTGTTTGGCGGTCTGTTGCTGTCCTACCTGGCCCTTGATGCGGTCTCTGATGGTCAAGGTGTGATTGCAGGTTTTGGCGTATTGACCGACAAAGTGCCGGGCCATTTCGACATGATCCTCAGCCAAGACAACCCTAACTACATGAACTTGCCGGGGATCTCGGTATTGGTTGGTGGTATGTGGGTGATGAATATTAGTTATTGGGGCTTTAACCAGTACATTATTCAGCGCGCATTAGCGGCCAAAAACACCCAAGAGGCGCAAAAAGGTATTGCTTTTGCGGCGTACTTAAAACTGCTGATGCCAATTATTGTGGTGTTGCCGGGTATTGCTGCGGTGTTGTTGTACCCAGATTTGAGCAAGCCCGATGAAGCTTATCCGTCAATGATGAACTTGATGCCAGTCGGTCTCAAAGGATTGGTGTTCGCCGCCTTAGTGGCTGCAATTGTGTCGAGCTTGGCGTCAATGACCAACAGTATTTCGACCATTTTCACCATGGACATTTACAAGCCATTGCGACCAAATCGCAGCCAAACTCACTACGTCCACGTTGGCCGTATCGCCACCTTGTTGTCGCTGTGTATTGCCTTGTTCACAGCCCAGCCGCTGCTTGGCCAATTTGATCAAGCGTTCCAGTACATCCAAGAATTCACGGGTTTGTTTACCCCAGGCATTGTGGTGATCTTCGTGATGGGTATGTTCTGGAGCAAAACCACGTCGCAGGGCGCTTTGGCGGCAGCATTGGGCTCGGCCGTGTTCTCTGTCGGCTTTAAAGTGCTTTGGCCAGAATTGCCGTTCATGGACCGCATTGGTCTTGTCTTCCTGCTTTGCTTGGCCGCGTCGGTTGTTGTTTCCTTGATGGGCAAACGCACCTGCACAGACAACTCGGTGAGCTTGAGCGAAGTGAGTTTCGACACTGGCAAGTCGTTTAATATCGCTGCCGTTGGCTGTGTCATTATTCTGACCTGCTTCTATGTCACCTGGTGGTAATGAAATTAGCCATCGTTAACTCATAACCGCATTCCGACGACGCCTTAATTCCAGCGATGGAGTTAGGGCGTTTTTTTTGTCGGCTGTGATCAAACACTCAAATGCAAGGGTAAAACAAGCAAATTCGGTCATTACTGGTGAGCAAGCGGGTAGCAATTTGCCGTTTAGCTGCCTGATCTTTCTAAGTAACAAATTAATAACAAAACAGATAACGAAAATTCCACACTCAAAACCAGGAAAGGGTATTCACACAATGAATAACAAGAGTTACCCAATACAGGGCGTAACCAAGCTAGCTGCGGGCTGCTGTGCAAGCTTGCTGCTAATGGCATCAACCGGCGCCAATGCCGCAGTGACATTAGAGTCAACCACCAAAATTGCCGATAATGCGTTGCATTTTGATGGTTACGATATCGACTCCAGCACCTTTAAAAACCAAAACCTGAGCACCCAAGAGCAACAAGATGACAGCCGGTATCACTACAAATTTGGTGGCAGCATTTCTGCCCATGGTGATGCGGTCAAAATCTATAAGCATTATGTGTTCATGACTTGGTATCGTGGTGGTAAAGACGACCGTCACGTCATGCTGTCTCGTCTCAATACCAAAACAGGCAGCGTCAAAACCATTGAGTTTCCCCATCAACATACCGGCTATCAAGGTCGTTGGTGGATTGGTGAATCGCACAACAC
The DNA here is from genome assembly GCF_014773395.1 of Neiella litorisoli. Taxonomy (GTDB): domain Bacteria; phylum Pseudomonadota; class Gammaproteobacteria; order Enterobacterales; family Neiellaceae; genus Neiella; species Neiella litorisoli. Next base: position 149,038 of record NZ_JACXAF010000004.1, on the reverse strand, counting down.
CATCGGTCTGGCGGTGAGTCCGATTAATGGCACCATCCACATGGTGTACGACATGCACGCCTACGGCGACAAATCAGTGCCGGATAACAAATATGGTGATTTGGAAAAATATCCGGATGAACCGTTTTTAAATGACTATTTCCGTTACAGCTATAGCCTCGCTGGTGCGGCAGAAGTAGCGGATGAAGACTTCACCCTAGTCAAACAGTTTGTGCCTGATACTAGTGAAGTCAGCGAGGGGCCGGATGATTATAAACATCTAGTGATGACTGGCGACCTCGACGATAAGCTCAATTTTTCTGCCTTCACATATCCTAAGTTCTTTGAAACGACCGAAGATGATTTACTGCTCTACATGCGCTGGGGTGGCAACAACAACGGTGCTTATTACTACAACAAGTACGATGCGTCTGCCGAAACGTGGAGCCGCTTTGATCCGTTTAACCATAAAGATCAGAAAAGTCATGGCTTAGACCATAACTGGGGTCTTTACGGCAATATGAAGTATTTTAACGGCAAACTTCGGGTCGGTTTCCAGCGGCGTAGTAGCAACAACAATGATAAGTACATCTACCAAAATGGTATTTATTACGCCTACTTGGATGATCCGGCGACGAACTTATGGCGCGATCACACCGGCAAGCAAATCACTTGGCCGTTGGTCGATGCCGATGAAATCAAGGTTTTCGAGCCGGGCGATTTGGTCAAAACCGAAGACACCTCAGCGAATGGCGCTGGCACACCGCCGGGCAAAGTCTACATTGTTGGTGGTTTTGATTGGGCGATGACCGACAAAGGTGACTTGCACTTTATTCATAAAGTACAAGACCGAGAATTCAACCAAACGGTGTATGGCCACCTCTATAAACCGGCTGGCGCCACTGAATTTATTCACGCTGATGGTATTCCGGGCGCAGAGAGCATTTACGCCGCCGGTGACGATATTTACATCATCGGCTTGCGCGACAAGAAACCCTATGTGCAAAAAGCAGTGGGCGGCACCACCAAGTTTGAAGAAGTGTACAGTGACACCACTACCACAATTAACTTCCAGCACGGCACGGCTTACATTAAAGATGGCAAAGTCTATTACTACTTAATGGAAGCAAAATCAGGTACCGCACGACCACTTCATTTACAAGTGATCGATCTGGGTATTGCAAAGGCGACTGTCAGCCTTGATCTGAGTGAGCCAACTATAGTGCAAGGCTATGACGCCCTGTCAGTAACCGCTGAGGTATCAACGCTAAGCAACAATACCAGTATTGAAAGCGTTGCTTTGTATATTGGTGATACCTTGGTTTCGACGCTCGATGCAGCGCCTTATCAGTGGTCACAAGCCGATGCGGCATTGCAGAACTTAGCACCGGGCAGCTATCAGCTAAAAGTAGTGGCGACCGATGATGGCAACACCAGCAGTGAAGCACTCGCGACTTTGACTGTACTGGATCCAACGCCAACTATTGCGGTGACCGAAGCTCCGGCATCGCTTACCGAAGGCTATCAAAACCTGTCATTTGGCGTTGAGGCAAGCTCACCGATCGCGGGTCGAGCGATTGCCGAGGTGACCTTGTTTGTCAACGGTTCAGAAGTAAGTAGCAAAACTGCAGCGCCATATCAATGGACGCAGGCAGAGTCGTTGTTGGCAACACTGGCGGTTGGCGCGCACACCTTCAAAGCGGTCGTCACCGATAGTGAAGGTGATAGTGCTGAAGCGACCATGACCATCCGAGTGACAGCCAAACCCGCCGAAGGTGGCTCGCCAAGTGCTGGAGGTTCGGGTGGCGGCGGTGGCTCAATGAACCCGTTTGGGCTGCTAATGTTAGCACTGCTTGGTTTGCGCCGAGTAGGGCAGAACAAGGCGGAATAGAGTGTAACTAACGCACTAGCTCTTAACCATAAAAAGCCCGATAGGCACTGATACCATCGGGCTTTTTTTGATCTAAACGCGGCGTTTAGGGCGCGTACTGACCGCCGTTGATATCCAATATCTGGCCGGTGATGTAGCTGCTAGCGGTGTGAGATGCAAAGAATAGGAAAGCCGGCGCACAGTCTTCGCCGGTGCCTAAGCGATTCATTGGAATACCGCTGGCGATGCGCTGGCGCGCCGCTTGATCTTTGTCTGCATGGAAGTTGGTGTCGATAACGCCAGGAGAGACGATGTTGAAGCGAATATTATCGGCGGTAAATTCTTTCACCCAAGCTCGATGAATGTTGTGCAACCAAGCTTTTGCCGCCGCATAAAGGCTCGCGCCTGGGCCGCCGCCTTGTCGCGCGGCAATCGAGCCGGTGCTAATGACCGCTGCTGAGGTGCCACTTTGTTGCGCTGATTGGCGCAAATGAGGAATCGCATATTTGGTGACCATCAACACCGATCGGGTATTAATGTGAGTGACATCGGCAAAGAAAGCATCATCAATCTCCTCGAGACCACGTCGCCCGCCGAGCGCACCGCCATTGTTAACCAGCACATCGATACCGCCAAAATGGCTGACAAAATCATTGACCAACCGCTGGCAGTCATCAGTGTTGCTCAGGTCGGCTTTGAAAAAGGCGATATTGCTGGAATATTGCTGCAGTTCTAACAGTGCTTGCTCGGCATGAACACCATCGCGGTAACTATTAATACCAACGCAAGCGCCCGCCTTGGCAAAGGCTTTTGCAGCGGATAAGCCGATACCTCGGGTTGAGCCGGTGATCAGTACGCGCTTGCCTTTGAGATCGTCAAACATGAGAAGTCCTTGAATAAGTCAATTGGTTGATACAACAGAGTGATATTAGCAGGGTAAGTTCCAAAAATAGTCCATTTACAATTGTCTTACATCACAATTCTTGTTGATATAGTCATAATCGGTCATTAGTGGTCTTTTTCTTTCTTCGGTGTTTTGTTACTTTCACCATTAAATTTCCAGCTTTAACTGACAGCGTCTGCGACAGCTGAAAAGCAACTCCATAACGAAGGTTTCAAATGAACACAAAAATGACTCTTTTGGCATCATCAGTCACCCTGATGTTATCTGCCTGTTCGGCGACTCAAACCGCATCGACTGGTGCTGATAGTAGTGCCGCGCCAATTGCCTGGCCTGAGCAAAATGTCGCTTTTTGTAGCGCCGCGTTAGACAAAGCGACAGAGCAATACGAAGGTTTTCGCACTGCCTATACCGATCCATTGAATATTCCGCGTTCGTTCACCGATGGCAAAACCCGCCAAGATGGCCCAATGGGTTGGACTGCCGGTTTTGTCGGTGGCAGCTTCTGGTACCTGTACGAGCACAACAAACAGGATAGCTGGTTGCAAACGGCAACGACATGGACCGAAGCACTTGAGCCTCAGCAATTTAACCGTAAAACCCATGACATTGGTTTTGTCATGAACAGCACCTTTGGTAATGGTCTGCGCTTGACGGGTAACGAAGCCTATTCGCCGATTCTGCTGAACTCAGCCAAAACCCTGATGGAGCGCTACAACCCTGAGCTGGGTTTAACCTTCTCGTGGAGTTGGGGCAACTGGGAATTCCCTGTGATCATCGACAACATGATGAATCTCGAGTTGTTATTTGAGGCATCGAAAGCCAGCGGTGATCCACGCTATTACGATGCTGCTGTGAGCCACGCAACCGTCACCATGAAGAACCACTTCAGAGAAGATTACAGCTCTTATCATTTGGTCAACTACAGCCGTACGCCGGGCAAGATTAACTGGAAGCAAACCTTCCAGGGCATTGCCGATGATTCATCGTGGGCACGCGGTCAGGGCTGGGGCGCATATGGTTACACCATGGTGTATCGTTACACCAAAGATGAGAAATTCCTCAACCATGCTCGCAACATCGTCAATTACATTTTGACCCACAAGAACATGCCAGAAGATTTGGTGCCGTACTTCGATTATGACGCGCCGGATCGTGACGACATTCGCAACGTGCGTGATTCATCAGCGGCTTCGCTGGTGGCAAGTGCACTGCTTGAGCTCGCGCTGTATGTCGATGAGGCCGAAGCGAAACGCTATCGTGAAGCCGCAATGACGATGCTGCGCAGCCTGTCATCGCCTGAGTACCTCGCCAGCAAAGGTGAAAATGGCCATTTCTTGTTGAAGCAAGCCACCGGTAACTATCCGGCAGATGAAGAGATTAATGGCGCCTTGAACTATGGCGACTACTACTACTTGGAAGCGTTACATCGTTGTAAAGCGACCCTGTAATCGCTTTAAATCAACAGAACCTAGTCATTAATAAGCGGGCAGCCCAGTGGTGGCTGCCCGTTGTCATTTTGGCGGCCCTTAATGCATTCCACGCATGAGTGACGCACTCAATCGCAAGCCAGTGAATCGTGTTCTATGTCGAGACGGATTGGCATCAGACCAAACCCAAATCACATTTTTTACCAAAAACATGATCTGACGATTGGTTTTAGTTATTGGTGAGCGGAAATGACTGGAAATTGTTAAAAGTGCGTGAGAGCATTGGTGCAACCGATTTAATCATTGTTAACGCGCAACGGGGCGCAAACGGTTATCTGTGTGTCGCCCGCGGTTAATTCACATTCAGACGAGAAAACACGATGAAGATAAAGCAAGCTGTTGAACGCGTACCAGGCGGTATGATGTTGGTCCCTCTGTTCTTGGGGGCGGTGATCAATACGCTGGCACCTGATTCTGCGGAATATTTTGGTGGCTTTACCAAAGGTATTATGACCGGGATCCTGCCAATCCTTGCGGTTTGGTTCTTTTGTATCGGGGCAAGTATTGATCTGAGCTCAACCGGTACCGTGTTGAGAAAGTCCGGTACGTTGGTTGTTACCAAGATCGCAACAGCTTGGGTGGTCGCGATTATCGCCGCTAACTTGCTACCAGAGCACGGCATCGAAGCCGGCTTGTTTGCAGGCCTATCAACGCTGGCCATTGTCTCTGCAATGGACATGACCAACGGCGGCCTCTACGCCAGTTTGATGAACCAGTACGGTACTCGTGAAGAGTCCGGCGCATTCATTTTGATGTCATTGGAATCTGGCCCATTGATGACCATGCTGATCCTTGGCTCAGTTGGTGCTGCATCATTCGAACTGCATCACTTCATCGGTGCGGTATTGCCATTCTTGGCCGGCTTTATTCTCGGTAACCTTGATATCAGCTTGCGCGAATTCTTCAGCCGTGCCAGCTCGATTATGATTCCATTTGTTGGCTTTGCATTGGGTAACACCATTAACCTTGGTGTGATCTTCGAGACTGGTTTGCTGGGTATTTTGTTAGGTATTTCAGTTATCGTGATTACGGGTATTCCACTTATCTTTGCTGACCGTTGGATTGGTAAAGGTAACGGTACCGCTGGTGTTGCCGCCTCTTCAACAGCCGGTGCAGCGATTGCCAACCCTGCTGCGATTGCCGCCATTGAACCTAAATTTGCGATTGCCGCTCAAAGCGCCACCGCATTGATTGCGACCAGCGTCATTGTGACCTCCATCATCGTTCCGATTATCACCGCGATGTACAACAAGCGCTACGGCGATCCTGAACAATCGGGTGTTGACGCCATGTCCGATGTTGACGGGCAAACAGCCGAAGTTCACCACCACTAAATCTCCAATAAGTGTTTTGGGCGGGTCACCATGGACGGTACCTGCCCAATATATTCTGACTCCCTTCAATCCCAGCTCTCGATTTTCCTTCACTCGCTTTACCAAGAAACGTCCGCATTCCTAAACATTTCTCTAAGTGCTCCTCTAAATATTCCTCTGATTTTAATTACCGAATAATCAACGCCTCTAGCGATTCTGACTTCACTCTGAGCAGAACAAATGTCTGCATGGTTTGGTATTCACTGACTATTAAAGGTGGTCTGGCAATGGGCGCTGTACTGTTCGATGAAAGGGCAGGATTGCGAAAGCATGATCAATAACATACTTTCAGTCAAAACACGTCACAAATTATCAATAGGAGTCTTTTTCGGTCTGTTGCTTTTGTGTAATATTCCAGTCTAATTACAACAGATTACACAAGTTGATTATTGAGCTGCGAAGCGGGTCAAACAACAACGGTTAATTGAGCCAGTAAAGTAGGGGAAGAAATGAAATTCAGCAACTCTAAGTTGTTAAAAAGCATCCTGGCCGGTGCGATTTTAGCGGGTGCCTCAACGTTATCTCTAGCGGCTGAAAAGCCCAATATTATTTTCATCCTGACCGATGACTTAGGTTTTAATCAGGTTGGTGCTTATGGCGATACGCCAATCAAAACACCAAACCTCGATGCAATGGCTGCCAACGGTATTCGTTTTGACCAAGCTTACGCGGGTAACACCGTGTGTTCACCATCGCGGGTGTCATTGTTTACCGGCCGTGACGGTCGTTACATGAGCAACAACTCCAACACCGTTGAGTTGACCCACAAAGACATCACCTTCGCGCACGTGTTAAAGCACGCAGACTACGACACGGCGCTATTTGGCAAGTACTCGATTGGTCAACAAATGGGCGTCACCGACCCGTTGGCAATGGGCTTTGACACTTGGTACGGCTTGTACTCCATTCTGGAAGGCCACCGTCAGTACCCATTGCATGTTTGGCGTGACAACCAAAAAATTCGGGTGAAAGAAAACGAAGGTGGTCGCAAGGGTGCTTACGCCCAAGAGTTATTCACCAAAGAAGCAATCAAGTTCTTGGAACAAGAACGCGAAAATCCATTCTTTGTGGTGATGACTTATACCGCACCACACGCGGAGTTGGCGGTACCTGAAGAATTCAGCAAGCCTTATCTGGACATGGACGAAACGCCTTATCTCGGCATGAAAGCCGACAAGGCCAACCGTGATAAGTATGCCACTTATTACCCTGAGCCAGTTGAGAAGCCGTTTGCCACCCTAGCGGGCATGGTTTCGTCACTCGACTTTTATGTCGGTAAGCTGCTCGATACGTTAGAGAAGACCGGTGAGCTGGACAACACCATTATTATCTTCACTTCCGACAACGGTCCACACGATGAAGGTGGTGCCGATCCTGTCGCGATGGAAGCTGCAGTGCCATACAAAGGTCAGAAGCGTGACCTGTATGACGGTGGTATCCACGTACCTATGATTGTTCAGTGGCCAGCGCAAATTAAGAAAGGCCGCGTCGATAGCACCCCTTGGTTGTTCGCCGATGTGTTGCCGACCTTGGCTGACCTTGCTGGTGTTGATTTAGACCTGATCCCGCGCGTTCACACCAATGGTGTTTCTATTAAAGGTTTGTTGACTGACTCGCCGGTTGAGATGGAAGAGCGCACCTTGTATTGGGAGTTCTCTAAGCAAGTCGGCGATCCAAACTCGGGCATTATCGGCGATACCTATCAAGCGGCTCGTCGCGGCGCGTGGAAAGCAGTTCGTTATGGTTTCGATCAAAAAGTTGAGCTGTACGATATTGTTCGCGATCCGGGTGAAGCAAACGATTTGTCTGCGAAAAAGCCTGAGCTGACCAAAGAATTCTTCGAACTGTTTGAGCAGTACAAATAGAGCGGAGCGCGAGTTTAACTATGTTGCAGTTAAAACCAATCAAAACGGCGTTTGCCAAACGCTTGGTATTGGCCAGCAGTTTAGTGCTCGCCAGCGCAGCCCTGTCGGGCTGTGCTGGTAGTCTTGATGCACTCACCAGCAGCAATACAGCTGATTACTTTGCCGATAATGGCACTGGTAATCCGTTGGCTGTGGTGCAGCATCCAGCCGGTGAGCATCATAATGGCATTACCTATGTCTCGTATCAGGGGCCGTTTGAAGATCCGTACGTAGCGGCATACAACCATGACACTCAAGAGTGGTTGGGACCGTTTCGTGCTGGCACCAGCGAGCTGGGCCGCCGATTGGGGCGGACTAAGTTTGATAACCATGGTAAGCCGACATTAATTATCGACAATGAAGGCTACATCCATATTTTTTATGGTGGTCATGGTGGCGACAAGCATCATGGTGAGAACCCGTTAGGCAATGTGCACCACGGCGCTAACAAGCATTCTATTTCCAAGCGTCCCTATGATATTTCCGAGTGGGATGAGGTCGATAACATCTCTGTATTCGGCACCTACAATCAGGCGCTGAAAATGGATAACGGTGATATTTACTTGTTCTATCGTCATGGTGCCCACCGCAGTGATTGGGTGTATCAAAAGTCAACCGACAACGGTCGTAGCTTTGATGCGCCGGTTTCGTTCTTGAAACACAAGCGCCGCGATGATCTGAAAGCCGTCGATAGCTGGTATGCCTGGGTTGGTCATGGTGAAGGCGATGATTTGATTGTCAGCTTTGACTATCACTTGTGCTGGGATGTTGATGCCACTAAACGAGGCCACACCACTGAGCGTCACGATGCTCACTTTATGGTGTTTGATACCCAAACCGACACTTGGACTAATGTCGCTGGCCAACAGCTGACGATGCCGCTCACGCGCGAGGCCGCCGAGCAGCAAACTCTTGCGATGGATACTGGTGATCAGTGGACCTTTAACGGTAGCACTTATCTGGACCATCAAGGTCACCCGCATTTAGCAATGAATGTCGGCGTTGATCTTGGGCAAAAAACTGGTGGTCCAAAACAGACCCGTCATATTCGTTGGGATGGCGAAACTTGGCAGGGTGGCAATTCGGTCAATGGCAAAGTGACCGGCATGTCGCGCGGTGATTTCGTCCTTGATCCGAACGATGGCATTACTTACTTCCTAGCGGATGCCGAAGGTAAGCAAGGTGTCATTGCCAAGTGGAACAGCAAAGACGGTGGCAAAACCTTCAGCAAGCAAAAAGAGTTGCTGCGCTCCAGCAACGGTGAGTTTTCAATCACGTCGATTATCAAAAATGCCCATCCAGATGGCCAGGTGTTGGTTGCGGAAAAGCTACGCGGCAATCCAGACCGACGCATTTACCTAGTTGGTGACAATGGTCCCATTGCGCGGCCATTAGCTGATGCGACGTTAGAAAAAGACAAATCCAAATTTAAAAAGAAATAACGACAAGACTCGTGTGCTACGAGTTGGGATCTCAATAAGGTGTATTTTATGCGGAAAACCTTTACTAAATGTGCGGCCTTGCCGCTCGCCATTGGCCTGGCCCTAACGGGCTGTAACAAGCAAGTCGCAGAGGCACCAGCGTCACAGCCTGTCGCAGAATCTGCTCCGGTAGAGGTGGTGGAAACTGCGGCAAGCAATGCCGAAAGTATTCGTCAGTCTGCCTACGATATTGCCACTCGGGCAGGGCAGTGGCAGATCGAGCAATTCGGTAATCTGCACTATATTCCTGAGTCGCACCGCGCCAAGTCGGAAAATCCAAAGTTCTGGATCCAAGCAGCGTTTTACATTGGCCTGACTAAATGGACCGAAACGGTTGGCAATCAAGACTTCCTCGCTTACATGGATAAAATGGCCAAAGAGCAGGAATACGGCTTGCTAACGGAGCGTCCGTACCATGCCGATGACCACACCATTGCTCAGACTTACGTTTGGTTGGCAGAGCAAACCGGTAATAAAGAAGCATACAAACCAACCCAACAACACTTTGATTGGATCTTGGCTAATAAGCCAAATGTTGGTCTAGAGATGTTGGACTCAACGGCCAGTGGTCATGGTGAAGTTCACCAAGAAGGTAACTGTCAGTTGCGTTGGTGTTGGGCCGATGCGCTGTACATGGCGCCACGCAGTTGGTTGATGCTCAGTAACGCAACTGGCGATCCAAAGTACTTTGAATATGCTGATAGTGAATTCTGGGCTGCTGCTGATTACTTGTTCTCTGATGAGTATGGTTTGTTCTTCCGAGACAGCCGCTACTTTGATATGAAGAGTGATAATGGTGAGCCGGTATTCTGGGGCCGTGGTAACGGCTGGGTGTTTGCTGCGATTCCATTGATCATTGATGAACTGCCAGAAGGTCACCCATCGCGCGATCGTTATATTGAGCTTTACAAGAAGAACGCGGCTGGTTTGTTGAAACTACAAACTGCAGAAGGCTACTGGCCTGCTTCATTGATGGACCCTGAAAAAGTGAAGACGCCAGAGGTCAGTGGCACAGGCTTTATCACTTACGGTTTGGCCTGGGGTGTCAACAACGGCATCTTGACTGACGACCATGCGAAAGAAGTGGTTGAAAAAGGTTGGGCAGCGCTTGAGCGTGCAGTTGAGCCAAGTGGTCGTGTTAACTGGGTGCAGCATGTGGGTAAATCACCCGATCCAGTGAAAAAGACCGACTCGCAGCTGTATGGCGTCGGCGCAGTATTGCTCGCTGCTTCAGAAATGTACAAATGGGATAAATAATTCCCTAGTAATGACAGTTAAAAGGCTAACTTCGGTTAGCCTTTTTTGTTTTAACATTTGAGCAAATGTGATTATGTGTGACCAAATCAGTATTTTGTGATTGTTTTTCTTCTTTCAGTTCCCTCTAACAAATTTGCCTTCAAAATACTCCTTAACGATAAAAATCATATAGTCAATAAACACATAAGATATTTAGTGTTGTCTAAATTACTCTGGAAGCCTTATTTTTACTGGTTTATTTAATTCTTTCCTGGTTGTTAATTGAGCAGTGCTAAGCGTTGTGCTCAACCTTGAAACCTTCTCGCTGTAGCGCCGTTCGAAAACTATTCAATTGTTCATTATTGTGATCTGAATGTGATTATATTGGTTGAAAACTGATTGTATTGATGGGTTGGGTGATTACTTGTGATTAAGTTTGTGTGTCGAATGTAATAAGTTCAAAAAATATGTGGTTATTTTTGTGACGCATGACGGAATATGACCAATTGTGCTTGATGGTGTTCATGGCGGTGATACCATGCTTGTTAATGCGGCGTTACCGAATTAACGAAACGGTGCAGGCGGCATAACTACATATAGAAGATAAAAGACGAGATTAAGTGAAGGGGGATGACATGGTCATCACACACAAGGTTTCAGCGAAACGGCGTAACGGCGCCGTTCTGACCGGCGTTGCTAGCTTACTGCTGACAGTAAGTGCTCCCAGCGTTCTTGCTGACGAAGTGAACAAAGCGTTACAAAACGAAGATGTAGAAGTAATTGAAGTAAGTGGTGTTCGTAGCTCGTTAGAGAACGCCCTGAACGTTAAGCGTGGCGCTTCTTCAATTGTTGATGCGATTTCCGCAACCGATATGGATGCATTGCCAGCACTTGACTTGGGTGATGCATTGCAAGCCCTGCCAGGTATTCAGCTGAACTCGAACGACGAAGGTCGCCAGTCAACCATTAGTTTGCGTGGTTTGAGCAGCGGCTTTGTGAAAACAACAGCGTTCGGCCAGTCAATCGCGACACCATCTGCTGCAAGTAACGTATCGCAAGTTGGTGCCGGTAACCCATTTGCTGCCTATGAAGGTGGTGTATTTGACGGTGTTACCGTTATCAAGTCGCCAACAGCAGATCTGCAAGAAGGTGGCGTTGCTGGTGTGGTTGATAAGCAACTGCAACAAGCACTGAGTAAAAAAGATGGCACAGCCGGTGTCACCTTGGGTATGCGCTACGAAGAATTAGCGGAGACCTACAACCCAGAAATCAAAATCAATGCGGTTAAGCACTTAATTGAAGACAAGCTGGCTGTTGCCTTCAAATTTGCAGCATCGAAGCAAGAATTCCGTCGCGATACCTTTGACGTGGTTGACTATGTCTCGGTTGAAGATTGGTACGATGCGGGCAAAGACACCCTTCATACCCGTGCGACTAACTTAGCCGAGTACAAAGAAAAGTACGCCCACCTGCTTGAAGAAGGCGATGAAATTCGCGTACCACTGCGTGGCCGTAATGTAAGCCAGTACAGTGATGGTGATCGTAAGTCATTTACCGGTAACGTCGAGTACCGCATCAATGACGACTTCAAAGTTGGCGCCCACATTTTGTACTCTAAGCGTGACTTGGACGACGGTACTAAAGAAACCACTAACTACGAAGCGGGTATCAACAAAACTAAGTGGACTTCAGACTACTATGAAGGCGAAGTCACGCTAGATATGGACTCTGCGCCATTTGCGTATACCGAGCTGACTGAAGATGGTTCAGGTGGTAAAGCCTTTATTGCCCCAGGTTACGATTTCAAAAATGGTAAGTACCAAATTGAAAACCGTAAGACCACCTTCGAAGAAGAGTCGCGCGCTGCCATTTTGTACGGTGATTACGCCATTGGTAACTGGGTGTTGGACGGTAAAGTCACATTCTCTGATGCGGAAAACAACTTCGAGAACATCGGCCTGAACTTTGTTCATGTTGGTCACCAATCAGCTAGCCGAGCGCAAACGGGCTTTAACGGCACCATTAACCAAGGTGGCGGTAACCTCAGCAAAATCGTTGTGTCTGGTGGCTTTGAAACCCCTTATGTGTACGATGGCTTGGATTGGTCATCGGCCCATGCGACTGCATCTTCAGTCAATACCCGTGATGCCAAAAACCAAGGTCGTCAGTTAAACGCCGGCGTAAATGGTCGTATTCGTGACTTAGAAAAAGACTACGATGCAGCCGAATTTAATGTTCAGCATTACACTGAATTTGGTTTGGGTGATGTGCTGCGTTTTGATTCCTTCAAAACTGGTGTTCGTTATTCTAAAGAAGATTTGGATAGCATCGACCAACTGCAACGTATTTCAGGTGTCGATACCGCCCAAATTAGCAGCTCTTACCTGACTACTAAAACTGTGGCTTCACGAGGCGATGATTATTTTGGCGGCAAGATCAAAAATACCTTTGATAACACTCAAAGCGTGATTGATCCGGCGACCGGTCAATTGATTGTCAACGGTGGTTGGGTAACTTTTGATAACGCCGCGGCGATTAAAGCCCTGCAAACCAACATTGTCACCGAGCGCGATAAGCTGCCGTTGCCAACCGATTCTCGTAATCGTCCAGAGCGTCTACTTGAGTATGGTGTGCATGAGTTCATCGAGCGTAACCGTTCTGGTTTCTGGGATGGTATGAACTCGACCACTGATTTGCCATCGAACATTGGTTATAACTTCAGCGCCGAGCAGGAGATCAAGGCAACTTACTTAACCACTGATATTTCAGGTGAATTACCATTCGACATTACCTATACCGGTAACCTGGGTGTTCGTTACATTGAAACAGACAACACCTTCCACGGTTATAAATTAGGTCGTCAGTCCACTGGTGAGCCAATTGCTCAATTGTCCAAGTTTGAGGATGATTACAATAACACCTTGCCAATGGCGAACATCGCTTTTGAGCTGCATGAAGATGTGATTTTCCGTGCTGCTTATTACGAAGGTATTGTTCGTCCAAACCTATTAGCCCAGCGCCCAACTGCTAACCTGAACGAGACTAACTCAACGGTTAAGCTTGAGTTGCCAAGCTCAACAGTTCGTCCGTACGAAGCTGATAACTATGACTTGTCATTGGAATGGTACAACCGTGATGGTAGTGCGATTTCGATCGGTTACTTCAGAAAGGACATTACCAACCTGTTCGAATTTGAAGAAGGTTACTGTCCAGACGATGGTTCCGATCCGTTGGTTAACGAGCTGATTGGTGATATTGAGCGTGTAGCGATTTCTGAAACTGAATTCCGCTGTCAGGAGCCTGAGCCGTACTTGGTGTACGACGATGAAGGTAACTTGATTAGTGATGATTACCGTGAAGTGAGAATTAAAACAGCGGTCAATAACAGTGACGAGCTGAAAGTGGATGGTTATGAAATTGCCATTCAGCAGAAACTCGACTTCCTGCCATACCCTTATGATGGTTTCGGTGGTGTGTTCAACTACACCAAGATCGATCAGTCTGGTAGTGAATTGCTGTTGACCCGTGTTTCGCCGAAGTCGTACAACTTGATTGGTTACTGGGAAAACAACGGTTTCAGTGCTCGCTTCATCTACAACTGGCGTGATAAGCAAACCCTGAAAGGTGCTAACTCATTCCTTGGTACCGGTGAGCGTACTCGTGATGAGCGTGGTCGCCTCGACTTCTCTGGTTCTTACAAGATTAACAAGAACCTGAAAGTTATCTTGCAGGCGTTCAACCTGACGGACGAAGAAGTTAAGGATTACTACGGCAGCAACAAGAAAGCGATCCACAGCATTAGCAATTCAGGCCGCATCTATAAAGCAGCTCTTAGCTACCGCTTCTAAGCTGGTACTCGCTTAGTTAGCTCAAGCTAACCCGCGAAGTGATAAAAGCCTAATCATCGTCTCGATGATTAGGCTTTTTTAATGCCTGTATCAGTCAGAGCCACCATCCACCATCCTCGATAATCCTATGCGGCTAATCGCCTGGTAAGCGGCAATTTTTAGCTCACATCCGGCATTGCTCATGCATTGTTGACACACAGCGCCAGTCATATTTCTGCCGTCTTGTTATCGCCATGGAAACAACCATGTCCCTGATGAAGCACCTCATTGACGTTACAGAATGAGGCTAAAAATGGCGTTAAAGACAAGCGCAGAAGGGGAAGTGACCAAAGTTAGCCAATGATTAAATAAGATCTGATATGACTAATTTATGACTTATTTGGCATTTTGAGCTGATTTGACGCCAATTAGGCTAGTTATACGCCTTGAGCTAATGGGTCTTATATCGACGCATAGGCTCGCTCTCGCTAGCTTAAAACAAAAAATAAAGGGGCCCCTTAGGTAAAGCGAAATTAATGGCTCAAATCAGCTTATATGGCTTTTGAGGGGGGGATATGTTGGTTGTTTTGTTTTTGAATGCTGAAATTGAGTGGTTTTAGTAATATTTTTGTGACGCATGATTGAAATTGATTAAATTTGTTTAATGTTGTTTTCAAAACGAGGAGTAATATCGTCTCGCCCAGACATAGGGCAGGCTTTTAAAAAAACGAATTGCTTATCAATTTTTTTTGGAAGGGGATGACATGGTCATCACACACAACGTACCTAAAACACAACGCAACGTTGTTATGCTGTCAAGCGTTGCAAGTCTGTTACTAGCAGTTAGCGCCCCAAGCGTCATTGCCGAAGAAGTAAATAAAGCGTTACAAAATCAAGATGTAGAAGTAATTGAAGTCAGTGGTGTTCGTAGCTCGTTAGAGAACGCCCTGAACGTCAAGCGCGGCGCTTCTTCAATTGTTGATGCGATTTCCGCAACCGATATGGATGCATTGCCAGCACTTGACTTGGGTGATGCACTGCAAGCCCTGCCAGGTATTCAGCTGAACTCGAACGACGAAGGTCGCCAGTCAACCATTAGTTTGCGTGGTTTGAGCAGCGGCTTTGTGAAAACCACGGCGATGGGGCAATCCATTGCCACACCATCTTCAGCAACCAATATCACCCAGGTTGGCGCCGGTAACCCATTCGCCGCCTATGAAGGCGGTGTCTTTGATGGTGTGACCGTTGTGAAGTCGCCAACAGCTGATCTGCAAGAAGGTGGCGTTGCTGGTGTGGTTGACCAACAGTTGCAACAAGCGCTGAGTAAAAAAGATGGCACGGCTGGTGTCACCTTGGGGATGCGTTATGAAGATCTGGCGGAGACCTACAACCCTGAAATTAAAATCAATGCAGTTAAACACTTAATTGAAGACAAGCTGGCTGTTGCCTTCAAATTTGCGGCATCAAAGCAAGAATTCCGTCGCGATACCTTTGACGTGGTTGACTATGTCTCGGTTGAAGATTGGTACGATGCGAAAAAAGACACCCTTCATACTCGTGCAACCAACTTAGCCGAGTACAAAGAAAAGTACGCCCACTTGCTTGAAGAGGGTGACGAAATTCGCGTACCACTGCGTGGCCGTAACGTCAGCCAGTACAGTGATGGTGACCGTAAGTCATTCACCGGTAACGTTGAGTATCGCATCAATGACGACCTCAAAGTCGGCGCCCACCTGATGTACTCCAAGCGTAATTTGGATGATGGCACCAAAGAAACCACCAACTACGAAGCAGGCCTGCACAAAACCAACTGGGCTTCAGACTACTATGAAGGCGAAGTCACGCTGGATATGGATTCTTCGCCATTTGCCTACACCAGCCTGACTGAAGATGGCACCGGTGGCCGCGCCTTTATTGCCCCAGGTTACGATTTCAAAAATGGTAAGTACCAAATTGAGAACCGTAAAACCACCTTCGAAGAAGAGTCGCGCGCTGCCATTTTGTACGCCGATTACGCCGTTGATAATTGGGTGATGGACGCTAAAGTCACGCTTTCTGATGCGGAAAACAACTTCGAAAACGTTGGCTTGAACTTTGTTCACGTCGGCCATCAATTGGCCAGCCGAGCACAAACTGGTTTTAACGGCACCATTAACCAAGGTGGCGGTAACCTCAGTAAAATCGTTGTGTCTGGTGGTTTTGAAACCCCTTATGTCTATGATGATTTGGCATGGTCATCGGCCCACGCGACTGCATCTTCAGTCAATAGCCGAGAT
Organism: Neiella litorisoli; assembly: GCF_014773395.1. GTDB lineage: Bacteria > Pseudomonadota > Gammaproteobacteria > Enterobacterales > Neiellaceae > Neiella > Neiella litorisoli. The sequence continues at coordinate 132,701 of NZ_JACXAF010000004.1, read as the reverse complement.
GCCAAAAACCAAGGCCGTCAGTTGAATGCTGGTATCAATGGTCGCGTCCAGGATTTAGAAAAAGACTACGATGCAGCCGAATTCAATGTTCAGCATTACACTGAATTTGGTTTGGGTGATGTGCTGCGTTTTGACGCCTTCAAAACTGGCCTTCGTTATTCTCAAGAAGATTTGGACAGCGTTGATCAATTGCAGCGTATCTCTGGTGTTGATACCGCCCAAATTAGCAGCTCTTACCTGACCACCAAAACTGTGGCTTCACGTGGTGATGACTACTTTGGCGGCAAGATCAAAAACACTTTTGATAACACCCAAAGTGTGGTGGATCCGGTAACTGGCCAATTGATTGTCAACGGCGGTTGGGTAACCTTTGATAACGCCGCGGCAATTAAAGCTCTGCAAACCAACATTGTCACCGAGCGCGATCAGTTGGAATTACCTACTGATTCACAAAATCGTCCTGAGCGTATTCTTGAATACGGTGTGCATGAGTTCATCGAGCGTAACCGCACTGGTTTCTGGGATGGTATGAACTCGACCACTGATTTGCCATCGAACATTGGTTATAACTTCAGTGCCGAGCAAGAGATTAAGGCAACTTACTTAACCACTGATATTTCAGGTGAATTACCATTCGACATTACCTACACAGGTAACCTGGGTGTTCGTTATGTGGAAACGGACAACACCTTCCACGGCTACAAGCTGGGCCGTTTATCCACGGGGGAACCTGTCGCGCAATTGTCCAAGTTTGAGGATGATTACAACAACACCTTGCCAATGGCGAACATTGCTTTTGAGCTGCATGAAGATGTCGTGTTACGTGCCGCTTATTACGAAGGTCTTGTGCGTCCAAACCTGTTGACTCAGCGCCCAACCGCTAACCTGAACGAGACTAACTCAACGGTTAAGCTTGAGTTACCAAGCTCTACGGTTCGCCCGTATGAAGCTGATAACTATGACTTATCGTTGGAATGGTACAACCGTGACGGTAGTGCGATTTCGGTCGGTTACTTCAGAAAAGACATTACCAACCTATTCGAATTTGAAGAGGGTTACTGTCCAGACGATGGCTCTGATCCGTTGGTCAACGAGTTAATTGGCGATATTGAGCGAGTTGCTATTTCTGAGACTGAATTCCGCTGTCAGGAGCCAGAACCGTACTTGGTTTACGACGATGATGGTAACTTGATCAGTGATGAATACCGTGAAGTGAGCATTAAAACGGCGGTAAACAGCAACGATGAGCTGAAGGTTGATGGCTACGAAATTGCCATTCAGCAGAAACTCGACTTCCTGCCATACCCTTATGATGGTTTCGGTGGTGTGTTCAACTACACCAAGATCAACCAGTCTGGTAGTGAACTGTTACTGACCCGCGTTTCGCCGAAGTCGTACAACTTGATTGGCTACTGGGAAAACAACGGTTTCAGTGCTCGCTTTATCTACAACTGGCGTGATAAGCAAACCCTACAAGGTGCGAACTCATTCCTTGGCACCGGTGAGCGCACCCGTGATGAGACCGGTCGTTTGGACTTCTCTGGCTCTTATAAAATTAATAAGAACCTGAAATTCATCGTGCAGGCATTCAACCTGACGGACGAAGAAGTTAAGGATTATTACGGCAGCAACAAGAAAGCGATCCACAGCATTAGCCGCCAAGGCCGCATCTATAAAGCAGCGCTTAGCTACCGCTTCTAAGTTGGTCTAGCTTAGCTAACTCGCTAAGTGATAAAAGCCTAATCATCGTCTCGATGGTTAGGCTTTTTTAATGTCACATTAAAACGCGGTAACGGCCGCTGACAATGGCGTGATTGTATGTTGTCTCGACTGCGCGCCGTCATCTCTAGTCCACTTCATTCATCTTTGATTTGTTTATTATTTATTTGCACTGTCATGTCATTGTTTTTGTGATTGGTGATTCATATTGATTGATTGTGACTGTATTGAGTAATTGCCCCCCTGTATGCTGACACTATTGCACTAACTGTGGGAATGACCCGAAATGAACAAGGCAGTTTTGAGTCACTTAGCTGCTGTGACTCTTATTTTTACCGCAGCATGTACGCCAAACGAGGCGCCACCAAACCCAGCTAAAGCGGCGCCAAGCGAGACAGAGGCTGCGGTAGAAATGGAGCGACCATTTATCTGGGTGAAAGCAGATGAGCGGCAGCAGATCCTGAATAAAATTGAGCAGCAAGATTGGGCCCAGCAACTATTTACGCAATTAAAATCACGGGCAGATAAGGCCGCAGCCAAGGACTTGGCTGAGCGCAAAGACAAGTTGTTGGCGCTACCGCTTGAATGGCCTGATGGTGAAAACAGTGCGCCGACCTTAGTCACCTATGCCAAGTCTAAAGGCAATCACAGTAGTGACAAGTTGCGCTGGGGTAACCCCAGAGAGCCGCAGCTGGCGATGCTCAATGGCGTCCAAAACGGCGTTGATTGTGGCGTCATGTTTTACTTAACCGAGCAGCAACAATATGCCCAGTGTGCGGCAGACATGTTGTCGCTGTTTGTTAACGCGTTGGCTAAAACCAAATTGGGGCCAGAGTCGAGTAAAGACGGCGCACGCAATAGTGGCTGGCTGTATCAGGATAACCACTTGCTCGAAGCACGAGTACTCGGTGCTCAGTTGCCGATCATCTACGATTTTGTTTATAACTGGCTAAATAGTGGTGGTAAAGTTGTCGATCTTGCTAGTGATCAGCTGGTGTCGTTTGACTTTGATGCCGCCCAGCAGGTGTTCAATACCTATGTTGAATTAGCGCTCAATCGCGGTCTGTTAGATTCCAACTGGCCGGTGCTTGAATCATCTAGCCTGGTTCACAACATTCACGCCCTTGATGATCCGGCTGCCATCGAGCGGTTACTACCGTTTTATCTCGACACCAACACCGAGCATCAGGCATCGCTAAAAATGGTGGCTGAAATGTTCCCTCAAGCTGGCGATATTTGGCCAGAATCCTTGAGCTATTCGCGTCATGTCACCAGCTTGTCGATTTACTTAATGACATTGATGGATCGCATCTATCCCGAACTAAAACTCGGTCAGCGCTACCCGAATATTCCGCAGTCGCTGACGGCCATGTACAACTTGCAGTTTCCGAATGATGCCTATCCCTACAATGGAGATACCCATCGTCATATGGCGATTGAATATCAAACCTACGAGATGGCCTTAGTGCTTGCTCGACTCAATGACAATCAGCAGCAAGCTGAGCAATTTGGTCAGTTCCTTGCGGCGAGTGTTGCCAATGGCAATTATCATCGCGATGAGCTGGAGCCAAGGCATTATGCCCCAAGCCCTTATGTGTTGCCGCTGCAATTACTCTGGTCGAGCTCGCAATTGGTCGAGCCCGGTGGTGAGCAGGTTGCGCCCATGCGGCCGCGCACTAATCATTTGCCCTACGCTGGAATGACAGTGCAGCGCAACATTGCCAAAACAGGCGTTGCTAAAGATGGCCTGATGGCTGTTGTGTCTGGTGGCAGCTATATCCATGGTCATGCCACGGGTATGGATCTGGAGCTTTATGGCCAGGGGTATGTGCTCGGTATTGACGGTGGCAAGTGGACCTATGGCACCGATATTCACGAAAATTACTATCGTTTATTTGCCGCCCACAATAGCGTCATCAGTAATGGTGCATCGGCATCGAAGGGGGGGTGGATCAACCTCGGAATTGAGCAGGTTCAAACCGAAGCGATTGAGCCTGATTATGAGCAACCGGCGGTATCCGAGCTCTATTCATTTGCTACCACATCGTTCAACGATGGTTATAACTTAGTGGCCCCAGCTGAACATCAGCGGACGTTGGCATTAATTCGCCTGTCCGATACTCAAGGCTACTATTTGGATGTGTTCCGCGCTCGCTCGGATACGCCAGAGCAGTTCCATGACTATGTGTATCACAATGTCGCTGATCAATTATCGCTGACCTCAGATAACAGCCCGCTGCCGCTGCAAGACGATAGCGAGCGCTACCAGCAATCAGCAAGCTTGCATTGGCAATATCATAAGGTTTACCGGCATCCAGGCTGGCATTTCTTTGAGCAGGTTAAGTCCGGCGCGCCGACCACTCAGTCGATGACGGCGACATTCCGTGCCAACAAGTTGGCCGAGCAGCCTATCGTCATGCGGGCGATTTTTCCGGCTGGACCGGAAGCTCAGTTAACCCAGGTATTAGCGCCGCAGTCGAAATCGGCACCGCGCCCATATGACAAAAAGCCACTGCCAACTGTGCTGATGCGCCGCCATGGCGAAGCGTGGACAAATCCATTTGTCACCGTTTACGAATCTCATACCGAGCAAGCAGGCGAGCAGCCAGCAGTGCAGGCGGCTGAGCGATTGCTGGTCAATGGTGAGTTTAAAGGGGTGAAAGTGAGCGTTCGTGTTGCTGGTCAAGCCAAGACCCAATACATCTTGCTGCAGCAGGATCTTAATGACGAGTACATCAATGACGCCCTGGGGATCCGCTTCCGTGGCCGCTTTGCGGTGATCACGGTTGATGCCGAGCAAACGCTTGAACACTTGTACATCGGTAGTGGCCGCAGCCTGCAATTCCAGCGTCATGAATTGCGACCACAATGGGATAGCACGGCAGCGTTTAAACGCTTTTAAATTGCACTGATTAAGTCCAGTGGATAAGTAAACAACAAGGTTAATTAGTATGAAATTGAATGTGACGTTACGCTCCTTGCTGATGGCTGCGGTGTGTACCTCGGTCGGTTTGCCTGCGATGGCCAAGGAGCCTGGCGCGTTAAGTAACATTTATCTGCCGGATTTTTCCTATGCCGGTTATGAATATGGCGAAAAGCAACCCGACACAAAGGGTTGGAAGGTTATTCATGTCAACGATCATGGTCTTCTTCCGAACGACAATGAAGATGATACCGTTGCGTTATTGGCGTTGCTCGATTCCCTGAAAAAGCAGTCTCAGCCGGTGATTGTGCAGTTTGGCAAGGGCCGCTACATTCTCAGTGAAATCATTCGAATCCAACGCAGCAACATAGTGCTGCGCGGTAGCGGACAGTCGACTACCGAATTGTATTTCCCGCGGCCTCTGGAATTAGTCAAGTTCCCAGAAGAATTGCGAGAATTATCTGAATATCTGGTTAAGCAGAACAAGTACGAAAGACGGCCGAAAGACAACATGCACATGTTGTTCAGTAACTGGTCTTGGAGCGGTGGTTTTTTATGGACCGGTGTTGAAGGCGAGCGCATCAAGTCCTACTTGAAAGAATACGACCGCAAGGTCAAGCCGTTGGCCAAATTAACCAGTGGCGGCAAAGATGATTTTACCTTCACCGTCGATAGCGCCAAGCAGCTCAAGGTTGGCGATATTGTTCGGATCAATTGGTACAACCGCGAAGGCAAGGGCGGCTCTTTAATTCCTGAGCTTTACGGTGATCCCACTGATATTGAAATCGGCTCTCACCATTGGAATTTCCCGGATATGGCGCTGATCCGCCAGCACACCAAAATCACTGGCATCTCAGGGAACAAAGTCACCATTAAAACACCACTGCTGCATGCTGCCGATCCGCGTTGGCAACCGGACATTACCGAGTGGAAACATATCAGCAATGTTGGTTTTGAGCACTTTACCATTAACTTTCCCATTCACCCTTGGGTTGCTCACCACGTGGAGCCCGGCTTTAATGGCATGTTCTTAACTCGCACTCACAATGGTTGGGTTAAAGACATTACCATTCATAACGCCGATAGCGGGATCCTCACTGAGAATGCCGCCAACCTGACTATTGAGAATGTTACGACAACGGCTCACGAAGAGAATGCGCTAGCCCATTACTCGGTGCAAACCGGTGGCGTCAGTCTGGTGTTGGTAAAGAATTTAACAGTGGCCAACCCAATGTGGCACTCAATTAGCGCGAACACCTTTGGCAACAAGAATGTCTATGTCAATTCTCGCATTCTGGTTGACCCATACATTGATCAGCATGGTGGCGCCAACCACGAGAACTTGTTCGATAATACCGAGGCGTACATCACTCTTGACGAAGATTTGGCGGACCAGCAAGGCTATTACAGCTACCCCTTATTTACGGCCGGCGGTGCGCCATACTGGCGACCACAACACGGCAAGTACAACACGCTGTGGAATACCAAGTTGTACTTCTCTAATGGCGCTGGCTCAGATAAGCCGGTGGTCATTGATGGCATGAAGTCGACCTCTGAAGGGCGCATTATTGGTCTATCAGGCAATTTACCGATCAAGCTTAAGTACAACGATATCACCTACAAAGAGTTAATTAATGGCGAAGTGACCGGTGTTCCGTCTTTGTATCACTACCAGCTCAATAAGCGATTGAAGAACTAATCTCATTAGCTCCGCCTATGACAACAACGCCTCAGCAATTGAGGCGTTTTTTTGCGCAAAAAAAAGAGCATCAACCATGATGCTCTTTCATCAACAACGGAACTGACAGCGACGTCATGGCGGTTAAATATATGGCTTTAACTCCGCGGACAAGCTTGCAATCACGCTCTTTCTCACCAGCATACCGTTGTTGGCGACTACCTCAGCTGCATTGTTGATCGCGGCTTCAACATTGGATAAGTCCCCCGTTAGGGTGAAGAATGCTTTGCCGCCAAGGCCCATCGCAATGCGCACTTCAATCAAATCAACGTCTGAGTTCTTCACGGCGCTATCGGCCGCCAAAATCGCCGAGGTGACCGAGAAGGTTTCAATAATACCGAGCGTCGAGGTGATCTCGCTGGCGTTGGTGCCTGACATGGCGGATACAACCGCAGGCTCAATATTGGGGATCACTAAATAATCCACCATGGCGCTTTGGGCTAGCTCTAGGCCAGCATCTACTGCTGATTGCACCGACGACACGTCACCGTGAACCGCAACCAAGTATTTACCGGGGCAGATTGTTTTCATCATCAGCGGATTAACACTGGCCGATTTCAGCATATGGTCAGCCGTTTCAATGCCCATTGCAATGCTATTAAATTCAATCATGCCGACGGCTTGCAGATTAGTGTTCACGGCGAGCTCCTTGAATGGTGATGGATGTGCCCACGGCAGTGATTTTGCCGCTCATTGAGGCGTGGATCATGGCGCCCAATGCGCCCTCTGGGGTGACGCCAATGCAATCTCCTTCATTGACTTCATCACCCACTTGGACCGTGGCAATGGACGGCGCGCCAATATGTTGTTGCAGCGGGATTGAGACGGTTGCAGGGCTGATGTCGCCTACAAATTCCGGATGTAACGCCATGTAGTGATGTATGCCCAGCTTCATCGCTAAGCGCGAGGTTGGGATCTTGCGGAAGTCGCGAAATTGGCTTTGCTCGGCAACAATCTCTCGAGAGCCGTCATACTGAATTCGGTGCTCGCGGAATTTTTGCTTGAGCAAGCCATTGATCCGTCGTGGTGATAAGCCCATCGGGCAACTAAAGGCTTCACAGGCACCGCACTCGCTGCACAACTGGGCTTGTTTGATGCTTTCCGGTTTGCTTCCACCTGCGCCCAGGGCTCGCATTACTTCATGAGGCTTGAATTCCTGACCAATCAAATAGCGCGGGCATAATTCGGTACAAGCACGGCATTGGATGCACGAAGTGGCTGCCCTTTTTTGAATAATTGCTTCGGGTAAAGTTGCTGCTTGATGGATAACATGACCCCGCGGCAGCACAATAATGGCGCCGCTGGTTTTGCTGATCACCGTCTCATCAAACACCTGTTGATCATCAATGACTTTACCCATCATTGGACCGCCCATGACATACACAGGATCATCAACGGTTTCATTGCCACAGGCTGCAACGCAAGCTCTGACTGAAGTGCCAATAGGGACACGGATCACCGATGGTTTGGCTACAGAGCCTGTGACGGTGACAATTTTATGGGTCACAGGTTGGCCATTAATGGCATTGTTGACCGCCAGCAAGGTGGCAACGTTGGCCACCACTGCGCCGACATCTTTGGGTAAGCCCAGCGGCGGGATACTTTGGCCGGTGACTTCGTGAACTAAAATTTGTTCATCGCCAGCAGGGTAGAAGTTATCCATCCGAAAGACATCAATATTACTGTCTTGCGTTGCCGCTTCGAACAGCTGACCAATTTGCGAATACTTGGCTTTAATGCCAATAGCACCGCGTGAAGCACCAGTCGCCTTGATGATGGCTTTCATGGCACTGACAATTTCGGCGGCATGATTGGCCATAATATGCTGATCTGAATACAACAAAGGTTCACACTCGCAGCCATTGGCGATCACGGTGTCAACCTGAGCATCATATTTCACATGCGCCGGAAAGCCGGCGCCACCCTCACCAACGACGCCACCTTGGCGCACTAAATCTAATAGTTGCTGTTGTTCCATGTTGGAACCACTCCACATTGTTGATGTTGTTTGCTAGAGCTGGCCGCTCACAGCCGCTTACGAGCCAGCAGCTGCTCACTCGGATTAGGGATAAACGCCGAGTGAATGGTGCAGCCGCGTGTTGCAGCGTACTTGTCAGCAATCTCGATGGCTGATGACACCGACGCGGTGTCACCACAAAACATCACCACGCCTTTACCAGCAATGCCAATAGAGGCATTGAAGTTGATGATATTGACGCTGCTGGACTTGGCGATGCTATCGGCCACTTGAATCGCCGATGATAAAGTCAGTGCCTCAACCACGCCCAATGCCTCGGCGGCTTTCGCCGCTTTACGTTTACGAATGGCGGCGAGGACATCGGGGTGGACGCGCGATAACACCAGCGAATCAACCACTCTTGCGCGGCCTTTGCTGGCGCCAACTTCAATGGCGGCATGAACCGAGGCGGTGTCGCCAAGGATCATCAGCATCAGCCGACCGGGGCATTGAATCTCATTCCAAATGATGTCAATGCTGGCCGCCTTGACCATGGCATCGGCAACTGCGTAGCCAACGGCAATGGAGCTCAGTTCGATGCAGCCAATTGAGTTTGTCATGGGATTGCTCCGAAATTGAATTAAGACGCCAACCGATAGGAGTCGCGGGCAATCATTAACTCTTCATCGGTGTTTATGACTTTGACCACAACTCGGCTTTGCTCGGTGCTGATCCGGCCGACTTTTTGCGCGCTGTCAGCAACTAACTCAACCCCGAGGTAAGTTAAGTTTTCGCACACGGTGCGGCGTAAGTAATCGGAGTTCTCACCAATACCGCCGGTAAAGGTAATGACATCGACACCGTTTAATGTGGCGGCGTAGGAGCCGATGGTGGCGATCACCCGATTGGCAAACATTTTCAGTGCCAGTTTGGCTTGCTCACACCCTTGCTCTGATAGCTCGTGGACAGCACGGAAGTCATTCGATGCTTTGGAAATACCAAGGAAACCAGACTCTTTGTTCATCATGGTGACAACTTCCTGGGTACTTTGGCCGGTGGCTTTTTCTAAGTAGCTCGGCAGGGCAGGGTCAATGTCGCCACAGCGGGTGCCCATCATCAAACCGGCGAGCGGGGTAAAGCCCATGGAGGTGTCGACTGATTTACCATCGACCATGGCGCAGATGCTGGCGCCGTTTGTGAGTAGTGATGAAGCGCTAATTCGGATCGCCGTGAGTGAGGCGAGCAAAGCCATAGAGCCTGCCGCTCGGGCCAAACTGATTGCGCCATTGTTAACCGATGAACTCAGAGCGGTCCGAGTCGCCGCTGCTGATGCGCTGGCTGATGCGCCTGTTGATGCCGCCCTATCTGCGGCCTTTAACCGCGCTTTTGCTGAGCTGATTAAAGCCAATGAACTGTCATCTTGGCGCGGCGAAGGGCGGGCCAATCAGGGCTTGCTGCACATGCGCCGCGGCGAACTGGACAAGGCTGAGCAGCAATACATCACTGCTATCAGCATTGATCCCTATTTCTCCGCGTCCTACATCAATCTGACCGACATTTATCGCGCCACCATGCAGCCGCAAAAAGCGCAGCAATTCTATGAGCTGGCGGTGCGGAATCTGCCCAAAGACGCCACTATTCGCTATTCCTATGGCCTCCATTTAATCCGTCAGGGCAAAACCAAAGAGGCAGCCGAGCAATTTGAGCTGTCGGTGCGCTATCAACCTGATGATGAACAAAATTTATATGTCTGGCTGCTCACGTTGGACTCCCTGAAGCAATGGGACAAAGGACTGCAGTTACTGCTGCAGCGCCAACAAAGCCGGCCGCTATCGGCCCGATTGCAGCAACTCGGTATGGACATGGCGCAAAAGGCGGGCAACCGCGAAGCCTATCAACGTCTGAAGTATTAACGGTGGTGCTGCAGCCTTGCTGCAGCACCTTTTTTTAACGGAATAAATTGAGTATGACATTGTCTTTTACTCGCGCCGCTGCGCTTGCTGTTGCATGCTCAGTGTCATTAGTCGGCGGCACCTTGTTAGCCAGTTGCAGCTCAGGTGGTGCATCGAAAGCAGACCAGCAACCCGCACCTGTTGTCCTTGAAGTCGGTGAGGGGTTTAGTAATCCCATTGGTTATTACGAGTCGACGCCGCGGTTTTCTTGGCAACTGGCGAGTGATGGCGCCGGCCATTATCAATCGGCTTATCAAATTCAGGTCGCGGCCAGCGCCGAAGGACTTGACCGAGAAACGCTGTGGGACAGTGGCAAGGTGGTTTCGGCACAAACCTCATGGATCCGTTATGGCGGGGCGCCATTCGATTCGCGGCAGCAAGCGGTTTGGCGAGTGCGAACCTGGGACGAAAACGGCCAGATGTCGCGTTGGAGTGAGGTTCAATCGATCGAGTTGGGCCTGCTCAGCAATGACGATTGGCAAGGGCAATGGATTGGCCACCCTGATACTGAATTAAGCCAGCAGCCATCGGTGCAAGTGCTCGCCACGCCGCAGTATTTAAGAACCGAGTTTGCGCTTGAATCAGCGATCAAAAAAGCCCGTTTGTATATCACCGCCAAAGGCTTATTCAAGCCCTTTATTAATGGTCAGCAAGTGGCGCCTGACGATGTCATGACACCGGGTTGGACACCTTATGATGAGCGCATTGAAACCCTGACCTATGATGTCACTTCATTGCTAAAAACCGGTGATAATGTGCTGGCGGCATCGCTTGCCGGCGGCTGGTATTCAGGCCGAGTTGCTGATTTGATGGCGTTGGACCATCAATTGCCGCCACGCTTGCTAGCTCAGCTTGAGGTGACGTTCAGCAATGGCGAGCGCCAGATCATTGGCTCGGATGCCTCGTGGAAAGCAAGCCAACAAGGTCCTATTCAATTTGCCAGCACTTACGATGGTGAGCGATACGAGCAGCGTCTGGAAATGGCGGGCTGGAGCGACAGCAACTTCGACGATAGTGACTGGCAGCAGGCGGTGGTAGAGCCCATTTTGCCGACTATCAAGCTGGCACCCAAGCGCCACGCGCCAATCCGCATCACCCAAGCAATACCGGCGATTGAAGTTTGGCAGCCAAGCGAAGGCGTCGCGGTGTTTGACTTAGGCCAGAACATGGTGGGCGTGCCGCGCCTGCAAATTCCGGTTCGCGCCGATCAACAGGTCACTATTCGCTATGCCGAAGCACTCCACAAAGGCGAGTTCTACACCGACAACTACCGCAGTGCCAAAGTGACTGATCACTATATTCCAAGCGTAACCGGCACCGCTGATTACACCCCGACCTTTACCTATCGCGGCTTTCGTTACGTTGAAATATCCGGTTTTGATGCCAGCCAAAAACCTAGCCAAGAATGGGTGACTGGTTTGGTCCAACACTCTGATTTTGAGATTCGGGCGAGCTTTGAAAGCTCCCACAGCAAACTCAACAAGTTAGCCGACAACATTGTGTGGGGCCTGCGCGGCAACTTCTATGACATTCCGCTTGATTGTCCGCAGCGTGACGAGCGCTTGGGCTGGACCGGCGATGCGCAGGTGTTTGTTACCCCCTCGATGTACATGGCTGATGTCTACGGTTTTTGGTCGGCGTGGTTACAAAGTGTCCGCGAAGAGCAGGGCGATGATGGCAAGATCCCCTTGTACATTCCATTTGTTGAATGGATCAATTTCGCCTCTTCAGGATGGGGCGATGCCGTCACCATTATTCCGTGGCAGCTTTATCAGTTGACGGGCGACGACACCATTTTGCGTGACAATTACGCCATGATGAAAGGTTGGCTGGACTACCACCAATCACAGATGAAAGACGACCGCTCAACCATGATGACCTTTGGCGATTGGCTGCAGCCATACCCCGTTGCCGAAGGCAAAAAAGCCAACCGTGGTGATACCGAGTTCGATCTGATCTCAACGGCGTTTTATGCCCACTCGCTGCAGCTGACCATTAATGCGGCTGAGGTGCTGGGATACCAGCAAGATATCGCGCCGATGAAGCAGACGCTTAGCAAACTTAAGGGCTTGGTGCGCAATACGTTTTACGACCAAGAGTTGAAACCGAAAACTGGCGTTGAAACGCAAACCAGCTACTTGTTGCCGCTGGCCTTTGATTTGTTCAATCCGGCCGTTCAGGAAGTGGCCTTTGCTCACCTGCTCGAGCAACTGGCCAAAGCCGACAACCATTTACGCACCGGCTTTTTAGGAACACCACTACTGATTCAGGTGCTGCACGAGCGTGGCCGCGATGACTTGGTATATGACTTGTTATTCAAAGAAAGCTACCCGTCGTGGTTCTACTCGGTGAATAACGGCGCGACGACAACATGGGAGCGGTGGAACTCATACACCCTCAAAGATGGCTTTAACCCGCAAGGAATGAACTCGCTCAACCACTATGCCTACGGCACTGTCTCGCGCTATTTCTATGAGGGCATTCTCGGCATTCAACCGTTGCAGCCGGGCTTTAAGGAAATCCTCATCGCACCGAAATTTGGTCAACAACTGGATCAGGCATCGGGTGATTATCAGACGCCCCATGGCGATGTGGCCGTCAGTTGGCAACGAACAGGGCGAGCTGTGGAGCTATCCGTGACGGTGCCGAAAAATACCCAAGCCACGATTGAATTGCCGCAATTGCAGCGCACTTCACTGCAAGTTAACGGCGAGGCTGTGGTCAATGAAAATCAATTGCAGGGACTCAAACCGGGTACTTATCGAGTCGTCGGCCAACTGCAGCCAGAACAATTTTTATCCAACTAATTCGCTCGGTCATTGCTGTGAAGTAATGGCTGGGGATTAAAACTGGGGACGGTGTCAATTGCGCACCAGAACCAATACTTGGGCCGTTTAGGGGGCCGTGAAGAAGCAAATTGTAGCAGTAACAGAAGCCAAAAGTAGAGCGCTTGCAGTGCTGAGGATTCAGTCAGTCTGAGCCACAGATAGCAATCTTTTGGGGGGAACTTTTGCCACTGTCGCAATTAAATTTTTATTCAACCAAGGATGCTTACGCGATTGAATCGGGTAACAAACTAGAGGTTTCAATATAACAATGAACGATCAAACAATAACAGCAGAGCAGGTAACAGAAGAGAATGAGAATAATGTCTCATTCATCGTCTTTATCAGCTTAATCGCAACCATAGGTGGGTTCTTATTTGGCTTTGACAGTGGCGTGATTAACGGCACCGTCGACGGTCTGCAAAAAGCATTTAACTCGGACAGTGTCGGCACCGGTTTTAATGTTGCCTCGATGCTGCTCGGTTGTGCGGTTGGTGCATTCTTAGCAGGTCGCATGGCCGATTTGCTTGGACGTCGAGTGATCCTAATTATCGCATCGGTGCTGTTCATCATCTCCGCGTGGGGCTCAGGTATTGCCACAGGCTCATTCGAATTCATTATCTATCGAATTTTGGGTGGTTTAGCCGTTGGTGCCGCCAGTGTGATTGCACCGGCTTATATCTCAGAGGTGGCGCCAGCCGAATACCGTGGCCGTCTGACCACGATTCAGCAAGTGGCCATTATTACCGGTTTATTTGTGTCATTCGTCAGTAACTACAATCTAGCCGGTGCGGCAGAGTCGTCGACTTCGGTCTTGTGGTTAGATTACGAAGCATGGCGCTGGATGTTCTGGGTTGAATTGATCCCAGCGTTTATCTTCTTTGCGGCGTTGCTGTTTATCCCAGAAAGCCCACGTTTTCTGGTGGCATCAGGCAAAATCGAAAAAGCCCGCGCGGTGTTAACGTCACTCTATGGCGAAACTGCTGGCAATAAGAAGGTTGCTGAAATTGAGCATTCTTTAGCATCTGATCACCACAAGCCGAAGATGTCGGACTTGCTCGATGCGAACACCAAAAAAGTACGGACCATCGTTTGGGTTGGTATTGGTCTGGCAGTATTCCAGCAACTCGTTGGTATCAACGTAGTGTACTACTACGGCGCAGTATTGTGGCAGTCAGTTGGCTTCTCTGAAAGCGACGCCTTGATGATTAACGTTATCTCAGGTGCGGTGAGCATCGGTGCCTGTCTGGTGACCATTTCGCTGGTTGATAAAATCGGTCGTAAACCACTGTTGTGGTCTGGCTCTGTAGTAATGGCGCTGGCTTTGGGCGTGATTGCATTTGTTTTTGCCACGGCCGACACCAATGCGGCAGGTGAAATCCAATTGACCGATAGCGCTGGTTTAACCGCATTGATTGCGGCTAACGTCTACGTGTTCTTCTTTAACACCTCGTGGGGCCCAGTGATGTGGGTGATGTTGGGCGAAATGTTCCCGAACCAAATTCGCGGCTCCGGTCTGGCCATCAGTGGCTTGTTCCAGTGGCTGGCTAACTTTGGTATCACCATGAGTTTCCCGTTAATGCTGGCAACCATCGGCGCCGGTGGTGCTTATGGTTTCTACGCCATTAGTGCGGCGGTTTCGGCAATCTTTGTGTTCGCTTTGGTTCACGAAACCAAGGGTGTCGAACTCGAAGACATGGAAGGTTAATCTTCCAGACAAGAGCGGCTCTCGCCGCTCTTTCTTTTTCTAGCTCCGACTCGTTTGCAGTCATCGCTTTGCTCGCTCTCCTGAAAAGTCCCGTCGACGGTTTGAAAAGCTAGCCATCGGCGAGTATCGGTGCGTCAGGCAGCAAGGAAGCTGCCTGCCGAGCGCCCCACGGATGGGCTTGCAGCGTCAGCGATAATTGCTGATGGCTGGCTTTGCCATCCATTGCAACAAGTACAACTAACTAGCAGGCTTTAACTCAAATTCGTGTGTCGTCGTCGAGCAACCAAAACGACGAAAACAAGACGCCGTGAACACTTCCTTGTGGGCTCTACTGCCGCTTCCCTGCGGCAGAAGCTTATGTTCGTCGCATTGGCTCCTCGCCTGATAAGCCCAGTGGACGGTTTGAAAAGCTAGCCATCGGCGAGTATCGGTGCGTCAGGCAGCAGGGAAACTGCCTGCCGAGCGCCCCAAGGATGGGCTTGCAGCGTCAGCGATAATTGCTGATGGCTGGCTTTGCCATCCATTGCAACAAGTACAACCAACTAGCAGCCTTTAACTCAAATTCGTCTGTCGTCGTCGAGCAACCAAAACGACGAAAACAAGACGCCGTGAATCCATCCATGGAGGCTCTGCTGCCGCGTCCTTGCGGCAGAAGCTTGTGTTCGTCGCTTTGCTCGCTCTCCTGAGAAGTCTCCTGGACGGTTTGAAAAGCTAGCCATCGGCGAGTATCGGTGCGTCAGGCAGCAGGGAAGCTGTCTACCGAGCGCTCCAAGGATGGGCTTGCAGCGTCAGCGATAATTGCTGATGGCTGGCTTTGCTGCTCTCTTCGCAAGATACAGCTACTTAGCCGTTTTTGATCTAGATTCGAGTGTAGTGGGAGAGCAACCAAGGCGACGAAAACAAGACGCCGTAAATCCATCCATGGAGGCTCTGCTGCCGCGTCCTTGCGGCAGAAGCTTGTGTTCGTCGCTTTGCTCGCTCTTTTGAAAAGTCCCGTGGACTGTTTGAAAAGCTAGCCATCGGCGAGTATCGGTGCGTCAGGCAGCAAGGATGCTGCCTGCCGAGCGCCCCAAGGATGGGCTTGCAGCGTCAGCGATAATTGTTGATGGCTGGCTTTACTAACTGATAACGGAGCTTTAAGGACGATCTAAAAACAAGAAACGGAGATGGAGAATTTGGGAACGAGTAGAGTGGTGCGTAGGAACAAGCAGAAAGCCGGCAGGCTGGGGAAACGGCCTGCCGGATTAACGAGCGGTGATTAACGCAAGAACGCTTCGTGTAGACCGCCGTCTACACTGATGATTTGACCTGTTGTTTTACTCAATTGGCCCGATACCAGCAGATAAGCTGCTTCAGCTTGGTCTGCAGGGGTAATTGGCTGCTTGGTCAGTGTCCGTTGGGCGTAAAACAGAGCAAGTTTTTCGCGCAACTCATCATCAGAGTCAGACTCACTGAACGCAACGTTGTACTTGCTCAACGAAGCAATAACTCGGTCGCGTGGGAACATGGTGCTGCCTTTAACAACAGTTGCCGGAGCCAGACCATTAACATTGATCAGTGGTGACAACTCGACGGCTAGCTCACGCACTAAGTGGTTGGCTGCTGACTTACTGGTGTCATAAGCCAAAGAACCTTTTTTGGCGACTGCGCCATTAACACTTGTAGTGAGAACCAAAGCGCCTGGCAAGCCTTGCTGTTGCCACACTTTATTGGCTTCAGTGCCAACGATGTAGCCACCTTTGACGTTGACGGCAAAGCTAATATCAAACATTTGATCGTCGCTCATGCCCGACTGACCTGGGGCGAGGAATACGCCTGCGGTGACAATCACTTTGTCGATGCCGCCATAGGCCAAGATCACTTGGTCGAACAGCGCTTTGACGGTATCGCGGTTGGTGATGTCAACTGGCTGAGCGATCGCTGGGCCGCAACCAGAAATACCAGAGCCAGCAACACCAATGCCCTGACCATAGATTTTAGTTAGTTCATCAGCAGTGGCTTGGGCTGCTTCGATACGCAGATCTGCACACACTACGTGAGCGCCTTCTTTGGCAACACGGAATGCGGTTTCTTTACCAATGCCATCGCCAGCACCAATGACCACGACAACGTCGCGCGCCAATGATTTTTCTTTTGGCATACGCTGCAGTTTGGCTTCTTCTAGCAACCAGTATTCGATATCGAATGCTTCTTGTTGCGGCAAAGCAGCGTATTCGTCGATGGCTTCGGCACCACGCATCACTTCCACGGCACAGTTGTAGAATTCAGCGGTAACCCGCGATTCACTCTTGTTTTTGCCCCAAGCAATCATACCAACGCCCGGAATCAAACAGATTGACGGCGATGATGCGCGCTGTGCAGGGGAATTGTCGTGCTTGCAGCTTTCGTAGTACTTGCTGTACTCAGTTTGATATTGCTTGATGCCATCGGCGAGCAATGCTTTCAACTCATCAATCGAGCCTGTTTGCGGATCCCATTCCACGTACAACGGCTTGATCTTGGTGCGCAAGAAGTGATCAGGACATGAAGTACCTAAATCGGCCAGACGTTTCGCGTCATGTGAGTTAACGAAGCGCAAAATGGTATCGTCGTGTTGGATGGTACCAATCAGCTTGCTCTCACCTGATACTAGGCCACGCAGGTAAGGGACGACGTCGACCAGCACTTTTTCGCGCGCCGCATCATCAAGACTGACATACTTCTGACCACCGAAGGTATCTTCACCTTTGTCGTGCTCTTCAATATAACGTGCCGCTTTTTCAATGATATCGAGGCTTAGCTCGTAGCATTCGCGGTTATCGTCAGCCCAGTTAATGACACCGTGACCAGCAAGAATGACGCCTTTGGCGTTCGGGTGTTGTTCACAGATTTCTTGAAGTTTCAGGCCAAGGTCAAAACCCGGACGCTGCCACTCAGTCCAAATCAACTCATCACCCCAAATCTTTTCAGTCAGGGCTTTTGAATTTTTACTGGCGGCAACCGCAATCACCGAGTTCGGGTGCATGTGGTCAACGTGCTTATAAGGAATAAAAGCGTGCAACGGGGTATCAATTGACGTTGCGCGTGGGTTGAGATTGAAGGTCGCATGTTTGTACATGGCAACCATGTCGTCTTCAATTTGGGTCTTCACACCGACTTCATCGGCGCTGTTATAAATGCCTTGCAGGGCAATCAGTTTACTCATGTAGAGTGACGAAAAGTTTTCCGCTTTTGAAGTGCGCAAATCGCCACCAGAGCCTTTTACCCAAAGGACTTCAACTTCTTGTCCGGTTAACGGATCAATTTCCATTGATTTCGCTGAGGTATTACCGCCACCAGTGTTGGTGATACGTTGGTCTGCACCCAAAATATTGGAACGATAAACCAACCCCTCAACTGGGCTGAGGCCACTGGCTTGTTGTTCACTCCAGGAATAGTTCACGTGTTTGAATTGTTCTTGTTTGTTTGGCATCGGAGGGCCAACTCCTAATTATTTAATGTCAATGATCTAGGTCAAATACAGTCACAATATTGCAAAATGACTCATCATGGTCAAGTTATAATAGTCAAAACCAATCACTGGCACGCAAAATTTCTATGATCTAGAGCAAATATTTGAAAATTCCCGCAAATAAATTCAGGTTTTTGAACGGTGGCGAGCTAATTTGACATCGGTCCAGGCTTGTTTAACCGATGCTGACAGATCGAATATCAGTATTGATTGGGGAGCCAAGAGAGGGGACACAAGTGAGGGGAAGGCACCAACAAAAACGCCTTCTCAATTGGCCAAAGGTTGACCGCTCAAGAAGGCGCTTTAGCGTCGGGCGTTATCGCCCCGCAGCGTTACGGATTGCTGATCAGCGAATCCTGACTCAAATCTGCAATTGATTTCGCACCGGTTAAGGTCATCGCAACGCGCATTTCTTTTTCGTATAAGTCGACCAAGTTAGCAACGCCACGCTGTCCATCCGCCGCCAGTGCATAAATGTACGAGCGGCCAATCATGGTGCAGTCGGCACCCATGGCAATCATACGCACCACATCGAGACCGTTACGGATCCCTGAATCAACCAATATCTTCAAGTCGCCTTTGACGGCATCGGCGATTGCCGGCAGCGCCTTGGTGGTGGACAGGGTGCCATCGAGTTGGCGGCCGCCGTGGTTGGATACAACAATGCCATCGGCACCAAAACGCACCGCGTCTTTGGCGTCATCGGCATCCAAAATGCCTTTGATGATCATTGGGCCATCCCAGAAATCGCGGATCCACTCCAGATCTTGCCAACAAATAGAAGGGTCAAAGTTGGCACCGAGCCAGCCAATGTAATCATCCAAACTGGTTGGGTGACCGCGATACGCAGAAATGTTACCCAAGTCGTGAGGCTTACCCAGCAAGCCAACATCGAGCGCCCACTGCGGGTGAGTCATGGCTTGAACGACACGACGAAGCGGTGCGTATGGGCCGCTCATGCCTGAGTGCATGTCACGATAGCGAGCGCCGGGAACTGGCATATCCACGGTGAAGACCAAGGTCGTAACGCCAGCTGCTTTCGCTCGCTCCAAGACATTTTTCATAAAACCACGGTCTTTAAGGACATACAGTTGGAACCACATCGGCCGTTCAATCGCTGGCGCGACTTCTTCAATTGGGCATAGTGATACCGTCGACATGGTAAAAGGCAGGCCGCGACTCTCGGCCGCTTTGGCTGCTTGCACTTCGCCGCGGCGTGCGTACATACCGGTGATCCCAACTGGCGCCAAGGTAATTGGCATGTTGAGCTGCTCGCCAAAGAGTTCAATACCCAAGGACAACTCTGACATGTTATTCAGCACTTTCTGCTTGAGCGCCACTTGCTGTAAATCGGCTGTGTTGTTTTTCAGCGTGGTTTCAGCATAAGAGCCGCCATCGACATAGTGGAATAAAAACGGCGGCAGTTTCGATTTTGCAGCTGCACGATAATCAGTAGACGCGGAGATAATCATCAGGGTAGGCCTTTATAGTTGTGATGGCGTCATAGTAAACCTTTCTTTTTTGTCTATATATAGAAATAATGAAATTGATTATTTCCTAAATAAAGGTAATTGATGTGCTGGCCGATGATTTGATTTTGTTTGCGCAAGTGGTGGAGTTTGGCAGTTTTAGCAAAGCAGCTGAGCACAATAACCTAACTAATTCAGTGGTCAGCAAGCGTATCTCGCGGCTTGAGCAACAGCTCAATGCGCAACTATTGCTGCGCACCACGCGCAAATTGTCGCTCACCGAAGCGGGCCGAAAACTGGCGATTGGCGCCAATAGTATTCGCCAAGCAACCACCGAAGCCATCGCCCAAGTTGCCAACGATAATGAGAAATTGACCGGTCATATCAAAATGTCGGTGCCGACCATTTCTGGCGACTTGTTATTGGCAGGGGCGGTGACGGAGTTTTGCAGCATGCACCCAGACTTATCGGTCGATATGTCGCTCGACAACCGTTTTGTTGATGCCGTCGAAGAAGGTTTTGACTTGGTGATCCGAACCGGTCAGTTAGAAGACTCCAGCCTGATCGCCCGCCACATTATCAATTCGCAATGGATTGTTTGTGCCTCGCCGCGGTATATCGCTGCGCATGGCCTGCCGGCGCAACCGAGCGACTTAGTGACCCACAATTGTTTCTCCTATGTTCGGCAGGCATCGGGGGGCAATAATTGGCAGTTTTTATCGGGGCAAGATAGTTACACGGTGAAGATCTCAGGTTCATTCTCCACCGATAATGCCACCGCACTGCGCAAGGCAGCGCTGAGTGGTCATGGTATTGTCTATGTGCCCAAGTGCTTAGTTTATGAAGATCTGCAGCGCGGCCAGTTGGTCGAGCTATTTGCCAATGAAGTTGCAAAAAGGTTAGGCGTGTATGCCATTCACCCGTTTGTTAAAAAAACACCGAACAAGATCCGCTTGCTGATTGAGCATATCCGCAACGCCTACCTCGAAAAAGCCCATTATTTTGATAACCGATCGTCGGAGCGACGGTCTTAACTAACTCTGCTGTTGGTCACGCTTTGAAGAAATATCATGGCTGATATTTTGATTGCCAATTGATTGTTATAGCTTTGTTATGATTTCATTTGATTTTATATTGTTGGTTTTTGGTCGTGTGATGGTTGGATCGACACTTAACGTGCAACTCTTGGTTAAACGTTTTCCCTTCCGACTAACCCATACGACAGCAAATGATGAGAGTAACAATGGCACAGATAACAAAAGCTGGCGCGCTGCTATGCCTGCTAACTGGATTGGTCGGCTGCGGCGACAAAAGTGAACCGCCAGTCGAAACGGCTTACCCAGTGGAGTGGGAAACAACCGACATCATCGGTTTAAACAAGCTACCGGCAAGAGCAACGTCGTACTCTTATCAATCTGTCGATCAGGCATTGAGCCTTGATCGAACCCAATCGCATTTTGTCGATTTATCAGGTAGCTGGCAATTTAACTACCACGCGGATAGCAACAATCTTAATGATGCTTTTACCGCAACCTCGTTTGACGCCAGTGCCTGGAAGCGTATTCCAGTACCGTCGAATGTTGAATTACATGGCTATGGCATTCCCATGTATGCCAATGTCTGGCTGCACTTTTACTCCACACCAACCACGGTCTTCCCTGATACCAGCCCGAAAGTCAGCAGTGCCAATCCGGTATCTGAATACATCAAAGAATTCGACTTGCCAGATGGCTGGGGCGAGCAACAGGTATTGCTCCACTTTGGTGGTGTGTCATCGGCATTTTATGTCTGGGTGAACGGCGTTCAGGTTGGCTATAGCCAGGGCAGTGCGTTACCCGCCGAGTTCGACATCAGCCAACAGATCAAACCGGGCAAAAACAAGATTGCTGTCCGAGTGATGCGCTGGAGTGATGGCAGTTACCTCGAAGGCCAGGATATGTGGAAAATGAGCGGCATCCATCGTGAGGTGCTGTTGCTTGCTAGGCCGAAAGTGCATGTATCCGATTACTTCGTCAAAACTCGCCTCAACAGCAACTATGATGCCGGTGAATTACAAGTGCGGCCATTTATTGGCAACTTAACTCACCAAGATATCGCTGGCTGGCAGCTCGAAGGTCATTTGTACGATCAGCAATCCCAGCCATCGCCATTGGCCTCCATTAGTATTCCCGCCGATAAGATCATGGTGCGCTACCCGCAGCGCGAGACGGTTCGTTTTGACTTAATTAAACTACCGATCAACAAGCCTAAATTATGGTCGGCTGAAACTCCTAACCTCTACACCTTGGTGTTGAATCTGGTTAATGCCGAGGGCAAAACCGTTGAAGCGCTGAGCACTCGAGTTGGTTTCCGAGAGTTCAAAACCAATAACGAAACCGGCGAAATACTGGTCAACGGTGTGCCTATCAAATTGATGGGGGTGAATCGTCATGATCACAGTGCGGTGAATGGCAAGGCCATGACCCGCGAAGAAATTGAGCAGGACATCCGCTCAATGAAGCAGTTCAACATTAACGCCATTCGTACCTCTCACTATCCCAATGACCCTTATGTCTACGACTTAGCTGATGAGTATGGCTTGTACGTAATGGACGAGGCCAATATTGAAAGCCACTTGTTTGGTGGCCAAATGTCCAATCAGATGCAGTGGGCGAATTCGATGCTCGATCGCGTCATGCGGATGGTTCATCGCGATAAAAATCATCCGTCGATCTTTTCTTGGTCGTTGGGTAACGAGTCCGGTACCGGCCCCGGTCATGCCGCAGCAGGGCAATGGGCAAAAGAGTTCGATGACACCCGCTTTGTGCATTATGAAGGGGCGCAAGGCTTGCCGACGCATCCTGAGTTCATCCCGCCGCGAGAGGAATGGCACGCTGAAATTTATAATGAGCCTGAACGCCAGCGGCCCATCGAAATCGCTAATCCTGATGATGCGCCATGGGTTGATTTGGTGAGTCGTTTTTACCCGACTTTGAAAAAGCTCAAAGACATTTCAGAGAGCCCAATTATCAAGCGGCCAATCATTATGTCCGAGTACGCCCATGCCATGGGTAATTCACTGGGGCATTTTGACGATTATTGGCAATTGATCCGCTCCAAGCCCAATCTCGGTGGCGGCTTTATCTGGGATTGGAAAGATCAGGGAATTGAACACACCACAGCCGATGGCCAAACCTTCCTCGCGTACGGCGGTGATTTTGGTGAAACGCCACACGATGGCGAGTTCTGCCAAAACGGTATTGTCGATTCCTACGGCAATCCAACACCAGAAACTTGGGAAGTGAAAAAGGTATTCCAGCCGCTGGTGTTTGCCGAAGAAGATTTATCGCAAGGCGTCATTCGCATTATTAATCGCCACCATTTTGCCAGTACTAACCAATACCGCTTTCAGTGGCAAATTAGCCGAGACAATGACGTCATCGACAGTGGTGAGTTTGACGCCGATATTGCGGCAGGATCGAGTCAGCTTGAGGAGCTGGCATGGCCGCCGATTTCAGGCGAAGCCGGCGCCCGTTATTGGTTGCGCGTTAGTGCCCATTTGAAGCAGGCAACACCATGGGCAGATGCCGGCCATGAAGTGGCCAAGCAACAGTTTGAGCTGGCTGTTGCTGCGCCGGCAATTCAACCTGAGCCGACACCTGTGGCGCTGACGGTGTCTGAAACAGAGCAAACGTTGAGCTTTGTTAGTGATGCCATGACGGCCGAATTTGACAAACAAACGGGTCGACTGGCATCGCTGAGTCAGGCAAACCAAGCCATCATTGTGCAACCAATGGCAATGAACTTCTGGCGCGCCCTCAATGGTAATGACCGCATGGGCTGGCGCCCTGATCAAGTTTCGGCCATCTGGAAAGACATGCCGGATAAACTCGCGGTGACCTCATTGAGTTGGAATCAGCTGAGTCCTAGCAGTGCTGAAGTCTTGGTGAGCAAGGCCTATGAGCAACAAGTATTTGTCTCCCATCGCTTCACGGTTCATGGCGATGGCACCGTGCAGGTCGAAATGTCGTTTGATGCCGATGAGCAGTTGCCTGAAATGCTTCGCATGGGGATGCAACTGGGCGTCAGCAAGACCCTTGATGGGATGCGTTTTTATGGCCTCGGCCCTTGGGAAAATTACAGCGATCGCCACACGGCAGCCGAGATGGCAATTTACAGCGGCCATTACAGCGACTTTCTCATGTCGTACATGGTGCCGCAGGAAAATGGCAACCGCACCAACGTTGACTGGCTGGAGCTGACGAACAGCAGCAAAACTGGCGTGCTGTTTGATGGCGAGAAACCGCTGAGCGTATCGGTGTGGCCGTGGTCGCAGCAACAACTCAATGCTGCCCGTCATCCCCATGAGTTAGTGGAAGACGATTACCTGACCGTCAATATCGATCTCAAGCAAGCGGGGCTGGGGGGTACCACTTCGTGGCGTGCCGATGCCGCCCCAGAGCAGCCTTATAAAGTGTTGCCGGGTAAGCATGAGTATCGCTTTGCGATTCGGCCGGTGCGCTAGCCGGTTGTCGTTCACACCATTCAATAACCGAACCGGGGTAGGCCAAGCCTGCCGCTGGTTTGCGTTATGTGTAGTTAGCTCAGGCGCAGAAGTTGTTTGAGTACTGTTGTTGGAACTGATTAGTCGATTTATATGAATGCAATCAACCAAGTAAGAATTAAAACGCGCATCATCATTTTGGTGTTGATCCCACTGATAGCGACCTTGTTTTTTGCGCTAGAGCGCTATCAGCGCGCGAATGAAAAGGTCGCCAGTGCTGAGCAACTGACCATATTGCATGATTATATTTCGCTGGCAACGCCGTTGATCTCGGCAATCCAGCAAGAGCACATGTACACCAAGATGTATGTCGGCTCAAAACTCGATTTTAAACGGCAGATGCAAAACAGCCGCATTGCCGTTGATAAAGCGTTACATGCGTTCAACGCCTATGTCTTGAATACCGAGAAATTCAACGCTTTTCCAACCCTGTTAACGAATGTCATCGATATCAAATCATCGATCAAAATATTGCCGTCCATTCGTCGCAAGGCTGATCAGCGGATCCGCAATTTCCCTAATCCGCAGAAACCTTCAGAAAAGATTTACACCATTAATGTCGTGCGCACCATCGGCTTTGATTTGCTGGCGAGTACCCATGAAGTGGTGTTACTTGCTGGCGGCGATCGGCGCTTATCGCAATTGGCCAATGCCTATGAAAACTTAATGCATGCCAAGCACTATGCGTTAATTCTCAATGCCGTGTCTTATGAAGCGGTGTACCAGCCGATGACGGTCAATGGCTTTGCCATTATCAGCAAGTTAATTCTGGCTGAGGAAATGTATACCGACGCATTTATGGGCTTTGCGCTTGAGCAAACCATCGACACCTACAAGCGCCAATTGGGCGATCAGTATTTCTACCAGCAAGCACGAGCCCTCTACAAAGACCTGGTCAAAAATGGCCACAGTAAGGTGGGTGAAAAATTACCGGTCGGCGAATCACATTGGCTGCAAACCGGCCAAGCGATTAACCACGGTTATGAAAAAATTGCCTTGGAAGTACTAGCTGAATTGGGGCGTTCGAAGAACGAAATTCTTGAACAAGCGCAGAATGAATCCTTCAACACCGTGGTTTCCATTGTCGTATTGCTATTGGTGTTGCTGGCAGTGAGTTCGAAAATTATCGCCAGTATTAACAAGCCACTGGACCAGTTAGTTGAAGTACTCAGCTCACTGGCGAGCACCAAAGACATGCGTTTGCGCAGCGATTTAAAGGGCAAAAACGAATTAACCGTGGTTGGCAGCGCCGTCAATTCCCTTATCGAAAGCTTTGAGCAAACCCTGTCAGCAGTGCGCAATAAAATCGTGTCAATGGACGGCACCACCATGAATGTGTCATCAGCGATGCAGGATTCAATGAAGCTGATTGATAGCCAAAAAGAAGCGACCAACACCATTTCGGTGGCGATTAACGAAATGACCTCAACCATCTATGAGGTCTCGAAAATGTCCCTTGCCACCTCTGACACAGTAAAAAAAGCTCATGATCTGTCGATCAGCAGTGAGCATGATGCCACTCAGTCGAAACAAGCCATGGATCAGTTGTTTGCCGAGCTTGGTGACACCAGCCAGATTGTTGCCAATCTCAATCAGGAAGCGAATCAGATCAGCAATATTTTGCAGGTGATTAAAGGCATTTCCGAGCAAACCAACCTGCTGGCCTTGAACGCGGCAATTGAAGCCGCCAGAGCCGGCGAGAAAGGCCGCGGATTCGCCGTGGTTGCCGATGAAGTGCGAGAGCTTTCGCAGCGCACCCAAGAATCAACCGAACAAATCCAACAGCAAATTGAAGCCTTGATTAGTGGTGCAGCAGCAGCGTCTGAGCGGATGGTTGAACTGCAGCAAAATGGTAATGATGCGGTGCAAGTGGTTGAAAAGAGCACCGAGGCTTTTGTCACTATTAAGAGTCAGCTCAGCCAAATTACTGATATGGCCGATCAAATTGCCGTCGCGGCGCAGCAGCAAACCAATGTGGCAGATGAAATTAATCAGCGCATTCACAGCATTAAAGACGATTCCAAAGGCATGTATGAGCAGGGGGCTAACACCTTAGGCTCCACGCGTACCTTGCTGGAAAGCGGCAAAGAGCTGCGCAGCAACATTGAAGAATTTAATTTTTAAAATAGTCCATTACCAACATAGCTAACCAAGGGAGGCAATTCAGTGCGAGTCGCCAACATCAAACGGCAGGTAAGCCGTCTATCGAGTTTATTGGTCACGACTTTGCTGACCAGTTATGCCATTGCCACAACCCAGCCGCCTAACGTGGTGCTGATTGTAGTGGATGATTTGGGCTGGGCCGATGTTGGCTACAACGATCACACGGGCGTTTTTCAAACTCCGAATATTGATGCCTTAGCCGCCAAGGGCATTGCCTTTACCGATGCTTATGCAGGGGCGGCCAACTGTGCGCCGAGTCGGGCGGTGTTGATGAGTGGTCAATATTCGCCTCGCCATGGTGTGTATACCGTGTCGCCGTCGGCGCGGGGCAATGACAAAACCCGCAAGCTGATCCCCGAGCCGAACACCGATATTCTTGCTGATGAGATTGTCACGCTAGCTGAAACCTTTAAGTCAGCAGGCTACACCACCGGCTCATTTGGTAAATGGCACTTGGGTGAAGATGCCAAAACACAGGGGTTTGACCACAACGTGGCAGGCCACTTAAAGGGCCATCCAAAGTCCTATTTCAGCCCATACGATCTGCCGTTTCTGGAAAATGGCCCAGAAGGCGAGTATCTACCCAACCGCATTACGTCCGAGTTGCTATCGTGGATTGGCAAGGTCAAGAGCCAGCCATTTTTTGCTTACGTGCCTTACTACACGGTGCACACGCCGTTGCAGGCAATCGACTCCGTGAAGCAAAAGTATTTGAGTCACCCGCGAGTTCGCAACGAGCGCCACGCAACTTACGCCGCCATGGTTGAGCTGATGGACATTAATATCGGCCGCATCGTGCGTCACCTCGATCAGCAAGCCTTATTGCAAAACACCTTAGTGATCTTTACGTCCGACAACGGTGGTATTCGATCGATTGCTTATCAGGATCCGCTTCGCGGTGGTAAAGGTGGCTATTACGAAGGCGGCACGCGGGTACCTCTTGTGGTGTCATGGCCGAAACAAGTGATGCCGCGCATCGATAATACGCCAGTAATCAATGCCGACTTTTATCCGACGCTTGCCAACCTCATCGGGGCTGATGTCAGCAACCAAGTGCTCGATGGCGTTGATTTATCGGGCTTATGGTTTGAGCAACAAGCCATCGCTGAGCGCAACCTGTATTGGCATTTCCCCATTTACTTACAGGCATACAACCCCAAAGCCGACCAAAGCAAAGATCCATTGTTCCGGACGCGCCCCGGCTCCACCATGCGACAGGGCAAATGGAAGCTACATCATTACTTTGAAGATGACAGCTACGAGCTGTATGACCTTGAAAACGACCTCGGTGAGCACGTTAATTTGGCCGGCCATTTACCGGATGTGGTAACACGGCTTAAAGCCGAATTGCAGCAGTGGCGCGAGGCCGTTGATGCGCCGGTGCCGACCCAGCTCAATCCTAAATATGATGCCGAGTTTACCGCCAAACTAACGGCGCAAAAACTGCTTAAACCGAGCCGCAAATAAGCGCATTTTGCCAGCTAACTCCCGGAGAATTTGACCGTGTTAAATAATGTTCAACAAAGCCTTGTCGCCAGCTTGGTTTCCGCCGCATGTCTGATCGGCCTCAGTGGTTGTGCAACGCAGCAAGGTGCTGACCAGCCAACTGCACAGGCAACCAGCAACAAACCCAATGTGATTTACATTATTGTCGATGACATGGGGATCGGAGACATCGAACCATACGGTCAGGAAAAGATTCGCACGCCCAATTTGCAGCAACTGGCGGATGAAGGGCTGACCTTTACTCAGCATTACGCAGGCAATACGGTTTGCGCCCCTTCGCGCGCCTCACTGATGACCGGGTTACATTCAGGTCATAGCCAAATTCGCGGTAATTATGAGTTGGGCGACTTTACCGATGAGGGCGAGTTTGGCCAGCTGCCATTAAAGCCGGGCACCACTACGCTAGCAACGGTCATGAAACAAGCCGGTTATCACACCGCGTTGATTGGCAAGTGGGGACTTGGCGGGCCGGGTTCTTATGGTATGCCGACCAAGCAAGGCTTTGACTACTTCTTTGGCTACATGGACCAAAAGCAAGCCCACAACCATTACCCAACGCACCTGTGGCGCAACGAAGAGTGGTTTGCACTCGATAACGAATGGCTCGACGTTCATCAGGCGTTGCCCGCGGGCGTTGATCCGCATGATCCGAAAAGCTACCAAGCCTACTTGCGAGAAGATTTTGCTCAGGAGCGCTTAACCCAAGATGCGCTGCGCTATGTCAAAGAGCATAAAGACCAACCGTTCTTTTTGTATTTGGCTTACGCTGCGCCGCACGCTGCACTGCAAGCGCCCGAAGATGAAATCGATCAGTATGAGTTTGAAGAAACACCGTATGGTGTGGACTCAAAATACCTGCCGCAACGGCGACCTCGGGCGGCTCGAGCTGCCATGATCACCCATATCGATAAAGGTATTGGCCAGTTGACGGCGTTACTGAAAGAACTCGATCTGGATGACAACACGCTAATCATCTTCACCAGTGACAATGGCCCAAGCCCAGAGGGTGGGGCCGATCTGGAGTTCTTCGACAGTAACGGCCAATTCAGAGGCGTTAAACGCGATTTGTATGAAGGCGGTATTCGTATGCCGACCATTGCCCGCTGGCCCGGAAAAGTCGCTCAAGGGCAACGCACCGATCATGTCTCTGCGTTTTGGGATGTGTTGCCAACTCTGGCCGATTTGGCCAACGTCGAACTAAGCGCAAAAACCAGCGGCATCTCGTTTTTGCCAACCCTGATGGGGCAAGGCGAGCAACCGCAGCACCAAAGCCTTTACTGGGAGTTTCATCGCCCCAATGGTTTTCACTCGCAAGCGGTGCGGATCAAAGACGAGCAGCATGGTGATTGGAAAGCCGTGCGGTTCTATCCGAAGAACAGCGACAAGGTGACAGCGATTGAACTGTACAACTTGAAAGATGATCCGTCTGAAAGCAACAACGTGGCCAGTCAATATCCGAAAATTGTTAAACAAGCGGCTCGGTTGATGGACCAGTCGCGCACGCGGTCATTTATGGACGAATGGAACTTCGATTTTCGCGGCAACAAAGTAAGTAGCAAAGGAACTAACAACAAATAGCGCCCAGAGCCGCAATGCGTGGTGCGCTAGTGCATTGATCTTGTTTGATTTTTAAAGCTGTGTGTACAGTATTTTCTAGGGATGGATATGAGAGTAATCATTTTATTTTTGACATTGTTGGCTAGTGTAAATGCCTATTCGCAATCGGATTTGACGTTTTCACAGGCCTACCAAAAATTCAATCAAGCCTATCAAGCGAACAATCTTTCTGAGCGCATCAAGTACGGAAAGATTGCTTATGAGCTAGGCATTGAAAAATATGGGGAAAAAGCGAAAACCAGCTATGTCTTGGCGCTCAATTGGGCGGTGTCTTTAGTTGAGGAAAACAATCGCAAAAGTGCCCGTAAACGAGTCGAGTTGTTTCAGTATGTCATTGAAGGCTATAAAACAATTTATGGCCAAGACAGCGAAAAGCTCATTGAACCTTATATTTACTATAAACAAGCCATCGTTGCGGCACGGCCCAAAGAGAAGCGCCAATACTTGCAGTCGGTGATCAGTGGCCTTGAAGTCATCAATAAAAAAGTTGAGCAGGGCTCTTTGACTCAGGCCTACATAGCGCAGGTGATAGCCGATACCTATGGCAAGATTGGCGATGCGCAAACGGCGGGTGAGTGGTATCAGTCAAGCTACGATATTTATAAGGAACAATTACCAGAAAATGACTATCGGCTTGGCATTGCCGCATTCAACATGGGCAAGTCATCGTTACGACAGCGCAGTTTCTATGAGGCCAAACAATATTTCGAGCAAGCGTTACTCGGTTTTATATCGGAGGATGGTCGCAATCATAAATATGAGCTCAGTACTCGGGCGTTTTTAGTGTCTACCTTAGAAAAAATGGGCGACTCTGATGAGGCCACTGAGCACGTTGTTGCGCTAGGAAAAATTACACCTTGGAAGCCAAACCAACGGCATCAACCTTTATACCGAGTCCAGCCGAGGTATCCGCGCAAGGCACTCGATAAGGGGATCGATGGTTGGGTGGCATTGAGCTTTACAATTTCTCCAACCGGCAATGTCGAGGATATTGACGTAGTTGAGAGCAGCAATCGACTGTTCGAGAAGCCATCGAAAGACGCGTTAGCAAAATGGCGTTATGCACCTAAGTTTGTTGATGGCAAAGCGGTTAAATCTGAAAAGCTTAATGTTCGATTAGACTTCAAAAGGCACAATTGACGAATAAAAATACCCGATGGTAGCTATTACCATCGGGTTTAATAATCAGATTTTCAGTGCTGCGTCTGCTTTTTTTGGTTGTCGATGGGTGCAAGAAACAAATAAAGCACCCACGCAAACCAAAACAAAAAGGCAGTGACAAGCACCCAAGCAATTTTTTCGACGCCTTCTGTTCTATCTGATTTGGCAATCCTCACTATTGGGTAAAGCCAAATACAGAACACAAGAATGCCTAAACAAACAATAAATAAAAATTCCATTTTATCTCTCTCCTTATTAGTGATCTTGGGAAGTTAATGTTAGTTGCTGTGAGGATGACGCGGCCAACACAGGCCTCGCGAAAGCGAGCCCCAGACCGCGTCTTTTTGCGTGCGATTGTGCTTGGCCTTGTTATGCATTTTTCTCTAGGAACCTAGCCATTTGTGCAGAAATTGGATGGGAGAGATTAAATTCACCAAATTTTTCTTTTAGTTTTGGCCAGTGTTTTCTGAGATTTCCTCTGTTTCTGGAGAATGGGTGAATCCAGATCCAATCTAGGGTATATCCACCAGACTGCTCCAAGAAGCCTGCACCGCCGATTACCCTGTTTGGGTAATGGTCGATTTCTTTTACTAAGTCCATCGCCTTTTCAAAAAACAATACACCAGTAAATTTTTGATGATGGCAGCTACTTTCATATTGCAGGTGATCATATTTGCACTCTCTACGAAAATACGTAGCCATAAGCTCTAGAGAATCTCGACACGATTTAGAACTTTCAGGATCAACATAAGAGAGGCTTTTATAGCCACCTAGATCTTCATGAATTGGTAGAGTTATTTCGTACTTCATATCTTGGCTCAAGATGCATAACGCCTTGCCCTCCGCAGTATGTGTCAGGTGCAGCAATTTGTTAAGTGCATGATTCGACACTGGCGGTGTGTTTTGCAAGCTCCCACACACCGGTTGGAGAAACATCTGCTGCTTTCATTTTTCCAGTGCGGCGCAATTGATTAGCAGCCCAGCGCATATCGTACTGCCACTTATAAAACAGATCTCCGGATGTCCTAAGCTCTGATTCGTGATACTCCCAAATATATTTGGCAACGTCTACTAGCCGAGCTCCCCCACCGTAGTGTTTTAGAGCAGCCTCTACCCAATCAGGTAAATCTTCTTTACTGGCCATATTTTTCCTTGTAGTACTCAAAAGTGTTATTTCTGCAAGTGCGGATTTCGCGGTTCAATCAGTGATTGATTTATTCCTGACTTTTCCATCAAGAACAAGGGGGGAAAGGAATGCCGGAGCGCAGCTTTCGAACCAGTCCTTGGTGTGGAAAGTGAGAATGACGATTTATCTGGATGTATTTAAACACACCGTTCTCTAAAAATCGTGCGTCAAATCATAAAGATAAAAATAAATTCGCACTTAAAAATCTACGTTTCCAATTCAGTGCCGGTTTGTCCCAATAAGGCCTGACCGATACAGACTTTGGCAGCGCTGAATCCAGCTACTTACTTTTTGAGGTGATGCAACAAAAACGCTGGAATATCATCGCCGAAGGTAGACCGTTTTTTAGGGTAATCGAGGTGAACCTCCACACCGTTGGCTTTGAGCTTGTTTTCAAGGGCGATGCCAAAATTGACATGGTGAGTCACCCAGCTTTTCAGCGCTTTAGGACTTTTGTTAGGAATTGGGTCATCTGGGTTTGATTTATAGATCAATAGCGTAGGGGGATCATCTGCGCTGATGAGGTTGATAACCGAAAGCTTATCAATTAGCTTGCGCGCTTGTGGCGTTGACATTGGACTTCCGCTGCGCCAATAGTCCTTGTGAAAAGACTTATCGTAACCAGGAAGGTTTTCAAGCCACCAATTCAGATCCATGGTCGATTGAACGCCCTTTGCGGCAACGGCTGTTAGACGTGTTGATTCTCGGGCGATTGGGTCATCGCTTTGCGGATTGGCTAAATCGTCATGCCAAGCCAGATATGTCACCAGTTGCCCCCCAGCCGAACCACCATAAGCGGCGATGCGACGTTTATCGATTCCCCACTCATTGGCCTTGCTGCGAATGAACTGCAGCGCACGCTGAACATCTTGATGGGGCGCAGGAAACTCAGCATGTCGCAGGAAACGATATTCGATAGAAATATGATGAACGCCGGCCTCAAGGAAACGCTTGACGTAATTGCCCCAGACCTTATCGTGAGACCCGCCTTTAAAACCGCCACCGTGAATATAAATGGCCAGCGGAGCGGGCTCGTTCACATCAGCCTTCCAGAAATCAAATATCTGGTTTTTATGGCCACCGTAACTCACATTCTCAAGGGTTATTGGCGGTGTCTGTGAAGACTCCTTTTTTGCGTGAACACTGAAGCTAATACAAGCAAGGGCAAACAAAACGCAGAACATGCTCGCGCTAAATCGTATCATTGTGACTCCGCATGAACTGGTTAAGTTGACGCCCAGACTACTTAAACGAGAATACTTCAATGTCTTGCTTTAATTCGGCGCCACTGGTGAGCAAATCATTGGTTGAGCGCAAGGTGCTTTGTCCTTTCGCCCTCATGTTATCTGCATCGTCTTTGATGGTATGAATGCGCGCATTGATCTCATCAGCAACATTGGTTTGCTCCTCCGATGCAACGGCAATTTGGTTGGCCATATCGGTGATTTGATCGAGCTCTTTTGTGATCGTCAAAAAAGCCTGCGTACTGTTTTGTACGTTTGCTGCGGTGTCATGGCCACTGGCTTGCAGCTCTTGCATTTTTTTCGATGCTAATGCGGCACCGTTAGTTAACGTCTCAATCTGAGCATGAATTTGCTCGGCTGAGTCTTGGGTACGCTTTGATAGTACACGGACTTCATCGGCAACTACGGCAAACCCTCTACCTGCGTCGCCCGCGCGTGCCGCTTCAATCGCAGCATTCAGCGCCAACAAGTTCGTTTGTTCAGAAATACCTTGAATGACCTGCAATATGTTGCTGATTTGGTCTGCTTCGTCGTTGAGATTTGCCACTAAGTTGCTGGTTTCTCCCAGCTCATGAAACAGCGCATCCATGCTTGCTTTACTGACTTGGGCATCCTTTTCACTGGACACCGATAAGTCATACGCTCTTTGTACTGTGTCAGAGGTGGAGGACGACATTCTGGAGACTTCATGGATGGTCGCGGTCATTTCATTAATCGCAACTGAAATGCTGTCAGTCGCTGATTTCTGGCTTTCAATCAGTTTCATTGACTCCGCCATCGCTGCGGAAACGTCCTCGCTCGATTGAGTGATCGAAACAATCTGATTGCGTACTTTTGATAAGGTCGACTCAAACGCTTCAGTTAATGAATTAAACGCTTTGCCGACTAGGGTGAGCTCGTTATTGCCCTCTAGGTTACTTCTCAGCGACATGTCTTTGGAGTTCGCCAGTAGGGTCAAATCGTTCATTAATTGCTGAATAGGCGTATTGATGCTGGTAATAATCTTAATGGAAATGAAAGCGAGCGCTGCAATTAGCCCGACAATTAATGCCAAGGTAAAATTGAGGGCTTGGTTGGCATCATTATGCAACTGATTTTTGGTGTGGTTGATCGTTGCTAATGTTTTCTGAACAACGTCTTCGAATGAAGCAATTAATTGATCACCATCTTGTAACCACTTTTCTGAGTTAAGGTCGATATTGACGCCAATGGCCTTGTCAGCTTTTTTTCGAACGGACTCTTGAATGTCATTCAGCTGCTTAAAATAAGATCTGCTCTGAAGTTGATTGGTATAGAACTCAACAAGTTCAGGCGGTGCGTAGGTGGTGAAATTGCCTAAAAAATTGCCGAGTTCAGTTTGGTATTTGACAATCTTGCCAAAATTACTGGCAACCATTGGTTTATCAATGGCAACGTAAATATTACTAATTTGCACGATTGACGTGTTTTTAGCGCTAATTAAATTTTGATAAGCGTTAGATAGCAAAGATAACTCTGCATTGGTACTCGACAAAACCACTACAGATTTAGACGTTTCGATAAGGTCGATAATCATCACCCGCAGGCTAGGGGCAGACCAGAGTTTACCGTCTCTCATCTGACCTTGATCAACAAGGCTACGAACGGCTGACAACCGAGAAAACCACTTTCTCAAATTATCAAAGCTATTAACCAGCTTGGGAAACTGTGTCAGCGCCTCAGTATTGTCAATGTAGTTGATATAATTTTTTAATGCTTGGTCGACGGGTAAGCGAGTTGGACGTAATTGTTGCTTTAGATATTGCGAAGTTTGCTGGTTGTCTTTGTCTGCATGGACATACAAGTAGCTATAGAGAAATTCGTTTTGCAAGCTAGAGACGAGGGGGGATAAATGTTGAACATACTCTTGAAGGAGTTCTAATTTCTCTACGTTATCGAGAACTTGTTGGGCATTTTTATAACGTTCAATGGCTAAACCTAATGTAACAATTAGGGGGATCACAACCAAAATTATAATTCTTGTTTTAATATTGATTTCGTTAATTATTTTCATGCTGCTCTCTTATTATTCTACGAATCACTATTGTTCATTGCGATATCAATGCCATTTTGAAATCGAGATAAACAGACTGCTCAGCCCTAAATGCTCCCTCATTTTGTCATCAACAGCGCTCCACACAGGGAGCGCTTGGATGTTATTGCTTCGTTAATCAATCCACCATCAAATACTGTCAGAACCGCTCAATTTTACAAACTGACAGACTGTGATTTGTGAACTCGTCTCTAATTTGCACTCATACGGCCGAGCAACGGGTCATTAGTCGCCACCATTTTGTCGTGGATGATCTGCTCAAATTGGCGGATCACAGCGACTAGTTTGGCGTCCTCGGTGTCGATGATATTGGTTGTTTCTTCTGGGTCATTGACCAAGTCAAACAGCTCATCGCGCTCCGGGTTTTTGAAGTCTTTAACCAGTTTGTACTGACCGTCGCTATACATCCGCATATCGGTGACTGATTGATGCTGAGTGGAGTAGGCGGCGTAATAATCAGTCGATAGCACTTGTTTCGGGTCGCGCAATACCGGCACATAGCTCTGACCACGGACAATGTTATCGGCCGATGCTTGGCCTTGGCCTAAATCCACTAACGTTGGGAACCAGTCAAGATTCGATAGGGTCGATGGGTTCACGGTGCCCGGCTTCACGACCGCAGGCCAGCGCACGATGGTGGGTACTTTAATGCTGTTGTCATACAGATTGGGGCGCTGGCCGCTTGGCACATTAGCGGTGCCTTTGGTTTTTTGATTGAGCAACCAAAAGCCGTTGCCTTTGTGCCAAATTCCGTTGTGGGCAATGTTGTAACCATGGTCTGAGGTGAACACCACCACGGTATTGTCGCTGAGGCCAAGTTGCTGCAACTCTGCCATCAAGATACCGACATTGCGGTCGATGCCGCGAACGCTCGATAGGTATTCGCGCATTAATTTGACTGCGCGAGTCTTGTTTAGATCGGGGTAGTCTGGATGGGGCAGTTTGATATCCATGGCCAAGTAGGGCGCTTCGTCTTCTGGCGCCACCGGCAAAAATTTATAGTGGGGCGCGCGGTAATGGAGTGACAGCACAAACTTGTCGTCTTGGTGGCGTCGGACAAAATCAACCGCGTAGCGGGTCAAAATATCAACCGTGAGGCCCTGCTCGTGTATTTCGGTGCCGTTAACATCCAAGTGCGGGTTATCGGG
The DNA here is from genome assembly GCF_014773395.1 of Neiella litorisoli. Classification (GTDB taxonomy): domain Bacteria; phylum Pseudomonadota; class Gammaproteobacteria; order Enterobacterales; family Neiellaceae; genus Neiella; species Neiella litorisoli. Next base: position 96,281 of record NZ_JACXAF010000004.1, on the reverse strand, counting down.
GCTGGTGCCACCGCCAACAAAACCGACGAATTCATCATAGCCATGATGTTTGGGGTGATGCCGCTCTTGATAGCCGATGTGCCATTTACCAATGAGTCCTGTGGTGTAACCGGCTTGCTGGAGGATTTCTGGCCAGGTTTCATATTCCGGCTCAATACCCAAATCAGGCTGATGGCCGGTCAGGGTTTTGGCTTTGGTATTAATCCAATCGTCGATGCCGTGTTCGTAGCCATACTGAGAGGTCAGCAAACCGGCGCGGGCAGGGCTACAGACTGGCGTGGTGGTGTACGAATTAGGAAAGTACATGCCTTGCTCGGCTAACTTATCAAGATTTGGTGTTAGCGCTTGTGGGTTGCCTGAATAGCCCAGCGCCCATGGCGCCTGATCATCGGTGTAGATAAAAACGATATTCGGTGCTTGTTGCTGTAATGGCTGCTGTGCTTGGTCATCTGCTGACGCCGATTGGTTTGACTGCGTGGCGCAGCCTGCTGCGGCGAGCACCGCCGCGACCAGCAAACCAAGCGTACTTACTTTGGTGTTCATCACTGTTCCCTGAATTTATAACTAATTTGTTATGCGCAATGGCAAGCGTATTAGAAGTTAAATACGCTGATTTTTTCTTTCAGCTCTTGGCCACCGCGAAGCAAATCTTTGGTTGCTTCTCCGGTTGCCGCGCCTTGCCGTTGCAGTGCATCGGAATCGTCTTTGATGCCGTGGATCCGTTGATTGATTTCATCTGCAACATTGGTTTGTTCTTCGGCGGCGACAGCGATTTGGCTGGCCATATCGGTGATCTGATTCAGTTCTGATTTGATGGTAATAAAGGCATCAGAGCTGGACTGCACCACATCAACCGTTTCCTGACAGTTGTTTTGCAGCACCGCCATTTTTTGCGAGGCGCGAGCCGCGCCACCGATTAAGGCTTCAATTTGCGCCTGAATTTGGTCGGTAGAATCATGGGTGCGTTTGGATAGTTCCCGCACTTCATCGGCAACCACGGCAAAACCGCGACCAGATTCGCCAGCACGAGCCGCTTCAATGGCGGCGTTTAATGCCAGCAGGTTGGTTTGCTCAGAGATGCCGCGGATCACCTGCAGAATATTACTGATTTGACTGGCTTCATTATTCAGTTTGTCGACTAACTGACTGGTATCGCCCAACTCTTGAAATAGTTGGTCCATCCGATCTTTCGACAGCATCGCGCCTTGTTCGCTATCGACCGATAAATCGTGGGCACGAACCACTGCATCGGAGGTATTGTTGGACATGGTCGCGACTTCATGAATCGTTGCAGTCATCTCGTTCACCGCAACGGAAATGCTATTGGTTGACGCACGCTGGCTCTCAATGGATGCCATTGATTCACCGACTGAGATGGATACGTCGTGGGTGATGTCGTCCATCGCGTTGACTTTCTCGCGCACCGAAAACAAGGTCTGTTCGAAGGTCTCAATCAAGCCGTTAAAGGCTTCGCCAACTTGACTGAGTTCGTTACGGCCCTCGATTTTGCTACGCAGGGTCATGTCTTTGCTTTCAGCCAGTTGCGCTAAATCTCGGATCAGTTGTTTTAGCGGTCGGTTAATACTGTTGATGATCACCGTTGATACAGCCACCAGAATCAGCAACAGCACAACTAGCACAATAATGGTGTTCCACACCGCGCTATTGGCTGCACTATATAGGTCGTTTTTGGTCTGCTCGATTTGGCTCAGGGTTTCGTCGATGACTGCTTGATAGCCGTTGCTCATGTCGTGGCCGATGCCAAGCCATTCGCGTTCATCAAGGGGCAATTGTTTACCAATCAGCGAATTGATCTGCTTTCTAATTTCCTGATACTTGGCTTTAGAGAACTTGAATGATTCGGTTTGAGTCAATTGCTCGGAGACATATTGCTTTAAATCGGTTGGCGCGTAGATCCCAAAGTTATTGAGGTAAGTGTCTTCAAGCTGGCGATACTGCATGATGTCGCCAAAGGTGGTGGTGAGCAGGCCACGGGTAATTGCCGAATGCACAGCAAGGATCTGCAACATTACGGTATCTTGGCCTTGGGTGAGGTTTTTATAGGAGTTTGCCAATAGCGACAGTTTCGGATCGTTACTGGCGAGGATCACCACTTCATCAGAACTCTTGATCAGCGCTCCGACAATTTTGTTGAAGGTTAAAAAGGTCCAAAAATACTTGCCCGAAGCGCCTGGTTTAGCGGCTGATTTTTTCAGCCGGCGATCCACGTTCAAACGCATGTCACTGAAGTTGATCATGCTCTCGGCAACTTGGTCGATGTCATTGAGCAAACCTGGGAAAATACTGAGCAATTCACGCTGACCAACAAACTGCTGGTAATCAGCCAGCGCTTGATCAACCGCTTTTCTGCTTTGTAGCACATTAGGCAAAAACTCTTTGCCAATTGGGTCTTCTGGACCGCCAGGGCCCATATAGAGTTTTGAATACAAGCGCTCTTGTTGCAGTGCCGAGGTGAGTGGCGAGACAACACCAATATACTGTTGCAACACTTCTAAGTGCTGGACGTTTTGCAGCTCGGCGCTGGCATTTTGATAGCGTTCAATGGCAAAAAATAGCGTTGACACTAACGGTATGAATACCAAAAACATAATGCGTTTTTTCACGCTGATATGGTTGATGAAATTCATAACTACCTCTTGTTATTTAGTTTATTGCTTATTGGTATTGAGAGCATGGGTTGCTTTAGCGAGCTGAAGCGTGGCCAAATCAAAGGTGACAAGATCACTTTCGAGATAACCGATGCGATGGCTAATAACTTGTAACTGGCCTGACGCCGGGGCCTTAAACGGCGTCTGGTAAAGCTGCCAGTTTGCAGGGGACTGGCCATCAACATTAAATCGGTAGGCAATCGATGCGCCGTCAGTGGCACTCGATAAATGCAGCTTGTCGCCTTGCCTTTGTAGTTGTGCAGGAGCGGTCACCGGCTGTGCGTCGCGGTCTTGCCACAACTGTTGGATCAGGGCGCGCTCAGGTAATTCGGGTTGGTCATTAATGGCGTTTAGCCAACGATTGAGCTCGCCACGAAGTTCAGCAAGCTTGTCTTGATAGTCGGGATGATCAGCAAGATTGTTCAGTTCATGGCGATCGGTCGCGGTATTAAATAGTTCTTCAACCGGTTTTTGTTGGCGAAACCATTGGGCTTGCGCAGGCGTCAGCTTGCCTTGAGCTTTGAGTCGCAGCAGCTCTTGCATGGTTGGGATCCGCTCGCGATAGGCTAACGGCAAGTAGTAACCTTGCTCTGGGCGATAGTTGCGAATGTACTTAAAGCGTTGGTCTTTGACGGCGCGGATAACATCGGTGACTTCATCAAACCGATCCGCCGCTGCGTGAATGTATTCTCTGGGACTCGCTTGGGCTGATAAAAAGTTAATACCCTGCATATGCTCGGGCACCGCTAATCCAGCCAACGCCATGGTGGTTGGCGCAAAGTCGACAAAACTGATCAACTGGTCATCTCGTGAGCCAGCCAGTTGCGCCTGTGGGTAGCGAATAATCATCGGCACTTTTAGTCCGCTGTCGTAGATCAGCCGCTTTTGCCTTGGCAGCGGCCCGCCATGGTCAGCATAGAACACAATGATGGTGCTGTCGTACAAGCCATCGCCTTTCAGCTGTTGCAACACCGCCCCGATTTGACGGTCGGTTTCGGCCAGATTGTTGTACATCTTCCACATATCGCGCCGCACCAATGGGGTGTCGGGGAGGTAAGGTGGAATGTCAAATTCACTGTCTTTGGCGAGATGAACTGCCGTCTCACTTTCTTTCGTTTTAATCGAATGATGCTGCGGCAATTTGGCGATTCGTTCGGCATCATCAGAAAAATAATGGCGCGATTCAATCTTGCGGAAGCCATAAGGCTCGAATAGGCCCGACTCGTGCGTGGTGGTGAAGTTAACCACCGCGAAGAACGGTTGTCCTGCTGGGCGATGACGCCAATGGGCGTAGGGGCCATTCTCATGCCAGGCTGCTTTGGGCGCTTTGAATTGATAATCGGTTTTCAGGTTATTGGTGGTGTAATAACCTTGCTCGCGCATGTACTGACTGAGCATTTTGGCTGAGGCAGGCGGCACTGCTTCGTATTTCGGTAGGCCGGTTTGCTCGGTATTGGAAGTGGTGCGCATGTGATTGGCACCAAATGACGACGGGTACATGCCCATCGCTAGAGCAGCGCGGCTTGGCGCACAGACGCCGGAAGTGGAATAAACATTGGTATAGGTGACACCTTGCGATGCCAGTTGGCTAATGTTTGGGGTGGCGATGGTGTTATCACCGTAAGCAGCCAAAATTGGGCTCATGTCCTCAACCACAAGCCATAAAATGTTGGGCTTGGCGTCAAGTTGCAGCGGTTGCTCGGCAACCTTGATTTGCTGGGTCTGAGCACAACAACCGAGCATTGTGAAAAGGCTGATTAGCGCCGCTCTGATTCGACTGTTATTCGCCATGATGACCACTCGTTGCAGGCTGCTTGAACGCTAAGTTCAAATAGTTGGTTGCGGGCTTTTTTGATGAGTTGCTCACAGGCTCCGAACCAATAGGACGGATTCAGAGCCTGCGTTCATGGTTAGCCCACGTCGCGTTACTTAGCGACTACCGCGGCTTTCGGGCCGTCATAGTCGTAAGTGAACCAGTCGACATCAATGTAACCGGCGTTATCGTCCGTTTTCTCATTCCACGAGAAGAACCCTAAACGGTCACCGGTCCATTTACCGAAGGCAATGGTGAAGGTTGGACCAAAGGCCTTGAATACTTTGCCATCAAAGCTGTATTCGTAAGTGGCTTGGTCTCTGGCATTTGATGTGCGCACATACAAATCATCGCCAGTGATTTCTGGGCCAACGATTTTCTCGCTCATCTTGTTCATGTAGAACAAGTTTTTCTTGCCGTTATCGTCAACCTGGACACCCAGCAAGTTAAAGACGCCACCGTAGCGAACAAAACCGGCGAGTTGATTGGGTTGCATGCCAGAAATATCAAACTTAGCCACGGCGGTGCCGGTGGTAATACCCATCATGCGCTGGCTGAGGGTGTTTGGCGCGCGCCAGAAATCACCGTCGGAACCATCATTGTTGGTCCACTCGTTGATTTTCGGGCCATGGTTACTGTTGTTCGGTAATACCTTACTGGCTTTTAAGCGCAACCAGCCTGGGCGTTCGGTCAGCGACCAGTGGCTATCACGTGGGTTGTGGTTCCATTCCCACTGAGATCCGAGTTTGGTTGATGAAAAGTCATCGTCAGATCCCGGTGCAGTGATTGGGTAGCCGTTAATTGGCTTCTTGTAGCTCGCAACTGGCTCACCAATGCCATCATTGTCTTCGTCAACACCAATGATTGGCCAACCATCAACCCAAGTTACTGGCTCCAAACATTGCGGGCGACCTTGGAATGGAATGTCATCGTTTTGGATCAACTGGTGCATGTACCACCAAGAACCATCCGGCGCCGTCATGAGGCCACCTTGGCTGGCGCTTCGGTTGTTAAATACCGAGCCTTTTTCCAGCACAGTTTTCACTTCATAAGGGCCGTAAATACTGTCTTTGGAGCGCAGCACTAACTGCTTACGGTCGTTTTTAGGGTTCTTCACGCCCGGCTTGGTGGACATATCTCCCATGGTCCATTGCGCCATGAAGATGTACCAAGTGCCGTCAATCTTGTAGATTTTGGCTGCTTCAGCGCCCATGCCGGTGTAGACCAATTTGCCTTCATCAAGGATTTTGGTACCGTCCCAGCTCATTTCATAAATGCGGTTTTCGTTGCCAGGAATGGTGTTTTCTGGGCCTCGTTGCTTATTGCCGGTGTTGATGATGACGTAAGCTTTGCCGGTTTCTTTGTCCCAAAATACCGCCGGATCATCCAATACATCGGCTTTTGGCAACATCATGATAGGTTCACTCCACGGGCCGCGAATGTCGTCAGCCATGGTCACCATCAAGCCATGTTGGTAGTCAATTTGATAGATGTACCATTTGCCTTCGTGATAGGCGATATCACCCGCCCAAGTACCGAAGGAGTAACCATTCATCCGGTCCCAGTTGTACTCAGGTGCCCACGATAGCTTTGGAAAGGCGTGGCCCACATTGGTCCAGTTGACCATGTCTTTTGATTCGAGGATCGGCATGCCCGGTGACATGTGCTGTTTCGAGGTGATCATGTAATAGGTATCACCCACTTGCTCGATGTCTGAATCGGGGTAATCGGCATTTAAAATCGGGTTGATATAAGTGCCATCGCCCTGATCACCAAAACTACCCGTTTTGGCAGGCGCTATGATTTCCGCGCTTTGTTGCTCTTTTTCGGCCTGATTGGCACAGCCGGCTAAGCCGATTGCAACGGCTAAACAAGTCAATTGTGTGGTTAACTTCATAGTCACTGATCCTAACTGGAACCTTTTGTTGTCGTTGTCTGAGTTACTCGTCGTGCGCTATTGCGCAATCAATTCATTTTTATAGCGACCGCGGGCTTTGACCTCATCGCTACGCTGCGCTTCATAACGCTCGATGTAACTTAAGGTGCGCGCCGCGAGGTCGCTGACAACCTGCTGATAGGCCGGATCGGTCGCCAGATTGACAGCTTCTTCCGGATCGTTCTGCAAGTCATACAATTGCTGGTGGTCATGTTTGTAAAAGTGGATGTACTTCCACTTATCCGTGCGAACACCAACGATGGGTGGAATTAGGGCGCGCTTGGGCTGATACATGTGCTCAAAGAAAAATTCGCCGCGCCATTCGGTATCTTCATTGTCGAGTAGTGGCAGTAAGCTCTTGCCCTGATAAGTCTGGGGAATGTCGACGCCCGCGAGCGCCAAAATGGTTGGCGCAATATCAATATTGAGCGCCATCTGGGCAATTTCTTGATTGTCCTGAGGTTGGCGCGGATCGTAAATGATCAGCGGCACCCGAAGATCTTCCTCCCAACCAAACCACTTACCAGCAAGCTGCCGTTCGTTCATGGCATAACCGTTATCGCCGGTATAAATGATGATGGTGTTGTCAGCTTGACCGGTTTGTTCGAGCGCTTGATAGATCATACCGACTGCTCGGTCGACACTGCTGATTGCACGATAATGACGCTTGGTCATTTTTTGGTAGGTTGCCTCATTGCCAAACCGATATTGCCAACGGTCGCGCGCGATCGACTCGCGAAGGAATTGGGGCAGGTTGGCAAAACTGGCATCGTCAGATAATTTCGCCGCCGGAATGGTCACATCCTCATACCAGCTTTCAAACTCTGCTGGGTAGTGATACTGGTTTTGCTGATCACGATCGTGAGCATGGGGATTCCAAAAGTTGACCGACATGGTCCATGGCTGTTTGCCTTCTTTATTCTGTTCAATAAAGTCTTTGGCGAGTTCGGCAATGTAGTAGGTTTGTGGCAACTCTTGCCCTTCATATTGCTCGGTTTTGGCTTGCAGCAGCGGTTTAAAGAAGTCAAACCGATCACTGTCATCGCCGGACATTTTGATTTCGTATTTGCCCACAAATGCGCTGCGGTAGCCTGCTTGTTTCAGCATTGCAGGATACATAGCGGCCGACTCTTGAACGCCGGTGGCCGGTTGCTGGAAGGTGTAGTCATGGGTGCGCTCAGTCAGCCCAGTCAAAATACTAATGCGGCTAGAGGCACAAATTGGGGTGGTGACGAAGGTGTTCTTGAATACCGTACCTTTGCTGGCAAGGGTATCTAGGTTAGGCGTCTTAATAATGGGATGGTACTTACCCACTAAATCCCAACGATGATCGTCGGCCAGAATAAACAAAATATTAGGGCGCTCGGGCGCCACTTGGTTCACCGTTTCAACCTTGGAATCGGTCGGTTTGCAGGCAGATAACATGCCGGTAAAGAGCACCGCTGCGATAACGGCTGTCACCGGCTTTACCATCTTGGTCAGTCTGCAAGCATCTAATTGATTTGAGTTAGCTGTCATTATTAAAGTCTAAGTAACAAGTTCGAAAAAGAATTAATGCGGCACGACAACCAATGCGCGCCACCGTCCCTGACTGGCTGAAGGTTGGTCGGAGCGGGCCATTGATGCCACCTCTAGACGATCCCCTTCGTTAAGCGTTACAGCCGGTATATGGAAGTACAATTCGGCGCCAACTGATGCCGTTTTCGGATTGGTAAACTCACCAATGACGGTGTCGTTTAGTTTGACCAGATAGCGTGATTGCGCTTGGCCTTCGCTCAGGGTTACTAAAGTCAGTGGATAGTGACCGGTGTCTTTGCGGCCGATTTGCAGGCTGACAGAGTGAAATTTATCTAAGTTGCTGGCGCTTGTGGTATCGACGGCAATCTGTTGCTTGTCGCTATTGCTAATCAGCTGCGACGCAACTTGATCAAAATCCGAGCTGGCAAACAGCGCACGTTTGTAGCTATCAATCGCTCGTAATAATTGCTTCTTAGGCAGGGCAGGTCGAACCGATAAGGTTTCGGCTGTTGCCACACCCTCGGGGGTGAAATTGGCATCATTACTGAGTATGAGTTTGTCGAGTTCAAAGCCATCTTCTCGCATCGACAGCATGACATTGTGAACACCAGCAGTTTCTATCTGAACGCTAATGGTGTGTGGTTCGCCACAATGATTATCGGGCACCCGCTGGGCCGATGACCAAGTCCACTGATCTTTGCCATCGCATAATTGCAGTCGTTGGCCTGACTCGGGCCACTGACCATTCAGGCCAATATGGAGCCCGTTATCTTCGCTACCAGTACTAAAGGCGCGAGCCCAAACGTAGTATTTACCTGGGTTGGCAAAGTAAACCGGATAACTGAGCACGGCCACTTGGCCTGGCTCGGCAGAGAAGTTTTCACCAAGAATTAAGGTTTCGTGGTGATTGACGCGGGTATCGGGCAATAATTCAATATAAGCACCATTGCTCGCTTGCTCCGAATGGATTGGATCGGCATCGGCATAGGGATGCGGGATTGATTGATGATCAAACACTAACCAGCGGCGTTTCGCATCGAGATGCTGACTGGCGAAATGTTCTGCTTCAATGACAACGGAGCCATTTTGTTCAATATGATGGGTTGGCGCTGCGACAACTGCACTCGACATTGCGACGCCTGATAAAGCCATACTCAGCGCATGGATTGACAACTTAGCCATCAACTCCGTTTCCCTTTGCAAACTAAAAGAAATTTCGAATGATGGCGATTATGTAACAAACGGGTTAATCCAACAATCAACACCGGTCACAAATAGTCAATAATGTTATTTATATTTGGTTTTTTACGCCATAAGATGGATTTTATGTGATTGGTTGTGATTGATTTGCGCGCAATAAATGGTAGTGGCAGCCGTTTAAATCCAAGCAACCTGTTTTAGCCAGACCGATGAAGTAACCACCGAGATGATGAATAAATATATTTCCACTTTGATATGCGCAGCGTTGCCGTTAAGCGTTGCTGTCCAAGCGGCGCAAACTGCCGCAGATCCCACCCTGGTCTGGGATGCAACTGCTGACTTTACTGTGATTGATGCTGGGCAGGTGCCGTACTATGTCGATCAGCGCAATGATGCGTTGGGCATCGATGCCAGAAAGCTCGATTACCGCAATATGTATGCTCAGGCTTGGCGTGAGTTTGATGGTGAAACCGGGCTCTACGACATCACCATTACGGTGTTAACCGAAGAAGATGGCGAGCCCAATTACCGCCTGATGCACAATGGTAAAGCGATCAAGATTTACCGTGCCTCATATATTGGCCCCGGCTCAAAACAAGATTTAAAACCAGAAACCCATACCTGGCATCGGGTTGCATTGAGCAAAGGCGATAAGATTGGCATTGAATCGATGGCCAAAACAAATCGGCAAATTCCCGAAGGCGAGGGCACCGCATGGGCGCGGGGCCGATGGCAGCAACTGGAATTCAAGCTGAGTGCCAACCAAGGGCCAGAGCGTGCAAGCTTCGATCGCAGCAATGATTTGTTACTCGCGCAGTTTGATTCGAAGCCTGATGCTGATGATATTCACACCATTGCTGCGCTGGGCTCGCTGCTAGCGGCGCCACAATTTAGCGACATCAAGAGTTACGCAGTCGCCGGTACGGTGGGTGTTCAGCAAGGCCAATATATTAATCCGAATCCGTTACTCAAATTAGCTTTTGCTGCAGAAAACAAAGGCTGGACTGATGCCAAACAAGATTGGCAGGCATCGGTGAAGCGTACCGCCAAACAAGTCAGTTCAGTATTGGCTAAAGGTGGCAAAGTGTGGGTTCAGGAGGCCGGTCAGTCGGACTTTACTTATGACTGGCTGCAGTTGTTAGCTGCCCAAGGTGTCGATGCGGCTTTGATCAAAACCAATGTCATTGTGATTCAGCACAGCGCTTGGAACGAACAAAAGTCAACGGCTAGCAAACTTGATTACGTCAAGGCCAACACGGATTACCGCGCCATTGAAGATGGTAATAAGCCGAAGCGCAAGTTTGATCGCAATAATCGTCGTGGGCCACTGACGCCAATGTTCGTCGATCAGGACACTAAATGGTTAGCTGCGGCAACGAGTCCGAATAATTCCAAAGCGAAGGCCCGTGAATTATGGCAAACCGCCGAGCAAATCGTCGCCCAAAGCAATTTCGGTAAAGGCGACCACAAAGCAAAGTATTCATCGATACCAGCCGGTGGCGTTGATTTTTCGGATTTGGTTGAGACTTGGTGGACATTGGAGTTGAATCATCAGGCCAATTCAGTGCACGCCTTTTGGGATAACTATGTCACGGATGTGGCGCTCGATGTGGTGAATGCGCCAGCTGGCCGGTTGGCTGTGGTTGCCGATGGTAACTCGCCAGATCCCGATGATATCGGCGCAACGCCAATCATGTTTGCCATGCTGCAAAAGGCCAAGTTAAGCGACCGACTGGTTCATTTGTCGCATTCGTGTGATTTGGACCCGTCGCAAAACAAGGGTAAACAACAAATTGACGCGGTCAGTGAGGTGACCCGCCAACAAGTGCTTGATGAACTGAGCGGTAAGAGCATTGAGTATTTTGGCCCGTTCAAAAATCTGCGCGATTACTACAACTGCCGCACCCAGCAACAGCAAGCCACGCAAGATCTAGTCGATGCCATTGATGCCTCAACGGCTGACGATCCGCTGTGGATTATTGAAGCCGGTGAGCCGGATCTGATCGGTTATGCGCTGCAGCAGGCCAACCCAAAGGCGATCCCTCATGTGCATGTGGTCTCACACCACCCAGCCAATGACGATAGCGGCTATTTCTTTACCTGGCAGCAAATCTTGGACTTTGGCGTGACCGAGCATCAAATTGGCGATCAGAACGTTGGCTTGCAAACACCAATGTCGGATTGGGATTGGGCTGAAAACCACGAATTACCGGGAATTGCCTATATTTGGGAAATGCTGGCTTACGCCGAGCGCGATGGCATGGTTGATTTTCAAACCAACAAGTTTGATTGCTCCGATGCGGGCATGGTGTATTGGTGGATCACTGGCGCCGATCAGGGCGGCAATAACAATGCAACGCCGCAAGATATAAAGCGCTTGTTACCGCTTTAGCATGTAGCGAAACCACCGTTTCCTCAAACAAAAAAGCTTGGCCATATGGCCAAGCTTTTTTATTGCAACCAATTCGTTATGACTGCAAGTAAACCACTTGCGTGCTGAGGAATTCGTACAGGCCGTGCTTACCATCGGCACCACCGATACCTGATTTACGCACACCAGCGTGGAAACCTTGCATCGCTTCGAAGTTTTCACGGTTGATGTAGGTTTCGCCGAACTCCAGCATTTTCACCGCGTGAAGTGCTTTTGACAGATCTTTGGTGTAAATCGAAGAGGTCAGGCCGTATTCACAGGCGTTTGAGTAACGAATGGCTTCGTCGAGTGAATCAACCACCTGAATTGGCAATACCGGACCAAAGGTTTCTTGCTTCATAATGTCCATGGTGTGGTCACAACCGCTGAGAACCGTTGGCAAGAAGTAGTGACCAACATCAACGTCAGCCGGCTTACCACCACACTCGAGTTTGGCACCTTGGGCAATGGCTTTTTCAACCGATGCATGCACCTTGTCCAAACCTTGTTTGTTGACCAATGGGCCCATTTCAATGTCGCTGTCGACCAACGGGTTACCATAACGAGTGGCTTCCATTTCTTTGGTGATCCGAGCGATAAATTCTTCTGCGACGCCGCGCTGAACATAAACGCGCTCGGCACAGTTACACACCTGACCCGAGTTAATCACGCGCGAGTCGCGAATCGCTTTAACCGCGAGGCCAAGATCGGCATCGTCCAATACGATAGCTGGCGCCTTACCACCCAACTCTAAGTTTAGTTTGGTGATGTTTGGTGCCGCTGTCGCCATGATGTTTTCACCCGTTTTGACGCTACCAGTGAAGCTGATCATGTCGACCTTCGGGCTACCAGAAAGTGCAGCACCGATGTCGCCGCGACCAGAAACAACGTTAAATACGCCGTCAGGCAAATCTGTCTCAGCAACCAGTTTGGCAAACTCAAAACAGTTATTTGGTGTTTCTTCACTTGGCTTGATAACAATGGTGTTACCGGTAACTAATGCAGGCGCCATTTTTCGGGCGATCAAGAAGAACGGGAAGTTCCATGGCAAGATGCCTGCAACCACACCAATCGGCTTGCGGAACAACAAGATGTTCTCGCCTTTACGGTCACTGGTGATGATTTCACCTTCAATGCGACGCGCCCACTCTGACATGTAATCGATGTAATCGGCGGTGAATTGCACTTCAACCGTGGCCAAATCGAGGGTTTTACCTTGCTCTTCACTAATGATTCGGGCTAGGCGATCTTTGTTGTCACGCACCTTGTTGGCAATTGCGCGCAGGTACTGGGCACGCTCGATGGCCGGAGTCGCTGCCCATTCGCGTTTCGCTAATGTGGCGGCTTCTAAGGCATTGTCCAAATCATCGCTGGTTGATTCTGGAATCGTTGAAATCAGCGTTTCAGTTGCTGGGTTAAACACTTCAATTCGTTTCGGGCTTTCAGTAAAAGATCCATTAATAAAATTACTGTAGTGCTGGATGTCGCTCACGTATTACTCTCCTGTTTAGGGTTTGCAAAATGGTCAGTTAGTTAATTGAATTGTCCCAATTTGCTGTTTGTTAATAATTATTAATTTGATGTTCTGTAAATTCTTTCTGCCGCTATTTATTTTATGATGCGGCCGTTAATTGAGTTGCCTGAACGATATTCTGTCGGTTTCAGGCAACTCTTTCGTTATATTTGATTTAAAAATTGGCGTTTATTTCACTTCGTGAAGAAGTAAAACGCTCGGCTCGGTGATTTTGGCGTGTGCCCGGTCTCGGTTACCCGGCTGGCTTTGCCATGACAAATAGTAAGATTGTCCCTGCAGTCCTTTGTCGCCTTGGCCTTTGAACACATGATGTTCAAGTTTGGTATCGGCGGCTTTGCTGATGTAGTGATTGGCTGCAGCCGTTTTTGCTTCGAGCTGCGGCGGGTAGAGATCGGCCTTTTCAACGCGCAGGGTGGCGAGCGTTTCACTATCTAAAACAAAACGCATGACATCATCATGGCGTCTCACCAGTACACCGATGTTGCCGTCTGCAAGCACTTCAGGTGCTTCGGGTTTTACCGCAAATCGGCCAAGTGAACCGCCACCGGAAAAGTCCCAGCGGAAGCCTTGCCAATCACTGATCTGAACACCATGCCAGCCATTCTCTTCACGTCGAATAACGTGCATTTGAGTATTACCGTCGGCGTCATACTTGTGGTACGAGATGATTGGTTTTTGGTCTTGATCGAAGCCAATTTTAACGTTGCCATTAATCATGCCGCCTTTCGGTGGCACCGGATCAACGACTTCAGTCGTAGCCAGCGTTAACGGCAGCGCCAGCGGTTTGCCATTGGAATCTTGCCACGAGACCAAGTCAGCGCTGCGGGCATAAGACAGGCTGTGATTGGTGTCAGCACTTGGCGTGTTGCGCCATACCCAAATCAAATGGAAATAGCCGTCAGGTCCAAGGGTAGGGCCTTCAAAATAGCCACTCATTTTGCCTTCACCATCGAGAAATTGGTTACTGTGCAAGCGCGACCAGCTCTTCGTATTGGTGTCGTAAATGTTGTAAATCTCGTTACCGTTGCCACTGCCACCATCACGATATTTCACCAGCAACTCGCCATTTTTGTTGACCATGAAAATCGGGTAGGTCATGCGTTGCTCAAGCGTTTCATCGACCATTACGGATACACGCTCTAGGGTGCGAACATCGTATGGTTTGCGGCTGCGGAAGTATTCCATCGGATCGGCATGCATGTTGCCCATGACGTGAATGTGGCCGGCGGAATCAATTTCTAGCGTGACATAGTTGTGACTATCCCAGCCTAACCAACTGTCGACTTTGTAGTAACGCCAAGGCGCCGAACCAATTCGGTGGGCAATGGTCATTTGTCGATTGGCATCGAAGTAGCTGACAAATTGATGTTCGCCGCGGGTTAGTAAATGCGGTTTGATGCGGTGTCCTGACCACACATGGTCAATGGCAATGGTTTTAATGGCATCGGCTGGTTGCTCGGCCTGAGAAGCATTTGCCTGTGGTGTTTGCGTTGCACAGGCTTGCAACGCAAGAACCAACCCGGAAAGACATAAGGCGCGGGCTAATAAGCGTGGCTGAAAAATACTATTGTTAGATGTCACTTCTAAATTCCTATGAAGTTTTAATTAGCAAGTTAAATTGTTCGTTGTTCTTGTATTTTTATTTATCTGACTTTTATTTAAATAAACTTAATTTGTTGACGACTGGCTCTGATTAATTAGTTGAGAAAAGTCGAAATTATATTGCTGAATATCAGGGTTGTGCTTACGTGAAAATTGTTTGATATCGACTTGTTTCCATGCTGCTTGCTGAAAAAAGGGCATGATGTCGTCAATATTTTGTTTTGTTGCTTTGAAAAACGGGATTTGAACAATATTGTTCTCGGCAATGTCGGCTAATTCATAGCCGTTGGCCATGTCGTACAAAACCACTAATGACCAAGCACCGATAAATTGGTTGCCGCCCAAGCTAAAGGCGATATCTTCATTGGTGATGGCTTGAAAAACGTCCTGATTCCAGCCAAAGCTTGCAATGAGTGGCTTATCATCAGGTTCAAAGTTCATGGCATGTATTTGATCGACCGCACCAAGCGCAATGGCGGTGTTGGCGGCCCAAAATAAATCAATGGATTGGTAACGACTGAACAGTTGTTGCACTTTGCGTTGGGAGTCGACGCGGCCCCAGTTATTGATGAACACCACCTGTAGCAACTCAACCAACTTCTCTTGCTCTGCGGTGCTGCGCATCGCTGATGTTTTCAGCAGGGTGGCGGCAACCCGCTTACTACCGGCAAGGCCCACTAACCGTAGCACCTGCTGTTGATCAGCTTTGAATTGATCGGTTTTTAACTGAATTAAGTCATTCACTAGGCTGCGGCCGCCCGAGTACTCATCACTCACCACTTCCGCCATCCATTGCTGGTATCGCTGCTGTGGATAGCCGATTCGAGCTTTAACCTGTTCAAATAATCCGCTAGTGATATCGATTGACTTGATCTGTTGCTGCTCAAGAACATCAAGGATCTGCTCGGTTGCTAAGCGGCGCTGTGACCAAATTAGCCAGTCGGGTTTGTTGGGCCCAGTCACCTGCTCAATGATGGATTGTTCATAGTCAAAGTCTTTGGTTTTGATCGGCATTATGGTCAGGTTAATGCCGAGCTGTTCAGCCACCGCAGGCATGGGAATGGTGGTGTCATGCCAGTAGCCCGATGTGCCTGGAGGCATATAGAGGACATTAATCGGCTTGGCCCACGCAGGTAGAGCCAGTGCCCATATTGCCAAGCCAATTGCTATCCAATGCGTCATTCTCATGACTAACTCCACCAGCCGTTTTCGGCAAGCCAATAATGGTTAATCATAGGCCCCTGTGACATGTTTGGGACGATAAAGCAGGCGATATTCCGCACTAATCGTTTGGTCTACTTGCGCTTCAATTGATGCAGGTAAGTTAAGACTCGGCATGAACGCTTGGGCGACATACAACATCGGATGAGTTTTGGCGACAAACGCTTTATCAATGGTTCGCCAAATTTGCCGGTGTGGCCACTGCTGCGCGCCAGTTAAATAAGGATAAAAGTAGCCAACAGCGGCCGATAAACTCTGCCCCTGTTCGCCTTTAAAGCGCCATAAATCAACACCTAATTGCTCTGCCATAAAGGCGATTTTTATTAACCCTTCGGCGTTCATCGAGGCATAGTTAATGGACTTGGTGCGGCCTAACTCATGGGGTTGGGCACCATCGCCAGCAATTTGCTCGGCAATACGTTGTTGGCTGATATTGAGGTGTGCCTTGGCCTCCTGTTCTTTGCCTAAATAGGTCATCAGCCCGATCACCTGATAATCGTACCAAGTACCGTGATTATTGGCTTTGCTCGATTCCTGCTGACCTAATTCGCTAGTCAGTAACCAGTTCAAGTACTGGCTGAGCCATTGATCAACTTTGCTGGCAAAGTCGCTATCGATCTTATTATTGGCTTTCAGTAGCTGCATGGCCGAAACGATATGGCTGACTTTGCTCCATTCAATAATGCCAAACGGCCTGCCGTCGTTGATTCCTGGGATGCCCTGAGCAAAGTTCAGGTTTGGGTTCATGCGGGTTTGATCATTAATCAGCCAAGCGTCAAGCAGAACCTTCATGTGATCCGCATATTGGTCTTTAGAGGTGTAGGTGTATGCGAGCCACAATGAGCCCAGCCCTCTGAGAAAAGTCTCTGCTCGCTTTTGATCGGTATAAACCCCACGAGTTTTGGGGTTGAGCTGACCATCTTTGCGGATCCAAGGCAGGCCGTCTTCAGTCTCTGGGTTCGGCCACCAGTAGGGCGCAAGGCTGACGTAGTCGTGCTTATCGCCACTTGGGCCGGCATTGGGTTTATTGACCACACTATCAATGGTTAGCTTGAGTACTTTGTCTGCTTTGGCGGAGACTTGCTCAAGGGCCTTCACATACTGCTCATGGCCTGCGTCAATATCGTCCTGAATAGCCTCAAGTTGTTGTCGATCGTAATAAACCAAATCGGGCACTGTTGCCGCATGTAACGGCGTACTGGTCAGGATGATTACTGACGACACAATGCCTCCACAGAGGCTGGTTAGGTTGAATCGGCGAGGACTAATTTTGACTGCGTTCACTATGGCTCCGGTTAATCGATTCGATTTGCTAAATCAACAGAATGCGCCGCAAGGGCAAGTCCGAGTTGACTCATGCTGGCAATGGTCAGCACATCTGCTAGTTTTGGATGAATGTTGTGGGGGTCGTAGAGGATCGGGCTCATACCAGCGGCTTGGGCTGCTTGAATGCCAACCACACTATCTTCGACAACCGCACACTGCGCGGGGGCGAACCCCATGGTTTGAGCAGCGTGAAGAAACAATGTTGGATCGGGTTTCCAGCTGCCAATTTCATAGGCGCTGAAAATGTTGTTGCCAAAAAATGAAGCCAATTGGGTCAATTCAAGGGCGTGTTTGATTTTTGCGACCGGCCCTGACGATGCCACGCAAATCGGCAGTGACAGTTGCTCAAGCGCTTGCTCAATACCGTCACACGGCTTCAGGTAGCGGTCGAACAACTGAGCAACATGGCGCCGATAGGTGACAATAAACTCCTCGTTTAATGTCACTTCATAGTGGCGCTCGATGTCGCTCAAGATATGGTCAAGTTTAACCCCACGATATTGCGCAACCAGTTGCTCGGCACTGATGGCTACGCCGTAGTCTGAAAGCTCATGGGAGAGCGCCATGTTACACAGCAGTTCGCTGTCGACTAAGGTGCCGTCACAATCGAAAATTACGCACTTAATCATGTTATTCAACCATTGCCGTTTTACATGGCGCCTGCATCACTGGTTACAGTGATGCCAAGATATCCATGACTTTGACGTCGTCACTCTGATAGAACTGCTGGGCGGCCTGATAGCCAGGCGAGCTTTTCAGCAACTTGTCAAAATCACCGGATTCAATCGCTTTGTGCAAAGCGCTCTCAATCACATTAGCTAACTGAACATTGCCTTTTTCCACATAAAAGTAGGAATTAAGCGGAAGTTTGAGTAGCAAATCAGGGTAGACCATCAGATCCAGCTGTTCGCTCTGCGCCCAATTGGAGGCGAGGCTGTAGGCGTTTGATGCCGCAACCGGGAAATAGTCAAAGCGTTCGCCATCGAGCATGTAGCCGTAGTGACCGCGCAAGGTCGATACCAAACCAAAGGAGTGCTGCTCTAAGATCTGCCGGGTTACCGTGTCTTTGCGAACGCCTGCCTGCATTGCTTTGAGTTGTCGCAACTCGTTTACCGCACTGAACTTAGCTAAATCTTGCTTTCTGATGATGATCGCCACCGAGCCAACGATATCTTTATCGAGCGGCACTTTGACTGCATGCAATTGGCTTTCGAGATCTGCCGTTTTCGGTGCCCACATCACGTTCAACTGCTGGGTATTGAGCATGTTGATTTCTTGAATGCGGTTCGATGTTTCTTTTTGCACAACAGTGATCGGCTGGTCGGCATGCTTGGCAATGAGCTTGAGCAGTTCAATTTTGTGCTGGCCAGACGCGCCTTTCGGCTTGGGCACAACAAGCTCCACTGCCGACGCATTGTGCAGATTAAGCGCTAGCAGTGAACACATGGCTAGTTTTAAAAAAGGGCGACGAATAGAGTATTTGTTCATGGACTACCTACCTCAGTGACAAACCAGTCTGTGCGTCCGCTGCTGCTGATGAGTTTTGTTGTAATTGTTCGTTGATGTCATGCATCGGTGTGATGAATAATGACTCTACATGATTGAATGTGCAATTATGTAACTTCATTTGATTGATATTTGTCACAGCATTGCTAATTTTGTGATCGTATCGTTACGACCAACCATTAATGACACTGTTACTTGCTTCCCGGCTTTAACTGGGAAAACGGGGATCTGCGAAGGCAATGTTTCGAAGGCAATGTGATGATGTGTCCACAACCTAATCAAAAATAAATAAACGGGAATTGTTCTATGTTTCGGCCCCTAGCTATTTGCTCATTGGTGCTGTCGATTATGGCCTGCGAACCCAGCGCCAGCGATCCGCAACCGAGTGAGCCCATCAATCACCAAGCTCCTGCCAATCTGTTGGTGGAAGGTACGGCAACGCCGCTTAATGTTCACAGCCAAACGCCACGGTTGTCATGGCATGCTAATGCCAAAACCCAGAGCGCCTACCAAGTTCAAGTTGCCAGCAGTGCCGAGCGACTCGCCAATAGCAATCCCGACCTATGGGACAGCGGCAAGGTGGCGGCTCAACAATCGGTCAACATTGCCTATGCTGGGCAACCACTAAGCGCACAAGATACAGCGTTTTGGCGAGTACGCGTTTGGGCTGAGAACCAACAGCAACCGGGCCCTTGGAGCCAAGTAGGGCAATGGGAAATGGGCTTAATTGAGCAGGCCGATTGGCAGGCACAGTGGCTTCAGGTTGAACAACGTGTCGTTGCCGATAGTTCCGAGGCACGCATGCCTTGGATCCTTTATGCGGCCAATGTTCACCCTGATATCACCGAAGCACTGCCAGCCAGCAAGAAAGAAAAGCAATTGGAAGTGGTTGAGCAACTCAAAAAACAACCGACAGCCAGTTTATTCCGCCATGACTTTGCTATTGATGCTGATAAAACCATTGTCAAAGCGCGCTTGCACAGCACTGCCGCTGGCTATTATGAGGTGTTCATTAATGGCCAAAAGGTCGATGACCGACTGATGGACCCAGGCCAAACTGATTTTGATCAGCGTATTTTGTACAACACTGATGATGTTGCCGCGCTGTTGAATCAGGGCGCCAATACCATTGCGGTTCACTTAGGCAGCGGTTGGTACGATGAAAACATCGCGTTTAGCAAGTGGAAGAACCCCGATGAAAAGGTGGGCCCACAAGCGAAGAAAACCCTCTCTTATGGTCAGCCTAAGTTTATTGCCCAACTTGAGTTGACCTATGCCGATGGTAGCCAAGCGGTGGTGGCAAGTAATGAACAGT
The DNA here is from genome assembly GCF_014773395.1 of Neiella litorisoli. Lineage (GTDB taxonomy): Bacteria > Pseudomonadota > Gammaproteobacteria > Enterobacterales > Neiellaceae > Neiella > Neiella litorisoli. The sequence continues at coordinate 76,231 of NZ_JACXAF010000004.1, read as the reverse complement.
GGCGCAGCCATCCATCTCCGGTGTTAAAAGACGGGCTGTTCTCGGGTGAGCTGTTTGATGCCAATGAAGTTGTTGCTAATTGGAATCAACAACTTTCTGCCAACGAACTAGCAAATTGGCAGCCAGTACAAGCACTTGAACAATGGCCGACGGGGCGTTTAGAGCCTCAGCGTCTGCCGCCGATCCGTGCCATTAAGAAAATGACGCCAGTCAAGATTTATCAGCCTCGCGAGGGCGTTTGGACTTTTGATTTTGGCCAAAACTTTACTGGTGTACCGACCATTGATTTAGCCAAATTAGGACTTGCTGCGGGCCAGACCATTAATCTGCGCTATGCCGAATGGGCTGATGTTGAAGGAAATATCAGCCAGAAAAGTGGCGGCGGAGCACCATTGCTTAAACAAGTAGATAGCTACATTGCCTCTGGCAACGATGGGGCGACTTGGACGCCAGTGTTCACGTGGCATGGTTTCCGTTATGTCGAAATGACTGGCTTAACTGAAGCGCCGACGCTTGATGTGTTGAGCGCTCACTTGGTACGTAGTGATGTCGGAGTGGCGGGGCAATTTTCCAGCTCCAACGAGTTGTTGAATCGCATTCATGACATGGCCCTTTGGAGTTACGAGAGTAACCTGATGGCGGTGCCGATGGATTGTCCAATCCGTGAACGTGCAGGCTGGACTGGTGACGCCCATGCTGCGCTGATCACGGGTAACTACAACTTCAATATGGAAAACCTGTGGCAGAAATATCTCGGTGATTTTGCTACCTCGAGCCACATCGCGCCGGCCGTGGTGCCGGGCAAGCGCTCTCACGGTGGCACTTACGATTGGGCGGTTGCTGAGATCATGATTGCTTGGGAGCATTATCGCCATCATGGTGATCTGCAAATCTTCAGCGATCAGTATGACAGCATGGTGGAGTACATGGACGCCGCTGAATCCAAACTCGACAACGGCTTGTTGCGCATTGGCTATGGCGACTGGTGTGATCCCGTGCTGAAACCCGGTATGGGACGTAAACGTTGCAATCCGCAACATACCAGCCCAACGATCACCAGTTCGGCACTGTTGGCCCATGGCGCTAATCTGATGTCGAAAATTGCCGCATTGCTTGGTAAAGATGCCGATGCGGCGCGCTATCAGTCGTTGTTTGGCGCTATTAGTGAGCAATTCCACAACGAGTTTTATAACCCTGAAACTGGCCATTATGGCAGTCAAACTGCTGATGCCATGGCGTTGCGCTTTGGCATTGCGCCTATAACGTTGCGGCAGTCAATTGCTGATGCGCTGAATAAAGATGTTGTTGAAACATGGCAAGGCCATGGCTCTATCGGTGCCCTTGGCCAGACCTATGTCTATCGCGCGCTCAGCGATTATGGTTATGGCGATACCGCATATAACATCTTCACTGCAGAAGGCTATCCGGGCTATGCGTGGCAGTTTGATAAATTACAGGCAACCACGTTGTGGGAGCGTAAAGGTGTGTATGTGCCAGACGCCGATCCGATGCGCAAGAACGCGCCGGGCCGTTCCTTGAATCACCCGTTCCACAGTGGGTATGACGGTTGGTTCTATGAAGGCTTGGGTGGCATTCGACCGCTTGGTGATAACCCAGGCTTTCAGCATTTTGCTCTGCAACCTGTGTTTCCAGCTGACTTAGACCACGTCAATGTTAGCTATCAGACCGGTTATGGCACCATTGTCAGTCGTTGGCAGCGCCAAGGCGATGTCATCCATTGGCAATTCGAAGTTCCGAATAACTCAACCGCTAAGGTGACGTTACCGGGGCAGGCCAGTGCCATTTACCAGCCAGGCCAATACCAACTGACCGTCGCGACGACCGCGTTGTAATCAATTCATTTCGGATTCAGTTAGCAGGCGCCTTGATGGCGCCTGTTTTGTTAGTTTGTGCTGCTAGGCTCGTTTTTACGGCCAAATCTGAGTACCCTTGGAGCATCGGATTTCCGCACCAGCTCAAGGACCATTAGTGCTCACCCTGTACCCCTCCAATCGTCTTGAAATACTCTCTCAGCTGTTACAAGCGGTACTCAAATATCGGCGCAGCGATGTCTTGGCTGCTGATGTCATTCTGGTTGAAAGTCAGGGCATGCAGCATTGGCTCAATATGGAGTTGGCCAAGCAGCAAGGAGTGGCGATGAACTTGGAGTTTCCGATGCCGTCGCGGTTTATTTGGGACACCGCTCGGATCTTGCTGGGGGACTCCGTGCCACGGCAATCACCATTTCGTCGAGAAGTCATGGTCTGGAAGCTGGATCAGTTACTGGCGGCAGAGGCAACCATCGCAGCGCCGGAATGTGCGCCGTTGCAGAGTTATTGGCTAGAAGGCAACAGCGCTCAGGGCCATCTCAAGCGTTATCAGTTGGCGGCTAAAATTGCTGACTTGTTTGAGCAGTACTTAATCTACCGCAGCGACTGGCTTGAGCAATGGCAACAGGGTGCGCAAGGCGAGAGTGCCGATGAGCAATGGCAGGCCTATTTGTGGCGCGCCTTGTTGGCTGATAGCCCAGAGCATCCTGCATCATTACAGCAACGGGCAATCGCTGAGATTGAAAATAATTTTGAGCGCTATGCAGCCCGATTACCAAAACAAATCAGCTTGTTTGCCATTAACGCCATGGCACCGCAGTCGTTAGCTTTTTTCCAAGCGCTAGCGCAACACATTGATGTTCACCTGTTTCACCTTAATCCATGTGTCGATTTTTGGGGCGAACTGCAATCAGACAAAGCGCAGGCGAAAGCGCTCCGCCAGCAGCAATATCAGCAATGGCTCAGTGATGGCCAGAGCAACCCGCTACTGGCCAATTTAGGTCAGCAGGGCAAGGACTTGTTTAATGGCTTGCAACAGCTCGGCGTACAAGAAATTGCCGCGTTTAATGAAGCCGATACAGTTGCTAGCGATCACACCAGTGGCCAGCCGCATCATTCGTTATTGGCGTCGATACAGCGCGATATTCTCAATTTAACCGACGCCAGATCGCAGCCGGCAACTGAGCCTGTGATTGACGATTCCATCGTCTTTCATTCGTGCCATAGTGCCCTTCGCGAGATTCAGGCGCTGCATGATCAGCTGCTCCATTTGTTTAACGCGGATCCGGCATTGCAACCCAGTGATGTATTGGTGATGTGCCCGCGCATTGAAGATTATGCGCCGTATGTCGATGCAGTATTTCGCAAACCTTGGGAACATCAAGAACCGGGGCAAGTCCCGCGTTTACCTTGCTCGATTGCCGATCGGACCTTGTTGGATTCAGAGCCGGTGATCAACGCGTTGCTGAACTTGTTGCAATTGCCCGATAGCCGCTTTGAAGTCAGCCAAATTATTGAGTATCTGCGGGTGCCATCGCTGCAGCGGCGCTTTGGTTTGGTTGATAGTGAGCTGGCCACCATTGAGTCGTGGTTAGAGCAAGCCTGTATCCATTGGGGCATTGATCAGCAGCATCAGCAGCAGATTGCCGGCGCCAGTTACGACTTGGGCACCTATAGTTGGCAGTGGGGTCTGACTCGATTATTGCAAGGCTTTGCTTCCGGCCAGCAGACGATTGTTGATGGTATTCAGTGGCTGCCGGTGGTGGATGGTCAGCAAGGCGTGCTTCTGGGCCGATTGATGCAAATCTTAGAACAATTGCAATGGCTTAGTGCGGCCTTACAAACACCGCGAAGTGCTGAGCAATGGCGCCAATTTATTGAGCAAAGTCTGAGCCAGCTGTTTGACGATCATGATGATGATCAGTATGTCATTGAACACATTCATCAGGTGCTCGGCGAGTTTGTGGTGTCCTGTGAGCAGGCCGATTATGGCTGTGACATTGAACTTAGCGTGATGCGACATTACCTCAGTCATCACTTCTCGCAACCCGATACCGGCAACCACTTTATGACCGGGCAGGTGACCTTCTGCTCAATGGTGCCGATGCGTAGCATACCGTTTAAAGTGATCGCCATTCTTGGCCTTAACGATGGCGTGTTTCCGCGCCAAAGTAACCCGCTGAGTTTCGATTTAATGGCGCGCCATGGCCGGAGGCAGGGCGACCGCTCGCGCCGAGGCGATGACCGTTATTTGTTTCTCGAAGCATTAATTTCCGCGCGCCAGCATTTAATTCTGAGTTATCAGGGTCGCGATTCGAAAGATAACAATGAACGCCAACCGAGCTTGGTTCTGGCCGAGTTGATGGATTATTTAGCTCAGGGCTATGGTTGGTGCTTTAGCGGTCCGCAAAGTCATGTTAAACAGCAGCCGTTACACCCATTTAGTGCGCGGTTGTATCAAGCGCAAGCTAATGATGATAGTAGTTTTGAAGCTGGTTGGATGCGCCTTGCGCAACCTGTACCTGCGCCTCAGCGACAGGTTGCAATTGCAGCGGATGTTGACACTAACCAAGCTGCTATTCCACCGGAAAAAGACCCTGTCAGCGCCAGCGAATTGATTCAGTGTTTAGTCCACCCGTTGCGCCAATTTGGCCGTCAGCGGTTGCAGTTATATCTTGATATCGAGCAACAGCCGTTGACCGATGCCGAACCTTTTGCCAGCGATACCTTGATGCGCTTTGATGCCACCCAGCGTTTGGTTCAGGCCCAGCTCAGCGGTGAGTCGGCTGCCACGGTCAAGCAGGCACTACTCGCCTCAGGGCAATTGCCAAAGACGCCAATGATTGACGCTGAGATCGAGCAGTGGAGCGAGCGAGCCAGTAATCTGGCGGATGCCATCGAGCAGATTGGCGTTGCACCTGCGCAGCAATATGCAGTTAGCCTCGGCGCTTGCGAAATCAGCGCTGATTTGCAGTGGCAAGCCGACCAACAGGGCATTGTTTGTTATCACCCAGGTAGCGATAGCGCCAATCAATTAGTCAAGTTATGGATTCATCATTTAATTGCCACTTTGCAGGCCGAGCGGCCGCTATCCAGCGTTGGGCTTTACCTTGATTCAAAAACTGGCCAGGTCATTTGTCATCAGCTTGCGGCGTCGATTGAAGCCAACTTGGCCGAGCGCTTGTTACAGCAACTGCTCGATACGCGCCAGCAGATCTTGAGCCAACCACTACCGCTGTTTAGTCGTTTGGCTCAGGCTATCTGGCAGGCCGAGCCTTGGCAGTCGCTAACCGATAAGCTGGCCGAAGGCAGTATTGCCAAAGCATGGCGCGATTGTGTCGAATCGAAACCTTTTGCGCCGCTGCCGGGGCTCGACCAAGACCCATATTTTCAGTGGTTTTATCAGCATGAAGATAATTATCCGGTGCCGTCAGATGAGCTACTTGAGCTAATGGCTGCGACTTATCAACCCATGTATCAAGCTTTGTTTGGCGATAAGGAGCAAACCGCATGACCGATCATCTGCAAGTGGCAAAGCCCGATGCCGCATCGGCGCCACTGCTCGCTCAGGACTTGCCTTTATTTGGTCGCCACCTGATTGAAGCCAGCGCCGGTACCGGCAAAACCTATAACATCACCCGCTTGTATTTGCGCCTGTTGTTGGAGCGGGAATTGCCGGTGCAACAAATTCTAGTGATGACCTTTACCCGCGCGGCGACCGAAGAGCTGCGCGGCCGCATCGCCGAAACGTTGCGGGCAACGCTCAGTCAGTGGCAGCAATTAGCAAAACAGGATCCGTTTTTTAGCGCGTTAGCGCAGCGTTGCGATGGCGACAAAGCCCGCTCGCTGCTGCAAGCGGCTTTATTAGAAATGGATGAAGCCGCTATTTACACCATTCACGGTTTTTGTAATCGGGTGTTGTCGCAACAGGCATTTGAAAGTGCCTTGCCGTTTGAAGTGACCATGGAAGCGGATGTCAGCCAGTTGCAACAGCAAGCCGTACAAGATTGGCTTCGCCAAATCAGTCGCCAGCAAAGCGACTATGCGGTGTTAGCACAACATGGCTGGCATCAGCCAGAGCAGTTTATTCAGGCATTTGGCCGTGAACTGGCTGGCGATCATCAACTGATCAATGGCTTCGCTGCGTACTTAAGTGATGATTCGATCGCATTATTAACTGCCGAGTATCAGCAACAGCAAGCGGCCATGCTGACGCTGTTAGCACAACAGCAACAGCAGATTTTATCGGACTTACTTGAGCCGCATGCGCCGCTGGCATCATCGTGGCCCGACTTGCTAGCCGGTATCGCCGGCGAAGCTAAACACTATCCGGTGAAGCTGGCGACGGCATTCGCCACTTTTAATAAATATCGCGCCAAAGCGGCGGCGGTAAAGCCTGTCCTGCAACAACTCAAGCAACTAACCAGCTTGGCAAAAGAGCTCGTGACATCGCAACAGCGGCAGCAGCAAGCGCGCGCTTATCAGCTCGTGATTGATGGCATTCACGACATCCGCCAAGCCATGGCTGCGGCTAAGCAACGGCTGGCATTACTTGACTATGATGATCTGATCCATCGCCTTCACAACAGTCTGGCGTCAGCGCCCGATGGTGCGCTAAGCCAGCAATTGCAACAACAGTATCCGGTGGCCTTGGTCGACGAATTTCAGGACACGGATGCGGCGCAATATCGAATTTTCGATGTATTGTACCCAGCAGCCCGTGATGATGCGCTGCTGTTGATGATTGGCGATCCCAAGCAGGCCATTTACGGTTTTCGTGGCGGCGATATTTTTACCTACCTGCAGGCACGGCAGGCTGCCAACTATCGCTGGCACATGGATACCAACTGGCGCTCGGTCAGTGCCATGGTGACCAGCTACAACCGTTTGTTCTGGGGCGCGGACTTAGCCGAAAGCGCAGCGGATGTGTTTGGTTTTGGCATTCATTACGAGCAGATCGGCTCGACTCCACATGCTGCTGCATGCAAACGACCTTTGCGCGATCCACAACGCGATGCGGCAATGCAATATGTTTGGCTGGCTGAAGATGATGCCCCGGCAGCTGGTGCAGATGGCTTCCACCTAGGATTGGCTGCGTGGTGCGCTAACGAAGCCAAACGCCTGCTGGCGCAAGCTCAATTAGGCGGCGAGGCGATACAACCTCAGGATATCGCGCTGTTGGTGCGGTCAGGCCGAGAGGCAACTTTCGTCCGTCAGGCATTGGCCGATGTTGGGCTAGATGCGGTGTTTGTCAGCAATCGAGAGCGCTTGTTCGATAGCCCCGAGGCGACCGAACTGTGTCATGCCTTGCAGGGCATTTGGCACTGTCACAATAATCGCCAATTAATCCGCGCATTGGCGTCGCCGCTATTGGCCTTTGACGCGCAGGATTTAATCAATTTTCAGCAGGTTGAATTTGAATCTGAGTTCGAGCAAGCACGAACCTTGGTGTTGGAGTTGCGTCAAACGTGGCAGCAAAAAGGCATCATGGCGTTGATGTTGCGGTTATTGCAGGACCACTTTCAGCCCTCGTCGAGCCGCCATGAACGGGCTACCACTAACATGCTCCATTTAGCAGAAATCCTTCAGCAGCGCAGTCGCCAATACAAGCAACCGCAGCAGTTGCTGAATTGGTTGCAACGTCAGCTCACCTTGGACAGTGCAGAGGACGACTACCTGCTGCGGCTCGAAAGCGACAATGCCCTTATTCGTATTGTGACCCAGCACGGCTCCAAGGGGCTGGAATACCCCATTGTATTTGTACCGTTTGCCGCCAAGTACCAAGATCCGGCGAAATTTGGTAGTCGTTACATTGAGGTGTATCGCTATCAAGATCCCGAATCAAACGCTGCAGTTTGCCAACTTGGCCAGTCTGATCTGGCGTTAAAGCAGGTTCGCTTGGAAGGTCATGCCGAAGCCATGCGGCTGCTTTATGTCGCAGTCACCCGCGCCGAGCATCGCTGTTATTTGGGGGTTGCGCCGTTTAAAGACAGCCACAAATCCGCACTCGGACAGGCATTGGCAATGCCCAACAAAGGCGACTGGCCGAGTGAAATCAGCCAGTTAACCGCCGTTGATAGTAATCACAGCGCGATCATTAGCGCCGCAGACTCGCTGGACTTAGCCATGTCCGCACCACAGCCAACGGCGCCACAGCAACTGCAAGCGGCCAGCTTTAAAGGCACCATTGCTGATGATTGGCGATTGACGTCGTTTTCGGCGCTAACTCGCAATGCCCACCAAGTCCGGCTCGACCAAAAAGAACACAGCGATCCGCAAAGCGAATTAGCGCTCGACGCTGGTCATGATGAAGCGCCGAGCGAACTGCGCTTTACCCTAAAAAAAGGTGCCGCGGCCGGTAATTTACTCCACGATATTCTTGAACATGTCGATTTCAGTGATGCCAATTGGCATGCCGCCTTGAACGGTCCAGTGCAACGTTTTGGCCAGCTTGAACCAGAGCAATGTGAGGATCTAATTGATTGGCTAGAGGCAGTGCTAAAGACGCCTCTGCCTGACTTGTATGACTCTCAGCGCAGCTTTTGTTTGGCACAATTACCTTGGTCAGCCACCTTGCGCGAAAGTGAGTTTTACTTCCCGATTGCATCGCTACAAAAACGTCAACTGGCGAAACTATTAGGCCAGCATAGAGCGCAAAAAGAAGCGGTGATCTTACCCGGTGATGAGCAATTATCGGGGATGATGCATGGCTTTATCGATTTGATTTTTGAGTATCAGGGTCGTTACTACGTGGCCGACTATAAAAGCACTCACATGGGCAACCGGCTGGCCGATTACCAATGGCAGGCGCTGAACCTGAATAATCAATCTCATTATTACGATTTGCAGTATCTGCTCTACAGTCTTGCGCTTCACCGTTATTTGCAAGTGCGCTTAGCGGATTACCAGCCAGAGCAACATTTAGGCGGCGTTTACTATTTCTATTTGCGCGGGATGAGCGATCAGCACAACGAGGAGGAGGCAAATTACCCTGGCGTTTACCATCGTCGTTTGGACATTGATTTGTTGCTAGCGCTTGACGATTTATTTGCCGAAGCGGCTGAGGTGGTTCAGTGAGCTATTCCAATTCAATCCGCTGCCAGCAGCAGTTAGCAGGCATTGAGGCGATCGATTATTTCTTGGTGCAGCAATGGCAGCAGCAGTTAGCCGGCGATGTCGATGAGTTAATTTGGCATTTATTGCTTGCTACTTGCTGGTCGCAGCGCCAAGGCCATAACTGCCTTGAGGTGAACTGGTTGGCGCAACAAAGGTTGTGGCAGCACAGCGATCAGCCCGACAGCGGCTATCTGTTTCCGTCGCCGCCAACGTTACACGATGCTTTAGCGAAGTTAGCCAGCCTATTAACGCCGTCAATTCCTGTGGTGATCGCCGAGCAGCGCATTTATCTGCAGCGGTTATGGCTGCACGAACAAGCGATTGCCGAACAGTTAGCCAATCGAATGCAACGCCAAACGGTGTCAGCCGCTGCATGTCAGCGCTTGACGAGTCAGTGGCCGACGTTATTTAGCAACACCAGCAGTGATGAGACGGACTGGCAGCAAGTGGCTGTTGCCAATGCTATAGGGCGTCCGCTGACAGTGATTTGTGGTGGGCCCGGCACCGGCAAAACCTACACAGTGACGCGGTTGCTGGCGGCGTTATTGATTGCCGCGGACGAGCCGCAACGGATCATGATGACAGCGCCAACCGGCAAGGCTGCCCAGCGTCTAAGTGAATCGATTGCCGGAGCTAAATCGCAATTGCTCGAACAAGGCGTGAGCGGTGATCTGCTTGCTGCCATTCCAGAGCAGGCTGCAACCTTGCATCGACTGCTCGGTTACCGTCCGGATCGGATGGCGTTGAACTATCATGCCGAACATCCGCTGCCCTGCGATATTTTATTGGTTGATGAAGTGTCCATGGTCGACACCGCAATGATGGCTAAATTGCTCGATGCGTTGCCAGCAGCCAGCAAACTTATTTTGCTGGGCGATGTCGATCAGTTGCCATCGGTTGACGCTGGCTGTGTGCTGGCCGATATCACGGAGCGCGATTGTGGTTACTCGGCCCAAGCTGCCGAACTGATTGCAACGCTGAGTCAGCAAGTGGTGCCTGTGGCTGCCAATAGCGCGTTTGATTACCAAACCATGCTGCGAAAAAGTCATCGCTTTGCCGGTGCCATCGGCCAGGTAGCGCAATTGGTGATCCAATGTCAGGCCAAAGCCAGCTGGCAATTGTTGAGTCATCATCAAGGGCACAGCGGTCAGCAGACGCTGGCGTTTGACCATGAAGTGCAATTAGTTGCCGATGATCAGTGGCAGATCTGGCTGAGCCGCGCCGTGGTGGCGGAGTACCGTGGGATATTTAAAGCCCAATCACTCAGTGATGGCTTTGCTGCGCTGGCAGCATTCCGCTTGTTGGTGGCAACGCGAGTTGGTGAACGTGGCGTCGAGCCGCTAAACCAGCGGATTGAACAATTGCTGGCGCAACAGTTGAATCAAGCCAATATGCCACCAGAATTGCTAATCAAGCCTAGTCAGATGTATCGCGGTAAGCCAATCATGGTGACTGAGAACGATTATGCCACTGAGCTTTTCAATGGCGATGTCGGTTTAATTTGGCCCGATGAACAGGGGCGTTTGATGGCTTGGTTTGAGGGGCAAGAGCAGGGCCAGCCGACATTTCGTCGGGTCAGCTTATCACGATTGCCACCGGTAGAGCCGGTATACGCCATGACGATTCACAAGACCCAAGGTTCAGAATTTGGTCATGTCGCGGTGTTGCTGCCGCAGCAACGTCATGAGCTATTAAGTCCAGAGTTACTTTACACTGGCATTACCCGTGCCAAACAGCGGCTGACCCTTTGTGCCAGCGAGTCGGTTTGGCATCATGCGCTGAGTCAGCGAATTGTGCGTTTTTCTGGATTAAAACAACGAATTGCTGAGCGACTGAACCTCCAAAAATAAGCCTGCACTGGCTGATTTCTCGACTAGGCTTTATAGCCAAAACGATTTGCCAAGGAAGCGATATGTTACGCCGATTACTCGCCGTTGTTTGTTTACTGCCAGCGATTGCCGTTGCCAGTATCAGTGATTACATTGCCCAGAATCTTAATGACGAATTACCTGCCGAAACCTTGCAACTGCCACGTTTCAGCGAGCACTACAGTCACTTGGTGAGTTTTTACGAATTCAGAGACTATCAGCCAATCTGGTATATCGATGGCCAGCCAACCGAACAAGCCAAAGCGTTATTTGAGGTGTTAAAACAAGCTCACTACAACGGCTTGCGGCCAGCCGATTATTTTGTCGATACCATCGATATGATTGCCTCGGAGCATACCTTTGGCGAGTTATCAAAATCTCGGGCAGAGCTGCTGCTCAGCCTTGGCTTTTTACAATACGCAGCGGATGTCAAGGTTGGCCGAACGTCGCCCACTGCCCACCATCAAGGTTTTCCTGAAGTGGTTGAGGCAGACGACCCGGGCCACTTGCTACAACGGATCTCCGATGGTGCCGATCCAGTTGCTATTCTAGCCGAAGCCGAGCCACCATCGTTGCTGTATCAGCGTCTCAAGCAGGCGATGATTCATATTGTCGATAAGCGCCTTGCCGGTGAGCCGTGGCAAACCATTGCTGAGGGCAAAACCCTGCACCCGGGGGACGCTATTGCGGAGTCTCTATACCAAGCCATTGCTGATCGTGTTGTTGAGCTGGTACCAGCGGCTGAGCCGATGAATTATGCAGGCAGTTACGATCCGGCGTTGGTTGCTAACATCAAACGTTTTCAGTTTCTCAACGGTCTCGGTCAGGATGGCATCATCGGTAAGCGGACCTACCAAGCGCTGAATAAAGACTGGTCGATGCGCGAGCAGCAAATGATCGCCACCATGGAGCGACTGCGCTGGTTGCCCCGAAAAATTGTTGATACCCGCTACATTCTGGTCAACGTGCCATCGTTCACCATGTACGGCATTGAAGCAGACTCGCAAGGCCAGCAACACATGACGTTCAGCTCCGATGTCATTGTTGGCAAAAGCTACCGCCGTTATCGCACGCCGCTGTTTGTTGCCGACATGACCTACATGGTGTTTAACCCTTATTGGAATGTGCCCAACAGTATTTTGCGTCGCGAATACATTCCCCACGTTGATGAGCCGGGCTTTTTTGAGCAGCACAATTTTCAGTTGGTGAAACATTTCTCAAAAACTGCAGAGGTCTTCCCGCCAACCCCTGAGAACATCGCTGCACTCAAGCGCGGCGAATTTTTGTTGCGTCAATCCAACGGCCCCCATAACGCGTTGGGCGAAGCTAAATTCATCTTCCCTAACGCCAACAACGTTTATCTTCACGGCACGCCGGCTAAAAGCCTGTTTGCTAAAGAGCGCCGCGATTTCAGCCATGGCTGTATTCGGGTTGGCGATGTGCCGGGCTTAGCCAATTGGGTGCTTAACCCTGAAGGTTGGGATGAACAAGCCATTAATCAGGAGTTTGATGAGGACGCGGCGAAAGTGGTGCCGCTCAAGACCGCGATTACCGTGGGTATTATTTATCTCACCGCCGTTGTCGATGATGACGATCACCTGATTGTCCATGACGACATTTATGGCCATGACGCCCGTTTACTGAAAGAGCTGGGCATGACTGCAGAACAAATCATGCAACCGGCCGTAGAGCGGGCGTTGTACTAAGGGCCGCTTATTTACTGCGCTGTTGCACTGGAGGCTTGGTGCGACTGACGATGCGGCGCAACGGTTTTGGCAGCGCGGCACCGGCTCGTCGCAGTTTGTCATTGATGGCGGGGTAACGCTGGCGCCAGCGGCGGATTAGCTGGCGTACCGCCTCGTTATTGTGGATCAGCAGCGCCAATCCAGTAATGGCAATCGCCAGACCAATAGGCACTGGCATTGGGATCAACACCAACCCGATCACTAACAGTAACGCACCGGTTACTGACAACATCATGCGCTTCATATTTAGCGGCAGTTACTCACAATGGTTCGACTCTAAAGTGTCTAATTAACCATGAGTTAATGACAGTTCCATGGCATTGCTGCCAACTAATTTGTTGCTGGTATTAGCCGAGTCGAAAGTGTTGGCCGGGATGAGTGAGACGGGTGTAGCTGACCACGCCCAAGGCGGTCCAACTGCGACAAGTTAATTGCAGACAAGCCTGTGGTGGATTGAGCTTTAAATAGTGCAATGTCTGACGGTCGGCCAATACGGCTTCAACCAAATGGTCAGCTTCGGTTAAGGGCAGTATTTTACTCAAGTAGTCATGGGGGGTGATTTGGCTGAAATCCTGTTCAATAAAGCCAGGCACCAGTCTGGCATTGACATAACGCGCCTCAAGTTGAATTGGCAAGTCGTCCTGATAGTGAACGATGGCGGCAAAAAATACCGGGCTGGCAATGGGCAAGCTCAGCGCAATGGAGACTTCCTGATCCGACTCGCGCGACTCTAGCGTAATGAGTTCAGTATGGTGGCGTTGGCCCCGTTGGGTAATTTCATGTTCAATGTTCTGGACCTGCACCAGCGAGCTTTGGCTTTTAAATGGTGCAACAAAACTACCCAAGCCTTTCGTGCGTAGCAGCACTCCCTCATCAGCTAGTTCCTGCAACGCTCGTCTGGCGGTCATCCGGCTGACCTGAAATTGATTAGCCAACTCATTTTCCGATGGCACGCGGTGATGTTCCGGCCACCGCCCCGAGGCGATCTCATTAAATAAAAATTGTTTAATACTGTTATACTTAGCAGCAGGCATTGATGTGGCATTTAGTGCTCAAGGGCAAAGGTATGGGCAATGGTGGCACAGAATGTTAATGACTGCCAGAGCGAGCCAGCACGAACCAAGTTGTGATTTTAGCGCTAAAAGCTTAAGTGGAGCAGTTGTTGTGCCTGGCCGGTCAGGTACATGGTTTTCAACTGGGCTTCCAGGGCATCTAAATCCTGTGCATCGCTGCTCAAGTTACACGCCATAAAACTCATGCTGGTGTAAAAACTTAGGCTCGGCGTCAACTGTTGTTCGCCGACTAAACTCGAAGCTTGCTGTATCGATTGGATGTCTGCTACCCAAAATTCAATGCGACCATGTTTCAACATCTGCAAGCCTTGGGCGATGCTGCTGGTTTCGTAGGTGCTGAAGCCGTTGTCAGTAAGATAGTTGGCCACTGCAGAGCCAGCATAGACACCAATTTTATGGGCTTTGGCGTCATTTAAAGTAACTAGCTGGTGGTTGTTTTCAGCGAGCGAATAGAGCCCAAAACGATTCACTGATATGGGGCCAATCCAACGAAAATCTGCTTCGCGCCGCTGGGTTCGGAACACCGGAAACGTGCAGGTGTTTTTGTGCTGCGCCGCTTGTTGAATCGCTCGCTTGAGCGGCAATTTGACGAATTGGTATTGGACGCCAGCTTGCAAAAACAGCGGTGTAACCAAGTCAATAGCATGGCCAGTTGGTTTAGCTTGCCGATTAATTTGTACCAATGGCGGGTAGTCATACACCAATAACTTGATGGTGGCCGACGCTGGTGTAACGAGCAACAGGCAGAGAATGAGTGGCACTAGTCTTGCCATAGCTGTAGCGCCTGTTGATAGGGTAAGGTTGCTGGTTTATCCGGTGCCTGTTGCTGCGGCCACGGGGCGCCCGGTTGACTGAGCCAGTAGCTCTCGGGCTTTGCTTCCCTTAGTGTTGGTGCGCAGCGCAAATCATCTGTTTTGCTGATTGCAAGCAGGCGCTGCTCAACAGTGTTGGCAAGTTGTTTCATGCTGTCGGTGACGGTTTGTTTACCTTGAACGGCAGGCCCGATATGACGCCACCAAGCATCGGATAAGGCCGCATAATTGGCCACGCTTAGCCCTGTTGGGGTCCAATAATGACGCGCCTTACTTTGATAGAACTCCAGCAGCCCGCCCCACTTATCTGAATTGGCCGTCAAATAGCGGGAGTGTATGTCGGATTGGCGGATCGGCGTAAAGCCGTTGAGAAATTTGGTCATGGAGACGGTTTTAGATACAACAAACTGCGCGTATAGCCAAGCCGCTGCGGCGCGATGCTTTGGGGTTGAGCGTAAAAAGGTCCAGCCGCTGACGTCTTGATAACCCGACTTCATGCCTTTTTGCCAATATTTACCACGAGGGCTGGGCGCGACCCGCCATTTCGGATTGCCGTCGCTATCGAGCAGTTGGTCGGTCAGTAGGTCGGGTAAAAATGCGGTGTACCAAAAGATCTGCTGGGCAATATTGCCGCGGCCCAAATAGGCCGAAGATGTTGAAAAAGTCAGATCGCGGGCTTCTGGTGGCGCATACTGGTTAAGCCAACTGATGTAACTTTCTACTGCATAAATAGCTGCAGGACTATCCAGCGCGCCCCCGCGGCTAACAGAAGCGCCAACAGGGTGACAATGCTCTACTCGAATGCCCCAATCGCCGACACCTTGTTGCTCGGCGTAGGGTTGGCCATTGTCCGGCAGGATGTCATTGGCACCAGCGAGGCTTAACCAAGAATCAGAGATCCGCCAACCTAAGGATGGATCAAAGTGACCGTAATCCATATGGCCCCAAACCCGCTGGCCATCGATTGTCTTGACGATATTGGTGAAAAAGTTGGCAATATCCTGATAGGCCGCCCAGTTTTGTGGTACGCCTAAGGGGTAACCGTAGTGCGCTTGAAATCGCTGTTGCAGCTGCGGATCGCTAAACCAGTCATGGCGGTACCAGTACAGGTTGGCAAATTGCTGGGTGGGGAGTTGGTAAAGTTGGCCGTCGATACCAGTGGCAAACTGCAGGCCAATGAAATCATCTAAATCAAGCGTTGGCAGTGAAATGTGCTGCCACTCGTTTTGCATCATTGCTGAAATCGCAAGGGTTTCTGGGTAGCGCGAATGGGTGCCAATAAAATCGGTATCGTTGACATATGCATCATAAATCGGCAAAGCCAATTCCATTTGCACCTGTAGTTTGCGCACCACATCGTCTTCTTTGGTGACTTCGTGAATGACATGAATGCCAGTCAGATCATAAAAGGCCCGCGCCAACACTTGTGACTCGTACCTGTGGGTTGGAATGTCCTCGGATACCACGTGAATAGTGAGATCGCGATAAGGCGCAGCAGCTTGATGAAACCACTTTAACTCCGCTTGCTGTTGCTCTTTGCTGAGGGTGGAATGAACGAAGTGCTGTGTTAGCCAGTACTCAATCGCCTGGGTTGAGGATGGCGTTGCTTCGGCGGCTTGCAGCACGATCAGAGTAATGATTGGCAACAACAGTAAACGCTTCGCGCGCCGTCTGTTCATTGAAACGTCCCTCTGATCAACTGCCATTCCTTTAACTTAGCCTAAGTTGCAAAAATCCATATCGATTAGTTGCGCATAGTGGCCAGTTAATTGCTCAGAGTTTGAGTTAGCACAATAGGCGAGGTCAGTGATGGCCCTAATACGCCTGGAAGTGCAGCAAACTGCGTTGCGCTAGCGATGGGCAACGCAGTCAGCTAGACTTAGCTGTCAGTGTCGTAGGCGATATTAGGCGCCAGCCAGCGTTCAGCTGTGGCCATGTCCCAGCCTTTCTTGGCAGCGTATTGTTCCACTTGATCACGCTGAATACCGGCTACAGCAAAGTACTTGGCATCCGGGTGACTAAAGTAGAAACCAGACACCGAGGCGCCCGGCCACATGGCGTAGCTTTCCGTAAGCTTCATGCCAATCTTGCCCTCAACATCCAGCATCTGCCAGATTTTGCCTTTCTCAGTATGCTCAGGACAAGCGGCATAACCCGGCGCAGGGCGGATGCCCTGATACTTCTCTCGGATCAGATCATCGTTTGCTAAATCTTCATCTGCCGCATAGCCCCAATGAAGCTTGCGCACCTGCTCGTGAAGGTACTCGGCAAAGGCTTCGGCCAAGCGGTCACAAACGGCCTGCACCATGATAGCGTTGTAATCGTCACCAGCAGCTTTAAACGCTTCGGCGATTTGTTCTTCGCCAACGCCACCAGTGACGGCAAACGCGCCGATGTAATCAGCTTTTCCAGATTTAGCAACATAGTCGGCCAAACAGTGGTTGAGCTTACCTTTTGGCTTGCGAGTTTGCTGACGTAAATGGTGCAGGGTGGTCAGCACTTCGGTGCGTGATTCATCACGGTAGACAATGGTGTCATCACCATCTCGGTTGGCAGGGAACAATCCAAACACACCTTTTGCTGTAATTGAGCCTTGCTCCTTGATGCGAGCAAGCATGTCATTGGCTTCGGCAAATAGCTTCTTCGCTTCTTCACCGACGGTGGCGTTGTCAAAGATCCGAGGATAAGAGCCTTTAAGCTGCCAGGTCATGAAAAACGGGGTCCAGTCGATGTACTTTTCAAGCACACTGATGTCCATTTCTTCAATCACCTGCACACCGAGCTGCTGCGGCACCGGCGGTATGTAGTCATCGGCGATCACATAGCCATTGCCGCGGGCTTCGGTCATATCGATGGCTTGCCCGCGCGGCACTTTGCGGGCGTGTTGATCGCGGGCAACCTGATATTCATGATTGAGCCGTTCCACAAACGCCGGACGTTGTTCATCAGATAGCAGCGCCGCGGTCACGCCAACGGCGCGCGACGCGTTGGGCACGTAAACCACTGGCTGATCGTAATTCTGCTCTATTTTCACTGCGGTATGAGCTTTTGAGGTGGTGGCACCACCAATCATTAGCGGCAATGTGAAGCCTTGGCGCTGCATTTCTTTAGCGACATGGACCATTTCGTCGAGTGACGGCGTGATTAAACCGGACAAGCCAATGATGTCGACTTTTTCTTCCCGAGCAACCTGCAGAATCTTCTCGCAAGGGACCATCACACCGAGATCAACGATCTCGTAGTTGTTGCATTGCAACACCACGCCAACAATGTTCTTACCGATATCGTGAACATCGCCTTTTACCGTCGCCATTAACACTTTACCGTTGCTGGTACCGGCTTGTTTTTCTGCCTCAATGTAAGGCTCAAGGTAGGCCACCGCGCGTTTCATTACCCGTGCGGACTTGACGACCTGTGGTAGGAACATTTTGCCGGCGCCGAATAGATCACCAACCACGTTCATGCCATCCATCAATGGCCCTTCAATGACATGAAGAGGTCGATCTGCTGCTTGTCGCGCCGCTTCAGTATCTTCTTCAATAAAGTCGGTAATGCCTTTGACTAGTGCATGTTCGAGGCGCTTGTTGACGTCCCAACTGCGCCATTCGGCATCTTGGGCATCGTCTTGGGCGGCGCCGCTGTCACGGTATTTATCGGCAATTGCCAATAAGGTTTCAGTGGCCTCATCATTGCTATTCAGGACGACCGCCTCAACGGCGTCGCGTAACTCTTGCGGAATATCTTCGTAAATGGCCAGCTGACCGGCGTTAACGATGCCCATGTCCATGCCATTTTGAATGGCGTAGTAGAGGAATACGCAGTGAATGGCTTCACGCACCGGATTGTTACCGCGGAACGAGAACGACACATTCGACACACCGCCTGAGATCATGGCATGGGGCAGGTGCTGTTTGATGTCTTTGACCGCTTCAATAAAGTCCACAGCATAATTGTTGTGTTCATCAATGCCGGTGGCAACAGCAAAGATGTTGGGGTCAAAAATAATGTCTTCTGGCGGGAAGCCGACCTTGTTGACGAGCACATCGTAGGAGCGCTTACAGATCTCAAACTTGCGCTCACGGGTATCCGCTTGGCCGGTTTCGTCAAAGGCCATAACAATAACGGCAGCGCCATAGCGACGAATGGTCTCCGCTTGTTTGATGAAGTTCTCTTCGCCTTCTTTCAGCGAAATGGAGTTGACCACACCTTTGCCCTGAATGCACTTCAAGCCAGCTTCAAGGACTTCCCATTTGGAGGAATCAATCATGATGGGAACGCGGGAAATATCAGGCTCGGCAGCAATTAAGTTGAGAAAACGAACCATGGCCTTTTTGGCATCGAGCATGCCTTCGTCCATGTTGATGTCGATGATTTGGGCGCCGTTATCGACTTGCTGACGTGCCACTTCAAGTGCTTCGTCGTAGTTTTCTTCGAGGATAAGCCGCTTAAAGCGGGCGGAGCCGGTGACATTAGTGCGCTCACCAACATTCACGAACAGATCATCCGCATGAATGTTGAATGGTTCTAAGCCTGCCAAGCGGCTGGCAACTGGCAGTGTTGGCTTTTGCCGAGGGGCAATCCCTTCCAGTCGTTCGGCGAACTGGCGGATGTGCTCTGGCGTGGTACCACAGCAACCGCCGACCATATTCAAAAAGCCAGCATGGGCCCACTCAACGATATGATCGGCCATTTCTTCTGGGCCAAGATCATACTCACCAAAGGCGTTCGGTAAGCCGGCATTTGGATGCACCGCGACATACCCTTCGCTGACCCTCGAAAGCTCTTCGACGTATTGACGCAGCTCGGCAGGGCCAAGGGCACAGTTCAGGCCCATGGTCAGTGGTTTGGCGTGACGCACCGAATTATAAAATGCTTCTGTAGTTTGACCCGACAGGGTTCGGCCGGAGGCATCGGTAATAGTACCGGAAATCATAATCGGCAGGCGTCGGCCAATTTGCTCGTAGGCTTGCTCAACTGCGACGATGGCCGCTTTGGCATTGAGGGTGTCGAAGATGGTTTCAATCAGGATCAGATCAGAACCGCCTTCAATCAGCGCTAACGTTGCTTCTAGATAGGATTCAACCAAACCATCAAAAGTGACGTTGCGGAAGCCAGGATCGTTCACATCGGGACTGATCGAACAGGTTCGGTTGGTTGGGCCAAGAACACCCGCCACATAGCGCGGCTTGTGGGGCTCTTTGGCAGTGAACTCATCGGCAACGGAGCGCGCTAATTTGGCCGCTTCGAGATTGAGCTCATGACACAGCGCCTGCATGTCATAGTCGGCCATGGCAATGCTGGTGCTATTGAAGGTATTGGTTTCAATAATATCGGCGCCAGCTGCAAAATACTCGGCATGGATGTCACGAATGATTTGTGGCTGGGTTAGCACCAACAGGTCATTATTGCCTTTCACATCACAATGCCAATCAGCATAGCGCTCACCACGATAGTCTTGCTCTTCGAGCTTATACGCCTGAATCATGGTGCCCATGCCGCCATCTAAAATCAGGATGCGGTGTTCAAATGCTTGCTCAAGGGACGTCTGGCGATTGTTGTTGTGACTCACTTATTAACCTCTTCAGCGGAAAACCGTACAACGGAAATCTGATTATTATGACAATTTAGAAGCCAGCGCGACCGGCGTCAGCTGCTGCAAATCGTATGGTGTTGTCTGGTAAACAAAGTAGTTCAGCCAATTGGAGAACAGCAGATTACCATGGCTGCGCCAGCGTACCAGCGGTTCTTTGCTTGGATCATTGTCGCGGTAATAGTTTTCAGGCACCGCTGGATTGAGTCCGGCACTCGAATCGCGAACAAATTCGTTGTGCAAGGTTTCAGGATCGTACTCTGGGTGTCCGGTAATAAACAGTTGCCGGCCATCGGGAGAGGCTACCAAATGAACGCCAGTTTGCGGCGAGGCCGCCAAAATCTGCAAGTTGGTTTTCTCTTCAACCTCGTCGGCGTTGATCTCAGCGTAGCGCGAGTGAGGCACCCAAAACACATCATCAAAGCCGCGCATCAACGGGTGATTGCGATACAGCACTTGGTGTGGGTAAACGCCGGAATACTTTTCTTTACGGATTTTTCGGTCAATGCCATACAGGGTGTAGAGCGCAGCATGGGCAGCCCAACACAAGTACATGGTTGATGTGACATGCTGGTTGGCCCAATCAATAATGGTTTTCATCCGCTCCCAAAATACCACGTCATTCCATTCCACCAAGCCCAGCGGAGCGCCAGTGATGATCATGCCATCGTAATTTTGCTGCTCAACTTCTTCAAAAGTCCGGTAGAAGGCATTGAGATGTTCTTCTGGGGTGTTTTTCGACGGCCGGTTGTCAATGCGAAGTAAATCAACATCCACTTGCAATGGTGTATTGGATAGCATCCGCATGATTTGGATTTCAGTTTCAATCTTTTTCGGCATCAGGTTCAACAGCAGGACTTTCAACGGCCTAATATTCTGTGATGAGGCGCGCTCGTGGCCCATCACAAAGATGTTTTCTGTGGTTAATACCTGAGCGGCCGGTAACCGGTCGGGAATGTTAATAGGCATGCTGTTGTTCCTGCGACGAACCAAAGTGGCGAAATGATAAATCATCAACGTCTAGACGTCTAGAAGTCTGATCCAGTGAAATTTTTTTTGCTGATTGCATTTCTATATTAAAAACGGCATCAGTGCCGCTGACTAACCATAGAGAATGAACAATGAATAGCGTGTATGCAGTTGCTCAGAAAACCATAGAAAAAGTGAATCTGGCTGATTTCTTGGCACCTTTGGTGTTTCGCTTAATCTTGGCGCCAGTGATGATCATCGCGGGCTACAATAAGCTGCGCATTGGTGATGCCGATGCAGGCATGTTCGAGCAGTTTTTAGCAAAGCCAAACATCGTCGCCTGGTTTGGCAATCCGGAATGGGGCTTAGGGTTGCCAGCCCCAGATTTACTGGCATTTTTAGCCGGTTGGGCTGAGTTTGGCGGCGGCTGGCTGCTGTTGTTCGGTTTATTGACACGATTGGTGGTGATCCCGTTACTTATTACCATGTTGGTCGCAGCACTGTCGGTTCACTGGGTCAATGGGTGGCATGCCATTGCGCCAGCGAATGGCGCCACTAGTGTCGCGACATTTTTCGATTGGTTTGGTTTTCCGGGGGCAGCCGAAAGCCTGCACAATAGCAATGAAGTTTCTGATCGGCTGGAGCGTATTCGCGGCATTATTGAAGCCAATGGCAAGCCCAGTTATCTCTATGCCACAGGGCCTGTGGTGATCCTCAACAATGGTATTCAGTTTGCGGCGATTTATTTTGCCATGTTGTTGAGTTTGTTATTTACCGGCGCCGGACGTTGGTTGAGTCTGGATTATTGGTTGGCACGACAAATCGAGCCTGCAAAAACTTAAGGCGTGATGGCCAATGTGAGCGAATAGCTGGATCATCGTGCTAAGCTCAACTTATTATTTTGACCCACTGCCCAGAGCGGTGGGTTTTTGTATTGATGATTAACAGAGGACATTGATGGACGCTATTGACTTGCTACTGAATCGCCATTCTCACGCCAATTTAGCTGAGCCTGCGCCAAACAAAGACGAGCTGGATATTATCGTCCAAGCGGGGCTGCGAGCGCCGGATCATGCCCACTTGCGACCATGGCGGTTTATTGTCTACCGCGGCGAGGGGCGACAAGAGTTAGCTGACGTGCTGGAGCGCGCGGCCATCAACAATCCCGATCTTGATCAAGCCGCCATTGATAAAGCACCGAAGATGCCATTCCGAGCACCGGTTGTGATCACTGTCATTGCCAAAGTATCTGCCCACCCCAAAGTGCCACCGCTAGAGCAGCATTTGAGCGCTGGCTGTGCGGTGATGGCAATGCAGCAAGCGGCATTGGTTCTTGGCTATGGCGGCATTTGGCGCAGTGGCGTCTATGCCACCGACCCATATGTGCGTGACGCTTATCAACTGGCTGACGATGATGAAATCGTTGGCTTCCTGTATTTGGGCACGGCGCAGGGCGAAACACGGGTAGCGGCAATGCCGCTAATGGAAAAGTATGTTGAGTTTATTGGTGATTAATTCATCTATTGATAGCGTGATTGGCTTATTGCTTGTCTAGACAAAGGGCGGAGGGCTTGAGTTGGCGTTTTTGCCTGCCTGCTATAGGCAAAAAAAAGCTCGGAACGATTCCTGTTCCGAGCGTAGGGGAATGGCTCTTGTTGAGCCGTGCGCTAACTAACTGTTTCATGGAAGCCACCCGAGGGGGGATGAACTGTCCAGATAAAATTAGTGTAGGCCAGATTGCCGATAACGCCACTATTTCGCCTATTTTTTAGCCTTGAAAGTGTTTAAAACTGGGTAACTGGTTGATCCCGTACGAGATCCCGTGGCAAAGAATTTTTAATTCGTTGATTGATTACTTTTCCTAAACCCAATACCTGGTGCTCGAACTGGACCAACACTTCGCCTTTTTTCGGCAATTCAGCCACCTCTCTGACGTCTTTACCCTGCAGGAACTGCTGCGCTTGCTCGGCATTTAACTGGACGGTTCGAGCGGACGCTTCTGCGCCGAACGCAATGGCAAATTCATGGCATAGCCGGTAATCCTTTTTGTGGCGCTCTGCCACTCGGATGCCGATACGATTAAATCTGACTTTATCAATGAGCGGCTCGATAGCTTTGGGAAACAGCCAACAGACGTTGTCACGCTGGTACCAACTCATGTCGCTCGGCGCTTTTAGGCCAAACTGTTGCAGGTGCGTCTCAATGGCGCTCTGTTCGTTGTGCGACATGGCCTGATAGGGAAATTGACCCAGTCGAAAGTCGCTCGTAGGTGGTGCCTCGACCGCTGCTGTTTTCTCAAATGCAGCAATAAAAAAGCCTTCTGAATCGTATATCTGTGGCCAGATATGCAAATAACCTTCTGGCGTCAGTGCTCGTTCTGCGCCTGCAAACAAGTTACCCAATGAGCGGCATTCAACGGCGCCGGAAAATTGTTCAAGCAGGTGCTGGCACACCTGCTGATTTTCTTGTGGATTAAGAGTGCAGGTTGAGTAAATCAACACGCCACCGGGTTTGAGGGCATGAAATGCGCTCACAATTAGCTGCTTTTGCAAGGCCGCCAGCTCTTCGATTGAGGCCATTGACCATTTCTTCATTACCTCTGGGTCTTTTCTGACAGTGCCTTCACCGCTACAAGGGGCGTCAAGCAGCACCGCATCGAAGGTTTGCGGTAACGCTGCGCCAAACACGCTGGCATCAAAATGGGTGAGGGCGCTATTGCGTACCCCGCAACGCTGAATATTGGTAAATAGGCCTTTTAGTCTGGACCCTGATAACTCATTGGCCACCAAGCCGCCGCTATTATTCATCAGCGCAGCGATTTGGGTGGTCTTGGAGCCAGGTGCCGCCGCCATATCCAACACCAATTGTGGCTGGTTGCAGAGGTGAGCAAGGGCCATTGGCGGCAGCATCGAGCTCGCTTCTTGAATATAAAACTGACCGTTTAAGTGGCTAACATGATTGCCCAACTGGTAATCAGGCGGGTTCGTTAACCAATAACCCTGTGGGCACCACGGAATGGCGTTGGTTTCGGCAAGCAGCGGCTGCAGACTTTCACCAGCTGGTGCTTTTAAAGTGTTTAAACGGATACTCTTTCGCAGCGGCTGTTGACTTATTTCCAACAATGACTCAATGGTCAAATTTGGCGGTAGTATCGACTTAGTGTTTTCAATAAACTCTTGAGGAAATTCCACTTTCGTCATGATGCAAAGTTAGGTAAGAGGCCAGAACAGCGGCAGATTCTAACATAACGATAAAAAGGACGTAGCGTGTTAAATCGAGTTTGGCTGGTGATGATATTGGCCAGTTTCCTGACCGCCTTGGCGCAATGGTTGTTGGCTGGCGACTTAGACAGTATCAATGGACTGGTCGCGGCGATGTTTGACAGTGCCAGCCTCGCGGTTGAAATTGCCCTAGGACTGATTGGTGTGCTGTGCTTGTGGCAGGGGCTATTTGCCATTGCCGAGAAATGCGGTGTAGTGAACTGGTTGGCGACCAAAGTGACGCCATTATTCCAGTTATTGATGCCCGGTATTCCTAAAGGCGATCCGGCGTTTGGTAGTGTCACCATGAATTTGGCCGCCAATGCGCTGGGCCTCGACAACGCGGCAACGCCACTTGGCATTCGGGCCATGCAAGATTTGCAAAAGCACAATCCCACGCCTGATACCGCCAGTGACGCCCAGATCTTATTCTTGGTACTCAATACCTCGTCTGTCACCCTGATCCCAATCACGGTGTTTTTGTATCGGGCGCAACAAGGGGCGCAAGCGCCGGCCGATGTGTTCTTACCAATTTTAATGGCGACCACAGCGTCGACGTTAGCCGGTTTGTTAATGGTCGCCTTGGTCCAGCGAATCAACCTGTTGCAGCGCCAAATTCTGATTGCATTTGCCGTCATCGGCGCGGCGATGCTGGCGCTGGTCGGCTATTTGATGCAACTCAGTGCTAGTGCTATCAGTGAGCAGTCGACGCTAATGGCGAATTTGCTGCTTATCGGCTTTATCGCCACTGTGCTGCTATTGGCGCAGCGGCGTCAAGTCGCGGTTTATGATGAGTTTATTGAAGGTGCCAAACAGGGCTTTGAAACTGCGATACGGTTAATTCCGTTTCTGGTGGCGATGCTAGTGGCGTTGGCCATGTTACGCGCGAGCGGGCTGCTCGGCATGTTGGTCGATGGTCTCGCTTGGCTGGTAGCTGTTGCGGGCGGTGATACTCAATTTGTTGATGCGATGCCGGTCGCCTTTGCTAAACCATTTTCCGGCTCAGCAGCGCGAGCACTATTGATCGACACCATGCATGTCCACGGCGCAGACAGTTTTGTTGGTCGTCTCGCCAGTATCTTTCAGGGCAGCACCGAAACCACCTTCTATGTCTTGGCGGTGTATTTTGGTGCGGTCGGCATCCGTAATAGCCGGTATGCCCTTTGGTGTGGTTTGTTCGCCGATTTAGTTGGCATTATTGCAGCAATTTTTATTGCCTATTGGTTCTATGGTTGATGCAATAATTGCAGCGCGCTGATCACCGATTGGTATAGAATGCCGGCCACGTGATTGCCCATTCGTGAATTTGATATCAGGAAATTTTCTCTATGTTGACTGTCGATCTGGTGCGCTATTTAGATGAGTTGTTGCAAGCCGATAAGATCCGCGATTACTGTCCCAATGGCCTGCAGGTACAAGGCCGAGATGCCATTGAACGTATTGTGACGGGGGTTACTGCAAGTCAGGCGCTGGTCGATGCCGCGATTGAACGCAATGCTGATGCGATTCTGGTTCACCATGGATACTTTTGGAAAAGCGAATCACCGACGATCACAGGCATGAAGCACCGGCGTTTAAAGGCATTGCTCGGTGCTGATATCAATTTGATTGGCTACCATTTGCCACTCGATGTCCATCCGCAACTGGGCAACAATGCCCAGTTAGCCAAGTTACTCGAGATTGAAGTGACCGGCGGATTAGAGCCTGCCGATCCGTTTTCGGTCGCGATGAAAGGGCAGTTTAACAAACCGCTGTCGGGGGCTGATTTAGCGCAGCGGCTCAGCAACGTATTGGGACGAGCGCCATTGCATATTACTGGTGGCGATCGACCGATTCGCACTGTTGGTTGGTGTACTGGCGGTGGTCAATCGTTTATTGAACAAGCGGCGCTGGCTGGCTGCGATGCCTTTATCAGTGGCGAGGTATCGGAACAAACCTTTCACATCGCCAAGGAGCTGGCGATCGATTATTTCGCTGCAGGCCACCACGCCACTGAGCGTTATGGTGTTCAGGCTTTGGGTCAGCATCTTGCTGAAGTGCAGGGCTTGAGCGTGGAATTCATTGATATCGACAATCCGGTGTGATCTGCGCGTGGCAAAATCTAAAGCACGTCAGGCGACGGTCACTAAATCCAATTTTGATGGTGCTGCGGGCAAATTCGCCCGCAGCATCTATTCCACGCCCAAAGGTAAAGTCCGCTTAGCGGTATTGCAGCGTGATTTGGCTGAGCTGCGCAATGGCGCGCCGCTGCGAATATTGGATATTGGCGCTGGCATGGGGCAAATGGCGCTGTGGTTCGCCGAAGCCGGTCATCAGGTGACGTTATGTGATATTTCGGCGGACATGTTAGCTGAAGCTAAGATTAATGCGCGCGAGCGTCAGCTTGAGCAGCAACTTGAGTTTATTCATTCCGATCTTTTTGCTTTGCCGCCGACGGCGCCGTTTGATCTTATTTTATGTCACGCGGTGATTGAATGGGTCGAGCAACAAGCCGCATTTGTTGCCAAACTTGGCGAGTTTCTCAAACCCCAAGGTCATTTGAGTCTGATGGCCTACAATGCCAAGTCAAAACTGTTTCATAACCTTGTTGCTGGTAATTTTGATCATGTCGCCAGCGGCATGAAACGCCGCAGTCGGCAACGCTTGAGCCCGCAATGGCCGGTCGATCTGCAAGCGTTACAGCAAACCCTAGTTGATAACGAGTTTTGTCAGTTAAAACGCTCTGGCGTGCGGGTTTTTAGTGATTATGTCAGAGATAGAGAGCAGGCTGCGGCCAATGAGCAACAATTGATTGAGCTTGAGTTGAGTTATGCCGATGATCAGGAGTTGTGTGCTATTGCCCGCTACGTGCACTACGTGTGCCAGCGACGTTAGTCACGGCCTCTGGCTTCAGCCACCAGTCGGTTTCCATTGGTGGCACATCATCCGGTAGGAATGGATTTTTCAGTTCGATCAGTATCCTTGGTTTACTCATCAAGCGCTCGCTAATCGCGCCGAAATGTTTGTCAAACAGCGCTTTAAAACTACCATCTAGTTTGGCAATCGCCAGTCCTGCGGTTAATCGCTCCGCCAGTTGTTTGTTACCACGGTTGACGAAAAAATAACGCGGAAATGCGTAGTACAGCGCAATGTCTTCGTTGAGCGCGATATCTGGGTAGTGCTTTGTTTGTTCTTTTAATTCGGCTTCTACTTCATTGAGACCGCGCGGCAGGTAATCAATTTGGCCGGTGCCCAACATGGCAAACAATTCTTGATATTGCGGCGAGGTCATCACTGGCAGCCGGTTTCGATACAAGATCCGCAAATCTTCCCAGTGCAGGCCAAAGCCTGCAATTACATTGTCGCGCAGTTGCTGAACCGATTGGATATCGGCAAATTTAGCATCGGAAGTTCGGTTGGTTAGCAGAAGCCTAAAGCCAAGCATGCCTTGCAATAAAGGTTGTTTCACCGCGAGGTAATTTGCTTCACGTCTTTTGCTGGTGGGCAGAAATGCGATGTCAACTTCGCCTTTGGTAAGTGCCCGTAGCCCTTGTTGCTCTGTCATCGACGACTGATGTGCAACCGTGGTTGCTTGACCGTATTCTGGCTCGGTGATTGTCAGTAAATGTTGCAGTAATTCAACTTCATAGCTGAATCTGTCGTGACTTTGGAAATAGACCACATGAGTCTGAGCATAGCTAGTGGGGGCCAGTAAGATTAATGCCAGCGAGACGATTAATTTCCGCACCACTTCGGTCTCCAATTACACTAGACTAACGTCAAACAACGATCACCATAAGCTTCAGTATGCCTATTCAGCCTCCGCAATCAACCTTGGCTACCCCATGTTTTGACCGCCGTAGCACTGGTCAGTTGATCTTATCTGACAATTGTGTGGTGGTGCGGGCAAATGGCGCCGCCATTTCGCAATTGCAAGATGTCATCGTCGCCAGTTGGGATTTGAGCTTGTGGCAAGATCTACCGGTCCTTGGTGATGGCTATCAAATGCTTTGCCAATGGCGGGGAACTTTGCGCCAACCCCAGCAGGTTAGCCGCTGTGCTGATAATGACCGCGACTACCGGCGCTATTCGCCCGAGCAAGTTCGTTACTACAACTACTTAATCGTCGAAATAGAGCCCAACCAAGCGTACTGGCTTTGTGGTTTTCCGCAGTGCCAACAATTCAACGGCTATTTTGAATATCGTCAATCGGGCTTGTTGGTCGCCGTGGTCGAAACGGAACAAATGACGCTGCAATGCAACGAAGAGTTCGTGCTGCCAATGCCGGTGTGCTTTTCAGGTGTGTCGATCAGTGACGTAACAAGCCAATTTGCTGCCGCGATTCAACAGCATCACGGGCAACCGCGGTTTACTGAGTCGGTCAAAGGTTGGTGCTCGTGGTATCACTACTACGAGCACATCACCACCGATATTATTGCTGCCAACAGTCAGGCGTTGAATGAGCAATTTCCGCAAGCCGATGTGGTGTTGATTGATGATGGCTACCAGCAAGCAATGGGGGATTGGTTAGTGCCATCGGACAAGTTTGCCGGTGGCGTCGAATCGGCCATTTCCGCCATAAAACAAGCCAACTGCCGACCAGGGATTTGGTTGGCGCCGTTTATTGCAGAGCAGTCGTCGCAATTGTTGCAACAGCATCCAGATTGGTTCGTACGCGATCAGCACGGCGAATTACTCCGGGCCGATGACATTACTTACGGTGGCTGGCGTTGCACGCCGTGGTATTTGCTCGATACATCGCAAGATGGTCCGTGCCAATACCTAAAACAGACGGTCGCTACCATGCGCAAGCGTTGGGGCATCGTGTTATTCAAACTCGATGCGCTTTATTGGGGCGCGCTCAATGTTGCCCGCGCTCAGCCAATGACCAGCGTGGCGGCTTATCGGCGGGGCTTAGCGGCGATCCAAGAAGGCGCGGGCGATGCCATGGTGCTTGGTTGCAATGCGCCAATGTGGCCGTCATTGGGGCTGGTCGATGCGATGCGGACTAGCGACGATATCCACCGTCACATGCATCGTTTTCATCAACTGCATCAAGAAAATGCCGCCCGCAGTTGGCAGCATCAGAAACTATGGCTGTTGGATCAAGATTGCGTCACATTGGCCGATCTCAATACGCCATATCAACAACAGCAAGCAAGTCACGATGAGTACTTGTTCCATGCCACTTCAATATTGGCTCATGGCGGCAACCTCATGCTTGGCGATGCCATGCTCGATATTCCACCATTGCAACGCAGTATGATTGAACGTTTGTTAACGCGTTGGCAATACAGCGAGCGAAGCGCTGATTATCGCGATTTGAATTTTAATCAGGCTCATTTGCAGCTAAACCAAGAGTGCGATTTGTACTTGTTGTTTAATCCGCAGCGAGAAGTCGCGTTAAGCTATCGGTTGGCTCAGCCACAAGCAGTGGATTGGTTTGATTTTTGGCAGCAAATGCCATTGGCCGATCAGCAGCGCGAATTTACCTGTGAGGTAGGGCCTCATCAAGCGCGGGCAATTTTAACTAAAAAGCGAGTGTAATCGGGCTTAGAATTTAACTTGGTAGGATAGCCCAAGTTTACTATCGCCAAGGCCAGGTAGGGTACCTGAGGTATATAGCGCTCGCAGGCTAGAGCGGTCATCGAGGGGCAAACTGGCGCCGACACCAACGGCAAATTTAGCCTCATTAAACTGCAAATCAGCATAAGGCATATAGCCATGCAGCGGATCATCTTGGCTACGATGACTTAACGCATAGTAGCTAGGATCATAGGCTTGGCTAAATACTTCAAAGCGGACATTGTCATGGGGCAGCGCAACCAAAGGCAAGGCAATGTATTGGTAGGCGACTGCTTCGGCATCATAAAACTGATCGGTTGCCGTCGGTAAGATTTCAATTTTGTGGCTGTAGTTAACCAGCGATTGGTAAACCGCGTTGTAGGTATGTTTTGCAAAATCAGAAGCAGAACTGAGCGATTGGAAATCAAGCGGGAACTTTTGATTGAAATGAACGAAGCTAACACTGCCAGTGGCCAGATCGGATGGCACTTCGACAGCAACATCGACATCATTCCGTTCAATGGCCTGACAAGGAGTCAGTGAACAGAGCGATAGGGTTCCAGCAACGATAATCGAACCAATCAGGTACTTCATAATCACCTTTAGGTAACGTACAACAACGGACTGTGCGTTAATAGCGGTTAAGAAAGTACCAGTACGATAGAGCAAAAATCAACCAATTCTTTTGACGTCGAACAAATTTGTGAACGAGTCGTTGCATTTTGCAATCATGTCACGACTAAACCGGAAGTTGACTGAACTTTATTCGATTTCTGTAACGCGCGGCGAAATTAAAGTGTTGAAGGTTTCGTTCGGCCGTTTTCTCTGTATTATCTGCAATCATAATCAAAACAACCATGTTGGATTCACCACTAGTGACTCGTGCTGACAAGCCGTTCAGTCATTAGCGGGTTTGTTGAGGGAATTAGGGCATGCGACTCGGAATCACTCCTGCGCTGGCGTTATCGCTGGCTTTTTGCAGTATCAGCGCCACAGCGGACTACCAACCCGCATCATTTGATATTGCTGAAGGTTTAAAATTTCAGCCTCAGCTAAGCATCATCAATGGTTATGATGACAACACGGCTCACAGCGCCAACGATGAAGTTGATAGCTGGTTTACAGTGGTCAATCCGCAGTTGTCACTCAAAGCCGGCGATCCGCTGAGTCACTTTGCCCTGAGTTACCAACTGAACCACGCTCGCTATCATTCCAGCGACGAAGACGATTACACCGATCACAAGTTCACTAGTAAGTGGCATCATGAATTAACCAGCCAACATCGGTTGACTCTCAACTATGACTATATTCGCGATCACGAAGATCGCGGAACGGGTATTAGCGAAGGCCAGGGCAATAGCCTTGACGAGGTGGTGGAACGGGAATTACGAAATGCCAGCTTGGTCTACGGCTTTGGCGTCAGCGATGCCCGTTTTAATGTTGACTTGCGACTGGTTTATGACAGCAAAGAGTATCGCAATTACCGCCAACAAAGCATGTTTCGAGATTTTGATACGGTCACTGGTGGCTCTACTTTATATTGGCGGTTAGGTCCTAAAACATCCTTGTTGCTCGATTTAAGTCGATCTGAGACCGAATACGATCGGCAGGCAAGTGGCGAAAGCAATCGCGACAGCACCGATCAAACCTACCATCTAGGTGTGCGCTGGCAAGCGACAGGCAAAACCACTGGCATCGTTAAGCTTGGTTATTCCGATCGCGATTATGATGATGCCGCTCGCGCTGACTTCTCAGGTTTAACCTGGTCTGTTGGTGCCGAATGGTTACCCAAAAGCTACTCCAAGTTCATCATAGAAAGTGGCCGCCGCGCAAAAGATCCCGATACCCTTGGCGACTATGTAAAGGAAACCAATGCGGCATTGCGCTGGGAGCATGGTTGGAGCGAACGCTTAACCACTATCATTGGCGCCAAATATATTGATGAAGAGTTTACTGGTTTGGACCGCGATGATGACTATGTCGCTGGCCAACTGGGACTTCGTTATGACTGGCGTCGTTGGCTGCGTACCGATTTGAATTATCAATACAGCGACCAGGACTCCAACATTGACAGCCTGAGCTACGATAAAAGCACCTACTGGCTGACCCTGCGGGCGGCGCTGTAATCCTGCTGAAGTGGCAACGAAGCTGGCCTCAGGCCAGCTTTTTTTATCAACCGTTGCTTCGTTAACCACAAATGTGAATCAACCACTCGACAATGAAAGTATCCAGTTGTTTTGGCGACAAAGGCGCGCTAGCCAAAGCGATTCCGCAATTTAAGCCGCGCCAAGCCCAGCTCGATATGGCCCTAGCGGTTGAAAAAGCGATGAAGCAAAAGACCAACTTAGTGGTCGAAGCCGGCACCGGCACCGGTAAAACCTTTGCCTATTTGATACCGGCGTTGCTGAATAAAGGTAAAACCATTGTCAGCACCGGCACCAAAGCACTGCAAGAGCAGTTATTCCATCGTGATTTACCCACGGTTATTAAGGCCCTTGGCTGTGGTCGTCCAGTAGCACTCCTTAAAGGTCGCGCCAACTATTTGTGCCGTTACCGAATGGATTTGCACCTCAAGCAAGCCGACAAATTGCTGGAAAAGGATTTACAGGCAGACTTGGTTATCGTTAAACGCTGGTCCAATCGCACCGATACGGGCGATATTGGCGAGTTGACTGAGCTGGGCGAAGATAGCCGGATTTACCCTTACGTGACCTCTAGTCAGGATAATTGCCTAGGCCGAGACTGCCCCGATTATGAAGATTGTTATTTATTGAAAGCCCGTAAGAAGGCGCAAGAAGCTGAGCTGGTGGTGATTAATCATCACTTGTTTTTTGCCGATATGGCGATAAAAGACACGGGTTTTGGCGAGTTGTTACCGCAGGCGGATAGCTTTATTTTCGATGAAGCGCATCAGTTACCCGATATTGCCACCATGTATTTTGGTACCTCATTGTCGACCCGCCAAATTGTTGATTTGAGCAAAGATGTTGAAGCCGCTTATCGTTCTGAAGCGGCCGATCAGGCGCAGTTGGGTAAGGCCGCCGCAAGGTTGTCACAGGCCGGTCAGGATCTGCGATTATGTTTTGGCCGCGATCCAAGCAAAGGTAATTGGCGCGAACAGCTTCAGCAGGCCAATGTTCAACAAGCGGTGAAACGGCTCAGCGATGACTTGAGTTTCTTATTTGATGTCCTGAAATTAGCGCTCGGTCGCGGCAAGTTGATCGATCAATGCTGGGAGCGATGCAGCCAATACATCAATCAACTGAAGGCGATTTGTCAGATTGATGAGCTAGGTAATAGCTATTGGTTTGAAACCACCCCGCGGCATCTCATTATGCATTTAACGCCGTTGGATATTGCCAATCGGTTCGCAGATTTTATGGCGCAGCAACATGCCTCTTGGGTCTTCACTTCGGCAACTTTGCGAGTCGGTGACGGCTTCAGTCACTTTTCTTCGCAAATGGGCATTCAACGTACCGCCGAGTTAAGCTTACCGAGCCCATTTAACTATCAACAGCAAAGCTTATTGTTTGTGCCGGCGTCATTGCCTGAGCCAGTTGCCGGCCAACCGTCAGCTGGGCAATTTATCGATACCATATTGCCGTTAATTGAAGCCAGTCAGGGCGGTGTCTTTGTGCTGTTTACCAGTCATCGAATGATGCAGCAGGTGGCCGCCGAAATTGGCGAGCATTTGACGCGCCAAATTCTGGTTCAGGGCAAAAGCTCCAAGCGAATTTTGCTCGACCAGTTTGTTGCCGCTGGCGATGCGGTGTTATTGGCAACCGGCAGCTTTTGGGAAGGCGTTGACGTCCGTGGCGACGCGCTTAGCTGTGTTATCATCGACAAATTGCCATTCGGCGCACCCGATGATCCGTTATTAAGTGCCCGCATCGAAGATTGCCGGCGTAGTGGTGGCGACCCGTTTTCAGCCATTCAGATCCCGAAAGCGGTGATCACTTTAAAGCAGGGCGCGGGCCGCCTGATCCGTTCGGTCACTGATCAGGGCTTACTCGCGATCTGTGATTCTCGGCTGGCTTCCCGAGCCTACGGCAAAACGTTTTTGCAAAGCCTGCCGGACATGCCAAGAACCCGTCGACAAGACAAGGCGGTGGCATTCTTGCAACAACCATCGACAGAATTGAAAACCGATTAACCATGAAAAAGCTCCAACTGTTAGCGATTGATACTTGTACTGAAACCTGCTCAGCAGCCTTGTTGGTTGGCGATGAAATTATTGCCAACAGCAAAATAGCGCCGCGCGAACATGCCCAATTAGCTTTGCCGATGGCCAAGGCGTTATTAGCCGAGGCGGGGCTGAGTTTGTCGCAATTGGATGCCATAGCTTTTGGTCGCGGACCGGGCAGCTTTACCGGCGTGCGGATCGGAACCGCCACCGCGCAAGGGTTGGCTTATGGTGCTGATTTGCCGTTGTTACCCATGTCGACTCTACAAGCGCTGGCGCGACAGGGCTATCGCTTG
This sequence comes from Neiella litorisoli, assembly GCF_014773395.1. Classification (GTDB taxonomy): domain Bacteria; phylum Pseudomonadota; class Gammaproteobacteria; order Enterobacterales; family Neiellaceae; genus Neiella; species Neiella litorisoli. Next base: position 41,946 of record NZ_JACXAF010000004.1, on the reverse strand, counting down.
AGCAAATGCCCGCTGCAATTAGCCGCGATTGATGCGCGCATGAACGAAATTTATCTTGGCAGCTACCGCCACCTTGATGGTGACTTGGTGCCACAAGTCAGCGAGCGCGTGTGCCCACCACAGCAATGGCAAGACGCGATCACGGATGCCGATGCGACATATTTCGCCACCGGCAGCGGCTGGTTGGCGTATCACCAACAAATGGCACCGTTGCCATCTCAGGTCACTTGCCATGAGGTTGATCTGTTTCCACTGGCTGAAGATATGGTCTATTTGAGCCAATTCGCTTGGCAGCGGGGCGAAGCGGTGGACGCAGCCGAAGCACAACCGGTTTATCTGCGCGATACGGTGACGTGGAAAAAACTACCGGGCCGTTAATGGCCGTTTTTTAGTGATCCATCGGCTCGGAAATCTTGTTTCAAATTGTGTTAGGGGCTGGCTATTTTATCGTTGAAAGCATTAAGTTAATGGCCAGTCTGTAATACCAATCGATGTCGACATCGATTGGTTAAACCCTACGACTTGACCGATAAATTTCCGTATAAAGCACAGCACAATAAAGGAACAAATCGCATGCTACTGAGAGCTTTGAGAACAACCGCTGCACTAAAAACGGTGTTGGCAGGCTTAACCCTATCTGCCGCCGTGATCGCCACACCATCGCTTGCTGATGATGCTTTAGCAAAATCAATTGCTGATGAACGTCGAGGCGCAATGGCGCAGCGTGATGTCTATCGTCACCCCTATGAAACACTGACGTTTTTCGGAATTAAACCAACTGACACAGTGATCGAGCTATGGCCGGGCAGTGGTGCTTGGTACAGCAGTATTTTGGCGCCTTATTTGAAGGCCGAGGGCAAGTTCATTGCTGCCAATTTTAAGGTCACCGATGTCGATGAAAACAGTTACTACTACAAAAGCGGCAGCAAGTTTCTGAGCAAACTGGATAGCAACAAAGATTGGTGGGGTGATGTCGCCGTTGTTGAGTTTCAACCGCCAGCGACGACCAACTTAGGTGCTGACAATTCGGTGGATATGGTTCTGACATTCCGTAACCTTCATGGTTGGCATCGTGACGGTTTTGAAGCTGATGTATTGGCCGCCGCATTTGCAGTGCTCAAGCCTGGCGGGGTGCTCGGCGTGGTTCAACATCGTGGCCCAGACAACAAAACCAACGAACAACTCAAAGGCTCAGGCTATTTGAATCAAGCGGAATTGATCGGCGTTATTGAGCGTGCGGGTTTTAAACTGGACGCCACCAGTGAAGTTAATGCCAACGCGAAAGACACCAAAGACCATCCAAAAGGTGTTTGGACCTTGCCGCCAGTGTTGCGATTGAAAGATCAGGATAAAGCCAAATACATGGCGATTGGTGAAAGTGATCGCATGACCCTGAAATTCATCAAACCAGCCAAGTAATCATACCGGTGTAGGGTGACTGCCATGTATCAGGATTGGCAATGCCAGCTTACTGGAATGACACTCGACGGCTGGCAAATTGAACCTGACGAGAAAGGCCCGCAAGGGCCTTTCATCGTTGCTACCCATGGTTGGCTAGATAATGCCAATTCGCTGTTGCCGCTGGCTAAACGAATTCGCAACCATTCATTGCTCGCCTTTGACTGGCCGGGTCATGGGTTATCCCAGCATCTACCTGCGGCGGGTAATTACCATTTTGTCGATTGGGCCGATGTCCTGCTGCAAGTCTTGGAGCAATTGAAACAGCCGGTGGTACTGGTTGGCCATTCAATGGGAGCTTTGGTGAATGCCATGGTTGCTGCAGCCTTTCCTGAAAAAGTATCTCATTTGGTGATGATTGAGGGCGCTGGGCCGTTAGCGTCAGAGCCAGAGCAAGCGGCGGCTATGTTGCGCAAGGGTTTATTGAGCCGTAAACGCAGCCGCAAGCAAACCACCACTCGCTATGATGATATTCACCAAGCCGTTGCGGCCCGTCATGCCGTCTCAACGGATCTAACGCCAACGCTGGTTGAACTGCTGATTAAACGTAACATTCGCGCCAGCCAAGACGGTGTCCAGTGGGGCTATGATCCGAGAGTTCGTGCATTTTCAGCAACGCGCATGACCGAGCCGCAGGTGCGGGCCATCTTGCGAGCGATTGAGTGCCCGGTGCAAATTATCATGGCGAAAAGCGGCTATCCGGAGATGAAAACCATGTTGGCATCGCGCCGTGATTGCTTTCGTCAATTGCAAGTTGCGGAACTTCCCGGTGGCCATCATGTCCATATGACACAACCGAAAAAAGTAGCGTCTTTAATCGAACAATTTGTCGCCGACACAATTCAAACAAGTGATTGAAAATATGCGCTAGCTCTCATGATGAGCAAGTCGACTGAGGTGATCGCTCAATTTTGTGTCACGATTTGGTGGTTAGAGTGTTAGCTCTAGTCTAAATACATCAAAGTTGAATATAACAACTGACTTTGTCGCTACACTCGATAAAAACATAACAAACAAAACAAAAACGCAGGAGAGCGCCGTGGAGAAGATCTGGCTGGAGCAATATCCAGAAGGTGTGCCCGAATTCATCGACCCTGAACACTACACATCGCTGATCGACATATTTGAGGAATCGGTACACAAGTACCCCGATCAGCCCGCATTCATCAATATGGGTGCAACACTGACGTTTCGCAGTTTAGAAGAAAAAAGCCGTATTTTTGCTGCCTACCTGCAACAAGAGTTGAAACTGCAAAAAGGCGATCGGGTGGCGATCATGATGCCCAACTTGCTGCAATACCCCATTGCCTTGTTTGGCGTGCTGCGAGCTGGCCTTGTGGTGGTCAACGTCAATCCGTTGTATACGCCAAGGGAATTAAAGCATCAGCTTAACGATTCTGGCGCTAAAGCGATTGTCATTGTGTCAAATTTCGCCCATACCCTTGAAAAAGTGGTACGCGAAACCCCAGTGAAGCACGTTATTCTGACCAAGCTTGGCGATCAGCTAGCGACGGCTAAACGCACCTTGGTCAACTTTGTCGTTCAATACGTCAAAAAGATGGTGCCCAAATATGATTTGCCGGATGCCATATCAATGCGCAAAGCATTGGCAAAAGGGCGCTACCTAACCTACGTCAAGCCGCATATGGCGCCTGACGATTTAGCCTTTTTGCAATACACCGGCGGCACCACTGGGGTGGCTAAAGGTGCCATGCTGAGCCATAGCAATATGGTCGGTAACTTAGAGCAGGTCGCTGCCATTGTTGGCCCAGTAATTACTCCTGGTAAGGAGTTTGTCGTTACCGCGTTGCCGCTGTATCACATCTTTGCGCTAACCGCGAACTGCCTGACTTTCATGAAGTATGGCTGTGCCAACTTATTGATTACCAATCCGCGCGATATTCCCGGTTTTGTCAAAGAGCTGAGCCGTTACCCCTTTACCATCATGACCGGGGTAAACACCTTATTTAACGCGCTACTCAATAACGAAGAGTTTTGCGCGCTCGATTTTAGCCAATACAAACTCGCATTGGGCGGCGGTGCCGCGGTGCAGCGCGCTGTTGCAGAAAAATGGCATGAGGTCACCGGTACTGTGTTGCTTGAAGGCTATGGCCTGACTGAATGTTGTCCGTTGGTCACGGTGTCGCCAATGAATCAGCCCGCGTACAACGGCAGCATCGGTCTGCCTGCGCCATCAACTGATATGCGCTTGGTCAATGATGATGGCGTTGATGTCGGCCCCGGCGAGTCGGGTGAGTTATGGGTGAAAGGCCCGCAGGTGATGCAAGGCTATTGGGGGCGAGAAGATGCCACAGCCGAAGTCATCGTCGAAGATGGCTGGCTGCGCACCGGTGATGTCGCTAAGGTCGACGAGCAGGGCTACTTCTATATCGTTGATCGCAAGAAAGACATGATTTTAGTGAGTGGCTTTAACGTGTTCCCGAATGAAATCGAAGATGTCGTAGCGATGCACCCAGATGTGGTGGAAAGTGCTGCCATTGGCGTGCCGAATGATGTGACTGGCGAATCGGTGAAGATCTTTGTGGTGCGAAAAAATCCGAATTTGACCGACTCCGCCTTGATCCAGCATTGTCGCAAGCATTTAACGGCCTACAAGGTGCCGAAGTTGGTTGAGTTCCGCGATGAGCTGCCTAAGTCGAATGTTGGAAAGATTTTGCGTCGGGAATTGCGTAAGCACGAGGACAACTAACATCGTTAAAAGCGAGCGGCGCGGTGAGAGGTCACTGCGCCGCTTTTGTTTGTTCGGTTTAATCGCTGCGGTCTAGATACCACCATTGGCCCTTTTCAAACTTGAAATTAGCCACTTCGTGATGCTGTTTTAATTGGCCTGCCTGTCGATAAAGGGCGACAAACTCGACAACGCCTTTGCTGCCCAGCTTGCGTGATTGGGCCACGTTCAGTGCCAACCAAGTGCATTCATCGTTCCATTGTTGAATGGGGCCGGTGTCCTGCGGACGCGTCGTTGGGTGCCAGCTCGCCATAATAAAATTGAGATTATTCATGGCATGAGCACTGTAACGAGCGCGCATCAATTGCTCAGGGTGGCGGGCGAGTTTGGGATTCAGGTGGACAGCAGCGCAGCAATCTTTGGCTTTCAAGTTGCTGCCACACGGGCATAGGTTTTTTTTCACACGATTGTCGAACTGGAAAATGATGGTCTCAGCATAAGCGTCTGCGAGCCGATGTCAATTGCACCGCGCAATGGTCGCCATCGGCGCAGTGGCGGAGTACAATCGCCCAGTTAATTAAATTAAGGATAAACAGATGCTTGTTAATGTCGGTCGATTCAGTTGTTTAGCACTGTTGGTTGCTGGTCTGAGTGGTTGTGGTCAAGCTGGCAACGAAATGAAAACAGGGCATGGCAACACGGGACAAGCGTGCGATCCGGCAGCCCTAAAGCCATTACTCGACGATTATTTTGAAGCGTCTAAAGCGCTCTATCCGATGTGGGCGACAGCGATCGGTGATCATCGCTTTAATGACCAGTTTTCTGATGGCTTGTCTGACCAATGGCTGGCCAAGCGCCATCAACTGAATGAGACGTCGTTAGCGCGAGCGCAAAGTCTTGATGTCAGCTGTTGGCCGCAATCTCAACAATTGGCGCTGGATGAATTTATTCGACTGCGACAAATGAATCTGGTCGGAGAGACATTCCCCGGTCGCTTCTTGCCATTGGATCAATTTAATAATCCTTATTCGAGCTTGATTCAATACGCCTCTGGCAATGCTGCCCAGCCCTTTGAAACGGTCGCCGATTTTGACAATTTTCTCGCTCGAGCTAAATCGTTTCGAGGCTGGGTCGATTTAGCCATTGAGCGAATGAATGAAGGCATCGACAGTAATGTTACCTTGCCGCAAGTGCTGGCATTGCGAGCAATCGAGCAAATTCGCCGAACATTGCAAATACCTAAGTCTGAAAGCCCGTTATGGGGGGCGTTACCGTCAGCGCTGACCACCCAGATTTGGACCGACAATCAGCGTCAGCAAATTCGCGCCAGCTTTAGTGAAGCAATTGACGACAATATTGTGCCGGGCTTAACCCGATTAGCCGATTACTTGGAGCATGACTACCTGCCGCAAACTCGGGCCTCGGATGGCTATTGGGGCCTGCCCAACGGGCGCTTGTGGTACAAACACAAAGTCAATGTCTTTGCCGATGACAGCCGTTCTGTTGAGCAAATACATCAGTTGGGCTTGGCTGAAGTGGCGCGTATCCATAGCGAGATGCGTAAAGTGGGTGAGCAACTTGAGATTGGCTCCGATTTGGCGGCAATTTTTGCCGCCATGACATCTGATGACGACCAGTACTTTAACGAGGGCAGCGAGCTGGTTGCCGCCTACGAAGGCATTAAACAGCGCATTAATCCGTTATTGGATGACTATTTTGCCAGTCAGCCGGCGCAAGATTATGAAATTCACCAAGTCCCAGCTTACCGCGCAGCAAACGAGGCAGGCGCAAGCTATTTGATGGGAAGTCGAGACGGCAGCCGACCAGGGATTTTTTATATCAATACCCACAACCTGCGAGCGCAGCCGAAGTGGGGCATGGTGACACTATCACTCCACGAAGCGTCGCCGGGTCATCACTTCCAGATTGCCACCAAGTTGAGCTTGCCAGTGCTGTCCGATTACCAAAATTATCAGAGTAACGGCGCCTTCGAAGAAGGTTGGGCCCTTTATGCCGAACATTTGGGGATTGAAATGGGCTTGTTTACTGATCCTTATGACTATTTCGGCAAGCTCAGCGATGAGCTATTGCGCGCCATGCGCTTGGTGGTGGACACCGGTTTGCATGACAAAGGCTGGAGTCGAGAGCAGGCTATTCAATACATGGTGGACAGCTCGCCGCTGGCAAAATCCGATATTGTTGCTGAGGTAGAGCGGTACATGGCTTGGCCAGGGCAGGCGGTCAGCTACAAATTGGGTGAACAAACGATTCTGGAGTTGCGCGCGCAGGCAGAGCAACAGCTCGGCGAACAGTTTGATATCCGTGAATTTCACGATGTCTTGCTGCGCAACGGCTCGGTCAGTTTACCGACGCTGCGCAAACAAGTGGCGTTGTGGTTACAGCAGAAGCAAAGCGGATCAGAGTAAGATCCGCTTGTTGTTTTTTAGCACATGGCGATGGATTTGATCACAGGCATAACAGCGCTGAACCGTTGCGTCGCGCTGTAACATTTCTAGCTCGATCGGTTTTTCACAATCGGCACAAAAGCCATATAAACCAAGCTCAGTCTGGCACAATGAAGCATCAACAGCACGCAGGCGTTTTAGCGTACGATTTACCTCGGGGCACTCTTCATCTGCCAACAGCTCGACCAAATCGTCGCAAGACAGTGATTTGATAGTCGCAAGGACATTGCGGCTGTTATCTGTATCGATCGTATTCAATGCCATCGCTAAATCAGCGATCAGCAATTGATGCTCGCTCTCAAGCGTCTTTTTAAAGCGCTCTAACTGCGCTGAATGTTGTTTTGTCACCATTATTACCCGCCTCAGCCAATCGCGCCGAGTATAGAAAGCCGATCTGCCCAGACTTATGACGCATATCAATTGCTGGCCAACTAGCGAGTTGAAATTGAAGTTTTGTTGTTCGCGATTAAGATTATTTTGAAGTTTTTTAGCTGTCCGTGAAATTTCTTGGCGATAGCTAGGGTCTTCTTTGATAACTGGAGAGGCAACGGCACATGCAGCTGGCGCCATAATTAAACATAAAGAAAAATACGTAGGTACTGTTATGAAACAACTAAACAAAACTTCTGTTGCTGCTGCCGTTGGTGCTGTTGCGGTCGGCTCGTCAATGATGATGCCAGCGCAGGCTGAAACATCGCCATTTGGCCTGACCGACTTGGTTGCAGGTTATCAAGTGGCGGCCCCTGAAGGCTCTTGTGGCGGTAAAGACAAGAAAGAGGGCAGCTGTGGTGAAGGTGCGTGTGGCGGCAAAGATAAGAAAGAAGCTAGCTGTGGCGAAGGTGCTTGTGGCGGCAAAGACAAGAAAGAAGGTAGCTGTGGCGAAGGTGCCTGTGGCGGCAAAGACAAAAAAGAAGGTAGCTGCGGCGAAGGTGCCTGTGGCGGCAAAGATAAAAAAGAAGGTAGCTGCGGCGAAGGTGCTTGTGGCGGCAAATAATAACCCCGAATAACAGTAGGGGCGTTAACATATAGCCAGCATATTGCTGGCTATATTGTTAGCAACACTAAGAGAACAAGAGAGGGTGCAGTGAGCAAATTTGAAATGCCAATGGGAGCAGGGCTGGGCTTTAAGCGCCGTATGCTCGACGAAGTCATTGCCAAAAAGCCAGCGGAGATCGATTTTTTCGAAGTAGCTCCTGAAAACTGGATCCCCTTCGGTGGCAAAGTGAACAAAAAGTTCAAACAGCTAACTGAACAACACCCGTTTATTTGCCATGGCTTGTCATTGTCCATTGGTAGTCTAGATCCGTTAGATGTTGACTTCGTCAAACAGGTCAAATGGTTTCTCGATGAGCACAATATTCAAATTTACTCAGAGCACTTGAGCTATTGCAGTGCTGACGGCCACTTGTATGACTTGATGCCAATTCCATTTACCGAGGAAGCGATTAAGCATGTGGTCGGCCGAATCAAACAGGTACAGGAGATCACTGAGCGGCCTTTTGTACTGGAAAATGTTTCCTATTACGCAGCGCCTGGCCAGCAGCTTGATGAACTGACCTTCATCAATACAGTGCTCGAAGAGGCTGATTGTGGCTTGCTGCTTGATGTCAATAACATCTACGTCAACTCAGTGAACCATGGCTATGATGCGTTGACGTACCTGAAAGGCTTACCATCGAATCGTATCGTATATGGTCACATTGCTGGCCACTATAATGAAGACGTTGATTTAATTGTTGATACCCACGGCGCAGACGTGATTGACCCAGTCTGGCAGTTATTGCAGCAAGCGTATGCGCACCATGGTGTATTCCCGACTTTATTGGAGCGCGATTTCAATATTCCGCCGTTGCCTGAATTATGCGCTGAAGTGGCGCAGATTAAACAACACCAACAGCAAGCATTGGCGAGCAGTGCAACTGGGACAGCAGCATATGGGAAGTTACCAGCATGACCGACACCATGGATTATCAACAGCACCAGCAAGCCTTAGCAGCCCACATTCGCGATCCGAATCAGCCTGCCCCAGCTGGCATAGAAAGCCGTCGGATAGCGGTTTATCGGCGTTTGGTGTTCAACAATATCAAAGGTTTTGTTGAAGAAGCATTTCCGGTGTTGTGGGGATTGTGGGGCGACGATAAGCTAGAGCGAGAAGTCAGTCACTTTATGGTGAACCATCGTGCTGAATCACCCTATTTTATCGATATTGCCGAAGAGTTTTTAAATTACCTTGTTCAAGAACGTCAGCCTCAACCAGATGATCCATCTTTTCTTGTCGAGTTGGCGCACTATGAGTGGATCGAATTTGAAGTTGCTTTTTGCCGTCCATCTCAGCTCCACAAGCCATTACCACAAGGGCGACCCGCCGATGACTTAGCGTTGGCCGTTGCCGACACCGCTCGGGTGTTGCAGTACCAGTTTCCAGTTCATCAAATCCGCCGTGATTTCCAACCCCAGACGCCAGCGCCACAACCGGTGTTTTTGGTGGTTTATCGTAATGCCGATGACGATGTAAAGTTCATGGAAATTAATGCCGTGACCGCGCGTTTGCTGCAGTTTGTTAGCGAGACACCAGGTCTATCGGTGGCTGAGCTCGGTAGCCAGTTAATTGCACTGATGCCGGATGTTGAACCGGACCATGTTCAAGCGGGTTTGTTAGATATTCTTGTTGAGCTTGGTTCTCGGGGCATTGTTAAACAACGTGTTCAGCCTTAGTTAATAGGCCCTAGCAATGTAGTTGCCCTTCAGGTAGGATGCGCACTCAAAATTATAAGCATTCTTATTTACTAGCTGGAATTTCGCTATGTCTGAAGAAAACTACAAAGATCCGTATAACCTGAAGTACTTCTTGGCGTTTGTTGCTGTACTGGCAATGCCGACGCTGGTAGCAACATTGACTTGGGTTCGGGTCATCGGTGGCTGGGATTGGCAAAGCTAATCACAAGCCCGCAATTTGTTTGAATAAGGCGCTCAGATGAGCGCCTTATTACATTGTTCGCTGCGCAAATTGCAGCAGCTTCCCTTGGCGATATTGCCAATCTATGACACCATTGGCGCTTGATTTTTTCCTGCTTAAACAGACTCAATAACGCGATGAGCGAACAATATTCTTTTATCAAAGCAACGATCCGCGCCATTCCTGACTACCCAAAACCTGGCATCCTGTTTCGCGATGTCACCTCGTTACTCGAAAACCCCACGGCATTTCATCAGTCCGTTGAATTGCTGGCACAACCTTTTCGCGATAAAGGTTATACCAAGGTCATTGGCACCGAAGCCCGTGGTTTCCTATTCGGTGCGCCGGTTGCGCTAGCCCTGGGGCTTGGCTTTGTGCCTGTCCGTAAGCCCGGCAAGTTGCCTTGCGAAACCATCAGTCAGAGTTATCAGCTGGAATATGGCGAAGACACGTTGGAAATTCATCGTGGCGCTGTTGGCCCCGGCGATAAGGTTTTGCTGGTTGATGATTTATTAGCGACCGGCGGTACTATTGAAGCGACCACGCAATTAGCCCGAGAGTTGGGTGCAGAAGTGAGCGAAGCGGCATTTGTCATTGCTCTGCCAGAGTTAGGCGGCATCGAACGATTACAAAAGATCGGCGTTAAATCTCACTACTTGTGTTCGTTTGACGGCGAATAACGACTAAAGGACAAGTCATGAGTTATCAGGTGTTGGCTCGTAAATGGCGGCCTGCAAAGTTTTCTGAGGTAGTTGGCCAGCAGCATGTGGTTCAGGCATTAACCAATGCCATGGAGTCAGGGCGGCTACACCATGCTTACTTATTAACGGGCACGCGCGGTGTTGGTAAGACAACGCTCGGGCGTATTCTGGCCAAGAGTTTAAACTGCGAACAAGGTCAGTCAGCAGAGCCTTGCGGCGTGTGTAGTGCATGTCAGGAAATTGATCAGGGCCGTTTTGTCGATCTGATCGAAATTGATGCCGCATCACGCACTAAGGTCGAAGATACCCGAGAAATCCTTGATAACGTTCAATATCGGCCGACCCGAGGCCAATATAAGGTGTACTTAATTGACGAGGTGCACATGTTATCTCGTCATTCATTTAATGCCTTATTAAAGACTCTGGAAGAGCCGCCGCCGCACGTAAAATTCCTGCTGGCGACTACCGATCCGCAAAAGCTGCCGGTGACGATTTTATCGCGTTGCTTGCAATTCAACTTGAAAGCGATGACGGTCGAGCAAATCATCGGCCAGCTGCAGTTTATTCTTGGTGAGGAAAACATCCGCTATGAAATGCTAGCGGTTGAGCAAATTGCTCGCGCAGCGCAAGGCAGTATGCGTGATGCGCTGAGCCTAACAGATCAGGCAATTGCGCATGGTCAGGGCCAGCTAACCGATGCACAAGTCACGGCCATGTTAGGCCTGATTGATCGCGACTATGTTCGCGCTTTGGTGCAAGGCTTGCTTAGTGGTGATGCCGAGAGCTTGATGGCGCAAGTTGCCGTTGTCGCGGGTTTTGCTCCTGACTACGATAAGTTACTCAGTTCATTGCAAAGCCTTGTTCATCGAGCATCGCTCGTGGCGCTGGCGCCAGCGGCGATTGCCGATCATGAGCCTGAGCGTGAACTATTGCAGCAATTAGCGACACACTGGGCGCCTGAACAATTGCAATTGGCTTATCAGATCTTGGTTCAGGGCCGTCGCGACTTACCATTTTCACCCGATGGCCGCAGTGCTCTGGAGATGATCCTGTTACGGATCTTGATGTTCCGGCCAATGCAGCAAATTGATTTGCCCAAACATCAGCTGGTCTCGCCAGCGGTTGCAGTCGCTCCAGTTTCTAACTCAGCCGATCGCGTTGAGCATCCAATTGCCAATGCAGCAAGTAGTGCGCCTGAGACGAGCGAAACGGTCGAACAAGTGCCTGAGGTTAGCGATAGCAATGAGCAAAATTCTTCTGCACCATCGCCGCTAGCCAGCGTTGATACAGCAGATGCTGATAAGCCTGCGCAACAGCCGAGCACTGCCGAAGCCAGCACAGATGAAATCAATGTTGCTAATCAAGCTGAGCAATCGTCGACCAATGGCAGTCATGATTCAGCTTTGCCTCCAGCACAAAAAGTCACATCGGAGTCGGCTGACGTTACCCCTGAGCAGAATTCTGTTGCGACACAGGCGGCTGAGGTGGATAGCAAAAGTGACGAGAGCATCAGTCCGCCGGCACCGCCCGAACATGTAATGCCTGAGCAATACCCGGCCGATGATTTGGCTGATATGTTCGCCGCCGAGCCTGCTGACTTAGCGAGTTTGGAAGCACAGCAAGCTTACGTGATGGAAATGGCGGAAGATCAGGGCTTTAACTCCTCGTTTGAACCCCAAGCTAACCCCGTTGAGGCAAACTTTGGTTTAGCCGAAACGCCAGCTCAAGCGCCAATTTTGGCGCCGCAGGCCGAAGATTCTCCAGTAGAGCCGCGTGTCGAGCAGAGCAGTGAACAGAAGACTGAGCAGAACGTTGAGACCAATATAGAACCAAGTGCTGAGGCGACTGAAACAGTAGCACCACAGAACAGCTTACAAGCACCGCCTTCTGGCATTAGCGCCATGTTATCGGCGCGTAACCAGTTACGCAGCCAAATCAAAAAGTTGGAATCCGATCGCGCTTCGGGGGCCGCAACTCCCGTAAAAAAGCCTGAAGCTGCGGCGCCATCGGCCGATGACCAACAATCATCGGCGCAGCCAATTGAACAAGATGGGCAATCGGTTGCTGAGCCAGTTGATGATGCTGTTGATGTTGCCAATGCAACCCAAGCCACTCAAACCACCGAAGCCACCGAAGCAAACGACGCTCCCTCTTCGACGATAGCGGAAGTGGTTGAGCCTGCGTCGCAAGCTGTGGTTTCTCAGGAACAATCAGCGCCAGACTCGTTGCCAGAATCAACGCCGCCTGCAACTGACGATGATCCGCCGCCGTGGTTAACAGAGCAACCAACCACAGAACCGCCAACCGATGCTGTGGCTGAGCAACCTGCCAGCGCCGAACCTGAAGTGCCCGTTGTTACTGCTGCGCCGGGCGAGGCTGGGAAGGGCCAGGTGAAAAGTTGGTGGGAGCAATTAATCGATACGCTTGGCTTTGACGCGCTGAAACGTCAGCTGGCATTAGATTGTGTTTTAGAGCCAGTCGCTGATGGCTATTGTTTGCGGGTTCCAACCAAGGCAAAGCACTTAGCAACGGATGCCAATATCAGCATTTTGCTTGAACGAATTCATAGTTATGTTGGTCTTAGCACCGTGATCGAAGTCGTTCATGAAGCGAGTATCGACTCAGAAACGCCGCGTCAGGCGCAGGGCCGTCGCGCAGAGGAGCGGCAAAAAGAAGCAGAGCAGACCATTGCCAACGATCCGATCGTACGGCAGCTGCAAGATACCTTTGACGCCACCGTTGACCAAGATACAATTAGGCCAATTTGACAGACCGGTATTCGCTGTCTTCATTAGTAAAGTTTTCACATAGCGAGAGTTAATATGTTTAAAGGTGGAATGGGCAATATCATGAAGCAGGCGCAGCAGATGCAAGAGCGCATGCAAAAGGCTCAAGAAGAAATTGCTCAAATGGAAGTCACAGGAGAAGCTGGCGCGGGTTTGGTTAAAGTGACCATGACCGGCAGCCACGGTGTTCGTCGCGTTGAGATCGACGATAGCCTGATGGACGACGATAAGGACATGTTGGAAGATTTAATTGCCGCCGCTTGTAACGATGCTGCGCGCCGTGTTGAAGATGAATCTAAAAAGCGCATGGCTGATGTCACCGGCGGTATGCAATTGCCTCCGGGTATGAAGATGCCGTTTTAAGGCGCTCATATTTCGATGAAAAAGGTCGCTTGGCGGCCTTTTTTATTGCGGCTGAGCAGGCCCCTAGTGTATAAACTTTTTAAAGGCTGAATGTGGTGAAAATCCGCAACTGTACCCGCAACTGTGTTGTATTGATCTAGTCATCACTTGGCTTCAATACTCAGTCAGATCGCCTTTGCCGAATCCTCCAATTCATTGTCCAAGCGGGAACACTTGGTTCATCCTCGATGAGCTTTTGATGGCGCTTTAGCGTCCAATCAACCTGCAGTGACACGAGAGAAGTTATGTCACGACACACTGCAACACCAGTATTCGAAGTTGATAATCTCAGCTGGGGCGAGGGTGGCCAGGCGATTTTAGCTAACATCAATGCCAATATAGCCAGCCACCGCTTTACCGGCATTATTGGCCCCAATGGTGCCGGCAAGACAACATTTCTCCGTTGCCTCAGCGGCTTTTATTCGCCAGTTTCTGGTGGCGTGTCGTTTCTGAATAAACCACTTGCTAACTGGCCTTTTAATGAGCGGGCACAGCGATTAGCCGTTGTCACCCAGCACACTGATGTTGATCGAAGCTGGTCGGTTGAACAACTTCTAGCGACCGGTTTAATCCCTTACAAACGCTGGTTTCAAGTGAACAATCAGCAGGACCAAGACTTATTGACCGCGGTGCTGAATCAAGTGGGGCTTGCCGATAAGCGCCAGCGCCATTTAGCGACACTCAGCGGCGGCGAATTACAGCGCGCGCTTATCGCCAAAGCCTTGGTGCAACAACCCGAGTGTTTGCTGCTCGACGAGCCAACCAATCACCTTGATTCACAATACCAATTGACTCTGATGAAATGGATTAAGCGATTAGGTATCTCGGTGGTGGCAAGTGTCCATGACATCAATATGGCTGCGCGATTTTGCGACGACCTGCTGCTGTTTAAACAGGGTAAGTTGCTCGCCCACGGCCCTGTTTCTGAAGTGTTTACGGTAGCCAATTTGGAGCATCTATTTGACCATCCAGTGCGAGTCGACCGCCACCCATACCATGATTGCTTATGGATGAATTTTTTAGAGCAGGAGCGTCATCATGATCAATAAATGCCTTGCTCTCGTAACGATAAGCCTAACCATTATTGTCGGGGCGGCGATGGTTGGCGCAAGTCCCGTTGATCTTCAATCGGCATTAGCTTGTGCCATGGCGAACGATCATTGTGAGGCGAACGCCAGTGGCTGGTTAATTCTGAGCGAAGTTCGGCTGCCGCGAGTACTAATGGCATTTGTTGTTGGTGGTGGTTTGGCATTAAGTGGCAGCGTGCTGCAGCGTATCAGTCGCAACCCGTTGGCCGATCCTTACTTGTTCGGAATTGTTGCAGGGGCAGGGTTAGGTGCTGTCATTGGCCATATTGTGGCAGCATGGATTGGACTTGAAGTAGCCATTCAGCTGATGGCATTCGCTGGTGCCTTGGTAGTGACTTTAAGTGTCTTTGCGCTGATGCATTGGCAAGGCTGGCAATACATTGAACGGATGTTGCTGGCCGGTGTGGCAATGTCTTTTTTGTGCACTGCGATTACTAGTTTTTTGCTCTATTTGCAAAGTCCACATGCGGCCAATCGGGTACTGTTTTGGTTGATGGGATCACTGGCGACGGCGGACTGGCAGGCGGTGTCATTAATTGCGCCGCTGGTGTTGCTCGCGACGCTGATCTGCCTCGCTGCTACGCGCTTGCTCGATGCGGTGCAGCTCAATGATGATGCCGTCCATGCGTTGGGTATTCGGTTGCAACGGCTGCGGCTGATGCTTATGGCATTGGTGGCTTTGGTCACAGCAATGATTGTGGCCTTTTGCGGTGGCATTGGTTTTGTTGGTTTGATGATCCCACATCTGGTCAGAGCCATGCTGGGTAACAACACCATGTTGCAAATACTGGGTTGCGTGCTGATTGGTGGTAGTTATTTGGTATTAGTTGATGCCATAGCCCGCACAGCGCTGCCATATCAGGAAGTTCCGATTGGCGTTGTCACAGCGGCGATCGGTAGCATCTTTTTTATCGCCATGATGAGTCGTGGCAAAAACGGATAACATAAACAAACGATGACGACAGATAACAGCAAACATCAGCAACGACAGCAAAAGCTCAAAGAGAAAGTTGATTCGCGGATTGCCGCAGCAACGGATGACAAAGGTTTATTGCTGGTGATCACCGGCAATGGAAAGGGCAAATCAACCGCAGGTTTTGGCGTGGTCACGCGAGCTGTTGGTCATGGCATGACCGCTGCTGTGGTGCAATTTATCAAGGGCCAGTGGGAGTGTGGTGAGCGCAACCTGCTCAAACAGCATGGCGTTGACTTTCATGTCATGGCATCGGGCTTTACCTGGGAAACACAAAACCGCGACGAAGACATCAAGCATGCTGAAAGTGCTTGGCAAGCGGCAAAACAGTGGTTAGCTGATCCGTCGATAGAAGTGGTGTTACTTGACGAACTGACTTACATGTTGACCTACAAATACCTTGATTTGAACCAGGTCATTGCCGCGCTTGAGCAACGCCCTGAACATCAACATGTGGTGATCACCGGCCGAGCTTGCCATCGACGCATTATTGAAATGGCAGACACGGTTAGTGAAGTGCAATCGATTAAGCATGCCTTTGATGCCGGTATTCGGGTTCAGCGCGGTGTTGACTGGTAGCGCGGCTGTCGTTATTCGCCCATACCATCAAGCCAGCACTTGGCCTGCTCAACGTCATCAAAGAATTGGTGTGGAACACCGGCAGCCAAGTAAGCTTTGCCAAATTGCTCGGTGATGAGAGATTGCCCTTCTGGGTTAGACAGCACCACCGCACAACCGGCCAAACCTCGCGATTTGCGTTGCTTCAATGATTCTATAAATACAGTTTCAGAATCGGGCGTCATCAAGCTCAGTTGATACAGAATAACCAACTGATACCAAGGGCCTTGCCGTTCGAGTTCGGCAACGCAGGTTTCAAGCGCCTCTGTATACTCGGTGACGAGCTCTTTATTGAATGGACCTTTGCCGTCGATATGAAGCAAATTTGATTCAACATAAATCGAGTAGTGGCCATGTGCTTGAAACTTCATTCGCTAGCGCCGTTAGGTTGTTTATTGGGTAGAGTTTGAGTTTGTGATTGTATGTGAGCTTGCTTAAATACTGGTCTAAGGAGTTGGGACATGAAGAATAAAAAAAGCTCCGCGAAGGGAGCTTTTTAAAGCGATAAAAAGCGAAGTCATTAAGCCAGTTCGTCGACCGCTACTTTGTAGTTTGGATCTTCGAGTAAGTTCACTTCTACCAAAGTACCGGCGCGTTTTAGAAGTTTGCGGCATTCAGGCGATACGTGGCGTAAGTGCAATGTTTTGCCGGCGGCAGAGTAACGCTCTGCGACAGTATCGATCGCCTCGATGGCTGAATGGTCACACACGCGGGAATTTTTAAACTCGATCACCACATCGTTCGGATCTGATTTGGTATCAAACAGATCTTTAAAATCGGTTACGGAACTGAAGAACAGTGGGCCGCTGAGTTCGTAAACTTTCCAGCCATTGTTGTCGGTATAGGTACTGGCGCGAATGTGCTTGGCGTGCTCCCAAGCAAATACCAATGCCGAAACAATGACGCCAACGACGACGGCAACCGCCAGATCGGTGACTACAGTTACGCCGGAGACCAGCACCAACACAAACGCATCGTGGCGAGGGATCCGTCGCATAATGCGGAAGCTTGACCACTCAAAAGTGCCGATCACGACCATGAACATGACACCGGTTAATGCCGCAATGGGGATCTGCTCAATCAATGGTGAGGCAAATAGAATAAATGACAACAAGAACAGCGCTGCGGCAATACCGGAGAGGCGTCCACGGCCGCCAGAGTTGACGTTGATCATCGACTGGCCAATCATGGCGCAGCCACCCATACCGCCGAAGAAACCAGTGACGATGTTTGCGGCACCCTGAGCCATACATTCTTTGTTACCGCGGCCGCGGGTTTCGGTCATTTCATCGATAACAGTCAAAGTCAGCAAGGACTCAATCAGACCAATCGCAGCAAAGATAATTGAATAAGGCGCGATGAACAGCAAGGTCTCAAGGTTAAAGGCAACCAAAGGCACGGAGAAGTCTGGCAAACCGCCGGCAATAGAGGCCAAGTCACCGACGCGCTTAGTGTCAATATCAAGGCCGATCACCAATAAGCTACACACCACAATGGCAGCCAGTGCCGATGGAATCGTTTTGGTCAGTTTCGGCAAGCCCCAAGTGATGAGCATGGTTAAACCAATTAAGCCGGCCATCCAGAACATTGCCATGCCGCTGAGCCAGTCCCCTGAAACCCAGCCCCATTTGCCTTCTGGGGTGAAGTTTTGCAACTGCGGCAACTGGGCCAAGAAGATCACAATCGCAAGGCCGTTAACAAAGCCGAGCATGACCGGATGCGGCACGATACGAATGAATTTACCCAGCTTTAAAGCGCCGGCGGCAAACTGAATGAAGCCCATCAAAATCACGGCGGCAAACAGGTATTGGACACCTGCGCCATCGCCAAATTGGCGCTCAGCTTGGGCAACAAGCGCTACCATAACGACGGCTAGGGCACCTGTTGCGCCACTGATCATACCAGGCCGGCCACCAAACACAGCCGTGACCAAGCCGACCATAAAGGCCGCGTATAGACCAACCAGCGGGTGAACACCGGCGATAAAAGCGAAAGCGACGGCTTCCGGAACGAGCGCCAGAGCAACGGTTAAACCAGACAAAATATCTGACTTAGCGTTGGCCTGATGCTTTAAAACAAGTTGAAATAACATGGCTTCAAATTTTGATGGGGGTCACATTTTGGCGCGTATGCTAGCAGATTGTGAACAATATTGGAAAAGTTGATCCGCGTCTGAGTTGTTATGACCACAAGATTGCAATGGCAAAAGCGATTGCCGTGAGCAAAGAATATTGCGCCGTTGCAGCTAATACTGAGTTGAGTTCGCTGGCATCGCTGCTATGGAATGAGCGAGTGAGACGCATCGCCAATGGAATGGTGGCGACACTGGCCAATAGCCAATGCCATGGCGCAAGCGATAACCCCCAAGCGATGCAACTTGCGATTGCTGGCGTCATCACCAACAAACTAAACAGTTGCTCGCTGTGGCGCCGACCGAGGCGAACCGCCAGCGTGAGCTTATTCGCCTTGCGGTCGGTTTCGATATCGCGGGTGTTATTGACCAGCATAATCGCACTGATTGGTCCGCCAACGATGAACGCTTGCCACCAAGCGATGTCTAGTAACTGCCCAGTAAACAAATAGCTACCGCCAACGACAGCAACCAACCCAAAGAAAACAAACACCGTGGCTTCACCAAGGCCATGACTGGCCAGCGGGAATGGACCGCCGCTATAGGCTAAGGCGGCGACGATACATAACAGCCCAAGGCCGACAAATGTTACACCGCCAGCCCACATCAACGGCAACCCCGTGACAATGCTGACTAGGCTTGCGATGACAATGCCAACAACCATTTCGCGCTCGCTAATCAAGCCCGACTGAGTTGCGCGAACAGGACCTTTGCGCTCAACGGTATCGACGCCCGATTTGGCGTCAAAGTAATCGTTGGCGAAGTTGACAAGAATTTGTAGTGCGAGGGCACAAATAAATGCCAAGGCGATTAAATCGTAACGTGGGCTCGCACTGTGACTAACCGCAATCGCCGCCGCCACTGCAATCGGCGCTAACGCTGCTGGCAGTGTTTTAGGGCGCATGGCGAGTAGCCATGCGTTGAATTGAGAAGGCGTTGAGTCGTTGGGCATAAACTAAGAAGACTAATTAGAAGATGCGCATGCCTGGGGTAGCACCACTATCCGGGCTTAAAATCCAAATGTCTTTGCCACCTGGACCTGCCGCACAGACCATGCCTTCGGACATACCAAACTTCATCTTGCGCGGCGCTAAGTTTGCCACCATGACTGTCAGTCGACCTTCGAGATCTTCTGGCGCATAGGCTGATTTGATCCCAGCAAAGACTTGGCGGTTTTCGATGCCAATATCAAGAGTGAGTTTCAGTAGCTTTTTGGCGCCTTCAACATGTTCGGCTGTGACAATTTTGGCAACGCGCAAATCGACTTTGGCAAAATCATCAAACTGAATTTCATCGGCAATTGGGTCGAATTCCTGACTATCTTCGGTGTCTGCCGCTTGTTTGGCTGGCTCAGCTGCCACCAAATTATGTTTTGAGGCGTCAACCATGGCGTTGATCTTGTCCATTTCGACACGCTGCATCAGGGCTTTGAACTTGCTGATTTCATGCCCGGTCAGCAGTGCTTTGTGGCTATCCCAAGTCAATGTGTCATTGAGGAAAGCTTCAGAATTGGCCGCTGTCGCTGGCAGTACAGGTTTCAAGTACACCATCAAAATGCGGAACAGGTTGATCCCCATGGAGCACACATGGTGGGCTAGCTCTTGTTTGCCGTCTTCTTTGACGAGCTGCCAAGGGGCCATATCCGCAATGTAAGCATTGGCTTTATCGGCCAACGCCATGATTTCGCGAATTGCCTTGCCGAATTCACGTTGTTCATACAAGCTCGCAATGTTGTCGCCTGCGGATGTGAATTCTGCTGCTAAATCAGCATCTAACACCGTATCACTCAACTTGCCGTCAAAACGCTTGGTGATAAAACCAGCACAGCGAGAGGCAATGTTGATGACTTTACCGACCAAATCAGAGTTTACCCGTTGGGCAAAATCTTCCAGGTTTAAGTCCAAATCATCAATGCGGCTAGATAGCTTGGCCGCGTAGTAATAACGCAGATACTCGGGATTGAGGTGATCTAAATAGGTGCGCGCTTTGATGAAGGTACCGCGCGACTTTGACATCTTCGCGCCATTTACCGTGACATAGCCGTGGGCATAGACTGCATTCGGTTTGCGGTAACCGGCACCTTCGAGCATGGCAGGCCAAAACAAGCTGTGGAAGTAGATGATGTCTTTGCCAATGAAGTGATAGACCTCGGCATCTGAGCTTGGCGCCCAGTAGTCATCAAAGTTGAGCCCTTCGGTTTTCTCACAAAGGGCTTTGAAGCTAGCTAGATAACCAATTGGCGCATCCAGCCAAACGTAGAAATACTTGCCCGGCGCATCAGGGATCTCAAAGCCAAAGTAGGGTGCATCACGGCTGATGTCCCACTGCTGCAAACCTTGCTCAAACCATTCGGCCAGTTTGTTGGACATTTCATTTTGCAGATGGCCAGATTGGGTCCATTGCTGCAACATGTCGGCAAAAGCCGGCAAATCAAAGAAATAGTGCTCTGAATCACGCAGCTCTGGGGTTGCACCAGATACTGCGGAAACAGGATTTTTCAAATCGGTGGGGCTATAAGTTGCACCGCAGTTGTCACAGTTATCGCCATTTTGGTCTTCTGCGCCGCATTTAGGGCATTCACCTTTAACGAATCGATCGGGCAAAAACATTTGTTTTTCGGGATCGAACAACTGACTGATGGTCTTCGTTTTAATGTGGCCGCCATCGCGCAGCGCCAAGTAAATCCCTTGTGCAAGTTCGCGGTTTTCGTCGCTATGGGTACTGTGGTAGTGATGGAAGCCGACCATAAAATCAGCGAAATCTTGCTGATGCTCTTTGGCGGTATCGGCGATTAACTGCTCGGGCGTGATCCCCATTTGTTGCGCTTTTAACATGATTGGCGTGCCGTGAGCATCGTCAGCACAAACATAAGTGCAATTGTGACCACGTAAGTTTTGGAAACGTACCCAAATGTCGGTTTGAATATATTCCAGCATGTGACCTAAGTGAATGGGGCCATTTGCATACGGCAGCGCGGAAGTGACCAAGATGTCGCGAACAGTATTTGTCATCGTAATTGGGACTTAATCATGAGTTAAACGAAAGAAGGCGAATGGTAACTCAGGTTAGCCCTGCAACACCACAGTAAGCCAACAATTGGCTGATTAAGGCACAACTTGCATTGTCGAGCTGAGCGCTGAACTGGTTATCGGCGCTTGGCGTATTACTCATCGGTGTGCCACTATTCGCGGTAACCGCTGTTCATTTGCCTTGTGTGGTCTTTTAAATGTCTGATTTTCAAAATGCTTTATTGGCTGTAATTGAGCCAATCTCAGAGCTGCCGTTGGCTCAGTTATGTTTGTCGCTTGATGTCAAAGAAACGCCAGCAGCAATTGATATCGATTTGCTGCTGCCATTTCCCAATCAGGGCCTGTGGCAGCGCTTATCGGAACAAGACCGAGCAAGGCTTGAGCAGCTCGCCAATGGCAAGGCGATCAATCTGGCCGTCCGTCATGAAATTGAAGCCAAATCCGGCGAGCGATTGCCAAGCCTGCAACAGGTCAAACACATTATTGCGGTGTCGAGTGGTAAAGGTGGGGTGGGTAAATCGACCACAGCTGTTAACTTGGCACTAGCGCTGCAACAAGAAGGTGCCAAGGTGGCGCTGTTGGATGCTGACATTTACGGCCCGTCATTGCCATTGATGCTTGGCTGTGAAGGCCAGACTCCAGGCTTGCCTGATGGCCAGAAAATGATGATTCCAATCAGCGCCCATGGTTTGGTGGTTAATTCGGTTGGATTTTTGGTAGCTGCCGATACTGCAACGGTATGGCGCGGGCCGATGGCAGCGGGCGTACTGCAACAATTGTTGCGAGATACGATCTGGGGAGAAGTTGATTATTTGGTGGTTGATATGCCGCCTGGCACCGGTGATATCCAGTTAACACTGGCGCAAGTGGTGCCCGTCTCTGGTGCCGTGATTGTCACCACACCGCAGACCATTGCCCTTGCTGATGCGGTCAAGGGCATCGCCATGTATCAGAAGGTCGATGTGCCAGTGGCTGGCGTTATTGAAAATATGAGCTTTCATGCCTGCAGCAACTGTGGCCATCATGACTACTTATTTGGCCAAGATGGTGGCAAACGCATCGCCCAAATGTATGAAGTGCCATTGTTAGGCGCGCTGCCCCTTGATCGGCAGATTGGTGATGATGTTGATGCAGGTGTCCCAACCGTGGTGGCTCAGCCGGATTCATTACTGGCTCAAAGTTACCGCCAGGCAGCCGTCGCCACCGCATTTCAGCTATGGGTTGGCAACAGCGAGCAACCAGAACCGGTCGCCATTGATATCTCGGATGATTGATCCAAATTAGTAATTTTGCTGCAGGTAGATGATCTTAATGCAACATGGGCTTACACTACGCGGCAAAATTACCACCCTTAGCTTTTATTATTGAGAACATCCCATGAGACTGAATGACGTCCAAATCGAACAAGCACTGGATAGCGGTAGAATCATCATCGAGCCGCGGCCTGCTCGAGAAATGATTAGCGGTGTTAGTCTTGATGTCCGACTCGGTAATACCTTTCGGGTGTTCCAAGATCATACCGCCCCCTTTATTGACCTCAGTGGCCAACGCGAAGATGTTGAAGCTGCCCTCAATGCAGTAATGAGCGATGAAATCGTGATTGCCGATGGTGATGCATTTTTCTTGCATCCTGGTGAGTTGGCATTGGCTGTGACTCATGAGTCGGTGACGTTGCCTGCAGACGTTGTCGGTTGGCTCGATGGCCGTTCGTCGTTGGCGCGCCTTGGTTTGATGGTGCATGTGACTGCCCACCGAATCGATCCGGGCTGGTCGGGCCGCATCGTGTTGGAGTTTATGAATAGTGGTAAGTTGCCATTAGCGCTGCGTCCAAAAATGAAGATTGGGGCGTTGAACTTTGAGCAGCTAGAGTTTGCCGCCGAGCGGCCATATAACAAACGCATTGACGCCAAATACAAAGATCAGCAATCGGCCATTGGCAGCCGCATTAGCCAAGATGGCAAAGACTAAGGCGAAATTAGCCGTCATTATGCGCGGCTTGCCCGGTTCGGGTAAGTCGCGACTCGCTCGACAATGGTGGCAGCAACATGCGCCCCAATACCGAAGTGAACAAATTATCTGCAGCACCGATGATTATTTTCGCCGCGGTACTCAATACCTATTCCAACCGGAACTATTACCCAAATACCACGCCTTAAATTTGGTCCGCTTTATTGACGGCCTCGAGGCTCGCTTGCCCTTAATGATTTGCGACAACACCAACATGGCGTGCTGGGAGTACTTGCCTTATCAGCGTGCTGCGGCAGCGCTTGGCTATCGGGTCAAGCGGATTTTGGTTGGCGATCCACTTAGTGCAGCGCAACAGCAACAGTGCGCTAGAGTCAACCGACATGGGGTGACATTGGCTAGCATCGAACAAATGGCGGCGAACTTCGAAGCGGATCAGGACAAGCCATTTAATCCTTGGTAAGGCGATGGAACACGCAAATTAACCAATTGCCAGCGAATATTCTGAACCAAGCTAATCTATACACTTGAATATTGAGCGTGAACGCTACATATTGCACGGCGAAATCGGTATAGACACCGCTGGAACAGTGCAGCAAAGCTGTAACTAATCCCTTACAACCCGCGCGAATAAAGGAATGTCGTTGTTTAGCAAAACAAGCTTGGCATTCTTTGCCTGAATTCCTGTATACTTGCGCGCAAATTTAGGCTCATGACCAACTGAGTAAGACAATGGCTGATTTAGAAAAGTACAGAAACATCGGTATTTTTGCCCACGTAGATGCGGGTAAAACTACTTCTACAGAACGTATTTTGAAACTAACCGGTAAGATCCACAAAACCGGTGAAGTGCACGACGGTGCAGCAACTACTGACTTCATGGAACAGGAAGCTGAGCGTGGTATTACCATTCAGTCAGCTGCGACTACCTGTTTCTGGAAAGACCACCGTTTAAACATCATCGACACCCCAGGTCACGTTGACTTCACTGTTGAAGTTTATCGTTCTCTGAAAGTTCTTGACGGCGGTGTCGGTGTATTCTGTGGTTCTGGTGGTGTTGAGCCTCAGTCAGAAACCAACTGGCGTTACGCGAACGAATCAGAAGTTGCTCGTTTGATCTTCGTAAACAAGTTGGACCGCTTAGGTGCAAACTTCTACCGCGTTGTTGACCAAGTCAAAAACGTTTTGGGTGCAAACCCATTGGTGATGACCTTGCCAATCGGTGAAGAAGACGATTTCGTTGGTGTTGTTGATGTACTAAGCCAAAAAGCTTATGTATGGGATGATTCTGGCCAGCCAGAAAACTATGAAATCACTGATATCCCAGCGGACTTGGTTGACGATGCTGCCGCTTACCGCGAAGAGTTGATCGAAACTGCGGTTGAGATGGACGACGAGTTGATGATGGCGTACATGGAAGGTGAAGAGCCTTCTTTGGAAGACATCAAGCGTTGTATCCGTGAAGGTACACGTACCATGGCGTTCTTCCCAACTTACTGTGGTTCTGCGTTTAAGAACAAAGGTATTCAGTTGGTTCTGGATGCAGT
Source organism: Neiella litorisoli (assembly GCF_014773395.1). Lineage (GTDB taxonomy): Bacteria > Pseudomonadota > Gammaproteobacteria > Enterobacterales > Neiellaceae > Neiella > Neiella litorisoli. The sequence goes on along the minus strand of NZ_JACXAF010000004.1, from coordinate 17,138 downwards.
TGTTGATTACCTGCCAAGCCCAACAGAAGTTGATCCTCAAGATCTGACTGACGAAGAAACTGGTGAGCCGACTGGCGAGAAAGCGATCGTATCTGCTGATGAGCCGCTACGTGCGTTGGCGTTCAAAATTATGGACGACCGCTTCGGTGCATTGACCTTTATCCGCATTTACTCAGGTGTATTGAATAAGGGTGACACCATCCTTAACGCTGCAACGGGTAAAACTGAGCGTGTTGGCCGTATGGTTGAGATGCACGCCGATGACCGTACTGAGCTGACCACAGCTCAAGCCGGTGACATCATCGCAATCGTTGGTATGAAGAACGTTCAAACTGGTCACACGCTGTGTGATCCGAAGAACCCTTGTACTCTCGAGCCAATGATCTTCCCAGAGCCAGTAATCTCGATTGCTGTTGCGCCGAAGGACAAAGGTTCTGTTGAGAAGATGGGTATCGCGATCGGTAAGATGGTTGCAGAAGATCCATCATTCCAGGTTGAAACTGACGAAGATTCTGGTGAAACCATCCTGAAAGGTATGGGTGAACTTCACTTAGACATTAAAGTCGACATCTTGAAGCGTACTTATGGTGTTGAGTTGGTTGTTGGTCAGCCGCAGGTTGCTTACCGTGAAACCATCACTCAAGCTGTCGAAGACAGCTACACCCACAAGAAGCAGTCTGGTGGTTCTGGTCAGTTCGGTAAGATTGACTACCGCATCAAGCCAGGTGAGCAAAACTCTGGCTTCAAGTTCGAGTCTACTGTTGTTGGTGGTAACGTTCCTAAGGAATTCTTCCCAGCAATTGAGAAAGGCTTCAAGGTCATGATGGAAGAAGGCCCGCTGGCTGGTTTCCCATTGTTGGACGTTGAAATCGAACTGTTTGATGGTGGCTTCCACGCCGTTGACTCCTCTGCTGTAGCGTTTGAAATTGCAGCAAAAGGTGCATACCGTCAGTCAATGCCAAAAGCTGGCCCACAACTTCTTGAGCCAATCATGAAAGTTGACGTGTTCACTCCAGAAGACCACGTTGGTGACGTAATCGGTGACTTGAACCGTCGTCGCGGCATGATTAAAGACCAAGAAGCTGGCGCTACTGGCGTTCGCATTAAAGGTGACGTACCGCTGTCTGAAATGTTCGGTTACATCGGCCACCTGCGTACCATGACTTCTGGTCGTGGTCAGTTCTCAATGGAATTCAGCCACTACGCCGCATGTCCTGCGAACGTAGCTGAAGCTGTCATTGCTGCAGAGAAAGAAAAGAAAGCGAAGAAGTAAGCTAACTTCTTAACTGAATTAAAAAGCCCTGAAGGTTTCCTTCGGGGCTTTTTGTTTTTTCGGCAATAACAAAAGGGTAGGAGGTTGTCATGACCGATCAGCAAAACGTGTTTTCTGTTTCAGACGTAAAAACAGAATTAGCACAAACGCACGGGCGTTTGGTGATAGAAGGTGTTGGTGAACTAACGTTTATTGGCCCACATAACGGCGTGATTGATGCGAACCACACTGTTGTTTCTCCTAATCATCAGGGCAAAGGTATTGCTGGGCTGTTGTTTAAGGCATTGGTATCGTTAGCAAGGGAGCAACAGTGGAAAATCAATCCAACATGCAGCTATATCGCTAAGAAACTTGAAAGCAACGAAGCGTTGCAGGATTTAGTTGCGAAGCAATGAGGGTTAACTTTTTAACCAAAGCCGGTGAAGCCAGCAGGTTAGAATGGGGCAAGCCCACGCGAGTAATGTCGGGATACTGTGCCAGATGCTGTCAGCTAGAATGTCGAGTTGTTGCGGCCCTATGTAGTCCAGCCCAATGAGGCAGAGAAAGACCAAAACGCCCGCGCTCAGCGCAAAACTATTGGTAAACATTACCAAAGGAATAGTGATCAAGGCTGAAAGCACAAGCCACGGGATGAGGTAGGTCGCCAACTCTGCGATGAAATTGCCAAAATCAAAGCCAAATTGATCAAACAGCCAAGCTGGCATGGCCACATCAACCGTGTGATTAGTGAGCATTGCGGCGAATGCCTGAAGGGCGCCAGCCGTGACGATGATCAGGATTAAGTTAGCGAGCGGGCGCATTAATTACAGATGTTTTTCGAAACAGATGCTGTTGGGGTCGTTGACGTACTGGCCGAACGGATCGATCTCATGGTACGCCTCACTTAAATACAGACCAATAGCCTCGGGTTGGCGGCGACCGGTTTCTAGCAGCATTTTGCTATAACCTTGCTTGCGGCCAATATCCTCAAGATGGGCAACTAAACGGCGCGCAATACCTTTGCCACGATAGTCGGGCAACACATACATGCGCTTGAGTTCGATTTCTGATTTGCTCAGCGGGTAAAACGCGCCACAAGCAGCCACTTCCTGGCCGTTGTAGATAATTAAGAAAACACCGCCGCGATGGATAAAGTCGTCGATATCAATATCTCGGACCAGTTCATCGGGATAACGATCATTCACCTCAGTCTTAAATTGACGCAGCAGCTCCGTTGCTAACTTCGATGAGGGATCAGATACTTCAAAGCGAAGCTCAGACATGAGTGGTCAAGTCCATTTACTAGTTGCTAAAACAATCGGCCCATAGGTTAATGAGTTTTTAGTTTGGTACAAGCCTATTATTGCGATCTAACCGAGAGTTTTTTGTTTACGCTTAAGAATGTGGTTAAAAAACACCAATTAGATGGAGTAATCCTTGGGGATCTCGCGTTTGTTGCCGTTTGAATCGATAGCAACGTAGGTAAAACATGCCTCAGTGACCAGGAAATGCTCATTCACGCCATGCTCTCGAAGTACTGGTTTTACCCACACTTCCAAAGCTAACGTCATTGAGGTATTGCCGACTTTTTGGATTTGGCCGTAACAGCAAACCACGTCGCCGACTTTCACCGGTTGAATAAACTTCATGCTATTGACTGCAATGGTTGCCGTTCGCCCCTTGGCGACTTCTTTAGCCATGATGCCGCCAGCGATATCCATCTGCGACATGATCCAGCCACCAAAAATATCGCCATTGGCGTTGGTGTCGGCAGGCATGGCCAACGTACGTAGTAGTAGTTCGCCTTGCGGGTTATTGTTCGCCGTCATTGTATTTACTCCATCAAAATTACTGTGAAATATATCACTTTTCGCCATGAAGTCATTGTTTTGCTTTGGATCCACTGCTGCGGCTACACTAGTTGGGTTTTATTTTTGGATTAAATGCACGTGAAATCTGACGGTTTAGTCTGCCCCCTCGATGGGCGACCATTGTCGTCCGCGCAAGGGCGATTGCATTGCGACAACGGCCACAGCTACGACTTGGCCAAACAGGGTTACTGCCATCTGTTGCCGGTGCAACAAAAGCGCTCCGCCGATCCGGGGGATAGCAAAGCCATGGTTCAAGCTCGCCGGGAATTACTCGATAGCGGCGCTTATCGGCCGTTGGTTGCTGAATTACTACAAATGGTGACAAATCAAAGCACCGGTGCGCTGCGGATTGCCGATGCCGGTTGCGGTGAAGGCTACTATCTCAACCAAATCAAATTATTGATTGACAGTCAGCAGGGCGCAGCCGATACGGCTCAGCTGATCGGTTATGATATTTCCAAGTGGGCAGTGCAGGCCGCAACCAAGCGCAGCAAAGCGATCCGCTGGTTGGTTGCGAGCAGCAAAAACATTCCCATCGCCAACGACTACCTTGATGTCATGTTTTGCATGTTTGGTTTTCCTGTGTGGTCAGAATTTGCTCGTGTGTTAGCGCCGGGCGGTAAGGTAATCTTGGTTGATGCTGGGCCTCAGCACCTGATTGAACTCAGAACGATTCTTTACGATGAAATTAAGCCGCACAAAGAATGGCAATCAGCGTCAGCGGAGCAAGCGGGCTTCGAGCAGAGCACATGCAAGCGATTGCCTCCATATCAAGTTGAACTAAACAAGCAACAAATTGAAACGCTGGCGCTGATGACGCCGCATTTCTTTAGAGCGCCCGCAGCGAACAAGATTAAATTAGCGGCGTTGGCGCAATTGGACGTGACAATCGACGTTGAATTTCGTGAGTTAACCTTGCGTTAAAGTCACTAGGGGAAACCGATGAGTCAACAAGTTGTGCTGATCAGGCATGCAAAATCCAGTTGGCGTCATGATGTTGCTGATCATTTGCGACCACTCAAGCTCAGAGGCTATCAAGCCGCTGAAATCATGGCTCAACGGCATATTTTGCGTGATGCGATGCCCGATATCATTTTAAGCTCGCCAGCGGTCAGAGCTTACACCACGGCAAGTAGCTTGATTGCGGAGTTACAACTAGAATCCGGCCTGTTAGTGGTCGAACCGAGTTTGTATCCTGGCGATGCCAAAGCGTTACTGGCGCTGATCAAGCAACGTCGCGAATCTCGGATTTGGCTGGTTGGTCATAACCCAGCGATGCATGAATTAGCAGAGCTGCTAGCCGGTGAAGCCATTGAAGCATTTCCAACTTTGGCGGTAGCGACCTTTGAGATTAGCCAAGACAGCCATCGATTGATCGCGTTTGATTACCCCAAAAATACGGAATTATAGTTTTTAACGGAGTAACACCATGAGAATTGCCCTGATCAGTACCGGGGAAGAAATCTTAAATGGCGATATTGTTGATACCAATTCTGCCTGGCTCGCCCAACAACTTCATGACAAAGGCTTGAAGCTCAACTGGCACATTACCGTCGGTGATGACATGGAATCGCTACTGGATGCGTTTCGACTTGCCGCCAAGCGCAGTGATGCCTGTATCGTTAATGGCGGCCTTGGCCCGACCACCGACGATTTGAGCGCCGAAGCTGCAGCTAAACTCAATGACGAAGGGCTGCGTGAAATACCAGAATGGCGCGATAAGCTTGAGCAGTATTACGCCCGCCTTAATCGCCAAATGCCCGTGTCGAATCTAAAGCAGGCGATGATCCCAGAATCCGCTCAGATGATTGATAACCCAGTCGGTACTGCTTGTGGTTTTGCCATTAACCATGATGGCTGTCGGCTGATGTTCACTCCCGGCGTACCCCATGAATTTAAGCGAATGATCGATGACCAAGTGATCCCTGCATTATTGGCCCAAGCTCAGCAGGCTTCGGCAAATTTGCATCGTTGGCTAACGGTGGGTTTGAGCGAATCACTACTGGCTGATTTGCTGGATGATGTGACGCTGCCCGATGGCGCTATTCTTGGTTATCGTTCGTCGATGCCAACCATCGAAGTGAAATTGAGTGTGCCGGCAGATTGCTGCGCTCAGCAAGTCGATGCAACACGCCAAACCATTGCCGATAAATTAGGCGACTATGTCTTTGTGGCGAGCAAAACGTCGTTAGCACAACGGGTACAAGAGCTGATGTTAGCGAAACAATTACGACTCGCGGCGGCAGAATCTTGCACCGGCGGTATGATCGCTGATTGGTTGGTGGCAGAAGCCGGTTCATCGGCTTACTTCGATCGTGGCTATGTGACCTACAGTAATGCTGCCAAGATGGCAGATCTAAAGGTGCCAGCCGACTTATTGGAGCAATATGGAGCAGTGTCTAAGGAAGTCGCAGGAGCCATGGCGATCGGCGCTGCAAGTACCAGTAATAGTGATTATGCCGTGGCCACTAGTGGCGTTGCCGGCCCTTCTGGCGGTAGCGACGACAAACCCGTTGGCACTGTCGCTTTTGCCTTAAAAACGCCACAAGGCACGTATCGCCAATTGTTGCTGTTACAAAACCGTGGCCGCTCGATGATCCGCAAACAAAGTTCGGCGATTGCTTTGGATATGTTGCGGCGCCACCTAACAGGAGCCGAGGTATTTGCTAATTATTCGGGGATCCAGCGTATCGCCAGAGATTTAATTTAATCGCTACTTCTGTAGCACGGCCCACCATGTGGTGGGCCGTGCACTGTATTTTATGCAAGTTGCAGGTTAAAGCGCGGCGTTAAAACGCGCAAAACCCGCTTCGAGATCGGCAATCAGATCATCGATATGTTCAAGGCCTACATGTAAACGGATCAACGGCCCGCTAGCCTGCCACTGTGTTGCGGTACGTAGTCGTTCGATGCCATAAACTGCCAGAATCAGTGATTCGTAGCCGCCCCACGAATAACCCATCTTAAAGTGTTGCATGCCATCGAGCATGGCGGTGGTCGCTTGTTGGTGGCCTTGTTTGAGTACAAATGAAAACAAGCCATTTGAGCCACTAAAATCGCGCTGCCAGACATCGTGCCCGGGGCAAGTGGCAAACGCAGGGTGCCGAATATGATCAACTTCGGGACGCTGTGCTAACCAGTTTGCCAGTTTCAGAGCATTTTCTTGGTGTTGTTGCATCCGCACATTCAGCGTGCGCAGGCCCCGCAATGCCAGATACAAGTCATCGGGCGATGTGCACTGACCCAATAAATAACTGTTTTCTCGAAGCTGCGGCCATAGCGCTTTGGTTGCTACGGCTGTGCCCAACATGACATCGGAGTGGCCGACAACATATTTGGTGGCGGCCTGAATACTAACATCGACGCCAAGTGAGAAAGCGTCTAACAACACGCCGGCGCCCCAAGTATTGTCGAGCATGACGATGGCGCCATGGCGATGCGCCACCGCTGCAATTGCCGGTACATCTTGCACTTCCATGGTGATTGAGCCCGGTGACTCGGTAAACACCACCTTGGTGTTAGGCTGCATCAGCGATTCGATGTCTGCGCCCAACATGGGATCATAATAGGTGGTGGTAATGCCGAGGTTGGCTAACATTTTGTCGCAGAAGTCCCGTGTTGGCTCGTACACGGTATCAACCATGAGTAAATGATCACCGGCTTTTAAAAACGACAGTAGCGCTCCTGAAATGGCGGCAGTACCACATGGATAGACTGCGCAGCCAGCGCCGCCTTCAAGTGCTGTCATGGCATCGGCAAAGGCAAAGGTGGTCTCAGTGCCGCGACGGCCGTAGAACAGTGTTTGATTCGCGCGGTTGCCCGTCGCTTGTTTCATTTGTGCTACTGATTCGAATACCACGGTTGAACCGCGCATTACTGGCGGGTTGACCACGCCCTTGGTCCACTTCGGATCGCGACCGGCGGAAACGACTGTGGTCGCCTTGTGCTTGCTGCTCATTGCTGTTCACTGTATCTGCTACAAAATTGACTAGGTTTGTAACACATTGAATTGAGTATTCAAGCCGTTTGTGCCGAATCCATCTGAGCAAGTTCCAGTTGGACCGTTCAGCCTGCCATGATCGGAGCTATAGACTACTTTGGTGGCTGTTTAAAAATGTAAGGAAAATAGTGTTGTAATTGCTCCCAGCTGAGCCGCTCCAGTCTGGCAATATTGCGCTCTGGAATTTTGTCCGGATCGGCGTAATTCATCAATGCATCGGTCAGGCTTTGTTCGCGGATTAAGTGCAACAATGGATAGGGCGAGCAATTGGTCAAATTGCTGGTGTCATCAGGTTCAGTGTCAACAAACTGATACTGGGGGTGAAAGCTGGCGATTTGCAAGTGGCCACTAAAACCTTGTTGCTCAAGTAGCGCATCAGCCAAATCTAAAAAGTCATTGTAATGGTCGAACTGCTGGAGCATATCCGGCACTGCAATAATAGTGGTTTCTAACTCGTCCACTGGGGCGGCCAATAAGCGCTGCGTTTCATCTTGTAGTTGCAACAACAGCGCCTCTTCGTCGGTTGCTGTGGAAACCACAATATCAATTAAGCTCATGCGGTGCGGGCGCGCGGCAAAAGGGCACAGGTTCAACCCGATAACCACGTCTTTAAGCCATTGCTCGACTTCCTGTCGTACCGATTCAATCATGTTTACCAACCATTTGGGCGTGTGCAATTCATTCAGCGGTGACTCCGTATAGGCGTCATTGTATTGCCAATAACGGCAATAATCATTGGTTGGATCAGTAACTTGCTAGCGAGATAACGTTTGTCGGCGATTGCTTTATTAGTGCTGACAGGCATACTAAGCCCCTATCGCTATAGCACGACACAGGAACCGATTGTGCGCACCACAGATCTCGTTGGCGGCGTTCGCCATTCAGCGCCTTATGTTAATGCCCACCGAGGCAAAACCTTTGTGGTTATGCTCGGCGGCGAAGCTGTTGATCATCCTAATTTTCGCAATATTCTCAATGACATCGCCTTACTGAATACTTTAGGTATCAAGTTGGTGTTGGTGTTTGGTGCCAGACCGCAGATTAATCGAGCATTGGCCAAGCAGGGCATTGAAGCGCAATACCATAACGGCGTCAGGATCACTGACAACGATGTCTTGGAGCAGGTCAAACAAGTTACCGGTAGTATGCAACTCGACATTATGGCGCGGTTGTCGATGAGCCTGAGCAATACGCCAATGCAAGGCTCAGACATTAACGTCATTACGGGCAACTTTGTGATTGCGCAACCGATTGGTGTGATCGACGGTATCGACCATTGTCATAGTGGTCGTGTCAGAAGAATTGACGTTGAATGTATCGACCAGCTGTTACAAAGCAATAACATCGTGCTGCATGGCCCCATTGCGGCATCCGTTACTGGCGAAAGTTTTAACCTAACCGCGGAAGAAATTGCCACCCAGATCGCGATTCGTTTAAAAGCCGAAAAGATGATTGGTTTTTCTGAGTTGCCAGGGATCCTCGATGAACAGCAACAGGTCATCGCCGAATTACTGCCAAGACAAGCCGAGACCGTTTTGCGACAACCCGAGCATCAGGTTTATGCCTGTCCTGCTGCCCACAACTTTTTAAATGCCGCCATTCGCGCTTGCCGAAGTGGCGTGAACCGCTGTCATTTGGTGAGTTACAAAGATGATGGCGCATTGCTGCAAGAGCTGTTTTCGCGCGATGGTATTGGTACTCAGTTAGTCATTGAAAGCGCTGAGCGCATGATTTCTGCGGATATTTCTCACATCGGCGGGATCCTTGATTTGATTCGGCCGTTAGAGCAGCAGGGTATTTTGGTGCGTCGTTCAAGAGAGCAATTAGAGACCGAAATCGAACACTTTAATGTTGTTGAACGCGACGGTTTGGTAATCGGTTGCGTTGCCCTATACCCGTTTTTGGAACACAACTGCGCTGAATTCGCCTGCCTGGCCATTCACCCCACTTATCGCGCCGCTCAGCGAGGCGAAGTGCTACTGAAAGCTGCCGTTCAGCGAGCTAAGCACATGGGCTGTGAGCGCATTTTTGCGCTGACTACCACCAGTATTCACTGGTTTTTGGAGCATGGTTTTGTCATGGGGGATGTCAGCGATTTGCCGCCAAGTAAGCAAGACCTCTACAACCTACAGCGACGTTCGAAAGTATTGCTGATGGATATTTCGGACTGATTATTCCGTTTCAATTCGAACAAAAAACAACCCGGCATTTGCCGGGTTATTTGATGATGCGAGTTACTGGCGATCACCAGCCACATTGGCGACCTTGATTCTGCTCATCCAGCCATACTTTTAATGGCGCAAAGTAATCGAGGATTGCCGTGGCATCCATTTGTTCCGAGCCAGTCATCACCGCCAGCGTTTGCTGCCAAGGTTGGCTTGCGCCCAGCTCAAGCCCTTCAGCAAGAACTTTACCTGCCTCATCGCTACCGAATATGGAGCAGCGATGAATACTGCCGGTGTCACCAGCGGTTTGACACAATGAGCGATGCAGCTGGAACTGCAAAATGTGGGCAAGGAAGTACCGTGTATAAGGCGTGTTACCCGGTACATGGTACTTAGCACCTGGGTCGAAATCGGCCTCAGTGCGCGCAACTGGCGCTTGCACACCTTGGTACTTTTCTCTTAATTGCCACCAAGCTTGGTTGTATTGCTCCGGCGTGATTTGGCCGGAGAATACCTGCCAACGCCACTGATCGACAAGTAAGCCAAACGGAATAAAGGCGACTTTATCCAGCGCCATTTTCATCAACAAGCCTAGGTCGGCTGACTCATCTGGCACATCATCAATCAAGCCCATTTGTTTCAGGTATTTGGGAGTGACGGACAACGCAACTGTATCGCCGAGAGCTTCGTGAAAGCCATCATTGGCACTGCCTTGGAACAAGTAAGGTTGTTCTTTATAAGCGCGTTGGTAAATGTTGTGCCCCAGTTCGTGGTGGATCACGGCAAATTCTTCACCGGTACGTTGGATACACATTTTGATGCGGATATCGTCTTTGTTATCTAAGTCCCAAGCCGAAGCATGACAGACGACATCGCGATCGCGCGGTTGCACGAACTGACTGCGCTGCCAGAAGGTATCTGGTAACGGTTCAAAACCCAGCGAGGTGAAAAAGCCTTCAGCGGCTTTGACCATATCGCGCTCGTCGTATTGGTGAACCGCTAGCTGCTTGGTTAAATCAAAGCCTGGATCGGCGTTTTCCGGACCGACCAAATCATAAATATTGCCCCAGCTTTGAGCCCACATATTGCCAAGCAAATGAGCAGGAATCGGTTGGTCCTGAGGCACGACATCGGTGCCGTAATGTTCACCCAACTCAGCTCGGACATGGCAGTGCAGAGCGTCATACAATGGCTTCACCTGACCCCATAGTCGATCTAACTCGGCAGCAAAGTCATCGGCTGGCATGTCATAGTTTGATCGCCACATTTGTCCCAGATCGGCAAAGCCTAGACCTTGCGCACCTTCATTGGCGAGCTCTACCTGACGTTCGTACAATGGCCGCATCGGCGGTGCGATTTGGCGCCAACCTTGCCAAAGCTCAAGCAGTTCATCGGCATCACGAGAATTGGCCATGATCTGGCCCATTTCAGGTAGCGACAATAACTTACCAGCGTTGGTGGTGTATTTACCCTTGCCATACATACCGCCCAAGTCAGCGGCAATCTTAGCCAACTCGGCGTTTTTAGCACTGTCTAACGGTGATGGTAAAACCAGCGCTAGTTTTAGCTTGTCAAGTTTACGGCGTACCTCGGTGGGCAATTCGATGTCATCAAATTGCGCAGCCTGATGGGCTAAATCGACAGTCGTTGCAGTGAAGCTCTCGCCGGCGTCTGCGGCTAAAGAAGCCGTGTCTTCGGTGATGTTAGTTTGGTAGATCCATTCCGCGCGGCTGACTTCGACGCTTAACTCAGCCAGTGTCGCTTCAGCTTTTGCAACAAATTGAATGGCATCTTGTTCAGTCACTGGCGGGGTGCTGCTTGCTTGCTCACTACAAGCAGCAACAGCGAGCGAAGCGGTAACCGCGAAAGCGACCGGCTTGGCTGCGGCGAATAGTTTCATGATTATTCCTATATTTTATTATCAGTCTTCGGTAGTTCCGCTGGCATGCTAATGAATGCAGTGATGAATTTAAAGTGAAAGCCTAAAGTGGGCGGGAAAAAGCAGGAAAAAACATAAAAAAAACCCAGCGCTAAGGTGACAGATCAGGTCGCTGGGTCAGGGAATGAAGAAATAGGCTTTTTACCTCTTGCTAACGTCTATGACTCAGATTGTTTACCAAAGTTCATTTTATTTGGCCGAATACGCGGTTGGCGTGCAGTGATTAGAGCTCAGTCACACATATGCAAAAATTTTGCTCTTTGAGGTGCCATTTCAGACGTCGATTAGGCACTGAGTTGAGGCGCCTTTTTCGTTTTTATTAATTGTTTTTAATTACTTTTTTGTTAAGTAACCGAGGGGGATGGTCGACTGGGTACTGGCTTGACACTAAAAAAAAACAAACATAGATTTGAAACACCTGTTTGAATTAGAACTTATCTATGAGTCGACAAACTACCCAAAACAAAATTCTCGATGCGGCGGAACGACTGTTTGCTGAGCGGGGCTTTGCTGATACGTCACTGCGATTAATCACCAGTGAGGCCGATGTTAATTTGGCTTCTGTTAATTATCACTTCGGCTCGAAAAAAGCCCTCATTAAAGCCGTTTTAGCGCGTTATCTAGAACAATTTATGCCGCGTTTAAGTAATGCGCTCGATGAACTTCTAGCAGCCGAGCAACAACCAACACTTCATCAAGTGTTCGATAGTTTTGTTGAGCCCATGCTGGCGCTCAATAACTTTCGCTCGAGCGGCACCAATATTTTTATGCAGCTGTTGGGGCGCGGATATAGCGACAGCCAAGGTCATTTACGGTGGTTTTTAACCACTCAATATGGTGATGTCCTGACCAAAATCACTGCAGCAGTTAAACGCGCTAATCCTGAACTATCGCCCGGAGAATTCTTCTGGCGGATGCACTTCACGCTGGGAACCGTTGTATTTACCTTGGCTTCCAACGAAGCGCTTCGGGATATCGCTCGCAGTGAATTTAACGAAAACTTAGACGTCGAGGGATTAGTTCGTCGCTTAGTACCTTTTTTGGCCGCCGGTGTTGGAGCGCCTGTTGCCGCAAATAGCCTGAATGATGGGGTGAGTAAATGACTATATTCATGTTGCTGCTGGTATTGCTAGCAGTGGTGCTTTTGGTTGGCGACATTCGCCGAACGTTGATCATTAAACCAATCTTTAGCATGTTCAAAAAAGTCTTACCGCCGTTATCGAATACTGAACGTGAGGCAATGGAAGCGGGTGATACCTGGTGGGATGGCGACTTGTTCAGTGGCAAACCTGACTGGCAAAAGCTGCACAGCATTTCGAAGCCGGCTCTCAGTGCTGATGAACAAGCATTCATGGACAATCAGGTGAAGACTCTGCTAGCCATGCTCGATGATTATGAAATCGTCCATGAGCATAATGACTTACCAAAACCGGTTTGGGATTACCTTGGCAAAGAAGGCTTTTTCTCGCTAATCATTCCTAAGCAATATGGTGGCCTTGAGTTTTCCGCCATCGCCAACAGTGCCATTGTTAGCGCAATTGCCAGTCGTAGCCTGAGTGCCGCGGTGACTGTCATGGTGCCAAACTCGCTCGGGCCAGGTGAATTGTTGATGCATTACGGCACTGAGGAGCAAAAGCAGCGCTGGTTGCCTGGGCTAGCCAACGGTGCCGAAGTTCCTTGTTTTGCCCTAACGGGTCCCCAAGCAGGATCGGATGCAGGCGCAATTCCGGATACTGGCGTGGTCTGCAAAGGACTTTACAACGGCGAAGAAGTCATTGGCATCAAGCTTAACTTTGCCAAGCGCTACATCACCTTGGCACCCGTCGCTACCGTCGTTGGATTAGCGTTTAAACTGTCCGATCCAGATGGTTTGATTGGTGATGATGCTAACCCTGGTATCACTTGCGCCTTGATCCCAGCGGACCATCCTGGGATTGAAATTGGCAAGCGCCACAATCCATTAAGCTTGGCTTTTATGAATGGTACGGTTTACGGCAATGACGTATTTATTCCAGCCGATTGGATCATTGGCGGCCCTGAATATGCCGGCCGTGGCTGGCGCATGCTGGTCGAATGTTTGTCGGCAGGGCGGGGCATTTCGCTGCCGGCGTTGAGCACTGCGACCGGTCATTTGGCAGCGCGGATGACTGGTGCTTACAGCTATGTTCGACGTCAGTTTGGTTTACCGATTGGTCAGTTCGAAGGTGTTCAAGAAGCCATGGCGCGAATTGGTGGCTACACCTATGTACTTGAAGCCGTTCGCAAAATGACAGCAGGCGCGCTCGATTTGGGGACCAGTCCATCGGTTGTGACCGCCATTGCTAAATATCACATGACCGAAATGGGCCGGCAGGTGATCAATGATGCCATGGATATCCACGCAGGTCGCGGCATTCAGCTTGGTCCGAAGAATTACCTTGGTCATCACTACATGGGGATACCTATCTCAATTACGGTTGAAGGGGCCAATATTCTGACCCGTAATTTAATGATCTTTGGGCAAGGCGCGACACGCTGCCATCCGTTTGTTTTGAAAGAAATGGAGGCGGCGGCCAACCCGAATCCCGATGAAGGCTTGCGTCAATTCGACCAGTTGTTATCACAGCATGTGCTGTTTGCAGCTGGCAATGTAGCGAATTCATTGTTCATGGGGCTAACCGGCTCACATTTCGCCTCGGCGCCAGTCAGTGGCGAAACCAAACGCTACTATCAACACCTGAGTCGCTTCAGCCGCGGTTTGGCGATGTGCGCTGACTTCGCCATGTTAGTTCTTGGTGGCGACTTGAAACGCAAAGAGATGATTTCGGCTCGCCTTGGCGATGTTCTCAGTCATCTATATATGGCTTCGGCGGTGCTGAAACATTATGAAGATGACGGCCGCCAGCAAGGTGATTTGCCATTGGTACACTACGCCATGCAATGGCACTTAGCGGAAATCGGTAAGGCGTTTGACGGTTTATTCAACAACTTCCCAAACCGTTTTGTTGCGCGAGTCATGAAGTTGTGTGTGTTTCCACTTGGTAACCACTTCTCGCCAGCAACAGATAAGGTCGTCAATGAGGTCGCTAACACGTTGATGACTCCGAGTGTGGTTAGAGAGCGGTTGACCCATTTGTGCTTTGTGGGTGACAGTCAAACGGATCCAACTGGATTAATGGAGCAAGCGTTTGTCGCCATGTATAACGTCAAAGGGTTGGAGTGCAAGCTCAAAGCGGCTCAACGCAGTGGTCAGTTAGCGACAAAACTGTCGCCGGCAGAGCTGATTGAGCAAGGCTTGCAACACCAAGTCATCACTGATGCCGAGGCCGAGCAATTGAGCCATGCCTATGGGCTTGCCGCAGAGGCAATTGGCGTCGATGAGTTTGACACCGAAAGAAGCTTGGCAGGGCAGGCACAACACACCCATGATGCCGCTTAAGCCATAAGGTAATGGTTCAATGACAATGCCGGCCCTTGTAGGGCCGGTTTTTTTGCATGTGTCGCTTGGTTGACGACTAGGCTTCGATCGAGTCAGCGTTTTTGCTTGGCTATTTAGCCGATCGGAGTAGACTATCGCCTCCACAAAGGAGTGACCATGCACACTGTTTCCGGCCGTTCGATGTTTGGCTTTTCGCTTGCCTTGTTAACTAGCGTGATGTGGGGCATGCTGCCGATTGCGCTAAAAGACGTGCTGACTGATGTTGACCCGTACACCATCACTTTTTTTCGCTTTTTATCATCGGGATTAATTCTCGCTTTTTGGCTTACTCTTCGCGGTGGTTTACCCACCTCAAGGCAGCTGACTAAACCGATCTTCATTAGCTTGTTTGTTGCCGCTTTATGCTTGTCGTTAAACTACGGCAGCTATCTTGTCGGGCTCGATTACTTGGAGCCCAAAGCGGCCCAAGTGATTATTCAACTAGCGCCATTTCTGTTGTTAATTGGCAGTGTAATTTGGTTCAAAGAGCAATTTTCAGTGTGGCAATCGCTCGGTGCGGTCACCTTGTTACTCGGTTTAATGTTGTTCTTTAATCAGCGCGCAGCAGAGCTAATTGCCGGATTGGGAAGTTACACTGTTGGCGTGTTATGGATAGTTTTTGCCGCCTTGACGTGGGCGATTTATGCGCTCATCCAAAAAGGCTTATTACGCCATTTCACTTCGGTTCAGTTGCTCATGGTGTTCAACTTGTTTGGTGGCATTACCTTTTGGTTTTTAGCAACACCATCGCAAGTGCTGGTGCTGACTCCATGGCAGTGGGCCATGCTGATTTTTTGTTGCTTGAATACGGTCATTGCCTACGGCGCTTTTGCCGAGGCAATGAATCATTGGCAGGCTTCGAAGGTGAGTGCGGTGCTGGCGATAACGCCGTTAATCACAATCGTCATGATCGATATTTTGGCTTGGTGGTTGCCGCAGTATTATCAGGCGGAGCAATTTAACCTACTGGCGATGATTGGTGCTGGCATGGTGATTTTAGGTTCAATTGTCGCGGCGCTCGATAAGCGCGCTTAATCGGCCAATTCTAGGCGATTACGGCCGTTTTCTTTGGCTTTATAAAGTGCCTGATCAGCGCGTTTCATTACTGCTTCATAGTCTTCGCCGGTCTGCCGTTGAGCTAACCCGAGGCTAATGGTGACATGGGTGGTCTTCATCTTCTTGGGCTTTTGCCCGCGCTGCTGGCGGCCCAATTTATTACTGTCGGGGCGTGCTGACGCATCGCGAACTACCAAATCGTAACTACCAATTGCTTCACGTAAGGCTTCAAGGTGAGGCACACAGGCTGCTGGTTCAGTGTTGCGAAACACCACCGCAAATTCCTCACCGCCAAAACGATAAGCACGGCCACCACCAGTGACTTTAGCCAGCTTGGCCGCAACCAGTTTTAACACATCATCGCCAGTATCATGCCCGTAGGTGTCATTGAACTTCTTAAAATGATCGACGTCGGTCATGGCCATACAATAGCCACGGCTGGCGTGTTTTAAATCCGATACTAATGCTCTGCGCCCTGGCAGCTGCGTGAGTTCATCGTAAAACGCCATGCGGTAACTGCTGCTTAGGAACGACCGACATAGAATCAGCAGCATCGCGATAATCCCGCTGGCCGACACATAGGCTTGTTCAAACATCGCGAGCATCCAACTGGCCAGTAAAATACTAACTGCTAGGTCTAAATCAAAGGATTGTTGATGTTTGAGATAGCGCCATACAAGGGTAATGGTGCAGGCGAGGGCGAGTAATACACAACTGACGGGTTGCCACAACCAACTGACCGGCCGAACCTGTAACCAAGAGTTGAGCCACAGATCAAAACTTGCCTCATGTTGAATCAGTAAATAGGCGACTAATAGTTGCGACAAGGCAATCGCCACCGACATCATGCCTAGAGGAGAAAGCAAAGGCTGTTCTGAACAAAAACTCATCAGTGCTAGGTTGATCGGCAAGGCAATGGCTAGCAGGACAAATACTTTCTGACTGAACAGTATTTCCATTGGCTGTTGCAGCCAAATTTGGATGATGGCGTAAACCGCCATATACATGGCCGCTAGAACGGCGACTCTGCCTTGACGAAAGGGAATTGATAGTGCAATTAACAAACCGCCAAGAGCATAAGGCACGGCTTGATACACAGATAAATATTCGTCTGACCAAAGGCTTGGTAACTGGCTGGCCCATATAAGGCTAATGACAACAATGAATGGCCAAATTAACGGGGACAACTGCAACATGCTTTAGTCTTGCTGGTAGCGACACAGGCCGCCATAGTTACACAGCCGGCGCAAATTGAAAAGGTGACGGTTAGTGATTGAAGGATAAACAATAAAGGCGCCTTGCGGCTAATGCCGATCAGTTAACGACAAACTGATCGGTTGACCGATCTTCCGCAGGCTATATAAAGGTCTTAACTTCTTCAGTTAGGACCTTTTTCTT
>NZ_JACXAF010000039.1 GCF_014773395.1 Neiella litorisoli | reverse complement strand
CGATTGTGGCAAGGATGGTTCAAACTACAAACCATCCTTGAAGGCTATGAGCTAGCCAAGTCTCTTGAGCTCTGAGATGTGATCAAGAGACAGGCAAATGCCGGGCTTTTAAAATAAGATCAGGTTGTTACAGGTTACTTTTCAGGAAAGGTGCGGAAAGCACGCTCCAGTGATTTCGCCTGCTTCTTGCTGACTCCGACATGATTTAACGCGACCCGAAGGCGCGCACGAGTCATGTCTGAACCCAAAATAACCATGGCATCAATGACCGAAGTTGACGACTCTTTGCCGGTAATTGCAACGAAAATCGGCTGCAAGAAGTCTTTGATCTTCAAGTCGAGGTAATTAGCAGTTTCTTTGACCGTGCCGAAGACCACGTCTTTGTTCCACTCGCGTGCGGCATCAAATTGCCAAATCAGGTATTGCAGCGCAATGCGGACTTGGGTCTCTTCAATTTTTGCGGTAAGTAAAGCAGGATCGTATTCCGGCAAGCCACTAACAAAGTGCCCCATCAATGGCGCAAAATCACTGAAGGTTTCCATCCGCGGTTTAGCTTCTGGTAGCAAGGTCTTCATGGTGTCACTGTTGAACGCCCAAGCTCTCATCCGCTCAATCAGTTGTTCATCAGTAAACTCTTCGCGCATCCAGACGCCGTTAAGCCACTTGAGTTTATCAATATCGAATACCGGACCACCAAGAGAGACTCGCTTCATGTCGAAGTTGTCGATCATATCGGCAAGGGTGAATTTCTCGCGCTCATCCGGCATTGACCATCCCATGCGGCCCAAGTAGTTGAGCAAGGCTTCTGGCAAAAAGCCCATCTTGCGGTAGTAGTTGATGCTCGTAGGGTTTTTACGCTTGCTGAGCTTGCTTTTATCTGGGTTACGCAGCAACGGCATGTGGCCGAGCTCTGGCGCTTGCCATTCAAGATCTTCATAAAGTTTGAGCAGTTTCGGTGCCGAGTTAAGCCACTCTTCACCACGGAATACATGGGTGATCCCCATCAGGTGGTCATCGACTACGTTGGCCAAGAAGTATGTTGGGAAGCCGTCGGCCTTCAGTAACACTTGCATGTCGACCTGCGACCATGGGATCTCCACTTCGCCACGCAAATAGTCATTGAACTTGAAGCTGCCCTCTTCTGGGATCTTCATCCGCACCACATACGGCTTACCTTCTTTCAGGTATTGCTCGACCTGCTCATCAGTCAAGCGCAGACCACGACCATCGTATTTTTGAGCTTCGCCATTGGCCATTTGCTCTTTGCGCATTTCATCTAATTCTTCAGATGTTGCGAAACAGCGGAATGCTTTGCCTTCAACAATCAGTTGTTCGGCATACTTACGATACAGTTCGGTGCGTTCGCTTTGGCGATATGGACCGCGATCACCGCCCACGTCCGGCCCTTCATCCCATTCCAGTCCTATCCAGCGAAGGCTGTCATAGATAGCTTGCTCGGAGGCTGTGGAGCTACGCGCTTGGTCGGTGTCTTCAATTCGAAGGACAAACTGACCACCTTGTTGCTTGGCAAAAACATAGTTAAACAGGGCGATATAAGCGGTGCCAACGTGTGGATCACCAGTAGGAGATGGCGCAACGCGCGTACGTACCGTCATGGCAGACAGAAACCTCGATCAGGGTGGAATAGGAAATTGCCAGCAAGTTTAGCGATCCGACTGGCAAGACTCAATGTAAATGAGGATCGGCGCAGAAAGTCTCAAGATGCTGAGCTTTCATCTGCACAGCGCAGTCGGCAGCAAACAACACCCATCGGTGACGCTCAAGTCCATCCATGGATCGCTCTACACCCGGCATCCATACCGGCTGAAGCACCTCTGTCCGTTATTCGCGGCCTCTTCGTCGGACTGGTTCTTTGAAAAGGCCACATACTGTTAAGAGCAGCTTGGGAGTTGACTAGTCGAGCTTCTGCCGCATGGAAGCGGCAGTAGAGCCTACATGGAAGTATTCACGGCGTCTCGATTGGGCAATTCGCAAGCTGCGAACTTTGCTGAAAGAAAGTGAACCGGTAAGCAACAACCACCTCAAATCTGACTAAAAAAACAGCATTTAGCCAGCATTCCAAAAATAGTGTTGACACAGCAACCGCCCTCCCTATAATACGCCTCCACAGACGAGGTCGCTTAGCTCAGTTGGGAGAGCACCTCCCTTACAAGGAGGGGGTCACTGGTTCGAGCCCAGTAGCGACCACCACGTCTGACGGACGGTTAGCTCAGTTGGGAGAGCACCTCCCTTACAAGGAGGGGGTCACTGGTTCGAGCCCAGTACCGTCCACCATCTCCCTGGTCGCTTAGCTCAGTTGGGAGAGCACCTCCCTTACAAGGAGGGGGTCACTGGTTCGAGCCCAGTAGCGACCACCAAACATAGAAAAGCCCGCTTTTTAGCGGGCTTTTTGCTTTCTGGAATCAGGTCCTCGGCTCATAAGCAGATCGATTCAGATTAATCTGCAAATGCGGTTTGGAAGTGCATTACAACTTTGGCGCGAGAGAAATATGCCGTCCAAGGCGACGCTTTTAGAGTCACCTCTCCGCCTTGACCTAAGTTAGCAAACGGGTCTTCCACGACCCAAGTTGGCTCAAGACGATCCCACGCATGATAAGCGAAAGGGTACATTTTCAGTTCGACCAACTCAGAGTCAGCTGGCTCTAAGCCGCCGACCATTAGAGGACAATTAATCGGCAAATCGTAGTCATCTAAGCCACCACTTTGAATCAGCACGGGCGCAGTTAGATTTTCAAAATCAAACTCCAACCCTAACTCGCCAAGCTCTGGGTACGCAGCTTCGACCAATGGGTTGTTATATAGGTAGCAAATTGGGTAGTGGGCTGCGTGAGCTGCGAATCGAACTCCGGCAGGGTTCATCATCTGGTTATATTTTTCGGTGGCAGAAAGCAGGCTAACTACCCCGCCCCAAGAGAAACCGACGACACCAATTTTACTGGCATCAATTTCATCTAAAGTCGCCAGATAATTTAACGCAGCGTAGGCATCGGGAATGGTTTGCTGCGGCAAGTCGGGGCGACTGGCAGAGCCTCCGGCAACACCATGAGCTGTCCAAAGATCTAGCTCCAAGGTTGCGATGCCTGCTTTGTTGAGCGCTTCAACATAGTACAAGCCAGTACTATCGACTCCGCCAGTGCTATGCAAAATAATCACAGCAGGAACAGGGTTATCGATGTTGCGCGGTAAACGATATTGTCCTGATACAGTGCGATTACCGACAGGGGTTTGAACAGCAATATTAACGTAGTAAATGTGCGGAAGTTGTTCTTTGGCGACCCAAGATGCCTGAGCTGGGGCCAACCAACACAAACTAACAAGAATGGCAGTAGTACAAATTCTAAGCATGCTAATGTCCTTATCTTTGAATAATGAAGTCAATTTCAAATAAAAATATCTTTTAGCATAGGCCTGACTGGAGAAACCGCCAGCATAGCTGCCGGTTGTCGAGCGAAAACCCTCAAAGTAAGCGGCTATCTGATTGATGTAGAAAGAAACGAGGTGGGTAACAGCTGGGGATTTTTTCGATGCGCGGCTCGCAAAATCCTGCATTAATTCCCTAGGCGTTTATTTGCTGAACTAATCTCTAATGAACAGCAATATTGAACTCAGCCTCTATTTCTTTACTGGGAATATTTTCAATCAATGAATGGAATTCAAACACAAGCACCTGCGCTGACTAGCATCGGCGAATGGCATTGGGATAGTCAGTCAGATCAGTTCGAGCTGACATTAAAAACTGAGAATTGCCCGACCGCCCAGGCCCCTAGCTGTAATAAGGTTGATGACTTTCTTGAGATGATGACCTCTGGCAGCAAACACCAATTGTTGGAATGCTGTGAAAGCGTATTAGAACATGGCCAGAAGCAAACCTATGGAACTTGCTTATCGATGCCTGATGGCTCGGTGTATTACACGCTGATGTGCATAGACCGAGAAGCTGAACACAACATTCGCACGGTAATGTATTCGCTAATCGATGTGCCACGCGGCAAACAATTCGCTTCAATGTTTGAAGCCGTATTTAACAACACGCATCACGGCGTCGTTATTTGTGACGACAAGACTCGCATTATCGCAGCTAACAAATACGTCACCGACTCCACCGGTTATCAGCTCCACGAGTTAATTGGTCAGTCCACTAATATTTTTAACGCGGGCAAACACAATGGGCTTTTTTTTCAAGAATTATGGTCAGAAATTAGAACAAATGGTTTTTGGATTGGGAACCTTCTGACAAAAACAAAAAGCGGTGAAGTTTTCCCGCAAGAGCTAACCATTCAAAAAATCTCAACCGAATCAGGAAAACACTTCTATCTTGGCTTTTCATTAAACCTTGCCAATCGCCTTTATCGAATCGTAGACCGCGAATCAGGCGGCATTGAGCTACTCACCCAATTGCCGTCGGAAAAAGTTTTCAAATCAACTTTGGTCAACTCGGTAACACAGGTAGTGAACTTTAAAGGGCCGATTGTCGTTGCGTTTACCCCGAGCTTTGACGAAGACAATCTATTAACCGAGCGCAAAGAATTATCAGCTGTGTTGGCGAAACAAGATGATAAATACTTAACGGGTTACTTTGGCAATAATATCTTTGCGTTGTCCATTCCAGCGTTTGATTGTTCCGACGCCAACGTAGTTCAGCTAGTAGCAAGTCACATCCAACAAGCCTTCGGGCGCATTAAAAAGCAAGTTCAAGGGAATCTATTTAAACGTATTGTCAGTGGCAAAATTGGCGTCTCTATTTTTGGTGTCGACACTGACAATCCAAAATTATTAATACCGCACGCGCTACAGGCCATGCTAGTTCACTCTACTAGCAAGAATCGGAGTGTCAATTTTTATGACGCCAAAATTCACCAGTCGATTAAACGTCGTGAATTGCTTGAAAATACGGTTCGAAATGCTGTTTTGAGTAAGAGTTTAGAGGTTAAGTTTCAGCCCATCGTCTGCACATCAACATGGAAAATAGCTAAGTTCGAATGCCTTTGCCGCTTTCCAGAAGTTAATGGTCAGACGTTTGAAACGCAAGAAATGATCCGAGTCACCGAAGAACTCAACTTGGTCCATGAACTCGACCGTTGCATTGCCGTTAAAGCCATCAATCACCTACCAGAATTGCAAGATATTTTCGGAGAAGATTTGGCTGTATCAACCAATTTTTCTCTTTGTACTCAGCTCTCTGTCAAAGAAGTGATGGTAGGCATTGGCGATCTGATCCGGCAATCGGGCATCGCTCCAACCCATATTACTGTGGAGTTAACTGAAAGCGCTTATTTTGGAAGTGGCCAGAACGAAGAGAACACCAACCCCTTGCAACAATTGCGCGACAGTGGCGTATCTATTGCAATTGATGATTTTGGTACTGGCTATTCATCATTCGCCTATCTAACCGGTAAGAATTTTGACTTCCTTAAAATCGACAAAGAATTTGTGATGAATTTATCGGTCGGCAACCGCGAATATTACATTGTCAAAATGATCGTTGAGCTGGCTCATATTCTGGGAGTAAAAGTTATCGCTGAAGGCGTTGAGAAATTATCGGATATCAAGATATTAACGGAACTCAAAGTAGACTTTTTACAGGGTTACTATTTTTCCCAGCCTGTGTCTATGAACGACATCATGGCAGCCAACGCCTACATGGAAAACATCACAGCGCTCAAACCATATACAGTTACCAGTGGCGAATCGGCAAACTTGGCGAGCATCGTCAACCGAAATATCCCAAAGCTCGAACCCAACTTGTCAATGAGCTACGTAAAAAGCCTATTTGAAGTATCTGACATTGAAATGGTAGCAATAGTTGATAGCGGCCAATGTGTTGGAGTGATTGACCGAGAAATATATAACTTACACGCCTCGCCAACGTTGGGAACAGAAATTGAAAAACGTTCTGATCTAGAAATACTTCGACGGCGATTAGTGCAAGTGATGCGCAAGCCCCAGCATTTAGTGAAACTCGACACGCCGGTTGCCAAAGCAGTCGAATGGCTTAAAAACAAAAAGCCGTTTCCATGGGTAGTACTCGATCAAAACGATCACTTTATCGGGTTAATCGGCAAAGGCGAAATAATGGATTTTTTCTCTTCGCAATATATTGATATTGACTAGATTTCTTCGCCCAACACCATATTGCGGCCCGCTTCTTTGGCGCGATAAAGTAATTCATCGGCGCGATTGTACAGCGCATCGATATTGCTATTCATGTCGGTGACGACACCGCCACTGAATGACGCATGAAACGAGCCGCCTTCGCATTCAATCGCCTCGCCGACAAAGGCCTGGCGCAAACCATCAACTAAGGCCAGCGCTTTGGCATTGTCTAAACCCAGCATAATCAGCGCAAACTCTTCGCCGCCAACCCGAGCAAACAGAAATTTCTCACAGTAGCGCTGCATCACTTCGGCAAAGCGTTTCAGCACCTCATCACCAACAGCGTGCCCATAGTGGTCGTTGATGTGCTTGAAGTTATCTAAATCGATCAATGAAAAGCTCACCGGCAAGCCATGAGCCCAGCCGTCGCGCAGCACTTGTTTGCTAAATTCAAAGAAAGCGCGGCGATTATAAAGACCAGTCAGGTAGTCGCGATTGGCGGCATCTTCAATTTCTTCAATTAACTCAATCGCCTCGAGGTTCTGGCTGATGCGACAATAAAATTCTTCTGGGTAGAAGGGCTTATTGAGAAAGTCATTAGCGCCGTGCTTAATGAACTGAGCCGAAAGAATACCGCTTTCCTGTGATGACAGACCAATAATTGCCAAACCGCGTTTATCAAACTTGCGGCGGATTTCATTGACCAGCTTAAAGCCATCCATGTTGGGCATTTCAAAGTCAGTGAGTACCAAGCGCACATCAGGGTGAATACTCATTTGCTCAATGGCATCAAAGCCATCTTCAGCTTCAATCACATTGTATAGCTGACGCTCAAGCAAATTACGGATGTGCTTGCGCGACATTGCCGAATCATCCACCACCAGTACTTTGATTTGGTGATTGGTGCGCAGTCTGCGGGCCAACTTCATGGCGTAATGGTAAGCATGACGGCTTTCTTTTACGACGTAATCAACCACGCCACCATCAACTAGCTGCTTGCGGCGGCGCTCGTCAAAATCACCCGTCAGAACAATACAGGGAATGCCCTGCTTCATGACAAAGTCGACGACTTCGCCATTGGGTGCATCGGGCAAATTAAGATCAACAATAGCGGCGTAAAAATCAGAATTTTGGCAAAAGGCTTGTTTGGTTTCCGCGAAACTTTGGGTGAATACGGTCTCTACAGAAGATAATCGGGTGCTTGCCAGATGCTTTAAAATCCGCATCACCGTACTGCTATCTTCCACCACTAACAATCTTGCCATTTACACTTCCCAGTAATTGTTGACTAACAGAGCTTAAGCCATAAATTCAGATAGCTCCATGCCGTTTTGGCGTATCGCGATTAAACGCCGTGCTGCGCAAACAGCGCCAGCATTTGCTCTTCATCTTTAATATCGACCTCCAATTGCTGGGCTTTAGCCAGTTTGGAACCAGCATTGGCACCAGCAAACAGACAATCGGTATTTTTCGACACCGAACCGCTCACTTTCGCACCTAGCTGCTGTAGCTTGGCTTTTGCATCCGAGCGCCCCATGCTGGTCAATGTGCCAGTTAACACCACAGTTTGACCGGCAAGTGGCAGTTCGTCTGGCGCATCAACGGTGGCGATTTCTGACCAGCTTAAACCTGCCTCCAACAAACGAGTAATCACCACCTGATTGTGCGGCTCAGCAAAAAAACTGTTGACGTGAGCAGCGACGATAGCGCCGACATCATCCACCGCCACCAAGGCCTCTTCATCGGCCGCCATCAAGGCATCGAGAGTTTTAAAATGATTAGCAAGATTGAGAGCAGTGGCTTCGCCTACTTCTCGAATGCCCAGCGCATATAAAAACTTAGGCAAGGTTGTTTGCTTGGCCGCTTCGAGCGCCAGCAGTAATTTTTCCGCCGATTTGTCGCCCATGCGTTCCAGCGAGCGCACTTGCAGTTTCGATAGTTTGAACAAATCAGCCGGATCATGAACCAATTCACGCTCCACCAATTGCTCGATGACTTTGTCACCCAAGCCATCAACATTCAGTGCTTTGCGCGAACAAAAATGCTTGAGCGCTTCTTTGCGCTGGGCACCACAAACTAAACCGCCTGTGCAGCGCAGTACCGCCTCGCCTTCAACTCGCTCAACGGCCGAATCACAAACTGGGCAAGCATTGGGAAACTCAATAGCCGATGCGTTGTCTGGCCGTTGCTCAGCGACCACACTGACGATTTGCGGGATCACATCACCGGCGCGGCGAACCACGACCGTATCGCCAATCATTACACCTAAGCGCGCCACTTCATCAGCATTGTGCAAGGTCGCGTTGGATACCGTCACACCGCCGACAAACACCGGCTTTAGACGGGCAACCGGAGTAATCGCACCGGTGCGACCAACTTGAAATTCAACGTCTTGAAGTTCGGTGATTTCTTCTTGTGCAGGGAATTTAAACGCAGTGGCCCAGCGTGGCGCCTTGGCCACAAAGCCAAGTTGCTGCTGCGCTTCGATGTCATCAATTTTGATCACCACGCCATCAATTTCATAGCTCAAGCTATCGCGCTGCTGGAGAATTTGCTGACAGTAACCATTCACTTCATCAACGCCCTGACATTGGGTAAGCTCTGCGGCAATGGGCAAGCCCCAAGCCTTGAGTTGCTGCAGGCGTTGATAATGGCTATTGGCCAATTCGATTTGCTCGTCGTCGAACACGCCAACCGCATAGGCCACAAAGCTGAGTGGCCGACTGGCTGCAATTTTAGAGTCAAGCTGGCGAATACTGCCGGCGGCGGCGTTGCGCGGATTAGCAAATAGTTTGTCACCACGCAGGCGGGCGCGCTCGTTCATAGCGGCAAAATCAGCTTTTGGAATGATCACTTCGCCACGCACTTCGAGTCGCGCTGGCACCGCATTGCCACTGAGCTTTAATGGCACGGCGCCAATGGTTTTGGCATTGGCCGTTACGTTCTCACCTTGCTGGCCATCACCTCGGGTTGCGGCTTGAACCAAGACACCATTCTCATACATCAGGCTAATCGCCAAACCATCAAGCTTTGGCTCGGCACAGTAAGTCAGTGGTCGCTCATCAAGCAAACGGTCATGGCAGCGACGATCAAACTCGGTAAAGTCTTCGGCATTAAATACGTTGTCGAGCGACAACATCGGCATTTCATGCTGCACCGTGGTGAACTGCGACTGCACTTCGCCACCGACTTTCTGGCTTGGTGAGTGAGCGCTTTTGAGTTCTGGGTATTGTTTTTCAAGCGCAATAAGCTCACGCATCAAACGATCGTATTCGGCGTCAGGGATGGTTGCTTCGTTGTTGACGTAGTAAGCGTAGTTATGGGCTTGTAACTGCTCAGAAAGGACAGCGACGCGAGCTTGGGCTTGTTCTAAAGTCATGATGAATATCGCAATTAGCTAGCGACGCCCTGATGGGCGTCGAGAAGAAATGGAACCGCGTTTAAACAACCGGAATCGGCATTAACTCACAATCAGTCGCTTGCGCTCAAACTCGCGAATACGCTCCTGATAATGACGAATTTTTTGGTTGGTCAGCACACTGCGGGTGTCATCCAACACCTGACCTTTTAATTCGCGTGCCAGCTTTTGCGCAGCATTGAGCATCATATTAAATGATTGAGTTGGCTCTCCGGCGTTCGGCAGCGTCATAAACAAAGACACCCCAGGCGTCTTGAATGACTCCATATTATCGACATCAAACGTGCCTGGTTTAACCATATTGGCCAAACTAAAGACGACTTTGCCCTGGCCTGAACTGTCTTGGTGACGATGGAAAATGCCCATGTCGCCAAATTTAAAGCCTAAGGTCAGTAAGCTTGGTAATAATTCAGCACCCAGTAGATCATCCCCTGGCGCAGCGACCACAGTCAGAATAAGGACTTGCTCTGGCTCGGCGAGTACCTCTTCTTCTGGCTCTGGCTCAGTCTCTGACACAAGCTCAACGGGTTGTTCATCAGCGGCTTGTTGTTTTGCTGGCTCATCAAGCTGGAATTCAACCTGCTCGGGCTCATGGTCGTCAAGTGCAGAAAAAGACGGCTCTTGGCGATTAGCCTCTGGCTCATCCAAGCCGCCAGCAACCGTTCGAACTTGGCCGACGCCTAGGTTATCGAAACCGTCATCGTCGCGATCTCGACCCTTTTGCTCTTTGTAGATTTCAGCCAACGGCTTCTCTTTGCCGCCGATGGCCCCTCCTTGTTGGCGTCGAAGTGAATACAAGCCATGCCATAACAGGGCGGCAATCCCCAAGGCACCAGCGATAATCAACACCAAGCGAAACTCATCCATTATTCGTCCTTACTCACTTTCTAAGACACTTCAGCCAAAGCCACAGCCTGCTCTACGTCAACTGACACCAACCGCGACACGCCCGGTTCATGCATGGTGACGCCCGCCAGCTGCTCGGCCATTTCCATGGTGACCTTGTTATGGCTGATATAAATAAACTGCACGGACTCCGACATTTCCCGAACCAGATTACAGAACCGACCAACGTTGGCATCGTCGAGCGGCGCATCGACCTCATCCAGCATACAAAACGGCGCTGGGTTTAGCCGGAAAATGGCGAACACCAATGATAAAGCGGTCAATGCCTTTTCGCCACCCGATAGCAGATGAATTGTGGCGTTACGCTTACCCGGAGGACGAGCCATGATGGTGACACCGGTTTCGAGCATGTCATCGTCGGTTAATTCGAGATAGGCAGCACCGCCACCGAACACTTTCGGGAACAACATTTTTAAATCGCCATTGACCTGATCAAAGGTTTCTTTGAATCGGGCTCGACATTCTCTGTCGATGCGGCGAATGGCATTTTCCAGGGTTTCCAACGCGCTGACCAGATCGTCGTTTTGCTGATCAAGGTATTGCTTACGCTCCGAAGATTGCTCATATTCTTCAATGGCGGCGAGGTTAATTGGCCCTAACCGACTGACCGAACGCCCTACTTTTTCAAGCTGCTCTTGCCACTCACTCTCTGAGTAGTGCTCTGGCAATTGCTCTAGCACTTGTTTTAGCGGCTGATCCATTTCTTGTAGCTGCTCGGTCGCCGATTGTGCCCGCACCGATGCGGTTTGTTGCTCAAGCAGCAAGCTATCTTTTTGCGCTTTTACTTCAGATTGCTGATTGACCAGCTTTTGTTCTTGCTGCTTCAAATCAATCAACTGGTTCTGAGCGCCGTGAATGGCGTCGCTGTGCCGCGCCACCTGTTGTTCCACATCGATTTTCTGTTCTAACTGCAATTCAAGTTCAGCGCGATACTCAGCATCATCGACTTCCTGTTCCAGCTCTTGCTGGAGTTGCAACTGCCGTTGTTGCCACTGCGCCTGTTGCTGCTCCGCGCGAGTCAAGGCTTGCTGAGCACTATCGCGCTGATTGCGAATACCCGATTGCTGCAACGCTACTTGATGCTGTTGCTGCTGCAGTTGATCGCGCTGCGAGCGGGCGTCCCGAACTCGTTGCTCTAGCTGCTGCCGCTCAGCGTGCATGGCTTGATGATCGTCATCTTGCGCTTGTAATTGTTCTTCCAATAACAACTCGGTTTCTACTAGCTCCGCGAGAGTGAATTCAATCTCACTCAATTGCTCGTCGTATTGCGCTAGTTCTTGCTCGTATTGCTGTTGCTGCTGTTGCGATAATTGCTGCTGTTTGGCTAGGTTTTCCAGTGCGGTTTGTTGTTGCTGGCGCAACTGCTGCTGTTGCAGCAGCGCTTGTTGCTGTTGCTCGAACTGCGCTTGAGTGTCTTGCTGTTGGCGTTGAGCGGCGGCCAATGCCGCCTCTTGTTCAACCACTTGCTGTTGCAGGTCAGTTAACTCAACCTCAATGCGAACCAACTCCGCGTGAATCGCCAACTTGCCTTGACCACTTTGTGGCGTGAGCAGCCAGCCTTGGCCAAGCCAAAGACCGCTCTTGTCGATCACAGATCCTTCGGAAGCCACGTTTTGTAATGCTTGCCAATGCGATTGCCGCGACTCAATGCAATGAATATGAGCAAGCCGCTGGCGCACCACATCCGGCCCTTGAACTTTGCTCGCTAAACTATCAGTCGAAAACTCAAGATCGCTTGAAGCTGCTTGCGCCAAACAAACCCCCGCCGGCAATTGCGACGCCGAGCAATGTTCAAGATCAGCCACCAACCAAGCCTGCCCCAACCGGCCGAGCGCTGTTTCTACCGCTGTTTCCCAGCCTGGTTCAATCACTAGTTGTTCAACCAGCTCAGCAGTGACTGACAGCTGTTGCGCCTGCAGTTGCTCGGCAATGTCGTCATCACTTTGGTGCCACTGCTGTAAGGTTTGCAGCTGAGTTTTCAGAGCGATTTCTTGTTGTTGCAGTTCTCGCAACTGTTGTTGCTGATGCTGAGACTCGTCGTTGCTTTGTTGCAGTGCCAATTGCTGTTGTTCAACATCCACTAACAGTTGTTCAATTTCGCCATCTAACAGGCTTAACTCATCTTCCAGCTCACTTTGTTGTGCCTGTAATTGCGACACATCAAGCTGTTGCAAGCTGGTTTCGACGCGCGCCTTTTGTTGACCGATGGATTGCTGTTGCTGGCGTTGTAGCTGCTGTTGATGCTGTGCGCCTTGCAATTGTTGACGCAGCTGCTGCAAACCTTCGCTTTGCTGCTGGTAGCGTTGCTGCCAAGCATTTAACGCCTGCTCGGTTTGTTCCAGCATTAAGCCGGCTTCATCCAGTGCCAGCTCAACGCCATATTCCTGCTCTTGCAGTTGTTCTGCTTGCTCGGCCAGTACTTCAACTTGTTCTTGTTGCTGAGCGATAAAACCATCTTGCTCGGCGAGCTGCGAATTAATTCGCTCCAGCTCTTGTTGTAAGCGCTGTTGATGTTGGCCTTGATGGAGGATTTGCTGTTCCAGCCGAGTGATGCTGTTGCTGATCTGGAACAGCTGCTGGCGCACTTCTTCATGTTTGATGGTGTTAATGTCCAGCTCGGTCTGCTGTTCGGCCTGCTGTGTTTGCAGCGCAGTGCATTGGGCCTGCAACTGTTCATGCTGAACATCCAATTCAGCGGCGCGCTGCGCTAATTCATCGTGACGACCTTGCCAATTGAGCCAACGAATGGCCTCGAGCTGGGCTTTCAGCAGCCGCTCTTGCGCCTTTAACTCTTTGTATTTGCGAGCTGCAGTTGATTGCCGCTGTAATTTGGCCAATTGCTGACCTAACTCTTCGCGCACATCATTTAGGCGATCCAAATTATCGCGGCTATGACGCAGCCGGTTTTCGGTATCGCGACGGCGCTCTTTGTACTTGGAAATACCTGCCGCTTCTTCAATAAAGATGCGAAGCTCTTGCGGTTTTGATTCAATCAAGCGGGAGATCATACCCTGCTCGATAATGGCATAAGAGCGCGGCCCCAAACCTGTGCCTAAAAAGATATCGGTGATATCACGGCGACGGCACTTGTTGCCGTTGAGAAAGTAGGTGTTTTGGCGCTCACGAGTGACTTGGCGCTTGACCGATACTTCGGCGTAGTTAGCAAACTCGCCGGCAACTCGACCATCTTCGTTATCAAACACTAACTCGACCGACGCTTGCGATACCGGTTTGCGTTCCAGTGAGCCGTTAAAAATAACGTCAGTCATGTCATCGCCGCGAAGATTTTTCGCGGAGCTCTCACCCAATACCCAGCGCACGGCATCAATGATATTGGACTTGCCGCAGCCGTTGGGGCCGACAATAGCGGTGAGTGATTGCGGAAAGGGTACCGTTGTTGGGTCAACAAACGATTTAAAACCGGCAAGCTTAATTGATTTTAAACGCATTTTTTGACAACAGCGGCAAACAAAATGACAGGTGGTCCGAGCAACATATCACGTTCAACGGGAATGTCACGCTTCTGCCAAATGTTTTGCGCTTGATTGCGCTTAAGGTGCCGTGCCCATGTCCACAGACGTCTCGCAGCCTTTGCGCCGACGTTGCGCTAGACCATCGAGTGATGGCCTTTGATTACTGGCGAATAGCTAACTCGTTTTTGCCCCAAAACGAGTTACGATTTCCTTCATACCATCGCGTCTGAGATTGACGAAGGAAGCTTGTAGAAACATCCGTAATTACCGTTCGCACTGAGTTCATCCAAGCATGAACGCTGCCCCGAAACACTGAGGGTTTATACAGTTATAAGTAAAAATGCCGAAATTGGGCTGAAAAAGTCGCACTTT
>NZ_JACXAF010000038.1 GCF_014773395.1 Neiella litorisoli | reverse complement strand
GTCACGCTTAGTACCACGCAGAAGAACACCTACGTTCTCACCCGCACGGCCTTCGTCAAGAAGCTTACGGAACATTTCAACACCAGTACAAGTAGTAGTCGCGGTCTCTTTAACACCTACGATTTCTACTTCGTCACCAACGTTAATGATACCGCGCTCTACACGACCGGTTACTACAGTACCACGGCCTGAGATTGAGAATACGTCTTCGATTGGCAGCAAGAATGGCTTGTCAATGTCACGCTCTGGCTCTGGAATGTATGAATCCAACGCTTCGGCTAACTCAACAATCTTGTCTTCCCACTCTTTCTCGCCTTCAAGCGCTTTCAGAGCTGAACCTTGGATCACTGGCAAGTCATCACCTGGGAAGTCGTACTCAGAAAGAAGTTCACGAACTTCCATTTCTACCAGCTCAAGCAACTCTTCGTCATCGACCATGTCACACTTGTTCATGAATACGATGATGAAAGGTACACCAACCTGACGAGACAACAGGATGTGCTCACGAGTCTGTGGCATTGGGCCATCAGTTGAAGCAACTACCAAAATCGCGCCGTCCATTTGAGCAGCACCGGTAATCATGTTTTTCACGTAGTCAGCGTGACCTGGGCAGTCAACGTGCGCGTAGTGACGAGACGGAGTGTCGTACTCTACGTGAGAAGTTGCGATGGTAATACCACGCTCACGCTCTTCTGGAGCGTTATCGATTTGTGCGAAATCTTTTGCTTCACCACCATATACTTTTGCAAGTACGTTAGTGATTGCTGCTGTCAAAGTAGTTTTACCATGGTCAACGTGACCGATGGTGCCCACGTTTACGTGCGGTTTACTACGTTCAAATTTTTCTTTAGCCACTTTCGTTTACCTTTAAGTTAAAAAATCCGGTCGGTATCAGTGAGACCGGACCGAACTTTAATAACCCTGACGTGCCTCAATCACACCTTTAGCAACTGCCGCCGGAGTGTCACTGTACTTCAGGAATTCCATAGAATAGGACGCACGACCTTGCGTTTGCGAACGCAGATCAGTTGCGTAACCGAACATTTCAGCCAGCGGAACCTGTGCACGAACTATCTTCATGCCGGCAACGCCGTCATCCATACCATCGATCATGCCGCGGCGACGGTTTAAGTCACCTACAACATCACCCATGAAATCTTCTGGCGTTGTTACTTCCACTTTCATAATAGGCTCAAGGAGTACTGGCTTTGCTTCCAGCGCACCTTTCTTAAAGCCCATTGAAGCAGCGATTTTAAACGCCATCTCATTGGAGTCAACATCGTGGTACGAACCATCGAACAAAGTTGCCTTGACACCCAACAGTGGGTAGCCAGCCAATACACCTTGTTCCATTTGTTCTTCGATGCCTTTGGATACCGCCGGGATGTATTCTTTTGGTACCACGCCACCAACAATTTCATTGACGAATTCGAATGGTGAATCTTCTTCACCTTCGAATTCTTTTGGCTCCAGCCGCAACCACACATGACCATATTGACCACGTCCACCGGACTGACGCACAAACTTGCCTTCCACTTCGGCGCTGCCGCGAATTGTTTCGCGATAAGCCACTTGTGGCTTGCCGACATTACATTCCACGGTAAATTCACGCTTCATACGATCGACAATAATATCTAAGTGAAGTTCACCCATGCCCGAGATGATGGTCTGGCCGGATTCTTCATCAGTTTCCACTCGGAATGATGGATCTTCGGCAGCCAATTTACCTAAAGCGATGCCCATTTTTTCTTGGTCAGCTTTGGTTCTTGGTTCAACAGCAACCGAAATCACCGGCTCTGGGAATTCCATCCGCTCAAGGATCACTTTATGGTCAGGGTTACACAAGGTATCACCTGTAGTGCAATCTTTGAGGCCAATTGCCGCAGCAATATCTCCGGCGCGAACTTCTTTGATTTCTTTACGGTCATTCGAGTGCATTTGCACAATACGACCAAAGCGCTCTTTCTTCTGCTTCACCGAGTTGTATACGGCATCGCCTGTTGCGACCACTCCAGAATAACAACGGAAGAAGGTCAAAGTCCCAACAAATGGGTCGGTGGCGATTTTAAATGCCAACGCCGCGAACGGAGCATTATCGTCGGCTGGGCGCTCGACTTCTTTCTCATCATCGTCCACGCCTTTAATGGCTGGCACGTCAACTGGCGCTGGCAAGTATTCAACAACGGCATCCAATACCGCTTGAACACCTTTATTCTTAAATGCTGAACCACAAGTCGCCAGAACAATTTCATTGTTCAGGGTGCGAGTACGCAAACCGTGTTTGATTTCAGCTTCGGAAAGCTCCCCGTCTTCGAGGTACTTTTCCATCATTTCTTCGGTTGCTTCCGCTGCTGCTTCTACCAATTTTTCATGGTACTCATCAGCGAGGTCTTGCAACTCAGCAGGAATGTCTTCGTAAGTGAAGGTGGTGCCCTGGTCCGCTTCGTTCCAGTTAATCGCCTTCATCTTGATTAAATCGATCACCCCGGTGAAATGCTCTTCAGCACCAATGTTCAATTGAATTGGTACCGGCGTCGCACCCAAGCGATCTTCAATTTGATTGACCACACGCAGGAAATCAGCGCCCGCTCGGTCCATTTTGTTCACGAATACCATCCGAGGTACGTGATACTTGTCAGCCTGACGCCAAACCGTTTCCGATTGTGGCTCCACGCCTGATGCGCCACAGAACACAACCACAGCGCCATCGAGCACACGTAACGAACGCTCTACCTCAATTGTAAAGTCGACGTGACCTGGGGTGTCGATGATGTTAATGCGGTGCTCTGGGAACTGACCATCCATACCACGCCAGAAGGTGGTAGTGGCCGCAGAGGTAATGGTGATTCCGCGCTCTTGTTCTTGCTCCATCCAATCCATGGTAGCGGCACCGTCATGCACCTCACCAATTTTGTGAGACAGACCGGTGTAGAACAGAACACGCTCAGAAGTGGTCGTTTTACCTGCATCCACGTGAGCAACGATACCAATGTTACGGTAACGCTCAATGGGAGTTGTACGAGCCATAAATTCCTCTGTATTAAGCTGTACAGAAAACCGTGGGCAGCCGGCAGGCTACCCACAGTATGAAGTGACTACCAGCGGTAGTGAGCGAACGCCTTGTTCGCTTCGGCCATACGGTGAACGTCTTCACGTTTCTTAACCGATGCACCTTTGTTCTCTGCTGCGTCGAGCATTTCGCCAGCAAGACGCTGGGCCATGGATTTTTCACCGCGCTTACGCGCAAACTCAACTAACCAACGCATAGCAAGAGCATTACGACGTACAGGACGTACTTCGACAGGCACCTGATAGGTTGAACCACCGACACGGCGGCTCTTCACTTCCACTGCTGGGCGAACGTTATCTAACGCAGCTTCAAACAGTTCCAGTGGGTCGTTACCATCTTTCTTCTCAGAAATGATGTCCAACGCACCGTAAACGATTTTTTCAGCAGTTGATTTCTTACCATCCAACATAAGGATGTTTACAAATTTGGCCAACAGCTCAGATTTAAACTTAGGATCTGGCAGGATTTTACGTTGACCGATGACGCGACGTCTTGGCATTTTACAATTCTCCGGTTAATTCAGGATTACCCAAAACAATAAAGTGGCTTAGTTTGGCCTTACTAACGGAGTACCGTTAAGACTTAGGCTTTTTCGCACCGTACTTAGAGCGGCCTTGGCGACGGTCATTAACACCGGCTGTATCAAGGGCACCACGTACAGTGTGATAGCGCACACCTGGCAAGTCTTTTACACGACCGCCACGAATCAGAACAACACTGTGTTCTTGCAAGTTGTGACCTTCACCACCGATGTAGGAAGTCACTTCGAAACCGTTAGTCAGACGTACACGACAAACTTTACGCAACGCTGAGTTAGGTTTTTTCGGGGTAGTAGTATATACGCGAGTACATACACCACGCTTTTGTGGACACGCAGCCAGCGCAGGAACGTTAGTCTTTTCGACTGGACGTTTACGAGGCTTGCGTACCAACTGGTTAATAGTTGCCATGAACTACTAGCTCCTAGTTAGTTTTGTTTACTCTAAAAATGAAAAATCCGCGCCCTTATTAGGGGCCGCGGAATTGTAATGAGCAGTTTTTGAGCTGTCAAGCAAACAGTCCCAGTGAGCTCAACTTTTTAGCACACTGGGACCATCATTTTATGACAGTTGCCTGTTCATTTGCCGTTACGCCGATTATTCAGCGTCGTCGGTTGAGCTCAAGGCAGCGGCCAAAGCAATACTTGCTTCGTCGATGCTTGGGCCTGTTGCTTCTTCGGTACCTTTACCTTGGTGACGCTTCTCGTGATAGGCGAAACCAGTACCGGCAGGGATCAAGCGACCAACAATGACGTTCTCTTTGAGGCCACGTAGGTCGTCTTTCTTACCGCTTACTGCAGCTTCAGTCAGAACCCGAGTAGTCTCCTGGAACGAGGCAGCTGAGATGAAGCTTTCAGTTGCCAAGCTTGCTTTGGTAATACCGAGCAAGTCATGGTCGTACTTCGCAGGTTGCTTGCCTTCTGCTTCCAAGTCGCGGTTGGCGATATTAACGCGCGCCACTTCAACTTGTTCACCAGCCAAGAATTCTGAATCGCCGCCATCGAGAATGGTGCACTTACGCAGCATCTGACGGATGATTACCTCAATGTGCTTATCATTGATTTTCACACCCTGCAGACGGTAAACGTCCTGCACTTCGTTAACGATGTAGTTAGCAACTTCTGAGATGCCACGCAGACGCAAGATGTCTTGCGGCGCTTCTGGACCATCAGCAATCACTTCACCACGCTGCACTTGTTCACCTTCGAACACGTTCAGCTGGCGCCACTTCGGAATCATTTCTTCGTATGCGTCACCTTCATTCGGAGTAATCACCAAACGGCGCTTACCTTTAGTCTCTTTACCGAACGAGATGGTACCGGTGATTTCCGCCAAGATGGCAGGATCTTTTGGCTTACGGGCTTCGAACAAGTCAGCTACGCGTGGCAGACCACCGGTAATATCACGGGTCTTCGAGCTTTCTTGTGGAATACGTGCCAAGGCATCACCAACACCAACTTCAGCACCATCGTTCATATTAACGATGGCATTACCTGGCAAGAAGTATTGCGCAGGAATATCAGTACCAGCGATGTTGATGTCGTTACCAGCGGCATCGACCAATTTCACCATTGGACGGATTTCTTTACCAGCGGTCGGGCGCTGTGATGGGTCAATCACCACAATCGAAGTCAAACCGGTCAATTCATCGGTTTGCTTACTAATGGTAACGCCGTCGATCATATCAACGAACTTAATGGTACCCGCTACTTCAGTGATAATTGGGTGCGTGTGTGGATCCCAGTTTGCGATCACAGTACCCGCTTCAATCTTAGCGCCTTCGGCGTTAGTCAATACCGAACCATACGGAAGCTTGTAACGCTCTTTCTCCAAGCCCAAGTCATCAATCACGGTCAACTCGGTAGAACGCGACGTGACTACCACTTTGCCGTCACCATTGATAACGAACTTAGCGTTGTGCAGCTTGATCGTACCGGAGTTCTTCACTTGAATGCTGTTTTCTGCAGAAGCACGCGATGCCGCACCACCAATGTGGAAGGTACGCATGGTCAGCTGGGTACCCGGCTCACCAATTGATTGCGCCGCAACAACACCAACCGCTTCACCTTTACCCACTTTATGACCACGAGCCAAGTCGCGACCATAACAGTTAGCACAAACACCAAAGTCGGTTTGACAGGTGATAACCGAGCGAACCAGCACTTCATCGACGCTGTTTTCTTCTAACAGGTCACAAAGTTTCTCGTTGATCAGGGTGTTACGAGTCAGCAAGACTTCGTCTTCAGTACCTGGCTTGATAACATCAGCAGCCAGCACTCGACCCAGTACGCGCTCACGCAGCGGCTCAACCACGTCACCACCTTCAATCAGCGGCTTCATGACCAAACCTTCTTCCGTGCCACAGTCACCCTCGGTGATCACCAAGTCTTGTGCGACGTCAACCAAACGACGGGTTAGGTAACCCGAGTTCGCGGTCTTCAATGCGGTATCGGCCAAACCTTTACGCGCACCGTGGGTTGAGATGAAGTACTGGAGTACGTCAAGACCTTCACGGAAGTTCGCGGTAATTGGCGTTTCAATAATAGAGCCATCTGGTTTCGCCATCAGACCACGCATTGCGGCCAACTGACGGATCTGGGCGGCACTACCACGAGCGCCTGAGTCAGCCATCATGTAGATGCTGTTAAACGAGGCTTGTTCTTCCTCTTCACCGTCGCGGTTGATCACAATGTCGGTTTTGAGGTTGTCCATCATCGCTTTTGAGAGTTTCTCGTTAGCCGATGACCAGATATCAATCACTTTGTTGTAACGCTCACCAGCAGTCACCAAACCAGATTGGAACTGCTCTTGGATCTCAGCGACTTCAGATTCGGCCGCTTCCAGAATGTCCGCTTTGGCATCTGGGATCACCATGTCGTCAACACCAACCGATGAACCAGAGATCATCGCGTAGTGGAAACCGGTGTACATCAATTGGTCAGCAAAGATAACCGTGTCTTTTAGACCCAGCTTACGGTAACAAGCGTTGATCAACTTAGAGATCTGCTTCTTACCCAGTGCTTGGTCAACCAGCTCAAACGGCAGGCCATCGGGAATGATATTCCAAAGGATTGCACGACCAACTGTGGTGTCTTTGAGTTCGAACTTCTCAGTGCGGTTGCCAGCTTCGTCGATCTCGACAGAGCGGATCCGGACTTTGACGCGCGAGTGAAGCTCGGCGTTACCGGTGCGGTACGCTTTCTCTGCTTCTTGGTAATCAGCCAGCAACATGCCTTCGCCTTTACCGTTTACCTTGTCGCGAGTCATGTAGTACAGACCCAAAACAACGTCCTGAGACGGAACGATAATTGGCTCACCGTTAGCTGGTGACAAAATGTTGTTCGATGCCATCATCAGCGAGCGAGCTTCAAGCTGCGCTTCGAGCGTCAGAGGAACGTGAACCGCCATTTGGTCACCATCGAAGTCGGCGTTGTATGCCGCACAAACCAATGGGTGCAGCTGAATCGCCTTACCTTCAATCAGGACCGGTTCAAACGCTTGGATACCCAAACGGTGAAGCGTCGGTGCACGGTTCAGCAGTACTGGGTGCTCACGAATGACTTCGTCAAGAACGTCCCATACTTCTGGCAGTTCGCGCTCAACCATCTTCTTGGCAGCTTTGATGGTGGTCGCTAAACCGCGGCCTTCTAACTTGCCGTAGATAAATGGTTTAAACAGTTCCAATGCCATCTTCTTAGGAAGACCACACTGGTGCAATTTCAGGGTAGGACCAACGGTGATAACCGAACGGCCTGAGTAATCAACACGCTTACCCAACAAGTTCTGACGGAAACGACCTTGCTTACCTTTGATCATGTCGGCCAAAGATTTCAGAGGGCGCTTGTTAGAACCAGTAATGGCACGGCCACGGCGGCCGTTATCAAGCAGGGCATCAACCGCTTCTTGCAACATACGTTTTTCGTTGCGAACGATGATATCTGGGGCAGCCAGATCCAACAGACGCTTCAAACGGTTATTACGGTTGATCACACGGCGGTACAAGTCATTCAAGTCAGATGTGGCAAAACGGCCACCATCCAACGGTACCAATGGGCGCAGATCAGGTGGCAGTACAGGCAGTACCGTCATGATCATCCACTCCGGCTTGTTGCCAGAGAAGTGGAATGCTTCCATCAGTTTCAAGCGCTTGGTCACTTTCTTACGCTTGGTTTCAGAGTTGATGGTAGGCAACTCTTCACGCATCGCTTCGATTT
This sequence comes from Neiella litorisoli, assembly GCF_014773395.1. Lineage (GTDB taxonomy): Bacteria > Pseudomonadota > Gammaproteobacteria > Enterobacterales > Neiellaceae > Neiella > Neiella litorisoli. The sequence continues at coordinate 8,723 of NZ_JACXAF010000038.1, read as the reverse complement.
CTGCTGCCAAATCAATTTCTTTTAGCAGATCCAAGATAGCTTCAGCACCCATCTTGGCTTCAAAGTCATCACCGTGCTCTTCCAAAGAATCCAGATAGGTTTCTTCAGTCAGCAATTGGCCGCGCTCAAGGTTAGTCATACCTGGCTCGGTTACCACGAATGATTCGAAGTACAGCACGCGCTCGATATCACGCAGGGTCATATCCAGCAACAAACCGATGCGGCTTGGCAGTGACTTCAAGAACCAGATGTGGGCAACTGGCGAGGCCAGTTCAATGTGACCCATGCGCTCACGGCGCACTTTGGTGACAGTGACTTCAACGCCACACTTCTCACAAATCACACCACGGTGCTTGAGACGCTTGTATTTACCACACAAGCACTCGTAGTCCTTAACAGGACCGAAAATTCGGGCGCAGAACAAACCATCACGCTCAGGTTTGAACGTACGATAGTTAATGGTTTCAGGCTTTTTCACCTCACCAAACGACCAGCTGCGGATCTGGTCAGCTGAAGCTAGGCCGATTTTAATACCATCGAACTCTTCAGACTGGGTCTGCTGTTTAAACAGCTTTACTAAATCTTTCACCTAATTCTCTCCTTCAAGGAGTGGCTCAGTCTGGTGCGGCTCAATGAGCCGCACCGCGGCGTTTGTCAATCGGGCTGGTTACTCAGTTTCCAGCTCAATGTTGATACCCAGAGAACGGATTTCTTTCAGCAATACGTTGAAAGATTCTGGCATGCCAGGCTCCATTCTGTGGTCGCCATCCACGATGTTCTTATACATCTTGGTCCGGCCATTCACGTCGTCCGATTTCACGGTCAGCATTTCCTGCAGGGTATACGCAGCACCGTATGCTTCCAGTGCCCACACTTCCATCTCACCGAAGCGCTGACCACCGAACTGAGCTTTACCACCCAGCGGCTGCTGTGTAACCAGGCTGTACGAACCGGTTGAACGTGCGTGCATCTTGTCATCAACCAAGTGGTTCAGTTTCAGCATGTACATGTAACCAACGGTCACAGGACGCTCAAAGCTGTTGCCGGTACGGCCATCGTACAAGGTGATCTGACCAGACGTTGGGATATCACCCAGCTCCAGTAGCGCCTTGATTTCAGACTCTTTGGCACCGTCAAACACTGGCGTGGCAATCGGTAGACCTTTTTTCAGGTTGCCAGCAAGACGCAACACTTCGTCATCAGAGAAGTTGTCGATATCCACTTCCTGCAACACTTCACCTAAGGTGTAAACCTGCTTCAGGAAATCGCGCATCTCGGCAATCGCACGTTGCTCTTCGAGCATCCGGTTGATCTTGTCACCAATGCCTTTAGCCGCCATACCTAAGTGAGTCTCGAGGATCTGACCAATGTTCATACGCGACGGTACGCCCAGTGGGTTCAGCACGATATCTACCGGTACGCCGTTTTCATCGTATGGCATGTCTTCAACCGGCTGAATGGTCGAAATCACACCCTTGTTACCGTGACGACCCGCCATCTTGTCACCTGGCTGCAGGCGACGTTTAACCGCGAGGTAAACCTTAACGATCTTGAGAACGCCCGGCGCCAAATCATCACCTTGAGTGATCTTGCGGCGCTTGAGGTCATACTTAGCATCGAACTCATCTTTCAATTCAGCATACTGAGCGGCGATCGATTCGAGATCCATCTGAGCATTTTCATCGGTCAGTGACTGAGTCAGCCATTGATCACGCGATACGCCTGCCAATTGTGCTTCATCAAAACCATTGCTCAGCAACAATTGCTTAGCACGGCTGTAGATGCCGTTTTCAAGGATGGTGAACTCGTCGTCCAAGTCTTTCTTGACTTGCTTGAGTTGCATCTCTTCGATTTCCAGCGCGCGCTTGTCTTTTTCGACACCATCACGGGTGAAGACCTGGACGTCAAGAACGGTACCAGAGACAGAGTTCGGTACCCGCAGTGAGCTGTCTTTCACATCAGACGCTTTCTCACCGAAGATGGCACGCAGCAGTTTTTCTTCTGGTGTCAGTTGGGTCTCGCCTTTAGGCGTTACCTTACCAACCAGAATGTCGCCACCTTTCACTTCCGCACCGATGTAAACCACGCCTGATTCGTCCAGCTTCGATAGCGCAGACTCACCAACGTTTGGAATATCAGCAGTGATCTCTTCAGTACCCAGCTTGGTATCACGAGCGATACAAGACAGTTCCTGAATGTGAATGGTAGTGAAGCGATCTTCTTCAGCGACACGCTCAGAAATGAGGATTGAATCCTCAAAGTTGTAACCATTCCACGGCATGAAGGCAACGCGCATGTTTTGACCCAGCGCCAGCTCACCCATGTCAGTAGAAGGACCGTCTGCCAGCACATCACCACGAACAATCGGCTCACCTACTTTACAAGTTGGTTTCTGATTGATGCAGGTGTTCTGGTTAGAACGGGTGTATTTGGTCAGGTTGTAGATATCAATACCCGCTTCGCCCGGTACCAACTCTTCTTCGTCAACCTTAATTACGATGCGGCTTGCATCGACGTAATCAACCACACCGCCACGCTTGGCAACAACAGTTACGCCGGAGTCAACTGCAACAGTTTTCTCCATACCAGTACCAACCAGCGGCTTATCAGCGCGCAATGTTGGCACCGCCTGACGTTGCATGTTCGCGCCCATCAAGGCACGGTTGGCATCATCGTGTTCCAAGAACGGAATCATTGACGCAGCAACCGATACGATCTGCTGTGGTGACACGTCCATGTAAGTGATTTCAGATGCTGGGAACAGCTCTGTTTCACCTTTACAGCGAGCAGTTACCAACTCTTCGGTCAAGCGGCCATTTTCGTCGGTGGCAGCGTTCGCCTGAGCAATCACGTTGCCGCCTTCTTCGATCGCTGACAGGTATTCGACGTCGTCGGTTACGACACCGTCAACTACTTTACGATAAGCAGTTTCAAGGAAACCATAATCGTTAGTACGAGCATACGAAGACAGCGAGTTAATCAGACCAATGTTTGGACCTTCAGGGGTCTCAATTGGACAAACGCGACCATAGTGCGTTGGGTGTACGTCACGGACCTCAAAGCCGGCACGTTCACGAGTCAAACCACCTGGGCCCAAGGCAGAAATACGACGCTTGTGCGTCACTTCAGACAACGGGTTGTTTTGGTCCATGAACTGAGACAGCTGGCTTGAACCAAAGAATTCTTTCACCGCTGCACTGATTGGCTTGGCATTGATCAAATCTTGAGGCATTAGGGCGTCTAGGTCACCCAAGCTCAGACGTTCGCGAACAGCACGCTCAACACGAACCAGACCAACACGGAATTGGTTTTCCGCCATTTCGCCAACCGAACGAACACGACGGTTACCCAAGTGGTCAATATCGTCCACTTCGTCTTTACCGTTACGGATGTCGATCAGTTTCTTCATGACATCAACGATGTCATCTTTGCTGAGTACGCCTTCGCCTTCGATGCTGTCACGATCCAAGCGGCTGTTGAACTTCATCCGGCCAACAGTCGACAGGTCATAACGTTCTTCAGAGAAGAACAGGTTTTGGAACAGGGTCTCAGCAGCTTCGCGTGTTGGCGGCTCACCTGGACGCATCATGCGGTAGATTTCAACCAAGGCTTCGAGGCGATTAGAGGTTGAGTCGATGCGCACGGTATCTGACATGTAAGCACCGCTATCGAGTTCGTTGGTGTATAGCACCTCGAACTTCTTAATGCCGGCTTGCGACATTTCAGCGATGTTTTCTAAAGTCAGTTCATCGTTGGCAGCAACGATCACTTCACCAGTTTCTTTGTTGACATGCTCAGTCGCAGAAACTTTACCAACCAAGTACTCCAGCGGTACTTCGATGTCGCTCAGCTCTTGTTTTTCCATGGTCTTAACATGGCGAGCAGTAATGCGACGGCCTTTTTCAACGATGACTTCACCGTCGGTGCCAATCAGATCGAATGTTGCAGTCTCACCACGCAATTGCGCTGGTGAAATAGCCATCTTAACTTTCTTGCCAGAAATACGGATCTGAGTGGTTTCAAAGAACGCAGCCAGAATCTCTTCAGTGCTGTAATCAAGGGCACGAAGGATAATCGAGGCTGGTAACTTACGACGACGGTCGATACGGACATACAAGTTGTCTTTCGGGTCGAACTCGAAGTCCAACCAAGAACCACGGTAAGGAATAACGCGCGCGTTATACAGCACTTTACCGGACGAGTGCGTTTTACCACGGTCGTGGTCAAAGAACACACCCGGACTACGGTGTAACTGAGAAACGATGACCCGCTCTGTACCATTGATAACAAAGGTACCATTGTCGGTCATCAATGGGATTTCTCCCATGTAGACTTCCTGTTCTTTAATGTCCTTCACCGTCCCTGGAGCAGCTTCGCGATCGTACAGAACGAGACGCAGCTTCACGCGCAATGGCGCTGAATAAGTCACTCCGCGAATTTGACACTCTTTGACATCAAAAACTGGCTCACCCAGGCGGTAGCTGACATATTGCAGCTCCGAGTTACCTGAGTAGCTCTTAATCGGGAACACAGAGCGGAATGCGGCTTCCAAGCCGTATTGACCGTCTGGATCGATGTCAATGAATTTACGGAATGAATCCAGTTGAATAGACAGGAGAAACGGTACGTCAAGTACCTTTGGACGTTTACCAAAATCCTTACGGATTCGTTTCTTCTCAGTGTAAGAGTAAACCATTCGGGTTCCTCAGCTCGCTGATACGTGACCCACTTCCACCTCGTTAGAGGTGACCTAGAATTACGTCATTTTGTAAGCTGGCAAAGCCAGCGGAACGGCATCATAAATGACGCGAAATTAATACCGTCCCTGAGCGCAAAAAGGCCGGTGACCGAAAAGTCACCAGCCCTCGCCTATTCAGGCGGCTAAGCTGTCAAATAACAGCTTATTTGATCTCAACTTCAGCACCAGCTTCTTCAAGTGCTTTCTTGAGTTCTTCTGCTTCTTCTTTAGACACAGCTTCTTTGATCGGAGCTGGAGCGCTTTCAACCAAGCCTTTGGCTTCTTTCAGGCCAAGACCAGTTGCGCCACGTACTGCTTTAATCACAGCAACTTTGTTGCCGCCGATACCAGCAAGTACTACGTCAAATTCAGTTTTCTCTTCAGCAGCTTCGCCACCAGCACCTGGGCCAGCAACAACTGCAGCAGCTGCAGTAACGCCGAATTTTTCTTCCATCGCAGTGATCAGCTCAACTACGTCTTTTACTGACATCTCTGCAACTGCGTCGATGATTTGCTCTTGAGTGATAGACATGACTCTATATTCCTAAAAACTAGTGAACAATGGTTGTTCGTTAAATCTGTAATAGCTAAGCCGATTAAGCGGCTTCGGCTTCTTTCTGGTCGCGAACGGCCGCAATAGTGCGAACCAGTTTGCCAGCAGAGGCTTCTTTCAGAACGCTCATCAGCTTCGCGATTGCTTCGTCGTATGTTGGCAGTGAAGCCAGCATTTCAGCGTCAACAACAGCACCTTCAAAGGCTGCTGCTTTGATTTCAAAGGCGTCTTGCTTCTTAGCAAAGTCTTTGAAAATACGCGCTGCCGCACCTGGGTGCTCAGCAGAGAAAGCAATCAACGTTGGGCCTACAAACACGTCAGTCAGGCACTCATAATCAGTACCTTGAAGTGCACGGCGAGCCAGAGTGTTACGTACAACGCGCATAGAAACGCCGGCTTCGCGGGCTTCTTTACGCAATGCAGTAATGGCATCTACCGTTACACCACGTGCGTCAGCAACAACAGCTGAAAGAGCGCCTTTGGCTGCCTCGTTGACTTCAGCGACAATCGCTTTTTTGCCTTCGAGATTTAATGCCATTGGCTTTTACTCCTGGTTATTCCGAATGATCTCGGTAACAAAACAACTTTTCGAAAATCGAAAAGCTTGTTGGTGATAAAACCAGGTGCAAGATGTCTTGTCCTGGGGTCCCACCATCTGCGTAGGAAATTAAGCCTTTTCTCTATATTGCTATAGAAATCCGACACCTACGGTCTTGGATGGGGCCGAATAAATTCGACCCAACCCGCTGCGAGCCCGACATTATAACCATAACGTCAGGATTCGCCAATTTTTTAGACCAGCTTCAGAGTCGCTTGGTCAATCGCAACACCCGCACCCATAGTGGTAGACAGGCTCACTTTCTTGATGAACTGACCTTTAGCAGAAGCAGGCTGGGCTTTCTTCAAAGCAACCAACAGGGCTTCCAAGTTCTCTTGGATCTGTTCAGCAGTGAAATCTGCTTTACCAATAGTGGTGTGGATAATGCCGTTTTTGTCGTTGCGGTAGCGGATCTGGCCCGCTTTAGCATTTTTAACTGCATCAGCAACGTTAGGCGTTACAGTGCCAGTTTTTGGGTTTGGCATCAGGCCGCGTGGACCTAAGATTTGACCCAACTGACCAACAACGCGCATTGCATCCGGAGAAGCAACAACAACGTCAAAGTCCATCTCGCCTTTTTTCACTGCGTCGGCCAAGTCGTCCATGCCAACCAAATCAGCACCAGCTTCTTTAGCAGCTTCGGCGTTTGCGCCTTGAGTGAATACAGCAACGCGAACAGTACGACCAGTACCGTGTGGCAATACAGTAGCACCACGAACGTTTTGGTCAGATTTACGAGGGTCAACACCCAAGTTTACTGCTGCGTCTACGCTTTCTACGAACTTAGCAGTTGCTAATTCTTTCAACAGCGCAATGGCTTCATTGATTTCGTAATTTTGAGTTGGGTTCACTTTCTCACGAACCGCTTTCATACGCTTAGTTAATTTAGCCATTGTCATTAGTCCTCTACGTTCAAGCCCATCGCACGAGCAGAGCCGGCGATAGTGCGGACAGCAGCATCCATAGAAGCAGCAGTCAGGTCAGGCTCTTTCATCTTCACGATTTCTTCCAGCTGAGCGCGGGTAACGGTACCAACTTTAGTTTTGTTAGGTACGCCAGAACCGCTTTTGATGCCTGCTGCTTTTTTCAGCAGGTAAGATGCTGGTGGAGTTTTCGTTTCAAAAGTGAATGAACGATCGTTGTATACAGTGATAACAACAGGTACTGGAGCACCTTTTTCCAAAGAATCTGTTTTGGCGTTGAACGCTTTACAGAATTCCATGATGTTAACACCGTGCTGACCCAGTGCCGGACCAACCGGAGGACTTGGGTTTGCCATACCAGCCGCTACTTGCAGCTTGATATATGCTTCGACTTTCTTAGCCATGATATACCTCAGTTTTGGGTTCAGGCGCTTACTGAAATAGCAAGCTCCCCTAAAAGTAGGGCGCGAATTCTAATGTAATTCGCGCCCTTAGACAATAGCTTTGCTGAAAATTTGATCAGCTTTTTTCTACTTGAGCAAATTCCAACTCAACCGGCGTAGAACGACCGAAGATCAGAACCGATACTTTTACTCGGCTCTTTTCGTAATCCACTTCTTCGACTACGCCGTTGAAGTCGGCAAACGGACCGTCGATAACACGAACCACTTCGCCCACTTCGAACAAAGTTTTTGGTCTTGGCTTATCGGTCGATTCTTCAAGGCGATTCAGAATGCGGTCTGCTTCAGCCTTGGAGATCGGCGCTGGACGGTCACTGGTACCGCCAATAAAGCCCAATACTCGCGGAATGTTACGAACCAAGTGCCAAGTGGCATCGTTCATCACCATTTCCACTAATACATAACCTGGGAAGAACTTACGCTCACTCTTACGTTTTTGGCCTGCACGCATCTCGACCACTTCTTCGGTCGGAACTAGCACTTCACCGAACTGGTCTTCCATGCCGTGCATTTTAATGTGCTCTAGCAGCGACTTTTGTACACGCATTTCAAAGCCAGAAAATGCTTGTACAACGTACCAACGTTTTTTCGGTTCTTGCTGCTCGCTCATATTAGCTACCTACTCCAGTGATGAAAGCCACAACGCGAACCAGAATCGCGTCTAAGCCCCACAGCAACAGTGCCATGATGGCCGTGACTGCAAAAACGATTAGAGTTGTTTGCACTGCTTCTTGGCGTGTTGGCCAAACAACCTTGCGCACTTCGGTACGAGATTCTTTTGCGAACGCAACGGCAGTCTGACCTTTACTCGTTTGAGCAGCAACAACAAGGGCAACAGCGATCAAAACGATAACGCCAGCAACACGCAGTGCGACCGACAAATCGGCCAGCATGTAGTTACCAACAACGGCACCGCCGAGAAGGATAAAAACCAAGCCCCACTTCAGACCATCCATTGACGAATTCGTGCTGGCTTCAGGATTCGCACTCATTACTCATACCTTTTTTCTAAAAGACAACAACACCCCGCGGCCGATTCGCTCGAGCGCGAGGTTTGACTCATAACATGGCAGGGCAGGAGGGACTCGAACCCCCAACCATCGGTTTTGGAGACCGCTGTTCTACCAATTGGAACTACTGCCCTACGTCGATTATTCGTCTAATGACGATAAATCAAATTAGTTTATACCAATTCCATCAAGCACTTAGCAACGAAGTACCAATACTTGCTGGAATAGATACCTTTTGCCTGAATTGAATCAGGGAAGCTGTTCTACCACAAAAGGCCGCCCGAGGGCAGCCTTTTTAAGATGGTTATAACCGTCTATCTTATTCGATGATAGAAGCTACAACACCCGCACCTACGGTACGGCCACCTTCACGGATTGCGAAACGCAGACCTTCGTCCATCGCGATTGGGTTGATCAACTCAACAACCATCTTGATGTTA
>NZ_JACXAF010000037.1 GCF_014773395.1 Neiella litorisoli | reverse complement strand
TTGGAAAAGTGGCGGGGCGCAAGTTGAAAACTTACGTATGCAAACGAAAGAGAATCTCGAAAAGATGGTCGTTATCCTGGCCTTTATCGCAGCCCGCCTGCACCAGTTACGATATCTGGGGTTGAATCAGGAGCAGGCAAAAAAAGAGAGTTGCGAAACCATCCTATCACCCTTGGCCTGGAAGCTTCTGTGGTCGAAACTGAATAAATCCAAACCGCCACGAAAACCACCAACGGTTCATTGGGCTTATCTGAGTTTAGGCAAGTTGGCTGGGTGGTATGACTCGAAACGCAATGGACGCGTGGGCTGGGAGCGATTGTGGCAAGGATGGTTCAAACTACAAACCATCCTTGAAGGCTATGAGCTAGCCAAGTCTCTTGAGCTCTGAGATGTGATCAAGAGACAGGCGAAAGCGGCCTTTTTTTCGTTCAAGGTCTGATGATTACAGACGTTGAGTAAAGGTACGAGCAATCACATCACGCTGCTGCTCTGCAGTCAGTGAGTTGAAACGTACGGCATAGCCAGAAACACGAATGGTCAGCTGTGGGTACTTTTCTGGGTGCTCAACTGCATCTTCTAAAGTTTCGCGAGTCAGTACGTTGACGTTTAGGTGCTGACCACCTTCACGAATTGCAGGTGCCTCAACAGGTACTTCGCGGTATTCGAATTCGCCTAACTTAGCAACGTCTACCACTTCATCTTCAGCGTAGTCAGCTTTTGCACACAGGCAACGAGCTTCTTTGTTTGCTTCATCAAGGAGCCAAAAAGAGTTAACCAGGTTTGCTTGAGCGGCTTCTGTAATTTGGATACCAATCATCTGCTATCTCCAGTTGTTGTATTTGGAAAGTAATTTCAAATCTGAGTCAAATTTAATAGCAATAATTGATTTAAGTCAATAGTGTTTGTGTGGTTATTGGCTGTTTTGTAATTTATTTACACATTATGCCTATATATTAATCATTTAGGTTGATTGTGATAGAAATGTTACTTTAGTCAGATTCTAAGAGTGTTTAGCTCAAATATTGTAGTACATAGACTTACAGCGAGCATGGTTTAAATGTAATAAAGTTACAGATTATGCGTATGATTCGCATTCATGCGTGAGGCGAGCAAACTAGGGCTGAATAGCAGTCGAAAGCCGCTACTATTTGCTGTTTTCGAGCAACCAATCGAGGGTGACGCGGCGGTCAATCGGGCGCTGAATGTCGGCGTTTTTGAGTCATCAGATGAAGCTGTGCTAGGTAGTAAAGTCAAACTAATACTTCAACCAAATATCATGCTCTGTTGTTTTCTATGCTGCAATCTCAGTGAAAGAATGCGCTTACATTTTTAATGTTTATTAATTCATTGATTTTATATTAAACAGTGAGATACCTCTTGAAAACTAATGAAAGCGCTTACTTGTTGGCGGGCGGTTGTGCATTATTAATTCACCAAGCACGAAAGCAACAAAACAATACAAGTAGGATGCATAATGAACGCCCACACCAAAGCTTTGGCGGCCGCGATATTACTATCGCTGTTAGCTGGTTGTAACTCAGGTTCCAGTAATTCGCCTCCGGCCAGTAGCGAGCCACCTAAGGACCAAACCCCAACGCCGGACCCAGACCCAACGCCGGACCCAGACCCAACGCCGGACCCAGACCCAACGCCGGACCCAGACCCAACGCCGGACCCAGACCCAACGCCGGACCCAGACCCAACACCGGACCCAGACCCAATGGGCCTGATGAGTTTTGGCTTAGGAACTGTGGCAACCGAGTTTAATCCCGAGGGCTATGGCTGTGTCGAAGATTACGGTTATTGGATTTATAACGCTGGTGTGACGGAACCTGGGGTTGCTGGTTGCGATGCTGATGGTAAACCGATTGGCAATCCTACCTATCGACATCCGCAAGTAACGGGCCCAGCAGCAGAAAAGCCTGTCGCCGCTCATCGTTGGTGGGGGTCGGTGTCGTTTCTTGGTGAAATGCAGATTGGCGATCCAAATAGTGCTGCCTATATTACGCCAGATCCGATAATGGCACGGGTTAGTAATCGAGGTGCGCGTATTCTGTCTTTGCCATCTGGATTACGTGTTGTTGATAGCATCAATTTTCAATACACCATTCCTGACCCCTTCGCGGAAGTCATGGACGGTATCGCCATCGGCAATTCTGAACACTCTAATATGGAAGCGTTCCTGAAATCATCCAGTGATGGCAGTGTAACGGTCGAATGGCAAGCAAAAAACCAAGCGATTATGGAAGCAACCTTTGTTCATGGTTCTCCTTATGTTTTTGTGACTGCATACGAAGGCGAGCCTGTTCTTCGCACTTTGCGCAGTGATGGCGGAGAGAAAGGCACATTTCATCAAGGCAATAATCAGCTGGGGGTTTGGACAGCAGTGGCTGGTGGCCGGCAGAATTTCTTGATCGTAGGAGAGGGAACGACGACGTTTGACAATGTCGCTGGTGATGAAATAACTCTCTCGAATGATTCTGGCAAGTTTACGCTGGCGGTATTGCCTGCCGACAACGGAGCCGATCCTTCGGCTGCTACAATCAGTGATTTTGCAGCATTAGCGCGCAATGAAATCAGCGAAGTGATTATTGATTACCAAGTTGCTGCAACCACTCAGGAAGTCACCATCTCTCACCAATATTTAGATGCGCAAGGGGTCGCAACCGAAACGATGGTTGGAATGCTGCCGTTGCATTGGAAAAATTCTGATCTGCCAACAACCTCATACTCCATGCGAAGCGCGCGTGGCGTGACGAAGTTTGCCAAAGCCTCAGGTTTTGAGTACCGCATTCCTTATGTTGGTGTGCTGCCGTCATTGCCTAATCTCGGCCAACATGATCCGGCCGTGCTCGAAAGCCTAGTGCGCGATTTTACCAATCAGCCTGAATCACAATGGAATACGTTTGCAGATACCTATTGGTCGGGCAAGAATTACGGCAAGGTCGCAGAACTGGCGGCGGTTGCCAGAGAATCTGGGTTGATGACCGAAGCCGATCAACTGATTGACTGGCTTAAAACAGAGTTAGCCGATTGGTTCACTGCATCGACGGGCGGCGTGCTGGATGCCGACAAGTACTTTGTTTACGATCATGAGTGGAACACGTTGTTGGGGGTTGATGAATCATTCGCCTCTCATCAAATGCTCAATGATCATCACTTCCATTACGGCTATTTTGTTCGTGCCGCTGCGGAGATTTGTCGGGTTGATAGTGCTTGGTGTAGTGATGAGCAATTTGGCCCGATGATTGAGTTGTTGATCCGTGATTATGCTGGCGACCGTGATGATTCCATGTTCCCTCACCTTCGCCATTTCGATCCTGCTAATGGCTTTTCTTGGGCATCAGGTACAGTGAACTTTGCCCGTGGCAATAACAATGAGTCAACTTCTGAAGCCGCCAACGCCTATGGTGCAATGGTGCTGTATGGCTTGATTACCGGCAATCAAGAAATCGCGGATCGGGGCGTGTATTTACACGCATCTACCTCGGCAAGTTATTGGCAGTACTGGAACAATATTGATGGCTACAATGGCATGGCTGAGGACTTCGACAACTTCCCGTCAGGCTATGACCGCATCACCACGTCGATCGTTTGGGGAGACGGAGCGGTCTTTTCAACCTGGTTTAGCCCACTGTATGCGCACATATTGGGGATTCAAGGGTTGCCAATTAATACCTTGACTGCTCATGTGGCTCAATACCCTGATTACATGGCGGACTACGTCCGTTTGGGATTATCTGAATCCAGCAATGGTAAGCCGTCGGGACTTGATGAAGATCAATGGCGAGATATTTGGTGGAATCTTTGGGCCATGATTGATGCGGATGCAGCAATTGCTGATTACGAGAGTATGCCGAGTTATAACCCTGAGCAGGGCGAGAGCAAAGCACACACATACCATTGGCTCCATACTTGGAAATCACTAGGTGTGTTGCATAGTGGCACCGGTGAAATCACCGCCGACTACCCTGCCGCGATGGTCTTCCGTAAGGATGATTTGAATACCTATGTTGCCTATAACTTCAGCTCTTCAGCTAAGGAGATCACTTTTAGTGATGGGACTAAGTTGCAGGCAGGGCCGGGATCATATGCATATAAAACAGCAGGGGAAGGGGATGACTCTGATGTATCGCCGCCAACAATGCCGACTGACCTTGCCACACTAACTGTTGCCAAAGAGACCGCAGCGCTGCAATGGCAGCCAGCTACTGATGATGTCCGTATCGCCTCGTACCGAGTGCAATTGTTTGAAGGAGCAAGTTTGATCGACGAACAAATCGTATTGTCGACGCGAGCGAACCTCAGCGGCTTATCGCCATCAACGCCATACTTGGTTGAGGTAGTTGCTTTCGACGGGGCTGGCAATCAGTCTCCTGCGGCAACATTGAGTTTTTCGACGTTGGATGCCAATGCCGATTTACCGCCAATCCTGACGGGTACCTTGACCGTCAGTGCAGTTGGTCAAACTAGCGCTGAGTTTTCGTGGAACGCCGCGACTGATGATGATGCTGTCACAGGGTATCAGGTGACAGTGACTGATGAAGCTAGCTTCGAAGAAACATGGCAGGTGGCGGAAACTTCTGCGACCATCAGCTTGCTGCAACCTGAAACCAATTATCAAGTTCAAGTGGTTGCTATCGACAGCAGCAATCAACAGTCTGCTCCGCTGGAAAGTTCGTTCAGCAGCTTGGCTGAAGTTGCCGATCTCGTGTTATTTGATGATGCGCTAGCGACTGGTTATCAGCTTGGCACTTTCCCCGGTACGGACCTGATGCAAGTGACCGATGGCGTTATTGACGCTTCATTTGCAGATATCGGAAATGTCTATCTGGTTGCTCCGGAAACCTTTGACATGACATCGTATGCAGTTGGCAAGATGACCTTTGATCTGAAAGTCATCAGCATGGGCAGCAATACTGAGATTTTGGTTAAAATGGACAGCGGTTGGCCAAATGTTAGTGATGTTAATCTCAGTCAGTATGGCGGGTTGCCGGCAGAAGGCGGTGAGTTTCAATCGTATGAGATCCCAGTTGACGATTTTGTCAAATCCTCAAACAGCTTAGCTGGTGGTCAAATGTCATTAAACTCGATTGTTAACCCCGTTGTGTTCGAAGGTAGCGGTGGTACTGGAATGCATATTCAGATTGACAACATTCGTTTTGTGGCTGAATAGGCCTTAGTCTAAATTAAAAAGCTCGGTCACAATGACCGAGCTTTTTCGTTTTCCTAACTGGTACAGCATTAATTTTTGTATTGCTCTAGCAACCAATCGAGGGTGACGCGGCGGTTAATCGGGCGCTGAATGTGGAAGCCCTGGAGGTAATCGCAGCCGAGTTCTTCGAGTAGCACCATGGTTTCTTCATCCTCAATGCCTTCGGCAACGAGTTTCAGCTGTAGGTTATCTGCCAGTGCTTTTACCGTTCGAACAATGGCCATGTGTTCATCTTGATGACGCATATTAGTCACGAAACTGCGGTCAATCTTTACGCCATGGATGGGGAATCGGTGCAAATAAGCCAATGATGAATAACCGGTGCCAAAATCATCCATTAATAATTGCACACCAAGTTCATTGAGCTGGCTGAGTACGGTTTGAACTTTATCCTGATCTTCCAGCAAGGCGTGCTCTGTGATTTCTAAGCGCAGCGCACTGGCAGGTAATTCGGTGACTTCCAGCACATTGGCAATTTGGCTGGGTAGTGAAGACTGAGAAAAGTGCTGACTCGCAAGGTTGACGGTAACCGACAGATCTTTCAGCTCGGGATGATTTTGGCGCCACTCGGCGAGTTGATAGCAAGCGCGATTAAGCACATACCAATCGATTTCTTTGATAAAGCCAATCTCGGTTGCCAAATCAATGAAATGACCAGGCATCACCAAGCCATCAACAGGGTGACGCCACCGGACCAGCGCCTCAATGGCGGTTGGTTTGCGATTGACGCCCGACAGAATGGGCTGGTAGTAGACTTCAAACTGATTACGATCAATGGCGATACGAAGCTCATTTTCAAGCTTCAATGCGCGGGTCGCTTCCTCGTGCATACTGGCATCAAACAGGACGTAGCGGCGACGCCCCTGAGCTTTCGCTCGATACATGGCGGCATCGGCGTCACGGAGCAATTCTTCCGGCTCCTGATAGCGATCGTTGCCGAGGGCGATACCGACGCTAGTGCCGGTGAAAATGCGCTCACCATTGACGAAGAAGGGTTGATCGAAGGACGCGCTGATGCGCTGAGCCAGACCAATGGCATCCTGTTCCGACTTCATTGGCTCCAGCAAAATGGCAAATTCATCTCCGCCTAAGCGAGCAATCAGATCGCGACCGCGCAAACAGCGGCGAATTCGCGACGAGGCTTTTTTCAGCAGCTCATCGCCTGACATGTGGCCGAGGCTGTCGTTGACCAGCTTGAAGCGATCCAAGTCGAGGAACAATACTGCAAAGTCGTAATGGCGGTAGTTTTCCGCTCGGACAAAGGCTTCTCGCAAACGTTGTAAGAACACAATGCGGTTTGGCAAACCGGTCAGGCTGTCGTGGCTAGCATCATGCTTCAACTGGCGTTCAATGCGGCGTCGTTCGGTGATCTCAGATTCGAGCTCTTTGGTGCGCAAGCGAACTTGGTTTTCTAGTTTGTCCTGCGCTTGTTTGCGCATTAAGGCGCTGGTGACGTGGCGCGATACGAAGTTAATCAACTCTAAATCTGATTGACTGTATTTATGCGACAAATCATAGCTTTGCAATACAATGGCACCAATGACATTGGCGCCATCTTTAAGCGGTACACCGAGCCATGAATGTGCCGGTGTGCCCATCTTTTCAATTGCTTTGGCTTGCTCTAAGCCACGAATGTCGGATTGGGACAACAGCATGCCATGGGCTTTGGTCATCAAGTATTCGGTCATGCCGCGACCTAGCTTCCGCGGCTTGGGTGGCGCATCAAATTGGTCGACGCGGTAGGGAAATGACAGCGTTTCACCGTCTTGATCCAAAATCGCGACATAAAAGTTTTTACAGGTGATCAGCTTGGAAATAACCTTGTGCAGGGCACTGTAGAAGTCGTCCATGTGCTCGGCGTTATGGGCCATTTCACTGATATCAAACAAGGCCCGTTGTAGTTGCTCTGATCGCTGCCGCTCTTGTACTTCTTTGTGCAATTCGTCATTGGTTTGAGTGAGCTCTGCGGTACGCAGCTCAACCTGCTTTTCAAGGCTGTCACGGTAGTGGGCTCGCTCGATACTTTGGGCCAGATGATGAGCAACAAACTCCAGCACCTGCATGTCTTGGGTATCATAGGCTTTGTTATCTTCATAACTCTGCACCACGACCACGCCCATACATTCGGTGTCGGACATCATCGGAGCACCGAGCAGATAGCTTGGCATGGAGCCCATTTGCATTATTTCGCCGGATTCAACCAATTCAGTAAATTGATTACGGCTGACCAGCACGGGCTCCTGCCTGCGCATCAGGTAACCGGTCATACTCAATTCAAGCTGCTTGGAGCTGATCGCGAGATGCTTACCGTTGTCGTAGCGGTCTGCTAGATAGACAATGCTGAGGTTTCCTTCGCTGTCTTTTAAGCCGATATAAAAGTTTTCGGCATACAGCAAATTAGCCATGATGTTGTGCAGACCGCGATAGAAATCGTCGAGGTCCAAATTGCGGCCGGATAGTTCGGCAATGGTAAAGAGGGCTTCTTGCAGGCGATTGAGATTTTGATACTTGGTGGACAGCTCCTCGACTTCAGGGACAAGCGACCGCAAGGTATTCAGTTCATCCAGAATGGTATCTGAAGTCACCATTTGTTCGTCGGCTATTAAAGCTTGTTCATCGAGGTTGTTGTACATAATGCGTCAATTAGTTACTCGGGCTTGAGGGTTGGCTGCAGTCACATAAAACGCTCACCCGACTTGGCATTTACTAGCCAACGACGGTAATCCTGCGCCTTTAAATCCGCCTCTTTCGGGGCCCACGGAGCGAAGAGCTTATCACGGCTCGCGCAGTAGGGGCCTCGTTTCACTTCAAAAAATAAACTATTTGTTTGCCTAGCAATGACACTGTGCCACTGACCGCTGGTGAGCTCCAAGCCAAAATTTGAGTGGCCTGCAATCAGCTCGATGCGTTCATTGATAGTGCCATCATCACCGAAAATAAAAAAGCTGAAAGCACCGCGAACGACAGTGAACAGCTCCCATTTGTCTGGCTCGGGATGGTAGTGAGGGCAAACATAGCTGGTTGGCTGCATGGCGATCAAAAATCGTTGCACCGGATCATGATAAGACTGATGCAGATTCAAATGGGCGCGCTGACGCGGCGCTTGGCGCGATTGCTCAAGCAGGGATTCGACCAACTGATCATTAAACACATGGGCGCTGCGCATTAGACTTGCCGCTCATTACTACCGACTGATAAGCCGATGATCTGACTTAATTGGGTCATTGGCAATGCCACCTGTTGTTGCCAGGTATTAAATGCATGCTGTACTTGTTTAAGCGCGGTTTTGGATGTCACCGGTTTGTCGATCACGCCCTGGGCGATCAGATGAGCAGTGACATCGCGGCTCAGTACAAAGGTATCTTTGCCCATGCGCCGCAGCACAAACGAGGCACTGTTGCCGCCAAGTCGTGCGCCATGTTGCTTCAAGTGCAGCCAGAGTCCGGTGATATCGTCGACGGGCCATTGCGCAATGAACCGGGCGAAAGAGCCATGGTCATTGGCGGTATCGAGGACGAATTGGGCGTTAAGTGGCACCGTCTTAATTTTTTGGCCATTGCGGACAATGCGGGTGTCATTCATTAGTCGTTCAATATGACTGTCGTCAAGCAGCACCAGTTTGTGTGGGTCGAATTGCCAAAATGCGTCTTCAAAGCCCTGCCATTTTTGCTCGATGACACGCCATGAAAAGCCGGATTGGAAAACCACCTTGGTCATTATCGCCAAACAGCGATCGTCGGTTTGTGCCAGTAGTTGCTGTTCCGGCAATGGCGCGCTGACTAAGTTAAAAAGATTTTGTTCGCCGCCTTTGCGCTCGGCAGCTCGCGCCAGAGTTTGGGAGAAATGTTCCATTTCGTTGCATATTCGGGGTTTGGCAATGAAATTAGTATGCGAAACGGGCCTTAGCATGTCTAGTGGCTTGACCAGCAGCTCAAACTGCCGCTACGCTGTGATTTATATTTTCTTGCCGCGCTGAATATCGTCTGGCGAATGCAATTAGCGGATGTATGGGCAAATGACTTGCCATGCATCGAACATGCAGAATTTTTATGCGAACAAAACCCAAATCGATCGTGACTATTGGCGGGGGAAGTGGTCAATACACCCTGTTGTCTGGTCTTCGCGATCTTCCCGGTATTAATCTCACCGCCATAGTGTCAATGGCCGACTCTGGTGGTAGCACCGGTATTTTACGAGGTGAGCTCGGGGCATTGCCTGCCGGTGATGTGCTCAAGTGTATTTTGGCCATGTCACCGATGCGAGATGTTGCCCATGAGCTGTTATTAAAGCGTTTCTCTAAAAGCGAACGCTTACGCAATCATAATGCAGGCAACATGTTGCTGACCATGCTCAGCGAGTATGCTGGCTCGTTTCCTGAAGGCATTCAGGCGCTTGCGGAGATCCTCAATGTACGCGGCTCTATATTGCCCGTTACGACCGATAAAGTGACCTTGGTCGCGGAGCTAGCGAACGGTCAGCGGGTGTTTGGTGAAGCGGCTATTGATGTGCCACGTCACCTGCAGCGGGCCAATATTTCGTCGGTGTTTTTGGTGCCTCATCATGGTGAAGATGTCACCGTCCATCTGCCGGTGATCGATGCCATTATCAATGCCGACATCATCTTGCTGGGGCCTGGCGACTTATACACCAGTATTATTCCTAATCTTTTGGTCGAAGGGTTGGCCGAAGCGCTCAATTTTGCCAAGGCGAAAAAGTACTTTGTCAGTAATATCATGACCAAATTCGGCGAGACCCAAGGTTATCGGCTTGAAGGGTATGTCAATTCGGTTGAGCGCTACATGGGCTCGAAATTAGATGGCATTCTTTACAATAGTGCCAGACCGAGTGACGAGGCGCTGAAGCGCTATGCGGCGCAGCATGCTGAGTTTGTTGATGTGGGTAATATGGCGCAGCTAAAACAGCGACTTGACGTCCGCACTGTGCCGTTACTGGATGAAACCGGTGGAGTAGTGCGCCACTCTGGCGCCGCACTGGGCACTGCCATTCAGCAATTGATCGCTGAACTTGACACTAAAATGGCGGGATAGCCGCCATTTTACTTTCCTTCGTCTGCTGGATTGCAGAGTTACAACACCTCGAATTCCGCAGCAGTTAGAGGTCTGGTGGCCAGTGGCTCCTGACACTGCTCGGCGGGCGTATCAAAACTATGTTCAGATTGCTGCCATTGAGTGGTAATACGATCCATCTGGTGCATCATTTGATCTAACAGCGCGTCCATTTCACGCTTGCTCATATCTCAAACCCGTTTGTCATGGTGGTCAGCAGCCACCGATAGGAATTGAGATTAGACCAGTCGGTCAAGAGCGGCGTGATCTGAGTACCAAACTGGTGCAGAGAACCCGCTTGGGGTGGTTATAATTTGACCGTTATCACATGCTGCTCAGGCTCTAGTTACTGATGAGCTCTTTGATTTCAGCTGCTGAATCGAGGATGTGGGTGCGCAGCAGTTCACAGGCAGGGTCAACTTGTTGTTGTTGACACAATTCCAAGAGCTGGCGATGTTCAAGCTCTGAGCGCGGTTTGGCGCCAGTTAGCAACAGATTCATTCGCACGTAGCGACCCGAATTATGGTTTAACGTTCGCACCAGTTCGAGCACATGGGGGCGGTTGGCGGCACGATACAGGCTCATATGAAAATCCATATTCATATCGCTCCAAATGGCAATCGCGTCTTCTCGTTGCCAAGCGCGCTCCATGGTATCGAGACTGTGCGCAGCCAATTCAAAATCTTGCTCGGTCATTTGCGGAATCGAGCGACTTAGCAAATCGCATTCAATCAAGGCCCGCAGTTCAAACAAATCGTCAACCATGGCCTTGGACATGCAGGCAACCGTGGCGCCTTTGTGAGGTTCAAATTCGACTAAACCTTCTGCTTCTAATTGCAGTAGCGCTTCACGTATTGGGATCCGACTGACTCCGACTTGAGCTGCCAGCGCAGCCTGACGCAGAGCTGAGCCAGCTTTCAGCTCTCCAGAGAGAATTCGCTCTCGAAGCATGGAGACCACATATTCCGTTCGAGTTTTAGGTACGTTCATTTGCAAAGCCACTCGTGGCTAACCCTTGCATTTGCTGTTCGTGTCTCCATTCGACGTTAAAAATATGTGAAAGACAAGTCCGAGTAGCTGAGAAATCGCTCAAACAAATTGCCGGCTTAATTTTGGAATGGCATTTTTGGTATTTTATATTGCTGATTTTGAAATAAAAAAACGCTTGCCGATGATATTGACAGGGCAAGCGTTTGTTTTTGTTGCAGGCTGTTTAAAGTTTGTCTAAACCGACATATATTCCGTTAGGCGCATGGTCTTAACCACAACTACTGCTTTTGCGGCAGCTTGTGCGCGATACCGGCATGACAGTCGATGCAGGTTCCTTCGCCATTGAGCACTTTCTGATGGTTGACTCGGATCCGAGTGGGCGCAGCGGCGAGATCCCAACGTGTTGGTTCGTGACAACTGCGACATTCTCTGGAATCGTTTGCCTTCATTTCATCCCAGACGTGCTGGGCTAAGCGCAAGCGCTCCTGCTCAAAATTCTCCATGTTAATGGTGCCGATCAGCTGATAATAAATGTCAGCAATGGCCTTAATTTTGGTCTCCATTTTCGGCACAAACTCTTTCGAAATGTGGCAGTCGGCGCAATCGGCTTTGACCCCATGTCGATTGCTAAAGTGCGGTGACGCCTCATACTCTTCGACAATGGTGTCCATTCCGACGTGACAGGAATAGCAAAACGCATTGGTGCTACTGGCTTCCATGGTGACGTGGAATGCAACCATGGCTGCCGCGCCGAGTATGGCGAAGACGAAGCCCCCGATGGGGATCCCCAGCAACCACTTAGATTTGCTGGGGGTCCAGAACCGGCTTTTTTTGTCAGACATAAGCTGTCCTCAACCGGTTGCGTTATTTACTTTCGCTGGCGTAGCGAGCCTTGAACTCTTTTTGGGCTTTCAATCGCGCTGCCTTCACGGAGTCTGGCTCACTGCCGGAGAACCAAGCATGTTCAGGGCGGCTGAGAATTTCATCCAGCACCTTGTTGGCTTCGGCTGCGGCTTCTGTTTTACCTTCATGCTCGGCATGTTCGACGATTTCGCGGAATTGCGGCACCATCTCAATGTAGAAGCGTTCAGCCACTTCATACATGCCATGCCACTGGACGTAGTCCGGCGCCATCATTGCTGCACCATGGCGAGCGCGACGGCCTTCGTGGTGCCATAGATAGAACCAAGTCCATTCAATTTCTTCATCGAAGCCGGTTGGGGTAATGAGTTCGTGTTTTTTCAGCACATCCATGAGCGCTTTACCTGGGCGAGCAAACTTGTCGTTATACAAGTTCACCAAGGCATCAAATTGCTGATAGAAGTTCTCTACCCACTGGCTGGTGTGGCAGGCCACGCAGACGTTTTTCATGTCATCGCGGCGTTCTTGCCAAGGCTTGACCTTTTTGCCAGAAGCAATGGCTTTGGCGTCCACTTTTTCTGAAATAGCAGGGCGCAAGGTCCAGCTGATGCGATCACCGATATCATGGGTGATTGGCAAATCGCGGGTTGCACTCATGTGGCAAGTGGCACAGGTTGGTGCGGCATTATAGTCTTCGCCAACGACCCATTTAGGTGATGACAAGTTCATCTCATTAACATGGGCGTAGAAGTTGATGCCGTGTTTAGACTCTTCGTAAATTTCTTTTTGCGGGTGGTCTGGGCCGAGGTGACATTTACCACAAGCCTCTGGGCGGCGAGCCTGCACCAGTGAAAATTCGTGGCGTTGGTGACACGCACTACAAGCACCAATAGAGCCGTCTGGGTTGATTCGGCCAATCCCTGTATTTGGCCAAGTTGCCGGATCGAGGTCGCCGTTATCCAGCACTTTGATTTCAGAACCGTGACATTGCCAGCAACCAGAAACGGCAGCTGGAGACTCGCCATTAAAGACCAGCGCACCTTCGACCACTTCTGCTAAGAAGTTATCGAGTGAGCCGATGATTTGGCCCGCTTTGGCGTGGTGGCTTTTGGCAAATTCGGATACTTCCTGTTGGTGACAGTTGGAACAATCTTTCGGCGAGACAATCACCGAGATGCTGTAGCCTTCGTGTTGAATGGCGTCTTTGTCGCTCGGTGCAGCTTGGTGGCATTCATAGCAACCGACGTTGGCACCATAGTGTTTTGACTTACCCCATTGCTGATACAAACCGAGGTTGATGTCTTTATGGCAACCAACACATTGTTGGCTTTCTTCTGACAGTGAACTGAATGTTTTGAGGCTTTGGGCTTTCGGGGCCGCAGCGTGGAGGGACACTGAAAACAGCAGGCAGAGGAGAACACTGCCTAGTTGCATTAAGCGGGTCATGGTCTGGCTTCCTTGTGTTTTTATTTCCACTCAAAAAGAGGGGATATTTTTTAACCACAATAATAGCGTGGATTAAAAAAAACACACGGCGAGATCAAATAATTGCATTCGATAGGTAATTATTTGCTTACTTTTTGACAACTGCTTGTTAACAGTAAGGATATCGCTGCTGGAGGTGAGTCACAGCAGCGCATACAGGTTGGTTATTAGTCAATCCATTGATGCAGATCAGGTGATTTCTTCTCAAGGTTGTGAATTGAGTGGATTCGGCGAATGGTTCGCGACTTGCCGCGGATCAGCAAAGTTTCGGTTTCGGCTAAATTACCCTGACGAGTGACGCCGTCCAACAAGTCGCCTTTGGTGATGCCGGTGGCGGAGAAAATTACCTGATCCGAGCGGGCCATATCATTCAGGGTCAACACCTGATTAGGCGCCACGCCCATGCTTTGGCAGCGTTCCGCTTCCCAACCGGCGAGAATGCGATGTTCTTCCGTATCGCCTTTGGCTTCGGTGCGCAGCATTAAGCGGCCTTGCATGTCACCATCCATCGCGCGGATCACTGCCGCCGATACCACGCCTTCTGGCGCACCGCCGATGGTGTACATGACATCGACTTCACTCTTTGGCATACAGGTCAGAATGGATAGCGCAACATCGCCATCTGGCGCCGCGAATACTCGCACACCGAGCTCATGAAGTTGAGCAATAATGGGATCGTGGCGAGGCTTGGCCAAGGTCGCAACGGTCAATTCGGAAAGTGGTTTATCGAGCGCTTCGGCAATGGCGATAATATTGTCGATTAGCGGTTTGTTGAGGTCGATGGCGCCTTTCGCGTCCGGTCCGACGGCCAGCTTTTCCATGTACATATCTGGCGCTTTGAGAAAGCTCCCTTTTTCTCCGACGGCCAATACCGCTAGGGCATTGCTCTGGCCCATGGCGGTCATGCGGGTGCCTTCAATGGGATCAACGGCAATATCCACCGCATCGCCACCTTGGCCAACATGCTCGCCGATATATAGCATCGGCGCTTCATCAATTTCGCCTTCACCAATGACGATCTCGCCATCGATATCGATTTGGTTCATGACAATGCGCATGGCATTGACGGCTGCTTCATCAGCTTTATTTTTATCGCCACGTCCGAGCCACTTATATCCTGCAAGGGCTGCAGCTTCGGTGACGCGGGAAAATTCGATGGCCAGTTCTCGTTTCATAATTAGTTTGAAGTCAGTGGGTTGAGTTTAGGCGGCACAGTATGCCTGAGTTTGTTGCTTCAAATACTAGAGCAGATCAGGAACAGTGCGCAAAATTGGATAACAAATCAGTGTGGCTGAGGTTTGCTGATATCCGAGTCGGGCAGTATGCTATTGCTCCTTTTCGACCAATCAAGAGTTCACCATGAAGTCCAATTTCGCCAGCAAATTCCTGCAACACTCTGCCATTACTGAGTTAATGGACGATCTGAATGCCGGCGTGCAAGGTGACGACATGCTGATGCTCGGTGGCGGTAATCCGGCGCAAATTCCGCAAGTGACGGCGGAGCTTGAACAACATTTGCAGCAGACTCTGAGTGATGGTTCGCTGGTCCACTCATTGATGAACTATGACGGCCCACAAGGCAAAGACAGCTTTCGACAGGCGCTGGCGCAATTACTGAGTGAGCAATTTGGTTGGCCAATTGGTGCTGAACATATTGCCCTAACCAATGGTTCGCAAAGTGCCTTTTTCTACTTAATGAACTTGTTTGCCGGCACCACCGATGATGGCGCTAAGAAAAAAGTGTTGCTGCCGGTTTGCCCCGAGTACATTGGTTACAGCGATCTAGGGCTAGAGCCGGAGTTGTTTGTCACCGTCAAGCCAACCATTGAACTGTTGCCGCAGCGCGAGTTCAAGTACCACCCAGATTTTGACAACATGGTGTTGGATGACTCTATTGGCGTGGTTTGCTTGTCGCGACCAACCAATCCATCTGGCAACGTCATTACCGACACTGAGCTGCAAAAGCTGGATCAAATGTGCCGAGACGCCAATGTGCCACTGTTGCTCGATAATGCCTACGGCGCACCGTTCCCAAATATTCTGTTTGAAGATGTCACGCCAATCTGGAATGACAATATTGTGCTGTGCCTGAGCTTATCGAAACTGGGTCTACCGGGTGCTCGCTGCGGTATTGTGGTGGCAAGGCCTGACATTATTCAGGCAATCAGTAACCTCAATGGCATCATGGGCTTGGCGCCGGGTAGCGTTGGCCCTATTGTCGCCCAACACTGGGCTGAGTCAGGTCATTTATTGGCGCTCAGTGAGCAGGTAGTCAAGCCTTACTATCAGCAACGGGCCCAGCGCGTTGCCAATTGGCTCAAACAAGCCATTCCCGATAGCCGCTTCCGAGTTCACAAGCCCGAAGGGGCGATCTTCCTCTGGCTGTGGTTTGATGAGCTACCGGTCAGCAGTCGCGAGTTGTATCAGTTGCTGAAACGCCAAGGCCTGATCTTGGTCGCCGGTGAGCATTTCTTCCCCGGTTTGGATGAGCCGTGGTCCCACCGTTATCAATGTATTCGCTTGTCATACGCCGGCCCTGAAAGCGATGTCCAACAAGGTATTGCGATTCTAGCCGATACCGTGACTCGGTTATATGAAGATGCCGATCGCAGCTGAATCCGAACTTGAGTGAATAATTATGCGATTTTTTTGCAGAAAGATGCGCTGAATCAGTATTTTTGCGTCGCCAACCTCTTTATAATCGCCTTCTTTTTTGTCAATTAACTGTCATTCCGGGCGACCACGAGTCGCGGAGCTAAGCCATTATGACTAAACCAGAAATTAAACCCGCTAACCCCAACTTCTCATCTGGACCATGTGCCAAACGACCCGGCTATGATGCCAGTCAGCTGGACCTGAGCACCTTGGGACGCTCGCACCGCTCGGCTATTGGTAAAGCCGCGTTGCAGCAAGCGATTGAGCAAACCAAGAAAGTGTTACAACTACCAGACGACTACCGTGTGGGTATTGTGCCGGCCTCAGATACTGGGGCAATGGAAATGGTCATGTGGTCGATGCTCGGCGAGCGTCCGGTTGATGTGTTTGCTTGGGAATCTTTTGGTAAAGAATGGCTGACCGACGTCACCAAACAGCTGAAAATTGAATCCAACACCTATACCGCCGATTACGGCCAGCTGCCGGACATGTCTCAAGCTAATCCAGCCAATGACCTGATCTTCACTTGGAATGGCACCACCTCGGGAGTGTGTGTGCCGAATGCTGATTTCATCAGCGACGATCGCGAAGGTTTGACCATTTGTGATGCCACCTCAGCAGTATTTGCCATGGCAATGCCATGGGAGAAGCTTGATGTGATCACCTTCAGCTGGCAGAAAGTACTGGGCGGTGAGGGTGCCCATGGCGTTTTGATCCTGAGCCCGAAAGCGGTCGCTCGTCTGGAAAGCTACACCCCATCTTGGCCACTGCCGAAGATTTTCCGCTTGGCCAAGGGTGGCAAATTGATCGAAGGGATCTTCGAAGGCGCCACCATCAATACGCCATCAATGTTGTGTGTGGCCGATGCCATTGATGCCATGAATTGGGTTGAATCAATTGGTGGTGCAGCGGGCTCGATTGCCAAATCACAACAGAATTTGGCCGTTGTCGAGCAATTTGTTGCGGCTAACGATTGGATCGATTTTCTCGCCGAAAGCAAAGAAACCCGCTCGAACACCTCGGTGTGTTTGAAGCTTGATGCCGATGCCGATCAGGTCAAAGCCTTGGTCAAATTGCTGGCTGCTGAAGGTGTGGCC
This sequence comes from Neiella litorisoli, assembly GCF_014773395.1. Lineage (GTDB taxonomy): Bacteria > Pseudomonadota > Gammaproteobacteria > Enterobacterales > Neiellaceae > Neiella > Neiella litorisoli. The sequence goes on along the minus strand of NZ_JACXAF010000037.1, from coordinate 1,458 downwards.
TATGACATTGGTGCTTATCGTGATGCACCGGCAGGTCTGCGTATTTGGTGTGGTGCCACCGTTGAAGCATCGGATCTGGAAGCCATGCTGCCATGGTTGGCTTGGGGCTATCAGCAAGTGACTGCGGCGTAATCAACAGAAAGGAATCAAAGATGCGTTCTATTCGTACTTATAACGCGATTAGCCAAAAAGGCTTAGTGCTGTTCCCTGAAGCACAATATAAGGTCGACAGTGTGGTTGGTGAGCCAGATGCAATTATGCTGCGTTCTCACAACCTGCATCAGGAAACATTTCCTGAAAGTGTCAAAGCCATTGCCCGTTGTGGCGCTGGCGTCAACAACATTCCTGTGGACGAATGCACTAAGCAAGGCATTGTGGTGTTTAATACCCCGGGTGCCAATGCCAATGCAGTGAAAGAGTTAGTGCTGGGTGGCATGTTGCTGGCTTCTCGTAACCTGCTGGATGCAGCGAGTTTCTCGCAGGCTTTGGACACGACGTTGGAAAGCGGCGAATTCAACAAGAAAGTTGAAGGCGGCAAAAAGAAATTTGTCGGCTCAGAGTTAACCGGTAAAACCCTTGGCGTCATTGGCCTTGGTGCGATTGGTGCCAACATTGCGCACGCAGCGCTAGCGCTGGGCATGAAGGTAGTGGGTTACGATCCAGTGTTGTCGGTAGAAGCCGCGTGGCGGTTGTCATCAGAAGTCGAGCGGGCCGATAACTTGCCGTCTTTGTTGGCACGTTGTGATTACGTCACCTTGCACGTACCAGGTAATGAGCACACCAAGCACATGCTCAATGCGGAAAATTTAGAGCAAGCTAAGCGCGGTTTAGTGTTACTGAACTTTGCGCGTGGCTCTGTGGTTGAAGAAGCTGCAGTGCTAACCGAGCTGGAAAGCGATCGTATCGCCAAGTATGTTTGTGATTTCCCATCGCCGGCTTTGATGGGGCGCAATGATGTCATCTTACTGCCGCACTTAGGTGCCAGTACCGGTGAAGCGGAAGACAACTGTGCAGAAATGGCGGCCCGTCAGCTGATGGACTTCCTTGAGAATGGCAATATTCAAAACTCAGTGAACTTTCCAAACCTACGCTTGGAGCGCAGCGAAGGTTATCGTATTACCTTCGCCAACGACAATGTGCCATCGGTACTGAGTAGTGTGTTGGCGTTGTTGTCTGAGATGAACATCAACGTGATCGATATGCTGAATAAGAGTCGCGGCGAAGTGGCTTACACCATTTTGGATGTTGAGCAGCAACCGACCGACGAGTTATTAGCGGCAATCGAAGCGTTCGAACACGTCTCTCACGTCAATACCTTTTAATTGGCTGTTGATCGCTGAATAACAAAGAGGAGCAGGCGCTCCTAATGCCGATCAGTTAACGACAAACTGATCGGTTGACCGATCTTCCGCAGGCTATATAAAGGTCTTAACTTCTTCAGTTAGGACCTTTTTCTTT
>NZ_JACXAF010000036.1 GCF_014773395.1 Neiella litorisoli | reverse complement strand
GAGCGATTGTGGCAAGGATGGTTCAAACTACAAACCATCCTTGAAGGCTATGAGCTAGCCAAGTCTCTTGAGCTCTGAGATGTGATCAAGAGACAGCGCTACAGCGGCCTTTTTTGTTAGTAAACAAAGCCATTTTAAAATTTGCAGCCTAGGATGACCGCTTTCGACTAGGCTCATTAGTATTCGTCAGTAGGAGTAATTGATATGCAATCTGCAATTTTGCAGCCTGTTCCCAGCCATGGTGTTTATCTGACATTGGACAAGCTTCCAGAAGTGTCGGTGATTCAAGCGCTACATTGTATTCAACAGCTTGAGCTCGCTGATCAGCACGTCATTGGTATTGGTGCGTCACTTATACCGGCGGGCTCCAAAGCGAGTATTGCCGCTTTTCCAGCGATGGCCGGTCCGGGTGTGACTGTGCCTTCCACCCAAGCGGACTTATGGATCTGGCTGCGCGGCGACGAACCTGGCCCATTGGTCGTTGAAGCTCAGCTGATGGCCGCAGAGCTCAGCGAATGCTTTGATTTAATTCAGCAAACGCAGGCGTTCAAACATGGCTCAGGGCGCGATCTCACCGGTTATGAAGATGGCACCGAAAATCCCAAAGATGACGATGCCATTGCGGCAGCCTTTGTCAGTGGTCAAGGTGACGGTACCGATGGAGCAAGTTGTGTTGCAGTACAGCAATGGGTGCATGACTTAGCGGCGTTCTCGATGCACAGCCAAGACCAAAAAGACAACATGATTGGCCGTCGCTTAGCCGACAACAAAGAATTTGATGCGCCAGCCAGTGCTCATGTTAAACGAACCGCTCAAGAGCAATTTGAACCCGAAGCCTTTGTTTTGCGCCGCTCGATGCCGTGGGCTGAGTCAGCCCAAGCAGGGTTGATGTTCGTGGCATTTGGCCACTCAACTCTGGCGTTTGAGCAGCAAATGCAGCGCATGGCTGGCATCGATGACGGCATTGTGGATGCGCTGTTTCAGTTTTCGCGTCCGGCGACCGGCGGTTACTACTGGTGTCCACCGCGCGATGATGCCGGTTTGAACTGGCAGGGACTGAATCTGACCACTTAATTCATTGGTATCTGGAGCGACACATGCACATTAAATTCTACCTTTTGGCTTTTGCTCTGGTGTTGGCTGGCTGTGCATTAACAGCCACTGATCCCGATGCCGCGAAAGGCAAGGTGCCAAGTCGAGAGCAATTGATTCACCACCATTACAATTTGGACATGGTCGATGGGGTGAAACTGTCGGATATGCTGGGACAACAACTTGAAACGGGGAAGCGACCCGATATTGAGTTTCAGGAAGGGTTTAGGTTGGCCGGAATTGCTGGCTGCAATCGCTTTATGGGGCAAGGCAAGCTTGACCAAGGCGCTTTGTCGATGGCGCCAGGACCATCAACTCGAATGGCTTGTATTGGCGAGTTATCGAAAGTAGAGCAGACGGTCTTTACGGTATTGCATGACGGCGCGCAGATTCGCATCAAAGATCAGCAACTGATCTTGCTGCATCAAGACCATACGCTGGTGTATCAGCTGGCTGATTATGTGTACTAAGCTCAGATAAGAAAAACGGGAACCGAAGATTTCGGTTCCCGCTGATGGCAATTAGAGCCAATAGAGCCAGACGAGATTAAGCGACCAAGACCAGACCAATGGTTGATCGCCTACTTGAGCAAGCTCACCCCCGCTCAGGAGTGTTCTCAAGTGGGATTAATCATATAAGCTCTTTTTTGTAATTGCAAATGATAATTATAATCATTTAATAAAAAATTGATAACGAAGCTGTTTCTCCCAATATTGTTTGTTGCTGACGTCGTATTCAGCAGCCACGGCGCAACTGAAAAAGGTTCACTATGATCGAACAGTTAATTGATTTTCTTAACGATATCCTTTGGGGAAAAATTCTTATCTATTTCCTGCTCGGAGTCGGCGCGTTATTTACCATTCGCCTTGGCTTTATTCAGATCCGCCATTTCGGTCATATGTTTGCAGTGCTGCGCCATAGTCGGCAGGCTGATCAAAACGGTATTTCATCTTTCCAAGCCCTCTGTACCAGCCTTGCCGCACGAGTCGGAACCGGCAATCTTGCCGGCGTTGCCGTTGCCCTATACCTCGGCGGCCCCGGCGCCATCTTTTGGATGTGGTTGATCGCCTTGATTGGCATGGCGACCTCGTTTGCCGAATCGTCCCTCGCCCAGCTTTATAAAGTGAAAGACGATGAAGGCAATTTCCGTGGCGGTCCGGCTTATTACATGGAGCGCGGCTTAGGCAAACGCTGGATGGGCGTGGCATTTGCGATTTGCCTGATCATCGCCTTTGGTTTGGTATTCAATGCGGTGCAAGCCAATGCCATTGCCAACGCCGCTAACGTTGCATTTGGCTGGGAAAACTACCAGACCGGTATTCTTATTCAGCTCCTGACCGGCTTAATTATCTTTGGTGGCATTCGTTCGATTGCTCGATTTGCCGAGCTTGTGGTGCCACTAATGGCGCTGGCCTACTTGCTGATTGCACTAACAATTGTGGTGATGAACATGGGTGAGCTGCCTGCGGTATTCAGCCTGATTATCAAAAGTGCCTTTGGCTGGCAGGAAGCCGCATCCGGTGGTTTGGGTTATACCGTGGCTCAGGCGATGATGAATGGTATCAAGCGTGGCCTGTTTTCCAACGAAGCGGGCATGGGCAGTGCGCCAAATGCTGCCGCAACGGCAACGCCATATCCGCCACACCCGGCGTCACAAGGCTATGTTCAGATGCTCGGGGTGTTTGTCGATACCATTGTGATTTGTACCTGCACGGCTTCGGTGATTCTAATTTCCGGCGCGCTTCAGCCTGGCTCCGAGGTGTCTGGGATCGAATTGACTCAAATGGCGCTGAGCAATGAAATTGGCTCGTTTGGCAATTACTTTATTGCTGTGGCTATTTTCTTCTTTGCTTTCACCTCGATTGTGGCCAATTACTCCTATGCCGAGACCAATCTGGTTTTTCTTGAGCATCAGCACCCAAGTGGTTTGAAGTTTTTCCGTTGCTTTGTGCTGGCCATGGTGATGTTTGGTGCCATGGCAGAACTGCCCATTGTCTGGAAGCTGGCGGATCTATCGATGGCCTTTATGACCATTATTAACCTGGTTGCCATTGTGTTGTTATCTGGCGTGGTGGTGAAGCTGGCCAAGGATTACAACGATCAACTGGGCGCAGGCAAGCTGCCGACATTTGATCGCAGTGATTATCCTGAATTGGATCAATCGCTCGCGGATGAGGTGTGGCAGCCAAAACAGCAAGCCGAGGTTAAAAGCAACTAAGTGGGTGATCCCTTTGGTTTGGTGGGCGCTATGTTATAGTGCCTGCCAATTCCTATAGTCACTTGGAGCTTTATCATGCTTGTTGTTGTTTCCCCTGCTAAAACATTGGATTTTGAAACGCCGCCAACTACGAGCACGTTCAGCCAACCCTCCTTGTTAACTCACTCTGCTGAATTGATTGAATCGTGCCGCCAATTGTCTCCAGCAGAAATTGCTAAGTTAATGAAGATCTCAGATAAGCTAGCTGGATTAAATGCGGCGCGCTTTGCTGAGTGGCAGCCAGACTTTAGTTTGGATAATGCCAAACAAGCCGTCTTGGCCTTTAAAGGCGATGTTTACACTGGACTCGATGCGGCATCACTAGATGACGCCGGCTTGGCATTTGCGCAGCAGCATTTGCGGATTTTGTCTGGCTTATACGGCGTGTTGCGGCCACTCGATTTGATGATGGCGTATCGTTTGGAAATGGGAACGAAATTGGCCAATCCTCGCGGTGCCAACCTCTATGCCTTCTGGGGCGACATCGTGACCGACGAAGTGAACCGAGCGCTGAGTGAGCAGGGCGATGATGTGTTGGTGAATCTGGCTTCAAATGAATACTTCAAAGCGGTGAAACCCAAGCAGTTGCAAGGCCAAGTGATCACCCCAGTATTCAAAGATTGCAAGAATGGTCAGTACAAGATCATTAGTTTTTATGCCAAAAAGGCTCGCGGTCTGATGACCCGTTACATCATTGATAACCAGCTATCTGATGTCGAGCAACTGAAAGGCTTTGATACCGATGGCTATTACTTCAGTGAGCAACAATCAACGGCCGATCAGCTGGTGTTTTTGCGAGAAGAGCAGTAGCAACAACCAATTCGGGTTGGCTACTTAGTCAACCCGAAGCTCATCTCCCACTTCAATCAGCTCCCCATCACCACGCACGATAATGGCGTTCTGACCAAAGTAAGCGCCGCTGCCATCGCCCAAACTATCGAACTCAGCGAGCGCTTTGAGCGGCAAACCTTGCTCTGGGCGTTCGCCCGTTTGTTGATCCGTGGTGATCATCGGGCAGCGCTCGCAGGGCTTACGTAACCCAAGCTGATAACGATTGTGTTGTTCAGTTAGCTCTGCGGTGTTGTTTTCTTGCCAAGGCTGCCAGTCGGTCACCACTACATTGGCACGAAAGCGAGTCATGGATAGCGCTGTTAGTTGCTGTTCTCGCAGGTAGCGATTGAATTGCTCAAGCGACGCGGTGTTGCTGACCAGTATCGGATAACCATCAGCAAAAGCCACCTGACTGGCTTCGTGTTGCCAAAGGTGCTTGGTGCTAACGGCGCGCTCTGAGTCATCGCCAAAACGAATGAGGCGGATATCGCTCTTGCCGCAGGCTTGCTCCAGCCATTGAGCAACCGAGTCGCCTTCGTCATAGCCTTTGACTTCATCGCGCCAAACGGTCACTTGCCGCGCTTGGCTTTGATCGTAATCGTACGGAATGCTGATACTGGCTTGCTCGGCGTGGTGCAGCACCAATGCGGAGTCGGTCAGCTCAGTTTTGATTTGTGCTAATTGCGGCAATTGTCGCTGGGTAATAAAACGCCCAGCGCTATTGGCAAGTAGCCATTGGCGGTCGGCGACTTTATCGCGCCAGCGCAATCCGGTTGCTCCTAGCGTGGCGCTAACCACACTAAAACCAGCCAGTGATTTCACCGGATAAATATACAATGCCGAAATACGCGCCATGACTTGATCCTAGCTATCTTGAGCGTTTGATTTGTCTTTTCCTGAAGCACCACTAGTGCTGCCTTCGGCTTTTGACTTCAACCAGCGCGGTGCGCCTTTGTTTTTCTTATCGCGCAAGCGCTTTTTGGCCGGCTTGACGGCATCAGCAAGCTTCTTCGATTGTTTCTTCTTGCCCGGTTTTTTCGCTGGTTTGCCTTTTTTACCCACCGCAGCTTCTTTGTGTTTGGGACGTAAACCGCTGACAAAACGCCGCGCCAATGGCTCATCAATGTAGCGCTCGATACGCTCTAATTGAGCCATGTCATGGGCTTCGACCAGCGAAATCGCGGTGCCTTTGGCGCCAGCTCGGCCGGTCCGGCCAATACGGTGGACATAGACGTCGGCGGTTCGTGGCATATCAAAGTTAATGACATGGCTGATGTCGCGCACATCAATGCCGCGGGCAGCGACGTCGGTCGCTAAGATGCAGCAGCGCTCTTGCTGACTAAAGCGCTGCAGCGCTTCGTTGCGTTTGTCTTGCTCCATGCTGCCGCGAATTTCAAACGGCTCGATTCCTTCGGAGCGCAGCCAGTCGGCAAGCTCGGCAAGCCCCGCTCTGGTTTTGCCGAACACAATGACCTTTTGGGTTTGTTCTGATTTCAGGTAGTGCAGCAACAGCTGACGTTTGTGCTCGGTATTATCGGCCAGATGGATCCATTGATGAATGCGGTTTTTCTCACGTCGCGGCACTTGGTTGGCTTCGATCCGAATCGGCTCTTCGAGTAGACGATTGGCGAAATCAGCAACTAAGTTACCTTCCAGCGTGGCCGACAACAGCAAGGTTTGCTTGCGCCAACGCGCTTCGGCGGCAATGACTTCGACATCCTGGCCGTGACCCATTTCCAGCGTCCGGTCGGCTTCGTCGATGATCATGGTTTCGATCTGACGAGGATCAATCAATTCTTGGTTGAGGTATTCCAGCAAACGGCCAGGGGTTGCGATTAATACATCAATATTGCGCTTGAGCATTTGGGCGTATTCGGCATGATCCACACCGCCAGTCAACACACGGCAGTCAAGATGAGTGCACTGACTGAGTTTGTTGGCATAATCGAGCACTTGCGCGGCGAGTTCGCGGGTTGGGACCAGCACCAAAACGCGCGGCGGGCCCGACTTAGCGCGAGGAAAATCAAGCAACTGCTGTAGCGCTGGCAGCAAATAAGCGGCCGTTTTGCCGGTCCCAGTTGGTGCGTTAGCCAACACATCGACACCATCGAGCACTGTTGGGATCATTTGTTGCTGAATGGTAGTCGGGCGCTTGTATTCGCTGGCCGTTAGGGCTTTGAGTAGTTTCGGCGATAAATCGAGGTCGGCAAAATCCATGGCATGATTGTCTGCTGTCTGTGGAGCCGGATAGTATACCCGAAGTCTCCCAATCTGATCGCTGAATTTATCCAATACGGACAAGGTAATGAGCGGATTTCAATGTAAGCAATTTTATGTCGGTCATGATCGTTGCGGCATGAAGGTCGGCACCGACTCCCTGCTGCTCGGTAGCTGGGTCGATTTAGCTGGGGTTCAGCGAGTGCTGGATGTTGGCACCGGCAGTGGCATCTTAGCCTTGATGATGGCGCAGCGCTTGGCCGATGCAAGGGCGAGCGGCTTTCAAGTGGATGGCGTTGAAATCGAGCCCGATGCGGCCGAGCAAGCAATGGCTAATTTTGCCGCTTCGCCTTGGCACCATAGCTTGATGGTTCATAAAGCGGATATCCATCAGTGGCAACCGCCGCAACTCTACGACTTGGTGATCAGCAATCCGCCTTACTTCTCCGCCGGTCAGCAACTGGACTGCGATAAACGGCAGCAGGCTCGATTGCAGCAATCTTTGTCGATTGGTGCATTGCTTGAACTTGCCGCTGGCATGGTTCACAGCAAAGCCAAAATAGCGCTGGTTTTACCGATGGAAAAGGCAGATGAAGTGGCGCTCGGCGCGGCATCAATGGGTTGGTTTATTGCCCAGCAATTGGCGATTCAAGGCCGCGCCGATAAGCCAGCCAAGCGAGTGTTGTTGCTATTGCAACAAGGTACAGGTGAGACCGAGTACCGTTCGTTAACAATCTATGATCAGAACAATCAATACAGCCAATCATTTAAGCATCTCACAAAGGCGTTTTATCTTGCCTTTTGAGTTTTGCGGTGCCACAGCGCCGTGGTAAGGTGCAGATAATTTTTGTTGTTGTGTAAAAAAAACGGGACAGCGGTGTCAACAGGCCTATGCTGCCCTGCAAGGAACATCAGTTGAAAAAGTTCTCAACGGCCGACACCGTCGGTTTTGGCTTCATGATCATGGCGTTTTTCCTCGGCGCTGGGAATTGGATTTTTCCGCCAATGGCTGGCTACTTAGCAGGGCAAGAAGTCATGCCTGCAACCTTCGGTTTTTTGCTCACAGCGGCAGGCCTTCCGTTGTTGGGAATTATTGCTCTGGCCTATGCCGGTGGTGGTTTTGCGGCGCTGGGCCGTTATCTACCGAACTCGGTGAGTGTGCTATTGGCGCTGACCGTCTACCTCATTATGGTGCCAGGCTTTGGTATTCCGCGCACGGCACTGGTGTCGTTTGAACTCGCGGTGAAGCCGTTTGTTGACAACCCAGATTCGAAAGCCCTGCTGGCGGGTTTCTCCGCTGTTTACTTTACCTTGGTGTTTTTAATTGCCAGCCGTCCGGGCAAGTTGCTCGATACCGTCGGTAAAGTCATTGCGCCGCTGATGTTGGTATTGGTGGCGGTGCTGGGCATCAATTTGTTGATTGCGCCACTGGGAACTGTAGGTGAGGGGCAGGGCGAATTTGCTCAATCGCCGGTGATCAAAGGCTTCCTTGAAGGTTATATGACCATGGATTTGCTGGCGGCAATGCTGTTTGGTGTGCTGCTGATCAATACCCTCAAAGATAAAGGCGTGACTGATGACGGCGCTCAGTTTCAGGCATTGTGTCGTGGCGGTCTGATCGCGGCGGCGGGTCTGGCCTTGGTCTATTTCATTTTGTTTTACATGGGCGCGATTAGCGGCTCGGTAGCCGAAGGTGCGGCCAATGGCGGTGAGATTTTTGCCCGTTACATGGCGGCATCAATGGGGCCATTCGGGCAGGCGATTCTGGCGTTGGTGATCACGCTAGCCTGTTTAACTACGGGCGTCGGCGGCTGCTGCGCTTTTGCGGAATACCTCGATGAGCGCTCCAATAAAATCCCCTATCGACCGACGTTGGCGATTATCGTTGTGATTTGCTGGGCCATGGCAATCATTGGCCTTGATGAGCTCATTAGCCTTTATATTCCTGTGCTGGTGGCGATTTACCCCATCGCCATCAGTGTCGTGTTACTGAATATTGTGGCCCATCGATTACCGCATCCAACGCTGAGCTTTCGATTAGTGGTGTCGGTGGCAGCCATCTTTGGTTTGTTTGATGCGATCGCCGCAGCAGGCGTGTTAAGTCACTTGCCAGGACACCAGTTGTTATCGCTTGTACCGTTATTCGATAGCGGCATGGGCTGGTTGGTGCCGTCAGTGCTGGCGTTGCTTGCCAGTTTGGTATTTAAGCCGACGTCGGCCACAGTCAGCGCATAATTCGCGATCTGCCAGCAAGAAAAAGCCAACTAAAATAACTACATGGCTGCTTGGTAGGTTTGGGTTCATTATTATTCGAGATCGATATGACAGACACGCGTCTCAATAGACAGAATATTTTTGCTTTAGGATTCATGACCTTCGCCTTCTTTCTAGGCGCGGGCAATATTATTTTTCCACCGTTGGCGGGGCAGCTTGCCGGTACCGAAGTAACTCTGGCCATGCTGGGTTTCTTGGTGACAGCCGTTGGTTTGCCATTGCTGACGTTGATCGCCGTGGCCGTTGCTGGTGGTGACATGGAATCGGTCACCCGAGATTTGCCACGGGCAGTCGCGGTGACCATTACGGTAGCCATCTTTATTGTCATTGGTCCAGCATTCGCGTTACCAAGAACCTCATTGGTGGCTTATGAGACCGGCATGAAGCCGCTGTTTGGTGCCGATGCGGTGCCGCTATGGTTGTACACCATCGGCTTCTTTGCGGTGGCGGTCGCCCTCGCGCTGCATCGTGGTTCATTGATTGATTACATTGGTAAAGTGCTGACCCCAATCCTTATTGTGCTGCTTGCGGTGCTCGGTATTGCGGTTGTGGTGGAGCCGTTAGCGCCGATTGGTGAATTGGCTGCCGGTAGCGCCGTTTCTGATGCGGCCAAGGCTTATCATGAAGCGCCGTTTAGCAAAGGCTTTATCGAAGGCTACAACACCATGGATACCTTCGGTGCGCTGATGTTTGGGGTGTTGATTGTTGATGTGTTGCGGAAAAAAGGCGTGTCGGACCGAGGATTCCAAGCCAGCTATCTGATTCAGGCTGGCGTTATCGCTGCGATAGGCTTAGCTCTGGTCTATACCTCGCTGTTTTACCTTGGCGCAACGAGTGGCACCGTGGCCGCTGGCGCCGATAATGGTGGCGAAATTTTAGCCTTGTATGTGCAAGGTGTGTTTGGTCAGCCGGGGCAGTGGATTTTATCGGCGGTGGTGACGCTGGCTTGTTTGACCACAGCCGTTGGCTTAACTGGCGCTTGTAGTGACTATTTTGCCAGTTTGCTTGGTATTCGGTATCGCACCTTAGTGGTGATTTTCGCGGCGACTAGCGCGCTGGTCGCTAATGTTGGTTTGAGCTATTTGATTTCAGTATCGATTCCGGTACTGATTGCGCTTTATCCGGTTGCTGTGGCCTTAGTGGTGTTGAATTTGCTGCGGCGTCATTTGAATCATCCCAAGCAGGCGTTTCGCTGGGTGGTTGGGATTGCCTTCGCGCTGGCCTTACTCGATGCGATTAAAGCGGCAGATGTGCCAGGGGCGACAACGTTGGTGGAAACGGCCAGTCACTTGCCGCTATTTGGCTATGGTTTGGCCTGGTTAGTGCCGGTGACCGCGGCGGTGGTGGTGGCCATGGCATGGCCCAAGCCTAGCGTCGACAAGTGATCAAAAAGTCCGCGCAAGCGGGCTTTTTTAATGGCAGAGAATTGAGGCGTTATTGGCCTGCCCAAGCCTCAAGCTCGTCGAGTAATTGTGCGCACCAGTTTTGAATACGTTGCTCGGTCAGCTCAAACTGGCTGTCTTCGTCGAGCGCGAGGCCGACAAATTGGCTGCCATCAGCGGTGAGCGCTTTACTGGCGTTGAATTGGTAGTCGTCGCTGTTTGGCCAAAAACCAATGCGAACCACGCCATTGCCTTCGACAGCGTCATGTAGCATGCCGAGGGCATCCTGAAACCAGTCGCTATAGCCTTCTTGATCGCCAAGGCCATACATAGCGACGATTTTGCCGGATAAATCCAATCCTGCCACTTGCGACCATTGGCTCTCCCAGTCTTCTTGTAGCTCGCCATAATCCCAAGTACTGATGCCAAAAATAAGGATGTCGTAGTTGGCCGTGTGCGCCAGTGATACGTCTTTGATGTTGTGCAAATCAACGAGTTCAGCGCTCAGCAAATGCTGAATTTTTTCGGCTGCCATCTCGGTGTAACAGGTCGAAGACCCGTAAAAAAGACCAATTTTCATCTTGAATTCGAATTAGGGTTCAGCGTTAAATCAGAGGCATGGTAACAGAAAATCGTGGTGTACAGTCCAGATGCTTAATCGCAGTGATATAACCAGTTGTTGGGGGCGTTGGCAGTTGACGGACGACGGCAACGACATTCTGGCGCTTGATTATTGGCCGCAGTCGGCCAGCAGTAACGGAGTGTCTGCGCTTGCGAAACTTGCTCAGCAGCAACTTGACGCCTATCTAGCCGATGCTAATTTTCAGTTTGATTTACCACTGCGGCCAATAGGGACCGAATTTCAATGCCGCGTTTGGCAGCATTTGCAGCAAATACCTGTGGGTCAGGTGCAGTCTTATGGCGAGGCGGCAGGCTTGCTCGGTTCGGTCGCCCGTGCCGTAGGAGGTGCCTGTCGTCGTAATCCCATTCCACTCTTTATTCCTTGCCATCGGATTGTTGCCAAACAAGGTATTGGTGGTTTTTCCGGCCAAGTCAGTGGTCAGCAAATCGACCTGAAAAATGCGCTATTGCAGCATGAGAAGGCTTGGCACTATGGCGGCTGACCTTCATCCTTGGATTGACCAGTTTCTTGATGCCATGTGGATGCACCGTGGCTTGAGCGAGAATTCACTGCAGGCCTATCGCACTGATTTAAAGGGCTTCTTTAACTGGCTTGAGCAGCGGCAGTTGGCGATTGAGCAAGTCCAATCGGTGGATATTCAAAGCTACCTAAACTTCCGCCATGAACAAGGAATGAAAGCTCGTTCTACCGCGAGAGCCTTGTCGACCATGAGGCGATTTTTTCAGTATGCCTTGAGTCAGCAATGGCTCGCCGTTGATCCGATGGTGTTGATTGAAAACCCCAAATTGCCAAAGCCATTGCCAAAAAGTTTGACTGAAGCGCAAATCGAAGCCTTGTTAGCGACCCCTGATCCGGCCATACCGCTCGAACTCCGTGATAAAGCCATGATTGAGTTGATGTATGCCACTGGCTTGCGGGTGTCTGAGTTGGTGACCATGATTCTGAGCGATGTGTCACTGCGCCAAGGCGTGGTGAGAGTCATTGGCAAGGGCGGTAAAGAACGTATCGTGCCAATGGGGGAGGAAGCGCTACACTGGTTGACGACGTACATCAGCGGTAGCCGCAGTGACTTGCTGAAAGGTTATGACAGTGACGCCTTATTTCCGGGGCGCAATGGTAACTGCATGACGCGGCAGACCTTTTGGCATCGGCTGAAACATTATGCAACACGTGCAGGCTTGCAATCATTGCCTTCTCCGCACATGTTAAGGCATGCTTTCGCTACTCATTTGCTGGATCATGGCGCCGATTTGCGGGTTGTGCAGTTGTTGCTAGGCCACTCTGACTTGTCGACGACTCAGATTTACACCCATGTCGCCAACGTCCGATTACAGCAAGTACATCAAGCGTTTCATCCGCGGGCGACAGTGAATGATGAAACAGTGTAAGATCTTCGCCACAGACGAGGTCTGTGTCTTTATCAGTTGAACAACAGGTTGTGGTTTCATGTTGAAATGGTTGTCGGCGCTTAGCGCCATGGTGTTAAGTGTCTTGGTTGCAGCCTATGCTGCGGATGTTGCCCCTGACGTTGAAAAGCGCGTGATGGGCAAAGTGTTGGCCAACTTTGGCGAAGTGCCGTCAATGATTGCTCCGGCGCCACTGCCTGGTTACACCTTAGCGGTAACCTCTCAGGGTAATTTCTTCATTTCAAATGATGGCAAGTACATGATTTATGGTCGCCTGTTCGATTTAGAACAGGGCTTGGTGGAAATTACCGACAGCGGCTTAAATTCATTCCGCGCGGATAAGTTGGCCGCATTGGCCCCCGACGCCATTACCTTTCCAGCGAAGGGCGAAGAAAAATTCCGAATTTACGTCTTTACCGACATCACTTGTGGCTACTGTCGCAAGATGCATCGGCAAATTGAGGAATACCAAAACGCTGGGATCACCATTAACTATTTAGCTTATCCGCGCTCGCAGCAGTCGAGTACGGACATGCAGCAAATCTGGTGTGCCGATGATTCGGTGAAAGCGATGAGCGATGCTAAGTTGCATGGTGAAATTGCCAAATCCGATTGCTCTGGCAAACGGTTTGATGTTGAAGCCCAGCTCGCCATGGGGCAAAAATTCGGCGTTCGCGGCACCCCGGCAGTGGTGCTGGAAAACGGCGCTATGTTGCCAGGCTATCGTGAACCAAAAGACTTATTGCCGTTGCTAGAAAAGCTGCAGTAAGCACTTCCTTACTTAATGAGTTCGATTACCCTTCAGCGCCGCTCGGTTCCCGAGTGCGCGCTTCCCGAGACTATTCCGCCATTGCTGCGACGCATCTATCAAGCGCGCGGTATTTCATCTGCCGATCAGCTTGATCACTCGGCCAATCGCTTGCATCACGTGCGCTCTCTCGCTGGTATTGAGCAAGCCGTTCAATTGCTGGCTTTTGCCCTGCAGCATGATGAGCGAATCACCATCGTCGGCGATTTTGATGCCGATGGCGCCACCAGCACTGCGCTTTGTGTCTTAGCCCTTAAACGTTTTGGCCACCACAATGTTGGCTATTTGGTGCCAAATCGCTTTGAAACTGGCTATGGCCTGACACCACCGATTGCCGAAATGGCAGCCGAGCAAGGTACCCAATTACTGATCACGGTGGATAACGGGGTTTCGGCGATCTCCGGTGTGCAGCGCGCTAAAGAGTTGGGTATGAAAGTGTTGGTTACCGACCATCACCTACCTGGCGAGCAATTGCCGAATGCCGATGCCATGGTCAATCCGAACCTCCATGCTTGCCAGTTTCCATCGAAGAATCTTGCCGGCGTTGGCGTGGCCTTTTATTTGATGGCGGCATTGCGCCAGCATCTGGCGGAGCAGCCTTGGTATCAGCGTCCTGCGGTTAATCTGGCAGAGTTGCTGGACATTGTCGCTGTTGGCACCGTTGCTGATGTGGTGGCTCTTGACCACAACAACCGGATTTTGGTCAATCAAGGACTTCAGCGGATCAGGGCGGGGCGCTGTCGACCAGGGATCAAGGCTTTGTGTCAGGTTGCCAAACGAAATCCGCAACAATTGCAGGCCAGTGATCTGGGCTTTGCCGTTGGCCCGCGGCTCAATGCCGCAGGCCGCCTCGATGACATGGCATTGGGCATTGAATGTTTGCTTGCTGAAAGTGACGAGCATGCGCTAGCGATGGCGCAACAGCTCGATGAGCTGAATCTGGCGCGTCGGGATATTGAGCGTGGGATGGAGCAAGAAGCCTTGCGGGCACTGGATAAACTGCTTGGCGATGCTGATTTTTCTGAACTGCCGCCGGTGCTGTGTTTGTATCAAGCTGACTGGCATCAGGGCGTGATCGGCATTCTCGCAGCGCGCGTTAAAGAGCGTTTTCATCGCCCTGTATTGGCATTTGCTGGTGATGACAACGGCATGCTCAAGGGATCGGCTCGCTCGGTCACTGGGGTGCACATGCGTGACATGCTGGCCGCTCTGGATACCAAGTTCCCCGGATTAATCGACCGTTTTGGTGGTCACGCGATGGCGGCTGGGTTGTCGATTTCGGCCCAAGACATGGATGCGTTTCAGCAAGCCTTATCGCAAGTAGCGACCGATTGGGTTGATGAGGCACACCTCAATCATGTGTTGCACACTGATGGTGAACTGGCGGCAGACGAGTTTAGCTTGTCAACGGCGCAATTATTGCGCGACTCAGGACCTTGGGGCCAAGCGTTTCCAGAGCCAATATTTGATGGCATTTTCCGTATTGTGCAGCAGCGAATTGTGGGCGAACGCCACCTCAAGCTGGTGCTGCAGCCCAAAGGTCAGCATCAGGTGTTTGATGCGATTGCGTTTAACGTTGATACCGGTGAATGGCCAAATGCCGCGGCCAATCTGGCGCAAGTGGCTTATCAACTCGATATCAACGAGTTTCGTGGCAAGACCCAGCTGCAGCTGATGGTCAAATCAATTACCGCTGTCGCTTAAACTGCCACGCTATTGCTACTCTCCGTTGGCGGCTTCTGCCGCCTGTTCAGCTTCGGTCACTAACTTCTTCGCCAACTCTAAATCTTCTTTGCTATCGAGTTTGTAAATGGTCTGAATAGTGATGCCCACTGGCGCCACGGTATTGAGGGCATACACGCGATCTTGGCCTGCGGTAATGTAGCTGCTGAATCGTTTAATGCCGACTGGCGCATTGAACGCAAAGCCCGTATCGGGGCGATGTAAAATCAACAGGTATTTGGTTTTCACTGTATCCGATAGCAACAGAACCTGGCTGTTCCAAGCAGCCATGCTGAAATTATTGGATGGTCGAAAGCGTTCGACTTGCTCAAGCTGCGTGAAGTTGTAGTCAGGCTTTACTCTGGCCGCCTCAGGATTTTCGTCAGTACTGGCGCAACCCGTTGCAACAAGCATGAATACCGTTAATAACAGAGTTTTGATGTAGGACATTTAATGTCTCCGCAATTTGGTACTGTTTAAAGGGTTAGATTTATTATTTGCTCTAAAGTATAAGACCTTTTTTGGTAACTGCTTGTTCCGTCGAGAAACTTATTAATTTGCTCTTGGTTGTCATAAAAGATTGATTTCAGCTCCTTCTGGGGCCTAGTTTGGCCTACCCAAGGGGCGGGCGATCCTGTACAATTCCGCGGCTAAAATTCACCCTGGGCTGAGACTCTCCACATGTTCGAAATCAATCCGGTTCAAAACAAAATCGCAGATATGCGAGATCGTGGTAACGCATTACGCGGTTATCTTGACTACGACAGCAAGGCCGAGCGCCTTGAAGAAGTCATGCGCGAACTCGAATCGCCGGAGGTTTGGAATGAGCCAGAGCGAGCCCAAGCGCTTGGCAAAGAGCGCTCAGCGCTCGAAGCTGTGGTTGAAACCATCGATACCCTAGAGCAAGGTCTTGAGGATGTCGAAGGATTGCTCGAGTTAGCCATTGAAGCCGAGGATGAAGACACCTTCCATGAGGCTGAAGCTGAGCTAGAAACCCTAGAGCAAAAGCTGGTTAAACTGGAATTCCGTCGGATGTTCTCTGGTGAGCAAGATCAGTGTGACGCATACATCGACTTGCAGTCGGGCTCTGGCGGCACCGAGGCGCAAGACTGGTGCAACATGTTACTGCGCATGTACCTGCGCTGGGCTGAGGCGAAAGGCTTTAAAGCCGAGCTAATCGAAGCATCAGAAGGCGAGGTCGCTGGCCTCAAGTCGGCCACCGTGAGAGTGTCTGGCGAATATGCCTATGGCTGGCTGCGCACGGAAACCGGCGTTCACCGCTTGGTGCGTAAAAGCCCGTTCGATTCTGGTGGTCGCCGTCACACCTCATTCTCAAGTGCTTTTGTTTACCCTGAGATTGATGACTCGATTGAAGTGGATATCAATCCGGCAGATTTGCGTATTGATGTTTATCGCGCATCAGGTGCCGGTGGTCAGCACGTCAACAAAACTGAGTCGGCGGTTCGGATCACTCACTTACCCACCAACATTGTGGTGCAGTGCCAGAATGACCGCTCCCAGCACAAGAACAAAGATCAAGCCATGAAGCAGTTAAAAGCAAAACTCTATGAGTTTGAACTGCTCAAACAAAATGCCGAAAAGCAAGCGGCAGAAGATGCCAAGTCAGACATTGGCTGGGGCAGCCAGATTCGCTCTTATGTCCTTGATGACAGCCGCATTAAAGATTTACGAACCGGTGTTGAAAACCGCAACACCCAAGCCGTCCTAGACGGCGATCTCGACCGATTTATTGAAGCCAGCCTGAAATCTGGCCTGTAAAGGAAACCGCTCCATGACTGACATCCAGCAAGATGAAAACAAGCTGATTGCCGAGCGTCGTGCCAAACTCGATGCGATTCGTGAGAACTGCCCGGCCAACGGCCATCCGAACACATGGCGGCCAAGCCATAAATCGGCTGAGCTACAGGCTGAGTTTGGAGAAAAGACCAAAGAAGAGCTGGCCGAATTAGGTCACGTTGTTGCTATTGCTGGCCGGATCATGGCGAAGCGTGGTCCATTCTTGGCGATCCAAGATGTCGCAGGTCGCATTCAAGGTTACGCCTCTAAAGATGTGCAGAAAGAGCTGAAAGCCATGGGTGGCTTGGATATTGGTGACATCATCGGTATCAAAGGTGAATTGCACAAGTCGGGCAAAGGTGACCTCTACGTTGACATGGCCGAGTACCAGTTGCTGACCAAAGCACTGCGTCCATTGCCAGAGAAATTCCACGGTCTGACCGACCAAGAGCAGCGTTATCGTCAGCGCTATGTTGATCTGATTGTTAATGAAGAATCACGCAACGCTTTTAAAGTGCGCTCTAAATTGGTGGCAGCGATTCGTCGCTACATGGAGTCAAAAGACTTCATGGAAGTGGAAACACCAATGATGCAAGTGATCCCTGGTGGTGCCACAGCGCGTCCGTTCATCACTCATCACAACGCCCTCGATCAAGAAATGTTTTTGCGGATCGCTCCGGAGCTTTATCTCAAGCGTCTGGTTGTTGGCGGTTTTGACCGCGTGTTTGAAATCAACCGCAACTTCCGCAACGAAGGTTTGTCGCCACGCCACAACCCAGAATTCACCATGATGGAATTCTACATGGCGTACGCCGATTACAACGATTTGATGGATCTGACCGAAGACATGCTGCGCACTGTCGCGGTAGAGGTGTTGGGTTCTTCAAGCATGCCATACGGTGACGAAACCGTAGAGTTTGGCGGTACCTATCCACGCATGAGCATGCTTGAGGCAATCAAGCAGTACAATCCAGATCATAGCGACATTCAGGCGCTGGATTACGACAAAGTGCAAGATCGCGAGCACTTAGTGGCCATTGCTAAGTCAGTGCGTGTCGAGCCAGAAAGCTTCTGGACTTGTGGTCAGCTTCTTGAGGAAATCTTCGGTGAAACCGCTGAGCCAAAATTGATTCAGCCGACCTTTATTACCGAGTACCCAGCCGATATCTCGCCGCTGGCTCGTCGTAATGATAACAATCCATTTATCACCGACCGCTTTGAATTCTTTATTGGCGGCCGCGAAGTGGCTAACGGTTTCTCGGAGTTGAATGACGCCGAAGACCAAGATGCGCGCTTTAAAGCTCAGGTCAATGCGAAAGATGCCGGCGATGATGAAGCCATGTATTACGATGGTGATTACATCACAGCGCTGGAGCATGGTTTGCCACCAACGGCAGGTCAGGGCATTGGTATTGACCGCTTAGCAATGCTGTTCACCAACACCCACACCATTCGTGATGTGATTTTGTTCCCAGCAATGCGACCGCAAAGCCAAGGCTAAGTCCTTTCTTTGCACTCGAAGAGGCCAGCCACAGCGCTGGCTTTTTTTTTGTGCAAATTTTGAACACCTCACTATCCTTAAAGCTCTTGGACAATACAAAAAGGATTTAGTGATGTCTCGATTTCTATTCGTATTTACCTGCTCGATTTATCTGGTTGCTTGCTCAGTGACCGACACCTTTTTCTTTGATAAAGCAGATGAAGATACCCAAGGCTTTCGGCTGCAAGGTATTTATGACGATTCAGTCGATGCGGTGAACCCTGGGGTTACGGTCAATGCATTGCAAGTGTCGTCATGCACGATTGCCCAGCAACAAGTCTATTTACGTCGCCACGGCAATGAGAGTATTGCGCCGCGCAATCCTGCGTTGGGCTCGCTATGGCTTGATCTGGGTGGACTGCAAGGTCAGTGTACCGACTCCTCGGCCGATTCCTTTTACATCGTTGATCTGATCTCGCCCGATTTATCCGACAATGATCGCTGGGCCGTTGTCGACAAGCTGAACTTTAAGTATCAGCTCAAATTAGACGCTATCGACAAGATATTTTATGAATTAGTGTTGGTTTATGACGATGGCACGATCGACTATGTTCCAGGCTCCCCCAATACCATTCGAATGGTTCGATCCGGCACAGAATGGCAGACCGCCATTAATGATGTTGATGAAAGCAAAGGACAACTCGCAGAATTTAGAGTTCGGCTGTTCTTTGATCTTCACGACCCACTCAATGTGACGCCAGATACGGTGACCGGAGAAAACATTGAGTCAGCATTTGGGGTATTTTTTGACGCGTTTGTCGCGCTCAAGCCAAATGAGCAGTAGCGCCGATGGACGAGCCTCTGTTGGTAAATGAAAGGTAGCGCTTGTGGCGAACATGTTGTGGCGCCATATTTTGTTGGTTAAATCGTCGCTATTTGCGCTATTTTTACTCAATGGTTACTGAAAATGGTCGATATACTGAGTAATGATATTCGACGTTTAGGATCCGCTATGGCTATCTCTCCGACATCCTCCACGTCGCTCTACCGGAATGTTGAGCAGACCAATAAACCTGTTAGCAAGGACCAGCTCAAAAACGACCAGAACAGCGCTATTTTACAAGCGCAGCTGGAAGTCAGCGTACAAAGTGGCAACCAGCCCATGGCGTTGCTTTACCGGACGGCTATTGATGCGATTAATGAGCAGCTAGCCCCTGAGTTTGGCGACAACGCCGCCCAGCAGGCGTTGGATGAGGGTATTGATGTCTCTCCTGAAGCGACCGCAGAGCGAATTGTGGCGGGATCGACCAAATACTTTGATGCCTTCTTGGAAGTGAACACTGATCTGCAAGGTGAAGAGGCGCTGAATGAATACATGAGCATTATTCAGGGCGCCGTCGATAAAGGGTTTGAAGAGGCGCGCGACATTCTTGATAGTTTGGCGGTGCTCGAAGGTGACATCGCCGACAACATCAATCTAACTTACGACTTTGTTCAATCTGGCCTACAGAATTTTGCTGATAGTTATCTCAGTCGACTCAGTGAGCAAAACCCCCCTGCTGATCCTGCATAATCATTGATACCAACCCATGCCCCTGTGGGTTGGTATGATGGACTCTTTTGTGTGCTAGCCCCGTAAAATGTTACAAAGTTTGTCGTCTAATCGATTCTTTGTTTAATCTTCAATAACATCAAACTCTACCGACACCTCAACAATAATCAGGTCCATAATGAAAATTAGAAAATCCGTACTGGCAGCCAGCATTGCGATGGCTGTTCTCACCACCGCTTGTTCTGACAACAAACCGGCAGCGCAACAACCCACAGCTGCAGCTGAAGCCGAAACGGTAGCTGCCGCGCCGGCAGCTGTCGCTTTGAAATCTGGCATCGATTTAGATCATTTCGATGCGTCAGTTCGTCATCAAGACGACTTTTACCTGAGCGTCAATGGCACTTGGCTGAAAAATACCCAAATCCCATCTGATCGTTCCAACTACGGCAGCTTCACCGTGCTGCATGAAGAATCGCAACTGGCGCTGCGGGAAATTATTGAAGCGGCAGCCAATGCCGAGCAAGTGGCTGGTTCGGAAGGTCAGAAAGTCGGTGACTTCTACAAAACCTTCATGGATGAAAAAGCCGTTGAAGCTGCCGGCATTACCCCGATTGCTGCTGATTTAGCCGCCATCGATGGCTTGTCATCACATAGCGATGTTGCGGCCAAGCTCGGTGAAATCTTGGTGAACGGCGGCGGCTCGCCGTTTGGCTTTTACGTCAACAATGATGCCAAGCAATCGGATCAGTACATTGTCTACTTATATCAATCTGGTTTAGGTCTGCCAGACCGCGATTATTACTTTAAAGAAGATGAGAAATCTGCCACTTTGCGCCAGCAATACCGTGATTATGTCGCTGATATGCTGACCAAAGTTGGTCATCCTGATGCCGCGGATGCTGCTACGGCGGTGCTGGCGTTGGAAACTCAATTAGCAGAAGGTCATTGGACTCGCGTTGAAAGCCGCGACGCCAACAAGGCGTATAACAAAATGACCAGCGAAGAACTCGCGACGCTGCTCGGCAGTTTTGATTTCCCTGCTTATGCGAAAGCTGCTGGTTTAGCTGATGTCACCGACTATGTGGTTCGTCAGCCAAGTTATTTAGAAGCCATGGGCAAAGCATTTGACCAAGTGCCGCTGGATCATTGGAAAGCCTATCTCAAGATTCGATTAATCAACTCGGTCGCTGACTACTTGAGCGCTGAGTATGTTGATCGCAGCTTCGAATTTTACGGTAAAGCGTTGCGCGGTATTGAAGAGCAAAAACCACGCTGGAAACGTGCGGTCGAAGATGTTGACGGCATGATGGGCGAAGCGGTTGGCAAGCTTTATGTTGAAGAGCACTTCAAGCCAGAAGCCAAAGAGCGGATGGAAACTCTGGTTGCTAACTTAATCAAAGCCTTCGAAATTTCGATTAAAGACTTGGAGTGGATGACCGAAGAAACCAAAGTTCAGGCGTTGGAAAAACTCGGCAAATTCACACCAAAAATCGGTTACCCAGATAAGTGGCGCGATTACTCGGCACTTGAAATTGTTGCTGGCGACCTAGTTGGCAACGTGCGCCGCGCAGCTAACTATGAATACCAGTACATGCTCAACAAGCTGGGTCAGCCTATTGATAAAACTGAGTGGCACATGACGCCACAGACAGTGAACGCTTACTACAACCCAGTGAACAACGAAATCGTCTTCCCAGCGGCAATTTTGCAACCGCCGTTCTTTGATATGGAAGCGGATGATGCCGTCAACTACGGCGGTATTGGTGCGGTCATCGGCCACGAAATTGGTCATGGTTTTGATGATCAAGGCAGCAAGTATGATGGCGACGGTAATCTGCGTAACTGGTGGACTGATGCTGACCGTGAAGCGTTTGAAGCTCGCACTTCTCGCTTGGTTGAGCAATACAACGGTTACTTCCCATTTGAAGATGCCCACGTCAACGGTGAATTCACTCTGGGTGAAAATATTGGTGATTTAGGTGGCTTGTCGGTGGCTTACAAAGCGCTGCAATTGAGCCTCAATGGCCAGCCTGGTGAGGTGATTGACGGTTTGACGTCTGATCAGCGTTTCTTTATTGGCTGGTCGCAAGTATGGCGTCGTAACTATCGTGAGGAAGAACTGCGCCAGCGCTTGGTCACCGATCCACATAGCCCGTCTCACTACCGTGTGATTGGTGTGGTATCGAACATTCCAGAGTTTTATGAAGCATTTGATGTGAAGGAAACTGATGAAATGTTCATTGCGCCAGAAAATCGCGTGAAAATCTGGTAATTCATTGGCAGGACAGCAAAATTTTCTTGCTGTCCTGACCAAATTAAGCGATGTTATGGGCGCCTGATGAGAACCATCAGTCGCCTTGTTCGTATTCGAGGAATGTTATGTCAGCCAGCCAGATTCGAAACTTACTTATTGTTCTTGCCTTGATTGCCGTTGTTGCTGTCGGCGTCGTTGCTTGGCTGGCGAAAAACGGTCATGAGGATGTCGTCGCAGCGCCGCCAGTGGTGACAGAAACCCTGTCAGAACCGGTTGCTGAGCCAGAACCAGAGCCACAAGTGGCAGAGCCGATTGCGGAGCCTGAGCCAGAGGTTGCGCCAGAGCCGCAGCCGCAACCCGAAATAGAGCCGGAGCCGCCGGCACCAGAACCTAAGCTGTTTGATTTTCCGCTGCCACCACTGGACGATAGTGACGCCACCTTGCTGCAGCAGTTGCAGCAAAAAATCGTCAGCAAAAGCGTGGCCTTGCTGGTCGATGAAGGCTTGATCGAACAATTTGTGGTGGCTGTTGATGCGCTCTCGCGTGGCCAGGTGACATACAATCAATTACCGATTGAACGTCCGGTCGGCCGTTACAAGGTGATTGAAGCCGATGGCAAGTTGTATGGCTCAACAGCTAACATTGCTCGCTACCAGCCGTATCTCGATTTAATGGCTGGTATGCCTCGTGAGCATTGGGTGGCTTTGTATCAGCACATCTACCCACTGCTGCAGCAAGCCTATGAGCGTTTGGGGTACCCAGACCAACAATTCCATAGCACCTTGTTAGTGGCAATTCAGCGCGTGCTGGCATCACCCAAGCCCAGCTCGTCAGTCGAATTGGTGCAGCCTCATGTCATGTATGAATACGCCAATGAGCAAGTGCAAGCGCTTGATGCGGTAGACAAGCTGATGATTCGCTTGGGCCCTAATCTGAACAGCAAGCTACGTTTGTTGCTAGAAGGTTTGCAGCAGCCGCTAACGC
Organism: Neiella litorisoli; assembly: GCF_014773395.1. Taxonomy (GTDB): domain Bacteria; phylum Pseudomonadota; class Gammaproteobacteria; order Enterobacterales; family Neiellaceae; genus Neiella; species Neiella litorisoli. Next base: position 6,126 of record NZ_JACXAF010000036.1, on the reverse strand, counting down.
AATGGCAACCGGAATAGAGCGACATGCTCAATAACGCAAAAAGGACGGCTGAGCCGTCCTTTTTTAATGTCGCAACGAATGTCGCAATGAATCTATTTAATGATTCATGTGGGGCTTACTTGAACTCATGGTCACGCGGTTTCGGCCATCACGTTTAGAGGTGTAGAGCGCTTCGTCTGCGCGTTCAATCCAAGACTGGGCACTGTCAATATCGGCTGAGTTTTGCGAAATACCAATGCTGATGGTCAGCTTGATACTGTGCTGCTCAAACTCCACGGCTTTGCGCTCGACCGCCTTGCGCAGTCGTTCGGCAAAATACATGGCCTGATCGGGCTCGGTATCGAGCAACAATACCGCAAACTCTTCGCCACCATAACGGCCGGCAATATCGGTCGACCGCTTAGTGCGCTTGATGCGCCGCGCCACCTCTCGGATCACCTCATCTCCCGCTGGGTGACCATATTCATCATTAACTTTCTTAAAGTGGTCGATGTCGAGCATGATCAAGGTACTGGGCCGATGTGAGCGCTGCATGCGGGCAAACTCCTGACGCAACTGCTCTTCCCAGTGGCCGCGATTGTACAACTGGGTCAGGGCGTCAGTGCGGCTGATTTCCTGCAATCGACTATTGGCCAGCTTCTGCTCAATCTTATTCACGGCTTCGTCGGTAACGTCATAAATGATCAGCGCAATATGCTCCACTTCACCTGTCAGTGACTGCAGCGGTACCACCGTCATGTTCTGATACATGTAACTTGAGGAGCCGGTGATCGGACGATAATTCTGGAAGCGAAATACGTACGGGCGCTGCTCCCATGTGGTGAAAGAGCGCGATTTCAGTAACCGCGCGCTGTCCAATTTGTGACGGAACCATTTTTCCGGTAAGTCTGGATAAACTTTGAAAATTTCGCGATTGCGAACTTGATCTGGAGTGAGCCCAGAATGGTTTTTCATGAAACCATTCCACACTTCAATGCGGTAATTTGTATCCAATACCACCAGTCCAACATCAATGTGATGGATCATGGTGATCATCCAATGCATTTCTCGGAAGTCGCTACTGCTCATGACTCCTCCAGCATGTATTTAATGTTTTCTCGCAGCACTGGCAGAGACTCTTCGGTAAATACCAACAGCAAATCACAGTTAATATCGTGGGTTTCGACTTTGTAATTGATTTCGATGGCGAGATTTTTTTGCCAGCGATTTTGGTTGGCAGCAATCAGATCATTAACTTGGCAATGCTGCCCCAATACCACCGGATGGCCTTGGCTGAAGTGAACATGCAGCATATCGGCGATCCCTTTCAGACAAGCGCCAATCAGAATGTTGGATAAGTCCATTAGGACTTCGATTTCACCTTGATTGTCAGCATAATCATCGTGGCCTAACAAAGCCGACATATCATCAAAGCGGGTGTCGTCAAACAGCAAGAATGCCTCGCCGGAAATACCATCGCCGATAAAGCCCTGACAGACCGCTGACAGCGTGCTGTATTCATCGACAGCTTGCAGTGCCATGTGTAATTCGGAGCTTTCCAAGACATTGACATTGGGGATGGGCAGTTTGACAAATAAATTCAGAATTTCAGCCATCAAGCCGCCGGCACGGCCCATGGCCACGTTCGCCAGTTCGCGATAGGCATCCATTTCAGAGACTTCTAGCTCTGCTAATTTTGCCCCCGCTTCGGGTTTACCTTGCCCTGTGTACCAGCCATGGCGCTCCAGAATGTGCTGCAATTCGGCTTTGCTGGCGGGCTTACGAAGAAACTCGGCTGCGCCAAGGGCGGTGACTCGTTCTAGTGCTTTGGCCTGGATATCGCCCGATACAACGACAATGTCGGGGCGTTCGGAGTAGTGTTGTAGGGCTTCTAGTACCTGATAGCCATCCATCACTGGCATGGTCAGATCCAGAAACATCAAATCGATTTGCTGGGTCTGGCATAGGGTTGCGCCCTCTTGCCCGTCTTTGGCAAAAAGCACTTCAACGTCCCACCCAGTAGGCAAACTGCGATGAAGCTGTTTGCGCGCCAGAGCTGAGTCGTCACATATGAGAACTGTTTTAACCACGAATCGCCGCTACAAAAAATTTGTCAAATAAATAAAGTTCTATGGATGATACACGAACACTTGGTTTTTATAACATCTGATATCTATCAGAGCGCTTGATCTGTGACCGCGCTTAAGTCTCTTAGCTTAGTGCTGATGTAGTGGACTTGTTGGCGAAACTAAGTTAAATCTTAGCCTTTGGTCTTATTGGCCTTTATTCGCTATTGCGGATATAATTTTGCGCTCAATTTATGGGCAGTTTCCAATTCCAATTAAACGCCCTACCTTTGAAAATGTGCACAAGGCGCCCCCACTGACGAGAGGATGAAAACTGTGCTAGACGCTTATCGTTCGCATGTTGAAGAACGTGCTTCCCAAGGCGTGGTTCCAAAACCACTAAACGCCGAACAAACCGCACAACTAGTAGAACTAATTAAAAACCCACCTGCCGGTGAAGAAGATTTTCTGCTGGAATTGCTATCTCAGCGCGTACCTCCAGGGGTAGATGAAGCTGCTTACGTGAAAGCAGGCTTCTTGGCTGCTGTCGCCAAGGGCGAAGCAAGCTCGCCGATTCTGGATGCTGCGCAAGCCACTGAATGGCTTGGCACCATGCAAGGCGGTTACAACATTGCGCCGCTGATTGAACTGCTTGATGTTGACGCGCTGGCGCCAATCGCAGTGAAAGCGCTGTCTCACACGCTACTGATGTTCGATGCTTTCTATGATGTTGAAGAAAAAGCCAAAGCAGGCAACGCGTTTGCCCAGCAGGTGATGGAATCTTGGGCCAATGCCGAGTGGTTCCTGAGCAAGCCAGCACTGCAAGAAAAAATTACTCTGACCGTATTTAAAGTTACCGGTGAAACCAACACTGATGACTTGTCACCAGCACCAGATGCTTGGTCGCGCCCAGACATTCCAGTACACGCACTGGCGATGCTGAAAAACGCCCGTGACGGTATTGAGCCAGAAAAAGCCGGTGAAATCGGCCCGCTCAAGCAAATCGAAGAAGTCAAAGCCAAAGGTTTCCCAGTTGCCTATGTGGGTGATGTTGTGGGTACCGGCTCTTCACGTAAGTCTGCGACTAACTCCGTCTTGTGGTTCTTCGGTGATGACATTCCATACGTGCCAAACAAGCGCACTGGTGGTTACGTGCTAGGCGGCAAAATCGCGCCAATTTTCTTCAATACCATGGAAGATTCCGGTGCATTGCCAATCGAACTGGACGTTACTGCATTGAACATGGGCGATGTCATCGACGTTTACCCATTCGAAGGTAAAGTGTGCAAGCACGGCACCGACGAAGTGATTTCTACTTTCGAACTGAAAACTGACGTACTGATTGATGAAGTGCGTGCCGGTGGCCGTATTCCTCTGATCATTGGTCGTGGCCTCACTGACCGCGCTCGCGAGTCGCTAGGCTTGCCATTTAGCGACGTCTTCCGTCGTCCAGCAGCGGTTGCTGATTCTGGCAAAGGCTACACCTTGGCGCAGAAGATGGTGGGTAAAGCTTGTGGTGTTGCCGGCGTTCGCCCGAACCAATACTGTGAGCCTAAGATGACCACCGTGGGTTCTCAGGACACCACCGGTCCTATGACCCGTGACGAGCTGAAAGACTTGGCATGTTTGGGCTTCACTGCCGACTTGACCATGCAGTCGTTCTGTCACACTTCGGCTTATCCAAAACCAGTCGACGTAGAAACTCACCACACCCTGCCTGACTTCATCATGAATCGTGGCGGTGTCTCGCTACGCCCAGGTGATGGTGTGATTCACAGCTGGTTGAACCGTATGCTGCTGCCAGACACTGTTGGTACTGGTGGTGACTCGCACACCCGCTTCCCGTTGGGTATTTCATTCCCAGCAGGTTCTGGTTTGGTGGCCTTTGCTGCGGCAACCGGTGTGATGCCACTGGATATGCCAGAATCAATTCTGGTTCGCTTCAAAGGTGAAATGCAGCCAGGTATTACTTTGCGCGACTTGGTTCACGCCATTCCGCTGTATGCCATCAAACAAGGTCTGCTGACCGTTGAGAAAGCGGGCAAGAAGAATGCCTTCTCTGGTCGCGTACTGGAAATTGAAGGTTTGGAAACGCTGACCGTCGAGCAAGCGTTTGAGCTGTCTGATGCCTCTGCTGAGCGTTCTGCGGCTGGCTGTACCATCAAGCTGGACAAAGAGCCAATCATCGAATACTTGAACTCTAACATTGTCATGCTCAAGTGGATGATCGCTGAAGGTTACGGCGACCGTCGTACCATCGAGCGTCGTATCAAGGCGATGGAAGCTTGGTTAGAAAACCCAGAGTTGATGGAAGCCGATGCGGATGCTGAATACGCAGAAGTGATTGAAATCGACTTGGCGGATATCAAAGAGCCAATCCTGTGCTGCCCGAACGACCCAGACGATGCCAAGACCCTGTCTGACGTTGCTGGCGTAGGCATCGATGAAGTATTCATCGGCTCTTGTATGACTAACATCGGTCACTTCCGTGCCGCTGGTAAGTTGCTGCAAGACTACTCTGGTCAGTTGCCGACTCGCCTGTGGGTTGCACCACCAACCAAGATGGACGCGCAGCAGTTAACTGACGAAGGTTACTACAGCGTTTACGGTAAAGTAGGTGCGCGCACCGAATCTCCGGGTTGTTCACTGTGTATGGGTAACCAAGCACGTGTTGCTGACAACGCAACGGTTGTCTCTACCTCGACCCGTAACTTCCCGAACCGTTTGGGTACTGGCGCTAACGTATACTTGGCGTCTGCTGAATTGGCGGCGGTTGCTTCCATTATTGGTAAGATCCCGAACGCCGATGAGTACATGACGTACGCCAAAACCATCGATAAAGATGCGGCCGATACCTACCGCTACTTGAACTTCCATCAGATGTCAAGCTACACCGAAAAGGCTGATGATGTGATTTTCCAAACGGCAGAAGTTTAATCTCGATTAAACCACTCGCAGTTTGATACAAAGCCCACTTTGAGTGGGCTTTTTTATGTCCAGGGATGGACGGTATGGCAGCCAAGGCCGTAACTCGCAAAACGCAGTGACGCTCAAGTCCATCCATGGAGCGCTCCACAAAAAGCATCCCTGCTTTTTGAGGCACAGCTTATTTGCGACTGACGGCCATGTCCCAACAGCGCTATAGAAATGAGCATTTTTTCTCCGGCTCAGCTGCCGCATCCATGCGGCAGATGCTTGGGCATAGAGCTGTTGATACCTAAACCAGAGCGTCGCTGGATTTTGTTTTATGCTCAGAATCCTGATCTCGCTGGCGTCAATCCGTGGTACTTTTCCCTATCATTGAGTCCATGAAGCGTGTCACCAAGAAAGAGAGTGAAACGATGGCTAAATTAAGCCTCCAAGAACAAATGTTAAAAGCTGGCTTAGTCAGCAAGAAAAAAGCTGACAAGGTCAAAAAGCAGACCAAAAAAGGCCGAGTGCAGGCGCGTGAAGCAAAAGCCGCTGCTGAAGAAAAGCGCATTGCTGAACAGCAAAAAGCCAAAGAACTGAATCGTCAGCGTGATGAAGCCGCGAAGCAAAAAGCCATCGTCGCCCAAATCAAGCAGTTGATTGAAGCAAATCGCATCGATCGCAGCAAAGGCGACATTAGCTACAGCTTTGCCGACGATAAGCTAGTGAAGAACATTTACGTGGAGCAAAAGATCCAAAAAGACCTGGTTAAAGGTCGCTTAGCGATTGTTCGATTTGGTGAAGGCTACGAAGTGGTGCCCGCTGGTGTGGCTGATAAAATCGCCCAGCGGGATGAGAGTTTGGTGGTACTCAACAACGTTGTTGACGATAAGGAAGTTGACGAAGACGATCCGTACGCCGAATTTGTCGTGCCAGACGATTTAATGTGGTGATTGCAGGCTGGCGCTGCCAGCCAACTTGTTTATGCCCCAAAACGAGTTACGATTTCCTTCATACCATCGCGTCTGAGATTGACGAAGGAAGCTTGTAGAAACATCCGTAATTACCGTTCGCGCTGAGTTCATCCAAGCATGAACGCTGCCCCGAAACACTGAGGGTTTATACAGTTATAAGTAAAAATGCCGAAATTGGGCTGAAAAAGTCGCACTTT
>NZ_JACXAF010000035.1 GCF_014773395.1 Neiella litorisoli | reverse complement strand
ATCTCGATGGATATGGTGCTTTCAGCAACTGCTTAATCTCTGGTTCAACTGGTTTTGTGAATTCTCCCCCTACGTTAACGCGTTTGGCCTCAGCTCGTTGCTGGGGCCTTTTTTTGTTCGCTTTTTAGGTCAGTGAAAAGCCTAAGACGATGCAATAACGGCTCGATCTCGACCTTGCCCTTTGGCCTCGTAGAGCGCCTTATCCGCACGTTCAATAAGCTGTTCGAGCGGCTCATCAACCGCCATTTGGGCGATCCCAACGCTAGCGGTCACCACCACAGTACCCGTTGCAAAATGCGCTTTTTCGCCAGCAATTAGCTGCCGGACCCGCTCCGCACAAATCATGGCTGCTGCGGTATCACACTCAGGCAATATCGCCACAAATTCCTCGCCACCCCAGCGCCCCGCAATCGCCTCTGATCGCAACCCTCGCATTAAACTGCGCGACATCAGTTTTAGCACTAAGTCGCCACTGTGGTGACCATGGTTATCATTGACTTGCTTGAAGTGGTCAATATCCAGTATCAGTAACGACAATGGCCGCCGATAACGATTGGCACGTTCCAGCTCAATATTGGCCGCAGCGGTAAACCCGCGCCGGTTCAGCAAATGAGTTAACGGATCAGATTCTGCTTTGCGCCGCAATCGCCCTTGTTCCAGCAGCATCTGCGGGATAAGCCGCTGGGCATAAACCGTAATAGCCAGCAACGGCAGAAAGATTTCAATTGAATCGTTAACCGAGTTACCTAGAACTGAATGTTCCATAGCAGCTAAGATGCTGACCAGAAAAGCACCCGCTGCAGCGGTCTGAAGCTCAGAAAAACGAACGGAGATATGCATCACCGAAGCAATAATCACCAATCCCGCCAGCATATGCCAAACGTCATTTTGAAACTGATTGCCAAGGTAAAACAGCACGATTACAGTGCCAGTAGAGCCCCCCAGCAATAATAAATAGTTACTGCCATTTCTTGGCCTAGATTGGCGCGAAAGCACCAGTTTAACTGGCCAGTTGAGTTTGCCCGCCAATTTAAGCCAATCAAACAACAAGCAAAACAGAGCAGACAAACTCACAATCCCTGAGAAAAACGCCATCGCCAGCATCGATGGCGACAGGCCGAGTGTTTTCAGCTGTAAATCGTAGAAATAGGCAATGCCCGTGAGGTTGATGTAGGCCACTAAAAACGAAGCGAGCAACGCGGCCGCAAATGCCGGAACCACTTGCACATGAGTACGTCGTTGATTAATTTCGCCGTAAAATCGGTGATAAACATGGGTGACGGCAAAGATCACCGTCACGCTAGTAATGGCAGTGAGCACTGAGCTTTCGACCGGCAAGCTCGCCATTAAAGTCGACACTGGTCCAGTATCAATATTTAGCCAGAACGCGCTACTGAGGATGCTGGCCGCCAAACACAATAACGCTCCGCGCCAACCAAAATACAAGCAAAGGGCAAACATGTAGCCCATTTCGGCGCTCCACAACACTCGCTCTAGAGAGTGCAGCGACAGCAGAGTCAGGCCGTCAATGGGGATCCAAAACAGCACCAGCAAGGCAATGATTGCTGCTTTTTTCAATACAGAATGTTGTGGCTGTTTGGTGACAGCTTCAGGCATGATTGGCCCTTAGATACTTGAGCTATTCAGCATGTTAGCGGTTTGAATTCGGCGGAACAAATCCTGCCACTGAAATATATCATCAATACGTTACTATTCAAATGCTAGTTGTCGTCCGACAAGCAATGACGAGGGTCTGTTTTGACACCATCACCGATTGCTTGGAACAATAAGGCGACCTCCGCCTTTAACCGGCACTCTTTTCATACACAGATCAGGCAAAGCAACACGGCAATGCCAATAGAGAGAAATCATGTCATCAAAAATTTACTGCTTAGCTCAGTTTCGAGCCAAACCCGGCCAACACGACGCCTTGTTCAAAGTACTGCAATCGCTAGAGCCGGATACACAGCGAGAAGATGGCTGTTTGCAATATCTGGTGACACAAGTGACCAGTAGTGAATTTGCCGATGGCAGTACCGATTTCCCCATCGTGTTCAACGAAATCTGGGCCAATCACGATGCCTTTGCTGCTCATTGTCAGCGCTCGGCCATTCAGCAGTTTTTCCAGCAACAATGTCTCGATGAGGGCGGCCTAGCAGAAGCTTGGAATGTCACGGTTTACAGCGACGAGCCGAACAACTACGACGCGCCGCGATTTACCTGACGGGCACTTAGCCTCTACGAATCGTCGTTACATGTTGAATAGCGGGTCGAGCCGAAGTGCCGAAGTCATGTCCCGCTGTTTGTTGCCATCAAGACCGAGTAACCATAAAGCGCCATCAATCCAATGTAGTCGGCTGGCATCAAATCGGCTGCTTCTCGCATCCGCCGCCATAAACACGTATGACGCTTGCTGCGAGTGCGGCTCGACAAAAGGAATCGCAACGATTTCCCGCACCGCCGGCGGTAATGGCGTCATTTGAAATACCGGCTCAAACACCAGAGAAATTCGTAGCTGTAAGCACAGTTTGATGGCCGGATCGCCATGCCAAATTCGAAACACTGCGCCTTGCTCTTGCGATGGCGTCTGCACCACATAACCCTGAGCAATCAGTTGCACCTCCAGATCGCGCTCGTAGAGTTGCGTTGATTTGCTGACTATTGCCCGCTGCAAACGATTCAATTGCTCGATCTGTTGTTGAATTTGGCTCAGCCGTTGCTGACAAGCGAGCCCCGTTTGAATTAACTGCGGGCCAGCATCTGGCAGCACGGTGAGTTGATTCAGCCAGCGCTCGTGATCGACTTCAGCCGACTGCTGGACTTCCTGATCAAGCGGGTGAACGGCACCACCGATGGCGTCTCGCAAGCGCTGATCCCAGCGTTGGCTGCGATCGCTATCGAGCCAGCCAGGTTCCAAATCGAAGGTTTTCTCAATAATCCGCGCCACTTTATCGCCAATGCGCTTGGTTGGCGTCTCTGAGATATAAGCCGAAGCATAGCTGTGGGTTTGCTGCAAATAGCGGGCAAAGCGTGCCACTTCGCCTTGGCACCGTTCAAATAATATGTATCGGGCGTTGCGGTAGCGATAGGCCGCAATCTGACGTTTCCCTGCTTTGGTATTGAGCATGGCTGGCTTTGATATTACCTCGATCACATCACGTTCGATTGAGCTGGTTATTTTTTATGCAAAAGTAACCAACAGTGGCTAGCATTAATAGGTTCCCTACAAAGAGGAGACCATCATGGACCTGTCTAATTACAATGCCATGGATCCTAGCATGTTGCTCGGCATCATTAATATGAAGCTCCGTCACGAATGCTCAAGCGTCGATGATTTGGCAGATTGCTACGACATTGATGCAGGCGGCCTGCAACAACGGTTATCTATGATTGGCTATCACTACGACGCCATTCACAACCAGTTCACTGCGGTCTGACGCAGCCGCCGTTACTTCTCTTTATCAGTCAACTCAGAGAGCTGCTTGCGCAGCGCTCTGAGTTCGTTGCGCAATATTTTCACTTCAATGTGGGTTTCTCGTACCGCGTCTTTAATCGCTTCTTTTTCTTCATCGCGCCCCAAGAATTGCTGAGCAAAATACCCCGACAACAAGGCATAGTTGCCAACGCCAATCACAATCAACACACTGGCTGCCAACCGGCCAATATCCGTCACTGGATAAAAATCGCCATAGCCGACGGTCGACACGGTAACCAGCGCCCACCATATCGCTTCTTCGGGCTCATTAATCGGCGACTGCGCCAATCCGGTTTCCAAATAGAACACCAAAAATGAACCGCCAAAGATAATCAGCAGTTCCAGTAACAATAACCCCGCAATGGTATTGCCCAGCCGCGAGACAAAGTGGAAATCAAACCGGCCTTTGGTCAAGTACAGCATTTTTGCCACACGATAGACCTGAACGACCCGCAATAAACGCAACGACTCACTGAACGGAATGGATGCCACTAAATCGTACCAATGGGATTTAGCGTACTGCCACTTATGATCGGAGCGCCAGAAACCAGTCCAAAACGCAATAAAGAACACGCCACAGACAATTAAGTCGAACACTCGAAGCAAACGATAAATGCCGGGATCCATGTCTTTGATCAGCAGCAGTACGGCCAACACAACCGAGACAATCGACAACATCATCATCATGAATTCGTACAGGCTCGTCGAGTGCTTACTATGTGCCGTCTCGGCATCGTGATTGGTTAATGTGGTCAACACCGGCCTCCGTGCAACTTGTTTATAAAAAGAATGCGGTTTGAAAATTGACGTTACTGGACTGTAGCTGCTAATTTCCGTTCATTACAGCGACATAACGATTTGAGAATCACAGCCATGACAGTGACGGAACTACTAGATTTAAGCAAAGATTTGAATCAATTATGTGCGCAAGCTGAAGATATTGTGAACAGTGTGCCGCAAAATGACCCAAGCCATGAACGTTTGCTTGAGCACCTACGTAAGCTACAAAGCATCACCCAAGAACTGAATGACTGTCAGGAGCGACGTTAATTCAGTAGTGCGGGCCATGCCACTTCTTTTCTAATCACCGATAATTGGGCGCGCCAACACTCGCGCGTTCTGGAGTAACAATGCAAACTGCTACTTTTGCCGGCGGCTGCTTTTGGTGTGTCGAGGCTGTCTTTAAACGATTGCGTGGCGTTCACAGCCTGACCTCAGGCTACGCTGGTGGCACCACCGAAAATCCGACCTACGAGCAAGTCTGCTCAGGCGAGACCGGTCATGCTGAAGTGATTCAAATCGAGTTTGATGAATCGCAAATCAGTTATCCCGATTTACTCAATGTGTTTTTCACGAGCCACGATCCAACAACGCTGAATCGCCAAGGCAATGATATTGGCACCCAGTATCGCTCTGCGGTGTTTTATCACAGTGCTGAGCAACAGCAACAAGCGCTGGCCTATATCGACCAACACAGTGCTGACTTCGATAACGCTATCGTTACTGAAGTAACTGAAATTAATAACTACTACCCTGCTGAGAATTATCACCAGGACTACTTTGCCCGTAACCCTCAGCAGGTGTATTGCAATGCAGTCATTCCGCCGAAGCTGGCTAAGCTTCGTAAGCTCTGGCTGCCGTTGCTAAAAAACGACTAACGCCGAGACGCATTATTGGCCGGCGTTACAGCAAGGCTTCAATATCGGCCGTTAACTCGGCCGGTTTGGTGGTGGGCGCGTAGCGTTTCACCACCTTACCATTGCGATCGACCAAAAACTTGGTGAAATTCCACTTAATCGCTTTGCTGCCCAGCAAACCGCGTTTCTCATCCGTTAAATACTGATAAAGCGGATGAGCACCAGCACCATTGACCTCAGTTTTGGCGAATAATGGAAAGCTGACTTTAAAATTCAAATCGCAGAACTGCTTGATGTCGCTGTCACTTCCTGATTCTTGCTTGCCAAACTGGTTGCAGGGAAAGGCCAACACTTTAAAGCCTTGCTCGCCATACTGCTCGTAGAGCTGTTGTAAGCCTTCGTATTGAGGGGTAAAGCCACATGCACTGGCAGTATTGACGATCAACAGCACTTGGCCTCTATACTGGCCCATGCTGATGGTCTCACCGCTGTTGGTGGTTGCCTCAATGCCATAGATATCTGTCATAATTTCCTCTTTGATGCTGCTCCCTGAGCAGTTTCAGCGTACGTGATAAATCATTGGCCGATCACAGCCTTCTCATTTTTCCGCGTGAAATGATAAGCTGCGCACCCTTCGCCACTGGGTAGTCCGATAATCATGATTGATGCCAGCGCTCTTGCCATCTTCATCCCAACCTTCTTCTTTGTCTCGCTGACGCCGGGTATGTGCATGACGCTGGCCCTGACATTGGGTATGACCATTGGCGTCAAACGCACTGGCTGGATGATGCTGGGCGAATTATTGGGGGTTGCTGTCGTCGCCACCAGCGCCGTCATTGGCGTTGCCGCAGTGGTGCTCAAATACCCGCAAGCATTCATCATCATGAAAACGCTAGGCGCCGCTTACCTAGCTTGGATCGGCCTCCAAATGTGGCGCTCTCGCGGCAAACTAGCTATTCCCGAGCAACTCGATATCACGCCTCAAATCAGCGCTAAAAGCCTCGCCATGCAGGGCTTTGTAACGGCCGTCGCCAACCCCAAAGGATGGGCGTTTGATATTGCCTTACTGCCACCGTTCATCAATGAATCGCAACCATTGGCGCCGCAGCTACTGATTTTGTTGGCGATCATTTTGCTATTTGAAGCCATTTGCATGTTGCTCTATGCCAGCGGCGGCAAGACCCTGCGCCACCTGTTATTAAAGCCAAGTAACGTCCGAACCATGAACCGCATCGCTGGCAGCTTGATGATCGGCGTTGGCATTTGGCTACTGCTGGGCTAGTAACAAACTCTGGGCCTGTTTCAGATCCTCGGGCGTATCGATATCGAACGCCGCATTGGCCATGGCGATTGCCACAACATCATTCGATCGCAATAGCGCTTTGGCTCCCTGATCGCCTTGCAGTTCATGCAATTGCGGCCACACTGCTCGCGGAAAAATCGCAGGTACGCCGCGCCGCTGGCCATAGTCGGCGCAGATGATGCAATCCGGTTGCTGGCGCCAAGCTCTGATTAAACGGGCGAAATCATCCGCCTTCAGTAATACCTGATCGGCCAGCACCACCAGTAATGCTTGGCAATGTTGCGACTCTTCGGCCTGTTGAACCGCGCAATGTAGTGAGCTGGCGAGCCCTTGTTGATAACTCGAATTGTGGCAATGGTGCAGTGTTGGATACAGCGCAGCGAGCGCTGCAGCCTGATGACCAACAACCAACTGCACTTGCTGCTCAGGCAACAGCGAGAGTACAGCGCCAACCGAATGCTGCAATACACAACAATCGCCCAGCGGTGCTAACAGCTTGTTGGCCTCACCAAAGCGTTGGCTTTGTCCAGCAGCTAAGATAGCGGCGTTAAGGGTCATGACGTGATACCAGCGGTGTCATTCAATATGCCGCTAATCGATCGCGCCGAAGCACCATGCAAGGCGGCGTGACATTCAGCCAGTATCGATAGCGCCACGCCTTCCGGCAACTCGCCGCCCAGCGACAATCCAGCAGGACCGGCTAACGGCTGCAGGCACTGCTCAGGTTGAAGGCCTGCGGTATCAAATAAGCGTTGTTTTCGATGTTCAGGACCAAGCACTGCCCAATAACTCAGCGGCTTGTTGTGCCAGAGTTGAATCGCCTCGACATCGAGATCAATGTGATGGTGCATGATCACCACAGCATCCACCGACTCAAGCCATGGCTGTTGTTCAAGACCGGCAGCGGAGCAATTAACCAAACGACTTGCTGCGGGGAAATCGACGCTTCGGCCATAGCTGGGTCGCGGGTCAATCACCGACACCTGCCACCCCAAATTTGCTGCCATCGCCACTAGCGGCTGAGCATCCAAACCGCCGCCAAATACCGCCAAATGAGGCTGGGGTCGAATCCAACGGCACAACCATTGTTGACCGCGGTAAGTGACCACCGTCGCTTTATCGCCTAGCTCAATAGCAAACGGCAATTGCGCTAACGTAGGCGCAACCAAACAGGCTTGATTGCCAGCTGCTGTCAACTCTGAAGGAGTGATCGGCGAGCAATACACCATTGGCTGGTGCGCGCTCAGCGACTGGTAGATTTGGTCCAACTGCAAGTAGTGATTTTCGGCAGTCACAGGTTGCAGCAGAATATCGATTTTGCCACCGCAGCCCAGCCCCAGTTGGAACGCGACATCATCTTCATCACGGCTATCGTAACTGACTAACTCGGCCACGCCGGTGGCCATGACACGCTTGCTGCGCCGCATCAAGTCAGCTTCCAGGCAGCCGCCACTGATCAAACCAAACAGCTGAGCCATATCGTTGATAAGCAGTAGTGCGCCGGCCTTTCGATAACTCGATCCAAGGGTTGCAACGACAGTGCCCAACACCCATTGATGGCGATCGCGGTGAGGATACCAGGCTTGCAATATGTCTTGAGTATGCGTGGCCATCAGACTCTCCGGTTAAGCAACTTTGTCAGCACCCAACTCATTGAATGCAGTAACGAGCAGATTTGTAACGAATAAATAGGCCGATAGTGGCAATACACATCACCAGCGGCATAACCCGAATCGTAAATTGGTTTTCCGCTATATCGAGGCCGAAACCAACCATAGGTGACTCGCCCAGATCCAACGTCAACACTGAGCTATGGATATAACAGGCTTGTAACAGCCAAAAAACCGCAACCCCCCAAAATGCCAGTGATTTTTTGTCAATCATAGCGAATGCACTAAAAGCGGTCGCCACCACAAGCGCGGCAAGCACGAGCCAGCCACCCGCTTCTGGCAAATGGGTCCAATTGAGCTGGAACGCAGCATTGAGCAACTGATAGCAGCCATAACCAATAGTAACGATGGTAAAAATGACGAGTGATTTAGCTTCTTTGCTAAAGCGCTGGAACATGAGTAGTCCTCTAACTCAGCGAACTGATGGTTAGATTAGAGCCTGTTAATAAGGAATATCTGTTCAGTCTAAGCCACAGGATTTAGGTAATCCCATCGACAATTTGTAATTGTTTATGAATGCAGGCCAAGGTCTACGAAATGATAACTCAGTGATCCGCGCACACTGGGCACTGGGATGAGCGAGCGATGGCAAACTGTTGCCAGTCGCCATGAAGGGCATCGAATAGCTGTAACTGCCCTTTGACCACAGGTAAGCCAAGGATCAATTTGATCGCGGCGAGCGCTTGCAAGCTGGCGATCACCCCCAGCACCGGCCCCAACACGCCCGAATTGGCGCAATTTAACTTGGGCTCCTGACCGGTTGGCGAGCACAGGCAGGCGTAACACGGCGACTGCGCATCACGAAAATCAAATACACTGAGTTGCCCTTCTAAGCGAATGGCCGCGCCTGACACCAAAGGCACAGCCGCCTGTTTACAGGCTGCGTTAATGGCATGGCGGACGGCAAAATTGTCGGTGCAATCGAGCACCACATCCATCCCCTGAACGAGCGTCAGCGCATTACTTGCCGTGACTTTTTCAGCGTGAATAACCAGCTCAATGTCGTCGTTCAAGTCGCTGAGCTGACGTTCCGCCGCTTCAACTTTATCTTCACCAACATCGGATTCGCGGTAGAGAATCTGGCGTTGCAAATTACTTATTTCGACCTGATCGTGATCGACCAGATGCAACTCACCGATGCCAGCGGCTGCCAGGTATAACGCCGCTGGGCTGCCCAGCCCGCCCAAGCCGATCAGCAACACTTTCGCTTGTTGCAATTGCAACTGACCACCCTCGCCCACTTGCTGTAACAACAGGTGACGGCTGTATCTCAGGGTTTGATGATCGGTCAGCATAGGGGTCCTTGTATTGTTTGATGCGACAAGCGGCACTACACCATTTGGCGTCCGTAGGCCGATTGCCAATCGGTCCAAACTGGTTGGTAGCCGCGCTGGCGAATCGCCTCAGCAACCGCTTGTGGGTGGCGATCATCGCTAATGGAAAACTGTTCCAGAGCAGGTTCCGCATTGGCATAACCGCCGGGTTGAGTTTGAGAATACGCGCTCATGGTGGTGATGCCAAGTGGCAGCACTTGGTCTCTGAAAGTGGCCGATTCGCGCGTCGACAACGACAACTCAAGCTCCGGATTAAACAAACGATAGGCGCAAATGAGTTGCACCAACTGGCGATCGGTCATCACTGATTTGGGCTCTAAGCCGCCGGTGCAAGGGCGAAGGCGCGGAAAGGAAATCGAAAAGCGGCTTTGCCAGTAGCGCTTTTGTAAGAAATTCAGGTGAGATGCCACCATAAAGCAGTCCGTTCGCCAATCTTCAAGACCAATTAACGCACCAATACCGATTTTATTCATGCCCACCTGGCCGAGTCGCTCTGGCGTTGCCAAGCGCCAATCAAAATCACTTTTTTGACCTTTTAAGTGATGCTCGGCGTAAGTCCGGCGCGAATAGGTTTCTTGATACACCAATACCGCATCAACCCCGAGCGCTTTGAGTTCGGCATAGTCTTCGGCGGATAACGGCTGAACTTCCATGGACAGGTGAGAAAAGTGACGCCGAATTCGCGGTATCGCTTGGCGAAAATAGTCCATACCGACCTTGCGTTCAGATTCGCCGGTAACCAGTAAAATATGGTCGAAGCCAAGCGCTTTAATCGCCGCCACTTCAGCATCAAGCTCAGCCATGTCGAGTGTCTTGCGACGAATGGCATTGTGCATCGAAAAACCGCAGTAGGTGCAAATATTGGAGCACAAATTCGACAGATACAGCGGCACATAGAGCTGAATGGTTTTACCAAAACGCTGCTGAGTCAGGGCCAGAGAGCGTTGCGCCATCGCTTCCAGATAAGGCTCGGCAGCGGGCGAGATCAGCGCCATAAAGTCATCGAGATTCAAGCGCTGATTGCCAGTTGAGCGCGATAAGGCTCGCTCAACATCAACGGCTGTTTTGGCACCGATGCTCAACCGGACATGATCCCAATCCTGATTATCCAATACCTGCTGGAAACTCTCTGCTTGCTTATTCAACTCGGCCAAACCTCTCGCTCAAATTCGGTTGCTGTCACAACTGTGGGCACGTCGACTAGCAAACCGGCTCGTCTAAAAATGCAGTGAGCGGGCTCGATGCCACCGCCGCCTGACTGACGCCGCCCAAGCCTGCTTCATAGGCCATTCGTCCGGCGCGAACTGCTTGCTTGAATGCTTCGGCCATTGCCACCGGACTAGGTGATACCGCAATCGCGGTGTTTGCTAACACCGCATCTGCGCCCAACTCCATTGCTTGTGCGGCATGGGATGGCGCGCCAATGCCGGCATCAACGATGACTGGCACATTGGCCTGTTCAATGATGATCTCCAGAAAATCACGAGTTTTAAGCCCTTTATTGGAGCCAATTGGTGCACCGAGTGGCATCACTGCTTGGCAACCCACTTGCTCCAACCGCTTACAAAGGACAGGATCAGCATGGATGTATGGCAACACCACAAAGCCGTCTTTCACCAACGCTTCAGCGGCCTTCAGCGTCTCGATCGGATCGGGTAGCAAATACTTGGGATCTGGATGGATTTCGAGCTTGATCCAATGGGTACCCAGCGCCTCACGCGCTAATTTGGCGGCAAACACGGCTTCTTCAGCCGTGCCAGCACCGGAAGTATTCGGCAGCAAGTTAACACCGGCATTGATCAACGGGCGGAGAATGTCGTCATCGGCGCGATTCAAATCTACCCGCTTCATTGCCATGGTCACTAACTCAGTGCCACTGGCCAGAATCGCCTCTGTCATCAAACTCGGATCGGCAAACTTGCCCGTGCCACTGAACAAGCGACTATGAAAGGTTTTATCGGCAATTTTTAACATGGTGAGTGACCGTCATTAGTTTTGAGACAAGCGGCTTAGCCGCCAGCGATGGCTCGAAAAATCGCAATATTGTCGCGATCTTGCAGTAAGTAATCGTCCCAGTCATGTTGTGGCACAATGGTTTGATTGACGGCGATGGCCACGCCGGACAAATCTTGCTGCAACACATCGAGCAGTTGCATTAGCGTTGCCTGCGCAGATAGCTCAACCGGCTCGCCATTAACTTCAACCTTCATTGTTAACCTCCTTGTGATTGTGTTTCTTGTAGCATCATTGACTGATGCAAAGCGCCCAACTCATCGCCAGCGCCAACCAATTTCAGCCATTGTTCAGCGGCTAATTCGACGTTGTCAGCCTCGGTAAAGGCTCTGACCACGGCGATACTGCCAATATCCGTGGTTACTACCTGCTGAGCACGCTCAAAATCGATACCGCCAATGGCCACAGTCGGCATTTTTTCAACGCCAGCTATATCGCGCGAAGCCAGTAATGACGCTTGCTGCGATAGCTTTAGCACCCCTTGTGGAGTGGACGGCATATCTTTGGTTGTGGTGGCAAAAATATGACCGATTGCCAAGTAGCTTGGCTGCAGCGCTGCTGCGCGCAACATTTCAAAGTAGCCATGGGTCGAGAGGCCAAGCCTGACGCCTGATCTGGCTATTTTTTCGACATCAGCATCGGTGACATCTTCTTGCCCTAAATGAACGCCATAAGCGTTGTGCTTCAGGGCCAGCTGCCAGTAGTCGTTAATAAATACCCGAGCTTGGTATTGCTGCCCCAGTAATACCGCCTGTTTGACCAAAGGTTCAGCCTGATCTTCCGGCAGGTCTTTGGCGCGCAGCTGAATGGTTTTAATGCCGCACTTCAATAAACGCTCGAGCCATTCGACAGTCGGCACTACCGGATACAAGCCGAGTCGAAGCTCACAGGGCGCACAGGCTTGCCGCTCCGCGTCCAATTCAGCCAAGTCATTGGCCGTTTGTGGAAAGTCTTGCCAGCGCTTCGGCCAGCCAAGATGAGCCACAGGGCCGGGCCCTTTGCCTTGGCCAACGGCGGCTTTGAGGCCTTGCTGAACATAAGCATGAGCGATGGCAAAGGCATCTTCTAAGGCATAACCTTGAGCCAAACCGCTCGCCAGCGCAGATGCAAAGCTACAGCCAGTGCCATGACCATGCTCGGTTGTCAGCTGAGGGCTAGCGCAATACCGCCAGCAGTCGCCATTGGTCCAAGCGTCAATGACGTGGTCATCGGAAATCGGTACGTCCATGAGCAAGCCGGTATGACCGCCTTTGAACAAAACGGTTTTGACGCCATGCTGACGAAACACCTCGAATGCTCGCTGTAAATCATGACTGGACAGCAGCGCGATACCGGTAATGGCCAATACTTCTTGGGCATTCGGTGTCAGCACGTCAACGTGGCGCAGTAGCTGCTGTTTGACTGCATCGAGGATTGGCTCGGCTGTCAGTGCATCACCGGTACTGGCGATAGCCACCGGGTCGTAAATCACCAACGGCCTTGGCAAACCCGCAGGCCAGTTGGCCAACTGCTCGGCCAGCCATTCAACCTGCTGAGGGTTGGCCAGCAAGGATATTTTGATCACCGCAGGCGGCATATCGGCGAGCAACTGCAGCCATTGCTGTTCCAGCAAGTCGATGGGCAATGCCATCAAATCAGAAACTGACTCCGAATTCTGCGCGGTGACCGTGGTGACTATGGTGCAGGCTTGTGCAACCGTTTGGTTACCCAGTGCATCCTTATCACGTAAGCCGTTAATTGCTTGAATATCAGCTTGGATACCAGCGCCACCACTGCTATCGGAGCCGCCAATCGCCCAGACAATAGCTCGCTTTGGCGTAAGCACCTGATAGGGTTGAATGACGGTATGTGGAAGCCAGCTCATCAGTTTTGTTTACCTTATGTCGTTATATATCTATTTGGTGTCTAGCTATCTGGCTAAACGACCATTGCCCGGCTCAGGTCAGGACTAACAGCGCTTTGCATCAAGACGCCGTAAAATCATCCCTGATGGCTCTGCTGTTGCATCCATGCAACAGAATTTTTCAACGACCATTGCCCTACTCAAGCCAGAACTAATAGCGCTTTGCTTCAAGACGCCTTGAAATCATCCCTGATGGCTCTGCTGCTGCATCCATGCAGCAGAAGCTTTCTCAAAGCGCGATTAGTCCTGCCTTTCAACCTCTTCGCAACGTTCAAGTTCTCTGCAAATAATCTTCAGCTATGAAATGCGCCACAGCTGAATTTTTCAACGACCATTCCCCTGCTCAAGCCAGAACTAACAGGGCTTTGCTTCAAGACGCCAAGAAATCATCCCTGATGGCTCTACTGCTGCACCCTTCCAGCAGAAGCTTTCACAAAGCGCTATCAGTCCTGCCTTTCAATTTCGTCGCAACATTCAAGCTCGCTGCAAATAGCGGAAGGCTATTGATCTAAGCCGAATATCGACAGCATGGATGCTGTCGCTAAGCCTCCAAGGAGGGATTCACGGCGTTTCGGTGTGATCAATAGTCTTCTGCTATCTAACCCACCTCTACTGGCTCTTTGTCCGAATGTTCCAACGAATACAGCTTGCCGCCAGTTTCGTTAAAGGCATCGGCCATTTGCTTCATACCGGCTTCTGCAACTTCGGTGTTACCGTCCATATCGACTAATTTCACCGCAATAGCTTCTCGTTTCGCTGCAAAATCACGCACTTCTTGAGTGATCTTCATTGAGCAGAACTTCGGCCCACACATTGAGCAGAAGTGAGCGACCTTGCCCGATTGCTGTGGAATCGTTTCATCGTGATAAGAGCGCGCGCGTTCTGGATCAAGCGACAAGTTGAACTGGTCTTCCCAACGAAATTCAAAGCGCGCTTTTGATAGCGCATTGTCGCGCACTTGCGCGCCCGGATGGCCCTTGGCCAAATCAGCAGCGTGAGCGGCAATCTTGTAGGTAATCAAACCCTCTTTTACGTCTTCTTTATTCGGCAAGCCAAGGTGTTCTTTTGGTGTCACGTAGCAGAGCATGGCACAGCCATACCAGCCAATTTGGGCCGCGCCAATACCAGAGGTAAAGTGGTCGTAACCTGGGGCAATATCCGTGGTCAACGGGCCCAAGGTGTAGAATGGCGCTTCGTGACACGCTTCTAACTGCTTGTCCATGTTCTCTTTGATCAACTGCATTGGCACATGACCTGGGCCTTCGATGATCACCTGCACATCATATTCCCATGCGATTTTGGTCAGCTCACCTAAGGTATAAAGCTCACTTAACTGAGCTTCATCGTTAGCATCCTGAATCGAGCCCGGACGTAACCCATCACCTAAGCTCAGCGACACATCGTACTTGGCGCAAATTTCACAGATTTCGCGGAAGTTGGTGTAGAGGAAGCTCTCGGTATGGTGCGACAAGCACCACTTGGCCATGATCGAACCACCACGAGAGACAATACCGGTTAAGCGCTTCGCCGTCATTGGCACGTAGGCCAGCAACACACCCGCGTGGATGGTGAAGTAATCAACGCCCTGTTCACACTGCTCAATCAAGGTATCGCGGAAGATCTCCCAGTTCAGGTTCTCAGCCACGCCGTTTACTTTTTCCAGCGCCTGATAAATTGGCACGGTGCCGATTGGCACTGGCGAGTTACGAACAATCCACTCACGAGTCTCGTGGATGTAGCGGCCAGTCGATAAATCCATCACGGTATCAGCGCCCCAGCGGGTCGACCACACCAGCTTTTCAACTTCTTCTTCAATCGATGAAGTGACTGCCGAGTTACCAATATTGGCGTTCACTTTGACGAGGAAGTTACGACCGATAATCATCGGCTCTGATTCAGGGTGGTTGATGTTGGCTGGGATAATGGCACGGCCGCGCGCGACTTCTTGGCGGACAAACTCGGGCGTGATTTGCTCTTTTAAATCAGCGCCAAAGGACTCACCGGCGTGCTGAATTTTGTCATTGTGCTGCGCTCGCGCCATATTCTCGCGAATGGCGATGTATTCCATTTCAGGGGTAATAATGCCTTGCCGAGCGTAGTGCATTTGGGTCACGCACTTACCTTGTTTAGCAATTCGAGGCTTAGGTAAGTGTTCGAAGCGGATATGATCGAGGCCATCGTCAGCCAAGCGTTGCTGGGCATATTGCGAGGTCACTGAATCGAGCGTTTCGGTGTCTCCGCGCTCGGCAATCCATGCGGCGCGAAGCTTTGGCAGGCCTTGGCGCACATCAATGGCTGCTTCTGGATCGGAGTAGCTGCCGGACGTGTCATACACGCGCACCGGCGCATTATCTTCAAACTGCGGATCATCTTCGGTGCCGCCCACTAGTGTTGGGCTGAGGCTAATCTCACGCATCGCCACCTTGACGCCTGTTTGTTCTCCGGCAACGTAAACACGGGTGGAATTTGGATACGGCTGGGCTTTTAAATTATCTAAGAATTGCTGCGCTTGTTGACGCAATTCGCGGCGGTTTGAAGTCGACATTTGGCTCTCCGTTCAATGCATTGATTCGATTGATGCGGCAATGTCGAGAAGTGGCTGAAATGAGAGCACTGTTCAGAGGCGAATCGCTAGATTCGAGGTGGTTTTCGCTTGCATACGACTGTTCCACAGATCGCATTCGGGCGAAGCCGGCCTTGTTTCCTCCGCAGGTGTTAGCCTGATCAGGTTCTCGGATTCTGCGCGGCTTACTGCCTGTGGCAATAAGCTTTGCAATCTCAGCCAACGGGTCTGATCAAGCTCAGACTCTGGGCACTCCGACAAAGCGGTGGTCAATATACACCCGAATCGAAACGAGTCTCAAGCCTTATTAGATTATTGTCATTGCAATTGAATGATGATTTTTAGTGTGCGGACGGTTGCAGTCTTGCCAATCAAAGTCGTTGCTTCAGTTCCGAAAATGGCGAGTATTGCTCATAAAAACCGTTACCATTTAGCCTATGTAGACAAACACGGTGAATCATCATGTCGTTGACTGAACCAACTTTATCGCCCGAGCAATGCCGTACTGCTCGGCTGGCTCGTGATGCCCGCTTTGATGGTCAGTTTTTTGTTGCGGTGAAAACCACCGGCATCTTTTGTCGACCCATCTGTCCGGCAACCCCACCTAAGGAATCCAACGTTAGTTATCTGGTCCATGCGACCCAAGCGATGCAGTTAGGTTACCGCCCCTGTTTGCGCTGCCGCCCTGACGCAGCTCCCAATTCGTGGGCATGGCGCGGTGTTGAAACAACCGTGAAACGAGCAGTTGAACTAATGGATCAAGGCGCATTGCAACGCCAAAACCTCTCTCAACTAAGCGAACGACTTGGCGTGACTGATCGCCATTTACGTCAGTTGTTTCAGCGTTTTATAGGCATGTCACCAAAGCAATACGATAGTCACCGACGATTACTACTGGCCAAGCAATTGTTGCACGAAACTCAATTACCTATGGTCCACGTTGCCCTAGCTAGCGGCTTTAGCAGCTTAAGGCGCTTCAACGATGCCTTTGTCAAAACCTTGCGTTTACAACCCAATCAAATTCGCCGTCAGCAGCAATCGAGTACAGTCGCTAATCCAACGCTATTACTCAGCTATCGGCCTCCGTTTGATTGGCCGCGGATGCTAGCTTTTTACCGTGCTCGCGCGATCGATGGTTTAGAGCATGTGGACGAGCACAGTTATCGCCGAACCTTTACCATTGATGGTCAAACCGGTTGGTTCGAGGTCTGTCACCACGCCAGCAAACATGCTTTAGCGCTTACCGTTGAGATTGATGCTCTCTCTGTATTACCAGCATTAATTCAGCACGTTCGCCGCTTATTCGACCTCGATGCCAACAGTAGTGTCATCGATCACCACCTGCAACAAACTGGGTTAGCAACCGGATTTATCGCAGGTGTACGTTTGCCCGGTATTTGGAACTTGTTTGAGGCTGGCGTCAGAGCAATTTTAGGTCAACAGGTGTCGGTCAAAGCGGCGCGTAACTTGGTCCAGCAAGTTGTTACTGAGTTGGGCCAGCCCTTGAATGCAACACTCGCAAATGAACCACAACTGGCTCGTTGCTTCCCTACGCCGAAGGCGATCGCCGCATCGGATCTGATGTTCCTGAAAATGCCCGAGAGTCGCCGTCAATGCCTTAAGCGGCTGGCACAGTATTTTCTGACAGAACCAGATTGCTCGCCGGATGATTGGCTGGCACTCAAGGGAATTGGGCCATGGACCGTGAATTACGCCAAACTTCGAGGATTATCGGAGCCTAACATTTACCTCAATTCCGATTTGGGCGTTAAAAATGCACTAAAAGCGCAACAACTCGAGCTTATTCCCGAACAACTCAGTCCGTGGGGAAGTTACGCTACGTTTCAACTTTGGAGCCGATTGTGAGTCAGTTTCTCTATCATCAATTTGCCACTCGCTTGGGCGATATGATTGCTGTGGTTGACCCAGTATTGCCGCACTCACCATTGATTCGGCTTGAATTCGAAGACTCATTTCGTGGCGACCTATCAGCGGCGGCTCCCGCAGCCAATCACCCAATGTTGCGCGAAACCCAACAACAACTCAACGACTACTTTGCAACCACTCGACACGCCTTTAGCTTGCCAATAGCGCCAACCGGCACACCATTTCAACAATCGGTATGGCAAGCTCTACTGGCAATACCTTACGGCAACACTCGCAGCTACACCGAGCAAGCGACACTAGTGGGCAACCGCAAGGCCGTGCGCGCCGTTGGCGCTGCCAACGGTCGAAACCCAATCGCAATAGTCATTCCCTGCCACCGCGTTGTTGCCAGCAGTGGTCAGTTAACCGGCTACGCAGGTGGAATATTACGAAAGCAACAATTGCTCGCGCTCGAGTGCAAGCCAGAGCAATACCACGACAAACCAGGGTATCAACAGCCTTGATTAAAAGTCATTTGCCCTCGTTGTCATCGTTGATGTATGGTGCCGATCAGTTTAATGACATCGAAAATATTGGTATCTGACCCACATGGAAGCTCGGCCAGTTCACTCGCTACACATTATTGGCAGTAAAAAATTAGGTGGCGCAGAGAGCTTTTTTATCCGCTTGGTGACATCGCTAACTAATGCCGGTCACCCTGTCGATGTGATCTGTCGACCCAACAGTGGCGTGTTTAATGCGCTCAAAGACACACCGGTCACCGTTCATCCGGTCTCCCTCAGAAGTGTGTTCTGCCCATTCTCTCGCCATCAAATTCAGCAAATCATTAAAACCATCAAACCCGACGTGGTGCAAACCTACATGGGCCGGGCAACTCGCCTTACCCGAATCCCCAAAGGTTCAAGCTGCAAATTGATTGCTCGCCTCGGCGGCTACTACAAGCTGAACGGTTACCAGCACGCCGACTGCTGGGTCGCTAACACCCAGCAAATTCGTCAGTACCTGATTGACCATCGGTTACCGCCATCGCGTTGCCACTACATTCCCAATTTCGTTGGCCAACAACAACGCACGGGTGAAAAGGTTGCGCCACCTGAGGCAATGCAACAACTTGCCGCCAATGATTTGGTGATCTTAGGTTTAGGTCGGCAAGTGCCAAAGAAAGGCTTCGATAGCCTGATTAATGCGTTTGCCAGTTTGCCAGAAACAATCAATGGCAAAACCCTCAAATTAGTGCTTCTTGGTGATGGTAAAGGTCGCCAAGCGTTAGTCGATCAAGTGGCAAATTTAGGGCTCGAACAGCGACTGCTCATGCCGGGCTGGCAAACCAATATCTGGCCTTGGTTTCAACGCGCAGAATTGTTTGTCTGCCCGTCCCGCCACGAACCACTGGGCAATGTTATTTTGGAAGCATGGGCAGCAGGGAAAGCGGTGATTTCAACCGCAAATGACGGCGCTAACGAACTCATTGAGCATGACAAAACAGGCCTGATCGTGTCACTCGATAACACCGCGCACGAGTTACAACAAGCACTGCTAGAGTTACTGCAAGATCCTGATAAACGACAACAACTGGCCACCGCAGGTTACCAGCAAATCGAACATGAGTTTTCTGAAAGCTCGGTGCGCGAACAATACTTACAGCTCTATCGCGCGTGCATCGACCAAGTCTGATGAGATTGAAAAAGCGCTACGCCAGCGCTTTTTCAATTAATTGCTGAACCGCGGCAGGGTATCTTTGCTCAAGCGCATAAGCGTGCCCTTCTGCAGACATCTTGCGCCAGGTTTTTTGCAGGATATCAATCACCTTTTCTTCGCTGTGCTGGACAGCAAATGGTTCGGCATAGTGGGCCAAGAACACGAGGCAAATGATGTCTTCAAGTTGCTGACATTCAGGGTCAGCTTTGAGCCGCTCTTTGCGTAATAACGCGCCCACTCTGGCGATTGTATTATCATCAAAATCAAGTGATTGCAGGATTTCCGCAGTCCATTCGGCATGTTTTTTACCCAGCGTCTGACGCCAGTCGTAATAGCCTTTTTTACCGGCAGGGAAGTCTGCACGAGGGATCGCCCAGCGCTTGATGTGCTGAGCACGAGCGGCGATCTGCACGACATCGGTTGCCTTGGGGGCAAACCGCATTTGCATGCTGGTCATGCGGGTGCCGTAAAGTAGTGCTGCTGGTAGTTCAATATCCTCCAGCAGTTCCATGTTTGGATCGGCTTGGTTAACCGCATCGATTGCAGCAAAAACTTGTTCGAGTGGATTCGACAGTGCCATAGCTTCGCGCCCTATGTTTTCAGGCTATATATCAGATGTGTTCGGGCATTATTGTGAGACACATTGACCAGAAACTCAACGGCTGGCAAGGAGTTAATTTCGAACGAAAGCTTGCGCCTTATCAATAACTCGAGCAACTAACGAGCGCTTTAACACCGTCCTAATCGCGCTCAGCTAAGCTGAAAATACCGCTTCGCAATCAGAGTTGATGATGACCAAAACAACCGGCAATTACTGGGGATTATGGTTAGGGGGCGCGTGCCTTTTGATCACCATACTGGTTCCGCCACCTACTCCTGAATTATCCACCACAGCGTGGCTAACGACAGGGTTGGCCATCATGATGGCGGTCTGGTGGGTCACCGAAACCGTACCGGTTGCAGTGACCGCGCTGGTGCCACTGACCGCAGCGCCATTGCTCAATATTCTGCCGATTAAAGCGGTTGCTTCACTCTACACTCACCCGCTGATCTTTTTGTTTCTAGGCGGTTTTTTGCTTTCTCTGGCGATGGAAAAATGTAATCTACACCGCCGGATTGCACTGGCCACAATGACAGTGGTTGGCGCTAACCCTCGGATGCAAGTCGGCGGCTTGATGTTAGTCACCGCATTTTTGAGTATGTGGATGTCAAACACCGCCACTGCGGTGATGATGCTGCCCATTGCCTTATCGGTGATCGAATTGCTCAAGGTGGATCATGATGTCTCTGAGCTGTCACCCGCATTACTACTGGGGATCGCTTATAGCGCGAGTATCGGCGGCGTTGCGACCCTGATCGGCACGCCCCCCAATGCACTGCTCGCGGCATACCTGAGCGACACCTATCAAATCGAAATTGGTTTTGGCCAATGGATGTTATTTGCGCTGCCGATGTGCTGTCTGATGTTGCTTGCGGCTTGGTACTGGCTCACTCGTTCAGGTTTGGAAGGCAGTGGTTCAGCGCAAACGCACGCCCTGTTCCAACAACAATTGCAACAACTCGGCCCACTCCATCGCCATGAAAAACGGGTGCTGATTATTTTTGTCGGCGCCGCCACGGGCTGGATATTGCGGGTGCCGCTGGCGCAATGGACCGGCTTGCCAATCTCCGATACCACCATTGCGATGGTTGCTGCCACCTTGTTATTCATTATTCCCAGCAGCAAGAAAACGGCCAACGGCCAGGCCGAACGGCTGCTCGACTGGCCAACCACGCAAAAATTACCTTGGGGTGTATTGCTGCTATTTGGCGGCGGCCTTGCCCTCGCCGGAATGATTAAGTCCAGCGGATTGGCACAATTTATTGGCGCCAGCATTGGCCAAGCCGGTAGCGGCCAGCTGTGGTTGCTAATCTTAGTGGTTACCGCCGCGATAGTCTTTTTGACCGAAGTAACTAGCAATACCGCCACCACCGCCGGATTCCTACCGCTGCTTGGGCCGGTGGCCGTATCGCTCGGATACGCCCCCCAAAGTATCGTCATTCCGGCGGCATTAGCTGCAAGTTGCGCCTTTATGATGCCGGTGGCGACGCCTCCCAATGCTATTGTTTTTGCATCGGGCGAATTACGGATCAAACAAATGGCTCTCAAAGGCTTGATGCTCAACTTTGTCGCCACCGCGCTGATCACCGCGGCCTCGGTATGGTTGCTGCCTTTGTTATTTAATTAGTCGCTGCTAAACTGGCCTGCCTTATTGGTAACGGGTAGCAAGCTTTGACCAAAGACGCACAATTGCCGCCACTGCTGAAGGTACTTATCAGCGCAGACGGCACCATTTCTAACATGCTCGAGGCTTGGTTTAACGAAGCCGTAGCCGCGCAAGTGGTTCAAACCACGGCGCCGGTGTCTGATCATGATTTATTAATGCTCGATGCCTCACCAGGCGATGAAGTGATTTGTCGCAGCACCCAAATCGTCGGTAAATCAACTGCCACCACTTATCTTAGGGCTTCCGCTGTGATCCTCGCTGAGCGAGTGCCCGCGCAAACACTTGCCTGCATCGAAAAGCATGAGGCGGGTATCGGCAAAGCATTACGTCAGGCCAGAAGTGAAACCCTGCGCGAAGTGCTGGATTGGGGCATTGATGAGCAAAACAATGAAGTGTGGCGCTGCTACCGAATTGTGATGAACGGCCAGCCGGTGATGTTAATTACCGAGCATTTCCCAATAACGACTTACGGCAGCCACAACGAATTGAGACAATAGCGGCGGACCATTCAGCATGGGTTCAGATTTGGCAGATAGGCTGAAACGGCCACAAGCCAACAAAGAGAGCCCATCATGATTAGACACTGCACCCAATGGATCAATGAATGTGTGAAATCACTTTTCACCCCACCCACCGTTCCTGTACTCCGCAACAATTTCACTGCCGATTTAGCCAAGCCGCGCCATGTGCGAGAAAAACAAATGTGTTTAGGCACCTATATCGAACTACAAAATGGTTTCGGCCTGGGTAGCCGGCGTTGACTTGATTGGATAATTGGTTTGAGCATCATTACCCGACTTGCTTCATGGTCAAGACGGTAACGTTGCTCAAATCGAAAAGAATTAACAGGAAAGTGTCATCGAGAAATAGATAAACTCCGAGCGGAGTTTACTTGGTAATCAGAATTAAGCAGCGTCGTAGAATGGCGTGTCTATTTTGGCCAATTCATCACGCAGCACGGCTGCAGTTTGCATCGCGCAGCTACCACATTGGGTGGACGCTTTCAGCGTTCGTTTAATTTCGCTCATACGCGTCGCTCCGCCAGCAACTGCCTCGCGGATGTCTTTGTCAGTAATACCGTGACATAAACAAACGTACATGGTGAACCTCAATTCAAAAGTATGACGCAAAGCTTAATGCAAATACGAACAATTATCAAGAACATTAGATCTAACACTTTCAGGAAGTTATGGTAGGGGCAAAAACATTTTCTGATGTTGACCTACATCAACAATGTGGAAGGGTGCGCCAATAGCTTGATAACCAGCCGCTCGGTAAAAACCAACGACATGGGAGCGGGCATTGCACCAGATAATATCGCCCTGAGCTTGGTCTACTGCATGATTGCAGGCCGCCAACAGTTGTCGCCCTAACCCGCGGCCTTGCCACTGGGGCTGAGTGGCCATGCCTCTGAGTTGATAGGCCACTTGATCGATCTGCTCAACCATCGGCGTCTTCATCAAGCTGACCACCGCAACAATGTCATCATCAACAATGGCTCCCAAGTGAATGGTGGACGGCTCTTCATCGCCATCAAAAACCGCACTCGAGGCCGGCCGCCCAGGTCGAAGCACTGGCAGCCGAATGGCCAATGTATCGGCAGCGCTAATGGCGCAAATGTCTAACTCCATAGGAATGGCTGAACTACCTTGTTTGACTGATGTTTAAGGCATATAAGAGCATCTGACAAGTCGCCAACCCTTTTGTCGCAGGTTGTGATACCGGATTGATGCAAATCGGCGAGATGCAAGCAGGATCACGCCCAACAGTCATTTTTATTTGCTACTGGCTTTTTCTGGCTGAGATGTCTTAGGCTTGATCGTTATTCTCAGTTGCCCAAAGGAATCGTCCAAATGCCTACTGCCGATATGTCTGTATTACTCACCTTTGCCGCTTATCTCATCATGATGCTGGCAATCGGAGTATGGGCCTATCGCAAGACCCAAGGTGTTTCCGACTATTTTCTCGGCGGTCGCTCCCTCGGCCCTGTGCCTGCTGCGCTCAGCGCTGGCGCCTCGGACATGAGTGGCTGGCTATTACTCGGGCTACCCGGCTACGCCTATGCTGCTGGTGCAGAAGCGCTCTGGCTCGCAGCAGGCCTGCTACTCGGTTTCTGGTTGAACTGGCGATTGATGGCCAGACGCCTGCGTCGGTACACTATTCGCTGCCAAGATGCGCTGACTGTTCCCGAATACCTATCACGGCGATTTGCCGATCAATCGGGGCTGCTGCAATTAATCGCAGCCATAGTCATTTTGTTGTTCTTCTTGTTTTACACCGGCTCAGGACTGGTCGCCGGCGGTAAACTATTCGCCAGTGTGTTTGCCATGGATTACCATGTGGCCGTGGTGGTTGGCGCCGTCTGCGTAGTTTCCTATACCCTGTTTGGCGGCTTTTTGGCGGTAACCTGGACCGATGTGGTGCAAGGCTTGCTGATGATGGTGGCCCTACTGTTAGTGCCATTGGTGATTCTGCTGCAACTCAACGGCAGTCCCTCTGAATCGCTGGCCAATATCAATCCGCAATTACTGAATAGCATGACGGACGCCGATGGCTTTCCGCTATCAGCCATCGCCATTATCTCTCTGTTAGCGTGGGGGTTAGGCTATTTTGGTCAGCCTCATATTTTGGCGCGCTTTGCCGCGACTAAATCAGATAGCGCCATTGCCACGGCACGAAAAATCTCTGTCAGCTGGAACCTACTCTGCCAAATTGGTGCCTTGCTAGTGGGTATGTGTGGTTTGATTTACCTCCACCAGCATCAAATGCCAGCGTTACAAGATTCTGAAACTATCTTCATTCAGATGGTGGGCTTGTTATTCCATCCTTGGATTGCTGGCGTGCTATTGGCGGCTATTCTGGCGGCGGTAATGAGCACGGCCGACTCGCAACTGTTGGTTTCATCCTCTGCTTTCACGGAAGACTTATATCGTCGCTGGCTAAAACCCCACGCGTCGCAACAAGAACTGGTGTGGACTGGACGCTTGACCGTAGTCGTGGTTTGTCTGCTGGCAACAGCCTTGGCTTGGGATCCCGACACTTCAGTATTAAATCTGGTCGCCTATGCTTGGGCGGGTTTTGGCTCGGCGTTTGGCCCAGTCTTACTGCTGTCGCTCTATTGGCGCCGGATGACGCGCATCGGCGCTTTGGCCGGCATGATCGTGGGCGGGCTGACGGTCGTGATCTGGCGACCACTGAGCGGTGGCTTGTTCGATTTATATGAAATGGTTCCCGGCGTACTGTTGGCGGTCATTGCCATTGTCATTGGCTCGCGGTTAAGTGCCGAGCCACCTGCGAGTATCAAAGCCGACTTTGATGCGGTAAACGCCAAAGAAAGTTAGTGAACCAACCTTTGTGCTAATTGCTTCAGCACCGCTCGATTCGGCTTCACCGCATCGAGCTCGCTCGGCCAGTCGAGCCAGCGAATGGGCCACATAAACTTGGGCAAGTGAGCCGCTAAAAAGGATTGTATTGCTGAGTCATCAAGTTGCTGGTACCAACGCACAAAGGCAACCGGCCGCTGGCCAAAGGCGTCATCGGCGACAGGTACCACCAGCACTTGTTCTATCTCTGGTAACTGCTTGAGAGTCTGCTCAACCATTTCAGGCTGAACGTTCTCGCCGCCAGAGATAAAACGATTATCCGCCCTACCGACAACAAACAAGCGGCCATTTTCGACTCGGCCTAAATCACCCGTGGCAAACCAACCGTCTTCCGCCACCAGCGCTTTGCGATAATCACCTTCAACATAAGCGCTGGCGAGCTGCGGACCTCTGACCCTAATTTGGCCATCATCACCGAGCGATATGTTGTCGTTATTGCTGATATCAATACCGCCATCGGCGGTAACCGGTGATAAGGCAATCGCTGCAGCTGTTTCGGTCATGCCAAACCCAAGATAAAGCTTAAAGCCCCGTTGCGAGGCCTGTTGGATCAAGGCCTCAGCAACAGGACCACCGCCGAGCATGATGTGGCGCAGCGGCAAATGGTCGGTATGAAACGCCGGTAACGCCAACAAACGTTGTAATTGCGTCGCCACTAGCGAGCAGTGACTCGCGGCGCTCTGTTGCAGCTGCTCAAACAATGGCAGCTTCGGATCAGCAATGGCTAAACGTGCGCCACTTGATAAGCAGCGAATAAATAAGCCATAACCGGCGGCGTGAAACATCGGCAATGACAGCAACCAGCAACTGGCGGCAGATAATTCTAAGATCGGGTTACAAAACGCCGCCGCACTCAAGTGAGATGACAACTGATGCAATACGGCTTTGGGCATGCCACTGCTGCCGGAGGTCATTAAAATAGTCGCCTCCAGCGCTGGTTGTGCCGCTATCGCTGGCAGTATAGCGGCATCAAGCTGGCAGCCTTGTTGCAGCCAACGGGCGATTCGGCTCGCAGAAGAACACTCGGTGTTCAACTCACCATTCAACGCCAACCCAATAAGTGGATGCTCGATAACCAATAGCGGCAAGCCATCATCAGTGGTAAAGCCGTGCTCGGGCCAGCAATAATCGGCGCCGGCTCGCTTTGCCAGTTCGAGCCGTTGTGGCAACGGCCAACGATGACTGATGGGAACAAAGGTCCAGCCTGCCGCTAAACAAGCTGATGCCAGTAACAATAAATCAAAGGGAGACTCTGAACAGACCGCCAACCGCTTGGGCTGACTTGATACAGTGAGTAATTGCCGTAACTCATCGCTGGCGCGGCACCAATCAGCCGCACTTAGGGTGATATCACCCACTTGTATTGCTGCGTTTGGCGATGGCGCAAGTAAGGTGACCGAACTTACTTGGCTCATGATGGCAATTTCCAAACAAGGTCCAGCTCGGCTTCGCTCAACAGCGGCAAGCTAGGATCTGCGCTTCGCGGGTGGATTAAGTCAGCACCGAGCGCCTTGAGCGTATCAAGCCCTGGGATTTGCTCTGGCGCCCACAGTTTGGCCAAGCGAGCCAAGTAATCATTGGTCAAATTACTTTCAAAACAGGCGCTGACGATAAAAGCCAACTCATGCTGCTGGCAGAACTGCTGCCATTGCTGGCACCGAGTCAAGGCGCCTACCAATGTTGGTTTGCAAACCAAGGCCCGCAAGCCACTAAACATGGCTAATTCAACTTGGTTTGATTGAATGGTTTCATCCAGCGCCACCGGCACACCTTGAGCAGCCAGCGCCACGGTTTCATCTAAGTGACTACAAGGCTCTTCAATAAAATCGATAACCGATAAATCGACGTTGTGACAAAACTGCTCGGCTTGCTGTAGCGAACATTGCTGATTGCAATCAAGACGCCAACGCGTTGCTGGGAATTGGCGTTGCAGCTGGTTGAAGCGATTGATGTCGGCATCAACATTAGCACTGCCGATTTTCAATTTAGCAAGAGGAGCCAGCTGCTGAGGCGTCTCATTTGCTGTCACCAACTGAGCGGCCAAAGGAACTGACTGGGTCGATACCTCGGCTGTCTTAGCCAAGCGCTCGGTGACAACGCTAGTCGCCATATCAATGGCAAACTGAATACTCGGCGGCAATTGCTCAAACGACAGCTGACGGTCAAGCCATGACCACAGCGCATCAATGGCATCGGTGAGTGTTTCCCGACTAAAACCGGGCAGCGGCGCAGCTTCGCCCCAATGGTAGAAGCCAGATTGATCGGCAAATTTCAGCAGTAGCCCTTGGCGCTGCTGCAATCTGCCGTGGGCCAGCTGAAGCGGTTGTGTTAAGGGGATGTCATAGCAGTACACCCCCACTAACCGATAACCGTTATGGATTACGGGGGAACTTGTCGAAGTCCGGCGCACGTTTTTCATTAAAGGCGTTGCGACCTTCTTGGCCCTCATCGGTCATGTAAAACAGCATGGTGGCGTTACCTGCTAACTCCTGCAAACCGGCCTGCCCATCGCAGTCGGCATTTAGCGCGGCTTTCAAACAACGCAATGCCATCGGTGAGTTTTGCAACATTTCGCGGCACCAACGCACTGTTTCTCGCTCCAACTCAGCCACCGGCACCACGGTATTGACCAAGCCCATGTCGAGTGCTTGCTGAGCGTCATATTGGCGACACAAGAACCAAATCTCACGCGCCTTCTTTTGTCCAACAATACGCGCCATATAGCTCGCACCCCAGCCACCGTCAAAGGAGCCAACTTTGGGACCTGTCTGGCCAAAGCGAGCATTGTCAGCGGCAATGGTTAAATCGCACATCATATGCAACACATGACCACCACCAATGGCATAGCCAGCAACTGCCGCCACGATTGGCTTAGGGCAAGTGCGGATCTGACGCTGAAAATCCAACACATTAAGGTGATGGGTGCCCTGATCATCTTGGTAGCCGCCGTAGTCACCACGAACTTTTTGATCACCGCCGGAGCAAAATGCCAGCTCACCTTCACCAGTCAGGATAATCGTGCCGATGGCCGCATCGTAACGGGCATCAGCTAACGCATCGATCATTTCCTTCACCGTTTGCGGGCGGAAAGCATTTCGCACCTGCGGTCGGTTAATGGTGATTTTAGCGATGCCTTCGGCTTTTTGATAACGGATGTCCTGATACGATTTTTCGCTGACCTCTTGCCAGTCGATTGGCGCATAGAGGGTTTGTTCATCGAGCATGAATAAGTCCTTGTGGTAAACAATCTTGCAACCATAACTGAAAACACTGCTGCCACTGCCGAGGCTGGTGAGCATGAATGTTATGGCCTGCATGTTTTAGCAGATGAACTCGAACCGGCAAACCGGTTTGCTTCATCTTTTCAGCCAGTTTGGCATATTTCCGGTCTTGGCCACCAGCAAGGTAATGAATCGGCATTGCCTGCAGGCTGTCGGCTTTACTGCGATCACAAGCGAGTAGCGACCAATAATCATCTTGCTGATCGAGGGATAGCTGCGCCAACGTGCTCGCCAAGCGCCAAGGCTTAATGGTCAACAGGCGACGATGAATTTGCTGCTGTCGCTGTGGCCGACTTAAATCGGCAAATACCCCTTGCTGATACCATTGTTGCAAGCTTTGCAGTTTCGGCTGCGTTAACCAGCGCGCTTGCCAGCGCTGATGCCAGCGATGACGCGCCAAACGTTTGTTCCAACGAATGTCACCGGGATGGCCCGACTCCAGTAGTATCCCCCGTAACCCTGCTGGCTGCGTGGCTGCGGTTGCCATCGCCAATCGGGCGCCCATGGAGTAGCCCATCAATAAATAGTGCTCAACGCCATGATGAGCAAGGGTATTGGCGAACAATTGCAACCACTGTTGAAAGCCCGAATGACTTCTGGTTGTGGTGGGGCTATTGCCATGATTGGGTAAATCCACCAGCAAGAAGCTGTGCTGCTGCAACCAAGGCGCAACCACCGCAAGCCAATCCTGATGCTGGCCCAAAAACCCATGGAGCATCACCACCACAGGTCGGTCGGCGGAAACAGGCGCGCCAATTAACTCAGCGTGTAAGTGCTGCGGCATCGGCGATGGCCTGCTTCAGATCGGCGGCGGCTTCGCCGGGCTCAGTTAGCAGTTCAATTAAGGTCGGCCGAGCCAACGCGAGGGCCTGCTGATAGCCCTGATGGAATTCGGCCATATCGGCTGGCCGCTGGTAATTGAGATTAAATTGCTCAGCAGCCGCTGCAAACTGGTAGCCATGGCGCATTCGGTAATATTGATCGAGCGTGCGGCCATCAGGCACCGGTAACAAATCAAAGATATTGCCACCATCATTGTTCAACACAATCACCACCAAAGGCTGCTGCAATTGACTCAACAGAGCCAATGAATTCAAGTCATGCAGTAGTGAAATATCGCCCAGTACCAAGGTTAATGGCCGACTCGCATCATGTTTGCCAAGGCCCACGGCAGTCGCCAAAAGGCCATCGATACCACTGGCGCCACGACTGGTAATGATCTGCTGGCGGCCGCTAAAACGCTGCTCAAACAACCGCACCGGCAGGCTATTGCCCAGCATCAACAACCCCTGTTCCGGCATACTGAACTGGAGCTGAGCAGCCAGATTCACTTCACTCAGCGATAACTCGTCGGGTTGCCACAATGATCGACTCGCTTGGTTAATGGCATCACTCACGCAAACGGCTGGCGGATGAACGGGTGGATTGTTTAACTCAAACTGGTCAACACGGCAGTTGAGCCGCTGCATGATCACCAAACCAGCATCGAACGGGCCGGGATGATCACTGATTTGTACCGAATGATGCCATTCGTGCTGCTCCAACCAACGCAATAACGATTTGCTGATCAGACGACCGCCTAACAGGATAAATTGCCTTGCCTGCATCAGGGCAGCAGGCTGTTGCGCCAACGCCAATTCAGGATGGTTAATGACGTTCGCTTGCCCTCTCAAACCACTTTGGACATCCGCCAACAAAGGCCAGCCGAGTTGACGTTGTAACTTCAGCGCCGCGGCTTGCTCATCTGGGCCCAAGGCGCCAGCAATAATCACCCCAGGCAATGCTGGAACCGTGAAAACGACCGGCTCAGGATCATTCAATTCAGCCCTAACGAATGGCTGCTGATGCTGTCGCCACTCATTTAACTCAGCTAATTCGGCAGCGAAGTCTTGCTGTTGCGCCGTCGGATACAAAGGCTCTCGATAAGGGCAATTAAGATGAATGGGGCCGCGTACCGGCTGTACGCAGCAACGCTGGTAAATGCCATCAATGCGGGTTAGTAAATCGCTGGCCGATTCACTGGCATGGGGGGCTGGCAGGTTTTGTCGTGCCACAACAAAGTGAGCAAAAATACCAACCTGCTCAATGGCCTGATTCGCGCCACAATCAATCAGCTCTTCTGGTCGGTCGGCCGTTAATAGAATCAATGGTTGCTGGGTTTGAAAGGCCTCAACCACTGCCGGGTAAAGGTTGGCCACCGCGGTACCAGAGGTAACAATCACCGCCACTGGCGAAGCGCTGGCTTTGCATAAGCCTAACGCCATAAAGCCTAAGCCACGTTCATCAAAATGGCTGTGGCACTGTAACTTAGGGTTAGCGACCGCAGCCAAGGTCAGTGGCGTGCTACGAGAGCCTGGCGCCAGACAAACATGGCGGACGCCCAGACGGGCCAATTCTTCCAACAATAAGCTGGCCCATAACTGGTTATGGTGGCTAAAAGCAGTGGGGAAGATCGAACTCATGCAGGTTGCACAACACTCATGGCACTTTTTAGTTTACTGTTGAGCTCATGCCATTCGGTAGTTGGCTCCGAGCCAGCGACAATGCCAGCACCGGTATACAGTTGCAACTGCTGACCTTGCTGGACCATGGAACGAATGGTGACACAAAATTCACTGCGCTGCTCACCTATCATGCCAAAAACCCCAGCATACCAACCGCGATTCACTGCCTCATGTTGGGCTAAGTAGGCTTGCGCCGCTTGTCGAGGTAAACCGCCCACCGCCGCAGTCGGATGCAATGCCTGTAGCAAGGCTTGTTCGCTAATATCTGGCCGCAGTCGGGCACTGATAATACGGCATAGATGGCTGACTTGTGCCAGCGGCACTAAATGGGGCTCAGGCTCAATATCAATCTGGCTTGCCAACGGCGTCAGCTGCTGCTCAATATCATCTGCGACCAGCTGATTTTCATAGATGTTTTTGCGATCCATCAGCAATTGCCCTGCGAGGATATGGTCTTGCTGCTGATCCTGACCACGCGCACAAGTGCCAGCCAATGCTTCGGTGTAAAGCTTGTCTTGCTTACGTAAAAACAACCGCTCCGGCGAGCAGCCAAAAAAGGCTTGTTGCTCATCGACTTGAATGCCAAAACGATAACAGCCATGTTGCTGCGCCTGCCAACTATCCAGCAAGCTCCAAGGGTTGGCCAGCTGCTCGGTATCGAGCCGAGTTTCGCGGCACAGTACGACTTTTGAAGTTCGCGCCTGTTGCTCGTCTGAAGTCAGCTCTAGTACGCGCTGTTGCCAGTCCTGATAATTGGGGGTGTGCTGCTGACTCAGGATAGTAAGCGGCTGCGGTGATAATGGCGCTACCGCTCGCAGTTGCTGTAAATCTTGCTTTGCTTGTGAGAGTTGCTGTTGATAACGATTAGGCTGCAGCCGTAAGTTAAAAATGAGGCAGGAAGATTCGCCAATACGACGATATTCCCATTGTGGTAAATGCAGCCGATTGCCGCCTTGTGCAGTGACCCGAGGGTCGGCTGGATTAAAGCCATGGCCGCCGTAATAGCGCCATTCTGCGGTTACTTCACCGAGGCAAAGACGCTGCCAATTGGCGCGCTTAGCTTGTGATTCGGTTAACCACCATTGATCGATGCTCCCCACCGCAGACACTTCATGACTGCCATCGCGTGAATGCCAGTGAATTTTGGGAAAACCTCGCTGAGCCTGTAACCACGCCAGTGCAGGGATCTCGCTAATGGCAACGGCTAGCTGGAC
This sequence comes from Neiella litorisoli, assembly GCF_014773395.1. GTDB lineage: Bacteria > Pseudomonadota > Gammaproteobacteria > Enterobacterales > Neiellaceae > Neiella > Neiella litorisoli. The sequence goes on along the minus strand of NZ_JACXAF010000035.1, from coordinate 8,039 downwards.
CAAGCTCTCTTGTTGCGGACACTGAAGACGCCCCAGCTGCAGCTCAAGCAGCTCAATCACAGGGTCTATCTGGCGATCAAATGCAACGGTTAACACAACTCGTTTTCTCTCAGTTTTGCTGGACTCCGACGTTTTTCCGGCGCCCCATCGTCTTGCTGCGCATGGTAACAGTGTGAAATTTCACAGGTCATGATCTAACACATAACGATTTTTGTTGTCATAGATAACTAACTCTATGACAAATAACGGTTGTCGTCATGCCCCAAGGATGGATGCGGTTTGCCAGCTTGTTGGTTATTTCTACGCTACTGCATTTACTGTTGATCGGTTTGCTGCAGCGGACTGTGACGTCAGCTGCAAAACCGTCGGTGACTACGCGGCGGCCACCCATTCAAGCCAAACTCATTATCCGCCCAGCACCTCACACTAAACCACCAGTCGAACACCAGCCAAAGCACGAACCAAAACACGAAACTGTTCAGCTAGACCCTGTAGCCCCTCAACCAAGCGATACTGCCGTGACTGCTGAACCAGAAGTAATAAACAAGCCCAACCTATCGGCTCAAACTCAGCGACAAATTAGCCAGTTGCTCAAGCCTCGCAGCCCCCAAAAGCACGCATCAGAAATTGCCGAGCAAGAGAGTTCAACTTGGCAACAGCTATTACCGCCATCCATCAGCACTGCTGATTTACCTGAGCATTTACAGAATCAAGCGCCTCCTTCTAAGCCTCGACCTCGCCGTGAAGAGTCGCCGGAGTACCCTAAGGATCACCCTATCGCTTCGGAAATTCGCCATGCCGATGGCACTTCGATTGTACGAATGAAATCTGGAGACTGCTATTTGGTTCAAGATCTTAGCCAACTCGACTCCGAATTGACGGGCAAGCAGTGGATTCCTCTTGGTTGCAAACAACATGACAGTCTCGCTTGGCAAGCTTTTAAAGAACGCATTGCCCATCACGCCAATCACTAAACGGTGATAACAAACTTGCCGAATGGCAAACTCACTGATACTGTATATATATACAGTTATATTTTTCTGCGTTCGGAGGCAAACGGTGAGTTTACAATCGCTACTGAATGCCGGCCGGTTATGGCGGGCAACCAATCATCAGCGGGTTCAGCAAGTCTTAAGTAGTGGTATTGCCACACTTGATCAATTACTCCTTGGTGGCTGGCCGAAAGGGCAGGCAACCGAGCTACTGTATGATGGCCAGGGGCTCGGAGAGCTGCGACTCCTACTGCCTACCCTTGCGCAACTGAGCCAACAACAAGCCGCCTCATCACAGTGGCAATTATGGTTAGCACCACCTTTTGTGCCCTACCCGCCAGCACTCCATGACGCCGGTCTGAATGTATCGCAACAACTACTAGTGCAATCGAACGATGTTAAACAACAACTATGGGCTGCCGAGCAAGCATTACAAAGTGGTAGTTGCAGCGCCGTGATGGCATGGCTTGATGGCTCTCAGCCTCTGGCATCAAAAGATATTCGCCGCTTACAAGTGGCAGCCGAGCAAGGCCAATCACAGCTCTGGCTGATGCGACCCAGCAACGTTGCAACGCAGTCATCACCAGCAGCCTGTCGCCTTAAACTCAGCGCCATTGATGAGCAACAAATACAAGTGCATTGCATCAAGCGCCGTGGCGGCTGGGCGCCAGAGCCAATGCCGATTCAAGTCACTGCGGTTTATCCATCAACGGACGAGATAACCAACAGCAACCAGCCTACCGGCCAGATTATTCAAGGGCCTTGGTCAGGCAAGCCACTTGCCCAACAAGCTTGAGGCATTGCGATGGCAAGCCCCAATTTACCAGTGTGGCTGTATCTACACTTTCCACATTTACAGGCCGATCAGTTATCACTGCAGAACCCACAAACTCCCATTGCGATACTGGATCAGGGCAAGCGAGTTTGGCAGCACTGCCGTCTGGCACAAGCGAGCGGGGTGCAAACCGGCATGGTATTTACCACGGCCCTGCAGCTTGATCCAGAATTACAGCTACAGCCGCAGCGCAGCAATGAACAACAACAGATCTTGGCGCAAATTGCTGACTATTGTTACCAATGGTGCGCCCGAATAGCGCTGTCATTTGAGCAAGGATTGCTGCTCGAAGTTGCCACCATGTGGCGTTTATTTGGTGGCCGAGCAAACTACTGGCAACAGTTACAACAGGCGCTACAAAGCAGGCAATTACGCTTTCATGCCGCCGCTGGTACGACACCAATGGCCGCTTACGTGTTAGCCCGAGCAGGCTATGACTTACCATTAGCCTCTACCCAGCAGCTCAACCAGCAGCTGCAACAACTGACACTACAACAATTACCGCTATCGGCCTCGCAGCAACAATCATTGACTGATGTCGGCATCAAACAACTGGCTGATTTAACCAACATTCCCATGGCTCAGTGGCGGCGGCGTTTTAGCGGCGAGATCGCAACTTGGTTGGAGCGGTTAAACGGTGACAAAGTCGATGATCATTGCTGGTTTGAACCGCCCGCTCAGTTTGTCCGCAACTGGCACTGCTTGCATGAAATCAACCATAGCAACGGCTTATTATTTCCTTTGCAGCATATGCTCAAAGAGCTGAATCACTACTTACGTCGGCGGCAACTGGCAGCCTGTGCCGTCGAGCTCATCTTGCAACATCGGGAACAAACCGATAGCCAAATATCATTACGCTTAGCTCAGCCTGAGCATCAGGCCAGTGAATTCCTCATACTCGCCCGACTGCGATTACAGCAACTGTCGTTACCTGAGGCGGTGATCGGCATTCAGGTGGTTGCTGCCGAGTTAGTTCCGCAACAACAGCCAGCAACCGATTTGTTTGCTGCCACCAATAGCCATGCCCTCGATGGCGGGCAATTACTGAACCGACTTCGTAGCCGTCTCGCACCAAGCGACGTCAAGCACCTCGTTTTGTCTGCTGATCCTCGCCCCGAACGCGCTTTTCAGTTAGTCACAGAAAGTGACACGCCAATCACTGCTGGCACTCAAAACAGTGGCCGAGGTGATGTCCAAGATAACGGTCGAGATCATATACAAGATAGTGCCAATCGACCGGTCTGGCTGCTACCTAAGCCGATACCGCTACCCAATCAACCCTGGGAGCTTAAGTCAGCACCCGAGCGCATTGCTTGTGGCTGGTGGGATGACGGTGCCATTCAGCGAGACTATTTTGTTGCAGTCGACCAGCATGGGCAGCTGTGCTGGGTCTTTCGAACACCAGCCAATCAATGGTTTCTCCATGGCTGGTTTGGGTAGCTCAGTATGACTCAATATGTCGAACTGTTTTGCCAATCCAATTTCAGCTTCCTCAACGCCGCATCACACCCCGAGGAGCTAGTGGAGCGCGCCTTTGAACTTGGCTATCAAGGGCTAGCAATCACCGACGAATGTTCGTTAGCGGGCGTCGTTCGCGCCCATGTTTGCGCCAAAGCGCTTGGCTTACCATTAATTATTGGTAGCTATATCCGCTTAGTGGAAGGCGAACAATTAGTGGTATGGGCACCACACAAACAGGCCTATAGCGAACTCAGTCAGCTGATCGCTCGCGGCCAAATGCGCTGCCCGAAAGGTCATTATCAACTGCATCGAGATGACGTCGAACAACTACTGAAAACCGCGCTCATTGGTTGGCTACCTCACCCCCATCCGAATGACTGGCAACCCAGTCTAGATTGGCTCCAGTCTTGGTCACAAGGGCGCTTGTGGTTATTAGCCACTCGACCGTTGTGTGGCAATGATAAGTTGCGCTACCAACAACTCTGCGCCCTTGCTGAGGCTATCGAACTTCCGGTTGCTGCATGCGGAGCCGTACTGATGCACGATCCCAAGCGTCAACCACTGCTCGATACGCTCACCAGCATTCGACTGAACCAGTCGGTACAACAAACATTGGCACAAGCCAGTACCAACACTGAGCGCCATTTGCGGCCTCAATCCAGTATCTATCGATTATTTCAACAACAGCACATTGAGCAAACCTATCTGCTGGCACAGCAATGCCAATTCAGCTTGGATGAGCTGCGCTACCAGTATCCGGCGGAGCTGGTTCCACCCGGTCATACGCCGATGAGTCACCTCCGCCAGTTGGTTGCTCAAGGTCAGCAGCGACGCTTTGCCGATGGCGTGCCACTAGCGATTCAGGCAATCATCGCTAAGGAGCTGGCACTCATAGAGGAGCTCGAATACGCCCATTTCTTTTTAACCATTGAAGACATCGTGCGGTTTGCTAAACAACGGCAAATTCTCTATCAGGGCCGCGGCTCTGCGGCGAATTCGGTGGTGTGTTATTGCCTCGGTATTACCGAAGTCGATCCGCGCAAAATTCAGGTTCTGTTTGAACGCTTTATCTCCAAGGAGCGCGGCGAGCCACCCGATATCGATGTTGATTTCGAGCACGAACGACGCGAAGAAGTCATTCAATACATCTATCAAAAATATGGTCGTGACCGGGCCGCTTTAGCGGCAACCGTCATTAGCTATCGCTTCAAAAGTGCAGTCAGAGACGTTGGCAAAGCGCTGGGTTTCGCTGACAGTCAACTCGATCAGTTCATGGCCAATGTTGATCGTCGTGATAAGCAGCAAGACTGGCGCCAACAGCTGGGGTTATTGGGCTCGCCAGATCATCACTTGATTCGGCATTTTCGCCAGCTGGTCGAGCAAATCATCGGCTTTCCGCGCCACCTATCTCAGCATGTTGGCGGTTTTGTTATTTCTGCTGGACCACTCCATCAGCTGGTACCAACCGAAAATGCCGCGATGGCAGACCGCACCGTGATCCAGTGGGATAAAGATGATTTGGAAGCGCTCGGGTTATTAAAGGTTGATGTGCTAGCACTGGGAATGTTGACGGCAATTCGTCGTAGTTTCGATTTAATCAATCAGTTTACCGGTCAGCAATTAAATATGAGCCAGGTTGAATGGGAGCAACCCGCCGTTTACGACATGTTATGTCAGGCCGATAGCATTGGTGTGTTTCAAATCGAATCGCGCGCCCAGACTAATATGCTGCCGCGCCTGAAGCCGCGCTGTTACTACGATCTGGTGGTGCAAATTGCCATTGTCCGGCCAGGGCCAATTCAAGGCGACATGGTTCACCCGTATCTCCGCCGACGTCATGGCAAAGAACCCATTAGTTATCCCAATGAAGCGGTCAGAGCGGTACTCGAACGAACCATGGGGGTACCCATTTTTCAAGAGCAAGTGATTAAATTGGCGATGGTAGCAGCCGGTTTTAGTGCGGGCGAAGCCGATCAATTACGGCGAGCGATGGCAAGCTGGAAACGCAATGGCAAGCTAGCGAAATTTGAGCATAAACTGCGCACGGGCATGGCTGCGAATGGCTATTCGACCAGCTTTGCTGATCGTATCTTCAAGCAAATTCTCGGCTTTGGTGAATACGGCTTCCCCGAGTCCCATTCCGCCAGTTTTGCGTTATTGGCTTATGTCTCTGCTTGGCTCAAGCGTCATTATCCAGCGGCATTTTGCTGTGCCCTACTTAACAGTCAGCCAATGGGATTTTATTCACCATCGCAGTTGCTACAGGACGTGCGCCGACATGGCGTGACGGTACTGCCTGTCGATATCAATCAAAGCGACTGGGACCACCAATTGGTTGCCGATGATAACCAGCAAGCAGCCATTCGTCTTGGCATGCGCTTGATCAAAGGACTATCGAAACAGTTAGCCGAACGAATTTGTCACCATCGGCCGTCACAAGGATTCAGCTCATTGCTTGAACTGCAGCAGCGCTGCGCAATGCCTCGTCATGAACAACAGGCACTAGCAGCAGCAGGCGCACTGAATCCGCTAACTGGCGACCGCTATCAGGCTCATTGGCAGGTTGCCGCGCAAGCCAATGACACACCATTGTTTGCCAACATCGAACAAACCGTTGCCGAACCAGAGAGCGCCAACTATTTAAGTATCCCCAGCGAAGTGGATAACTTACTACAAGACTACCGACACTTGGGAGTGAGTTTGGGGCGTCACCCAATGACGTTATTACGAGAACAACAGTTGTTTAAGCGGACCATCAGTGCCGCCCAGCTGCCTCAATTTAGTCATGGCGAGTTGGTTCGCGTCGCCGGCCTTGTGGTTGGCCGCCAGCGACCGGGAACAGCCAGTGGCGTCACCTTCGTCACGCTCGAAGATGACACTGGCAATATCAATGTGGTGGTCTGGCTCAATACTGCCAGAGAGCAACGTAAGCCTTTCTTGCAAGCCAAGTTGCTGGAAGTTCACGGCATTCTTGAGCGAGAAGAATCAGTGATTCATATTGTTGCAGGGCGCCTGATTGATCGTACCAGCGCCCTTGAACAGCTCGCGGTACACTCACGAGACTTTCATTAGCAATAATTCGATTCACACTGTGGCCGCAACACCAGCTCATGAACATGTGCCTTAGTACTCAAATGCGGCACAATGGCCTCTGCGACTTGTGCTGGCGACAAGTACTCCGGTCGTTGCTGGCTACGGAAATCGGTATCCACCCCGCCCGGATAAACAGACAGCATTTGCACACCCTGAGGCTGCAACTCTTTGCGCATGACCTTGCAATAAGCATCGAGCGCTGCTTTCGAAGCGGTATAACCGGCCAAATTGGGATTCGCGAATAAACACACGGTCGACAACACATTGACTATCATGCCACTAGCGCGCGCGAGCATATCAGGCACCACAGCTTGCATCATCGCAATCGGCGCATGGCAGTTAATGGTCAGCATCCAGTCTAATTCTTGCTTCGGCAATTCATGGCCCGCTCCCCTGGCATGATTTAAACCAGCGCAATTAATCAATACATCAATCGCTCTGCGCTCTTGGGCGCTGCTGGCAAACTCAGCGATGGCATCGAAATCGCTCAAACAAAACGCACGGACAAAATGACGCTCAGGGTGCGCTAGTTGATCCAACGTTTGTTGCAGCTTTTCAGGATTACGGCCACACAAGCTCAATTGATGGCCAGCGGCGTCAAGCGCCACAGCAAGGGCTCGGCCAATGCCTGATGAAGCACCGGTCAGTAAGATATGCATTGGGAGTTCTCAAAGGTGTAACTGCTAACTAGTACCTTAACAAAATCGCTGTGACAAAAACATGAGCAACGCCATGCTCAGCAGCACTCTTGCTCAATCTGATATAACAAGGCTTCTGCCTCGCTATCGCCACACGCTTCGAAGTATTCATACAATGGATTGAGTTGATTACCGATGAAATGCAGATTGTCAGAGCCAACTGAATGCTGCTCTTGGAACTTCATTTCGAAGTACTGGCCCCAAGTCCCTCCGCCTTTCTTTTGCGATAAATTCAATTTCAGCATTTCGATGAGCTTATCTGCGTTTGCGTCACATTGGATACCACAAAATGAAATGTAACGATCCGTTGTTTGATCTGGTGATGTCACAACAGGTGCCCTCTACATAGTGACGTTAGCCGTAGTGACACGCAGCAAACCATGGGCCACTTATAAGCCACTGAAATACTGCCATTTAACAAATAATTAACTTGTTGTTTTTGTGAGCTTTGTTAGTAAACCAACAAACGGAGAAATACTAGCGAGCTACCTGCTACGTCTTGTAGTCATGCCCTCCGCCCTTCGGGGCAGCCTAAGGGCTATTAATGATATCAACAGAGATATGACGCACATGGGGGCGGAGCAGTCGGGCCCTTAAACGCAAAAAAGCCCGACTCTTTCGAATCGGGCTTTTGCTTTATTAGGTGCCTGGCGGTGACCTACTCTCACATGGGGAAGCCCCACACTACCATCGGCGCAGTTGCGTTTCACGTCTGAGTTCGGAATGGAGTCAGGTGGGTCCACAACGCTATGGCCGCCAAGCGAAAAAGGTAACTCGGAAACCCGTTAAAGCGACAAGCTCAAGGCTGCTCGCTCTAAGGTAAAAATTTGATTTATCGTCACTCTAATGAGTCAATCATGTTTAGTCAGAGCTATTTATACAAAACCACTCGGGCGTTGTATGGTTAAGCCTCACGGGCAATTAGTACAGGTTAGCTTAACGCCTCACAGCGCTTCCACA
>NZ_JACXAF010000034.1 GCF_014773395.1 Neiella litorisoli | reverse complement strand
AAAAAAGTAATGTGGAGATCAGATCGAAGTTCACGGAAAAAGTTCAAAAAAATCCCCGCCAATTGCTTAGCGGGGATTTGTGTATAAGAGACAGCCCGATTTATCGGGCGGCTTTTTTATCAGAGAAGTGTGAGAGTTCAGTCCATTGAGTCTCTCTGGAAAAATTACAGTAGTGCAGGAATACCCGGTAGCTGACCGACCAAAGCCAAAGAGCCAACACACACAACGAAGGCAACCAGTGGCAACCACAGACGGTCTAGAGTAGACAATTGCTTCGGACGCTCTTTGTCACCAATGAAGCCCAAGTTGTCGAGCAACATGGTTAGAGCCCAACCGAATACAGGGTTTACGAAGGCACAAGAGAAGATACAGATACCAGCACTTTGTGAGTTCTTGGAATCTTTAACCATCTGCATACCGGCTTCTAGCAACGGCAGGAATACACCAACCAACAGCGCCACGCGCAATACTGGTTCCCACATTGCCAAGTCCATTGGGTAACCAAAGATACCGGCCAACACACACAACAAACCGGTCAGAATTGCACCGCCAGGAATTGGGCGCTTAGCAATTGCAGCAGGGATCATGTACGTACCCCAAGAAGACGCCAAGTTACCGCCACCCAGGCTTACACCGACGATCTGGCGAATCGAAGCAACGGCCATGGTGTCATCGGCGTTCATTAGCACTTTTTTCGCCTTTGGCGGGTAGTTCAATTCTTGGAATACACGGTGTCCTAATACGTCTGGAGACCACATCGCAACGGCCAAGACCGCAAACGGAATCACCGCGATGTATTGTTCGAATGACGGCCAGCCTAACTGCCAACCTGTGTCTTCACCCCACCAGTAGAATGGGTTCATATTTGGCAAACCAGGTTCAGTGACAAACTCAAACGGTGCGCCCATGGCGTAAGCAACAATACCGGCGATGGCCGAACACAATGGAATCGCCAACCAACGTTTCTGAATACGAGCTAAATAAGCGTACAGCACAATAGTGACGACGATAACGCCGAACGATACTGTGCTCATTTCGATACCAGCCGCCCAGCCGCCTAGCTTACTGATCTGGCTGATGGTGCCCACGGCGCCCAAATAAATGAGTAGTCCGCCACGAACCCCTTCGCCAGTCGCATTGACCAAACGCGAGCCGCCTTTGGAGAAACTCAGCAGAAGTCCGAAAATGCCGACCATGATACCCAGCGCAAGCGGGTGTCCGCCGGCCAAAGCAATGAGCGGAATAAGCGGGATCATCGGCCCGTGCGTGCCAGCCAAGTTGGCTGCTGGGTTCAAAATCGCAGAAAAAAGAACAACAAACAAAACACCGGCAATCAACAGCTCAAAACGAACATTTTCAGCCACAAATTCTGGTGATAGGCCGTATTGGGCAGCAAATGCTGCCACCATTGCTGTCACCATCACGATCTTACCGATCGTTGCTGCTAGCGCTGGTACCCAATCTTCGATTTCAATACCGAAATCGCGAAATGGCAGGTTAATGCCCCATCGCTTTACATTGGTAATTTCCAGCTCATGATTAAGAAAGTCTTCACGGCTATCAAATGACGCCGCCGGACGACGTTGCTCCGCGTAACCCAATTCTCCAGAATCAGACATTTAATCTACCCTTACGTACTTGTTATAAATTTGTGCCACTTATTAGAGGGCTGTTAAGCGTTGAAAAGCTTACTGGGTTCAGCCAAACGAAACTTGATCTGAACCTTAATTACACCGTTTTTTTGCAAATTTCATAAAACAATAGAATCAACCGAAAAAAACACACTTTTTAGCCAAATTAACGGTGAAAACCACTTAAACAACGTAATTAATTTACACAATCGCGAAATTTGAATAACAAATATACTGATTTATAAACATTTTTTACCGAGTTGAAAAACACTATAAAATGTTAATTCGCCGCAAAAATTAAGTCCGCGCAGACGTCGCGTAAAAAATGTCGCCGTCGCTTTGAGTTAGATCAGCATTCTCAAGCGAGACATTGGTCACACTGCCAACTCATTAATGCATTCGGAGCACAACAATGACTGATTCCGTTCACGGCCACGAAGTAATGCACATGATGCTCGATTCAGAGCAGCAATTTACTCGCGCCACACTAAAGCAAGCGATTGAACAAAAATTTGGCCCAGCGACTAAGTTCCACACCTGCAGCGCCAGCGATATGGATGCCGATGAATTGATTGATTTTCTCGCCGCGCGCGGCAAATTTGTCGAATCGGATGATGGCTTTAACACAGCCGCTGACAAAATCTGTAATCATTAAAACCGGTTAAGCGCAAAGCCACGCAGCGTGGTTTTCGGTGACTAAATTCGTCCTGAGGTGCTACAGTCTTTTTACCGGTCCATGGTAGGGTCTGGTAGTATTGGCTGCATTCAAAAACATCTGCATTGCGGCCCCCATTTCACCAACACTGGACTCCTTGGCTATGAAGTTTTTGCAAGCCCCATTGATCGTTTGTGTGGCCATTTTGGGCGTGTTGATCAAGCCTGCAATCGCATCGTCATGCCAGCACACAGTGACCCATCCGCCCCTTGAATCCAGTAAAGATCAGCTGATTTTTTCGCTGCTATCACTCGCTCTTAGTAAGACGGACGCCGATATTTGCTACCAACAGTTGCAATTGGTGGTGACCGAGGCGCGCAAGTCGGCCCTCATCAATAGCAACCAACTGAGCGTACAATGGGCCAGTGCTGGCTCCAGCGCTGATACTTACGCCGATCCGATTAAACAGCCGATCTTTTTTGGTCTGACTGGTTTTCGGGTATTAGTGATCCGACAAGGCGAACAACACCGCTTTGACAACATCAAGAGCGCCGATGACTTAAAACAATTGCGGGTTGGCCAAGGCTTGTTTTGGGGCGACACCCAATTACTACAACGCGCAGGTTTTGATGTAGTTACCACCGCCCAAGCGCGGCGATTGTGGAAGATGCTGGCATCGCACCGTTTTGATTACATCTCGCTCGGTGCCCATGAACCGTGGAAAGACATTGCGCTGCGGCCGGAGTTGAACCTGACCGTCGAGCAAAATCTGCTGCTGGTGTACCCGTCGGTACTGTACTTTTATGTCAGCCCTCAACGCCCGCAGCTCAAGGCTCTAATAAGCCAAGGGATGGCACGTGCCACCACCGACGGCAGCTATCAACAACTGCTCCGTCAATCAGAAATGATTCAGTCACTTTTAGCCCATGCCAATATCAGCCAACGGCGCCAAATTCAGATTCACCATGCTGAATTGAGCAAACTGCTGCCTGAAGGTTATGTGATGGAGTTGCCCGCGTTCTTGCTGCAATCGGATCAACCCAGCAAATAGCAGTAATTGGTCGAGAGAAAATAGCGCCATTGGCTATACTGACGACAGGTTAGCCGACAGGATCGTGATTGATGGGCTGGAAGCAGTTGATGGTGTTGTTGGTTGCCATACCGAACCTGTGTTTGGCCTGTGATCTCACCCTCACTCATCCAAAGCTAGAAACCCGCAAAAGCGAACTTGTTCTATCCCTGCTGAAACTTGCTCTGAGTAAGACCGAAGCCAATATTTGCTACCAACCGCTGCCTATTTTCGTTACCGATGGCCGCAAAGCTGCATTAGTCAAAAAAGGTGTGCTCAGCATTCATTGGGCCAGTGCTGGCTTCAGTGCCGATGAATATGTGGTACCCATTAAGCAGCCGATATTTATGGGACTAACGGGTTTTCGAATTTTCGTCATTAGACAAGGTGAGCAAGAGCGGTTCGACTCGATCTATTCGCTCGATCCGTTAAAAGAGCTGAAAGTTGGCCAAGGGGCATTCTGGGGCGATACGCAAATCTTAAAGCGTGCTGGGTTCTCAGTAATGACGGCAACCAAAAACGAGGCGCTGTGGAAAATGTTGGCGTCCAAGCGCTTCGATTACATGCCGTTGGGCGCGCATGAGCCTTGGCCGGATCTGGCGATTCGGCAAGATATGGGGCTGACAGTAGAAAAGAACATTCTGCTGGTTTACCCGTTGGTGCTTTATTTCTATGTCGCCGCCGATCAACCAGAATTAAAGGCGTTAGTTGAGCGAGGCATGGCGTTGGCATTAGCGGATGGCAGCTATCAAGCCAAGCTTTATCACTCCGAAATTATTCAGGCCATGTTAGCTCAGGCCAATCTGCTAGAGCGGCGTCAGTTCTACATTGAAGATGCCGAACAGTTAAAGTTGCTGCCACCCGGCTACAAAATGCAATTACCCGATTTTTTATTTAACCCGCCCGCGCCATTTAGTAGCGAAGCGAAACCATGAAAGCGGGCTACGACCTACTTTTAGTTGCTTTCGCTATCAATCAAAAACGTTGATGACGGGTCAACATAAACACGATCGGCCATCGCTTCTCGTCCCAGCAACATTAAGTAACTCATGTCTTGCCGATTAGTCAGGGTGATTTCAATTGGCCATTGCTCATTGCCGATCACAAACATCGTTTTGATGACACAGCGTTGTTCAGCTTCACCATTCGAGGATTTGATCCGCCGAGAGTCATGCAGCGGCGCTTCACAACTAACAGTATGAGCCAGGTCGTAAACATCTGGATGAAGATCAAACTGAACATAAGGGCGACCGTGCTTTTGCAGCCGAACCAAATTGTCGACATGTAGCGATGATGTTTTCGCTCCTGTATCGATGCGTACTTCCAAATCGCTTATGCCTAAATCAGGTAAGCTGCAAAGCTCTAAATTGCCGATTAATAATCGACTCATTGTCATTTACCAACGCCCTTTAATTGCTAATCGCTAATCGCTAATCGCTAATCGCTAATCGCCAAAATAATCATCGTTATCGCTATCGCTTTCCACCACTGGTTCAGATAGCGAACGCTTGCTGCCACATAAACCATGAAATGCACGGTGGCAACGGCTCAGCTTGATGTATTTGAGCCAGGCTTTTTCAAGCAAGGTTTGCGGCTCGGTTAAGCCCGATACAACATCAACAAAATGCAGCTCTTCGGAGTTCAGCGGCTGCAGCTGCCGTTGCTCAAGTGCGACCAACGTATGGCCAAAATGAGTCAACAAATCGGCTTCTTTTAGGGTGAAATCACCCGTTTTATTGAATCCTCGTGGGAACTTTACAAAGTCGTAGTAAGCCTTGTGGCCATGTCGAATACTCATTGCGTTCACCCTGTTACCAGATTGCGTAAAACATCTCGTGATAGTTTGAACGCACGATAGAGCGCGTTGCTGCTTCTGCAAAACGAAATTTATTTATCGTGACAATAATGACTTTTTGTTATCCGCTCGCAAGCGAAAGAGCGGGCAGTGCCAACTTATATTTGTGACAGTCAACCAGGCAGCAAATACCGCTATGAGGTGCTTCAGCCGGCATGGATGCCGGGTGTAGAGCGTTCCAAGGATGGACTTGAGCGTCACCGATATAGTGGTAATTGTTGCCTGCGCGATACGTACCAGAATAAATATTTCGCCAACAAGGCGAAGTGAAATCACTAATCCCAGAACTTGGCCAGCGACTAAGAGAGCAAGGCTTTAGCGAAGTGTCGCTGCTACGGGAGCTATTCGACGGCAATAAATAACTCATCGCTTTCCCGCGCCAACATAGATTTGTGACAGTCAAGCAGGCAGCAAATACTGCTATGAGGTGCTTCAGCCGGCATGGATGCCGGGTGTAGAGCGTTCCAAGGATGGACTTGAGCGTCACCGATATAATGGTAATTGTTGCCTGCGCTATACGCACCGGAATAAGCATTTCGTCAACAAGGCGTAAAACTAGACCACCTGCGACCCGTAGAGTGTTTGATACAGTCCAGCCTCGGAAAGAAGCTGCTGATGAGAGCCGCGTTGGCTGATCGTTCCATCATCGAGGACAAAAATCTCATCAGCTTGCTCAATAGCACTGAGCCGGTGGGCAATGATCAGCGTCGTTTTGCCTTGCAAAAAACGCTGCAAGTTCGCCAACACCTTGGCTTCGGTCGCGACATCCAAAGCCGAAGTGGCCTCATCCAGCACCACCACTTTGGGATCGCTTAATACCATTCTGGCGATCGCCAAACGTTGTCGTTGGCCACCTGACAAAGCCACGCCATTGCGCCCGACCATGGTCTCAAGTTGCTGATCTTGCTCGCGCACAAAATCATCCAACTCGGCAATTGCCAATGCTTGCCAAATGGCATCATCGCTATGATCGGCACCCATCGTCAGGTTTTCACGCAAGCTGGTATTAAACAATGCCGGCTGCTGCAACACCGTGGCAATATTGGCACGTACCGCTTCGACCCCAACATGCTCGATTGCATGGCCGTCATAACGGACCGTGCCGCTTTGCGGTTGATATAACCCCAACAGCAGTTGAACTAAGGTTGATTTACCACCGCCGCTCATCGACACCAACGCCGCGGTTTTGCCAGCCGGTATAGCCAAGTTGACCTGCTTCAGAACTGGCGGCTTATCGCCATAGGCAAAATCGATTTGTTCGAAGCTTAAAGCAACCGTCGGCGCTCGGTCGAACGGGTCGATCTGGCCCTTTTCAGCAACTTCAGATGGTAAATCGAGCACCGCATTTAACCGGCCCATAGCCGCTTTTGCGCCAAACCAGGCGTACTGCATATTCAGCAGCTCTTGTACCGGCCCCATCATGAACCACAAGTAACCGAACACTGCGAACATCTGACCAATGGTTAAATCGGAAAGCAGCACCATCATCATGGCAACGGCACGAAACACCTCAAAACCAACTAGAAACACGGTGAAGCTAAACCGGCCCATGGCTTCGGTTTTCCATTGCGAAGCAATCGCCCTATCTTTGAGTTCAATGGCCGCCTGCCCGACTTTTGCAAAGTAATGACCATCGCGCCGAATGGCACGTAATTGGTGAATAGCATCGAGGGTTTCGATCAACGAACTTTGAAATGCCTCGGTGGCTGCGTTTTCTCTCACTTTTAGTTGCTTAACCCGTTTACCAAACAGCTGTGAAAAATAAATCACCACCGGATTGAGCAATAAAATGAACAGCCCGAGCTGCCAACTAATCGCCAGTAAAATGGCGGCCACGCCAACCAGCGACAACGCCGCCACAAGAAACTTCGACACCGAGCTGCTAATAAACTGATCGAGGGTATCCACATCAGTAATGCAACGCGCACTAATACCGCCGGAGCCTTGAGTTTCGTATTGCTGCAGTTGCACTTTGGGTAGATGAGCCAACAAACGCTGGCGAACCGATAAACAGATTTGTTTGCCGATGATGGTAAATTGGCGTGATTGCAACACGGTCAATGCCAATGACAGTAACCGCAACAGCACAACAGCAAGCAGGATCGCCGCGATGTAACCGCCATTGGAATGCCAGCTTTGCGGCAACATACGGTTCATCCAATCAACCGCGATACCGGGTTGATTGAGCAATACCTCGTCAACCATCAAAGGCATCATGAGTGGAATGGGCACGCTGATCAGCGTCGCCAAAATAGCAATAACATGAGCCTTTACCAAAGTGGCTTTATGGCACTTAATTTGTTGCCATAAACTGGCCCAGCTAATGTGATTCGTTGTCATGCTGCTGTTTCGCACGCCTCGACTGCTTGTGGATTTTGATTCAGGTATTGCAACATACCATTGGCCATGTTCACCGACCAGAATTTACCGGCTGTGGTCAATTCAACACAGTCTTGTCCCGCTTGGATGTTCAATTTAGCTAATCCATGCTGTTGCCATTTGGCAAAGAGCGGCTGTGCTGCCCGAAAACGAGCCGCGCCGATTTGCGCTGGCGTCAATAGACCAGTATCACAAGCGCCAACCAACGCTGCATCTTGGAGGTAATTAGCAGGCTTGACCATCATCATGGCGACCGGCCATTGATTGTTCTCAATGGCTTGTTGCCACGGCTCGATATCGCGCGGCTGCATGTAACCAAAACCAGCTAAACTACCGCCGGCACCTGCGCCGACAGCCAAGATCTCCGCGCCTGATTTTGCCAATGAATTGTAGCGGCTACGCTCTTTGTTACTCGTTGCCCAATGGCAATAACTCAATTGTTTCAAGCCATGCTGAGCAAAATAACGACTGCCCTGCTGATACAACAAGGCGCGTTGCGGCGAATCCATCGGCTGTGTAATGCGACCTTTTTCAACATCGCGCTCGATACCTGAACCTTTGAACTGAATCAGCTGATATAAATCAACCCCATCAACGCCTGCGCTCAGCGTGTCTTCTAGGTCTTGCTGCCAACTATCGGCCGTCTGATGCGGCAGCCCATACATCAAATCAATGGCTATGGTGGCGGCATTGCTGGCAGTCAAACGTTTGAGCTGAGCCAGCAGTGGTTCGCGGTCATCGAGTCGTTTGGCCGCTCGGCGCACTTGCGTATCAAAGCTTTGCACACCAAATGAAAAGCGATTGAAGCCAGCTTTCAAAGCACTGGCAAATTTGTCATCGTCAAACTTGTTGAGGCGACCTTCCAGCGTTATTTCGCAATCATCAGCCAATGGTAGACATTGCTGAATTCGCTGACCCAAGGTGAAAATTTGCGCCGCAGTTAAGTCGGTCGGCGTACCGCCGCCGATATAAACCGCATCAAATGGCTGTGCTTGTGACCAAGGCTGCACCGCTTTGCGTTCTAAATCGAGCAATAACAAATCGAAGTAGTTCGCCATGAGTTCAGCAGAGGCGGCGTATTTGAAGAAATTACAAAAACTACAACGCACCCGGCAAAACGGAATATGCACGTACAAGGCTCTACCTTGGCTGCTGGCAGACGACTGTGCAAGTAACGACGATAATTGCTGCCGAGCCGCGCCTGCTGTCATCGGCGGGGTTCCGCCACGACCAGCGTGAGCACCAGTTTTGGCCGCGAACGCATATTGCAGCGGCGATGGTGATGGTCGCCCTGTCATTGCTTCAGTCAAGGTTAGAGAACAAGGATCAAAAGGTGTCGACATCACATACTCCGAAATTGCTTGGCATCACTAACGATAAAGCCGGCACAACAGGCCGGCTAACATGGGTAATTGGCGCGATTACGCCTCGGCTTGCTCGCGCTTTTTGTGGCCATCGCGCATGTGTTCAATTTGCTCCCCTAACAGTCCTTTACCTGAAAACGAGAACGCGCGCCCAAAGCCTTTCACAAAGCGGCCACTAATTGGCTCCAAACGGAACATTTTAAAATCGCCTAACTGGCTAAGATTTCTCACTAACTCGCCATGGCGGCCTGTGAGTTGATCGAGTCCGAACTGCCACTCGTCGCTATCAACCGGCAACACATGGGCCTCCACCTGATAGTTAACCCGCAACCGAGCAAACAACTCGTTGGCGCTGTCTTCATCTTCAATCACCAACACAGATGCCACTGGATTCACTTGCAAATTCACCGCATGAACGGCAATTTCACTGAGCAGCACGTAGAAACATTCGTCACCCATGGCAAATGGCGCATAAGATGCGTAAGGGGCGCCATCTTTGGTAATTGACGACAAAAACAAGCTCTTGCGGCTGTCCAGTAATTGTTTAATTTCCGGGCCGACGCGGCCGGCAATTCGTTCACTCGTCATGGTCTCTCCAGATCATTAATTAGGTTGTAAGCCATTGGCTTTTATTTGTTGGAATTGTTCGAGTTGTTCAGGGTGAATGACGTGTTGATCATCGCGCCCCAGATATACCTTGAAGATTGGTTGGCCCTTGCGGTCTTCAAACACAAACGCAAAGCTGTCGGTGCCACGGTGCTTACGCTCAATCAGCCGAATCGACGCAATCGCCTGCAACTTAATGTGGCCACTAAAACCCATCTCGCCAAGCGCTAAGTTGTAATACCCTTCTGCAATACTGCCGGCAGGAAAAACTCCCTTAAATTCAAAGACACAACCAGCCACAATGACAATAGTGGTGGTGTTGCGCCATGACGCTAATTCGGTCATCAGCGCCTGCGCCTGACTACCAGGAAGAACGGTGGCTTGCTCAGCTTGTGGGGAGACTTGTTCGGTCATAACTACCTCGACAGAAAGCCCCCACATGCGGGGGCTAATTACATAATGGTTTAGAAACTGTATTTCGCAGACAAAATCACTTCTCGGCCAACTTCGTCCAGCTCGCTCCACGCTTGACGATAATGGCGATCGCTAATGTTGTTGACGGTTAAATCTACCTTGACCGCCGGCCAAGCGGCAGGCTTGTAACTGACGTACAAATCACCAACGGTGTAACCATCGTAGGTGGTGCCATCGGTGTTAGCTTCGTACTTAGTTTTGTCTTGATCGTTGGCATGGGTGATACGGACACCGGTGGTCAACTGGCTATCGAAGAAGCCATAGCTCAGATCGGCGGTCAGGGTATCGGCCGGGATATTGGTCAGATCGTCGTTAGAGTGATCATCTTCGCCGCGGACAATGCCGTACGCCAAACTGGCTTTAAACGCCTGATAAGCATAATTAGCACTGATCTCAAAGCCTTTGATGGTCGCTTCATTGACGTTGTACCAATAGGTTTTACCCGGATCCATTTGTGGACCAAAGGCCGGTGCCGTCACAATTTGTTGAATGAAATCATCGACTTTATTCTGGAATACCGAAGATTGAATGTGCAAAGAATCATCATTACCAAACACCCCAGCGAACTCGGCCTTGGCCATTAACTCAGTATTGGCGGCTTGTTCAGGTTTCAGATCTGGGTTGGGCTCAAAGCTGTTACAAAAGCCTGGGAACATACAAAAGTGGTAGCCGGTGGAGTAAAGTTCCTCAGAACTTGGCGCCCGGAAAGCGCGGTCATGACGCAGCGTCAGCTCCAACCAATCTTGCGCTTGCCAGATGATGGCTGCCGATGGGTTGATATCATTATCAGAGCGATCGTCACCTAGGTTTTTCGCCTCGGTTGAAAAGTAGTCGTAGCGAACGCCCGCTTCCACTCGCCAACCATCAGCAACGGGATAACTCGCTTGCACAAAGCCACCAAAAATATCCGTGTCGGCATCAGGCGGAATCGGCCTATTTTCACCGCCGCGATCAGCGCTAAATTCCTCACGATGACCATCAATCCCGTACAACAAGGTAACATCGCCAATTTGCGAGACATTGTTGATATTGAGGCCGTAAACATCCAGTTCAGTGTTGTCTGAGCGACCATCACTGAGCCGCTCTTCGTCCATTTCAACACTATTCCAGTACGCCATGACTTGAGCATTGAGCAGTGGCGAGGCGGTATTAATGCGGTAATCCAACGCCGCGTTCATGGTGTCCTGATCGCGCCCGATCATAAAGTTCGAGCTGCCGTTTGGATCGGCAGATGCATTCGATGGCACTGCCCCTTCGACGTTAGCCGCGCGGAAATTGAATTCCAGTGATTGGGCATCATCAAGCTGCCATTGTGCTTTGGCCAGCATGCCTTTGTCCTCAGAGCCCGAACCGACTAATGATTGGCCGTTACCCAATTCGGCATCGTTGGAATCACGGTAATAGGCGCTGAATAATAGATCGACGCTATCGGTGCGCCCTGCTACTGCGGCGGTGGTAGTGGACTGATCGTTGTTGTCATTGAAGCCGGTTTTAACAAAACCGCCAATCGTTTGCTCTGGCGCTAACAGGTCGCCGGCAGACACGGTGTTTTGCGATACCACACCAGCGACAGCGCCCGATCCCCACAAGCTACTCGCAGGGCCTTTAACCACCTCGACGCTGGTCAGCAGTTCAGGGTCAAAAAAGTAAGTTGGCCGATGCCCAGATTCAAATACCTGACGGACGCCATCCACGGTTTGCAAAACTTTATTACCCGATAAACCACGGATATTGACACTTTGGTTATTGGCACGCGGGCCGCCACTGACGGTAATGTTAGGCTCATAAGCAACAGCTTGAGCGACCGATTGCGGCTGAATGGTTTCAATGGTTTCTTTATTAACAACCGCAACTGGGCGAGTAACCTCATCCAGTGAAGTCTCGATACGAGTGGCGTTCACTACCACAGCATTCACTTCAAAGACCGATTGTTCGGCTGGCGCTGCAGCGGCGTTTTGCTCATCTGCGGCAACGGCCACACCACACAACGCGGTGCTGATACAAAGTGCTAACGGTTTAACGTTCATAACTATCCCAAAAATAACTATCCCAAAAACTTTCGAATACAGATTACTGGCTTGCATTATTCAGCGGCGGCAATGACATACCGCTCATTGGTTGCTCTCTTGAGGAGCAATTTCGGGCAATGCTAACGGCTATATTTAATAATGTAAATACGGATCGTTCTCATTTGCATTATTTATTTCTTTCGTTATTATAGCCCGAGTACGACCTGTAACTGCTTCCGAGCACAACCGATAGCGTTTGTTAACCAACTGTTTTATAGCGACAAATCGACATGACGGTATACCTGAAACGAAACTGGCCACTGTTAAGTGGCCGCGCACTGATGATCACAGCCGCCTTGTTGTGCTTGTTTTGGGTATCCATGGATGTCACACCTGCCCCACTGTCATCACCAATGGGGATCCGCTCGGCGGTATCCGTCCAAGTCAATATGGTTGCTGCTCCCCAACCTGTTGCTAGACAGCCAGCGTCCGCGAACGCTCAGCCTGTACCAGTAGCTGAGCCAAGCGCCGCTGAAGTCACGTCAGCAGCCCTATTCGAGCAACCTGCGGAACCGGTAGAAACACCGTTAGAGCAAACTACTGAGCAGCAAGAAGCAGTCCTAATCGCCAACAACGAACCATCGGCTACCACCACCGAGACACCACCATTGACTGAGGTAACTGAGGAAATGGTTGAAATCGAGAAAGTCACGAAAAGCGATGTCGGTAACGAACAGCAAACGGCGATTGCCGCTAATCATCAGGCCAGCGGAGCGCACCAGCAACCGGTCTTGGTCGAGCCTTTGTTTGCCGCGCCCCCTAGCCCTCCGCGCTACCCAACCATAGCCCGCAAACGGGGTCAGCAAGGCGTGGTATGGATAGATGTGTGGCTCGACGCGCAAGGGCAGCAAACGCAAACCACCATTAGCCAAAGCTCGGGCCTAAACGTACTTGATGAGTCGGCTTTGGCGGCAGTCGGTAGCTGGCGCTTTAAGCCGCACCAAGTCAATGGCTTGGCCATGGCTTCTAGGGTCCGAATTCCGATCGAATTTTCATTGCAATAACCAAGCGAAAACAATTATGAGCAGTTACGCATTCTTGCACGGGCAACTTGGCCCTCTGACCTTGCCGTTGATGTTGTGCGCCCTTCTAGCCACCATGATCATCATTGAGCGCTTGCTCATTCTGAGCATGCGCAGCGCCCAGCGAACCTTATCAAATCGGGGTATTGCCTTGCTGCAAAGCCACAGCAACCAAGCCAAAGCGCTACGCGAGGAAATCGTCGCCGTTTGGCTAAGTGGCCAGCAGCGTAAACTCGCCGCCGGTATTCGGGTGTTACAGATCATATCTTTAGTTGCGCCGTTATTGGGCCTGCTTGGCACTGTGATTGGTTTGATTCAAGTATTTGACACCATCGGCGAACACGCCGGCCCAATTGAGCCTGCAATGCTGGCCGAAGGCTTGGGTATGGCGATGAAAACCACCGCTGCCGGTTTGATTATTGCGGTGCCAGCGATGCTTGGCGCCCACGGATTCCAACTGTGGGTCGATAAACTAGTGTCACGTGCCGAGTACGTCATCAATATCTCCAGCTTGAAAATCGATGGGGTTGGCACCGAGGCGCTGGCATGATCAAAACCCAACAACAAGCACCAATGAGCACTCAGCTCGAGCTGACGCCATTGATTGATATTGTGTTTATTGTGGTGGTGTTTTTGCTGTTAACCGCCAATGCACGACTATTGTCGCTACCGGTCGATATTCCAACCACCGATCAGGCTGCGCCAGCATCAGCCAACCATCACAGTCTCACTCTTGCGATACAGCCGAACAGCCCCATGTTCGCGATAAATCAGCAAGGCTATGAGTCCTGGGCAGCGTTTGAACAAGCATTAAGTCCATTGTTGGCCAATGCAGATCAGCAAGTGACAATTGCCGCTGATCGCAATGCCGATGTTGAGCCGCTATTGAAATTACTCGCTTTATTGAATCAACAACAAATCACCAACACTCAAATTTTGATGGAACAACAACCATGATTGCCAAAATCCGCCCGCTAATATTGATGTCGTTTGTTAGCTTAGGTTCGCTGATTAGCTTAGCGACGACTGCCCAAGCCGAGGAGCACCGGCTAATCGCCACCGATGCAGCCGCCACCAGCTTGGTTGTGGAGTTTGGTTTGCTCGATCAATTAGTTGCCATCGATGTCACCAGCAAACTGCCGGAGGGCGCCGCTAAATTACCCAATATTGGCTATCACCGAGCGCTGTCGGCAGAAGGTTTGCTCAGCCTCAATCCAACAACCGTCATTGGTAGCGAACACATGGGGCCACCGGAAACGGTAGCGGCCCTGAAACAAGCCAATGTGGCCCTGTTGCAACTCCCCGGCGCGCTGACAACGACGCAGCTGCGCAGTAACATTCAAGCTGCCGCTAAGGCACTAGGCGAGCCCGAGCGCGGGCAACAATTGCTTGCCAAGCTCGACAGCAAACAAGCTCAACTACAGCAAACGCCTTTGGCCAATCATCGAGTTGCGTTTATTCTGGCAATGGATCCTGCCAAATTGCGTCTGGCCGGCGTTGGCACCGCTGGTGATGCGCTGATCCAACAAATGGGCGCAGCTAATGTCGCTGACTACGACAATTATCGTAATGTATCGGCAGAATCCTTACTAAGCATGGCGCCGACGGTCATTCTGGTTGCCGGACGTTCGGCACAACAAGCCGTTACCGATCTACTCGCTGCCAACCCTGTTCTTGCACACACCCCAGCAGGCCAACACCAACGTCTCTATTCGGTCAATGGCGCCACTCTGGTCGCAGGTTTGAGCCTTGGCGCAATTGACGAAGCGCTGCGCCTGCAACAACTGGTGACGGCAGCTCACTGATGCGCTGGCCAACACGCTATACCGCCACGTCGTTACTTCTGGTCATTGCTATCGGGATGATGGTGTCGCTGATCTCTGGCGCCATGACATTGCCCGCTAAAGAGAGCTTGCTGACGTTGGTTGATCATGTGGCTGGCTGGCAACAGCCAATGAGTCAACTTGCCCCCCACGAACAAGTCGTGATCATGGAATTGCGCTTACCCCGTCTGCTACTAGCGCTGTTTGTTGGGTTTATTCTGGCTCAGTGTGGCGCCGTGATGCAGGGGCTGTTTCGCAACCCGTTAGCCGATCCTGGCATTATCGGTGTGTCCTCGGGCGCCGCGGTTGGTGCCATCGTCGCGATTGTGTTGTTCCCACTAGCTTGGGGCGCTTGGACCATTCCTGCCAGCGCATTTGTGATGGGGTTACTGACGACCTTATTGGTGTATGGCTTGGCGCAATCTAAACAAGGCACCTCAGTCTTGATTTTATTGTTGGCAGGCGTAGCCATCGCTGCGTTTGCTGGGGCTGCGATTGGCTTTTTAAGCTACTTTGCTGACGATCAAAGCTTGCGCCAGCTGACAACTTGGCAAATGGGCTCATTAACTGGCGCAAATTCAGCAAGTTTATGGTTGGCATTGGCCACTGCTATTGCCTTAGCAGTGGCGTTTCAATCACGCGCAGCCGCACTGAATGCTCTGCTTTTAGGCGAAGCCGAAGCGCGTCATTTAGGGATCGCCGTAGAGCGGCTCAAGCTGGAATTAATTGTCCTGACAGCTGTTGGCGTTGGTGTGACTGTGGCTTGCGCGGGGATCATCGGTTTTATTGGCTTGGTGGTGCCACATCTAGTCCGTTTAACGACAGGCCCCAATCATCGGTCCTTGCTGCCCTTATCGGGACTCCTAGGAGCCGCGTTACTGATGGTGGCCGATTTGCTGGCGAGAACTGTGGTGCAACCTGCTGAATTACCCGTTGGCTTGCTCACCGCCTTGCTCGGCGCGCCGTTTTTCCTCGCGTTACTGATCCAACAGCGCAAACAGTGGAGCTAACATGTTAACCGTGACGAATATTAGCTATCGCGCTGGCCATCGCCAGTTGCTGGATATCGACACGCTAACCCTAAACGGCGGCGAACTAAGTGCGCTGTTAGGCCCGAATGGTGCTGGAAAATCGACCTTGTTAAAGGCGATTAGTGGCGACATTCGCGCCACAGGACAAATTGAATTACATGGCCGACCAATTAACCAGTGGCCTGCATTGGAGCGGGCTAAACACGTTGGCGTATTGCCGCAACAAAGTCAGCTGACTTTTCCATTCTCCGCGGAGGAAGTGGTTGCCTTGGGTTTAACCCCGCTGACCTTATCAAAACAGCAAGCCCAGCGGGCCATCGAGCAGGTGATGGCAGAAACCGATTGCCTGCGATTTGCTAAGCGCTCGTTTCCTTCTCTGTCTGGCGGCGAACGTCAGCGGGTGCAATTGGCTCGAGTTTTATTGCAGCTGAGCCAAGCACAAACGACACCGCTACTGCTTCTTGATGAGCCGACTTCAGCTCAAGATCTGGGGCAGCAGCACCAGATCTTAGCGCTCGCTCAAAAGCTCGCCCATCAACGGGGATTTGCAGTCCTTGCTGTGCTCCACGATTTGAATCAAGTGTTGCAGTATTGCGATCACTGTGCATTGCTTGAAAGCGGTAAACTAGTTGCACAAGGCACGCCATCAGCGGTACTCGACACAGATACCATCGCCCAGTACTGGCAGCATCAAGTTGAACGTGTTGAACTCGCCAATGGCCGAGTTGCGGTGTTTTAGCCAAGCACCCCGCCGATTTAATCGAGTGTTTCTGCGCTCTACCGCAGCATCCATGATGCGGAAGGCCTTCATGGCTAATGAACAACTCATCGCCTTCAAGTTTTGCGATTAACTTCGTCTAGCAATACTTGTTAGTCATAGCGTTCCAACCGAGACAAACAGTTCCCCAACAAGACGCCGTAAAATCATCCCTGATGGCTCTATTGCTGCGTCCTGCAGCAGAAGCTTGTTGTGGAACTATTTATCCCGCTTACCATAAAAGGCCATTGATAGTTCACAGCAGGCAGCAAGTATCAATGAGAGGTGCTTCATCCGGCATGGATGCCGGATGCAGAGCGCTCCATGGATGGACTTGAGCATCACCGAAAAGTGATACTTGCTGGCTTCTGCACCCTAGTAAAACCCAAAGCAAGAGCAATAAGCTATTCATTACCCACTCAGACACGCTGTAAATACTTTGCTGCCGGGCTCCTGCCCTCTGCAAAGCCCCGCTTCGGCTTCCTGCCTGCGCGACAAATTTGCAAATTTGTCCCATGTAAGCTCTACCGCAGCATCCCTGCTGCGGAAGGTCTTCGCAGATAACGATTAGCTCATTACTCAGCATGTTCGGGTGACTGTTCTACTCTAGAGAGAAGGCAGCAAGTATCGCTGAGAGGTGCTTCAGCCGGCAAACTACTTTTAACTACCCCTCACACATTGAATACGATAAAGATGACAAGGCTATAGTGAAGCGTCGCTGCCATGGAAGCCAGCGCCGAGCCTACATGGAAGTATTTACGGCGTCTGAACGTTGACTTGCCTTCTTTATCGCTTTGTAAATTTGGCTTCACCGGATAGTGATACTTGGTGGCTTGTGTGCCCTAGTAAAATCCAAAGCAAGAGCAATAAGCTATTCATTAACCACTCAGACACGCTGTAAATACTTTGCTGCCGGGCTCCTGCCCTCTGCAAAGCCCCGCTTCGGCTTCCTGCCTGCGCGACAAATTTGCAAATTTGTCCCATGTAAGCTCTACCGCAGCATCCCTGCTGCAGAAGGTCTTCGTAGATGACGAATAGCTCATTACTCAGCATGTTCGGGTGACTGTTCTACTCCGGAGAGCAAGCAGCAAGTATCACTGAGAGGTGCTTCAGCCGGCAAACTACTTTTAACTACCCCTCACACATTGAATACGATAAAGATGACAAGGCTATAGTGAAGCGTCGCTGGCATGGAAGCCAGCGCCGAGCCTACATGGAAGTATTTACGGCGTCTGAACGTTGACTTGCCTTCTTTATCGCTTTGTGAATTTGGCTTCACCGGATAGTGATACTTGGTGGCGGCTCACACCACAAAAAACAAATCTAAACGTGATTTGAAGCGATGAACAAACACAGTTTTTGGTTGCAAACCAACCAAATCAAAATAAAATGTATGCGCTTTCTTTCACATTTTTCTTTTGAGCTATTGTCACAGCTCAGGCAGTTTTAATGAAAACAAAATTTCTCTCTGCACTGGCGTCGCTGCGTGGTGATGCTAGTCGACTTTTCGTGGTGAATAGCCTCACGGCGATGTCCTATAGCCTGATCATGCCGATTATGAGCTATTTCCTTATTAAACATTTGCAAGCGCCACCGTCTTATATTGGCATTTACACCATCGCCACCGCCCTTTCAGGTATTTTGCTTAGTCAATTCCTTGGGGGATTACTCGACCGCGGCAAATCTGGCCTGCCCTTGTTCACGATCTCAATGACGGCAGCATTATTAGCCGGTATCGCCTTTGCAAACGTCACCAATTTCTGGCAAGCACTGGTGGTGGGCGTTGTGTTAATGGGATGCGCTAGTGCCAGCTTTCCGTTGATGCTAGCGATGATCCGCAGCTATGCCGACAGCAGTGGTAAAAACAGCGTGGCGCTCAACTCCCAGATGCGATCGGGGGTATCGCTTGTGTGGATTATTGGCCCAACGATTGCCTTCACGGCAGTCGATTGGTTTGGATTTTCGGCTAATTTCTACTTATCAGCCATGCTGTGCTTACTGGTCATTGTGATGGCGTGGACGTGCCTGCCAAAGGCAACCACGGTACAAAAGTCAGCATCAACGGAACAACCCAAGGTGCCACTTTCATTGGAGTTGTGGCTGCTTGGCGCGGTGATGTTAGTCGGCAACCTCGCCAACACCTTGTATCTGACCGCTCTGCCGCTCTATCTTACCGAAGAACTTGCCCTGCCGGTGTCATTACCCGGTATGCTCATGGGCCTGACCGCTGGTTTGGAAATTCCGATTATGTTGTTGGTTCCTCGCTGGGCAGGCCGATTCGGCCATTACCGCATGTTCACCTTGGGCTTTGGTTTTGCCCTGCTGTTCTACATCGGCATGCAGTTTGCCGAATCGCCATTGCAGCTATTTGCACTGCAGGCTCTCAACGCTATTTATTTTGGCATTTTCGCAGGCTTGGGGATCAGTCTGATCCAAGATGCAGCAACTGCGCGTTTGGGTTTTGCTTCTGCTTTTTACACCAATGCAATGCGCAGCGGCATGATGGCAGGCACAGCATTGGCCGGCTTGCTGGCCCAGTACTGGGGATTCAAACACGCGATGTTGGGCTCTATCGCTGCCGCATTAGTTGCGCTGGCGCTGATGGCTGCAGTTGCTTGGTTGCGGCGCTCCAGCAACTGCACAGATTGCGAAACTAGCGTTGAGGCAGTTGGTAGCCCGGCGCAATAGCCAGCTCTTCAATGCCGTCAAGCACTTTGCTGTTCCGCAAATACAGCTGATACTCCGGCCCACGCAAGCTCGCCATGCCGGAGCAGTCAACATTCCAGCGGCGCAATAGGTAACCGGCTAGGGCGACTTTGGTATTAATCATTAATACCCCGTTGTCCATGCCGTAATCCATTTCAATGGCCTGCGGGTGCTTGATGTTGGCTGGGTGAGCCAC
The DNA here is from genome assembly GCF_014773395.1 of Neiella litorisoli. Classification (GTDB taxonomy): domain Bacteria; phylum Pseudomonadota; class Gammaproteobacteria; order Enterobacterales; family Neiellaceae; genus Neiella; species Neiella litorisoli. The sequence goes on along the minus strand of NZ_JACXAF010000034.1, from coordinate 26,247 downwards.
TAGCTCCAAGGTCAACGGCGCTTGCCAGTGGGTGTCGTAGCTCGACGTTTCAACTTCATCGATGGTTTCTGCCAGCACTTCCACTTTGCTCAAGCGAGTGACAACAAAATCTCGGAACGATTCGGTTTTGCGATCATAGGCTCTGACATGCCAACGCAAGCCATTATCGACAATGGTGTGCGGTACCAATTCACGCTCACTGGTGCCGCTGCTTAGCGATGTGTAGGTCACCCGTACAGGGCGTTTGTTGATCACTGCTTGGGATAAGCGCGCGACAATAAAAATATCAGGCACGTTAAGCTGAGTGGGTGCGGTAACCGGAAATTGAACATCGCCAACAGCATCGAAACCATCAGAAATCTGATAGGCAATTTTCATCAATGAGGTGCGCGGATCGTGGTGGTAAATCGGAGCGAATTTGTTGGTGATAAAGTACTTTTTCTCGGCGTTGTCATACGCCATATTATTCGGCGCTAGCTCTTTGTAGAGCGACAAATCGCGACTTGCGGCGGCTAATCCCAGCTCAAAGCGATTGACGATTTCGCTGCGGGTCACATAACCAGTGAAGAGTAATTTGAAATCGATATAGGCAAGACGTTGTTTTTGCGAGAAGTTAACTTGTTCCAGTGTCACTGTAATTCCCTATTCAGATCCGGCAAAGCGCCAATTCAATGTGAATGACAGTGTGTATCATTTTGATACGAACATCAAGTAATCAGTCTAGGTCTTTAACTATCGCCTGTTCAGCAACTGAAACATCTGCGTCGGCACTTTGGGTTTGATCCTCGGCTTCAGTTTTTTTGCTCGTTTCAACCTCATTAAGTAACGGATATTCGTTAGCCAGCGCCAGCTCTCGAGCATTTTCAGGCATCTCAAGTTCGGGTAAATCACTGAGGCTTTTGAGGCCAAAATAATCCAGAAATTCAGCAGTTGTTGCCCACAAGGATGGCCTGCCCGGCACTTCCTTATGACCAACCGATTTAATCCAACCGCGCTCTTGTAAGGTTTTCATGATCTGCGACGACACCGACACGCCGCGCACGTCTTCAATTTCAGCTCGGGTGATCGGCTGGCGATAAGCAATTAATGACAAGGTTTCGAGCGTTGCTCGGGAGTAGCGTGGCGCGCGTTCGGTCCACATGAGGGCGATTTGTTCACTGACCACCGGCGCGGTTTGAAAACGGAATCCCGACGCCACTTCAATTAAGTTCACCCCTCGTGATAAATAATCCTGCCTGAGCCGCTCTAGGGCTTCGCGGATCCGTGGCAATGGCACCGCGAATTGCTGCAACACCGAATCACGCAATGCCACCGGCGTCATCGGTTGATCTGCAACAAACAAGGCCGCTTCGATGATTTGGGCAAGTTGTTCGTCGTTAATGGGTTTTGCCATTTTCTGCTGATGACTCCGGTTTCATCGTTACAGTTATTTCTAGTTAACTAGCCTAATCAATCGGCTATTTTAGTTATGTAGCCCAAGCAATCGCCAGCAAACTTCGAACTCACTATAGAAGGCCAAGAGCTTACGTTGAAGGGTTCTATGGTTTGTTGTGTGAGCTTCTGCTGCATGGATGCAGCAGCAGAGCCATCAGGGATGATTTTACGGCGTCTCTCACAACAAACCATAGAACCCTTCATACAAACGATTCGAGTTGTATCACGCAGCCTTCGCTCGAACATGGATTTGGCCAAACTGTTCGGCCTGAGTTAGCTCTAACAGCTGCTCTTTAGCCAGCTCCAAAATCGCCAAGAAGGTCACGACCACGCCGCCCTTACCTTCTTCGACATCAAATAGCTGATCGAAGCTGACAAACTTTCCGTGCTGTAACGTTTCCAACACCCGAGTCATGCGTTCGCGCGTCGATAAGGCTTCGCGCTCAACATGGTGATGATCAAACGCCTGCGCCCGTTTGACGACGCCAGCAAATGCCATCATCAGATCCTCTAATTCCACATCTGGCGACAGTTTGGTCGGCTTCACCGTGTCATCAAGATCGGCTTTGGCGCAAAAGAAATCTCGCTCATTGCGCGGCAGCTGTTCAATTTCCTCGGCTTTGCGCTTGAATAGCTCGTATTCTTGCAAGCGCCGCAGTAACTCTGCTCGTGGGTCAGCTTCTTCTGCTTCATCGTCTGAATGGCGAGGCAATAGCATGCGCGATTTTAGCTCAGCTAATAATGCCGCCATCAATAGGTAATCAGCAGCCAACTCCAGCTTTAGCTCTTCCATCAGGGCGATGTATTCCATGTATTGCTCGGTAATTTCAAGTACCGGCAAATCAAGAATATCGAGCTTATTGCGTCGAATCAGATACAGCAGCAAATCCATTGGCCCTTCGAATACATCGAGGATAACGGCCAAAGCTTCAGGTGGAATGTAGAGATCTTGAGGCTGGTCGGTAAATGCCTCGCCGCGGACATAGCCCAGCGGCAAGGGCTGTTGTTGCGTCGGGCTTTGAACAGACGATTCCGCCAGACTAGAGGGTGTTGTTTGCGACGACGCAACCTCGCTCATGGCTTAGGCAAACACGTCAGGATCGCCCTGCCCAACTCGTGCGATAACCGGCTCATCATCACTGAAATCAACGACTGTCGTTGGCGATTCGCCAAGGTGGCCGCCGTTGATGATCAGATCCACTTGATGCTCCAAGCGATCACGAATTTCTTCCGGATCGGACTCGGCAACATCGCTGTCTGGCAAGATCAAGGTGGTCGACATCAGCGGCTCGCCAAGGGCTTCGAGCAGCGCCAACGCAATGGTGTTATCCGGCACTCGAATACCAATGGTTTTCTTCTTCGGATTCAATAACCGGCGAGGCACTTCCTTGGTCGCTTTAAAAATAAAAGTATAAGCGCCAGGCGTGTTATTACGAATAACGCGAAAAGCAGAGTTCTCTACCTTGGCATATAAACTCAACTCAGATAAATCGCGACAAACCAAGGTGAAGTTGTGGTCTTTATCGATTTTTCGAATACGACAAATGCGGTCTAACGCTTTCTTATCACCAATATGACAACCAATGGCATAGCCCGAATCAGTTGGATAAATTACCACGCCGCCATTGCGAATGATCGCTGCCGCTTGATTGATTAGTCGGGCTTGTGGGTTGTCGGGATGCACATAAAAAAATTGACTCATGGCCGGGATCCTTTTGTTTTATTCACGCCTCGTTTGCTGTCAACCAGCCGTCCCACACTGGGGTTAAATCTGCTGGGAGTTCAAGGCTTCGGCCTAACTCTCGGCGCCCTGCAGGAAAGTGAAAATCAGAACCCTGCGAGGCGAGCAAATTGTACTGTCTGGCTAATTCGGCCAACTTCAGGCGTTGCGCCGGTGTTTGCTGGCATTGTGCCACTTCAATCGCATCGCCGCCAGCATCACTAAACTCATCCAATAATTTGCTGAGCCAATTGCCAGCCAGTTGGTAATCCAGTGGGTGTGCCAGCACCGCTCGGCCGCCGCCCGCTTGAATTGCCGCAATTGCCTCGGGGATCGAACACCAAGGTGGCGCAACGTAGGCATTGCGACCTTTGCGCAGATATTTTTTGAAGGCGGTTTTCTCCAAACTTACCCAACCTTCTTTGACCAGCAAGCGGGCAAAGTGAGAGCGCGTCACTTGCCCGCCTTGGGCAAGCGCCGATACTTTAGACCAGCAGTTGTCCAGCCCTTTGCGCTGCAAACGAGCGGCGATCGTCATGGCGCGGGTCAAGCGTCGCTCGGCCTGCTGACCCAATAACTCAGTGATTGCTGGGTGCTGCAAATCAAAGTGCAAACCGACGATGTGTATTTCGAGCCCGTGCCAAGCACAGGAGATCTCGACACCATTAATAATTTGGATGGGGGGCTTTACCGCTTGTGCCGCTTCTCGAAGTTTGGCAACGCCCTCAACCGAGTCATGATCGGTCAGCGCCAATACATCAACCTGCATGTTGCTGGCACGCAATAGCAACTCCTGCGGCGTTAAGGTGCCGTCAGAGCATGTGCTGTGGCAATGCAAATCAATCTTCATTGGCTGTTGGTCCGGTTTAGTGATGGCTCAGCTTTGGCTGAAATCAAAATGCGATGGTAACCGCAGTAACAAAAACCTGCCAAGCGATTTGATGAGAACAGCATACAGCACTCATGGTTCGGCTATGTTGCACTATCAGCACTTGTGAAAATCACCAACTCGCTAGTTATTTTCACTAACACATCCCGCCCAAGGCACTCGTTACAATTTCAAAAAAACTAACCAACCAAAATAAACAATAATTAAAACAATACGTTAAAAATTTTAACCAAGTTGGCACACAGCTTGAATTACTGGTTGTGTAACGCAGTGAAGCACAGCGGTGTCACTGGAAACTAACACTAACCCACACCCCTGCAACAGACAGGAAAGGGTACTGGAGAGAAATCATGAAACGCATTCAAATCGCACTTATTTCTGGATTAACTTTGGCTTCAACTGCTTTCGCACCTGCGGCTTCGGCTAACGATCTGACCGAGACGGTCACAGAAGTTGCTATGGAAGTTGCTGAGCAAGTGGCCGCAGACATCAAAGAAAGTTCTGTTCGCCAACTAGAACAAGTTTGGGCCAGCTTGCAAACCATGGTCGAAACTGACGAATCAGGCGAATAACCCTGATGTTGTCACCGGTCGAATTACTGGTCTGGTGGAGTCTGCCACTAGCAGGTTGGCTGGTGACATGGCTTGGGCTTCACCTGCTAACCAGCATCAAGGATTAGTCCAAGTCGATATCCATGACACCGACGACAAAGATGCCAATTAACAGTTGGCATCTTTTTTTATGCCGTTTTATGCCGTAATTGCTCCTCAGGCCAGTCTTCTCTTGACAATAGTTGGTCAATCACGTACCAATAACACCCACAAAAAAGATTCAGGCGTTAGCAATGACTTTTGCAGCAAACACTCAAGTAACCAACTGGTGGTGGCACGTCCCTTGCGGGTTGTGCGTTGAGTTTTGATTGCCTGAAATTAACGAATCGCAAAGCCCGCTCCAGCCAGAGCGGGCTTTTTTGTACCTTGACTCTGCTGGTTATCGCGCAGTAACCAATTATAAGGAATTGCAGAGATGAAACGGTTTATCACATTGACATTGCCGCTGCGGCAATCGGCTCAGGAGGCACTATGACTGAGCACCATTCTTTAGCCATCGGCCAGGCTCATGTAGTCACCCGCTCGCTTAGCTATCAAGCCGATCCACTCGCCTTGTATTCGCGAATTTGCGGCCGCAATCAACACAGCAACAGCATGCTGCTTGAATCCGCCGAAATTGACTCCAAGCAACACACCCAAAGCTTGATGCTGATCGACGCGGCATTACGATTAGAGTGCAACGAACGAACCGTTTGTATCACCGCACTTACCGATAATGGCCGCAGCTTACTGCCCTTTCTAACCGAACAGTTAAGCCAGATCGCCACCACATCATGCGCTGGCGATGCCATAGAAGCCCAATTCGATATACCAGCATTGGGCTTGGATGAAGAGTCGCGACTGAAAGCAGCGTCACCATTTGATGCACTAAGAACCATCGTTAATCAAATCACTACCGACTCGGATGAACCCAACGCCATTTTCCTTGGTGGTGTGTTTGCGTACGATCTGATTGCCAGCGTCGAGCAACTGCCGCAAGTGCCACAAGGAGTGAACGATTGCGCTGATTTTGTGTTCTATTTGGCTGAAACCTTATTGCACTTGGACCATGTGAATCAGCATTGTCATTTGGTCGCGACCGTCTTTGGCGGCGAACACGCCGACAAAGTTATCGCTCAACTGGCCCCTCGTATTGAGGCCATTGCCGAGTTAACCAACGACGCAACATTGCAATCCTTCGGCTCCACAAGTGCTGCGCCAAACAATTCTGATGTTGCCGAAAGCATGGACGATGCCACCTTCCGCGACCATGTAAAGCAGCTAAAGCACAACATCTTTGTTGGTGATATTTTTCAGGTGGTGCCGTCTCGCACCTTCAGCCTCGCTTGTCCTGACAGCTTGCTGGCGTATCAAGCATTACGACAAAGCAATCCCAGCCCATACATGTTTTACATGCAAGATCAGGATTTCACTTTGTTTGGCGCCTCCCCTGAATGTGCGGTGAAATTCTGCGCCGATAGCCGCGATGTTGAGGTTTATCCGATTGCAGGTACCCGCCGTCGCGGTTTTAACGACGATGGCAGCATTAACCCGGATTTGGACAGCCGCATTGAGCTTGAATTACGGCTCGATAAAAAAGAGCTGTCGGAGCATTTGATGCTGGTTGATTTGGCACGTAACGACGTTGCGCGAATTTCCGAGCCTGGCACTCGCCACATTGCTAATTTGCTCAAGGTCGACCGCTACTCCCATGTAATGCATCTGGTCTCACGGGTCGTGGGTAAATTGCGCCACGATCTGGATGCCCTCTATGCCTATCAAGCCTGCATGAATATGGGCACCTTGACCGGCGCGCCCAAGATCAAAGCATCGGAGTTGATTCGCTCGGTCGAGCAACAACGCCGTGGCAGTTATGGCGGCGCCGTCGGTTACGTCAATGGCACTGGCGCCATGGATACCTGTATCGTGATCCGTTCCGCATTCGTCAAGGATCAGATCGCGCACGTGCAGGCGGGAGCTGGCGTGGTGTACGACTCTGATCCGCAATCGGAAGCAGATGAGACTCGCAATAAGGCGCAAGCCGTGATCAACGCGGTGCGTTGTGCCAATCAGCAACTCGCCGAGCAACCATCGACACAAGGAGAAGGCCAATGAGTAAGGCACACATTTTCTTGTTAGATAACTTTGATTCATTCACCTACAACCTGGTTGATCAATTTCGCTCGGAAGGCTATCCGGTGACGATTTACCGTAATAATCTGCAAGCAGCGCAAGTAATGGCCGCCATTGATGCCTGCCCAGACAACCCGGTGTTGGTGCTATCGCCCGGCCCCGGGGCGCCACATGAAGCTGGCTGCATGATTGAACTGATCGCTCTGGCGCGTGGTGTCGTTCCTATCATTGGTATTTGTCTGGGGCACCAAGCACTGATTGAACAATTTGGCGGCGAAGTCGGCTCTGCTGGCGACATTCTGCATGGTAAATCATCCGCTATCGATCATTGTGGCGAGCACATGTTTAGTGGATTGCCGCAACCTCTTCCGGTTGCCCGTTACCACTCGTTGATGGGCACCAGAGTCACTGGCGGCCTCGAGGTTGTCGCCAGTTATCAAGGGATCCCAATGGCAGTGATGAACGCTGATGAGCGTGTACTGGGCATGCAGTTTCACCCCGAATCGGTATTAACCACAGATGGCGCCAAACTACTGAATCAAAGTCTGGCATGGGCACTTGCTGCGCCAGTTAAGTCTGCAGCATCGAATCCAGCTTCAGCATAAGGACATCCACATGAACTCAAATTTTTTGCCAGAGTGCTTCGAGCTTCTTTGTGCCGGTAACAACTTAACCAGCGAGCAAACCCGCACAATTTTCGCTGCCATCGTTGCAGGCGAAGTTGAACCAGCGTTAATGGCAGGTTTGCTAACCGCGCTGAAAATCAAAGGCGAAACCGCCGATGAAATCGCTGGCGCAGCGCAAGCGCTGCGAGCTGCGGCTCGCTCATTTCCGCGCCCCGAAGGACAGGTGGTTGATATTGTCGGTACCGGCGGCGATGGTTTGAACACCATCAATATCTCGACCACTAGCGTATTAGTCGCTGCAGCGGCGGGACTAACTGTTTGTAAACACGGCAATCGCAGCGTATCGAGCAAATCTGGCTCTGCCGACTTGCTAAGAACCCTTGGCGTGAACATTCAAATGCCGCCGGAAGTAGCTGCCAAAGCACTGGATAAAAGCGGCGCCTGCTTTATTTTTGCACCTGAATATCATGCTGGCATTCGCCACGCTATGCCGGTTCGTGGCGCATTGAAATCTCGCACCATCTTCAATGTGCTTGGCCCGTTGATTAATCCGGCACAACCCGATGTGATGCTGCTCGGCGTTTATTCACCAGATTTGGTGCTGCCGATTGCTCAGGCTCTTGTTCAACTGGGCGTCACTCGGGCGATGGTGGTTCACGGTTCAGGCCTTGATGAAATTGCCGTGCATGGCCCAACCCAAGTGGCAGAAATTAATCATGGCGAAATCGAAGAGAAAGTGATTACGCCAGCTGATTTTGACTTGGAAGAATTTGCCGTTGAGGACTTAGTCGGCGGCACTCCCGAGGAAAATGCTGAAATCGCGAAAGAAATTCTGGCTGGCCAAGGCGAACCAGCGCACAATGCCGCCATCATTGCCAATGTTGCTGCTGTACTTTATTTGGCTGGCAAGGAGCCAACATTGCAGCGCGGCGCAGCCAAAGCCAAACGTGTACTGAGCTCAGGCCAAGGTCTAACCACACTGGCTAGCCTTGCCAGCGCCAGCCAAGTGGAACTATGAGCATGTTGAATGACACCATTTTAGGCAAAATTGTTGCCGATAAACGCGACACCTTAGTCACCCTAAAACAACAGCGCCCACTTGATAGTTTTGTTGCTGACGTTACGCCAAGCGATCGCGATTTCTATCAGGCATTAAGAGCGGTGAGCCCAGCATTCATTTTGGAATGTAAAAAGGCATCACCATCAAAAGGACTGATCCGCGAACCATTCGATTTAGATGAAATCGCTCAAGCCTATTTGCCATGGGCATCGGCTATTTCGTGCTTGACCGATAGCAAGTACTTTCAAGGTTGCATGGCCTACTTAAAGCAAGTGCGCGATCAAGTTACTCAGCCGGTGATCCTGAAAGACTTTATTATTGATCCTTACCAGATTTATCTGGGTCGCCTGCACGGCGCTGATGCCACCTTACTCATGCTGTCGGTACTCACTGATGATGAATACCAGCCGCTTGCCGATTTAGCTCATCAACTTGGTATGGGGGTGCTGACCGAGGTGTCAACCCAAGAGGAATTGGAACGAGCCATTGCCTTGGGCGCCAAAGTCATTGGCATCAACAACCGCGATTTGCGTGATTTGAGCATTGATTTGAATCGAACATTCGAATTAGGCGAACAAATTCCAGACGATCGCATTATCGTTTCTGAAAGCGGCATTTACACGCATCAACAAGTTCGCGAATTGCATCGCACTGCGGATGCTTTTTTAGTCGGCAGTTCGCTGATGGCGCAAGATGATCTCAACCGCGCCGTGTCTAACTTAGTACTGGGTGAACACAAAGTCTGTGGCCTGACTCGGCCAGAGGATGCCGCTGCCGCCTACTCGGCTGGAGCAAAATATGGCGGCTTAATTTTTGCCGCTAAGTCGCCGCGCTGTATCAGCCCAGAACAAGCACTAGCGGTGATCAAGGCGGCGTCTCTTGATTATGTTGGCGTGTTCGTCGATGAAGCGCCGGAACAAGTCGCAGCCATCGCCAATCAGCTTAAGCTTGCGGCCGTGCAGCTTCATGGCAACGAAGATGGTGACTACATTGCCACGCTAAGGCCATTATTGAGCGAAGGAACAGCAATCTGGAAAGCTCATGGCATCAGCGATGCAGTGCCTGATTTTGAACGATGGCCTGCTGATCGCCACTTACTCGATAGCCGTATTGGCAACCAAAGCGGCGGCACCGGTCAAGCCTTTGACTGGCAGCTTTTAGCAGATGTTGATTTAACCAACATCATGATTGCAGGCGGCTTAAACCTTGCCAATGCAGCACAAGCAGCTGCATTAAACTGTGCCGGTTTAGATTTTAATTCAGGCGTTGAAAGCGCCCCCGGCATCAAAGATCACGACAAAATCGCAGGCGTATTCAATGCCCTGCGACACTATTAAGGATTGCGTCAATGACAACCTTACTTGACCCATTTTTTGGTCCCTTCGGCGGCATGTACGTGCCGCAAATTCTGATGCCAGCCCTAAAACAGCTCGAAAAAGCGTTTGTTGACGCCCAAAACGATGCTGAATTTCAGGCTGAGTTTAGCGCTTTGCTAAAAGAGTATGCTGGTCGCCCAACCGCGCTGACTCGTTGCCGCAACCTCACCAAAGGCACGAACACCAAGCTTTATCTCAAACGCGAAGATTTGCTTCACGGCGGTGCCCATAAAACCAATCAGGTGCTTGGACAAGTATTGCTAGCCAAGCGTATGGGTAAAAATGAAATCATCGCCGAAACAGGTGCCGGCCAACATGGCGTGGCTACCGCCCTCGCCTGTGCGTTGATGGACATGAAGTGCAAAGTGTACATGGGCGCCAAAGACGTTGAGCGTCAAAGTCCCAACGTATTTCGGATGAAACTGATGGGCGCAGAAGTGATCCCCGTTCATTCTGGTTCGTCAACGCTCAAAGATGCCTGCAATGAAGCCTTGCGTGATTGGTCTGCAAGTTATGAAAAAGCGCACTATCTGCTTGGCACAGCAGCTGGCCCACACCCATTCCCGACCATTGTTCGCGAGTTTCAGCGCATGATTGGTGAAGAAACCAAAGCGCAGATCCTGCAAGTTGAAGGTCGTTTGCCAGATGCGGTGATCGCCTGTGTTGGCGGTGGCTCCAATGCCATTGGTATGTTCGCCGACTTTATCGACGAACAAGATGTCCGCTTGATTGGTGTTGAACCCGCCGGCCATGGCATCGATTCAGGCGAGCATGGCGCGCCATTGAAACACGCCCCTGAAGGTATTTTCTTTGGCATGCGGGCGCCGCTGATGCAAGACGAGCATGGTCAGGTGCAAGAATCTTATTCGGTCTCTGCGGGTCTTGATTTCCCATCGGTTGGGCCGCAGCACGCCTACCTCAATTCGATCGGCCGTGCCGAGTACGATTCGGTGACCGATGACGAAGCGCTGGACGCTTTCCAAGAGTTGGCACGACACGAAGGCATTATCCCCGCATTGGAGTCGTCTCATGCGCTGGCGATGGCATTGCGAATGGCTCGTAACGAACCAGAAAAAGAACAACTGCTGGTGGTTAATCTATCTGGACGTGGTGACAAAGACATTTTCACCGTTCATGAAATTCTAAAAGACAAAGGAGTGATGTCATGAGCAGCCGTTACGATGTGATGTTTGAAGCTTTGGCGGCCAAAAAACAGGGGGCGTTTGTTCCTTTTGTGACCATTGGCGATCCCAATCCTGAGCTTAGCTTGGACATCATTCGCACCATGGTCAAGGCCGGTGCGGATGCCCTTGAACTGGGTATTCCATTTTCAGATCCGTTAGCCGATGGCCCAACCATTCAAGGCGCCACCATCCGCGCGTTGGATTCTGGCACCACGCCGATCACTTGTTTTGAAATCATCGCCACAATCCGCGCAGAATTTCCTGATCTGCCAATTGGCCTGCTGATGTATGCCAATCTGGTGTTTGCCAAGGGCGTCGAACAGTTTTATGCCGAATGTGCCAAGGCAGGTGTTGATTCGGTATTGGTGGCCGATGTGCCAATTGAAATGAGCGAGCCATTTGCCGCTGCAGCAAAAGCCAACGGGGTTGATGCAATCTTCATTGCGCCGCCGAATGCTGATGACGACAGCCTTGAGCAACTGGGCAAATTGGGCAGTGGCTACACTTACCTGCTGAGCCGCGCGGGTGTCACCGGAGCGGAAACAGAAGCCGGTATGCCGGTCAGTGAACTATTGGCCCGACTAAGCCAATTCAACGCGCCAAAACCACTGTTGGGATTTGGCATCTCCCGCCCCGAGCAGGTTCATGAAGCCATTAGCTCTGGCGCAGCTGGTGCTATTGCCGGCTCGGCGGTGGTCAAAGTCATTGAACAAAACGTCGATGAGCCAGAGCAGTTGTTAGCACAAATGGCCCGCTATATCAGCGAGATGAAAGCTGCCACTCAGCTTTAAACGCCAGTTCGAATCACATTAAATAGCCTCCAACCTCTGGAGGCTTTTTTTTCGACTAATCTCAAGGTTACGTCAACACCACCAATTAGTTACGCCATGCCAAGCTCAACGATTTCTGCTTTTATTGCGGTCTTAGCCTTGCTCTCTAGCGAACAACAAACTCCCGATTGCATCGGCCTAGTCACGGCCAGTGGTGGCGATCAGTTCTGGCGAGAAGTGGAGGCTGGCGCATCAGCAGCCGCTGCGGAGGTCGAATTAAAGCTAGAAGTGAGATCATCGTTTGATGACAAAGACATCGCTCAGCAACGCGTGGTGATCGATGAATTGCAAACAATGGCTTGTTCCACCATCGTCATGGCGCCCAATAGCCCTGAGCGGGCTCAGGATGTCGCCAAGCTCAAACAACAGGGGATCCGCACGATCTTTATCGATCGCGATTTTCCGGCCGAGCGCGCCACGGCGATTTTAACCGATAATTATGCAACTGGGGAGCGAGCAGCAATCGCCATGGCGGCAGAGCTTCCGCCTGGATCGGCTGTTGGCTTGTTGCGATTGCATAAACAGGTCAGCTCAACATCAGAGCGCGAGCAAGGTTTCATTGATGGCGCCCAAGTCGCCGGATTAACTGTGGTACTTGATGATTACATTGATACGCCGCAGTCTGATGCAGATAGCGGTGCAACTACTGCGCAACAAGCCGCTCAGCTGATTGCCAGTGTGCCCCAATTGGCCGGCTTATTTACGCCCAACGAGTCCACGACCACTGCAGCTGTATTAGCTCGGCAATCGTTAGCGCAACCGTCAACCATAGTGCACATCGGCGTTGATTCGAACAAGTTGCTATTGAAGTCACTGGCCCAACAAGAGCTGCACAGTTTGTTTTTACAGCGGCCATTTTTGATTGGCTATCAAGGAGTCATGGCGGCATCAAAGCTACAGCAGGGCCATGCCCTGCCCGATGTTATTTTGACCGAGGCGACCTATATCACCACTGTCGATTTGCAGCAGCCTGAAATCCAAGCCCTGCTGCGCGAAAGCGACAGCAGAGCCAGTAGCAACAACGAGCCGGTTGAAAAACCACTTACGGATTAATCGCCACTCTCAGTAAGCGATTATCCGACGTAATAAACAAAGACGAAAAATCTTGATTGAAGGCAACGTTGGCGCTCGCTGTGACGGTGTGAATCGTCGCTAAATGGTTACCCTCTGGCGTTAACAGCAACACGCCATTTGGGCCAGTGGCAAACAATACCCCCGAGGGGTGCACTTTTAAACCATCCGGCAATCCATGCCCAGTGCTCAGATGAAACGTGGCATCAAACAGCACTCTGCCGTCGTTTAAACTGCCATCATCGGCGATTTGCCATGCCATCCAAATGGCTTTATTGGGATCAGAATTGGCAACATAGAGCGTCTTTTCATCATTGGATAACGCAATGCCATTTGGACGCGTCATCTCTTTCGTTAGCAAAGTCACTTTGCCGTCGGTATCCAATCGATAGACACCATGAAAATCCAATTCCCGTTGCTCGGTATTGTTTTGTCCCTGCGGCAGGCCATACGGTGGATCGGTAAACCAAATCTGGCCATTTTTGCCAACCGTCAAATCATTTGGGCTGTTAAAACGCTTGCCCTGATAAAGCGACGCAAGGGTTTGATAGTTGGGCTCAGCTTGCTCGAAAGGCGCGGCCAAACGAGACACTCGGCGATCGCCGTGCTGGCACAGTAACAATTGGCCGGTCATATCCAGCGCTAAACCGTTAGAGCCTTGCTTACTGGCATCAGCATACACACCGCTGGAGCCCGATGGCCGCAGAAATTCGGTGACGCCAACACCCGGACGCCATTGATAAATGACATTTTCCGGCACATCGGAGAACAGCAGCGCATTTTGCGACTGCACCCACACCGGCCCTTCTGTCCATTCAAATCCCTCTGCGAGGACTTCAATCTGAGTGGTTTCAGAGACAAACTGCAGCGCCTGCTCATCGATAATTTCAATTCGCGGTTGATCACTGGCAACGTGCGTCGTTTGCTGACAACCCGTCAATGCCATCACCGCGGTCACTGCGGCCAAAAGCAACGAACGAATTTTCATATATAAATTTCCTTTTTAATGATAAATTTTTTTGAGGATACCTGATCCCAATTCACAGGCAAACCTCAGACATGACGATTGCGCTGTGCCCAACAACCAATAAAGATGAAACAGCCAATCAGCAAACCACATAACCATGCTGGCGACAGTTGCGCTAGTTGCCCTGCAACAACTGGCGACAGCTTAACAATGGCCAAACCAAAGCCAAATGCATTGATTAAAATAAATACCGATGTACGGACAACAAAATGATGTCGACGCATGGTTTTACGTAGTAACTGATTGATGTCAGATCCTAAAACAACAATCAAACACGCGACCAAAGCGGTTGATATTGAATGTAATTCGCCGTACAACCAAGAGCTAAGACTAGCCACAACTTCCCCCAACGAACGATTTACCAGCGCCTTATACTAATCCATTTTGGTCATATTCTGAGACATTTTTAGCGCCGTTGAATAGGGTGACGAACGCCACACAACTGGGTACACTGCCTGCCAGTTCTTTACAATCAACAGGCAAGCCAATGAAACAACTATTTGACTTCCTGCCTTTGTTGGCGTTTTTCATCGCCTACAAGATGCATGATATATACACCGCGACTGGGGTGTTGATAGTCGCCACCATTGTCCAGATCGCTGCGGCCAAATGGATTTGGAATCAGGTCGAGAAAATCCATTGGATCACATTGGTCATGGTCACCGTATTCGGTTCAATGACACTGTTTTTCCATGATGACGCCTTTATCAAATGGAAAGTTACCGCCATTTACGGCGCTATGGCTGCGGCATTGCTAATTGGCCAATGGTTCTTTAACAAGCCATTAATCAAAGCCATGCTCGGCAGCGAACTGCAACTTCCCCATGACGTGTTTGTCAAATTGGGTTACGCGTGGGCAGTGTTTTTCTTGTTTTGCGCTGCACTTAATGTTTATGTTGCCTTTAGCTTACCACTCGAAACTTGGGTCAATTTCAAGGTCTTTGGACTGACCGTGATGACCTTAGTATTCGCCGTGGCACAAGGCTTTTATATCTGGCGCTATCTGCCGAAAGAGCAGAAGGAACAAGGCCAGGAACAATTAGAACAACCCAAGGACTGATGCATGTATTACATGATTTGCTCAGAAGATGTCGCCGACAGTTTACCGCTGCGACAAAAAGTACGCGCGCAACATCTAGCCCGCTTACAGCTATTAAAAGAAGAGGGGCGTCTGCTTATTGCTGGCCCTTTGCCTGCCATCGACAGCATTGACCCAGGTGATGCCGGCTTCACCGGATCGTTAGTGGTTGCCGAATTCGAAAGCTTAGATCAGGCGCAAGAATGGGCCGACCAAGATCCGTATATCGAAGCTGGGGTATACGCCAAAGTCATGGTCAAACCCTTTAAAAAAGTTCTGCCATAAAAATTTTATATTAGCCGAGCACCATTGCTCGGCTTTTTAATACCTAACATAAAAATAGGAAAATCAATATATTAGCCTAATGACACCCTCCTAATTGCGCTGTTAGCAAGGACGACACCGGCTAAAAATAAAAGTTGATCTCCATCACACTTTTATGTAATTTGAGATCCAGATCACACACAAATACTAATTCAGTGATCAACAGCATACGGTCCCTGGTGAACCATGCTGAATCGTTAGCTAGGAGTTTACTATGTCAGGTTTTATCGAAGTTTTAGGCTATTTGAAAAATACCAAACGCACTGAGATTGCGGCGGCGCAAAGCGTGAAGTCATCTTCCGCACCAAGCACCAAAGCAAGTTATTTCCGCTACGCTACTGAGCGTACCGACGACTAAGTCGACAGTGCCACAAATACCAGAAACCGCCGTTCAGGCGGTTTCTTTTTATGACTTATCAATTAATTCGCTGCTGAGTTGCTTATTGCTGCGAACACCCAACTCCTTGAGCATGGTAGTCTGCCGCACTAAGTTGCCCGGTCCTGTGGAGAGCTTACTCTTAGCGGCGTCAAATTCTTTGTTCACTCGCGCCAAGGCGTTATCAACTTTGTTCAGATCATCAACGAAGCCAACAAACTTGTCATAAAGCTTGCCGGCCCGCTCGGCGATTTCTTGCGCATTTTGATTCTGTTGTTCCACTCGCCAAATATTGTGAATAGTGCGCAATGCCACCAATAAATTGGTTGGGCTAACCAACATGATATTGGCATCGAGCGCAGTTTTGATCATCTCTGGCTCTTGTTGAATTGCCGATAAGAATGCCGCTTCCACCGGCACAAACATCAACACATAATCCAAGCTGCGAATGCCCTCAAGGCTTTGATAATTCTTTTTGCCCAACTCTCGAATGTGGTTGCGAAGCGAAGCAACGTGTTCGTTTAACGCCAACGTACTTTCGCCGTCTGACTCGGCATTGATAAAGCGCTCATAGGCAGTTAGCGATACTTTCGAGTCAATTACGATGTCTTTGTCATGGGGCAGACGAACAATCACATCGGGCTGGTAGCGCTTGCCCTGCTCACTTTTCAGTGCCACCTGCAATTCGTACTCTCGCCCTTCGGTCAAGCCCGCCTGATCGAGCAGCCGCTGCAACACCACCTCTCCCCAGTTGCCCTGAGTTTTGTTGTCACCTTTTAGTGCCCGAGTAAGGTTCGTGGCTTCTTCAGACATGCGAAGGTTCAAGGTTTTCAAATCATCGAGTTCTTTTTTCAGCAAGGTGTGCTGTTTCAGATCGGTTTCAGCTTGTTTTGACACCTGCTGCTGGAAGCCGCTAATTTGCTCACGAAATGGCTTGAGTAAGGCTTCCATACTGGATTCAGAATTCACCCGAAATGCTTGGGTTTTCTGCTCGAAAATGCGGTTCGCGAGGTTTTCAAACTCTTTACTCAAACGCTGCTCCGATTGCTGCAGCAACGCTTGTTTTTCTTCGAGGGCTTGAGTCTGGTTGGCGTAGCGTTCTTTTAAAGTGTCGTACTGACGCTGGCTGTGCTCTAGTTTGTCCCTAAGTTCAGCAATCGTCGATTCATGCTGTTCCAGCTTGCCCTGAGTCAACAACAGCTGCTCACGCAGTAACTTGTCGCTGGTTTCAAATTCAACGCGGCGGGTCTGTTGTTCGCTCAGTTGCAGCTGTAACGCGGCAACCTTGTCCTGCTCTTGTTGGTAACGCTGCTGCAGCGCATGTTGCAGCTCAGCATGCTGCTGGGCAGTCTGCTCAGCAGCAGCTTGCAGTAGAGCTTGCTGTTGACTGCCATGGCGTTTGGCAAGCCAATAACCAACGGTTAAGGCAACCAATAACGAGAGGCTGGTCACCACAATAAAAAAGGGCGATTGAATCAATTCCGCCAGCATAAACTGGGACTCCAAAAGACAACAATCGGTCTAGACTATTGCCTCAGCCGAGCTTTGCCAACACCCGTTTAGTGATTAGTGAAACAACTGCTGCTTTATCAAACAACAGCGCCACTAATGCTCAGTATCAGTAAATGAGTCGTCATCGGTGAGCTGCTGTAACAGCCTGACTTCGGCCATAATGTCGCGCACTACAGTCCTTGGCATTTGCAGGCGCCACTGATTGTCCTGTAAATAAGTGGCAATATCCGGATGGCCGGTGAGCCGCTCCAGCTGCTCGATTAGGTCCAGCGCCTGCGCTTCATGAATGGTGGCAAACTCTCGTAGCGCTCGGACACACTTCACTGCCGTCATATTTTCGCTTGATGGTGTAAACCAGTTCAGCATCTGTCGCCGTATCCCTAGTTGATCCTAATGCTAGTTCTAACCTGCGGCAGTGACAGTTTCATGACGTTAATGGCAAACTGGCTGGGGCGTCATTGCTGGATTGATTGGCATCGCTTTTGTGGTCTCCATGTTGTTGGTAACATAGCGTCCACTAATCACCCTTGAGTCATTCTCGGAGTCGGATTTTATGATTATTGATTCACTGCAAGGACTGCCAGCATTCGCTCTCTACTTCGTGGTGGGCTATGGCTTTATCGTTTTGTTTTGCGTCTTATATGGCAAAGTAACGCCCTATTGCGAATGGACGTTAATGCGCAACAACAACGCAGCCGCATCCATCGCTTTCGGTTTGAGTTTGGTCGGCTACACCATTCCGGTAGCCAGTGCTGCCATTCATTCGGTCAGCATTATCGACTACATCATTTGGGCCGTGGTTGCCCTGCTCGCCCAAATCGTGACCTTCATGACGGTGCGCTGGTACATGACTGACTTGGTCAAGCGAATCAATGATGATCAGATTGCTGCCGGTTTATTTCTCGGCTGCGCGGCATTAGCAACCGGTATTCTAAATGCTGCTTGCATGAGTTATTAGAGGTTGCAGATGAAACGATCACAATGGCTAAAACTGACCATTATGGGCGCGGCCTCGGGCAGCTTAATCAGCTGTTCTCCTGAGCCTCGACAAGAAATTGTCAATTACTCGGACATTAGTGAATGCGTCAATGACCGAGTGTTTTCCGAGCAGGAATGTGTTGCCCAGTACCAGCAGGCACAGCAGCAAGCGGCGCAGGATGCGCCTATGTATCAAAACGGCCATGATTGCCAGACTGACTTTGGTCGCGATCAGTGTTACCACAACGGTAGTTTCTGGCAGCCATTCATGGCTGGCTTTTTCATGTCACGGCTGGCCGGATCGGTCGGTGCTGGGTTGAATTCCGGCCAAGTGCACTCGCGCCCCTTGTATCGCTCAGCAGATGATCCAGCAAGCTTCCGCACCGCTGAAAATGTCAAAACAGGTAATGTTGGTGATACTCGCCCGCGCAGTGCACCGAACCGCCTAATGTCAGCCTCACAAGCTTCGCTATACAGCCGCCCGAATAGCATGGGTAAGCGGGCAGCAACGCTCAATCGCGGCGGCTTTGGGCAACGCTCCAGCAGCTGGGGTAGCTAGCGTTGCTTCGAGTGCCAATTACCGTCCGCCCGAACTTGGACCAAATCGCAGCAGAATATGGCTTTAACTTTCATACCATTGACGGTGACATTTATTGGGACGAGTCGGCCTATTACCAATTTACCCTGCAACAAATTGAGCAAGATTTAGAGGCCCCAACCGAAGAGCTTCATCAAATGTGTCTTGATTTGGTCGGTGATGTTGTCGCTAGCCAGGAGTTAATGGAGCAACTCGCGATTCCGCCGCATTTTTGGGATGCCATCGCCAACAGCTGGCACAACGGCTATCCATCGCTCTATGGCCGCATGGATTTTAGTTACGATGGCAAATCTCCGGCGAAGCTACTGGAATACAACGCTGACACCCCAACCTCAGTGTACGAGGCTGGCTTTTTCCAATGGATTTGGCTGCAACAACAGGTGGATGCAGGTCGCTTATCCCGAGAGGCCGATCAGTTTAATTCCATTCAAGAAAAGCTAATCGCCAGATTCGCCGATTTAAGCAGTTTGCCGATCACCTTTACCTGTTGCCGCGAAAGCGATGAAGATCGCGGTACCGTTGCCTATCTTGAAGATTGTGCCCGTCAAGGAGGCGTTGCAACGCGCTTTATCTACCTTGATGAAATTGGCATTAACGACCGAGGACAGTTCGTCCAGCAAGATGACTCAGCAATTCAGGCGCTATTCAAGCTCTACCCGTGGGAGATGATGTTCGAAGATAGTTTTGGCCATTATATTCCCAAGGCCGAATGCCATTTTTTGGAGCCGCTGTGGAAGAGTGTTTTATCCAACAAGGGCATTTTGCCGCTATTGTGGCAACGCCACCCAAACCACCCCAACCTGCTACCGGCCTTTTTTGCCAGTGACAATCCGTCTCTCGATGGCGGTCACGTCCGCAAGCCATTGTTCAGCCGCGAAGGAGCCAATATTCGCATCGAAAAAGATAGTCAGCTGATCGCAGAATCAGCCGGCGACTATGGCGACCAAGGCTATATTTACCAAGCCTATCAACCACTACCGAAGTTTGCCGACAGCCACACCTTAATCGGCAGCTGGGTCATTGATAACCAAGCCGCCGGACTCACCATTCGCGAGGACAATAGCCTCATCACCCAAGATACCAGCCGTTTCGTGCCGCACATTATCTTGGGCTAAGCATCGCTTTATCCGTTGTTAGTGGCAATGCCCGCAGCGTGTTTAACATGGATGTCTAACTGCGGGTGAGCCACCGTAATATTCAACGCATTGAATTTCTTAATGACCCGACTGTGGATCTCATGAATTGATGGCAGCCGATGCGAGGTGTCACTGGTAAATGCACGCAATTCAAATATCAGCGCACTATCACTGTACTCTAGCAAGAACACCTCTGGTGTTGGCTCATCGATCACCATCTCGCACTCATCAGCGGCTTGCAAAATCATCTTCGTCACCATGCGCACATCGGAGTCATGGCGCACACCAATGCGCAATACGATCCGAGTAATGGCGTCACTTAATGACCAGTTAACAAAGTCCTCGGTAATAAAGGCTTTATTAGGAATAATAATTTCTTTGCGGTCCCAGTCGACCACAGTGGTCGCGCGGGTATTGATCCGCGTCACTGTGCCGCTCATGCCACGAATGGTCACGGTATCTCCGATCCGGATTGGCTTTTCAAACAGGATAATCAAACCGGAGACGAAATTGGCAAAAATTTCTTGCAAACCAAAGCCTAAGCCCACCGTCAATGCGGCCACGAGCCACTGCAACGATGACCAATCAAAACCCAGCGCACCGACCACCACCAGTAGCCCAACCACCAGAATGACATACTTGGTAATGGTGGTGATGGCATAACCAGTTCCCGGAGATAACTGCATACGCTGGAGTACCAACAGCTCCAACATGCCCGGAATATTGCGGACACTGACAAGGGTAAAACCTCCGGTGACAATCGCCGTTAGTAACACTTTAACGGTAATTGATGTGGTTTCGAGTTGCCCTTGCGCGCCAACACTTTGCACCGACCACAGGGTGAGATCATTAAAAGCGCTGAGCGAATTAAAGGCATCGCTCCAAATTGGTAATAGGGAAAAATAGAATGCCAGCACGAAAGTGGTCCGCAGTAATTTGCTCGCTTGCGCACCAATGTCATCAAATTCGATATAGCTCTCTTGTGGTTCTTCAATCGCAGGATCAGCGGAATCATCATTTTCTTCACGCTTGGCGAGCGCTTGCGCGCGCCGCGTTAACGCTCGTTCGAAAGCCAGACGGCGATAGAGAATGGCAAGGCCGCGCAACGCCAAAAAGTAAGAAATACAAATAGTTATTGCAGACAACAATGTCCAAAGGTAGCCCTTTAGCAACATTTGGGCCGCCACGATATAGCCCAGCAACAACAACACAGTGGCCGCCGCCGGTACTGCGATGCCGAACCACCACAGCATTCGCATTGGCAACCGCATGATATCACCGCGCTCATGGACCAAATTAGACACCAGCCGGAACAGCCAAGCCGTCGCCCATGTCAGCAGCACAGCGTTGATTAAATGCATTAATCGCCCTGTTGCACTAAACAGCGCGAGTTGATTCCAATCTGCCAACCATTTGTAGATGAGTAAGACGGTTAGAAATAGCGGCGATAACCAGATCACGTGCCGCATGATCAATTGAATCGCGGCAGGCTTCATCCGAAAATGGTGGATTAACACGCTTGGGGGCTTGCGCAGCTGCCGTGCAACCAAGTGCAAACTCGCGCCAATCGTGGTGAGCCAAATCAATTGCTGAATCATGACCTGACTATTTTGCGACAACCAATCGGAAAATTTAGCGCCCATCGGCAGCAAGCTACCCAGAGCAATTAAGCCAAAGATCGCGGCGAGCGAGTAATGACCTTTGTCGCGGCGTACATTGCCAATACGGTCGCCAATGCGGCTCATGTAGGCGTCATACTTGCTAATAAATCGCTGTAAATACACCGCCAGCAACAATAACAGCACGAGCTGAAAAGCGCTCTCTCCGGGGCGATGACTGTATAGTCGCCATTGGTGGACCAGCTCACTGGCGATGCGTTTAAAGTCGCTGACCACATCCGGGATATCGGACGTAGTCAAGGGTTTCATATTTGGGATCCAGGTGAGTAGCCGGAAGGCTTGATCTTCAAGATCACTGCGCCGGATGGTGAGCTGATCAATATTGGCCAGCGCTTGTTTCAATAACACTTCAAGCTGGCCATTGATACCAATTAACTCTGTCAATAATTGCTGTTGCAGATCGAGTAAATCACGCTCGTCATTGCGTTTGGATAACTGAAAATTCTGCCGATTTTTACGCTGCTCATTGCGGTAAGAAAAGCTATCAACCCGCAGTTGGTTGAGCAATCTCGATAATTCTTGGATATTCGGTAAGCCACTGAGTGCGGCGAGCTGCTCAACAATGGCATCGGAAAACTCAACCGAGGGCTCAAACCGATCAATGTCCTTACGCAACTCCCGCAACAACGAATTGATTTGCACCGACAGTTCGTGCAGCCCTTGATAGCGTAATTGCGCCGATTGCTGTGTGGCCTGCAACTCTTCTAGCTCGCGGGTTAATTCAATATTTCTGGCAATGATTTCCTGCAACTCAGGGTCGTCGTCAGCCACCACTTTGGCAGCGTGATCGAGCTCTGCCAGTGCTTCAGCGGCCTCCTGCTGACGCAATTGAGCAAGCCGGTCATTGGCTAAGCGCAACTGCCGCATTAGATTCAGCAACGCTTGATTCTGTTGCGCAATTTGTAGCTGATTTAACTCAATCCGTTGGCTAACACCCTGCGATTCAAGCTGGATCAGCTGCTGTTTGGCCAGCAGCATGTCGCGCAGCGCATCGTATTGAAATTGACTCGCTTCATTCAGCAAGGCGTCACCAGAGATAGCCAGTTGTTCGCTATAACCGCGCTCTAATTCAGCGACGATTTCATCTAACTCACGGGGAATATCAACCATTCGAGCCTGCACCTTACGGCCTTGGTTTTCTAAGCTTTGGATTTGCTCGCGGGTCAACACAATCTGTTGTTCTAATGACTTAATCAAGCGACTGATTTGTTCTTGATCTTTGTCTCGGTAGGCGTCAGCGATTTGCTGCTCATCAACCACTGGTCGCACTTTGGCATTCGCAATGTCTTGGGGATACTGAGTTAGCTGCTGACGATATTGCTCAGCTTCCGCGGCAAAATTATCGCGCTCGGTAAGGAGCTGAATCGCTCGTTGATAGCGCTCGATGAGAACGTCGTTGTTGGCAGGGGTTCGCTCTATCAACTGCTCGAGTTGCTCAATAGAAACCTCGGCCGCTCGCACACTTTGGTAATGAAGCATGCTAACAATCAGCAACAAACCCACAATAAACAACCGCACCACTGGCAAGCTCCTTGTCCTGAACTACATCATGGCAGTGTTAAACATGGCTAGGAAGTGGCTGTTTTGCAAATCAAAGATACTTCGCCATGCCATCGCAAATGAGCCCTCGGGATTGAAGGCATGATGATTTGTTAGTTAAACGAACTCAGTGTATCGCGATAGGGGGTCAGATAATCGGGCGAAGTGAAAACATCACTATCGGCGACAATACCTTTGTCGATAAATGGCTTGAGTAACTCATCTTGGTCTTGTTCGTGGTAACCGCCTTGAGCGATTACTGCGGCACAAATAAAGTCACCCAACGAGGCTTCACCGTCGGTTGGCTTGGGCTCGGCTAACTGTGTTACCGCATCAATGACGGTCTCATCAAATTCCCAAACGGCGAGGAGTTTAGTGCCAATTTCATGCTGTAGTGACTGAACCACCCGAACAATGACCTCGACATCAGCGCTGACCTTGGGCATCCGTTCCATTTCAAGCAATATCGGCAACGCCCCGATATTGTGAACAACGCCAGCAAGGGTGATTAGTTCGGAATTAAATGGCAATCGATTGGGATACATAGTGGCTAAGGCGGCGGCACTGCTGGCCACCTTAACGGCGCGCTTCCAGTTCTCTTCGAGCAATTCATAGATCTGCTCGTTAGAGCTGACATATAGCTGCTCCATTGCCATGGTGGTGGCAATGTTTTTAATCGCCGTCAGGCCAATCCGGTTGACCGCGTCATGGATAGTCTTGATCCGCTGAGACACGCCAAACAACGGCGAGTTAGCAATCTTGATCATCCGCGCCGCCATACCAGCATCGCGTGTAATCAAATCAGCGATTTCTTTTAGTGATACGTCGTCCCGCTCTACGGTTTCACAAACAGTCATCGCCACTTCGGGCAAACTTGGGATCACCAACACATCGCGCGCAAGCTTGTCTTTAAAGGTCAGTACCAATGCTTGTTCAATGGCCAATTTAATCTCCTCAAAACCATCGTATTGGTTTTGTACATCTGATAAGTGAACGGACTACTTAACTGTTGCCGAGTAGCTTGACGGTCAGCAGTATGCCAAATGACACCGTGATGACAGTGAGCAGGATCAGGTTATACCGACGCGTATCATCGGCGCGACGACTTAATTGCCGATTTGCTAGCAAGCTCAGCAAACTGACAACACAACTGCTCCAGACAAAATACATCAATGGACCGGTATAGCTTGGTTCCCAAAACTGACGAATTTCTAGTTCATAGTAACGGGCAATGCCAGAGTTCATTTCTGGGCGGGCAAAATGGAACAGCAGCAAACTACCGATAAACAGTAGCCATGCGATGATTGCCAAAACTTGCAGTGTTCGAACACGCCAATCGGGGCCCTTGCGCCGATCAACTCCATCCCACACCATAGCCGCTCCGTTTTTTCTGCTTAATCAATAATTTTGCCGAACAAATCCACTGAAACCAATGACAAAATGAAACCATTGGCTCAATCTGATTGGTATCGCGCTATCTTACCTGTAAGATGTGTGTCTTTCATCTTGAACGCAGACAGCAATTTCGGAGTATTTGCTTCATGACGCATGCTACTGTTGCCGCAGTTTTAGCCGGCGACTACTCAATTGATTCGGTCATTACAGTTAAAGGTTGGATTCGCACCCGTCGCGATTCCAAAGCAGGGATTTCATTCTTAGCCATCCACGATGGTTCAAGTTTCGATGCCGTTCAGGCCGTAGTGCCCAATGAACTCGACAATTATCAGTCGGAAGTAACCAAACTCACCACGGGTTGCTCGGTTGCCGTTACCGGCAAAGTTGTGGAATCACCAGGCAAAGGTCAATCATTCGAATTGAATGCCATTGAAGTGAATGTCCTCGGCTGGGTTGAAGATCCTGATACCTACCCAATGGCTCCAAAGCGTCACAGCATGGAATACCTGCGCGAACACGCGCATTTACGCGCCCGTACCAATGTCGGTGGCGCAGTGACTCGGGTTCGAAACTGCTTAGCACAAGCCATTCATCGCTTTTTCCACGAACAAGGTTACGTTTGGGTTAGCACGCCAATTATTACAGCCAGTGACTGCGAAGGCGCCGGCGAAATGTTCCGCGTCAGCACGCTCGACTTAGAGAATTTGCCACGCACCGACAAAGGCGCAATCGACTTTGAGCAGGACTTTTTCGGCAAAGAGTCATTCCTGACCGTATCGGGACAGCTTAATGCTGAAACCTACGCTTGTGCATTGAGTAAGGTCTATACCTTCGGTCCAACGTTCCGTGCCGAGAACTCCAATACCAGCCGCCATCTAGCTGAATTCTGGATGGTCGAGCCAGAGGTGGCTTTTGCCGATCTCGACGATGTCGCTAAGCTAGCAGAAGGCATGTTGAAGTACGCCTTTAAAGCGGTATTGGCTGAGCGTGCTGATGACATGGCATTTTTCGCCCAACGCATCGACAAAGATGCGGTGGCGCGGCTTGAGCGTTTTGTTGACAGTGATTTTGTGCAAGTGGATTACACCGACGCGGTCGATATTCTGCTCAAGTGTGACAAGAAATTTGAATACCCCGTTGAGTGGGGGATTGATCTGCAATCAGAGCACGAACGCTATCTGGCTGAAGAGCACTTCAACGCACCTGTGGTGGTGAAAAACTACCCGAAAGACATTAAAGCGTTTTACATGCGCATGAATGAAGACGGCAAAACAGTGGCGGCGATGGATGTGTTGGCCCCAGGCATTGGCGAAATCATCGGTGGTAGCCAGCGTGAAGAGCGTCTAGATGTGCTTGATGCACGCCTAGCCGAAATGGGCTTAGACAAAGAAGATTACAGCTGGTATCGCGATCTGCGCCGTTACGGCACGGTACCGCATTCAGGCTTTGGTCTGGGCTTTGAGCGTTTGGTGAGTTATGTCACTGGCATGGCTAACATTCGCGATGTGATCCCATTCCCACGTGCGC
The DNA here is from genome assembly GCF_014773395.1 of Neiella litorisoli. Classification (GTDB taxonomy): domain Bacteria; phylum Pseudomonadota; class Gammaproteobacteria; order Enterobacterales; family Neiellaceae; genus Neiella; species Neiella litorisoli. The sequence continues at coordinate 165 of NZ_JACXAF010000034.1, read as the reverse complement.
CTCGCTCTGCTGATTTCTAAATTGCCAGCGACAAGCTGATCGCCAATTGGATCTAAAAAGCCCGCGAAAGCCTGTCTCTTATACACAAATCCCCGCTAAGCAATTGGCGGGGATTTTTTTGAACTTTTTCCGTGAACTTCGATCTGATCTCCACATTACTTTTTT
>NZ_JACXAF010000033.1 GCF_014773395.1 Neiella litorisoli | reverse complement strand
CATAGAGTGAATTATTGTGATCAGCAAAAGCAATATGAGTTCAAAAAAAATCCCCCGATCTGCATCGAGGGATTTGTGTATGAAAGACAGGCTGTAGCGGCCCTTTCCATGTCCACCGAACTTACTTACGCCAAGCCTTGTAAGTGTTGATCAGACCATTGGTTGAACTATCGTGGCTGCTAATGGTTTCAGCACCATCTAACTCAGGCAGAATTTGGCTCGCCAGTTGTTTGCCGAGCTCAACGCCCCACTGATCGAAGCTGTAGATATTCCAAATCACGCCCTGAACAAAGATCTTGTGTTCATACAGCGCAATCAAACGACCCAAAGTGGCTGGGGTCATTTCTTTAAACAGAATCGAGTTGGTTGGGCGGTTACCTTCAAAGACCTTGTGTGGCACTAGATCAGCCACGTCGGCGGCAGATTTACCGGCAGCGGCAAACTCAGCTTCAACTTGCTCTTTGGTTTTACCAAATGCCAATGCTTCAGTTTGAGCAAAGAAGTTGGCCAATAGTTTCGGGTGATGATCGCCAATTGGGTTCTTGCTGTTAGCAGGTGCAAGGAAATCACACGGGATCAGCTTAGTACCTTGGTGAATCAACTGGTAGAACGCATGCTGGCCATTAGTGCCAGGCTCGCCCCAAATGATTGGGCCAGTCTGGTAGTTCACCACATCGCCATCGCGAGTCACGTACTTACCATTACTTTCCATGTTGCCTTGCTGGAAGTAAGCGGCAAAACGATGCATGTATTGGTCGTATGGCAGAATCGCTTCGGAATCGGCATCAAAGAAGTTGCCATACCAAATACCCAGTAAGGCCATCAGTACCGGCACGTTTTCGCTAAAATCAGCTTGTTGCAAGTGCAAATCAACTTCATGGGCACCTTGCAAAATTTCTTCAAAACGGTCGTAGCCAATGGTCAGAGCGATAGACAAACCAATCGCACTCCACAAGCTGTAACGACCACCAACCCAATCCCAGAATTCGAACATGTTGGCGGCATCAATACCAAACTCAACCACCGCATCTTTGTTGGTCGACAGCGCGGCAAAGTGCTTCGCAACATGGGCTTGATCGCCCGCCGCATTGATGAACCAATCGCGAGCGCTATGGGCATTGGTCATGGTTTCTTGGGTGGTGAAGGTTTTTGATGCAATCAGGAATAACGTTGTTTCTGGGTCAACGCTTTTGAGGATTTCGACGATGTGAGTGCCATCGACGTTCGACACAAAGTGCGGGGTAATGCCTTTGTCCCAGCTTGATTTGAGCGACTCAGTGACCATCACAGGGCCAAGATCGGAGCCACCAATACCAATGTTTACCACATCAGTGATGGCTTTGCCGGTGTAACCTGTCCAAGCGCCAGAATGCACTTTTTCACAGAAGGCTTTCATTTTTGCCAGTTCGGCATTCACCAATGGCATGACGTTCTCGCCATCAACGAGCACTTCGGTGTTGCTGCGGTTGCGCAGCGCAGTGTGCAATACCGCACGGTTTTCAGTGGCGTTGATTTTGTCACCGGCAAACATCGCTGCAATTGCTTGTTTCAGCTCAGTTTGTTCAGCCAAAGCTAACAGCTTGCTTAAGGTTTCGTCATTAATCAGGTTTTTTGAGTAATCAAACAAAATATCTTCAAACTGCAAAGAATATTTGTTGAAGCGGTCAGCGTCGCCATCGAACAAGGCTTTAATGGTGGTGGCTCTCATGGCCTCGGCGTGTTGGCCGAGTTCTGACCAAGCCTGTGTTTGACTTGGGTTGATTGACTTAAGCATGGGTTCTCCTCTAATTAGAGCTTCTGAGCTAGCAAGACACACCGATTGAGCAAGCCATTCGACCTGCCCTCACCAAATAGTTATAGATAGAAAGTGACGATATGCCCTTTAAAAACTGATTCTTCTGTTCTGCAACCATTGCTCCCTTGCAACGGTGCTGAAAAAAGATAGCAGAGAGGGTCGCATATTATTAAATTTAGTCCTTGATCTCACCCCTTTTAACTGCGAATGAGCATCGTCACATAAACGCAACAATTGTCGTTTAATTTTCATCCTGCTGTGATATCACGACACTGTCACTTTACGGTGACCTCGCTACAGTTTTAAGCATTATTTGGGGACTGCACGATGGAACGATTGGAATTTGGTTACTCAGACAACTCTTACGACAAACCTGGCCGCACCACTCGCAATAAGCGCAAATGGCGCGAAATCGAATCTCTCAAAGAAAAATACCGCTTAAAGAAAGAACTACAAGAGCTTGATTGGGCCGGCGACTTCGGCACTGGTGATATAGAGCTGTAATAAAAAACCCCGCTTCGCGGGGTTTTTTATTGTTTCCGATTAGGCACCAAGGTTGTCTCGCAATGACTGGTATCGCTCTTTGACGTTATCGCCAAACAGCGGATCCGATTTGCGCGCCAATTCTTTCAGCGAATCCACATCTTCAATGCCTTCATACGGCAACAAGGCGAGGATTGCTTGCCAATCGCTGTCGGTCAGCTCATCACGCAATGCTGGCAGAATGTGGTCTTCTTCGTAATTAAGGTGGTTGGTCTGGACTTCGAGAAACTCAGCCAGTACATCAATGTACTGCTGTTGTGGCACCACTGCGTCCATCAGAATCATCTCAGTCATAGAGCATAGCTGCTCAGTTAACGCTGAAATCTTGATGTGCTGCTCAGCCAACTTGTGAACACCATCGGCTACCTTTTCGCCTTTTTTCTGCTCTAGGTAGTAGTTGTAGATGATGTCTTCGCAGGGGTGGTGATGTTTGTCGGCATATTCATGGAGATATTCAACAATATCTTTAATTAGATCGTAGCGAATATCTTTCTCTTGCCGCAGGTCTTCCAGTTTTGCATTGAGGAACTTCAGCAGCATCGTCATGTTGACGTGCTCCTTGTGAATGATATCTAAGATCATGCATTTCTCTCCCGCCAATCATTGGCTTCAACGCGCAGACACGCCACGACGATGAGTTGTAGGTCTGGTGGTTATTATATTTAGGGTAGTCAGTATGCTGAATGAGCCAGCTCAAGTTTGCATAAAATTACGTCAATAACGGCTAATGTCAATCGATCTGCCAATTCACCGGCGCAATTTTTTGTTCCATAAGCCACCGATTTGCTTGAGAAAAGCAACCTGAACCAACAAACGAGGCAAAATCTTTACCGGCTCGGTTAGCACCCAACGGACTTGGATGCGAGGTTTTAATTACCGCGTGCTTAGTAACATCAATTTGCTCGCAGACGCCGTGAGCAAAACGTCCCCAGCTCAAGAACACAACGTGCTTGCAGCGATCATTAATGGCCTGCAGTGCGGCATTGGTAAATTGCTCCCAGCCCTTTTTCTGATGGCCACCGGCATCGCCATCGGGCACCGTCAAGACACTATTGAGTAGCAGCACTCCTCGTTTGGCCCAAGCTTCCAAACACCCATGATTTGGCGCACCGATGCCGAGATCTCGATTCAGCTCTTTGAAAATATTTTTGAGTGACGGCGGCTGATCAACACCAGCTGGTACTGAAAACGACAAGCCATGGGCCTGACCGGGGCCGTGATACGGATCTTGGCCAATAATCACCACTTTGACTTGCTCTAGCGGGGTCCACTCAAACGCTTTGAAAATATTTTCACTAGCGGGATAGATAACCTGACCTTGCTGCTTTTGCTCTCGCAGAAACTGACTCAAAGCCTTCATGTAATCTTGTTCAAGCTGCTCAGCGAAAAATGTTTTCCAGTAGCCAGTTACCTGATCAATGGCGCTCACGATGATGTTCCTCTTCAATAAACTGCGGCAAGCTTATCACTAATCAATAGTTAAGCGTGAAGCATTGAAAAAGCGATTGCGAAGCGTTCAACCTAACGGTAGTCTCAACGCCAGATCCACAACTATGACGCGCTAAAAATATGGACAAAACAACCCGCATTATCCCCGCTCGCAAACGCATCGCTTTGGTTGCCCACGACCACATGAAAGCGGCTTTGCTGGAGTGGGTGAGCACCCGAAAGGACCAATTAGCTAATCACCAACTGTTCGGAACAGGCACCACAGGCACCTTAGTGGCGAAAGCCACAGGTATTGATGTGACCTGTATGCTGAGTGGTCCGATGGGTGGTGATCAGCAGCTCGGAGCTCAAATCGCCGAAGGCAAAGTCGACATGATGATTTTCTTTTGGGATCCACTCGACGCCGTGCCACACGACCCAGATGTAAAGGCATTACTGCGTTTAGCTGCCGTTTGGAATATTCCGGTGGCGTGTAACTCGGCATCGGCAGATTTTCTGATGGAATCACCGCTGCTTAACGAGGAATACGCAACCACAGTTCCAGATTACAGTAGCTATCTTCAATCTCGAACCTAGATCCGTTAAGGTCAACATCAAAGCCATAATAAATGAGCATGGCGTGCGCCACCGAAGCGAGTCGTAAATAATCAAATCACAGCCACATGTTTTTTGTTTATTTCACGCTATGCTCAACATGTAATTACCTGAAAACAAAGGTTGTGCTGAATGATTGTGAACCCGCTGTCGAGCCAATATCTTGGCTTTTCGATCGCCAGCCCTATCGTGGTTGCCGCTTGTCCGTTATCTGCAAAAATAGAAAATATCGAAGCCATGCAAGAGGCTGGCGCCGGTGCCGTGGTGTTGTTTTCGCTATTCGAAGAATCTCACATCAACAATGGTGAGCCTGATTCTCAATACCGGGTCGATCGCGATAGCTATTTGCGTTTGGTTGAACAAGCCAGCGATCTCAATATTCCGATTATTGCCAGCCTCAACGGTACCAACCTCGATCACCTCAGCCAAATGACCATGGCGGTGATGGAAGCCGGCGCGCACGCGGTCGAATACAACCCCTATCATTTGCCAATTAATTTAATGCGCAGCGGCCGCGATATTGAAGACGAGTTAGTCGAAATTGCCACCGAAATGCGCGCTATTTGTCAGCGCCCAATGGCAATGAAACTCATGCCAACACTCAGCTCCCCAGGCTACTTGGCGATGGTGCTTGATTCGACAGGTATTGATGGCTTGGTCATGTTCAACCGGTTATACCTGCCACAGGTCGATACCGATGGCATGGAGTTGTCTCGTCACGTGCACTTATCGCACAAAGAAGACAGCGCTTGGGGCATTCATTGGGCATCCTTGCTACACGGCAAAATGAACGGCTCGATCATTGGCAACAGTGGTGTGGAACATGCCGAGCAAGTCCTGCAATACCTGCTATCTGGAGCCAATGCGGTACAGGTTGCTTCTTGCTTGATCCGCAATGGTATTGATTACATCACCACGCTCAATCGCGGTTTGAAGGACTGGATGGAACATCACGAATGTGAGGACATTCCGAGCTTAATCGGCTTGCTAAGTGAGCAGCGCCAAGCCGACAGTACTGCCCACGATCGAGTCCAGTACATGAAAAGCTTGCATAACTTTCATAGCCCCTACTTCAAGTAGTCACTAGATTCGCGCAATAAAAAAGCTGGCAAAAGCCAGCTTTTTTATTGCGCGCTAATCTTAACGGCCAAACATACGGCTCAACGTGCCATCTTTGAGAATAAATTGATGATGCAATGCTGCTAACACATGAAGCACGATTGCAATAATCAGCAAGTTGCCAGCTATCTCATGCACTTCGTGGGCAATGCCGCCAAGGGTTTCTAACTTTTCCGCCGCTCCGGGAATTTCAAACAGACCGAAGAATGGAATGCTATGGCCTCCCGAATAAGACATGGTTAAACCACTCAATGGCATCAACACCATGGCTAAATACAACAGGTGATGGCCCCATTGCGCCATGGTTTTTTGCATGTCGCTACCCAAAGGGGCTGGTTTACCGAATTTCTTCACCACAATGACGCGGACGATAATCAACCCAGCAAGCAACAAGCCCAACGACTTGTGCCAAAAATACAGTTCAAATTTTTCAGGACCACGCGGCATCTGATCCGCATAAAGAATAATGGCAATGGCGGCAATCATAGCGACGGCCATTAAGCCGTGCATCGCTTTCACAGCAGGATGAAATTTGTCCGGTTGGATCATAGTAATTGTCCTAAGTAGTAATTTTGCCAGCTCGAACGACCAGCTTATCAATTATGCGAGTCTACAAAGATAAGTCGGCATAGCAACCACATCTCATTGATAATTACAAAATATTACATATTCGTTTGTCACCACTACTGGCACGTCCCGCATCGACTGCAGTCAGAGACAATTGAGGTTAAACAAGTTATTGGAATAATTAAAATTGAAAACTGATTCGAGTAATCAAACTGTCATAGTTTGCTGTCATGTTGCGCCTTTTATGATGAACAAGAGCCAGTGCCATGAGCCAACGTCACCCGCTGTATGACGAATTAACCAGCGTTATCGCCGAACAAAAAATTACCTCTTTGTATCAGCCTCTGGTGCACCTGCAGCGCGGTTCGGTCATTGGTTATGAAGCATTGAGCCGCGGCCCATCGGACAGCCCTCTGCACTCGCCTGCAAACCTGTTTGAAGTCGCCCAGCAAACCCAACGGTTATCCAAGCTCGATTTGCTGTGTCGCCTGTGTGCGATTCGCCGGTTTATCGAATTTGATACTCAGGCGCTGCTCTTTATTAACGTCAGCCCGGTGACCCTGTTATCCGAAGATCACCCCAAAGGTCGCACCTTAGAGTTGCTGGAACAGTTTGGCTTGCGCCCCGAACAAGTGGTGATCGAGCTGTCAGAGCAGCATCGGGTCGATTGCCCAAAAACCCTGCGGCAGGCAGTCGAGCACTATCGCAAGCTGGGCTTTTTGATTGCCATTGATGATCTTGGCGCCGGTTTTTCTGGGTTGAAATTATGGTCCGAACTACGCCCCGATATCATCAAAATTGACCGCTATTTTGTCAGCCAAATTCACTCCGACCCACTGAAAAAAGAATTTGTTCGCAGTATTGTGTCGCTGGCCCAAACCACAGGCTCAAAAGTCGTTGCCGAAGGCATTGAAACGGACGAAGAACTGATTCAGGTGCAAGAGCTCGGCATCGATTATGGTCAGGGTTACCTACTTGGTCACCCACAACCAGAGATCGGCTTGGAGCCAGTTGGCGTCTACAAAATTCGCAATGAGCGAAGTACCTCACTACAAAACCTCAATGACACCGCCAGTCAGCTACTCTGCCCAGCGCAAGCGGTATCCCACGATGTGCCGGTTGGTCAGGTCGTTGACCGTTTGCTCCGTGACCCAAGTTTGCTGTCAGTCGCTGTTACAGAAGGCAAGATGCCGGTTGGCTTGGTTCAACGAGCCGCATTACTGGAGTTATTTTCAACGCCCTATGGCCGCGCCCTTAACGAACGCCGACCCATTTCTCAAGTCATGCAACTCAACCCCGTCGTAGTTGAAAGCGACACGCCACTAGAAATTGTCAGCCGTACCGTCACCGACGAAGAGAGCTTTGATGTTCGCACTCACTTTATTATTACCGACAACGGTGATTACAAAGGCCTTGGCTCGGTGCGCAGCTTGCTGCGAAGGATCACCGAATCGCGACTGCAAAGCGCCCGCTACGCCAATCCGTTGACTCTGCTACCCGGCAACGTTCCCATTTATCGAGAAGTCGAGCGCTTGCTGCATAAGCCAAAAGCGTTCACCTTCGCCTATCTCGATCTGAATCACTTCAAACCTTACAACGATGTCTATGGCTATGGCCGCGGCGACATGGTGATCCAACTGGTCGCTGAGTTGTTGAAGAATCACGCCGCGGGCCCGGGCAACTTCGTTGGCCATGTCGGTGGTGATGACTTTGTTGCCATCATGACGAGCGACAACTGGCAACAACGTTGCGAACTCATTCTGCAAGATTTTGATGCTCGGATCAGTCATTACTATGAGCAAGCGGATGTCGAGCGCGGCGGCATCTATGCCCGCACACGAAGCGGTAACGAGCAGTTTTTCCCTCTACTTGGGTTGGCAATTGGCGCAGTGCAACCGGATTTAATCGGCTGCCATTCGCATCATGAAATAGCCGCATTGGCTGCCGATGCCAAAAAACAAGCGAAACGCAGCAGCACCAGTTCGCTGTTTATTTCCCGTCGCCGCGTTCCCAATCAGAGCTATGCACCAGCACCATCGCTACAAGTGGTGGAAAATGCTTAATAGTCAGCACGATTAGCACCAATTAACCACAACAAACAAAAGGTTTATTGGCTCTAATAGATGTGGCCTATGTATTGCTTTCGCTAAATCGATTGGCTGTTTTTTAAAATGATGCGCATACTGAGTTCATATGGCTCAGGGAGATAAAACTATGCCTCATAAACATCAAGTTCGCGACATCATGCAAAAGCAATACCCTCACATTGAGGTGGGCTCACCACTCACTAACACTGTGGATTTGTTACGCGAATTCGGCATTACCGGTACACCTGTGGTCAATGCCAGAAATCAGCTCAAAGGTTTTGTGTCAGAGCAAGACTGTATTCGTATGCTGATCAGCGCGTCATACTTCTGCGACACCACATTAAAAGTTGAAGATGTGATGAGTAATGAGCCGCTGTCAGTGTCTCCGGATATGGGATTGGTCGATCTGGCCCAGCAAATGGTCAAAGCCAAGCCAAAAATTTATCCGGTGGTTGAAGATGATCGGGTGATCGGCGTAGTCAGTCGCTCCGATGTCATGGCGGCACTGGCAACTGCACTGAAATCCTGCGTACCGGTATAAGCAAACCGTGATCAGAACTTCAGCATCAAGCTGGCAACTGCTTGGTGCTGATTGAAATCACTGCCACCCAGTTGGCTAATCCACTCCAGACGAGTCACCAGCGCATCTGTGAGCGGAAACTCTGCGCCTAAGCCAAGCAAATAGCTCACTTGACTGTCCCCTCCGGCACATCGGAACAGATCCTCCCCCCATTGAGCGCATCGATCATCAGCCTGCTGCTGGATCTTGCTCTTGTCATAATCATCATATTGCAAGCCAAGCCGATAAAAGGCTGAAAAATCTGAATAATAAGCAAAACCAAGCAGACTTAGTGAAACATTGTAGTTGTGATCAATGGCGACGCTAGGCAGGTTGTCTTTGACCCCGTCGACATCGGCGTAGCGGCCCGATGCCAGTTCAATCGCCCAGACCGTATCAAAACGGTAACCTGCATAGACCTGCCAGTTGGCTTGCCATTCTTGGTCGACATGGTCGGCATCAACCTGGCCGTAACCAACCCCGCCGCCAACATAAAATGGTGACGTTAACGGCGGGTTGACCAACTCCCAACTGGACGCAAACCCAGGCGCGTGCAGCATTAATAAACAGGCCGAAAGTGTCCGCTTCATATATTTATCCACCAGCTTAAATGACAAACACTAGCCACTTTACCGCATTTCAGCAAAACCGGATAAACAGATTTTTCTGCCACATTTGTGCAAAAAGTGCTTGCTTGCGGTTCTACAAATCAAGTAATATTCGCGCCGCGCTGAAGAGCGTAACATGCAGGAGTGGCGGAATTGGTAGACGCGCTAGCTTCAGGTGCTAGTGTCCGTTAGGACGTGGGAGTTCAAGTCTCCCCTTCTGCACCAAATTTTAAAGGCTCGTAGCCCATTGGGTTACGAGCCTTTTTCGTTTTTGCCGACTATTTATTGACCTACCTCCATTGATCATTGCTCGGGATTGGCGATACTTGGGCTATATGACCGATATGACTAGTGATCAAATGGAACAATTTCTGGCTCAGTTGCCCAAGGTAGAACTGCACCTTCATATTGAAGGCACACTCGAACCTGAAATGATGTTCTCCCTTGCCGAGCGCAATGGTATCAAGCTGCCGTACCCCGATCCGCAGACGCTTCGCCGTGCCTACCAGTTTGACAACTTGCAATCGTTTCTCGACCTCTACTATCAAGGCACATCGGTGCTGAAAACCAGTCAGGACTTCTACGATCTGGCAATGGCTTACTTCACCCGCTGCGATCAAGAACATGTACTCCACTACGAGATCATGTTTGATCCGCAGGCACACCTGTGCCGTGGCGTATCGATGAACACCATGATGGAAGGGCTCACCGGCGCGATGGAGGATGCTCGCCATAAATTTGGCGCAAGCAGCGGGTTAATCTTGTCACTACTGCGACATTTACCCGAAGTCGATGGTATTGACGCGCTAATTAAAGCCAAACCATGGCAACACAAAATCATTGCCATCGGGCTGGACTCCAGTGAGCAAGGCAATCCGCCGGGCCGATTCCGCAAGGCGTTCAATATTGCCGACGATTATGGCTGGCACCGAGTCGCCCATGCAGGCGAGGAAGGGCCGGCAAGTTACATCTGGGAAGCGATCCGCGAACAGCATGTACGCCGAATCGACCATGGTGTGCGCTGCAGTGATGACAGCAAGCTGATGACCTACCTGAAACAGTACCAAGTACCGTTAACGGTATGCCCACTGTCAAATGTACGGTTGGGGGTCTACTCCGATCTGCGTCAGCACAATTTGAAAATGCTGCTTGAGAAAGGCCTCTGCGTCACCATCAACAGTGATGATCCAGCTTACTTCGGCGGCTACATGACCGCGAATATGCTGGCCGTTCAGCGCGCCTTGAATCTAACCGAAACACAATGGTTGCAACTGACAAGCAATGCCATTAACGCAAGTTTTGCCCCGGTTGAACGAAAACAGGCGCTGAAACAGCGCCTGACATCAGCGGTAGTTAACTACCATCTGGGGCCAACCTCCGAAGCGGCTGGCGCCTGAGACTCAAGCACCGAAGCGAGGCTCAACTAAGCCAGCAACCTCAACATCGACAGCAAAAATAGAGCCGGACAACGGGTATTGTTCGGCTTCTTCTGCTGAGCCAGCTTTGGTGGTTGTAATGTATAAGGTCTTTAGATCTGGGCCACCGAAGGCGAGCATGGTTGGGTTTTGCGCAGGTACGGTAATGGTGTTGATGATCTGCCCTTGGGGATTAATCTGCACCACCCGACCACCGCCATACAACGCCGACCAATAGTTGCCTTCACTATCAACAGCAGCGCCATCTGGCCGCCCCCAGCCTTTCGGGAATTCAGCAAAGATCCGCTCATTGCTGACCTCTCCGCTGGCCAAGTCATAATCACTGGCAAACACCGTATGGCGCGGCGTATCTGAATAATACAAAGTGCGATTATCTGGGCTGAATGCAAGACCGTTAGACGTCCAGTTGTTGCCAATCAAACGCTTGGCCTGAGTGCCTTCAAGGCTGTAAAAATGACCGCTGTAATCATCTTTATTCGGGTTCAGGGTGCCGGCGATAAAACGCCCCGCGGCATCACAACGACCATCATTAAAACGTTGCCATGGTTTGTCTGCTTCAGGGTCAGTGATGGCTTCGATGCCACCTTCCATGCTGGCAATCGTGACAAAGCCCGACCGCAGCGCCGCCACAAAACCACCCGATTTTGCCAGCGCGAAGCAGCCAATTTCTTCATCGAGTTGCAACACTGTATTGAGGCCTGTGGCCGGATCAAACTGATTAAGCCGGAAGTTATCAATGTCGACCCAGTACAAGGTTTGGGTCACTTCATCCCAGCGCGGACACTCGCCAAGTTTTGCATCGATTTTTAGTGCGGTCTTAACTAACCCCATGCTCCAGTCCCTTTTTTATAATTGGTTTCAGTAATAATTGGTGAATCTGGCCGCCACTATACCATCGTGCCGCCAGAGTGCATTAATCCAATAATTCAGCAGACTCGCCGGCTTCCACCCGCAGCGCCAACTGCGCCATTCGGCGCGTCATGCCATTCAATAACAACTGATGCCACGGCGCATAAAAATACCAATAAGCGAGCCCCCAAAAACCAGCCGGATGCCACAACAACTCAATGGTCAAGCGCGAACGGCCATTAGCCAGCGGAGTGATGCTCAACTGCATGCCACCACCACCCGGTGCTTTCATACCAAATTTCATTACCAAGCGACGATTTTCCTGTACCGACAAAATGCGCCACGAATCAACCCGCTCACCCACCGTCAACTTGCTTGCATCGGTGCGGCCATGATTCCGTCCGGGGCCGCCGAGCGCCCAATCCATCCATTCACGTATCGCCCACAACATATCGAAATAAAAATACCGATGCTTGCCGCCGAGTAAGTTAATCACCTGCCAAACCGACTCGGGACTAGCATCAATCTCAATCGAATGATTGGCGTTTTTGGCATAAAAGCCATGCAATGGCGAGAAATTACGAAACGTCGGCACGCCGTTTTGCCACTGGTCGGGATAATGGGCAACTTGCTCGTCTTTCAGCACTTGCGCCACCGCTTCCTCTAGCGGCGTTAGCTGCTGCGGAATGAGCGCTCTTAAAGAAGCGGGATTGGCTTCCAGTTTCTCACCCAAACCAGCAATCAAGGCTCGTGCGAGCGACTTGGGCACAGAGGTGACGATGCCCAGCACTGAGGCGGCCATCCAAATCGGCAATCCAGGTATCGCAATCACTTTGCAGCGTCGTCCCAAGCATCGCGCCACGCGTTGCATCATCTCGCTGTAACTAAACCATTCGGGGCCTGCCGCGTCGTAACATTTACCGGCAGATTCTGGCAATTCAGCCAGTTTCGTTAAGTAAACGATTAAGTCTTGAATCGCGATAGGCGGCACTTGAGTGGCGATTGATGGCGGCGTTAGAACGAGCGGCAAATGGCCAACCATGTCGCGCATCACCTCAAACGCAGCAGAGCCGGGGGCAATTACGATACCGGCTCGCACTTCAGTGATCGGCACGCTGGCCGAAGCCAGAACCTGACCGGTCGCCACTCGCGCTTGCATGTGCTCAGAAGACGGTTGGCTAGATACCAAGCTGCCCATATAAATAATGCGCTGAACCTCGGCCTGTTGCGCCGCGTTAATTAAATTTTGTGCTGCCGCTACCTCTCGTTCACTGTGATGTTCGCCATCGGACATGCCGTGCATCAGGTAGTAAATCAGTTCAATGTCCGCTAATGCGCCAGCAATCGATTGCGGCTCGAGCAGATTGATGGTGAAACGGCGACAGGGTAATTCTGGCCACGGTAGTGGCTTGTTCGGATCGCGCGAGGAAACGCTGACTTGATGGCCAGCATCAATCAGCTCAGGCACTAATTTCCGGCCTATGGTGCCAAAGGCTCCGACGACAAGTACCTTCATATCTTTATATCCATATGTAATTTATTTTCAGCATTATGACCCAAGTCACTAACAAACATATCCAATTCTTGCTAAAGCAGATTTTCGCTGACAATATGCCTAGTGCTGTGACGATAATAGGAATTCTTTCACCGTGTCGAACGATAAGCTGCTCCGTAACACAGAGACCAACAACATTGAGTTGCATATGCAACTGTCTCGGTTGCAGCAAGCCAACTTAGATGAAGTCATCGTTACTCTCGGTAAATCCAAGTACGCCTCGTGCTTATTCGAGCCTGCTCATCTGTATCAATTGCTTTCCAAAGCACAGCAAACACACAATGATCCTGCCGTAGTCATCATAGGCCAATCCGCCGATGCTGAACTAACAATTGAAATTGAAGGCGGTGGTCTGTCAGCCGTTGCCGAACTCAAACCAGCCGCAGGCGGCAAAGGTCTCAGCCACGAAGATGTGGTCCGAGTTATTGCCAAAGCAGGGATTAAGCATGGCCTTAATCCCAAAGCGGTCGATATTCTCAGTCAGCACTCCAAACCTCAGGGCAAAAGTGCTCGCAAAATTCGCTGCACCATCGCCAAAGCCACCTTGCCTGTTTACGGCAAAGATGGCCGTTTAGAGCAGCTGACACCAACGCTAAAAGATCGGGTACTGCGACCGCAGGCAACAGGAGCAGGTAACGTTGATCCCAGAGATTTTGGCGCGATTATTTCCGTTGATGCAGGCGCGCCGCTAATGCGCAGAGTCCCTGCTATTTTGGGTAAAGATGGTATTTCTGTTACCGGCGCCATTTTACCTGCCCCTCCGGTGCAACAAATCGAATTGAAAGCCGACGAAGGTTCAGAACTAAAAGACGGCGATGAAAACATGTTGGTGGCGAACCGGCTCGGCATTCCGGTGCTAACCGAGACTGGCATGAAAGTGGTCGATACGCTGGAAGTCGAAGCCGTCGACAATCGCTCCGGTCATATCGAGTATCGCGGTAGTGTGGTGGTTAAACACAACGTCGCCGAGAGCATGCGTATTACCGTCGGCGGTGATGTGCTGGTTATGGGCAGCGTTGAAGGCTGTATCATTGAAGCAGAAGGTGATGTCACCATTGAAGGTGGTGCCTATGGCCATATTTCTAGTGATCATCAGTACAACTGTCAAATCCGAGCAAAGGGCGATGTTGTCGCCGCGATGGCACAAAATGTCCTGATTGAGGCAGGCAAAAATATTCATGTTAAAAAACAAGCCCTGCATTGCCATTTAGACTGTAGCGACAGCGCTCATATTGGCCTGCAGGATCCACCGGAAGGCACCCTGCTCGGTGGTCGCACTTTGGTCGGCAAAGGCCTTTATTGTGGCGAACTTGGTGCGCCAGCCGGCGTTCCAACCGTGATCGATCTATCCAACCAATATCAAGTGGCTCTCAACGAATTAGAGTACGCGCGACAACAACTCGCTGACGAGCAAGAAGCCCTCGCCGAGCTAGCCAAAGAAATGGCGCACATTAAAGATCAGCAACAAAGCGCAGAATTGCAGGTACAGCTGGAAATGTGTCAAAGCTTTTTCAAAGACCAAAAGCAGCAAGTCGAAGCCAGAGAATTTGACGTTCAGGTGGCCCAAAGCAAGCTGTCGCGTGTCAATGAAGCGGTTGAGGTGGTGGTCAGCAAACATGCCTTTAGTCGCCTCGAATTCGCCTTGGGCGATCAGTGGGCGCTATCAACCTCTCGGGACTACGGCCCAAGTAAAGTGTTCTATCAGGGCAACAGTCTGCAGCTCGAACCATTTAACCGAAACTAACCGCTAAAACAGGCACGCTCTTTGCTTTTGCTTGGACATATTGTCAATTGAATGGCGAATGTCCTATGAAAGCTTTGAGTTACGAGTCTTCTATTAGCCGCGGTAGCATTCACCGCGCATTGCTAGTTGCCTTTGTCATTAGCGCGATCCTGTTGTTTATTCCCGAGCCTATGCTGGTCAAACTCAATCTAGCCGGCCTGATGGCAACCTATGGTGCCGGGGTGTCGTTAGTGTATTTAGGCGTGCTCAGTTACTTCGCAGTACAAGCAATTTCGTTAATCTGGCAAGCAATCAGCGAACGCTGGCATTGGAATCACAATCAAGCATTGGCTCGTGCCAAAGCGCTTGCGTTTGATAACGAAGAGCGCGCCATCTTGCGCGAATTCTTTTTACAGCGTAAGTCATCGCTGGTTTTACCGACGGAACAAGAGGCCGTGCAGCGTCTCTCTAACGCATCAATTTTACAGCCCGTGGAAAGTAATGAATTGCTGCAAGAAGGATTGCAACGCTACGTCATTGCTGCCAGCGCCCGTCAATTTATTACCAGCAATAACCTGCGCCTACCTGTCAATGAATTGACTGATGATGACATCCGCTATTTTAAAGCGGCTCGCCCGGAATACATCAAAGAGCAATTAAAACGCCAATGGCGTGAGCAACTGAAAGCGCAAAGACGGCAAGCGGCCTAATCTGCTACAATCCGCTCCGGTTTCAGCCGGAGCGTTTTCATGTCTTTTTCACTTATCGATGCCAGCCAAGTGCTGGAACGAAATCTTTCTGTTTTTCAAAATGTAAAGTGCCTGATCGTTAACAATCCCGGCGATCAACTCAGCGCCGCGCTCGACACCGTCGGCGCCACCAGTCACAGCTTCAGTTACCACTTTGGCTATCATCAGCAACATTGCCAGCAGCTTCCTGAAAGCCACTGCCACTTTGGCACCGAAGTGCCCGAACATTGGGGGCAGTTTGACGCGGTTATCCTCTACTGGCCGAAGGAAAAACCGCTCGCCACCCTGTTACTTGAACAACTCCTTCAATGTTGCCATGACAGCGCCGTAATTTATTGCGTTGGCGGCAACAAAGAAGGCATCAAAAGTGCCGCTGCCGTGGCGAAGAAAATTGGCCTGCGCAGTAACAAGCTCGATGCGGCAAGACATTGCAGTCTGTACGCATTACCGCTGGCATCCCTGGCCAACAAACCGGCCAGCAAACCGCTATCGAGTTACCAAAAACAATTTGCCATTGAGTGGCGCGACCATGTCATTGAACTGGTTACCCTGCCAGGGGTGTTCAGTGCCAATCACCTAGATGCGGGGACTGAATTGCTGATTGCCGAAGTCAATGATGAGTTGGGCTCAAAAACCTTGGATTTTGGCTGCGGTTGTGGCGTTGTTTCTACGGTAATGGCAAAACAAAACTCGCAACGTCAGGTCTATGCCGTTGACGTCAACGCTTTTGCGTTGCTCGCCACTGAGCTGACATTAGCCGCCAATCAACTCAGCGCGATGGTTTATCCGGTGACCGGCGTTAATGACATCAGCCAGCGCCAATTAACAGCCATAGTGACCAACCCGCCTTTCCATCAGGGCGTCAAAACTCACTACCAAGTCACCGAAGATCTCATCGCTAAAGCACCACAATTGCTGGTATCCAAAGGTCAGCTGCTGTTGGTTGCCAACCGCTTTTTGCAATACCCAGATTTGTTGGAAAAAGCCTTTACCAGCACCAACAGGCGATCAGAGACCAGCAAGTTTGTCGTATATCAAAGCAGATCCTGTTAAGCTCGGCGATGTTTCTCTAGTGCTAGCAGTTCGTAACCCTCATGTTAATCGGCTCGCTTGCATTAATCGGATAAAAGCGAAACTCAAACAGATTTAACGTATTTCGTAGTGAGGCAGCAATGCGCGTACTGTTTCTGGCAAGTGAAGTAGATGGATTAATTAAAACTGGCGGTCTTGCCGATGTAGCTCGGGTACTACCCATTGAGTTGCAAAACAAGGATGTCGATGTCGCAATCATGATCCCTTGTTATCCGCAAGTCAAAGCTATGCTCCACCCTGGGCAGGAAGCGCCCGTGCAAATGACTATGCAACTGGGCTCAACTCACTATGTTTACCATGTTCATGAGCTGTCGCCGTTTGGTGTGCCGGTCTACGCCATCGACTTCCCCAGCTATTTTGACCGTGACCGCCCCTACGATGACGGTCACCATGCCTACGGTGATAATGGCGAGCGCTTTGCTTTTTTCTCTCTAGCTGCGCTGCAAGCCGCGCAAATGCTCAACTTCCAACCGGACATTCTGCACTGTAACGACTGGCACACCGCATTGGCGCCGTTTTTTCTCAAATCAGTGCTCAAAGACAACCTGTTTTTCGCCAATACCCGCTCCGTACTGACCATTCATAACGGTGCTTACCAAGGCAACTTTGACCTCAATACCATTCATTTTGCCCATACCTTTTCTCATTTCACTGAGGAAGGCATGTACGACAGCTACAACATGATTAACTTCCTCAAGTGTGGCGTGTTGTATGCCGATGCGATTAACGCGGTCAGCCCATCGTATGCCAAAGAACTGCTGTCACCACTAGGCGGCCATTACATGTCGCACATTTTCCAGCGCCGCCAAGATGCCCTCACTGGGATCCTCAATGGCTGTGATTATGGCGAATGGAATAGTGAAACCGATCCGCACCTGATCAAGCCATATAGCGCGGCTGATTTGAGCGGTAAAGTGGCCTGTAAATTAGAGCTACAACGCAAGATGGGGCTCCCCGAAGATGCCGATACGCCGTTGTTTGCCATGGTCAGTCGGTTCACCGATCAAAAAGGCTTCAGCCTGCTGGTGCCAGCATTAGAGCGTTTTCTGGAAAGTTCTGAGGCACAAGTGGCGATTGTTGGCAGCGGCGAGCAAGGGATCACCGAAGCACTGCAACGCTTAGCGAGCAAGCACCCCAACCGAATGGGCTTGTTTGTTGGCTACAGCGACGCCCTCAGCCATCAAGCTCAAGCTGGTGCTGACTTCTTTTTGATGCCGTCAATTTTCGAACCTTGCGGCCTGACTCAGATGTTCAGCCTCGCCTACGGCTCATTGCCGATTGCTCGGGAAGTGGGTGGACTGAAAGATACCGTGGTTGGTTATACCCAAGGCAACGAAAGCAATGCCAACGGCATCACCTTTATCGATCCCAATGGTGAAGGCATGTACTGGGCGCTAGAAAAAGCTGAACAGCTCTATCGTGACGAGCCAGAGCATTTCCGTACGATTCAGCAAAATGCCATGGCGACACGATTCTCATGGCAAGAGGCAACCGACAAGTACCTTGCGATGTACTACAAGCTGCTCGCTTAAGGACTTAGCTGGCTAATAACAGGCGATTGCGAAACGGACCTAACGCGGTGACCGGATGCTGGGTCAGCAAACAAGGGTGTAAACTCAGCAGGCCCTGCTCAACCCAGTAAATAGCGTTTTGCTGAAACTGCGCGGCCAGCTCACTCCCTTCTGACAACGAAGCGAACACAAACCAACCAGCCTCTTGATGGCGGAAATCAGGCGAACAGCCAATAATGCGGCGAAAGCGCATTGCGCGCTTTTCTAATTCGGCCAAGAGCAAGTTATCAGCCAGTTGATTGGCCGGCGCTGGCGATAACACGCCGTTCGGGTTATGGGCGGTAATAATAAAGCCCGTTACTTGCTCGGGCAGACACTGCAGCAGGTAAAACACGGTCTCAGAATATAATTGCCACGTTGTTTTCACATCATCATCCAGATTTTTTTAATTTTTTTTCGATCATTCGACATTCTAACTTGTAACGTCAAATGTCCACTTTGGCTGCAACAACAACAGCAAACCAACGGTGTGCCAGAGTTTTTTTAACATTTCCCCATGCAAGACAACATAACTCGTCTAATCTTGAATAAAATCAACGAGCCATGTGTTAAATCCAATTTAGGATCAACACGACTCACCACACTAGTTATGGAACCTTTACCGATCTTCATGACTCCAAGATGACAGATTGGCCGCACAAGGCTCCACACGAATAAAATAAGCTAGGTATCAATATGGAAACTCCAAGCATTCTCATCGTAGAAGACGAAACAGTTACTCGCACAACATTACGCCACTTGTTTGAAGCGGAAGGCTACCAAGTGGAGGAAGCGAGTGATGGTGAAGAAATGCATCAAAAGCTGCTGGCAAATAAAGATGTTGATCTGGTCATCATGGACATTAACCTGCCGGGTAAAAACGGCTTGCTGCTGGCCCGTGAACTGCGTGAAGAAAAAGACATTGCGCTGATCTTCCTTACTGGCCGTGACAACGAAGTCGACAAGATTCTGGGTTTAGAAATTGGTGCCGACGATTACATCACCAAACCGTTCAACCCACGTGAATTGACTATTCGCGCTCGCAATCTGCTGACTCGGACCATGTCTGATGACAAGCCTGAATCAGATGACGATGTGTCGGAATATCGTTTCAACGGTTGGCGTTTGGATGTCAACAGCCGTAGCTTGAACTCACCTAGTGGCGATTCTTATAAATTGCCGCGCAGTGAATACCGAGCACTGGAAATGTTTATCCAACATCCGGGTAAAATCTTATCTCGCGGCGATTTGCTGATGCGTATGACAGGCCGTGAACTGCGCCCGAATGACCGCACCGTTGATGTCACCATTCGTCGCATTCGCAAGCACTTTGAATCAGAACCATCATCGGCTGAAATCATCTCAACCATTCATGGTGAAGGTTACCGTTTTACCGGTGAGCTTGAGTAAGCACCAACTAGTTCCCGTTGAAAGCAAACGCCACCGCTTGGTCGGTGGCTGTTAAAAGAAAGTATGGCTGCTCAAGTAATCGAGCGGCCTTTTTTATATTTAAAACATATAAATCATCAGGTTAGAATTGAAACACTCCTACCTTCTTGTTCTTGCTGGAAAAAGCAAGAATGAATCATTGAGAAGCTGAATTGCGAAGTGCAGGCTTAGTGCGGATTCGCAGTGACAACGACTCAAAAGGAATCCAAATGGAAAAGGAAATCGAAGAAATACTTTTTGCGGCCAAAGATCTTGCTGCGAGATATAAGAAGCTCACAGGGAAACCGCTAGGCATCACCGGAGAGGTTGCCGAATTCAGTGCAGCAAAGTTGCTAAGACTCGAATTGGCAGAGGCTCGCAAAGCTGGCTATGACGCTTTAGGCGCCGATAACCGAAAAATACAAATTAAAGGTCGCTGTCTATCTGATAATCCTAAGGCAGGCCAAAGGCTCGGCTCTATCAAGCTAGAGCATGAATGGGATTCTGTATTATTGGTTCTAATGAATGAGTCCTTCGACGTTACAGAAATGTGGGAAGCCATTCGTCCAGAGGTGGAAGCAGCATTACTAGCGCCCGGCTCAAAGGCTCGTAATAAGCGCGGAGCTTTATCAATAAACAAATTCAAACAAATAGGCCAGCAAGTATGGCCGGAGAAATAGACTTAACAAGGCCCAAAGGGATGCAAAAAGTGCCGCCCGCTCTGGTAATTGAAGAGCTTAGACACGCCAAATCGCAAAATCGATGAGCTTTGGGAAAAGGAAGCAGACGTAAGAGTCGAATCTTTCCAGCATGATGAATGATATGCTTCCCCCTCCGAGGACTTGCTTGGAAAGTACTCCAGACCATAAGGGTTAGCTTTTTAAGTACAAGTCCAAAGTTAGCCCTAACCCAGCGACCTTAAACACAATTTGACTGAATAACCACCGGTTCATCGGTGGTTATTTATGTGCTTAAACCACTCAATAGAGCCTACTGATCCATGGCTTTAAGGTGTTGGCGCAATTCGTCAATGTCGTTGGGGTAATAGCTGGCCATGCCTTCAACCCAGTCATCAATATTCTGCTGCCATGCTGGGTGCTCCAGATCTTGCGCTTGTGCCGCAATTTTTTGTACCCGTCGCAGTCCAACAGAGCCTGCTGCACCTTTCACTTTGTGCGCAACTTCCGCCACCGCTTTGTCATCACCAGCGAGTAATTGATTGCGCATTGACTCAACATAGTCTGGCATCAGCTGAGCAAACATATCGGCACTTTTGAGGAATAGCTCAGAGCCCAAGGTGTCATGCATCTGGTTAACGAAATCAAGCTCAAGCGCTTGTTCATCGTGATGACCGACAGGCTCCAGCACATTGACCTCTTGTTTTGCTGGCTCTTCAATGCAATTAAAGGCTTTGCCCAAGGCTAAGGTGAGTAACCCCACATCAATTGGTTTGCTCACAGCATCTTGCATCCCGCGCTTGATGTATTCCTGCTTATCGCGAATGACATTGGCGGTCAGCGCAATGCGCGGAGTCTCGCGCAAGCGCTGATTGGGATCATTCATTAACTCTTCGGCGATATCAAAGCCGGTCATATCAGGGAGCTGAATATCGAGGAACAGCACGTCATAGTCGCCTTCGCGCGCCATGCGCAGGGCATCGGTACCATTCATCGCCACATCAACGGTGCAACCTAAATTCTCCAGTACCGAGCGAGCCACCACCACATTGAGCTCAATGTCTTCAACCAACAAAGCATGCAGCGCTGGCAATTCGATCGCTTCAGCGCCCGGTAACTGATCTTCGGTTAACACAGGTAAATTCAAGCTAACGGTAAAACGTGAGCCCTTGCCAACTTCGCTCGACACTCGGATCTCTCCGCCCATGGCTTGAGTCAGTCGCTGCGACACCGATAAACCAATACCGGTACCCACGGCTTTGGTTTTGCCCTGATCGGAAACCTGATAGTACATTGCAAAAATCTTATCGAGCTCTTCTGCCGCAATGCCCACGCCGGTATCTAATACGGAAAAATCAATATCGACATGGCCATGTTTCGCTGGGCGAATCGTAATGCCCAGCGCCACCTGCCCCTTGGCAGTGAACTTAATGGCATTACCGAGCAAATTCCAAAGCACCTGACGCAAGCGGGTACCATCAACTTCAACAACCGAAGGCAAGTCACCCTGTTGCTGATAATCGAAGGTGAGTTTTTTATCCCGGCACATTAGGCTGGCCAGAGCACGAATATCGGCAATTAACTCAGGCAAATGAATCGGCACAGGTGCAACTTCGAGCTGCTGACGTTCCAACTTGTCGAGATCGATAATGTCATTAAAGATGTTGCCCAAGGTGACGGCGCTGAGATAAATGGTATTGATAAAATCATGCTGCTCTTCGGTCAGTTCGGAGTCACGCATAATCCGGCTTAAGCCAACAATGCCGTTGAGCGGCGTTCTAAGTTCGTGGGAGATGGTTGAGATAAAGGTGGTTTTATCGCGAGCCGCCTTCTCCAAGGCGTTGGCTGCATGTTTGCGTTCAGTAATGTCGCGGCCAAAACCAAATAAACCTTGCAGATTCCCTCTGGCATCTTCAAAAGGCACTTTGCGGAACTCAAACAACGCCTTATGACCATCGGGATAAGTCATCCATTGCTCATAGGTCAACGATTCGTTGTCATTCAGCACTTTGTCATCGGTAAGGCGCACTTGCTCGGCAATTTGCTCTTCGTATACATCTTGCGGCGTCAGGCCAATCAAATCGGCCTCTTTCATATCGACCAACTTTTCGTAGGCGACGTTACAGCCGGAATAAACCCCTTCTTTATTTCGGTAATAAATCAAATCCGGCGAGCTATCGATCAAGCTGCGTAACTGCACTGCGTTATCGCGCAACTTGATTTGGGTTTCCCGGCGTTCAGCCACCTCGCGCTGTAAGTAGCGAATCGCTTGTTGCTTTTGCGCTTCGGCATTGTGGCGTTCGTCAATCTCGCGGTTAAGCTCATCGACTTTGCGTTTTAGCTCGGCATTCAGTGCCTGCTGCTTGCGGTGAGCCTGCGCCAGTTTATCTCTGGACTCACCAAGCTGTTTAATCAGATAAGTGAAAAACAACGCCAACCAGGGCGCAATAATCAAACCGAATAACACTGGCCTTAAATAATCAATCCAGTGCAGCTCGCCGACGACAATGCCTCGCAGCACCACAGTAACCAGCATGGAAAACAAGATTTCGAATGCCGCGATGAGCAGGCCGAAACGCACGACCCCTAACCGCATGGTCAGTTCCAGCACCCGATTGGCAAGTAATGGCATCAGTTGTCCTAGAAAAAGAAAAACAAAAAGTATACCCAAGCAAGCATGATAGAACTTGTCAGGAAACAGGCCGAAATAAGACTAGCATGGCAAAACACATGAAGTCGCTCACAGTTCGTGATATAAAGTGTGCCCTTTTTTAATCAATTAAGATTTTTTGCGTTAGAGCGGCTAGCCGCCCATAGGTTCAGTGGAGTCTTGAATGCCAAAAGTAATGCCTGACATTGCTCACCAAACAAACGCCAGTCTTGAAGGAACACTGGATTGGGTCGGAATGAGTCAAATCGAAGTACCTTTAATGGTACAGGCGGATGGAGAAGCACCACGTCAGGTTGCCGCGAAAGTTGAAGCCATGGTCAATTTGGTCCAACCAAAAGCCAAAGGCATTCATATGTCGCGCTTGTACCTGCTGCTTGAGCAACTATCCAACGAATCGACGCTCACTACTGCAACCCTGCGCCAGCTGCTAACCGACTTTATCGAGAGCCATGATGATTTGAGCAATCAGGGCCGCGTACACGTTGCATTTGACTACCATTTGCAACGCGCCAGTTTGATCAGTGGCAAGAAAGGTTGGAAAGCCTACCCAATTACTGTGGAAGGCCGTTTGAGCGAAACCGGCATTGACATCGAACTGCAAGTCACAGTGCCTTATTCATCGACGTGCCCTTGTTCAGCCGCCCTTGCTCGCCAGTTGATCCAACAGGCCTTCAGCGACCGATTCGGCAATCTGGACAATGTTGATGCCGCCGCCGTTCATCAATGGCTTGGTTCAACCCAAGGGATCGTCGCCACTCCGCACAGTCAACGCAGTCTCGCTCAGGTCAAAGTGAAACTGACGGATGATGCTGCGCAACTGCCAATTTGCAGCCTCATCGATTGCATTGAAGATGCCTTGAAAACGCCAGTGCAAGCGGCAGTGAAGCGTGAAGATGAGCAGGAATTTGCTCGTTTGAATGGCCAGAACCTGATGTTCTGCGAAGATGCTGCACGTCGTTTAAAGCATCACTTAAACCAATTTGCTGCTGCCACTGATTTCTGGTTGCGGGTTGATCACCTCGAGAGCTTGCATGCTCACGATGCATCAGCGGTAACCGTTAAAGGGGTCGCGGACGGCTACACGGCCTAACCATTGTCCCCGCTCTTCCAAAACGCTCAATGGCTCTAACCATTGGGCGTTTTTTGTTTGTAGCGCTCGGTAAAATTCTACTAAAAAATTACCTGCCGAATAATTATTCACTCCAACCTGCTTAATTCGCATATTTAGTTATCTTTTGCATTGATCTATTCACAGAAGCAAGTGCTTTTGATCACATTTTTATTGACCCAGCTCAACTTTAAGATTAATTTGGCAGGTTCCCTCAAGGTCTATTTTTGCTCGTGAATCGTAATAAAACCAACTTGAGCAATAATTGTCCAACAGAACAATACAAGCTTGCTTAGCCAGCGAGGAGAAGTTAGATGAGTCTGTACGACCCAATGCTAACCAAAGACAACTGTGGCTTTGGTTTGATCGCCCAAATGGAAGGACAACCGAGCCACCGCTTGGTCAGAACCGCCATTTCTGCGCTGGATCGTATGCAGCATCGCGGAGCGATTGCAGCAGACGGAAAGACAGGTGATGGCTGTGGTCTTCTGATGGCCAAACCAGAAACGTTTTTTAAAGCTGTCGCTGAAGAAAAAGGCTGGAATTTAAGCCGCCGATTCGGCGTCGGCATGCTGTTTCTGAATACCGATCCGGTCAAAGCCCAACAGTCTCGCCAAGTCATCGCCGAAGAACTTCAAAAAGAAACCTTCGAAGTAGCCGGTTGGCGTGAAGTACCGACAAATGTTGATATTCTCGGTGAAATTGCGCTGTCGACACTGCCAACGATTGAGCAGGTCTTTATTAATGCCAACCCCGGCTGGCGCAAAGAAGACGTCGAACGCCGCCTATATATGGCACGCCGTCGCATCGAAAAGCGCTTAGCTGACGACGACCAATTCTACGTCTGTAGCATGTCGAACCTGGTGACCGTCTATAAAGGCTTAATGATGCCGGTCGACTTGCCAAACTTTTACCTCGATCTGGCTGATCTGCGCCTGCAAAGCTCAATTTGCTTATTCCACCAGCGTTTCTCGACCAATACCTCGCCACGCTGGCCGCTGGCACAGCCGTTCCGTTACCTCGCCCACAATGGTGAAATCAATACCATTGAAGGCAACCGTCAGTGGGCGCGCGCCCGTAGCTACAAATTCAAGTCACCTCTGATTTCTGATTTGCAAGATGCAGCACCATTTGTCAATGAGTCAGGCTCGGACTCATCCAGCCTCGACAATATGTTGGAGCTGTTCTTGTCTGGCGGTATGGATCTGTTCCGCGCCATGCGTTTATTGGTGCCGCCGGCATGGCAGGCTCATCCGAACATGGATGACGATCTGAAAGCCTTCTACGACTTTAACTCCATGCACATGGAGCCGTGGGATGGTCCCGCGGGTATCGTCATGAGCAACGGCCGTCATGCCGCCTGTAACCTTGACCGCAACGGCTTGCGCCCAGCTCGCTACGTGATCACCAAAAACGGCTTCATTACCCTAGCCTCTGAAGTGGGCATCTGGGACTACGAGCCGGATGAAGTGGTTGAAAAAGGCCGAGTTGGCCCCGGCGAACTGCTGGTTATCGACACTCAAACCGGCAAGCTCTGGCGCAGTTACGAAATTGACGAAGATTTGAAAAGCCGGATGCCTTATCGAGCTTGGCTGGACAAAAGCGTCAAGCGTCTACTACCGCCTGAACAATTTGACGACGAAGAAATGGATCGTCGCAGTCTCGATGACGCCGATCTGGCGGTTCATCAGAAATTGTTCGGTTACAGCAACGAAGAAATTGAGCAAGTGGTTTCGGTGCTCGGTGAAGAAGGTCAGGAAGCGGTTGGCTCGATGGGTGATGACACCCCAATGGCCGTGTTGTCTTCGAAAAGCCGCAGTGTCTATGACTATTTCCGGCAGAAGTTTGCTCAGGTCACCAACCCACCAATCGATCCATTGCGCGAAAATCACGTGATGTCGCTGGCGACTTGTATCGGCTCGGAGCAGAACGTATTTAACGAAACGCTGGGCCATGCCCATCGCGTGTTGTTCGAATCACCGGTACTGCTGTACAGCGACTTGCTGCAGCTAAGACAATTGGATCAGGCCGACTACAGCCATCAGGTTGTCAACCTTCATTTTGATCCAGCGAAAGAAGATCTGAAACAAGCCATTGAACGGATTTGTGACGAAACCGAGCAACATGCTCGCGCTGGCACCGTCATGGTTATTCTCTCTGATCGCTATGTTGAAAAAGGGCAACTGCCTGTGCCTGCAGCCATGGCCACCGGCGCCGTGCAACGGCGATTAGTGGATCAGAGTTTGCGTTGCGATACCAACATTGTGGTAGAAACAGGTACCGCTCGCGATCCCCATCACTTTGCCGTGTTACTGGGCTTTGGCGCCACCGCGGTTTATCCGTACTTGGCCTATGAAACCTTGGCCGAGCGAGCCGAGAAAGGCGTGTTGTCGGTTGCCAAACACCAAGCGTTGGTGAACTTCCGTAAGGGCATTAATAAAGGCCTTTACAAGATCATGTCGAAAATGGGCATTAGCACCATTGCCAGCTACCGTTGTTCGCAGCTGTTCGAAGCGGTTGGTATCCATGATGATGTCATCGAGCTTTGCTTCAAAGGTGTCTCTAGCCGCATTCAGGGCGCCAGCTTTGACGACTTCCAGCAGGACTTAGTCAACCTCGCTCGCATTGCTTGGATCCCACGTAAGAAACTCGATCAAGGCGGCTTACTAAAATATGTTCACAACGGTGAATATCACGCCTACAACCCAGACGTGGTTAGCACCCTGCAAAAAGCCGTCACCACCGGCGATCGCAAACATTATGATGAGTTCGCGGCGCTGGTAAACCAACGCCCCGTTTCCTCACTGCGTGATTTGCTGAAACTCAAAGACGGCATCAAGCCAATCTCAATTGATGAGGTTGAGCCTGCCTCCGAGCTATACCCGCGCTTTGATACGGCGGCGATGTCAATCGGCGCTTTGAGCCCAGAAGCACACGAAGCCTTAGCCATCGCCATGAACCGCTTGGGTGGTAACTCCAACTCAGGCGAAGGCGGCGAAGATCCGGCGCGCTTTAATTCCGAGCGGGTATCAAACATCAAACAGGTGGCTTCCGGCCGCTTTGGTGTCACCCCGCACTATTTGGTCAATGCCAAAGTGCTGCAAATCAAAGTGGCGCAAGGTGCTAAGCCCGGTGAAGGTGGCCAGCTACCGGGTAAGAAAGTCAGCCAGAGCATTGCCAAGCTGCGCTTCTCGGTACCGGGCGTGACGTTGATTTCACCTCCGCCGCACCATGATATTTATTCCATTGAAGACTTGGCCCAGTTGATCTTCGACTTAAAGCAAGTCAACCCAGAAGCACTGGTATCGGTCAAACTGGTCTCCGAGCCGGGCGTTGGCACCATTGCCACAGGCGTGGCGAAAGCCTATGCCGATCTGGTCACCGTGTCAGGATATGACGGCGGTACCGGCGCCAGCCCGCTTACTTCAGTCAAGTATGCCGGCTCGCCTTGGGAATTGGGTTTGGTTGAAACCCAACAAGCTCTGGTTGAAAACGGCTTGCGCGACAAGATCCGCTTGCAAGTGGATGGCGGCTTGAAAACCGGCCTAGATGTCGTCAAAGGCGCCATTTTAGGTGCAGAGAGCTTTGGCTTTGGTACCGGCCCAATGGTGGCATTAGGCTGTAAGTACCTACGAATCTGTCACTTGAACAACTGTGCCACAGGCGTTGCCACTCAGAACGAGAAACTGCGCGACGAGCACTTCATTGGCTTACCTGAAATGGTGATGAACTACTTCAAGTTCATTGCCGAAGAAGTCCGCGAAATTATGGCCTCATTAGGCGTTACCAAGCTCACCGATTTGATTGGCCGCACCGATCTGCTCGAAGCGCTTGATGGCCAAACAGCCAAGCAGAGCAAGCTCGATTTAACCGATATGCTCGAAGCGCCGGTATCACCAGAAGGTAAAGAAGTATTCTGGCAGCACGTTAACGCGCCATATGACAAAGCTGAATTGAACCAGCAGATGCTGGCCGATGCGTTTGATGCAGTTACCACCAAAACTGGTGGCGAGTTTAGCTACTCGGTGCGCAATACCGACCGTTCAGTTGGTGCCCGCTTGAGTGGTGAAGTTGCTAAGCACTGGGGCAACCAGGGCATGGCCGCCGATCCAATCCGGATCAACCTAACGGGAACCGCTGGCCAAAGCTTTGGCGTGTGGAATGCCGGCGGTGTTGAAATGTTCCTCACTGGCGATGCCAACGACTACGTTGGTAAAGGCATGACCGGCGGTAAGCTGGTGATTGCGCCGCACAAAGGCAGCGAATTTGACGTCGCTAAGTCAGCCATTGTCGGTAACACCTGCTTATATGGTGCAACCGGCGGCAAGCTCTATGCAGCAGGCCGTGGTGGTGAGCGCTTTGGCGTTCGCAACTCAGGCGCCATAGCCGTGATCGAAGGCGTTGGCGACAACGGCTGTGAATACATGACCGGCGGTGTCGTGACCATTCTTGGTAAGACCGGGGTTAACTTTGGTGCCGGTATGACTGGCGGCTTTGCCTACATCTACGATGAAGATGGCCGCTTTGATGAGCGCCTCAACACCGAAATGGTTGAATTAGTTGATATGAGCGAATTGACCATTCATCACCAGCACTTGAAAGAAACGCTTGAGCAACACCTTGAACTAACAGGCTCTGAGCGTGCTGCAGCTATTTTGGCCGACTACGCCAATGAACTGAGCAAATTCAAGCTGGTTAAGCCGAAAGAAGCGGCGTTGGAATCATTACTGAATACCAGTGCCCAACAAACCCCTGAATTACGCGTTGTTGCGCAATAACGCTAAGTGGATGGAGTTTTGAAATGAGTAATAACTTTCAATTTCTCGACGTCAATCGAGTTGACCCAAACAAGAAAGACATCGACGTCCGCAAAGTGGATTTTGTAGAAATTTACGAGCCATTTACGCAACAGCGAGTCGATGAGCAAGCGGATCGCTGCCTTGATTGCGGTAACCCTTACTGCGAGTGGAAATGCCCTGTTCACAACTATATTCCGAACTGGCTGAAACTGGCAAAAGAAGGCCGTATCGTTGAAGCGGCGGAATTGGCCCATCAAACCAACAGTCTGCCTGAAGTCTGTGGTCGGGTTTGCCCGCAAGATCGCCTGTGTGAGGGCGCCTGTACCCTCAACGATCAGTTCGGTGCGGTGACCATTGGTAATGTCGAAAAATACATTACTGACAAAGCATTTGAGCAAGGCTGGCGGCCAGATCTGTCTAATGTTGTAAAGACCGACAAAAAAGTCGCCATTGTTGGCGCTGGTCCGGCCGGTTTGGCCTGTGCCGACATTCTTGCCCGCAACGGGGTGCAAGCTGTGGTATTCGACAAATATCCAGAGATCGGCGGCCTGCTCACCTTCGGTATTCCGTCATTCAAGCTCGAAAAATCAGTAATGACCCTGCGAAGAGAGATCTTCGAAGGCATGGGCATCGAATTCCGCCTCAACACTGAAGTGGGTAAAGACGTACCATTCCAGTCGCTGATCGATGATTACGATGCCGTGTTCCTCGGTATGGGTACATACAAGTACATGAAAGGCGGCTTCCCCGGCGAAGATGCCCAAGGCGTGTACGATGCGCTGCCATTCCTCGTTGAGAACACCAATAAGGTCATGGGCTACGAGCAAGCCGAAGGTGACTACATCGATATGGCCGGCAAGAAAGTGGTGGTACTCGGTGGTGGTGATACCGCGATGGACTGTGTTCGTACCTCAGTGAGGCAGCAAGCCGAGAAAGTCATTTGTGCCTATCGCCGCGATGAGGAAAACATGCCTGGCTCACGACGCGAGGTACAAAACGCCCGCGAAGAGGGCGTCGAGTTTATGTTCAACCTGCAGCCTCTGGAAATCGTCACCCACGACGATGGCTCTGCGGCAGGCGTTAAGATGATCAAAACTCAATTAGGCCAGCCCGATGCCAACGGTCGTCGTCGCCCTGAGCCAATTGAAGGCTCAGAGCATGTTCTCGAGGCTGATGCGGTGTTGGTCGCATTTGGCTTCCAGCCAAGCCCTGCGCCATGGTTTGCCGACTTTGGCATTAACCTCGATAAGTGGGACCGAGTGGTTGCCGAATCAGCCCAGACATTCCCATATCAAACCAGCAATGACAAAGTGTTTGCCGGTGGTGACATGGTCCGCGGCTCTGACTTGGTGGTCACTGCCATTGCTGAAGGGCGCGGCGCAGCAGAAGGCATGCTCGATTTCATGGGCGTCTAGCAACGCATTCACCGTCAGATGGAAAGGCCAGCAATTCGCTGGCCTTTTTATGTTCAGGACGAACGGTATGCCGCGAGCGCAAGGATGCGCAAGAGCGGCGATGTTCAGGACGAACGGTATGCCGCGAGCGCAAGGATGCGCAAGAGCGGCGATGTTCAGGACGAACGGTATGCCGCGGGCGCAGGGAAGCGCAGGAGCGGCGATGTTCAGGACGAACGGTATGCCGCGGGCGCAAGGATGCGCAAGAGCGGCGATGACGTTTTATATTAGCCTGCAATAAGCAAAATAATTTCAATACACCACACAATTTACCCAAATGACTAAATTGTCACCAAATGACGCATATATGCATTGATATGCAGTCTCGGCTTAAATTTATTCAGAACCCTAAAAATTAGTTTTTTTGATTAATTTTTTTCATGATTAAATATTGAGTTTCGGACAAGTTTTTGTTCAATTAAATTAATCTTAAAACAACGTAAAACATTGTTATTTATGTAATATTAATTTTCACTAGATCTAAAACTAATATTTAACATTAGTTTTTATATATTTTCACATCACCTAAAAATCAATATAGTTACCCCATCAAATTAATCCGAAGCAAAAAACAAACGCTTCAACACCTTTGCAACACTGATGGCTAGGCAATTGGGGACTCGTCACTCAGTGGAACAACTAACAATATTGAGGAAAAGGCGATGAAAAAATTAACTATCACTACTTTGGTTGGCTTGGTCACTTCTTTCACATTGCTACTTTCTACTCCGACTAAAGCTGCTATGGATCCAGTCGTAGAAAAAGCATTGCAAGATGTTTGCTACAGCAGCTTGAGCAACAGAACCATGAGCTTCAAGCAAATCGTCAAAAGCTATCGCTTGAGCCTAAAAGATGTTGCTGAAAACGTGGTTTGCGATGGCGAAGACATCGGTACCTTCGCAGCTGAAAACGGCGCGCACCACACCGCTAACTTCATCCGCTCACTGCAACAAGGTCGCGTTGAAATTCAGGAACTGGCTAGCCTGTAAGCCAAACTGAAACAACATATTGATGATAAAGCCGTGGCTCAGCCCACGGCTTTATTATTTCTGCCTGTCAAACCATGATCCAAATCGGTGCAGCTCGTACTCACCAGCACAATGCACCACAACAGAACATTTGCACCAAACAAATCTCATCAAACAACCTCAGCAACCTTCACCACTTCGGTGCAACAATAATCAACACTCTGAAATAAAAGCATTTTAAATACATTAAAAGCATATCAATGAGTTTGGCACCTGTTTTGCTTAATCCATAACAAGTGTGTGCGAATCGTACTGAAATTCACCATTTCAGTACCCGCCGGTTCCAACGACGTAACCAAAACCACTTTCGACTACTCATCCCTTGCAGAGTCGGAAGCCTTACCAATCAACCTAACTTTCATCGCACACAAAACAACAAGATACAGACGCAAGAGGCCAAACTATGAGCAAGC
This sequence comes from Neiella litorisoli, assembly GCF_014773395.1. Lineage (GTDB taxonomy): Bacteria > Pseudomonadota > Gammaproteobacteria > Enterobacterales > Neiellaceae > Neiella > Neiella litorisoli. The sequence continues at coordinate 22,940 of NZ_JACXAF010000033.1, read as the reverse complement.
AAAAGATCGTCGTTGTCGGTAACGGCATGGTCGGCCACAAATTCATCGATACCTTAGTGAATGATCCACAAGGCGAGCAATTCGATATTGTGACCTTTTCCGAAGAACCACGCTTAGCCTATGACCGTGTGCAACTGAGTGCCTATTTCTCTGGCAGCACCGCCGATGACTTAGCAATGACCACGCCGCAATACTATGACGAGCGCGGCGTTCGCTTTCTGCTAAATGACAAAGTCACTGGCATTGATAAAGCAGCAAAGACCATCACCACAGAAAAAGGTGAAGTCGAATCCTATGACAAACTGGTGCTAGCGACTGGCTCTTATCCGTTTGTGCCGCCAATCCCAGGTAATGACCAACCGCATTGTTTGGTCTATCGCACCATTGAAGACTTAGAAGCCATGACCGCATCAGCCAAACAAAGCCGTGTTGGCGTTGTGGTTGGCGGTGGCCTGCTCGGTTTGGAAGCGGCAAATGCGCTGAAAAACCTTGGCTTAGAAGTACATGTTGTCGAGTTTGCTCCGCGCCTGATGGCAGTCCAGTTAGATGAAGCAGGCGGCTCACTGCTACGTACCAAAATTGAAGAGCTCGGTGTGCAAGTGCATACCGGTAAAGCGACCCAAAACATTGCTGACGGTGAAGACTGCCGTTACCGCATGGAATTTGCCGACGGTACTCATTTAGAAACCGACATGATTCTGTTTTCTGCCGGTATACGTCCGCAAGATGAATTGGCGCGCCAGTTCGACCTCACCATTGGTGAGCGCGGCGGTATCGTCATTAACAACGAATGCCAGACCTCAGATCCGGACATCTATGCAATAGGTGAGTGTGCTCTCTGGAATAACCGGATCTTTGGTCTGGTCGCTCCTGGTTACAGCATGGCCAAAGTGGCCGTGTCTCATATAACCGGTGGTGACGACTCGTTCGAAGGTGCTGATATGAGCACCAAGCTGAAACTGCTCGGCGTTGAAGTAGGTAGTATCGGCGATGCCCACGGCAATACCCCCGGCAGTATCAGCTATGTATACAGCAATGGCGCCGAGCAGGTTTACAAGCGCTTGATTGTATCCGCTGACAATAAGAAATTGTTGGGCGCAGTGATGGTGGGCGACACCAGTGACTACGGCACCCTGCTGCCAATTATGCTCACTGGCATGGACCTACCAGCAAACCCCGAAACCCTGATCTTGCCGGTCACTGACGGCGAAGCCGGCGGCGGCATGGGCGTCGAAGCACTGCCTGATGCGGCGCAAATTTGTTCCTGTCTTGACGTTACCAAAGGTGACTTAATCGAATCCATTCAAGCGGGTAACCATACCGTTGCCGACCTAAAAGCCTGTACCGGTGCCGGTACGGGTTGTGGTGGCTGTGCTGCCATGGTTGGCCAAGTACTGAATTGTGAACTGGAAAAAATGGGGGTTGAAGTCAACAACAACATCTGCGGTCACTTTGATTACAGCCGTCAAGAATTGTTCGACATCATCCGCTCGAAGAAATACACCAACTTCCAAGATTTGCTGAAAGATCACGGCCATGGTCACGGTTGTGAGATCTGTAAGCCTGCCGTGGCCTCAATGCTGGCGACCCAATGGAACGAGTATGTTCTGAAAGATGAACACTTGCCACTGCAAGACACTAACGACGTGTTCTTGGGCAACATGCAAAAAGACGGCACCTACTCGGTTGTACCGCGTATGGCGGGTGGTGAAGTCACCCCAGAAGGCTTAATCGTAATAGGCGAAATTGCCCGCGATTACAACCTCTACACCAAACTCACTGGTGGTCAGCGTGTCGATATGTTCGGCGCTCAGCTCCATGAATTACCAGCCATTTGGAAACGCCTGGTTGACGCTGGTTTCGAAACCGGCCACGCCTATGGTAAATCGCTGCGAACGGTGAAGTCTTGTGTCGGTAGCACTTGGTGCCGTTACGGCATGCTCGATTCAGTCTCCATGGCGATTTTGCTAGAGATGCGTTACAAGGGCATGCGGACCCCGCACAAGGTCAAAATGGCCGTTTCCGGCTGTACCCGTGAGTGTGCCGAAGCGCAATCGAAAGATGTCGGCGTCATTGCCACCGACAAAGGCTGGAACCTCTACCTCTGCGGTAACGGCGGTATGCGCCCTCGTCACGCCGATCTGTTCGCCACTGATTTGGATGACGAAACCCTGATCAAGTACATCGACCGTTTCTACATGTTCTACAACCATACAGCCGACCGCCTGCAGCGTACTTCGGTGTGGATGGAAAACCTCGAAGGCGGTTTGGACTACCTCAAAGACGTCATCATCAACGACAAATTGGGTATTTGCGACAGCTTGGAGCAAGACATGCTGCGCGTGATCGACACTTACGAATGTGAGTGGAAGAAAACCATCGAAAGCCCAGAGCGCCTCAAGCGTTTCGCCCACTTCATCAACTCAGAAGATGGCGACAACAACCTGGCATATGTTGAAGAGCGTGGCCAACGTCGCCCTGCTACCGAAGCAGAAAAACGCGGCCAAGCCATTCCAGCTATTGAATTAGTCGACTAACAGCAACGCAAATTAGGAGTAATAACAATGAGTGATTCTTGGATTTCAGTTTGCGATGAGTCGGTATTGGTACCAGACACTGGCATTTGCGCCAAGGTCGGCGAAGACCACGTCGCTATTTTCAAAGTCGCCGGTAGCGGCGACTTATTCGCCATTTCCAACATTTGCCCGTTTGGCAACGCCAGCGTGTTATCGCGTGGCTTGATTGGCGAAGTTGATGGCCAACTCTATGTTGCCTCGCCGCTGCTCAAGCAGCGCTTCCGCCTCAATGACGGCGTCTGCCTCGATGATGAATCGATCACCATCGCCACCTACCCGGTTCGGGTCAGTGATGGTCAGGTCGAGATCGCGGCGTAATTTATCCCCAAATCACACGGTGCTCTGAATAGGTGCGCTCAATAAAAAAGCTAAAGCGCACCGAAACATTTTAATTAAAACCAATGGAAGACAATTAGTTACAAGGCCCTGCTATGGACAACACAACTAAATTCAACCTGTTTTCATTGACAGGAAAAATGAAGATCCTACACATGAGTTGGATCGCCTTCTTTATCACCTTTTTCGTTTGGTTTAACCATGCGCCACTGCTCAAAGCCATTGGTGACACCCTTGGCTTGACCGGCGCCCAAGTAAAAACCCTGTTGATCCTCAATGTGGCCTTGACGATTCCCGCTCGGATCATCATCGGCATGTTGACCGATGCCTTTGGTCCTCGCAAAACCTACTCTGCGCTGTTAGTGCTCTGTTCAATTCCTTGTTTCATGTTTGCTTTCGCCGACAGCTTTGAGATGGCGGCATTATCGCGCTTGCTGCTGGGCTTCATCGGTGCTGGCTTCGTGATTGGTATTCGCATGGTTTCCGAGTGGTTCCCACACAACGAACTCGGCACCGCAGAAGGCGTTTACGGTGGTTGGGGTAACTTCGGTTCTGCTGCTGGCTCAATGTTATTACCCATCATCGCCCTTTGGTATGGCGGTGACGAAGGCTGGCGTTATGCGGTAGCTACCACGGGTGTATTGAGCATTATCTGGGGTTTTGTCTACTACAACACGGTGTCAGATACGCCGAAAGGCTCAACCTACTTCCGTCCAAAGAAAATTGGCGGCATGGAAGTGACCAGCAAAGGCGATTTCTGGTTCATGATCGTGATGAAGCTACCGATGTACTTTGCCCTAGCCCTGCTGACGTGGAAGTTATCACCAAATGGCGTGTCACTGATCGGCATGGAAGCCGCTTACGGTATTTACATTGCCCTCACTGCACTGTTCTTTTATGACTCTTACAAAGCCTACAGCGTCAACAAAGAAATCTTTGTTAAGCCTGTGGAGCCGATGCACCAGTACAAATTCAAGCAAGTCGCAGTATTAAACGTACTGTATTTTGCCACCTTCGGCTCTGAGCTAGCGGTGGTCTCGATGTTGCCGTTGTTCTTCGCTGACACCTTTGGCTTAGATCCGGTTATCGCAGGCTTGGTTGCATCGGCATATGCCTTTATGAACCTGATGTCGCGCCCAGGTGGCGGTCTGATTTCAGACAAATTTGGCCGTAAGAAAACCCTGCTTATCCTCACGGCTGGTTTAGCGGCAGGTTACTTTGCCATGAGCTTGATTGATGCCACTTGGCCAATCTGGATAGCAGTAGCTTGTGCTATGGCGTGTTCGTTCTTCGTACAAGCCGGTGAAGGTGCGGTATTTGCCGTAGTGCCGTTGATTAAACGCCGTCTCACAGGCCAAATTGCTGGTATGACAGGTGCTTACGGTAACGTTGGTGCGGTCACTTACCTGACTATTTTCAGCATGGTTGACGCATCGACCTTCTTCTTGGTGATTGCCGCGACCGCAGTGCTTGGCTTCATCTGCTTGCTGTTAATGGAAGAGCCAGAAGGTCATATGGCCGAAGTCCGCGAAGACGGCACGGTTGAACTGATTCAAGTGAACTAAAACAAGAGTGCTGGAGAGCGCCTAACAACTTGAATACCCTACGTAAAAAACAAAAAAATAACTAAATTCCACGGGCCTTCGGGCCCGTTTCTTCTTACTATTAAGGGTAAAGATACCCTGTCGCATATAGCGTAATTGCTGATGAAACAAATGAAACTGACCCTAGGTGGCTACTCCTGTGCGGGTAATAAAGACATCAACCAAGATGCCTTTGCCGCCAAAGTACCGCCATCGCATTTAGTCAATCGTAAAGGCGTGGTCGCTGCGATTGCCGACGGCGTCAGTGTCAGCGAACAATCGCAAGTGGCGGCGCAAACCGCAGTCACCCAGTTTATTCAGGATTATTACGCCACCAAATCAGCGTGGAGCGTGGCTAAATCAGCCGCCTCGGTGATCTCGCCACTGAACCATTGGTTTTTCAGCCACAACCAGCGTAATGAACGTTCGCAAGCTTATGTCTGCACTTTTACCGCATTCGTCGGCAAGGGTCGCCAAGCTTGGTTTTTCCATGTCGGTGACAGCCGCCTGCTAAGATTGCGAGATGGCAAGATTCGCTGTCTAACACGCGATCACCTCGCGCCTTTTGGTGGCTCCGAATCCTTGTCTCGCGCTTTGGGAATCGACTCTCACTTAGAGCTCGATACCAAGCAATTTGAGATGCAAGAAGGCGATGTTTATATACTCGCCACCGATGGCCTGTATCACCACACTTCCGACCAGAACCTGATCGATCAGCTATCCAATGCCCGCCATTGCGACTTAGAGCAACTGAGCGAAACCTTGTGCCGTCAGGCGTTGCAAGCAGGGTCCGATGACAACATTTCAGCACTATTGGTACGAGTCGATGATCTGCCCGAAGCAGGCCTCAGCGAAGCCAAAAAATTAGCCATGGAGCTGGCCATTCCGCCAGTGATGAAGCCCGGCCAGAAGATTGATGGGTTAACCATTCGTCATGTGTTGTTTAGCGGCACCCGCAGCCATGTTTATGTGGTTGAAAATAGCGCTGGCGAGCAGTTTGCGCTAAAAGCACCATCGGCTCACTTTGATGACGATCTGAGTTATCTCGAAGGCTTTATCAAAGAAGAGTGGATCGGCAAATCGCTCGACCACTCCAATATTATGCGGATGCACGCTCGCCCAGAGGGCAGCAAATTTGCCTATCACTTGTGTGAATATTTGCCGGGCCAGAACTTACGGCAATGGATGGTCGATAACCCACGGCCATCACTCAACCAAGTGCGCGATATTATTCGAGAAACCGTCAAAGCACTGCGCGCATTACAGCGTAACGACATGATTCATCGCGATATTAAGCCAGAAAATATTATTATCGACATTCACGGCCACGTGAAACTCATTGATTTTGGCACGGTACAGGCGGCGGGATTAGAAGAGCATTTTGGCCATGAAAAGAATGCCACACCGCAAGGCTCTGCCGATTACATTGCCCCCGAATATCTGCTAAATCAAACCGCGACGTTTAAGGCCGATTTATTCTCGTTAGCCGTCGTGATGTACGAAATGCTGGCCGGCCAATTACCCTATAAAACCGGCGCCAGCCGCTACCAAATTCCCGATGATATTAGTGTTTGGCGCTACCGGCCGATGCGAACCGTGCGCTCCGATTTGCCCAACTGGATTGATTTAGCGTTAGAGCGCGCTTGTTCACCAGTGGCCGACAACCGTCCCGACTCGTTTTCTGAATTCCTTGAAGATTTGAATAAACCAAACCCACAATTGCTCGACCGCCACGAAGCAGCGCCATTAATCGAGCGTGACCCGGTATTCTTCTGGAAATCACTCAGTGGCATTCTGGCGTTGGCTTGTTTGGCGTTGCTGGCCAAGGATTTTATTTAGCTAACTCATACCGATAGCTTTAATCTTGGTTTGGCATCAGTCTTGAGTTCATAGCTCGGCACGCACAACAGTAGTCGAGACGATTCAACACCTTTTTTCACCACTGCTTTTTTGAATCCCGCAGCGCGCTGCTCAGCCAATTTGAGTAGTTGTTCGCGCTGCGAGTCAGTGACCTTACTATCAGCTGCCAGCCCTAATTCACTGCCGCTGGCAACACCGCAGACTTTCACTTGCAGCGATTCTTTTTCGCTCATCAACGCATGGAACTGCTCAATAAAACTGGCTTGTGGCTCCGCAGGCTCAATTTGTTTCGGCGCGTAAGGTAAATCCTCAAAACTGACCTCCAATGCCATCGAGCCGGCCACCATCCCCACCTTAATGACATGGGCGTATGGGGCAAAAGCGAACAACAAAAAGTTCTGGGCTTGACTCATAACCGCCCGCTGCACCACAAGCCCAAACACATACTGCATGCCAAAATCTGGTGCTGCGACATCGCCAGTCACCGGAATCGTCAGCTCAATATTGCCATCATCGTCCTTGAGCATCCCAAGCGCCATATCCAACGATACCGCTGAGCCAATCGAACTGGATTCATCCTTATTGGTATCGCCATCGCCGGAATCAAAGCTTGCGCCGCGCAGCATTGCGACCAACTCGGTATCCAGCATATTTTGTTCAATGGCGCCAGCTGCCGCGACATCAAGCTGACCCGCTAAAATATCAAAGCCCAATTGCGAGCGAACATAGGGCGAGATTTCATTCAGTGGAAACTCAGTGGCTTTGGTGTCAAAAGTGGCATCAAGCTTGTCGCCAAATAGCGCGACTTGGGCGCTCAATTGGTAGCTAAAATAGTCATCATCCTTGAGCTTTAGTTGCACATCGGTTTTCTGCTCAGGTTTGGCCGTATTCACCCCAGTGACATTAAGTTGTTCGATGAATAACGTCTTCGCCAGTACCGGCTTGATACTGGCATCGTTAAACTGAATTTGCGCTGGTGTATCAAGGCTGAGCTTACCCAGAGAGAACGCAAAAGCTTGACTGGGTTCGGCTGCAACCGGCTCGCCATTGGCTTCCGTAGCGGACGACTCCATTGTCTGCGTTTCTTGCTCCTCCGCTTCGCTCGTTGGCTGCTGCGGCAACACCAACGAGAGCAACTGTCCTTGCTCATCGCGCTTGGCCTGAACCAAAATTTCACCAATCCCGACCTCATCAATCGCCACTGCCGACTCAGTCAGTTGGGTACCCGATACCGTTAACGCATCGAGCTTTAACAAAGGCGCAAGTTGGTTTTGCTCATCAAGCTGGCGAGTTGAAGCGGTTAATTCCGCCAGCGTCAACTCAGGAAGCTCAACAAAAAGCTTTTCGCCAACCAATGACAGCGTACTTTGCTCAAGAGCTAACTCGTTCAGGCTGAGCAATTGACCGGAGCCGTCGGTTAACGCCAGCTCGACTCCGTTGAGGCTCAAATCAAACCCAGAAGCAACTTGCAGCTCGGTCGCCGCATCAATGGATAAAGTGGTCGATAGCTCGTTTAGCTCCAGCAACAAACGGGCGAGATCCGCTTCCATTTCATCGTCGGCGTAGTTTGCCTGTGCCACCGTGATGGCACTGCTGTCGCTGTTAATCTCAAAAATATCGCCCTTGCGGGTCACATCAAGATTCAAATCAATATCGACTAACGCCGATAACTGCCCCAGGTTTTCCGGCAATAAATACTGATAGGGCGCAGGATTGAAGTCGGCTAATTGAATGGAGAAGGTGCCGGTTGATTGCAGCGGCTCATATACCACCGCAGCAGCGAAGTCGAGTCGCGCATCGTTCAGAGTCAACAGCAGTTCGAGCTCACTTTGCAGCACTTCGTCTTGATAGGTACTGCGGACAATTTGCAGCTGTTCAATATGGACATCGTGGGATTGGTCGTGGTGCTGCAAATCAATATGAATGTCATTAAGAACCACTTCTGGTGCGGCGACCGCGAGGCCAAAACGCCGCCCTTGGGGATTTGGCGCTGGCTGCGCTGTTTGCTCGCTGGCATCTGCTGGAGCTTGCTCTGATGATGAACCTAACTCGACACCGGCAATGGAGAATGTATTGTCTTTGAGCAGCACTTCAGTAGTTAAGCCGGTGAGCGTCAGACGCCTTAATCTGGCTTCACTGAACACCAAGCGGTGCAAGCTGTAGCACGCCTCCAGCGAATCCAGCTCGAACGCCAATTGCTGATCTTTGCGCCAAATTAACCCTTCAATGGTAACGCAGGAACTCAACAGATTGAGCCGCACGGTACTGTTGTTGTCCAACTCAATTTTGTGAGGAGCCAGCAAATCCGCTAGCAGCAGTCGCGTCACCGCAGGTGAGACCAACCAAGTCAAACTCCACAGTAGCAAGTAGCAGCCAGCAATGATCAAAAAGGCTTTCTTGAGTCGGTTCATCGCGATTCCTTATGCGTGTGATATGGCCATAAATTGCTTAGCTTAAAGTCTACATGGCTTAACAATGAATGCGCGAATGAATTGTCAAAATGGCAACAACGGCCTTGCCAGCCTTATTGTCACATTGACAATATAATTGTTAACCGCTTCACATTTGAGCCGGCTGTGGGTATCAAATCAGCGTCGTTAGCGCCAAAATGCAAACGCTTTCAATCTTTCAACAAAGGACTTTGAGATATGCCCACTATCTGTTCCTTAACTATCGGTTATTCAACTGCTGTGCGCTGTTTGGCCATCATGTCGCTCGCCTGTTTGGGTTTACTGAGCGGCTGTTCTGACTCTACTCCTAGCAGTAGCCAGCCAGCAGTGTCTGAGTATACCGCCAACAATTTCACCCTTGACCGAGGCGTCAATGCCAGTCACTGGATTTCGCAATCGGACAAGCGCGGCGTTGAGCGGCAACAATACATGCAAGAGCATGATTTTAAACTCATTGCCGAGATGGGCTTTGACCATGTCCGGCTGCCGGTCGACGAAGAACATTTGTGGGATGAGCAAGGTAATCGCGACGAGCAAGCATTTGAGTTGCTGCACAACGGTGTTCAATGGGGGCTGAAGCACAACCTCAACGTCATTGTTGATTTGCATGTGTTGCGAGCTCACCACTTTAACCGGCCAGACTCACAAAAGATTTGGACCGACCAAGCGGCGCAACAGCAATTTATTAAATCATGGCAAGCGCTATCGGCAGAGCTCAAGCAATACCCGATTGATCGGGTTGCCTACGAACCGTTGAATGAGGCGGTTGCCGATAATAATGAAGACTGGAACAAATTGATTAATTGGGTGGTTGCCGAAATTCGCAAGCTAGAGCCAAATCGCTCCATCATCATGGGCTCAAATCGTTGGCAGCAAGTGGAGACCTTTGCCGCGCTGCAAATCCCCAAAAACGACCCCAATATTATTCTTAGCTTTCATTACTACACACCGTTTAACTTCACCCATTACGAGTCGCCGTGGACCTTCACCAAGGATTACCACGGCCCAGTACATTACCCAGGCCAGACCATTGCCGATGACGATTTAGCAGCATTGCCAACGCAACTCGCCGATCAGCTGCGCGGCTCTAATGGCGAGTTCGACCGAGACATCATGTTCAACCACATCGCTCAGGCGGTAGAAGTAGCCAACAAAGCAGGGTTGAAACTCTATTGCGGTGAATTTGGTGCATTTCCAACCACTGAACTAGCGCTTCGGCAACAGTGGTATCGCGATATGATCAGCATCTTCGACGAGCATGACATTGCCTGGGCCCACTGGAATTACAAAAACGACTTTCCACTGGTTGATGAAGATTTAAAACCGATGCCCGAACTGATGGATATTCTTATCCCAAGCAACTAGGGTCTGTGCATTCTTGAATCACCAGATAGCAAAACGCTCGGCACAAGCCGAGCGTTTTTTTCTACCAAACTAGCTAATAGTTTGAATGGAGCTATCTAAACTAACTCAAAATGTGACGTTAAAACCCACTGTCCAGCCCGAGTATTCGACCGAATTTTTGTCAATATAATTCATGTAATCGATGTACATATTCCAGCCGTCAAAGTTGCCAGCAACCCCCACACCGTAGGACGTATCTTGTTCAGTATCAGTGGCCGACATTTTTTCGAATTCTGCTTCTAACTCAACTTCGGTGTAACCGACGATCAAATACGGAACAACATTATCAAATGGATAAGCAGCTTTTAAATACGCACCATATTGATGATTTACAGAAAGCTCAAACTGCTCAATATCATCATCAGAAAAGCCTGTACCTAAGCGGCCCTCAACAGCGAAATAGTCGTTGAATTGATAACCCAATGACACACCAGCCACACCAAAGTCGACATCACTTGGCCCAAGATCAAGAGTAATCGCGCTGATGTTGGCGCCTGCATAAAAATTCGAGTTAGAAGTGGTTTCTTCGTTTGCTAGCGCAAAAGCGGGAGTAAGCAGAACGCTTGTTAGCGTCGCCACTGCAATAAATTTCATAGTGAGATTTCCTTATCTAGTTCTGGAGTTGATATCACTGATGCTCATTTCAAGCAGCTGAAGCAAGACATAGGAGGCAGGCATTCGAGAATGCAACTTTCTTACCTATCCTTGGCTCAGAAAGTGAGAATTAAACTTCACGGGGCAGCATCTAAACACATAACCCTAATACAAGCTAACATTTTCAATCGATGGCTAGACCATTGAAGTATCAGCAGTATTACTGGCAACTGAAGTTAACTATACCGACTGATACAAGTTCTGATTCTGCTGCGTAAACTCAGCGCCAATTTTCACTGCATCGGCACTCTGGGCATGGCCCGATTTTCCTTGGTCTAGTTTAAATTGCTGTACCAGCATCTTGAGATTATTGGCCGTGGTGCTGAGCTCTTCACTGGTTGCGGCTACTGCGCTCACCTCGGCTGAATTACGCTCGGCGGAAACCTTCACTGCTTCGATATTCTGGCCTAACTCTTCAACCACCGAGCTTTGCTGCTCGGCAGCGCTGGCCACTTGCAAGTTCATGTCGTTGAGGCTGGTGATCAGGCGATTGACTTCAATCATCAGCTCAGACGCTTGCTCCGATGCGGTAATGGTTTGCTCGCCCAGCTGCTGACTTTGGTTCATGCTGGTCACCGCTTGCAAGGAGCCCTGCTTGAACTTCTCAATCATGGTTTCAATCTCGGCGGTGGATTCCTGAGTGCGCTGTGCTAAGTGGCGAACTTCATCAGCAACTACGGCAAACCCTCGGCCTTGTTCGCCTGCTCGGGCGGCTTCAATGGCAGCATTCAACGCTAACAAGTTGGTTTGCTCGGCAATGCTTTTAATAACATCAAGCACCGAGGCAATGGTGCCTGTGTTTTGGTCCAGTTCGGTCAGCGCATCCCCCGTTTGGCTCAAGCTGATAATAAGCTGACGGGTGTATTCGTTAGCCTGCTCATTGATGCGCTGAGATTCGTTGGATTGACTGGCCGCTTGCTCAGCAGAGTGATGGGTCATGGAGGAATTTTCTGCGATCGCGGAGGCCGTTGCCGCCATTTCATTAATGGCGACCGCGACCTGCTCGGTCTGATCGGTTTGGTGCTGTACATTTTCCTGCACCGACACATTGGAGCAGGCCAGCGCCGCTGACGCACCACTGACTTCATCGGTGGAGCTGGCGACCTGCCGCAGCAAATCAGCTACTTTCGCACGCGTCTGCTCCATATGACGCAGCAAGGTGCCAATCTCGCCGGCGTAATTGGCTGCTACCGGTGTAGCAAAATCACCCGTCGACAGCTTGGTCAAGGCTGTTTCAGCGCTGCCTAAACCACCTGCAATAAAGCGGATCAGAAAGCCAGCGACAATCACCGCAATGGCGATTTGTACTGCCGCCAGTGCTGCCACCATCGTTTCCAAGTGACTGGCTTCATCTTCGATGGCATGCACGGCAAGGCCAGTAAAGCGTTCTATTTCATGAAGTAAGGCTTCCACTTCGGCGGTTAATTGGGCGGCCTCGTGTTCAACCGCCTTCGCTTCAATTTCAGCTCGTTGAAAGTTGCCTTGCGCCAGTAAATCAAACACGGCCGCCACGTGCTGCGCCCACGAGTCATGGTGGTGATGGATCATCTGAAGCTGCTGTAAAGCGGACTTGAATTCGTCTTTTTCACCCTGCGTACTCGCCGCGATGGCCGACTGTTCGAACAATAATTCGCCCTGCTGTAATTCACCTCGAAGGGTATTGTTTAAGCCAGCAAAGGCATCTCGGGCACGTTTAAAATCGGCGGCGGCGTCATCGCGTTGTTTGGCTTCCAGCGCGTAGCGAAAACCTTGCTCAAACAAGATTTCCTGTTCAAGTTGATGTTCGGTGATGAGTGTCAGGATTGAAATGCCTGGGATGTCGCGCTCGGCAATGCCTCTGACATGGCGTTCAATCAATGCCAGATTAGAAAATGCGATAATGGCGACAACGGCCTGAATGCCACAAATAATAGCGACGTAGGCAATCAGCCGCTGCTTAATTGATAAGCTCATACTCCACCTCTCCTTGTAGAAAAAAGCAAATCCATAAAAATACATAGCTTAAGCAGGCTAACGCTAACAAACCGCCGCTGAAAGCAATTGATAGAAAACAATCTTTACCAGAACATTTCCGTTCAAAATTGACAAAACGTGAACTGCTAGCTGCGATTGCTTAAATAGTAGTCCCACTGCTGGTCAAATGCCTGCAGTTGCTGGTGCCGCTTACTGGCTCGATGGGCTTGCCAGTCTTGCTCGGTGGCAAAGGGGCCACTGCGGCACATCTGGCAATAATTAGCCTGTAAATACGCTGGCATCGTCAGCGCTTGGCGCAGCTTCGGCTGCGTCCGCGTGCTCCAATAAAAGGTGCGCGCCGCCGTCTCTTTGACCTGACCAGAGCGGTCAACATTGCGCATCTGATAACCGGGAAAATCGGCCGCCTGAAAATCGCAAACGCCAATAAATTCGGCAGGCAAATGGCGACCAACAGCATATTCCAGCCCCCAGTCTCGATAAGGTTTAACGTCTTTGGAAGTGATACAAGCGAGTTGCTGACCGGCAGGGTCGAGAAATGATTCAAAGCTGTGTTTCAAATAAAGATGCAATAATCGCCGATTAAGGGTGTTGATACTCAGGTGCTGTTGCAGCTGCTGATAATTCTCAGCAGAGCCAATCGCCGGCACCAGCGGGAATTGAAACACCACTAAATCAAAATGATGTAGGGTAATACCCGCCCAGCTCTTTGGCTCGGTGACATCCACCTGATTGATCACCTGACAGGGCAGCCCTTGCTGTTGCAGCTGATCAAGTGCGCGCCAATGCTCAAGGCCGTATTTGTCTTCAATGGCAGCAACACTATCGTATGTGGTGGCGCACAGCGCTTGCGGCTGATGATTCAGCCATAACGAGCGAGAAAACGACAAGTCGCCATCACCAATAGTTAAAATGCGCCAATCGGGTTGTATAATCACAGCCAGCAAAACTTAGTTGTTGAATCAGCGACAAATGTTATCACGACTCGAGCCGCTCATAGCGGGCTCACTCGCCTCCGCCACCACAACCAGCGAAAACTCATGGCATTAAAAGCAACCATTCTGAAAGCAAACTTATCCATTGCCGATATGGATCGTCATCATTATCAGGACTATCAGCTGACCATCGCCCAACATCCATCAGAGACCGACCGCCGGGTCATGCTCAGGCTGTTGGCGTTTGCTACATTGGCCGACGACAATCTGCAGTTTTGCAAAGGCCTAAGTACCGATGACGAGCCGGACCTGTGGCAACTGCACGACAACGGCACCATCGAACGCTGGGTTGAGCTAGGTACTCCCGATCCAAAGCGCTTGAAAAAAGCTTGCCACAAAGCCAAACAGGTTTACTTATTTTGCTATGGCGATAACGCGGTAACAGTTTGGTGGTCTCAGCACCGGCAAGCAGTTGAATCACTGCGAAATTTGACCATACTGCAGATTCGCGATGACGAACTCGATGGGCTAGCTCAGTTAGTACAGCGGTCCATGAATCTGGCCATGACGCAGCAAGAGAGCCAGTGGATGATCACCGATCAAGAGGCAACGGCGACCGTCGAGCTAACGGCTTTGCAATCGAATCACTAAGTGGCACAGGGCAGGTAACCTCATGCACTCCAATGACTTAAAACAAGTAGATATCAATGAGCTAAAAATCGGCATGTTTGTGGTCAAGGTCGTCACCGCCAATGCCGCGTTGCGGGTCAAAACCGAAGGTATCGTTCGTACCCAAACCACCTTGCAAAACCTGAAAAAATCAGGCGCTTTGAAAGTCTGGATTGATCCCGAGCGAAGCGAACTTGAAGCAGACAGCCCGCCGACGCCGTCCGCTGAGAAACAGCCTGCCAAAGCCAACCAGACCTTTGAAGAAAAGGTTCAGGCCGCGATGCAACTTTACGATGACGCCAAAAACATCCAGCGCCAAATGATCGAAAACATTAAAAAAGGAAAATCGGTCAATCTGAAAGAGGTGGAGTCGCTATCAAGCAGCATCATTGACTCGGTGTTTAACGATCAAAATGCCCTGATGATGATGTGCCAGATGAAAAATAAGCGCGAGTACCTTTACCAGCACTCGCTCAACAGCGCCATTATGATGAGCGTATTCGCTCGCTATCTGGAATTTGATCAAGACATCATCGAGAAGCTCGCCGTAGGCGCCCTACTTCATGATGTGGGCAAAACTCATATCGACGAAGCCGTGCTCGATAAAACAGGGCAATACAGCCCAGAAGAATTTGAGCAAATGAAACAACACGTTGGCTACAGTGTCGAAATAGCCAGCTCAATGCCCGGCATTGCCACCGAATCACTTGATGTGATTCGACTGCACCATGAGCGCCTCGACGGCTCGGGCTATCCGCAAGCCCTTGAAGGGGATGAAATTAATATTTATGGCCGAATGATTGCCCTGATTGATAGCTATAACGCGATGACATCAGACCGCCCCCATAAAGACGCCGTATCGCCATTAACGGCCTTTAAAATCATGACCAACGGCACACCCAACGCATACGATAACGACCTGATGAAGCAGCTGATCCGCTGTGTTGGCGTGTTCCCAGTCGGCAGTCTGGTTAAGCTCAAAAGCAACAAACTGGCGATGGTAATTGAAAACAATTTTGACCAGCCGCTAAAACCCAAAGTCACCGCGTTTTATAGCATCAGCGGTGGCTACCATACCGAAATCAAACACATCGATTTAGCCAGCAGTCATAGCAGCGATGAAATTGAATGCAGTGTTCGGCCCGATGAATTTAAGCTCGATTTATTGAAGTTCATGCGCACGTCACTGACCTAAGGTACACTGCAGCGAAATCTAACGCGGTAAACAACTCACGATGAAAATTGGCATTATTGGCGCAATGGAGCAGGAAGTCGCTATCCTGCGCGAACAACTGGAACAATGTGACACCCTCCACCACGCTGGCGGCACCTTCTACAACGGCACGCTAGCGGGTCATTCGGTGGTGTTGCTGCAATGCGGCATCGGTAAAGTGGCAGCGGCAATCGGCACTACGGTATTACTCGAAGAATTTCAGCCCGACATTATTATCAATACAGGTTCGGCTGGCGGCTTCGATCAAAACCTCAATGTTGGTGATGTAGTGGTCTCATCCGAAGTCCGGTATCACGACGCCGACGTTACCGCATTTGGTTACGAAATGGGCCAACTACCGTCTTTGCCACCAGCATTCAGCGCCGATCCAAAGCTGATGACGCTGGCTACAGATACCTTCGCTGAAATGGCTGATGTGCAAGCAAAAACCGGCCTGATTTGTACCGGCGATATATTCATGGCTGATCCTGAGCGAGTCGCCAAATGCCGCGCAGACTTCCCAGATATGATCGCCTGTGAAATGGAAGCAGCTGCAATTGCCCATGTGTGCCACAAGTTTGAGGTGCCTTTTGTGGTGATCCGCGCACTGTCTGACATTGCCGGTAAAGAGTCGTCGCACTCGTTTGATGAGTTCCTTGAGCAAGCAGCGCTGCACTCCTCTAAATTCATCTTGCAGATGCTACCCAAGCTATAAATGCAATACGCGGGCACCATTCTTGTTAACACTTACGATTGGTTATGGGTGATCACCTTGGCATTAGTTGCTGAGCGACTGGTGCCCATTCCGCCCGCGTATCACCCTAGTCAATTACTCAACGGCTTAAGCCAATCGCTGCAGCAAAAAGTGTTAAAGCCGGAGCGCCCTGCCTCTCAGCAAGTTGTCGCAGGGGTACTCGCCACGCTGATTTTATTACTGTTTACCATTCCTCTTCCGCTGTTTGCACTGGCCGCTTCGCCATTTCCCATGCTCGTTGAATGGCTGTTATTGACGCTGTGTTTGCAGTGGCGACCAATGCAACAGCAGCTCACTCGCTTTGCGACTGTCGCCAGTAGCCAAAAACAATTACGCCGAACCTTACTGAGTCGTTGGTTGGCTCGTGATTGCGACACCTTATCGGAACTTGGCGCCAATAAAGCCGCCATTGAGGCAATTTATCTGCGCAGCTTTCATGATCAGTTCGCACCGCTATTTTGGTATGCCATTGGCGGCATTTGGTGGGCTTTGGGGTATTACCTGATCCTCCAACTATCGCGTCAGTGGCATCCGCGACTGCGTCGGCAAGGCCATTTTGGTCATCATTTGAAAACCTTGAGAGCCTTGCTTGATCTGGTCCCGCAACTGATTTGGGCCGGATGGCTGGGATTAACTGCATCACGTCGATTAGCCAAACTAAACCTCGCTGTGGCCAGTCAGTTTCGCAGTAAGGCTCGCGGTTATACCTTAGCGATGGCGCAACATCGGCTGGGCTGTGATTTAGGAGGCCCAGCCCTTTATGAAGGTCGTAAATATCAGCGGCCGCGCTTTGATAATCACAGGCCTCCAACTGCCAGCGACGTGCAACTGGCGCTCAAGCAAATTAATTGGCACCTGATGCTACTGCTAAGCTTGATCTGGACCGGCATCGTTAGCCACACCTTTTGGATAGTATTTGCCGGCTAAAACAACCTGGACGCAATCGCCATGATGCAGCTTTCACTGACCACGCCCGCTTTACTCTTTCCAGCGATATCTTTGCTGTTGTTGGCCTATACCAATCGCTTTTTAACGTTAGCTACTGTGGTTCGGGCTTTTTCCGAGGCCGATTTAAGCAATGAACGGACGGTCAGACAGGTGGTTAATTTTCGCCGTCGTATCAGCCTGATCAAACAAATGCAGGCATTTGGCGTGGGCAGTTTTTTGTTTTGCGTGATTTGCATGTTCTTGGTTCACATGGGCTACCAGCACTCCGGCTCAATCCTGTTTGCCATCAGCTTACTGATGCTGGCCTACTCGCTGGCACTATCGGTCTGGGAGATCCGCATTTCAGCCGAAGCCATTAATATTCACTTGGAAGTCATCGAACAGAAATGTGAAGACCACAAACGCAATTCCGGCAAACGCCGCTGGCGGCCCAGAAAATGATGTATGCACTTGATTTAATTGGTATCGCCGTATTCGCCATTTCCGGCGCTATGGCGGCGCGGCAGTTGCAAATGGATCCGTTCGGTTCACTGATCCTAGCCGGTGTCACCGCCATCGGCGGCGGTACCTTGCGAGATCTACTCTTGGGCATTACGCCGTTTTGGATTGACGATCATAACTACCTTTACGTCATCGCAGTGACGGCCTTTATCACCATGATTTGGCCACTGACCCGCGGCTGGCCTTACCGGATTTTAAACGTCGCCGATGCCTTTGGTCTGGCTTTGTTTACCATCATGGGGATGTCTCGGGCATTATCTGCTGAAGTTTCCATTACGGTGGCAGTCGTCATGGGCGTGATGACTGGCGTCGCTGGCGGCATGATCCGCGATTTACTATCCGGCCAGGTGCCGCTGATCCTGCGCCGTGAAATATACGCTACGGCCTCTTTAGCTGGCGCACTGACTTACGCTGGCCTCCATCATCTGGCCTTTGAATGGCATGCCTCAGTTGCTATCGGCATGCTGGTGACACTTGTCGTGCGGCTCTCTGCCATTCGCTGGAAACTGACCTTACCGACGCTGACGCACAATACCTAAATGTTATTTAGCCAAGGTATGAAAACCAGCAACACGACTCATTAACTCGTCGCCACTCTTTTTCAGCTCGCCTGAGATTTGCCGAGTTTCAGCAACCGCAGTCAGGGTTTGGTTAGAGTACGCAACCGCATCAACGACCCGCTCGCTGATCTCCTGAGCAACGCAGCTCTGCTCTTGGGCGGCTGTGGAAATTTGTTCATTCATTGAACGAACCTGTTGAATTTCTTCAAATAGCTCCTGCAAAGCGGTCATCGACTCATCAAACAACGACATCGACCGACCACCGGTTTCAACACTACTGCTCATGTGCTCGATCGCCGACTCAGCACTGTTATGAATGGCACCGATCACTGAGCGAATTTCTTCAGTGGCTTGCTGACTTTTGGTCGCCAAACTGCGAACTTCATCGGCAACCACGGCAAAGCCACGACCCAGTTCGCCCGCCCGCGCCGCCTCAATGGCTGCGTTCAATGCCAATAAATTAGTCTGCTCAGAGATACCGCTAATGGTGTCGAGAATACTCGATACTTCTTCTGCGGTTTTAGCCAGTTCATTCACCACCTGATTGGATTCCGACAGGGACGCCACTAGGTGCTCGATGGATTGCTTCGCTTCGGCAGTTTTGTTCTGGCTAAAGCTACCACGCTGCTCCGCTTCACCGGTTAACACCGACGTTTTTTCGGTTAAGCCGGCTATTTCTTCCGATGACTGCGCCATTTCAGTGATTGCCGAGGCGATTTGATCAGTCTGACTATGATGCTGACTAGTGCAATCCGACGCGCGATTGCTGGCATCATCAATTTGAGCTGTCGTAGCCGAGGTGTTCGTTGAAATCTCAACGACACGGTCAATAATATCGGACAACTCCTGCATCATTTGGTCGATGGATGAACCAATCACTCCTAATTCATCTGCCGCAGTCTCTTTGGTTCGGCCACTTAGATCTTTGTTGAGGGTGGCGCTGGCCAAGACGTTGCGAATGCCCTGCACGCGGCGCGCAGTTGATGACATGGTGGCGCTGGTGATAACAACAACGACCACCACCATAAGGACACTCAATACCACATACAACCAGAGCGCCTGACGACTGTCTTGGGCTTGCTCCGTTGCCTGACTAGAGAGGAAAGCGCTCAACTGGTCGGCTTCCGCTTTAATTAACTTAATTCGGTCAGTGGCAAGGCCGAACCAAACACTCGGCTCCGGCCCTTCAACGGCATTAAGATTGGCCTGAGCAAGAAATTCCTGCTCCAGCTGCGCAACTTGACGCCATGAGCTTTGCTGCAAAATCTGTTGATATTGCCCCTGCCAAGGTTGCGGCATTCGCATATCAATCAACTTTTGCAGCTCATTGATTTCATTGATGTAGAACTGAATATCAGCAAACTTCAACGGCGAAACTTTACGACTAGCATAAGCGCCATTCATGGCGCCGCGCGCTTGCCCTGCACGCTCTTTCAGCCACAGCAACAAACGCAGACCTTCTACTTCGTTACCCAAGGTTGGATCGGACAGTTGCAACATGGCTGTTTGCAAGCCATTGAGAGCTTGTCGGTTTACGTTGGAATAATAAGCAAAGGCTCCGGCGCTCGGATCAAGCCTATCAACCAGTTGCCGCACTCGGCCCTTTTCCCTGAGCAGACGTTGAACGCCAACAATCGCTTTTTCAATCGCCGGCGACTGTTTAACCAGATGCGACTGTTGCGCATATTCGGCTAGCTCTCGTTCCGCGTTATCCGCTTTCGCACGCTGACTGCTCAACTCAGCTCTTAATTTGGTTCCTTTTGAACCCAAGAAACCTGCGGTCAAGCCGCGTTCAACGGCATGCTGATGAGCCACTCCATCCATCACTGCGACCAGTGCCACCATGCTTTGACGATCTTCTGCCTGCGCCACTTGCTGATGAGCGGCAAGCACTGCCCGCACCAGCATGATGACCAGCACCAGCAGCGGAATAAAAACCAGAAATGCAATTAAATGAGTAAGCTTTACACGAAGCTGAAAATGACTACCTAACACTTGTAACTCCTTCTACATGATCAGGTCAGCACTAAGTGTAGATAACAATGAAAATAGTGGTCCAACGCCTCTCATTGAAAGCGCAAAAGCGCGATTTTGATCACCGGCTTGCAAGCTTGGAGAGCCATTGCTACCGTGCTTTGCTGACAGTTCGGGTAAACCAACGAGCGGGATTGATGCCGCCAGTTGATCACAATTAAGGCACTAACAATGAAAAAAGCCATCATCGCCTCAGCGCTAAGCTGGGCACTACTAGCCGGTTGCTCTCAACCCTCGCAATCGACTCAAACCACCAATCAGGCACCATCTGCATCATCCATCGTCGCGCAGCCTGCCGAGCAACCAACACTCAACGCGACTCAATACAGCAACCAGTTTGTTGATGAGTTGTGGCAGCTATACCCAGAATTTGCGCTCTACGTTGGTTATTACGATTATGACGCGCAACTACCAATTGCCGATCAGCAGCGCCGCGAGCAAGAACTGCAATGGCTGAAACAACAGCAAACCAGTATCAGTCAACTGCTTAGCAGCGAACTAACCGAGCACCAGCGCACTGATTTGTCGTTAATGGCAAATTTCGTCGAGCGAGCTATTTGGCAGCTCGAAACATTCAAAAGCTGGCAGTGGGATCCAAGCGAGTACAATGTCGCAGGCGGCTTTGCCCAAATTATTAATGGTGATTACAAGCCGGAAATCGAGCGACTTCGCACTGTACTCAGCCGTCTTGAGCACGTCCCTGCTTACTATCAGGCCGCTCAGGCCAATATATCTAACCCTGCCATTCCGCAAACCCGCTTGGCGATTCAACAAAACCAAGGTGTGGCCTCGGTGCTGAGCGATGAATTGCTCGCCAAAGCGCTTGCTAGCGATATGACGGATGCAGAAAAAGTTGAATTTGAAGCGCGTCTATCAGCTGCGCAAATTGCCGTTGCCAGTTATGTCGATTTCTTAACCGGCCTACTACCAGAAGCGGAAGGCGCCGATCCCGTTTATCGCCTTGGCGAAGCCATGTATGAGCAAAAATTTGCTTTTGACATCCAATCCCAGCTGACCGCCAAACAGCTCTACGAGCGCGCCTTGGCCGACCAAAAAATGATTCACGGCAAAATGGCGGAGCTCACCACAGAACTATGGCCGAAGTACTTCGCCGATCAAGCAATGCCTGCAGAACCCATGCAAGCCATTGCTCAAATGCTTGAGCGATTGTCCCAAGTTCACGCCAAGCCAACCGAATTTAAAGCCGCCGTTGAGCAGCAAATTCCCGAACTGATCGCCTTTATCAAAGCAAACGATTTGATGACCTTGGATGACGATAAGCCCTTGGTGATCCGCCACACGCCCGAGTACATGCGCGGCTATGCAGTGGCATCGATCCAAGCTCCCGGCCCCTACGATGCGAAAGCAAATACTTACTACAATGTCATGCCGCTTGATGATATGCCTGCCGATCAAGCCGAGAGTTTCTTGCGCGAGTACAACCAATACCTGATGCAAGTGCTCAACATTCATGAGGCGATCCCAGGCCATTACACCCAGCTGGTATATGCCAACAAGTCACCAAGTTTGATCAAGTCGATTATCCGCAACGGCGCCATGATTGAAGGCTGGGCGGTGTTTGCCGAGCGGATGATGCTGGAAGCGGGTTACGGTGACTTCGAGCCAGAGCTATGGTTGATGTACTACAAGTGGAACCTGCGCGTGGTGACCAACACTATTCTGGATTACAGCATTCAGGTGTTGGGTATGGAGCAAGAGCAGGCGATGGATTTGATGGTGAATCAGGCATTCCAGCAACAGGCCGAAGCAGCAGGAAAATGGCGTCGAGCAACACTGAGTCAGGTGCAGCTGACCAGCTATTACGCCGGTTTCAGTGACATCCTAGTGCTACGCGATAAAGCCAAGCAAGCCTGGGGCGAGGATTATTCGATTAAGCGCTTTAACGAAACTTTCCTGAGCTACGGCAACGCGCCGGTGCCAGTGATTGCTGAGTTAATGCTGAAGTAGTCATTGCGCCGTTGTCGAAATAACTCTGACAAGCCCACTTTGAGTGGGCTTTTTTGCGCATTCTGCGGCTAGCCCGCAAAGGAGTGTTTTATTCCAACTCAGACACTGAGGCTATATTGGCCAAGGCCGTAACTCGCAAAACGCAGTGACGCTCAAGTCCATCCATGGAGCGCTCCACAAAAGCATCCCTGCTTTTTGAGGCACAGCTTATTTGCGACTCACGGCCATGTCCCGACCTTTCTGGATACCAAACAGCACGGGAGAAAGGAGTGATTTGCTCCAGCGAAGACCTTCCGCAGCAGGGATGCTGCGGCAGAGCCATCAGGGAAGATTTCACGGCGTGTCTGAGTTGGAGTAAAACACTCCTTTCTGAATACTAAACAGTGCGAGAAAAAGGAGCGTTTTGCTCCGGCGAAGACCTTCCGCAGCAAGGCTTGGAAAAGTGGCGGGGCGCAAGTTGAAAACTTACGTATGCAAACGAAAGAGAATCTCGAAAAGATGGTCGTTATCCTGGCCTTTATCGC
>NZ_JACXAF010000032.1 GCF_014773395.1 Neiella litorisoli | reverse complement strand
AAAAAGGTCCTAACTGAAGAAGTTAAGACCTTTATATAGCCTGCGGAAGATCGGTCAACCGATCAGTTTGTCGTTAACTGATCGGCATTAGGCCAACAGCCCCCTTTTCATTATCAACAACATAGCATTATGCAAAATATGCACCAAGCTCAAAAGCGGCTGACGGCTTGTACTCAACGCAAGGGCATATCAACCGTAGCTAGCGTAATTTATTCGAATGAGGGCTTCACATTGGTGGTTTGGCAATGTTGGTTTTGCGACAACGGTGAGTCGTGATGAGGCAGCTGACATAAAAAAGCCCCTAGAGCAGGGGCTTTGGTGATCTTCTTTGTGGCTTATTTGCGCAACGTCAGCACGACGCTTTCGGCAAGGGAAACTTTCCCTGAGTGTTTATCCAACTGCTTGATCTCATCCATATTAGAGATCACAACAGGCGTTAGGACAGACTTTGACTTTGCTTCTAATAGCGGTAAATCAAACTCAATGACTACGTCGCCGGTTTTCACTTTTTGCCCTTCTTGAGCAATTCGCTTAAAACCTTCGCCTTTTAACTCGACGGTATCAACACCAAAGTGAACGAACAGCTCAATGCCGCTGGTCGATTCAATACTAAAGGCGTGGTTGGTCTCGAAAATCTTCCGAATGGTACCGTCGCAAGGAGCCACCATGCGGTTGCCGGTTGGGTGGATTGCAATGCCATCGCCGACAATTTTTTCAGCAAACACAACGTCAGGTACGTCTTCGATGTTGACGATTTCGCCGCTCACTGGAGCATAAATTTCAATACCATTGGTCGCGTCGGCTTCATCGCTAACCAGTTTTTTCAGTTTATTGAAAAAACCCATGTTTTCTGGCTCCTATCATGGTTGCCTAAATCACTGTGTCGGTAAGTCTAACACCAACGAGATTAATTAGAAAAATATCTCTTGTGGTGTCAGAACAAAACCAAAATCAATGTTATAGGGTTTAGTTTTTATTGTTCAATTTTGCAACAACTCATTGATAATTTTAATGCATTTTTAACTAATGCCAATCCATATCGACAGTTGCTTCAGTTACGTTACCCATTTACGTTACTCATGGTAACGAAGCCCATGCCACTAGGTTTTTTCCATGGCGGCGACATCAGTGTCTTCAATATGGGTGGTTTGCTGCTCAATAAAGCCCAGTCGCTCGCAGCTGTCTTGAGCGAAACCTTTACCGGCTTCTCGGTAAACATTGAAGACGCTGGTTACGCCCAGTTCAGCCATTTGTTTCTCTTCATCGAAATAGCGAACGACCGCAGCAACATCGCCGGAGTAATCGGTTTTCGACAGCTGTTTGGCGGCGTAATAGTTACCCGTGTGTTCTGGCATCGCGAGAAAGATGCCGCGCAGCGTGCCTGACAATTCAACCTTGTGCCAAAAATCGGGGTCGGTAGCATCGGCATGAATAATATTGCGATGTTGGCGCTGGTGATGACTCACTCGGGATGAATCACTGTCTACGCCGGTGACGGAGCCACCAAAATGGGCGTTGAGATATTCATAGGTACCCGTACCAATGCGGCCCATACCAACCACCAGAAACTGGGTATTGCCGAGGGCAATGGGGCGGTCCAAATCATTCAATTGACGGGGTTGTAACCAGCCGAGTCTTGGGCGCAAATTGACATACAGTTTGCCGACTTGTTGGTTCAAAGGTGCCGACAAAATAAAACTCAGCGCCAGCGCAAGTGCAACTGTGGTGAGCCAGTCCTGCGATAACCAGCCGGCGTTGACCGCAATGGCACAAACAATCAGACCAAATTCACTAAAGTTGGTGAGCGAGGCCGACGCCATCAGAGTGGTGCGGATCCGCAAATTAAAGCAACGAATTGCAGCGGCATAAATCAGCGACTTGAGCGGCAGTAACAGTAGTAACACCAAGGCCACAGCGATTGCTTCCGAGCCGGGGAATTGGCGCATACCAATTTCCAGAAAGAACACGATCAGGAACAGTTCTTTCATGCTGTAGAGCGACTTCATTAATTCGTCGGATTTTTTACTTGGCGCCAGCATAATGCCCATCAGCAGCGCGCCTAAGTCACCTTTAATGCCGACCATGGTAAATAAGCCGTAGCCCATGCCGAAGGCCATAAACAGGCCAAACAACACCAGCAGTTCGCCGTGCCCAGCTCGCTTCATCAGAGCAAACCAGATCGGCCGTAATAGCGGGATAAGTAGCAAGGCAAAGGCCCATGGACTGGGCATGACACCTTTGGAAATGGTTAAAAAGACGACCGCAAAAATGTCCTGAATAATCAGAATGGCGATTGCCAATTGGCCGTAAAGGCTTTGCCCTTCACCTTTTTCTTGCAAGATCTTAATGACAAATACGGTACTGGAAAAACTCAGGCCGAACGCTAGAAGGGCGGCGGTTTGCCAGTCAAGTTGCTCCAATAAGGGGAATGGCATTAACAGGCCAAGGAGCATTAGCGTTGGGGTAATTAAGGCGACTGATGTGGTCATCTGGATCAGCGCACTGCCCCAGAACGGTTTCGCGGCTAATGATTTAACATCGAGCTTGAGGCCAATGGTGAACAACAGCAGGGTTACCCCAAGATCGGCTAAAATGCCAATTTCTTCGGTGGCTTCAACACCAACCAAATGCAGCGCAAAACCGGCAATCAAGAACCCTACCAATGGTGGCAGTCCAAAGCGGGTGGCCATCATCCCTAAACCAAGGGCAAAAGCGATATCTAAAAGAGCTGACTCCATGAATACCTTTCAGATTGTTGCGAACGTTATTGATTTGCACCATAGCATTGGATCTGGTTTTGACCAATCAGACTTGTTATCTTTGCCGCCATTGCGACCGAAAAAAGAGTGACAATGGCCTACGAACACAAAACCAAAGCGGGGAATCTTGGCGATGTGTTTAAGCACTTAACGCTCTGCCAATTGCTCGACGGCAAGTTAGAAAAACACCAAGGTAAATTTTTCTGTTATGCCGATACCTTTGCTGGGCGGCCTGCATACCCCATCGAACAGAGTAAAGGCTGGCGAAAAGGCGCGGCAAAGTTGCTTGATATCACCGTTCCGCCGCTAAGCTCGGTGCGCTATTGGCATCAACACGTCAGCGCGACCAAAACCCAAAAAGAGCCTTATTATCCAGGCTCGTCAAAATTTGCCGAACAGCTCATTGTGCAACATGGCTTTAAGCCGCAGTTACTGCTGTGGGATACCTCGGAAGTTTGCGTCAACGCGCTAAAAGATAGCTTTCCCCAAGCCAAATTTGTTGGCCAAAATGAAGTCAAAGTGAACGACTTGCTGTTAGAGCAAGCCGACTTTGTGTTGGTTGACCCGCCTGGTATCCGCTCTCGTCGCCATCCTGATTATCCCAGCTGGCAATCGCTGGCAGAAATGATGGCGTTACCCGTTGATATGCTGATGTGGTTGCCATTGCCTGATAGCCTGACATCGAGTCGCAATGTGTCGCATCGTGATATTCGAAAATTAGCGGTGAGTATGAATCTGACCGTTTCAGAAGTGACTTGGAATACCACAGGCATGCTCGGTTGTCAGTTACTTTATCGGGCCGATCCCTTGATTATGGGGGCGGCCAGACGCGTCATTGACTGGATGGCTCACACCATGAAGTGTCAAGCCAAGCATTTTGATATTACTTCAATATGAGCCAGCCCTCGCCGTTTGAATCTGCTTGCCTTTGGCGGCAGGATTGGCGCCAATGCTCGCCACTTTTTGCCAATCTGCAACAGCAGGCTGCAGCAACAAGCGAATTAAAGTGTTGGCCGGAACCCGCGTCACTCGCCCAACACTTGCAGTTGCAAAACATCAAACTGGTGTCGCAAACGGCATTGGATCAGGCCGGCATGAGCTATGAAAGCTATGTTGCCGAATTTAATGCGGTCCCCACCCGAAATAACTGGCATGACTTCTTCAATGCCGTGATTTGGAGTCAGCTTCCATACAGTAAAAAGCTCATGAACCAACTTCATGTTGCTGATATTCAACGCTATGGCAAACCACGCAGCAAACGGCGTGATGCCTTAACCTTGCTGGATGAATGCGGGGTGTTGCTGCTTTGTAGTGAATCAAAATGGCGTGACGCACTGAATGAGCACCGCTGGCATGATTTGTTTTGGCACTGGCGCTCAGGCTGGGGCAAGACAATTAGCCCGCTGGTGGTTGGTCATGCGCTTTATGAACAGGCGTTTGCTCCCCATTTAGGCTGGTGCGGCAAGGCATTGGTATTGATGGTTGATGATGATTTCGCAGCGTTGTCCCTTGCTCAACAATACGCCGAAGCCGATAGGCTTTTGGCTGCGAAACTGCCAACGCTCGAATCACCGCGGCAGTTAAAACCATTGCCGATCCTTGGTGTACCGGGCTGGCATCAAGAACCGATCGAAGCGAGCTTTTTTGATGATCAAAGCTACTTCCGCCCGAAAAGAATCGACTGACCAGCCGTCAGCCGACACTTACTCGCCAAAAATCACTCATTCAGGTTGTTTAATGCCGGAATTCATATCAACGCCCAGCGAGCCTGCGAGCGCTTTTGATGCGTTTGTTACGTGTTTATTGCACCGTTTCGGAAATCACCCACTTTTTATCTTTAAACAAGTACTTAATGGTTAAGGGCTCTTTCGTTGGGGCAGCATTAGAGTCACTTGCATTGTACTGGGGAAATGTACGAATCAAGCCATCAGGAAGGACATCGAATGTGTCATGCCCCCTATGGCGCTCTAGAAATGCAGGTGGAACAGGTGGTATTTGCACCTCTACCCATTTTATTTTTCTTCTACTGCGCCTTATGTTTTCATCATCGTAGGTTAAAAGTTCATATGCATGGATAGCCCCTAAACCACCACTGCCGCACGAGCGAACCCAAACAAAAACTTCTGGGTTATTATTTTTGTCGCTATCAATAACCCACGTTTCGGCTACAGGGCCTCCTCGTCCAAAGATAACTGCATCAATATACTCATCAAAACCATAGTAAAAGGCACTTATTGAAGCCGTTCCACCACAAGAGTGCTCGCCAGCACCAGTTCTTACATAGATATCAGTAGTGATTTCGGTTTTAAATTGGTGCTGAATGATTTCTGTCCCTGCATTTGCTTTAAGTGACAGCAACCCAATAACTGAAAGAAATAGCTGTTTCATAAACACCTTGTTGGATTCAACAACGCTGAATCAGAAAAACACATAACAGTTAGTAGGTATGTAGAGTGCGCACTATCCTGATAGGTGGCCAAATTCAGTGTGCCACTACACTGTATACCTATGTTGAAAATGGGGATGTTTTCGGAGAGTTTTCGCCTATGTCCTCTAGGCTTGGTATCAGCATAATGCTCTAACCGATTGATTCCCTTAGTGAGATTTAATATATCTTGTTGGTTGCTAAAAATCAGCGACTCAGCTCTAATTGAGCTCGGTCGTGGTGGAGTGTTACTCGTCTAGAGGAACGCTCTGCAACGGCTTGAGATAACTCAGCGCGATTACCAGCCTTGTTACATTAGCGACCGATGATTTAAGATGCGGCAATTATTTTGTCGATAAGGCTTGGTGCAGATGCGAGTAACGGTGCTCATTTGATGAGTATCACAAAGGTCTACTCGTGTTGACATTGATTGTCCTGCAAGCCCTAAGAGCCAACTATTCTTATCCCGTCGCATTGTTGGCGACCAACATAAATTGGTAATGCTATGACCAACATGGTGCTTAGCCAGACGATACCGACGGCCAATGGTCGCCGAATCGGACGGCTGACTCTTAATCACCCTGAGCACTTGAATGCGCTCAATACCACCATGATCGGCCAAATTCACCAACAATTAGAGAGCTGGCGACACGATAGCCGTGTGGTTGCCGTGGTCCTCGATAGCAACTGTGATCGGGCTTTTTGTGCCGGTGGTGATTTATTTAGCATGCACCACATCATGACGGCCAACCCTAACCAACTACAGCCTGATCTGGCTGAATTTTTGGCCTCCGAATACCGCCTCGATCACGCCATTTTTCACTTCCCAAAACCGTTATTGGTCTGGGCCGACGGCATTATTATGGGCGGAGGTGTTGGCTTGTTGGTTGGTGCCAGCCATCGGGTGGTTACCGAGCGAGCACGGCTGGCGATGCCGGAAGTCATGGTGGGCTTATTTCCCGATGTCGGCAGCACTTGGTTTCTTAATCGAATGGAGCCGGAGGTGGCCCGTTTCTGGGCGCTGACCGGCAGTCAGATCAATGGCGTTGATGCGGTGGCGCTGAGTTTGGCTGATGAGCAAATCAAAAACGACCAGAAGCAAGCCATTATGAGCCAACTGCAATTGTTGTCGTGGCAGGCCGATGGTTCTGATCATCAGTCGCTATCCGAGTTGCTGCATGAATATCGCATTCATCAACCCTCGCAGGGCTGGCTGACCTCGCGTATTGAATTGATTGAACAGCTTTGTGCTGGCGATTCGGTCGCTCAAGTGCAGCAACAGTTAAACGACTACCAAGGCAGCGATGGCTGGATTAAAAAAGCGGCACTGAATTTTGCGAGCGGCAGTCCTATTTCGGCTCACATTATTTGGCGTCAACTTGCCATTCGCGGCATGAGCTTGGCTGACTGCTTTCGTTTGGAATTATCGATTGTGGCGAACTTAGGTCGCCACGGAGAACTCACCGAAGGCATTCGTGCTTTGCTGATCGATAAAGACAGAACACCCAATTGGCGCTATGCCAGTTTGAGCGATGTGCCGGACTCGGTTATCGATGATCTGCTGACGTCGCCATGGCCGCAGTCACAACATCCGCTGGTGGATCTGCGCGATTAGCTTCATTCGCTTGTTCTCCGCTTCGCCCCACAGGCAAGCTTGTGGCAGAATGACCGCTCTTTAGATTGCTTTGCATGATTGATAATAATCACGGACCTCGGTGATGGAATTTAGCCCTTTAGTTGAACAACTGATCGAATCGCTACGCTGTTTACCCGGTGTTGGCCGCAAGTCAGCGCAGCGCGCCGCTTTTCATTTGCTAGAACGTGACCGCGATGGCGCCAAAGAGCTGGCCAACGCCTTACAAAAGGCCATGGCGGAGGTGGGCCACTGCCAGCAATGTCGTAATTATACCGAGCAAGAGTTGTGTACCATCTGCCAGAGTCCGAAACGAAGTCAAGCCAGCGTGCTTGCAGTGGTGGAATCGCCAGCTGATTTAATGGCTCTGGAGCAAAGCGGTCAGTTCAGTGGCTTGTATTTTGTTTTGTATGGCCATCTATCGCCGCTTGATGGCATTGGCCCAGAGCAGCTTGGTCTGAGCTTGCTTGAGCAACAATTAGTCAAAGGCCACATTGAAGAGGTCGTGCTGGCCACCAACCCGACGGTTGAAGGGGATGCCACCGCACACTACATCGCCGAAATTTGCAGTCGCCACGGCGTTAAAGCATCGCGCATTGCTCATGGCGTGCCTGTCGGTGGCGAGCTGGAATATGTCGATGGCACCACGTTGGCGCGCTCATTTGCTGGTCGCACGTCCATGAGTTGATGTTGAGCTTGGCCGGTCGCTCTCCGGCCCGAGCCAAGCCGTTGACACCAGCAAATTTTGCATCGACTGCACTTTTCCCCTTGAAATCGAAATCGTCGCCCTTATATCCCAATCCAACAACAGCTCTGACCGAAAGATTGAGATAGAGGACGTAAGATGAGCGAAACTGCACAACGCGAAACCCATGGCTTTCAAACCGAAGTCGGCAAACTGCTGCATCTGGTAACCCACAGCCTATACTCAAATAAAGAAATTTTCCTTCGTGAACTGGTCTCGAACGCCGCTGATGCGGCAGACAAATTGCGCTTTAAAGCTTTGTCTGACAATGACCTGTACGAAAATGATGGTGAACTTCGGGTGCGCATCAGTGCCGACAAAGACGCCGGTACCCTGACCATTTCCGATAACGGTATCGGTATGACTCGGGATCAGGTGATTGAACACCTAGGCACCATTGCCAAATCTGGCACTTCTGAGTTTTTCAACCAATTGAGCGGCGATGAGTCAAAAGACTCTCAGTTAATCGGCCAATTCGGTGTTGGCTTCTATTCCGCCTTTATCGTTGCTGACCGCGTCACCGTGCGCTCTCGTGCCGCAGGCTTTGGCGCCGATGCGGGTGTTCAGTGGGAATCGGCGGGTGAAGGTGATTTCACCGTTGAAGATATCGACAAGTCTGACCGCGGTACCGACATCATCCTGCACCTGCGTGAAGAAGAAAAAGAATTCCTTGATGATTGGCGCCTGCGTCAGATCGTCAACAAATACTCCGACCACATCTCTATTGCCGTTGAAATGTGGAAAGACGAGATCCCAGAGCAAGATGGCCCAGACGGCGAAAAAATTCCTGCCGTACCGGCGAGCTGGGACAAGGTAAACACTGCCAAAGCGCTGTGGACTCGCGAAAAATCAGATATTTCTGATGACGAATACGGCGAGTTTTACCGTCATATTTCCCACGACTTTGAAGCGCCAATGACTTGGTCACACAACCGTGTCGAAGGCACTCACGATTACACTAGCTTGCTGTTTATTCCTAAGCGCGCGCCATTCGATATGTGGAACCGCGAGTCTAAGCATGGCCTCAAGCTCTATGTGCAGCGCGTGTTCATCATGGATGATGCCGAGCAATTCATGCCGACTTACCTGCGTTTTGTGAAGGGTGTGCTGGACTCCAACGATCTGCCACTAAACGTGTCGCGTGAATTGCTGCAGGACAACAAAGTCACTGACGCCATGCGTAAAGCGTGTACCAAGCGCGTGTTGCAAATGCTGGACAAACTTGCCAAGAAAGATGCTGAGAAGTATCAGGAATTCTGGAAAGAATTCGGTAACGTGCTGAAAGAAGGCCCAGCAGAAGACGCCGCCAACAAAGAAAAAATCGCTGGCCTGCTGCGTTTTGCGTCTACCGACAATGATACCGCTGAGCAAACGGTATCCTTGGCTGACTACATCGAGCGGATGAAAGAAGGTCAGGACAAGATTTACTATGTCGTTGCTGACAGCTTTAATTCTGCTAAGAGCAGCCCTCACTTGGAAGTGTTCCGCAAGAAAGGCGTGGAAGTACTATTGATGTCAGAGCGCGTTGATGAGTGGCTGATCAGTCACCTCAATGAGTTTGACGGCAAGCAACTGGTCTCGGTCACGCGCGGTGCGCTTGATCTGGGTGAGCTTGAAGATGATGCCGACAAAGAAGCGCAAAAAGCACTAGAAGAATCCTCTGAAGGTTTGGTTGAGCGGATCAAAACGTCACTGGGTGAAGCCGTTAAAGACGTTCGTGTGACGCACCGTTTAACCAACTCGCCAGCATGTATCGTGGTTGATGAACACGATATGTCGAGCCAAATGGTTAAGCTGATGAAAGCGGCAGGCCAACCTGTGCCAGAGCAGAAGTTTATTCTTGAGGTGAACCCAGAGCATGACCTAGTGAAGCAAATGGACAGCTTGCAAGCGGAAGATACCTTCGCTGAGTGGAGTCAACTGCTACTGGATCAGGCAACGTTAGCAGAGCAGGGTACATTAGATGATCCTGCTTCTTTCGTGGCTCGGGTCAATAAGTTGTTGCTTAACCAAGGTTAAAATCTCACTTATTGACGGTGCAAGGTAGTCACCTACGCCAAATGTCTAACCCCGTGGATTTTCTAAATGCAGCATAGCCTGCTAGGATCCGCGGGGTTTTAGTTTTTATTCATTCAAAAAAATAGAGAAAAGAGGCCAATTATGCGCATTATTTTGCTGGGCGCCCCTGGAGCCGGTAAAGGCACTCAAGCTCAAGTCATCATGAACAAATTTGGAATTCCCCAAATTTCAACAGGTGACATGTTGCGAGCAGCCATCAAAGCCGGAACCCCACTTGGATTGGAAGCGAAAAAAGTGATGGATGCTGGCCAGCTGGTATCGGATGACATCATTATTGGCTTGGTAAAAGAGCGTGTTGCTCAAGAAGATTGCACCGACGGCTTTTTGCTCGACGGTTTCCCACGCACTATCCCTCAGGCCGATGCCATGAAAGATGCGGGCATTAGCGTTGATTATGTCGTTGAAATCGATGTTCCTGACGAAGAAATCGTTAAGCGCATGAGCGGTCGCCGAGTACACCCTGGCTCTGGCCGCACTTACCACGTTGTTTACAACCCACCGAAGGTTGAAGGCAAAGACGATGTCACCGGCGATGACTTAGTGATCCGTGATGACGATCAAGAAGATACCGTCCGCAAGCGTTTGGGTGTTTACCACGACCAAACTAAGCCGTTGATCGACTTCTACACCGCAGAAGCGGCTGCGAGCGCCACTCAATACCTGAAATTTGATGGCACCGAGTCGGTTGATCAAGTTTCCGAGAAAGTATTAGCTGCACTGAGCTAATGCAGTAGGGACTTAAGGATGGATACCGTTCGTCCTGAACATGGCCGCTCCTGCGCTTCCATGCGCCCGCGGCAGGAGTAGCACATGGAGGTGCTGTTCACGGACCTAAGGATGGATACCATTCGTCCTGAACATGGCCGCTCTTGCGCTTCCATGCGCCCGCGGCATACCGTTCGTCCTGAACATAAAAAAACCGCCGAAATGGCGGTTTTTTTGTCGAATTAATATGGCCCTATACGTAGACGATTGAGGCGCAGGCAGCCAGTGATAGGAATGCCAATAAGCCGAACAGTCGTTTCATGGGTTAGCTCCTAGAGGTTCAAATTTGGCTTGGATCTGAAGCTATCTAAGCCGTCGTCACAATACAAATTAAGCTGTTTGTTGTGTGACCATTCGCACCCATTTGAAGAACTGATTCTCAGTTACATCAACTAATTGATATGGCGATGAATAAACTGATCAATCGCCTGTAGCGTCTGCAGTCGCGTTTCATTTCGACTCAAGTAATGGCCTTCGTCATCAAGCTCGATAAAGGTCACTTCTTTACCCAATTTTTTAAGCGTGCTGTACATGTCTTCAGACTGTTCAATATCAACCACTTCGTCGATGGTGCCGTGGATGAGCAATATCGGCGCATCAATCTTGGCGGCATGATGAATGGGTGAAACAGATTCTAAGTAGGCGTCACTGGCATTGCCGTTAGCCATGGCATCTTCCCAATAGGCAACGATGGAGCCTCGTCGGCGATGCTCGCGCTTTTCTCGATCAAGCATCATTTCCAAATCGGCAACGCCATTAATGGAAACCGCGCATTGATAGAGATCGGGAGTAAAGGTGGCGCCAGCCAAGGCTGCGTAACCTCCGTAGCTGGCGCCGACGATGCACACTCGATTGGCGTCGAGCTGGCCTTGCTGGGCCAATACCTTAACGGCATCGGTTAAGTCGTCCTGCATTTTTTTGCCCCATTGACCGCGACCTTGTAACACATGGTCAAGGCCAAAGCCCCATGAGCCGCGAAATTGCGGTTGGATCACAAGAAAACCGCGGCTGGCAAAATATTGCGCTAGCCAGTCAAAGCCTTTGCTGTCATAAGCTTCAGGACCACCATGCGGCAACATCACCGCAGGTAGCGGCGCTTTCGTTTGGATATGAGCAGGGCGCGTCAGCAAGGTTGGGATGGTTAAGCCGTCTCTGGCTTGGTAGCTAAAAATTTCAACCGGATTGACTTGCTCAGGTTTGAGTTGTGGCCTGGATGATGCGGCAAAACGGAATTCGCCGTCGCTGAACAAATAATACTCGCCAGGGATGCCAATACCTTCAACGTAGAACAGCATGGTGTTCCAGTCTGGGGTGTAGTCGACCAATGTGATGGAGTCATCTGGCATGGCTTTGGTGATGGCGCTGAACAGCCGACTCAACTTATCATCAAAAAAATCATAACTCGGCTGGAATCCGGCATAGCGGACGCCGGCGACCACGCGATCTAAATCGGTCAGCAGGCCTGCAACACTGGCATCTTGGCGGGCAAAAATCGGCCCGTTAATGGTGCCGTCAGCGAGCTCTAAACGGTAATAAGCGCGATGGCCCGATTCGGCCACTGCTGACATCACTAGCGCTTGATAATCTGGCGTGATCCCTTCAATGCCCTTGGTGATGTAGTCCGTCGTTTCTTCAAAAACAACTCGCCATTGGCCGTCATCGTATGCTTCGACAATGTGGCGCTTGCGGTATTCATCATAGCGCTCCCGAGCCAGCAACTCGTCGTTCTGATCAACAAAGAAATCACGGGCATTGACTGTGCCTTTGTGCACGGTTCGAGGCGTCCGTTTCGGGTTGTCGAGTTTGACTCTGACCAGACCGTATGAAGGTGAGCTGGGATTTCGTTCATTGCTCAAAAAGGCCGGCATGTAGACCCAAGCAAGATCGCTGGATATGGCGACGATATCACCAAGGCCACCTTGTCCTTTGTGGATGCCTTTGCCTGGCGTCAGCATTTGTTTGATTTTGCCGCTGTCGAGGTCAAACAAGAAGGCGGTACTGACATCGTGGGTTCCAGCGTAGCCGCGAATGCGACGATGCTGGGTGGAGCGAATCACCACTTGTTGCTCACTGAGAAAGTAGAGCTGATCGGTACGAATATTCGACAAATCAAGCGCGCCAATGACCTCATGCTTGGCTAAATCGATGACGGTAAGGATATCTTGCCCATTCGCGGTATCCCGATACGCCAAGCGTTTACCTGATGGCGATATCTTTATCATGGTTTTGGCTGGCAACTGACCAAATACTTCGAGCGGTATCAGCGGTGAGCTGGCGGTTAGCTGATTGTTGGCTAATGCTAATGAAGGACAAATAAGTAGCGACACGACCGTCGCTAATCGAACCATAAAATGGGCGATGCGCACTGTTCTAATCCTTGAACAACTAATTGATTTACAGGCACTCTAACTAAGATTGCAAAGTCTGACAAACAAGGTAATGATTTGTGTGAGTGGAATGCGAGCGCGGTCGCTCGTGGTTACCTGTTTTGGCTGGTCCAAAGGCCATTAGATCCCGTACACTGAGACAATCTCCAAGGAGAAGTAAAAAACCGATGGATTTGCAATTAAAACCTCAACAATACGGTGTCCTACTGGTCAATTTAGGAACACCCGATGAACCAACTCCAGCGGCAGTGCGCCGTTACCTCAAGCAATTTTTATCTGACAAGCGGGTCGTGGATGTGCCAAGGGCGATTTGGTGGCCGGTGCTCAATGGCATTATTCTGCCAATCCGCAGCCCCAAGGTAGCCAAAGCGTACCAAACGATTTGGCAAGGCGATTCGCCTTTGCGGACGATTGGTGTTGCTCAAGCCGCGGCATTGCGGCAACGGTTATTGATTGATTTTGCCGTCGATTGTCCGGTCGAATTGGCCATGACCTATGGCAATCCATCAATTCCTGACGCTATCGAACGACTGCGCCAAGCCGGAGCTGAGCGGATCGTGGTGATGCCGCTATACCCTCAATACTCTGCGACCACTACCGCTTCGGTGGCAGACGCCGTTAATGCTGCGGTAGCCAATATTCGCCACATACCACAATTGCGAATGGTCCATCATTACTACGACCACCCTCTATACATCAAAGCGCTGGCGGGCTCAGTGAAAAGTCACTGGCAACAACATGGCCGCAGCGATTTGCTGATGATGTCCTTCCATGGCATTCCTGAGCGCTATGCCAAACTCGGTGACCCTTACCCGAAACATTGTCAGGCGACCGCTGAAGCGGTTGCCAAAGCGTTAGAGTTAGCATCTGATGAGTGGCAACTGACCTACCAGTCGCGCTTTGGTCGAGAGCCCTGGCTGCAGCCTTACACCGATGAAACCCTAGAGAGTTTGCCGGCCAAAGGGACTAAATCGGTCGACATCATGTGTCCGGCATTTGCTGCCGATTGCCTTGAAACCTTGGAGGAAATTGCTGAGGAAAACAAAGAGGTATTCGTTGAAGCCGGTGGTGAGCAATATCGCTACATTGGTGCGCTCAATGATTCGCCTTGTCACATTAAACTGCTGTCCGTGTTGGTAGCAGAACAACTGAACGGTTGGTAATCGCAATGATCACAGGTTTATTTGTTGCCCTTCACGGGTTGTTGTTATTGGTGTTATCGGCTTCTGTTATTCGGCTGCGGTTGCGCCACCGAGTCGGCATTGGTGCCGGCGAGATCGATTCGTTGGAGCGCGCGATTCGGGTACAAAGTAACTTTGTTGAGTATGTGCCGCTGTGCTTGTTGATACTCGCTGCTTTGGAGTGGCAACAGGCTCATCCGGCAGGCTTGTTTGCCCTTGGTGGTCTGTTGCTCGTTGGCCGCGTTCTTCATGCTGTTGGATTGTCGGCCAGTGCCGGTGAATCAGCAGGGCGTAAGTTCGGTATTATATCAACGCTATTGGTGTTACTCGCCGGTTCGTTGTGGTTACTCGGGCTTAGTGTCGCCAGCTTACTGGCTTAGCGAGGCAAGCAGTGGCCGACGATAACCACTTGCCGGCCATTGTGGGTCAGCTTATCAATTTCATAACTGCGCGGGCACGATGCTCGTTGTTGCAACTGATGTTCTAAGTCATTCAGCGCTTGATGTTCGCGCAGCACTTTAGCATTGCTCGGCTCACTCAACTGGTAAGGCTCTTCAGGCGGCAAAATTCGATCGTAAATGCTGCGTGAGCGGGATTCATCCGGATCGCTCTGATGCGGTGTGATCAATGCTTGGTAGTTAAAACTAACCGGTGAGGATTGCTGGTCGATGACCAACTGGCTTTCGATATCGTAGCCATTATCTTCTGGGCTGCTGGAGCACGACGCTAAGGTCGCAATAAACAAAGAGGCTGCAAGCAATCGTCCTGAAAAGGCAGTCATAGTTCTCGTTAACGGCTGGATTAAACAGCCCCCAAGTTACCTCTTGGTGGCGGAATTGCAACCTTGTTAAGCAATTATCCGGCCATTGAACAGCAAAGATGCGGCGCCAAGCACCACTAAATACCGCACCGATTTGCCAATCAGTAACGCCAGCGTGCTCAGCCAAGGATTTAGCCTTAGCCAACCTCCGGCAAGACACAACAGATCACCGACCACTGGTGCCCAGCTTAATAACAAAGCCCAGTGGCCATGATGTTGCATCCAAGCCAACACCTTTTGCTG
Source organism: Neiella litorisoli (assembly GCF_014773395.1). Lineage (GTDB taxonomy): Bacteria > Pseudomonadota > Gammaproteobacteria > Enterobacterales > Neiellaceae > Neiella > Neiella litorisoli. The sequence goes on along the minus strand of NZ_JACXAF010000032.1, from coordinate 3,474 downwards.
ACGCGCTGATGCATTGGCACTTAATTGTTCCAGTGACTTCAATTTACGAGCTTGCCAGCCCATCCAGAATGTCACCAGACCACCTAGAGTATTGCCAATACTAGCGGCCAGAAAAAGGCTCAGCGGCGCCGCCCACTGTTGTTGCCAAGCGAGTAATAATGCCGCTTCCGAGCCGCCGGGCAATAGCGTGGCAGCGAGGAAGCTTGTCCAGAAAAGAGCAACAACAGCCATAGATAGCGAATGGAAGTGAAAAAATCTCCGTCGACTTTACTCTACCGATTGCAGCCATGCCAAGGCCGACTCGCGATCAGCCATCACTCGAACGCTGCGTTCTGGATAGGCAATCTGTTGTATTTCAGCAATCGCTTCAGCGGCTAATTGGCTATATCGCTCTGCCGACCAAAAGGCGATAGCAGAGATGTCAAAACCATCAGCCAGCAAGCGAATGCCCGACAGTTCGAAATGGTTGTCTTCACGCCAAGCAATTAGCAATTTGCCAGGCGAGTCGTAGTCACTCAAGGCTTGATTGAGTGCTTTGTGGGTGTCGAGATTAAATTCCAACGAATCATTCGGAGTCCATTCCAGCACACCCTCGCGCAACTGAAAGTTGCCGATAGGAGAATCGTACTGGGACATAGTCACTGTACCTCATCAATCAGTGTATCAACCCCACTTGGGGTGTGCTTATCTTAGAGTAATAATTCTTTTCTGCAGCTGAACGTAACTAAAAAATACGTCTTTTTTGTGTATTTAACCTTATGTTTTATATCTTTTTTCTTTGCTGGTTAGAGTGTTTAACAAGGTTGCTGTATCTGATTCATTTTAGTAACAATCTCGATGACGACTTCAGCATAGTTTTGGGTGGTTAAAAGGATAGGAATGAGCGCCATTCAGTGCCCATCATTGCGGCTTCGATCATAGTTTTGAGTAACCTCCTTGGGGGAAGATAGCCGAGTTATCAAACATTCGCTCTGCGAGGATCGCTCATGACAAGGACCACTATTTTCGTTGCGCTGATGGCGCTGGCGTTTTTCAGCTGCGGCAAAGCGAAGGAAACGAATGCCCCCAACGATACCGAGGAAAGTCAAACTCTGCCGACTGGTCATGAAGTTCGCTCCATGATGATTGATGGCGTTGAACGGGAATTTCTGGTTTTTGCCAATCCCGCGTTGAACGCAAATAAGGCGACACGCCTTGTGGTGGTGTTGCATGGCTATCTGTCTGGCCACCAGCCGTTTATGGAGTTGACTGGTTTTAGCGATGCGGCGGCGAAACGTGATGATGTGCTGGTTGTCTACCCTCAAGGGTTAAAGGCGTTACCGGAAGGTTTTGAAATGGCCGGAACACAGTGGGACATTCACTGGGGCACGAACACCAAGGACGCGGAATTTTTAGTGGCCATGATTGACCAGCTGCAGCAAGAGTATTCGCTGTCGCCCAAACATACCTATCTCACAGGGCACTCCAATGGTGGTTATATGAGTTATCTAATGGCTTGTGAGATGTCTGAGCAAGTGCCGATAGCAGCGATTGCGCCAGTCGGCGGTAATTTGCCGTTGAGTGTTCAACAACGCTGCGGATCGGACCACCATTTTGCAATTCTTCATCTCCATGGCCTACAAGATCACATTGTTCCCATCCAGGGGCGGCCAGGCTTTTCGGCATCAGTCGAGCAAGCCGGTGCTTTTTTTGCTGACAAATTTGGCTGTGATGGTGTGCCGGTTACTCGCCAGTTGCCGGGAGCCGATGGCGAGCTAACGCCATTGCTAAAACACATTGACTATGGCAACTGTCGTCAGGGCGTGGCCGTAGAGCAAATCCTGATTGATAAAATGGGCCACACTTGGCCAGGTTCAGCGATTGATTTGTACCAGCTCGATCCTTACGTTGGCTTCACTAGTTACGAGCTCAACGCCAATGAAGTGATCCTCGATTTCTTTGCCCGTTTCTAGGGCTTGCTAGTTATTGTTGTTGTTAACAGTTAAATTTGTTTGATGTTGTGCTGGCTGCTATGTAGATTTATCGTTCGACTCGCGAATAGGGAAAAGTACGATGAAGCGCTGGTGCTTACTTTTGCTGGCAATATTCGTTGCTAGCCGCGCTGCTGCTGCAAAAAACGAGCTCAAGATCGTTCGTCAGCTTGATGTAAATATGCCGCCTGCCAATATTGCTGTGACGCCGGACAATCGACTGTTTATGAGCTCTCACTTGGGCTGGGGATCACCATATCGAGTACTAGAGGTGCTGCCCAATGGGGATTATCAGCCGTATCCTGCTCATGAGTTTTCTCCGGCATTGGGCGGAGTACTGGGCATTGTTGCCGACCGTGAAGGAGTATTGTGGTTCTTAGATTCAATTTGGGGCGACAAGCCGCTGGGTCGAGTGGTTGGTTGGGACACTCAGCGTAACGAGTTGTTCCGCATATTTCATGTTGCTTATCCGTTTATCAACAATGAATTTATTCTCAATGACTTGGCCGTTGATCGAACCCATGGGTCCATCTACATCTCAGAAACGGCTGGCAGGCACACCTCAGCCATTCTGGTGATTGATATCGACACCGGAGCCATTCGTCGGGTGTTACAAGGTAGCCAAGCGGCCGTCGCCGAAGAGAGAGACTTGCGGGTGGATGGCGAAATCGTTAAATCGAGCGGAATACCGGTGCGGGTTGGTGTTAATCCAATCACCATTGATGAGGCTGAGCAGTGGTTGTACTTTGCACCGATGAGCAGCAACAGTATTTATCGCGTTAAGACGAGTCATTTGGCTGATGCCAGTTTATCGGCTATCGAACTTGAAAAGCGAGTTGAGCGCTATGCGGCAAAACCGATGAGTGACGGTATCACTATCGATAGTGCGAATAACTTGTATATTTCGGACTTAGAAGCCAACGCGATCGGGGTGATTACTCCAGATAGACAATATCAGCTGTTGCACCAAGACAATAATCTGCTCAGTTGGATTGAAGGGTTTGCCAACGCTGGGGATTATATTTACGTGTCGTCTAATAAGTTGCACCAGTCGCCGGTATTTAATAACACTGGCGAGTCTAATTTAGACTTCTTTTTGCTGAAGTTTAAGCCTTTGGCAGCAGCGCCTCAGGGTCGTTGATAGATCGCGAAAGTTTCACCTTTAAGCTGGGGCGATTGCTTTGAAAAGGCCACAGACGATTAAGAGCAGCTTGGGAGTTGGATAGGAGAGCTTCTGCCGCAGGGAAGCGGCAGCAGAGCCTACATGGAAGTATTTATGGCGTCTCGACTGGACAAGTCGCAAGCTGCGAAGCTCGCTACTTCGGCGTTAACTGGCTGTCAGCAACACATTGATGTTTCGATAGCTATGGGCGAGAGTAAACCTTACCCCATGCTGACGCTCAAGCACGTACATGTGTCGCTCTGCATGCGGCATCCATGCCGCCTGAAGCACCTCTGTGCCTCTTTGCCTCGCTGTAGCTTTGAAAAGGCCACAGACGATTAA
>NZ_JACXAF010000031.1 GCF_014773395.1 Neiella litorisoli | reverse complement strand
GCGAAGCTCGCTACTTCGGCGTTAACTGGCTGTCAGCAACACATTGATGTTTCGATAGCTATGGGCGAGAGCAAACCTTACCCCATGCTGACGCTCGAGCACGTCCATGTGTCGCTCTACATGCGGCATCCATGCCGGCTGAAGCACCTCTGTGCGTCATTTGCTACCTCTTTGCCTCGCTGTAGCTTTGAAAAGAGCACGTACGAATGAGGAGCAGCTTGGGAATTGGATAGGAGAGCTTCTGCCGCAGGGAAGCGGCAGCAGAGCCTACATGGAAGTATTTATGGCGTCTCGACTGGACAAGTCGCAAGCTGCGAAGCTCGCGACCCCTTGGTTGATTCTTCGAATCATCAAAGCAAGTTATGTCAACCTAAGCAATGCCACATTCCTGACAAGTCACGCATTCCAACACGCAGTTATTGTCGGTATCGAGCTTAGCGGCAACGTCACGAAGAGCCGTTCGCAAGCCTTCCTCAATTACTGGGTGGTAAAACGGCATGTCCAGCATTTGTGGAATGGTCATTTGCTGCTGATGTGCCCACGCCAGCAAATGAGCCATGTGTTCAGCCGCTGGGCCAATCATCTCGGCACCAATGAACAAGCCGGTGCCTTGTTCGGCATAAACCCGCAACATGCCCTTGTTCTTCAACATCACCCGACTACGGCCTTGGTTTTCAAAACTCACTTCACCGGTGATCAAACAATCACAAGAGCCTAAACGCTTTTGCGCATCGCGGTAAGTCATGCCCACCATGGCAATCTGCGGATCGCTGAACACCACGCTAATGGCGCTGCGACGCAAGCCGTTTTCAAGATTCGGCGCGCGGCCAGCATTGTCGCCTGCGATTCGGCCCTGATCGGCAGCTTCATGGAGCAGCGGCAATTGATTACTGGCATCGCCGGCAACAAAGATATGCTCCAACGATGTTTGCATGGTCAGCGGGTCGGCCACTGGCACACCGCGATCATCAAGCTCAATTGATAGCTTTTCTAAACCCAATTTATCGACATTGGGTCGTCTGCCGGTGGCTGCAACAACGTAATCCACCCTAATGGTTTGTGTTTCATTGTTGTCATCCAGATAGGTGATTTCTACTTGATCGCCGTCGCGCTTAATCGATTCGACTCGGGCATCGGCCATCAACGGGAATTCTTCAGCAAAGGTTTTATTGGCATAAGCCATCACGTCTGGGTCGGTTAATGGGCCCACTTGGCCGCCAACACCAAACAAGTGAATGTTGACACCTAAGCGATGCATCGCCTGTCCTAACTCCAGACCAATGACACCGGGGCCGAATACGGCGACCGAGTTTGGCAGGTCATCCCAATCAAACACATCGTCGTTAATCAACAGCCGGTCACCGAGCTTGTCCCACAAGCCTGGGTAGGCGGGGCGAGAGCCGGTCGCGATGACGATACGAGCGGCGTGAACTTGGGTGTGATCATCAACCTGTAGGGTGTGGTCGCCAACAAAGCGAGCGTAGCCTTGAATTTTATCGTCAGCTGGAATGCTATCGACACCTTCAAGGACAAAGCCAACAAAGCGATCGCGCTCGAACTTCACGCGCTCCATCACACGCTTTCCTTCTACCTTGATGTCTCCTTCGACATCAACACCGAAAGGCGAGGTATGGCGGGCATGGTGGACCGCTTCAGCGGCGGCGATTAACAGTTTTGATGGCATGCAGCCAACCCGCGCACACGTCGTGCCGTATGGGCCGCCTTCAATCATGACGACTCGGTTGGCGTGTTCTTTAGCTGCTCGGTAGGCTGACAAGCCTGCGGTTCCGCCGCCAATGACAGCGACATCAACGGATAATTGTTTCATGGTGACTCCTACCACCGACCACCGGTAGAGAATAAATTAGCTTCAAAAAGAGGGGGCTTTCGCCCCCGAAATGAAATTGGAGAGACGGTGACTATTTACTTTGCCAAGTAGGCATCAAGCTCTTCGCTACCGCCGATGTGCTCGCCGTTGATGAATACTTGCGGCACGGTGCTGCGACCGGTAATGGCTTTGAGGCTGACCGTGGTGGCATCAGTGCCCAAAATCACTTCTTCATAACGAATACCGGCATCAATCAGTGCTTGCTTGGCCTTGGCACAGAACGGGCAGCCTGGCTTAGTAATAACGCTGACCGAGTCTGGCTTCGCCGCTTGTGGCGCAATGTAGCTCAGCATGGTGTCGGCATCTGACACTTCAAACGGGTCGCCTGGCTTTTGTGGCTCGATGAACATTTTTTCAATCACGCCGTTTTTCACCAGCATGGAGTAGCGCCAGCTGCGTTTGCCAAAGCCAAGCTCGGCTTTATCAACCAACAATCCCATGCCCTCTGCAAATTCACCGTTACCGTCTGGGATCACTTTGATGTTTTCTGCTTCTTGGTCAGCTAACCAAGCGTTCATGACAAAAGTGTCGTTCACACTCATACAGATGATGTCGTCAACGCCGTTGGCTTTAAATACATCTGCCAGTTCGTTGTAACGTGGCAAGTGCGTCGATGAACAGGTTGGGGTGAAAGCACCTGGCAGGGCAAATACAATCACTGTTTTGTTGGCGAATAAGTCGTCGGTGGTGACATTCACCCACTCATCACCTTGGCGAGTTGGGAACGTAACTTGTGGTACTGCTTGGCCTTCTTTATTAGCGAACATAATCAATCTCCGTAATGAGTAATTTGTCTGTTTCGAATCAACGGAGCTAAGTATGGCCTGAGTGTTTTGATAAATAAAATCGATTAAATCTATTTGTCTGATAGGTGTTTGTTTTTAGTTTGTTTGATCGGAATCATGGGGAGGCTGTTTTTTGACCTTGGCTTAACTGTATGAAAATTAAACTATGGTGGTGGCGATAATCCGCTTTTGCCGAATTTCTATGAAATTTTTGTGATCGTCGTGAATTACTTGAACACCGCCCGACATTATCTCAGCCCAAGTCACACAAGGGTTGCAACATTTCTGTAATTGCTGGGAAATAATTCATTCACAGAGATGAAGTCTTTTTGTCATTTTTCCCCATTAGCTTCTTCCTCGCTTATTTCACATGCGATTAATTCCGTCCTCGGAGAAGATAATGGAACTCAAAACCCTGTTTAAGCTCGGTGCAATTGCATCTGCACTGATCCTTGCTGGTTGTGGTGGCGACATCAATATTAAAACTGGCGACGACTCGGCTCCTGCGCCAGTTGACCCAACACCAACAGAAACTCCTCAAGAACAAGCCTATGGTGGCTTTGCTGAGAAAAGCACTGGAATCGCTGATCTGGACGGAAAACAAGTCTGGAAATTGAGCGGTTTGCTCCAGCCTGCAGCAGCTTCTGCCTCGACCTTTGCAACAGGTGGCCAAGACGGCAACGAAATTACCTTGGGTAACGATGTTGTTTGGGAATTAGATGGCCCAGTTGTGGTTGGTGGCGACAACGAAAATTCAGTTGTCTTGAACATTTTGCCTGGCACCAAATTCATCGGTGGCGACGGCGACTATTTGGTGGTGAGCCGTGGTTCACAAATCAATGCGGTCGGTACGGAAGATGCGCCAATCGTATTCACTTCTGTTGATGCTGCGCTAGGCCAAGAAGGCGAGCCGGGTCAGTGGGGTGGTTTGGTACTGCTTGGTAACGCACCGGTAAACACTTGCCCAGACTTGAATGCTTGTGACGCTTCGTTTGAAGTCGGTGACTTCCCGTACGGCGGTAACAACCCAGAAGATAATTCTGGTTCACTGAAATACGTTCGCGTTGAATTCGGTGGCTTTAAAATCAACGACACTCAGGAAATGAACGGCATCAGCTTCGCGGGTGTTGGTTCTGGTACTGAAGTTGAGTACATCCAAGTCCATGAAAACAACGACGATGGCGTTGAGTTCTGGGGTGGTAATGTGTCGCTGTCGAAAGTTGTGCTGACTAACAACTTCGATGATTCACTGGATTGGACCAACGGTTGGCAGGGTTCTGCACAGCACGTTCTGATCATGCAAAAAGACAATGGCTCAAACCGTGGTATCGAAGCGGACAGCAACAGCGATATCGACGCCGATCCAAAGTCAAACCCAACACTGGCTAACTTCACGATCTTGGTTGCCAACGGCACCAACGACGGTGGTGATGACGCCGAAGGGATCATCCTGCGTAAAGCAACAGCCGTGAACGCCTACAACATGTTGGTCAAAGGCGACGCTGACTCAGGTGAGTGTTTGGAAATCGACGGTGACAACACCGTTATTAATGCGCAAAACGGAGAGCTGGTATTCACTCACAGCTTGATTGACTGTGTTGAACCAACCAAAGACCAAAAAGTTGATGAAGACAACCAATTGGCGTACGACGTTCACGCTTGGTACACCGGCCAAGAAGGCAACCTGATTGGCGCATCGGCGCTGGACGGTTACATGCCAACCGCAAGCTCTGTTGCGTTGACTGGCGGTAAAGCGGATTTGGGTAATAGCGACGCTCGCTTGATGGATGCTGAGTACATCGGTGCATTCGACGGCACTAACGATTGGACCCTTGGCTGGACCACTGCAATCCATGACGATGATGGCGGCAGCACTCCGGTTGAGCTACAGCCATTAACGTCTTGCCCTGTGGGTACCACCCAAGAAATGGCCATTGACGGTCTCTACAAAGACGCTGATGTTGAGCTGATTTGTGGTCTGGAAGGCAATGTTCTGACTAACACCACGCTGTTGGCAGGCTCAAACGTGCTGTACAAGCTGTCTGGCGGTGCCGTGCTGGTTGGCGGTGACAACGAAAATTCAGCCACTCTTTCTATTCAAGCTGGCGTTGAAATCTTCTCTGAAGAAGACAGCTACCTGGCGATTAACCGTGGCTCGAAAATCATGGCCATGGGTAATGCTGACATGCCAATCGTGATGACGTCGCAAGAAGACGTGATTGTCGGTGGTGAAGGCGAGCGCGGTCAGTGGGGCGGCTTGGTATTGCTGGGTAACGGCCTAACCAACAAGTGTCCTGACAAGAATGCTTGTGATGCGTCTTTTGAAGTGGGCGACCACGCTTACGGCGGTAACGACAACACCGATAGCAGCGGTACTATCAGCTACGTTGTGGTGAAGTACGCTGGCTTCAAAATCAACGATACCCAAGAAATGAACGGCATCAGCTTCGCGGCTGTGGGTTCTGGTACTCAAGTTGACCACATTCAGGTTCACGCTAACGGTGATGACGGCGTTGAATTCTGGGGCGGTGCTGTGAACCTGAAGTATGTCTACCTGACTCATAACTTCGATGACTCGTTAGACTGGACGAACGGCTGGCAAGGTAAAGCGCAGTTTGTCTACATCACTCACGAAGATGGCTTTGCTAACCGTGGTTTCGAGGGCGACAGTCACAAGAACGATGGTGACACGCCAACTTCTCACCCACTGATCTCAAACGTCACAATCCTGCCGGGTGTTGATGTTGAGAATGGTTCAGGTGACAAAGGCGAAGGCATCATCTTGCGCGTCGCCACTGAAGCTGAAATCTACAACATGGTGATTCAAGGCCGTAAAGGTTCCACTAGCGACACTGAATCAGGTGAGTGTATTGAGCTGGACGGTACTTACCCATCACTGGTTGATGGTGTCAACAGCGGTGCATTGCTGATTGAACACAGTGTCGTTGACTGTAACGAACCGTTCAAAGGCACAGAAATGGGTGCTGTAGATGTTGAAACTTGGTTCCTCAGCTTGACTGGCAACAGTGCGCAAGCAGTGAGCCTGACCGATGGTATGCCTGCTGCAGGCGACAGCGTTCTGCTGGGCACTGGTAAAGATGCAAGTACTGTCGATTCCTGGTTCGATTCAACCGACTACATCGGTGCATTTGACGGCGAAAACGACTGGCGTGAAGGTTGGGCTTACACCCCTAACTAAACCCCGCCGATAGCCGAGGAGCAAAGCTCCTCGGCGAGTTCTCGCAAATCTAAGTAGTTTCGAATGTTCGTCGGGTTACCCAATCACGGTAACCCGAATTTGAATTGCACACAGGATAGTCACAGTATGAAAACCAAGCCGAGTTTTACCACCAGCAAAGTGAGTGTTGCAGTTGCCAGTGCGCTGTCTGCCGCCGCAATATTCACGGCAACCCCAGTGTTCGCTGCCGAGGAAGAGGCGCAACCGGGTTATGCGGGCGATGATGTAGAAGTCATTGCGGTAACGGCTCGACTCAAAAGCGCCGCTTCCGAGGTCATGGAAGAACGCCGCGAGCAAGCCTATGTAGCAGACTTGATGGGTTCTGACCAAATTTCGCGTACTGGCGATAGCGATGCCGCTGCAGCCTTGCGTCGTGTCACCGGTTTGACCTTGAAAGATGGCAAATTTATTTATGTCCGTGGTTTAGGTGAGCGTTACTCAAGTACCTCTCTAAACGGCGCCATTGTTCCTTCACCCGACCCAACCCGAAATGTTGTGCCGTTGGATATGTTCCCTGCCTCGATTATTGAGTCGTTGTCGGTGCAAAAAGCAGGCTCGCCTAATGCGCCAGCGGCATTTGGTGGTGGTCACGTTGATATTCGCACCAAAGCGATCCCAACCGATTTCTTTTTCAAGTTTGGTCTCGGTACTCGATACAACACCAATGACTCAGATGATGCGTACACCTATTCCGGTGGTGACGATGAGTGGAAAGGCAAAGACGATGGCACGCGCGCTTTCCCACACAGTATTGAGCAGGCCTATTCGACCTACGGCGGCATTGATCCAATTAGTGACATCTTGCCGGTGGTGGGTGATTTAGATCAGGCACGCCAAGTCAACCGTGAATTGGCGTTAGATATGCACCGTGATATGACGGTGAAAGCCGAAGACACCGATTTTGCTTATCGCGGTAATGTCGCGATTGGTAATAGCTGGGATCTAGGCAAAGATACAATTTTTGGTTTTGTTGCGGCCGGTTACTACAAACGCCAGCAAGAAAACTATGAAGAGTTGGATGTTGAATTGGCCGACGAGAACGGCACCATCAACAACTCCAAAGAAGTGGTCGGTACCGATTCGATTGTTCAGTGGTCAGCCTTGCTCAACATGGGCTTTGAGATTGACGAGAACAACAAGATTGAAACCTATACTACGTATCTTCGTGATACCTCTGATGATGTTTCGATTGCCATTGAAGAAACCATCGACACCATCTCTGAGCCAAACGCGCTGCAGGTTTATAGCATTGAGTATGAAGAGCGCACCCTGATTAGTAATCAGGCCAAAGGAACTCACTTCTTGCCAGGCTTGTATGACATTGAACTGAACTGGTTCTACTCTGATGCCCGTGCTGAGCGTTATGCGCCGAACGAATTAAGCTACACCTATGGTGTGGTCTTTGATGAAGATACGGGTGATATCACCAGTCGCCGCTTGAATACTCAAGATGAGCCAAAGTACGTCTACACCCGCTTGGATGACGATACCGAAAACACCGGTTTTGAGGTCAAACTGCCGATTCAATTTGCCGGTGCCGAAGTTACTGTCAGCGGCGGTTACAGCTACTTTGAACGTCACCGTGAAAACTATGCGACTCGTTTAGGGTTTGAGGCGGATAAGTTCGGTAATGACATACTGGAGCTGGAATTTTCAGACATCTTCACCGATGAAAATATCCTCGATGAAGATAAAGACTTTGAACTGAAAGATGCGTCCACGGCGACTGAAGATTACGTTGCGGCTGAGATGATCGATGCAGGCTTCTTTGCTTTTGATGCCAACTTCGATGATGTTTGGCGCTTGACCGGTGGTCTTCGTTACGAAGATTTCCGCCGCACCACGCTGCCAATTGACCCCGATGGCAATATCTCTGACGAAGGCGGTCGCTACGACATCACCGATTATGTGGTTGTTGAAGACGGCTGGTATCCATCTTTGTCGGCCACTTGGCAGCAAAGCGAGCAAATGCAATGGCGTTTTGGCGCCAGTAAAACCATTGTTCGCCCTGACTTGCGTGAAGTGTCGCCGGTTCGATTCCAAGATCCAGTTACTGGCATCGATTCATTCGGTAACCCAGAGGTGGAAAGCTCCGATATCATCAATGTCGATGTTCGCTGGGAATGGTACATGGAGTCCGGCAGCAACCTGAGCGTGGGTGCTTTCTATAAAGACTTGGAAGCGCCAATTGAGCCGGTTCAACGTATTACCGAAGCGGGTCGTCAGCAGAAGTACTACAACGCAGATTCGGGTTACATCTACGGTATTGAAACGGAATTCCTGCGTGATTTCTCGTTCATTGATTCCGACTCAGAAATCCTTGAAGGCATGTTTATCGCCGGTAACCTGACTTTAAGCGACTCTGAAATTGAGATTAAGCCAAACAGCGAGATTGACCCGACTAACACCAAGCGTCGGATGACGGGTCATTCTGAATATGTGGCGAACTTGCAATTCAGCTTCGACTCGCCGGATGGTTGGCACAGCACGACGCTGGTTTACAACGTCTTTGGTAAGCGTATCGCCTGGGGTGGTAGCGCGGGCTTGGATGATGTTTACGAGCAACCGTTCCACAGCTTGGATTTCACCTACACCTTGTTCCCAACCGATAGCTTGGACATCAAATTCAAAGCCAAAAACATTCTTGGCGAAGAGTCTGAATACAAGCAAAACGGTCACAAAACGTATTGGAAAGATCCAGGTACTGAGTTCACCTTGCAGTTCTCTTACGAGTACTAAGGCAAGCAGCGAATTCAACAGCAACATAGCCGATCTGGACACCAGATCGGCAGCCCAAATAACTATAACTATCTATCGCACTTACACTCCGTCAAGCACCGCAAGGTGCTTTTTTTTATGCCCAAGGATGGGCGGTATGCCGCGGGCGTCCGCTAATCAGCATTGCAGAGGCAGCTAACAAGGCACTGAGGTGCTTCAGCCGGCATGGATGCCGGGTGCAGAGCGCTCCAAGGAAGGACTTGAGCGTCACCGAAGGGGATTGTTGGCTGGCGATGAAGCTGCAGACTTAGTTTTCGCAGCTTGCGAGTTGTCTAGTCGAGACGCCGTAAAATCATCCATGATGGCTCTGCTGCCGCTTCCCTGCGGCAGAAGCTCTCCTATCCAATTCCCAAGCTGCTCTTAGACCGCATGTGCGTATGCCCGCTTATCAGCATTGTTTGCCATCGCCGAATTGTACTTTCCAAGCTTGTATTGGTTGAGATTGCGCCGACGCTTATAGGGCGGTAGTAAACCTTGCAACTTGCTGCTTCAGGCGGCATGGATGCCGCATGTAGAGCGACACATGGAAGTGCTTGAGCGTCAGCATGGGGTAAGGTTTGCTATCGTCAACGCCCACACAAACCTCAATCTGCCCTTAGTTCGTCTGTGCCTTGCTGGGGTTTAACGGCAATCTTTGACAAATTGTTTTACAACCGCTGACTTGCAAGTTTGCCAGCAGTGATTAACAGTGAAGTGATGAACTTGCCGATGTAAAACAATGGGGTATTGATGAGCGAAGAGCAGCCTCTGCCGCTAGTGCTAGCTGGCCCAATCCTCCGCCATGTCTCAGCGAATCATTTCGGCTGCTGGCTGGTGACATCTGAGCCGGTTCGTTGCCAGCTGCAATTACAGCCAGAGTCTTGCGATGAAATGCGCTTTGAGCTGAGCGAACAGCTGGTCAGCTACCGCGCTGCTCAACATGTTTGGATCCATCAAATCCAATTACCCTTAGAGCCGGCGTTACCAGAATCCGGTTGGGTTAACTACGAATTGCTGCTGCAGCGCCAAGGGCGGCATGACTGGCTTGGTTTTGCCGATTGGGGAGATGCCTCGCTGTGCTATCCCAACCGCACCTCATTGGGATTTCAACTCCAGCCCTCGTTAACCAAGTTACTCCACGGTTCCTGTCGAAAACCCCATCATGACTCGGTGGATGGGCTGGTCGAAGCGGATTGCTTGTTGGCTCAAAACAAGGCTGAACAATGGCCGCAGCTACTTATTCTCAGCGGCGATCAAATCTATTGCGATGATGTCGCAGCGCCCATGCTCCGAGCGATTCATCAAGCAATTGCCCGTCTTGGCTTTGACGACGAAGCCTTGCCGCAATGCCAAGTGCCCACCGCTCAGACGTTACATCGGGAGCAGCCTAGTTATTATCATCGCAGTGGTTTATTGCCGTTGACGCACTCTGGGCAAGCTGTCGTCGATAAATTATTTCGCGGTGTCAAAAAGCCTATTTTTACCTCTGACAGTGCCGAGAATCACCTGATTAGCTTGGCCGAAGTGCTCACCATGTATCTGATGGTGTGGTCGCCCACGCTATGGCATCAACACAGCACTCAATTGAGCGTCGAGCAATCCGCCAAACTCAGCCCCAAAGAGCAGCAAATTTACGCGCAACAACAAGCGATCATTAATAAATTTGCGGACGGTCTGCCAGCTGTCCGGCGCCTGTTGGCGCATTTGCCGACGGCGATGATTTTTGATGATCACGATGTTACCGATGACTGGAATTTGAGCGCTCGTTGGGAGCAAATTGCCTATTCAAATTCACTGTCAAAACGAATTCTTGGCAATGCATTGCTTGGCTATTATTTGTGCCAAGGGCAGGGCAACCGCTTGACCTCAGCGCCGAGTTCAGTGCAACAAATCATTCAGCAAGCACTGAGCGATGTCGGTCAGCAAGCCCACGATGATTGCCTTCAGCAGTTATTTGATAAGTCTGATTGGAGCTATCAGTGGCCACTGAATCCGCCTTTAGTTGTGCTCGATACTCGGACTCAGCGTTGGCGTTCGGAGCGTAGTTTTGACAAACCCTCTGGCTTGATGGACTTCGAATCAATCACCCAGCTTCAGCGCCAGATTGAGCAATTGCCAGCGGCAGTGCTGGTATCGCCGGCGCCAGTTTTTGGAGTTAAGTTGATTGAGGCAATTCAGCATGTGTTCACTTTCTTTGGCAAGCCTCTGATGGTGGATGCCGAGAGTTGGATGGCGCACCCCGGTGCGGCGCGAGCATTGCTGGATCTGTTTAAGCATCAGCAGACGCCCGAGCGATTTGTCATTCTGTCCGGCGATGTTCATTACTCATTCATGTTCGGTGTCCGGCTGCGTCACCAAGAGCATGCTTCGGATGTCTGGCAAATCACCAGCAGCGGTATTAAAAATGAGTTTCCGGATCGCTTGCTGAACACCTTAGATCGGCTCAATCGCTGGATTTATTCGCCGAAGTCTCCACTGAATTGGCTGACTAAACGGCGTGATATGGTGATCACGCCTTATGTGCCAGAGCAGCAAGACAAAGGCCGCCGATTACTCAATGCTGCCGGTATTGGTGTGGTTGAACTCGACGAGCTTGGTGCGCCGCGTCGAGTTTGTCAGCTTTGTGAAGGTGGCACGCTGGTCGAGTTCAAAGCGCGTCATTCGTCGTAGTCGTTGAGTTGCACCTGCTTGCGCCGATCTCAACTGTTTTTCGCGACTACTTGCTCAGGTATTGTTTCAGGTAGTTGAGGTGCGGTGTCAGGGTTAGCGACTTGACTTTGACTGCCTGCACACGCTCGATGATTTCATCGTAACCAAGGCCCAACTCGGCCAAGATCAGCGCAATCATTAAGCCGGTTCGGCCGGTGCCCCCTTTGCAATGCACGGCAAACGTCTTGTTTGCTTTGGCAGCTGCAATGACTGCTGTTTTATCGCGAGTCCAAGCGGCTTCAAAATCTTCCTCAGGAGCGCAGTCATCTTCGACAGGGAAGTGATACCAATCTACCGCCAATTGTTGACATAACTCGGGTATGGCGGTGACTTCATTTTTGACCATTTCTTCTGCTGGCATCATGGTGATCAGTACCTCTGCACCAGCATCTTTCAGTGTTTGCAAAGAGTCTGATAGCGACTGATCTTTGGTGCCAGGGCACGGGGTGAACAGTAAAGTTAATTGATTGAACGTTAGCGTTTGATATGGATGTGTGCTCATGGTGATGTCTTTCTGTTTGTTGGGTAGCGGTGAGGCTAGCAGCCTAATGTTTCAGTGATGGCCGTGCTGAGATGATCGGCAATGTACTGGTGCTGTTCGAGATTGGGATGGTTATCTGAGCCAGACAGACCATCAGCTAAGGTAGCCACCTCGACATAATGGCAGGGAATGCCAAGCGTCTTGCCGTTGTTAACCACTTGCTTTAAATAGGTCGCTTGCTGCAAGCAATCAGCGACCATTTGATTTGGTGCGAGCACCACGAATATTGGTGTTGCAGGGTAATGGTTTGCGAGGTCATGAATAAAATTACTGTAAGCCGTGACAAACTTATCCTGGTCGGCCATGCCAGCAACAAAATCATTGGTACCAAGGTTGATGACCACGGCATCTGCAGCCCAGCTGGCTAGCTCCCAGCGAGCGTCGCTGTAAAAATGACATTGCTGATAAAAGTTCGGCAAGCTGAATTTTTCATTCCCATCAAAACGACGATAAATTCCCTCGCCGGAATAAGCCACCACGCTAGCATCGGCGTTCAACTGCTTGGCGACCAGTGCCGGAAAGGCTTTGCAGGCATTGGAATGAGCCGGTTGATAGCCAGCCGCGGCGCTTTCATTGCCATAACCACAACTAATTGAATCGCCATAAAACTCGATTTTTCTCGGCCGTGGCGTTGCTGGCGAGGCCGTCGGCGCGGCGTCTGAGCGAAACAGTTCGAGGCCGACAAAATGACTGACGCCAGTCAGAGATTCTGTGCGGCGATAAAGGCCAAGCTCAAACCCCTCTTGTGGCAAGTTGTCGTCGCCATCGCATAGTAAATATTGGTTCTGGCTTGGTTGGCAGCAAATGGTTCTAAGCCAGCGATCATTGATAAATACATCGTAATAGCTTGGTACAGGCGCAATGCCTTGTTCCTGGGTCAGTAGCAATCGTACTTGTTCGGCTTGGAGTTGAACTCTGATGCCAGTATATGGCCAAGAGTGGCTCGCTTGGCCAGCAACTGAATGGTCGAAACGGCCGCAGTAATGCAAGGCCGAGTGATCGGCATTAATGATTAAAGGATTCATCCGATTAAGCTAAAACGACAAAAGTCGCATTGTAGCCCAGTTAAAGGCGGGTAAGATTGATCCCAGCAACGGCGCAAACAAAAAACCACCAGCAAGCTGGTGGTTTTGGTCATCATCAATAATGAATTGATTAATCGTAGGCTTCGTTGTGAACACCAACGGTACGGCCAGATGGGTCGTTGAGGTTTTGGAAGCTCTCATCCCATGCCAGCGCTTCAGGCGTTGAACAAGCCACTGACTTGCCGTGTGGCACTGTCTTCAACACGGTATCCACTTTGCCGAAGTGATCTTCGAAAATGCTGCGATAGAAGTATGCTTCTTTGCTGTCTGGCGTGTTGATTGGGAACTTGTACTCGGCGTTAGCCAGCTCCTGATCAGACACTTCGGTTTCAGTCATTTCTTTGAGGGTATCAATCCAGCTGTAGCCAACACCATCAGAGAACTGTTCTTTTTGACGCCAAGCAACACTTTCTGGCAGATAGTGAGCAAAAGCTTCGCGCAAGATGTGTTTTTCCATCTTACCGTTGCTGCCGCACATCTTGTCTGCAGGGTTAATTCGCATCGCCACATCCATGAACTTCTTATCCAAGAATGGTACGCGGGCTTCAACACCCCAAGCTGACATTGCTTTGTTCGCACGCAGGCAATCGAACAAGTTCAGCTTGTCCAACTTGCGCAGCAATTCTTCATGGAATTCCTGAGCATTCGGCGCTTTGTGGAAGTACAAGTAACCACCAAAGATCTCGTCAGCGCCTTCGCCTGACAGCACCATTTTGATGCCCATGGCTTTAATCTGACGCGCCATCAAATACATTGGCGTCGATGCGCGAATGGTGGTGACATCGTAGGTTTCAAGGTGGTAAATCACGTCGCGAATAGCGTCGAGGCCTTCTTGCACCGTGAAGTGAATTTCGTGGTGAACGGTGCCAATGTGATCGGCAACCTTTTGCGCCGCCAGCAGATCCGGAGAACCTTTCAAGCCAACCGCAAAAGAGTGCAGGCGAGGCCACCAAGCTTCTGATTTCTCATCATCTTCAACTCGGCGCTTCGAGTACTTCTGAGCAATCGCCGAAGTGACCGATGAATCCAGGCCGCCCGACAGCAAAACACCGTATGGTACGTCAGACATCAAGTGACTCTTGACCGATTCTTCGAGCGCTTCGCGCAGTTCTGCCACAGAGCTTTGGTTGTCTTTGACCGCGTCATAGCTGTGCCAGTCACGGTTGTAGTAACGCGTCATTTCGCCAGTGGTGCTGTCAAGGTAGTGACCCGGAGGGAAGGTTTCAACGCGGTTACAAACCGGTGTTAGCGCCTTCATTTCTGACGATACGTAGAAGTTGCCGTGCTCATCCCAACCAATGTACAGCGGAATGATACCGATGTGGTCGCGGGCGATGAGATAGCTGTCTTTTTCTTCGTCGTATAAGCAGAACGCGAACATGCCGTTGAGTTTGTCGACAAAGTTGACGCCGTGTTCTTGGTACAGCGCCAGAATCACTTCACAGTCAGAGCGTGTCTGAAATTCAAAGTCGATGCCGAGATTGGCTTCTAACTCTTTGTGATTATAGATTTCGCCATTAACAGCGAGGGCATGTGTTTTGCTCGGATTATAAAGCGGCTGCGCGCCATTTTCGACGCCAACAATAGACAGACGTTCGTGGGCCAGAATGGCATTATCACTGGTATAAATACCAGACCAATCAGGGCCGCGGTGACGCATCAACTTTGATAGTTGTAGCGCTTGCTTACGCAGCTCGGAGACATCAGATTTGATGTCAAGAATACCGAGAATAGAACACATACGTACTCCTTATGATTTTCTTTCCCAACGTGAGAGGCCAGACTCACACTTAGTTGGCGCAGACCGCATTACAGCGGCTTATTTAGACTGGTCACTTTGCACCATAAACGGATAAGGCGCAAGCGCAGAACGGAGTTAAAAGTGATTTTTTATTCATTTAACCGCATAAAAATGCGAAAGCTGCTGAAATCATAAAAAAAGCGGCACCGAAGTGCCGCTGATGACTAACTAAAAATAAGAATTAATTACTGAACGTTTTCTTGTTCCGTGAAGACGCCAGCAAACAATGCGCTCGATAGGTAACGCTCTGCTGCACTTGGCAAGATCACAACGATCTTTTTATCTGGGTACTCGGCGGCCAAACGCTGAGCAGCAACAACTGCGGCGCCTGAGCTGATACCAGCCAAAATACCTTCTTTTTCCATTAATTCGCGGGCTGTGGCAATCGCATCTTCGCTGCTTACTTGCTCAACACGATCAACCAAATCCAAATCCAAGTTGCCTGGGATGAAACCAGCGCCAATGCCTTGAATTTTGTGAGGACCAGGAGTCAGCTCTTCACCGGCTTTCGCTTGGGTGATCACTGGTGACTCTACTGGCTCAACAGCAACGCTGATGATGTTTTTGCCCTGAGTTTCTTTGATATAACGGCTAACGCCGGTAATGGTACCGCCAGTACCGACACCTGCGATGAAGATATCTACTTCGCCATCGGTATCGTTCCAGATTTCTGGACCGGTGGTGTTAACGTGGATTTCTGGGTTCGCTGGGTTATCAAACTGGCCCAGTAGCAAGTATTTGTCTGGATCGCCATCGCGCAGTTCTTCTGCTTTGGCAATCGCGCCTTTCATACCTTTAGCGCCATCGGTTAATACCAAGTCAGCACCCAAGGCTTTGAGCAGCTTGCGGCGCTCAAGACTCATGGTGTTTGGCATGGTTAGAATTAATTTATAACCACGGGCAGCTGCAACGAAGGCTAGGGCAATACCTGTGTTACCGCTGGTTGGCTCAACCAGCACTTTATCTTTGGTCAGAATGCCTTTCTTTTCAGCATCCCAAATCATGTTTGCGCCGATGCGACACTTTACCGAAAAGCTTGGGTTACGGGCTTCAACTTTGGCATAGACGTTGCCGCTTTCTACGACGCGATTTAATTTTACTAACGGCGTGTGACCAATCGACGCCGAATTATCTTCATATACTTTCATACCCAAGTCCTTGAGTCGGTTTGTAGGATCGAACGCTAGCATAGGCGTTAATATCCACACTGCAAAGTCAACTTTGTTATATCGTTATTGCACATTATTCCAGTTTGGTCATAACGATATGGAATATACCGAGAGGCCATCTACCGCTCCGCCTTATCGTCTCAGATTTTATTCAGCAGTAACTGAATATGTTGACTAAGTTGTCTATGACAACGAACTCTTTTTCTCACGTTTATTTCTCTCGTTTAGTGTGTTGACGGTGTTGGTGTGCTCGGTCTGGGCTGTTAGCTCGCCAGCGCGTTTGGGCCTCTCAAGGAATGGAGCTGACATGCTGTATCAAAATTTAGCGTTACTCGCGGCATTTGCCTGCATCTATAGTTTGCTGGCCGGTGGCATGTCGCGGATCTGGTTTAATGGCGCCGTGATTTTCACCTTATTTGGCGTTGTGATGGGGCCGCTAGGGTTAGATTGGCTGCGCTTGTCGATGGATGCCGATGGTTTGCGGCTGATTGCTGAATTGACGCTGGCCATGGTTCTGTTTGCCGATTCGGCCAAAGCTGATCTGACGGTACTCAAGCGCAATGTGCGTATTCCTGAGCGCTTGTTGGTGATTTCTCTGCCAATGACCATCGTCTTGGGGTTTGGCGCAGCTTGGTTGTTATTCGACGATTTAACCCTGTTGGAAATGGCTATTTTGGCGACCATGTTGGCGCCAACAGATGCTGCGCTGGGTAAAGCGGTGGTGAGTGACGAGTCGGTCCCTGCGCCGATCCGAGAAGGTTTAAATTTCGAGAGCGGCCTGAATGATGGGATCTGTGTGCCGATTTTGTTCGTATTGTTGGCGCTGGCAGAAGGCCAAAGTGGTGATCATGGGGTGTCGTTGCTGGCGATTCACTACATGGCATCAGAAATTGGTCTTGGGGTATTGGTTGCGGCATTGGTCGCTTTGCCCGGCGCCTGGCTGTTAAAACAAAGCCACGACAAAGGTTGGCTTGAAGAGTCTTGGTTGCAAGTACCTGTGGTGGCGTTAGCCATTGCTTGTTTCGCTATTGCTCAAGCCATTGGCGGTAGCGGTTTTATCGCCGCCTTTGTGGGCGGCTTGCTGTTCGGTTGGCGGACCGCTCATCACCCGCTAAAACACGATTTACTCGAACGAGCCGAAGGTGCAGGCGATTCCTTATCGCTTGTTACTTGGGTCACCTTTGGCGCTGTGGTTGTATCAAAGTCGTTAGGCGCCTTCGATTGGACGATTTTGTTATATGCCGTACTGAGTTTGACTGTGATCCGGATGTTGCCGGTGTTTTTGGTGTTAACCGGATTAAAGCTGGGAACCGGAGAAAAGCTATTTATCGGCTGGTTTGGCCCCCGAGGGCTGGCTAGCATCGTCTTTGCTGTCATTGTTTTTAATAGTTCATTGGCCGGTGTTCACACCCTGACGATGACCGTGGTATGCACCATTATTCTCAGTGTGCTGTTCCATGGTGTCAGCGCCAATCCGCTAGTGGCTTGGATTGCCAGTCGGGCGCAACGCGCTCGGGAATAGCAGCTCTTGGCGCTGAGCAATGCACGAGACCTTTTGATTCTCCGCTAACTTGCGGTACTGTTTGCGCTTTGCCAGCGCCCAAGCTGGCCACAGGACGTATGTCTTACACGGAGAGTCGTCATGGCAGCGCAGTTCGGCCTATTTATCATTTCTCTTATCGCCAATACCTTTTCGGCCTTTTCCGGCGGAGGCGCGGGCTTGTTGCAATTCCCCGCATTAATTTTCCTTGGTTTGCCCTTTGCTATTGCGCTGGCGACGCACAAAGTGGCGTCGGTTGCGTTGGGCGTCGGCGCGGCTTTTCGTCATTACAAAGAGCGCAATCTTCACTTGCAATTATCGCTGTTAATGGTGGTCAGTGGCGTGCCCGGCGTTTTGTTGGGCGCTTGGGGAATTTTGGCAGTACCTGAACAAGCCGCTCAAATTGCCTTGGGTTTATTGACCATCGGGCTTGGCATTTATTCGGTCTGTAAACCCAAATTAGGGACCGAAAACCTATTCAGCGAGTTGACGCCATCACACGCAGTGACCGCAGGTTTAGGGTTATTTGTGATTGGCATTCTCAATGGATCGCTGACTTCAGGAACCGGCCTGTTTGTCACCCTATGGCTGGTCAGTTATCTCAAACTCGATTATCAGCGAGCCGTTGCTCACACCTTGGTCTGGGTTGGCGTTGTGTGGAATGGCACCGGCGCAGGATTATTAGGAGTACTCGGCCAGGTTCATTGGAGCTGGCTACCGGCGCTGCTGGCGGGGTCGTTATTAGGTGGCTATTTTGGTGCCCATTTGAGCATTAAAAAGGGCAGTCAGGTCATCAAACGCGCTTTTGAAACCGTCACCATTTTGGTCGGTCTCGCTTTACTGGTGAAATCATTTTAATGAACTTAGCGTCTGTTCAATTCGACATATAACTGTCATCGGAGGTTGCTATCGTCGGGCCTTTTGCACCGAATCGACTAGGAACTCACGACATGAACCAACGCAAGGGAATGGCACGTATCATTGCCGCGACAGGCTATTCCTATAAGGGATTTAAAGCGGCTTGGAAGCACGAAGAAGCGTTTCGACAAGAGGTGGTGTTATTGCTGGTCATGGCGCCGCTGGCGTTCTTGCTTGGCGATGGCTTTACCGAGCAAGTGATTTTATTGGGAAGTGTCGTCCTGGTGGTGATTGTTGAGCTGCTGAATTCTGCCGTTGAAGCCATTACGGATCGAGTATCAACCGACTACCACAAACTCAGCGGGCGGGCCAAAGATATGGGATCTGCCGCTGTTTTTCTTGCTCTTTTTCTAATGATCTTGGTGTGGGCAATTAAGCTTTATCAATTATTGGTGTAACCTCCTGTTTTGATCTCGAGTGTGGTTAACGGCGTTAATCACACCACATATCTGTACCACATCTCTACGAGTTCCATCGACTCGATAACTGATTGCTGTTCGATCAGGAGGATTGACCTTGCGTAATCGTGCCCTGCTGCTTAAAGCTGGTTTACCCGTCGTTATTTTAGCCGTTTGTTTTGCCCTCGCTGCTGTCATGTTTGCCAGTAAAGAGCCCCCGCAGCAGGAGCAACAAGAGCGTCAACCAATGTTGGTCGAAGTGATGAGCGTAGCGCGGCAGGATGTGCGCTACACCATCGAATCGCAGGGCTCGGTGATGCCCAAATTCCGCAGCGATTTAACCTCGGAAGTCAGCGGTCGAATCGTCACCGTTTCTCCAAATTTTGTGGCCGGCGGTTTTGTTCGTAAAGGCGAGGTCTTAGTGCAGCTTGAGGATGCCGACTACCAAACCGAGTTAAAAGCAGCGGAGGCCACGCTATACGGTGCTAAAGCGGCGCTGGAGGAAGAAAAAGCAAGAGCGCGAGTGGCCGAGGAAGATTGGCGTCAGTACTCAGCGGCAGAAATTCCCGAGCTGGGATTGCGCAAGCCGCAATTGGCCAAGGAAATGGCTAACCTGAGCTATGCCGAAGCCCAAGTTGAGCGCGCTAAACGTAACCTTGAGCGGACCCAACTTCGTGCGCCATACGATGCCATTTTACGCACCAAGGAAGTTGATGTGGGTGAATTTATTAGCCGAGGGACCAAGGTTGCTGAGTTGTTCGGCACCGAAGTGGCTGAAGTCAGATTGCCGATTACTGATACGGAGCTGGCCTACCTTGAGTTAGGCGACGATCCATCAGCAGCGCAGGTGATGCTTAGCAGCCAAATCGGCAACAAAGAATTTAACTGGCCCGCCCAATTGGTCCGCTCCGAGGGCATTATTGATGATAAGTCGCGCTTTATTTATGCCGTGCTTGAAATTGACGATCCGTATTTGCGCAGCAACAAAGCCGGCCCAGAACATAATCTTCCGCTTAAATTTGGCCGTTTTGTCAGCGCTTCGGTTACCGGTACGGCGCCGCGCAACATGATCCGGCTGCCGCGTAAAGTGCTGCGCAGTGGCAATCAGGTTGTGGTGGTTAAGGCTGATGACACTATTGAGCGCCGGACCATCACGATTGAGCGTTCAGAGAGAGACACCGTCTACATTCGCGATGGTTTAGCCGATGGTGAACGGATCGCGATTACGCCGGTTGCTGGGTTACCGAATGGTGCCAAAGTCCGCACAACGGCCATTGCCGATGCAGGTGACTCCTAATGGCCGAGGTCAATCAAAACTCTGCTGAAACGCCGCGCTCAACCGGTATTATCGCTTGGTTTGCCTATAACCCCGTTGCTGCCAACTTACTGATGGCATTGCTGGTGATCGCGGGGTTGATGTCGCTGTCGACGCTCCGCAAACAGGTCTTCCCCGATATTGAATTCAATGCCGTGACTGTGCAGGTGCCGTATCCAGGCGCCGCGCCTTTGGAAGTGGAAGAAGGCATCAATATCAAAATTGAAGAAGCAATTTCGGAAGTCAGCGGCATTAAGAAAGTGGTTTCAACCGCAGCCGAAGGGATGGGCAATGTTCGCATCGAAGTTGAAGATGGCTTTGATGTGCAAGAAGTGCTGGATGAAGTCAAAGTGAATGTCGATGCCATTATCAGTTTTCCGGAAAATGCTGAAAAGCCAGTGGTCTTTCGGATTAAACCGACGCAGGAAGTGATGTGGCTGTCGATTAACGGCGAGTTGGATGAGCGCGAAATGAAGCGCATCACCAATGAAGTCAGAGACGAGGTGGCTAATTTGCCGCAAGTCACCTCCGCCAAGGTGTTTGGCGCCCGCAATGATGAGGTCGCCATTGAGGTGTCAGAGGCTGATCTGCAGAAGTTCGGCATTACCTTTGATGATGTGGTGTCAGCGGTGAGGCGCAGCTCAATTGATTTGCCTAGTGGCTCGATTAAGTCTGATGCTGGCAACATCTTGTTGCGCACCAAAGGGCAGGCCTACAGCGGCGAGGACTTTTCCAATATTGTTTTGCTCACTCGCGCCGATGGCACTCGGCTTTACTTACGCGATGTGGCCATCATTGCCGATGGCTTTGTCGAGGAGCTGAACTATTCCCACTTTGATCGGCGCTTTAGTCTGGCGGTGCAAGTGACGGCGGTTGGCGATCAAAATGTTCTGAAAATTGCCGAAGCGGTCAAAGGGTATGTCGCCGAAAAGCAACAGCTATTGCCCGAAGGTGTCTACATCGCTGAATGGGCCGATGCGTCGTTCTATTTACAAGGTCGACTCGATCTGATGACACGCAACATGGTGTTTGGCGGAGTGTTGGTGTTTTTAGTTCTGGCCTTGTTTTTACGCCTAAGTCTGGCTTTTTGGGTGATCTTAGGATTGCCGGTGTGTTTTCTTGGCACCTTTATGTTGATGCCGACGCCACCGGTCGATTTGTCGATCAACATGATCAGTTTATTCGGCTTTATTTTGGTGCTCGGCATTGTGGTCGACGATGCCATTATCATCGGCGAAAGTGCTTGGTCTGAAGTGGAGCGAAATGGCCATACCCTCGAGAACATTATTCGCGGGGCAAAACGGGTGGCGATGCCGGCAACCTTTGGCGTCCTGACAACGATGGCGGCTTTCTGGCCCATGCTGATGGTATCGGGCCCGTTTGGGGTGATTTGGAAAACCATCGGTATGGTGGTGATTCTGTGCTTGCTGTTTTCTTTAGTCGAGTCCAAGTTGATCTTACCGGCGCACTTGCGGCACATGAAAGTGAAGAAAATCGACCGCAACCACCCTAATCCCATTTACCGAGTGCAAGCCGTGTTCTCCGAGGGGATGAAGAATTTTGTCATCCAACGTTATCAGCCGGCACTAAAAAAAGCGCTGGAGTGGCGCTATGCCACCATTGCTAGTTTTCTTGGCTTGTTCGTGCTCGCCATTGGTTTGATTGGCGGTGGCAAAGTTCGTTGGGAGTTCTTCCCTAACATTCCCAGCGACTTTGTCATGGTCTCGGTTGATATGGTCGAAGGCAGCTCTGATCGAGCCACTATTCGGGCACTGGAAACCCTTGAGGAGTCGCTGTATCAGATGAATGAGGCGATTTATCAGGAGCAGGGTTATCGGGTCGTACAGCACAGTAATACTTGGATGGAAGGTGCGTTGGCGGGGCGCATGGTGGTTGAACTGAAAAAGAACGAAACCCGCGATATCGACGGTTTTGAAGTGGTTAAGCGTTGGCGTGAGCAAACTCCGGAAATTCCGGGAGTGCGGATCCTCGACTTCCAGGGCTCCACCAACCCAGGTGCCGGGGCCGATCTGGGCTTTCAACTAAGCGGTAAAGACATGGCGACGCTGCAGGCAGCAGCGCAGGAGCTAAAAGAAAAACTGATGAGTTATGCCGGAGTCTATAACGTTCAAGATAGTTACTCAGGCGGCGCTCAGGAAATTACTTTGGCGATTAAGCCAGAGGCTGAAGCGCTGGGGATTTCTTTGGCGGATCTGGCGCGTCAGGTGCGTTATGGTTTTTATGGTGCCGAAGCGCAGCGGATCCAGCGGGGCGATGAAGAGGTCAAAGTGATGATCCGTTACCCACGCCAAGAGCGCAGCTCGATTGGCTATCTTGAGAATATGCGGGTACGGACCCAAAGTGGCGAAGAAGTGCCGTTTTCAAAAGTGGCTGACATTGCCATTCAAGAAGGCTATTCCAACATTACGCGCATTAATGGTGTGCGGGCGATCGACGTCACTGCAGCGGTCGATAAAGCGACCACGGAGTCTGAAACAGTGCGCAAAGACATTGAAGATGTCTTTATGAAGGAGCTTCAAAGCCGCTATCCAAACGTCAAATATGGTCTTGAAGGGGCCAGCCTCGAAGAACAAAAAGCATTAGTTGGCTTGCAGCAAGCGTTTGCTGTGGCGCTGGTGGTGATTTTCGGTTTAATCGCGATTCCCCTGAAATCCTACAGTCAGCCGTTGATTGTGATGTCGGTGATCCCATTTGGCATGATTGGCGCAGTCGTCGGGCACTGGTTGTTAGGGCTGTCGGTCAGTGTATTGTCGCTGTGTGGCATCGTCGCGCTAGCCGGGGTGGTGGTGAATGACAGCCTGATCATGGTCGATTTCGTCAACCGTGCAAGGCAGCAAGGATTGCGTTTATACGATGCGGCGCTTAACGCTGGTGGCCAGCGTTTTCGGGCCATTGTGTTGACTTCATTAACCACCTTCTTTGGCCTTATTCCTATTGTGTTGGAGCGCAGTTTGCAAGCGCAAATCGTCATCCCAATGGCGGTATCGCTGGCATTTGGCATTTTGTTTGCCACCGTCATCACGCTATTTATGGTGCCTTGCCTGTATTTGATTTTGGAAGATTTCAAAGGGATGTTCCGCGCCAAACCGGACGAATTTGCTGAGCAGTCGTCTAACTAACCATCTAAGGGAACTGGGCAATGTCAACATGGATTGTGATGAAGCGCGCTGGGGTTATTGTTTTGTTTGGGTTTGCTATGTCGGTGTCGCTGATAATGGCAGGCTGCGCTAAAACGCCGAATAGTGAGCTCAAATCAACGTCCCAGCTGCGCTAT
The DNA here is from genome assembly GCF_014773395.1 of Neiella litorisoli. GTDB lineage: Bacteria > Pseudomonadota > Gammaproteobacteria > Enterobacterales > Neiellaceae > Neiella > Neiella litorisoli. Next base: position 12,835 of record NZ_JACXAF010000031.1, on the reverse strand, counting down.
GATGGCTCTGCTTTCTCGTTGGTGGAGGTGCCTTCGCCAGCGGATATATTTGCTCTCAACGAGCAACAGAAAGAGCATTTTCTAAGCTATTACCACAATGCAGAGCAACAAGATGTGGCCGGTCACATGCGACTGTTCAATTACTTAGAGAGTATTCTTCAAGGATTTGACTTCAAGGGCCATACCTACGCAGCGGAACAAGCCTTGTTGCAACAATCGGGTAATTGCCTATCGCTGGCCATAGTTACCGCAGCTTTGGCGCGTTTGGTTGACATTGATGTTGATTATCAGCGGGTCAATGTTGCTCCGGTATTTCGGCGCTATAACGGCATTTTGATGCTTTCCAGTCACGTTCGCAGTCACGTGTATGAGCCAAATTACAGCGCTCGGCAAGGGGCCATGGTTTTGGCTAAACCCAAAATTGTGATCGATTACTTTCCGCAAAGCGGCAACGTCGCTGGCGTCAAGGTGTCGGATGATGATTTTGTCGCGATGTTCTATCAGAACTTAGCCGCAGAAGCGTTGATCCGTCAGCAATACGATTTAGCGTTTTCGTTGTTGCAACAGGGGTTGCTGGTGGCCCCAAACAACGCCGAAAGCCTCAATATGCTTGCAGTATTGTTTGCTCAACATGGCGATGACAGCCAAGCTGAGTTGATTTACCAATTCACGCTAGCGCATACCAACTTTTCGACTAATTCGGTGAGCAATTACGTCATCTTGCTCAACCGACAAGGCCGAGCGAAGCAAGCCGCGCAAGTGGCTCAGCAATATGCGTTGGCGACTGATGACAATCCATATCGATGGCTTGACGTTGCTGAACGAGCATTTGCCAATGATCAGCTTGCGCTTTCTCTCCGCAGCTATCAGCGCGCTATTGAGCTGGCCCCCTATCTTCACGAAGGCTACTTTGGTCTGGCTAAAAACTACTACCAGCTGGGACAGTTGCAAAAAGCGAATGAGGCGATGCAGCTCGCTCATCAATATGCTTATACCAGTGAAGAGCAGCAAACCTATCAGGCAAAAATCCTATTGTTGGAGCAGGCCATTAAGTAGCAAGCTCTTTACTGCGAGCTTCCAAATACGAATAACTCACTCATGGTGCAACGCGCAATGCCAGTGCGTTGCACCGTTATGATGCGCGCACCAAAGCGGATTTATAGCCTTAAAAATCACACTATTGTTCATTATTTCAACCGCTTGGCGACTGATTCAAACAGTGGCTTAAAACTTGCGTTGTTTAGTGCTTAACTCAATGAAAGCACTCAGTTTCCTCTGTTCTTATGGCTTTATTTTCCACATTTCCTAGTAATGACGAACCATGTAGTTGGGAGGGATTCTGATGCAATATTCGTGGCTTCTCATCGCGTCAGTTTTGGTGTTTTTCATGCAGGCTGGTTTTCTGTGTCTTGAAACCGGCAAGATCCGCAGTAAAAACAGCATTAATGTCGCCGCTAAAAACATCTCCGATTTTATCGTCGCAGCGATTATTTTTTGGCTGTTTGGCTTTGCCTTGATGTTTGGCGCCAGTCAGGGCGGTTTATTCGGTTTCAGTGATTTTGTCTTTGGTGGCAGCCAGAGCGCAGAGCAGACCAGCTTCTTTATTTTTCAAATGATGTTTTGTGGCACTGCCGCTACCTTAATGTCCGGCGCCGTTGCTGAGCGGATGAGTTTCGTCGGTTATCTCGCCGCAGCGGCGATGCTGTCGGCCATTATTTATCCGATCCCTGGCCACTGGAGCTGGGCGTCGATCTATCAGTCGGGTAATGCTGGCTGGTTAGAAGCGTTGGGATTTGTCGATTTTGCTGGTGCCGCCGTGGTCCATGCGGTGGGAGGCTGTGTGGCGTTGGCTGCAATCATGATCATTGGCCCGCGCATTGGCCGCTTTTCTGATAATCGCAGCTTTTTGCAGGGCAGTAATTTACCCATGTCGGTACTCGGCACGCTGCTGATCTGGCTGGGCTGGTTTGGCTTTAATGGCGGCAGTACCTTAGCGCTCAACGAACAAGTGCCGTTGATTATGCTCAATACATGCGTGGCGGCGGTTTGGGGCGGAATTATTGCCGCGGGGTGCCATTATTTGCGCCATCGCTACGTTGATGTCGGTGCCATTATGAACGGCGTCATCGGTGGCTTGGTGGGCGTGACGGCAAGCTGCCATGCGGTGGTGCCGGTTGAAGCCATGATGATTGGCATGTGCTCAGGGGCGATTGTTTGTGTTGGTACCCAATGGATTGAATCGCTCCGTATTGATGATGCGTTGGGAGTGGTGCCGGCCCACCTGTTTTGTGGCATTTGGGGCACCATAGCCGTTGCTGTGTTTGGTGATCCGGCAATATTGGCAACCGGATTAAGTGGCTTCGGTCAGCTGTGGGTGCAGCTACTTGGGGTGGCGGCGATCTGCTGTTACAGCTTTACAGTCAGCTACGTCATGTTGTGGCTGTTGAATCGTAAGCTGCCACTGCGCGTTAGTGCTGAAGATGAATTGCAGGGCATGAACATTTCCGAGCATCGGGCATCAACGGAACTGATTGATTTGCTGGGCTCCATGCATAAGCAACAGCGCGAAGGCAGGTTCTCCGAGCCGGTACCGGTCGAGCCATTTACCGAAGTGGGGCAAATTGCCAAGCAATACAACGAAGTGATTGCCCGAGTGAGTGAGGAGATCGGCAAACGAGACGATGCTATTGATCGTTTTCGTTCCAGCGAAAAGCGTAAAAGCGCGATCCTTGACTCTTCAATGGATTCCATTTTGACGGTCGATTTAGTCGGCAGAATAATCGAATTTAATCCCGCCGCCGAGCGCACCTTTGGCTATCTAAAAAGTCATGTCACAGGCAAAGATTTTATTGAACTATTTATCACTGTTGATGATCGAACCTCGGTGCGCGAAAGCCTGCGCCATAAATTTTCATCGTCTTGCGGTTTGCTTCGAAACCGGCGCAATGCGATTACCCTGCTGCGTAACTCAGGTGATTCATTTCCGGCTGAGATCACCGTAACGGCGGCCGACTTTGACCGTAATTCTAACGAGTTCACCTTGCACATTCGTGATGTGACCCGCCAGCTCAAACTGCAAGAAAAGCTGAAACAACTGGCGTACAGCGACCCGCTGACGGGGCTGTATAACCGCACCTACCTGATGGATTCGATGGTGCGAGCGATTGAGCAATCGAGCAATTTCCAAGAGCGTGTGGTGCTGTTTTTCTTAGATCTCGACCGCTTTAAGAAAATTAACGATACCCTCGGTCATCGTGCTGGTGACGACTTACTTTGTGAAGTTGCCAACCGTTTAACTCGGGTGACTCGGGCGGATGACATTATTGCTCGTTGGGGCGGCGATGAATTTGTCGTGCTAGTCACCGGCGCTTTCAGCGACCGAGCCGCCTGCGATAAAGCCCAAGCCATTCTTGATGTGATGCGCGAGCCGCTGCTACTGGAAGGTCGCGAGATTAATATTCCGACTAGCGTTGGTATTGCCATTGCTGAGAATGACACCGTCAGTGCCGATTTGTTAATGCAGTATGCGGATTTAGCCATGTACAGCGCGAAACAAAAAGGCCGCGATAATTATCAATTGTTTCAGCCTGATATGGCCAAAACTGCGGCCCGTCACTTCGACTACGAGCAAGAGATGCGCAAAGCAGTCAGCAGCGGTGATCAGTTCTACATGGTGTATCAGCCCAAGGTCATTGCCAATGGCGATATTGTTGGCCTCGAAGCCTTGATTCGCTGGCAACATCCAAAGGAAGGGCTGATTTCGCCCAGTGAATTTATTCCGTTGGCAGAAGAGTCGGATCTGATTATTCAGCTCGGTGAAAAGGCCATTGATGATGTGTTGCAACAAATGCAGTGTTGGCAGCGCGAGGGTAAAAAGTTGGTGCCAGTGTCGGTCAACATCTCAGGCCGACACATGGTGTCTGGGCCTTTGGTGGAATTCGTTAAACAGCGCCTTGAGCATTATCAAATTGATGGATCATTACTGGAGGTTGAGATCACCGAAGGGGTGTTGTTGACCGATATCGAACGCTGCATCGAAGTGATGGCGGCGCTCAAACAGTTGGCGCTGAAAATCTCAGTGGATGACTTTGGGACCGGCTATTCCTCGTTGAATTACCTGAAAAGCTTGCCTATCGACGTGCTTAAAATTGATCGCTCATTTGTTGATGAATGCGCATCAACCGTCGAAGATGGCCAGATTTGCGCAACCATCATTAGCTTGGCGCAAAACTTAGATTTGATTACGGTGGCCGAAGGGGTTGAAACGCAGCAGCAGTTGGAGTTTTTGCAAACCCGCGGTTGCAATATGTATCAGGGTTACTTGTTCTATAAGCCGCTACCGGCGAAAGAGGTCAAGTTGGCAGCTAGGGCTCTCGAAGGTGCGGTCTAATAGCAATCTATATGGATTGCTATAACTGGATTGGTATCAATGAAAGGGATGTCACATTGCGACAGCGCATCGCAATGTGACAGCGATTGATTAAGCGGGCTGTGTCTCTACCATGGAGGCCAGAATGGTTTTGATTTCAGGTACACAAGAGCCGCAATTGGTGCCTGCTTTACAGCATTTACCCACTTCCTGATAGCTCGTCAGGCCGTTTTCACGGATGGCTTTGCGAATGGTCTTCTCGCCGACATTAAAGCATGCACAAACCTGAGCGCCGGTATCCTCTGCACCTGCCGTAGGCAGGCCACTGAGCAATGCGAGGCGCTCGTCAGGCTGCAGCTGCGATTTGGCGAATAGCGAACTGAGGAAATTACGCTCAGGCAGCATCCGAATATCTGGCGTGGTGGCGATACATAGCACGAACATCAGGCTATTGCCCTGATAGCCGGCGACGCGCAATAAACCCAACTTGGCGTCATCAAGGTACTGCCAGCTCAGTGCCGGATAAACTTGCGACAACCATTGCTTAACCCAGTCAATCGACAGTGAAGACTGATCGTAGCCCGCTAATTCATAGCGCAGATAGCCCTGACAATTCACTTTCACCTGATAATCAATACCGGCATCAGGCAGCGGTTGGCGGCTTAGTACAAAACCATGCCATTCCGCCTGATATGGTGCGATGCGGATGGGCGTGTGTTTACTTTCGGGCTGACCCGACACCGGATCCACCACAGGGTTGACCACGGCACCCATGCGTCCTTTGCTGGCGTATTGTTCGGTCCAATGCATGGGTACAAATACGTCGCCAGCAACTTGTGATTCGGAGACATTGACACGTGCATACATTTGCCCCCAACGGCTTTGCAAGTGCGCAATATGACCATCTTTCAGGCCGTATTTAGCGGCATCCTGCGGATTTACTTCAACAAACGGCTCTGGCCGGTGCTGATTAAGACGCGGAGCCAGTGCGCTGCGGGTCATGGTGTGCCACTGATCGCGCAGGCGACCCGTGTTGAGCACTAGAGGATATTCTTGGTCTGGCAAATTACCTGGCGCTCTGCCGGTTAAGGCAATGAAGTTGGCTTTGCGGTTTGGCGTGTAAAACTGGCCATCGGCAAAAAAGCGCTCTTTACCATTGGGGTACTGCTGGTTCACCGGCCACTGGATGGGCTCAAAGTCTTCGTATTGCTGTTGTGAAATGTTGGCAAATGCCGAAATATCAAAATCACGAAGGCGTTGCTCTGATGAGTTTTCAAAACCAGATAACGCTGCATGTTCGCGAAAGATCTCAACCTGATGCTGGTAGTTAAACGCATCTTTAAAGCCTAAGCGCTGGCCAACCTGAGAAATAATCCACCAATCAGGCTTGGCTTCGCCGGCAGGCGGTAGCAAAGCCCGCTGATGCGACAAGCGGCGCTCGGAATTAGTCACAATGCCGTCTTTCTCGCTCCAGCCTTGCGCTGGCAGTTTAATATGCGCCAACTCTAATGTGTCGGTGTTGGCGACACAGTCGCTGACCACAACAAAAGGACATTGCTGCAATGCGGCTTTGACTTGATCGGCGTTTGGCAAACTCACCACTGGGTTGGTGGCCATGATCCAAACCGCTTTGATTTTGCCCGCGGCAATTGCTTCGAACAACTCCACTGCAGGCAGACCGGGCTTGGTCGCCATATTGGCGGCATTCCAGAATCGAGCGACCCGGTCGGTGTCGCCGTCAATGTTGAATTCCATATGGGCGGCAAGTGTGGTGGCTAAGCCGCCAACTTCGCGGCCACCCATGGCGTTGGGTTGGCCTGTCATCGACAGCGGGCCAGCGCCGGGCTTACCAATCCGGCCAGTTGCTAAATGGCAATTGAGAATCGAGTTGACCTTATCGACGCCACTGGATGATTGCTTGACCCCTTGGCTGTAAGCAGTCACGACTTTGTCTGTTTCTGCAAACCAGTTGTAGAAAGTCACCAAATCGCGCTCACTAAGGCGCGTTCTGAGTGCAACTTCGGCTAAATCGCCTGCATCTTGCTGTGCGGCCGCAACGGCTTCGGCAAAGCCCTGAGTGTGATTGTCGATGTACTCTTGTTGCAGATACTGGCCATTGACTAAATGGTTGAGCAAGCCGTTAAACAGCACCACATCACTGCCGCCGGCAAGCGGTAAATGGAGATCGGCAATGTCGCAGGTCGCGGTTCGTCTTGGATCGATTACCACCACCCGCATGTTGGGATTTTTTGCTTTGGCAGCGCGAATGCGCTGATAAGAAATCGGGTGACACCAAGCCATATTCGAGCCGGTGATCACCACTAAGTCGGCGAGCTCCAAATCATCGTAGCAATTGGGCACGGTGTCGGTGCCGAATGCACGTTTGTGACCGGAGACAGCTGAAGACATACAAAGCCGACTATTGGTATCGATATTGGCGCTACCAATAAAGCCTTTCATCAGTTTGTTCGCCACATAGTAGTCTTCTGTCAGCAGCTGACCACTGCCATAAATCGCCACTGAATCTGGGCCATGTTCGGCAATAATTTGCGAGAAGGTGCTGGCGACTGCATCCAGAGCCGTATTCCAGTCGGTCGCCTGTTGGCCAATGTAAGGTGTCAGCAAGCGGCTAGAAACATCAATGGTTTCGCCCAGCGAGCTACCTTTTGAGCAAAGTCTGCCGAAGTTGGCTGGGTGATTGTCATCACCGTTGATCAGTACTTGCCGCTCGGTTTCGTTAACGCTGGCTTCAATACCACAGCCAACGCCGCAATAGGCGCACGTTGTTTTGATTGTTTTGCATGATGACTGAGACATTTACGCGACCTCCTGCAGAGCTGCTGGAATGACATCTTCGACGAATTTGTCGGCATAGCGCTGGCCAAACAGCAACACGGAGCGAATGGCTGACACGTCTTGCTCAGATTCCATCAGGGTTTGATACCAACTGCCATCGAGGGTGTCGCCATAGAGCACTGCGCCAATAACACGATCGGCACGTAACACCAAGCGTTTGTAGACGTTCAATTCAGGATCGTGGAATTCCAGTACATCGCAGTCGCTGTCACCGTTAAAATCACCGACTGAAAACAGGTTAATGCCGGTGACTTTTAGCTTGGTCGCGTTGGGCAGCGTTTTGTATTCAGCAACGCCATGGCCACTAAGATGGTTGGCGCAAACTTTCGCCTGCTCAAACACCGGCGCCACCATACCAAAGGTCATGCCGCGGTGTTGCACACATTCCCCCACCGCATAAATACTCGGGTCAAAGGTTTGCAGGGTGTCATTAACGACAATGCCCCGCTCGCAATGGATGCCCGCTGATTTTGCTAAGTCGAAATTCGGCTTGACGCCAACGGCCATGACAAACAGATCGCAAGGTAGTTCAGTGCCATCGCCAAATTTCACGGCGGCGACGTGGCCGCTGTCATCAGCAATCAATTCTTTGGTATCGGCTTCCATCATAAAGCCAATGCCGCGCGCCTCGAACTCGGCTCGCAGCAACTCGGCAGCATTGGCGTCGAGTTGTCGATTAAGCAGCGTTGAGCAGTTGTGGACGACGGTGACTTCCATGCCTTGTTGCTTCAGCCCGTTGGCCGCTTCTAGCCCCAACAAACCGCCGCCGAGCACTACCGCATGGCGTCTGGTAACGGCATAGCTCAACATGGTGTTGACGTCGAAAATATCACGAAAGGCGATAACGCCATCGAGTTGGTGACCCGGCAGGGGAATGATGAAAGGCTTGGAGCCGGTGGCGACTAGCAATTTGTCGTAGCGCGCTTCGGTGCCATCACGGCTAATGACTTTGCGTCTGCGGCGGTCGATTTCGGTAATTTGTTTGTCTGGGCCGGCGTGCAGAACAATGTCATTGTCCTGATACCATTGGCGATCATTAATCATGATCTCATCAATGGTTTTCTCGCCGCATAATACTGGTGACAGCATAATGCGGTTGTAATTTCCGTAGGGCTCGGCACCAAATACGGTGATTTCATAACGCTCAGGGCAGGCAGATAGCAGTTCTTCGACTGCTTTCATGCCGGCCATTCCGTTACCAATCACTACTAATTTCTCTCTCGTCATTCCAGCAGGGCCTGTTCATCAATCATTCTATTTTGATGAGGTTTTGCAAGCGCCGTACCAATATCAAAACAACCGAGTTATCTTGTTTTGGGTTCTGGATAATGCATTTATAACAACGAGTTATTTTCTGTGGAACCAATTTGGTGCAATTGGTTCGTTGGCTAGGATTTGAGTTGTTGCATCCTTTTGGTGCTTTGTTGTGATTTTAATGCACTTGTTCTGCTCTTTGCTTACTGAGTGCGGCTAGCGAGCACTTGCTCGCGCTGAGTTTGCACCCACATCGAAGTAGCGCCGCAAATCGCTACCGGCATTACCAGCATGTTGACGATGGGGATCATGGTAAACAGCATGGCCATAATGCCGAAGCTCATACTCTGGCTACGCTGTGACTTGAGCTTCAGCTTCATGTCGCGGAATGGCACTTTGTGGTTGTCGAATGGGTAATCACAATATTGAATCGCCATCATCCACGCCGAGAACAAAAACCAAATAACCGGCGCTAGAGTTTGTCCGGCCAGTGGCACCAGAAATAACAACAAACAAAGCAGTGCTCGTGGTAGGAAATAGCCGAGCTTTTGGAATTCTCTGGCGAACAGCCGCGGAATATCCTTAACCAAGTCAACAAAGCCGCCACTGTCGATCGGTTTACCGGTCAGATAGAGTTCAACTTTCTCCGCGAGTAAGCCGTTAAAGGGCGCTGCCAACCAGTTGGCGACCGTGGCAAATAGGAATGAAAACAGCACCAGAATAGAGATGAGAGCGAGGGGCCAAAGCAGGTATTGCAGCCAGTTGAGCCACTCTGGCAACCACTCATTGAGCATCACAAACCAGTCTGACAAGCTGCTGATGAGGTAGCCAAAAAATAGCGAAAAGATAATGAGATTGATGATCAATGGTACGGCGACGAACCGTCGAAGCCCCTTGGTTTGGATCAACTCAAAACCTTTGAAAAAATAAGCTGCGCCGCTACTACCGCCTTGAATTACCTGCATTCATTGAACCTCTGACTGCTTTGTTGGGGTTGATTATAGAGTGAAGCCCACCGGATTGAACACGGTGGGCTTGTTACAAAGCATGACAGGCCTAACGAAGGGTGATGTTGATAGCGGTGGTTTCGCCCTCAATAACTGCAACTTTGGCGTCGTCAAAGCTCGCTGGGCCGTAGGCACCGCCATTGTTGGAAAAGCCGTAAGGCTCATTGGGAATACCGAGCCAGTTTGCATCGAGCTGGCCGTTGCTATTGAGATCTTGAAACATGCGAACGGCATAGTCACCACTTGCCAGATCGGACATTTCAAATTGCAGCGGCTTGTCTTTGGCTGGCATTTTAAAGCGCGCGATGGGGTCTTTACCGTCTTGGTAGTTGCTTTGATTGTCATACACTTCAACCATCATTGGGCCAGTGGGTTGGTTGTTGTCGATGGTGACATCCAAGGTGCCAGCATGGCAGGTATTAGCAATTGGGATCAGTAGTGGCGACATGAGTGCGAGCAGTACGTAGTGTTTCATGGTGATGTCCTTGTTCAGTTGATTGATTGTCGGCAAAGCAATTGCAGTGCGGAATCTATTCAATCAAGTTGGCCGCTTGCTGACAGGTGCCAGAAGTCATGAGTTGGTCGCCCGACAAAGATGACTTTTGGCACTATGCGCTGCTGGCCGCAATTGGTTAGAGTGGTCATTGATTGCTTTTTTCGTAAATAACTGACTGGAAAACCATGAATAAATTGAATCGCGACGATTTGGTTTTGTCGCTGAGCGGCCTTGTCACCTATGCGGTTGTGATCTGGGTGGATGCCTTGAATGGCCACTTAACCATGTTCCGGTTTGGCTTATTCGGAGCGATGACGTTGGCGTTTTGTGTTGCCACTATGTGGCGACCTGCGGCCAATTCAATGCCGTTGTTGCGCTTGGCGCTATTGCTCCAGTGCCTCTGCGCCATAGCGATTTATGCCGATTACAAATCCTTGGTGGTGCCGGTCATTTTAGTGATTTGTGCAGCGCAAATGCCCGCTTTTCTGGGGCTGAATCGCTGGTGGTATGGCTTAGCAGCTCTCAATATCGCGGTACTCTTGGTTGATATGAGTAGTGGCCTCAGCCAAACAGACGTCATTACCAACTTGGTGTTTTTGAGTTTTGAGCTATTTGCGGCATTGTCGACTCGCTCGCGCTTGATTGCGCAGGAGCAACAAAAGCTACTCGAAGCGACCAATCTGCAATTGCGCGCCGCGCAATCAATGCTCTCTCAACAAAGCCAGCACAACGAACGCTTGCGGATTGCCCGCGATCTGCACGATAGCCTTGGGCACCATTTGACGGCATTGAGCTTGCAGCTTGAACATGCCATCCATCAGCCGCCAGATGACTCCAGCAAACTGTTTCAATCACTCAAACTTCAAGTCAATGAAACCCTCCAACAAGCAAGAAGCGTTGTGCGTCATATGCGCCAGCAATCGCGGTTTTCATTGCCTGACTTTGTCGCCGAATTACAACTCGGCTTACCGCCAGGGATCACCCTTGGCTTTAGCGGGGCTCAGCAAGAATTGCCTGCTGATATCAGTGAGCAATTGGCCTATTGCATTCAAGAGGCGGTGAGCAATGCCATTCGGCATGGCCGAGCTACCGATATCGCCATTGAGATGGTGCGTCAACCGCAATTCAAATTACAGATCCGCGATAACGGAGTGGGCTGCTCAAATGTGCATTATGGCAACGGTCTCAACGGGATTGCTGAGCGAGCAAAACAGCTCGGCGGTCAGCTGATGATTAACAAGTTGCCGTCAGGCTTTGCCATCACCATTGAGCTGGCCGCGTTGCCAGAGGAGGCATTAGCATGATCAACATTGCGCTGGTCGATGATCAGGCATTGATCCGAGACGGCATTGCTCGGCTGATTGAGCTCAATGATAACTATCAAGTTTGTTGGTGCGCCGAGCATGGCCAGCAAGCGCTCGAGTTAATCGCTGAGCAGCCCGTTGATTTGTTGTTATCGGATATTCGAATGCCGGTGATGGATGGCATCCAGTTGGTACAGCAAATGCGCCAGCAAGGCGATACAACACCGGTACTCATGCTAACGACGTTTGATGAGCACCAATTATTTCTGCGCGCCTTGCAAGCTGGGGTGAACGGTTTTCTACTCAAGGACGTGAGTTGGGACAAGCTCGATAAAGCCATTGCTACCGTTGCTGCGGGTGGTTTTCTGGCTGAGCCCGAATTGTTAAACCGGCAGCGCTTGCCAGAGTCAGAATCGGCCGATACCAGCCCAGCCATCCAGCCCGATGAATTGTCAGCCAAAGAGCAGCAGATATTGCGCTATTTAGCGGCTGGGTTTAGTAACAAAGAAATCGCTGCCGCTATCTACTTAGCCGAAGGAACGGTGAAAAACCATATCTCCAACTTGCTCGATAAGTTACAAGCCAGAGACCGCACCCAAGCGGTGTTAAAAGCGTTGCGCTGGCAGTTGATATAGTTCACTGGTTTGAGTGCGCATGGTCTTGCTCATTCGCAGTTAAACCTTGATGAGAGCGAAAGCCAGTCTGAGCGTGTTGTAGCTCGTAATTGGACAAAAGCATGTTAGTCATTTTGCTCTAAAGAGCTCTAGTCAGACTATAAAGTGCCTCGTTGCCATGAGTAACGACTTAGTCCTTTGGTTTGGCAAATAACCTTTGTAAAGCCAGCTCTGCTTGACGTAGCCCTTCCTCAGTAAATACTACAGACTTACTCTTTCCGACAGGATCAGACAACAGCCCTTTGCCGTGCAATCGATTAGTTATATCCCAATCAAGTTGCTTCCATGCGCGGCAGTTATCGTGGAGAGTAAGAGAGAGTAAAGCCAAAGCTGCCTCATCGATTTTATCTTCATCTAGTTCCATAAGGTTCACCAACCCTGCTTAGCTTGACGGAAGACCACAGTCACTTGTTATGAGTCGCATTGTTTAAGCCCATGTTTTTTTTGGTATTGCAATATTTGATAGTTGTAGGCCGTGGCATACACTGGAGCTATAGCCTGAAGCTTGTTTTGTTCATAGCTTTCAACAAGATCCGATACTTGGATAAGTCTAACTGTTTCCTCGCTGATACATTCCGGCGCAAACCAAGGGACATCAGCAAACATACCAATGGTGCCAACGTATCGAAGGTCCCCTACGCTAATGGCCTTTTTAGCATCTTTGACGGGATCAGCATGAAGTAGCCACTCTAGGTCTTTTTCAATTTGGTTCGCTTCTTGGCACGCTGTTAATAACAGGATCATAAAAGCGAAGAATTTAAAATTCATATAGTAGGCTCATAACGCTCCGATAATGCGCGACAAGCGCGGAGCCTGTTTTTGTGTAAAATTGCGAGCCTGCGAGCTACACAAAAACTGGCAGAGCGCTTGGCGTC
>NZ_JACXAF010000030.1 GCF_014773395.1 Neiella litorisoli | reverse complement strand
GGAAGACAGAATTTACCCTAGATGCGTGAAGCACAAGGCGCGAAAATATCCCAATAAGAAAAATGCCAGTCAGCTTAACTGACTGGCATTAGGCTGTTGGCCATGTTTAAATGTCGTTCGTTAGGCAACTCATTGGTTTTATCAGCAATATTTTTATCACCAAGATTTAGGGGCTTTTATTGATAATGTTTAACAGCAAGCCTCGTGGTTTACAATTGTGGCTCATATTCGTATTCGTGGTAGCGACTGGATTCTCCAATCGCATTCATGCAGAACAAATCCGTGTTGCCGTTGCAGCTAACTTTTACCGACCAATGCAAGCGCTCGCCAGCGACTTCACGGAACGCAGCGGCCATCAGGTATCACTGTCCGCAGGCTCAACCGGTAAGCTCTACGCCCAAATCATTAACGGTGCACCGTTCGATGTGTTCATTGCCGCCGATCAAGCCAGACCCAAAGCGCTTGTCGACAATGGCAGAGCGAAAGCCGCATCTCAGCTGACGGTCGCCATAGGCCAATTAGTCTTGTGGTCCGCCGATCCGGAGCTAATCGCTGGGCCACAACAGTTGCAACCAGACTCTGCCATCAGCCGCCTTGCCATCGCCAATCCAAAATCAGCACCCTATGGTGCAGCCGCCCTGACAGTGATGGAGCACCTTGGGGTCAAAGATTATTGGTCATCTCGTTTAGTCCAAGGGCAAAACATTAGTCATACCTATCAATATGTGAGCAGCGGCAACGCAACTGCTGGTTTTGTCGCCGCTTCGCAGGTCTATCATCATGGTCAACTGACAAGTGGCTCGGCCTGGTTAGTGCCTGAGTCCCTTCATCAACCGTTAAAACAAGATGCCGTGATCATCAATTCAGCGGCACAACCTCAAGCGGCTGTGGAACTGCTCAACTACTTCCGCTCGCCGGCTGCGAAACGTATTATTGAATCCTTTGGCTACCAGACACAAAGCCACTGATTTGATAGGCTTAACTGAAACAAAATAGGGAAAACCAAGCCTTGTCCGTGAATCGATCAAGTGCAGCGACACAGCAACCACCACCTCAACGGGCACTGAGCCGATGAGCGGCGTCGATTTGAGCGTTGTTTGGCTGACGCTAAAATTGGCGTCTGTGGTGACCCTGTTACTGCTGCTGATTGCCACTCCGATCGCCTGGTGGCTGTCGCAAACTCAATCCAAATTTAAACCTGCAGTGGGCGCTATTTTTGCCATACCGCTGGTTCTGCCTCCAACCGTGTTGGGCTTTTATCTGTTACTGTTGCTCGGACCAAACGGTCCGGCAGGCCAATTATCTGCCGCTTTAGGTTTAGGCACATTACCCTTTAGTTTTGCCGGCATCGCTATCGCCTGTGCGGTTCATTCCCTGCCCTTTGTGGTACAACCGCTTCAGAATGCATTTGAAGCCATTGGCAAGCGACCATTGGAAGTTGCTGCCACACTCAGGGCCTCCCCTTGGGACTGCTTTTGGCACGTCGTCGTACCGATGGCCCGGCCCGGTTTTTTCACCGCGATTGTGATGGGCTTTTGTCATTCAATCGGCGAATTTGGCGTCGTGCTGATGATTGGCGGTAATATTCCCGGCGAAACACGAGTCCTGTCGGTTGAAATATACAACCACGTCGAGGCCATGGAGTACGGTCAGGCGCATTGGCTAGCTGGCGGTATGGTGGCCTTTTCGTTTATCGCGCTACTGGCCATCTACATGATTAATCATCGAGCCAGCCAGCGAGGGACGCTCTGATGTCGGTTACGGCTGCATTTCACGTTCAGCGTCAGGGATTTACCCTCGATGTCAAAATCGAGCTACCGGCCACCGGTATCAGCGCGTTGTACGGGGCATCAGGCTCCGGCAAGACCACTTGTTTGCGAGCTATGGCGGGGCTGGAGCGACTGCCCAATAGCTTTTTTCAGATTGGTCAGGACACTTGGCAAGATGAAGCCAATGGCATTTTTGTACCACCTCACCAACGTCAAGTCGGCTACGTGTTCCAAGAAGCCAGTTTATTTCCCCATTTAGATGTCGCCGCCAACTTGCAATTTGGCATGAAACGCATTGCGCCGGTTCAGCGTCAAGTTTCCGAATCTCATATTGTTGAGTTACTTGGCCTGTCGCCGTTATTAAAACGCTCGCCGAGCGCCCTGTCCGGCGGCGAGCGACAGCGAGTTGCGATTGCTCGTGCACTGTTGACGTCACCAAGACTGCTGTTGATGGATGAACCCTTATCGGCACTGGATAAAGGCCTCAAACAGGAGATCTTGCCGTATCTCGAACGGTTACATCGGGAATTAGCTATTCCGGTGGTTTATGTCAGCCATGCTGCCGATGAAGTAACGCGCTTGGCGGACCATTTGGTGTTAATCGACCATGGCGAAATCAAAGCGGCAGGGCCAATCAAACAGGTGTTGCTCGATCATCAACACGCAGAACTGTTCAATGACGGCGCCAGCTCGGTGATTGAAGGCCGAATTAGTAGGCACCTCGAACACTTTGCCAGTGAGTTGAAATTTGGCCGCTTTGCCCTTCGCCTGAGTCAGCAAGACCATCCGGTTGGTCAACAGTTGCGTTGCCGCGTGTTTGCGTCAGATGTCAGTGTGTGTCTAACTCAGCCTCACGACACCAGTATCAGCAATATTTTTCCCGCCAAAGTCAGTCATGTTGCCGAAGGCAGGCGGCCCGGCGAGAAACTGGTGACACTTGATTTGGGCGAGGAGCAGCAGCTACTGGCGCAGCTATCAAGCCACTCGGTAGAGCGATTACAAATCCATCCGGGTCATCATGTCTGGGCACAAGTGAAGTCAGTTGCAGTATTGTAAGTTTGTTGCGTCGAGGTTCATCTTGACTGCATGTTCATGCGAGTTGCATGAATCATTAGTCAATCCACTCCTGACTGCTTAAAGGATTGTGATATTCTTGGCCCAATTTTGATTGCGCCAAAGGGATCACATGTCTACTCATCACGCCACTGTTTACGGGATCAGCAACTGCGATACGGTTCGCAAGGCCCGTAAGTGGCTAGAAAAAAACGATATCGACTTTACCTTTCAGGATGTTCGCGAACAACCACTAGAACACGCTCAATTGTCAGCATGGGCTCAGCAAGTTGGCTGGGAAGTACTGTTCAATAAGCGCTCGACCAGTTATCGGGCATTAACCGACGAACAAAAGCAAAACCTTGATGAATCATCAGCGCTGGCGTTAATTCTAGAGCAACCAACCTTAATGAAGCGGCCAGTGCTAGTCATCGCAGAAACATTGATTGTGGGCTTTAACGACAAACTTTACAGCCCGCTGCTGGCACAAGGAAACTAGCCAATGACTCACCCAACCATTGAACTTGCCAAGGAGTTAATCGCTCGCCCGTCGGTGACGCCACTAGACGAAGGCTGTCAGGAGCTCATGATTGAGCGCTTGGTTAAACTCGGTTTCCGTATTGAAAAGCTGCACTTTGAAGATACCCTCAACTTCTGGGCTCGCCGCGGCGATCAAGCGCCAGTCCTCGGCTTTGCCGGCCACACCGACGTGGTGCCCTCTGGCGATCCCGCCAAATGGCATACACCGCCGTTTGAGCCTACCATTATCGATGACCACCTCCACGGCCGTGGCGCTGCCGATATGAAGGGCTCGTTGGCTGCCATGATTGTGGCGGTCGAACGATTTATTGCAGAGCATCCCGATCATCAAGGTTCACTAGCCTTTCTCATCACCAGCGATGAGGAAGGCCCGTTTATTAACGGCACCGTGCGGGTTATTGAGCACTTAGAACAACGTCAGGAAAAAATGACTTGGTGTGTGGTCGGTGAACCATCGAGTACCAACCATGTCGGCGATGTGGTGAAAAATGGTCGTCGTGGTTCCCTTACCGGCGAGCTGGTGGTGAAAGGTGTGCAAGGCCACGTTGCCTACCCTCACTTGGCAGATAACCCAGTTCATAAAGCAGCGCCAATGCTGGCGGAATTGAGCAGTAAACACTGGGATAACGGCAATGACTACTTCCCGCCTACCAGCTTTCAGATTGCCAATATCAAAGCCGGTACGGGGGCATCCAATGTGGTGCCGGGTGAACTCGATGTGATGTTCAACTTCCGCTTTAGCACCGAAAGCAGCTCGTCAGGTTTAGTGCAACGTGTTGAGAGCCTGATCGACAGCTATGGCCTAGACTACGACTTAAAGTGGACCTTTAATGGTGAGCCGTTCTTAACCGACACCGGTAAGCTTCTTGATGCGGTTCGAATTGCGATTAAACAGGTCAATGGCCAGGAGCCGGAATTGCTCACCACAGGTGGCACCTCCGATGGTCGCTTTATTGCGCCAACTGGCGCTCAAGTAATTGAACTTGGGCCATGCAATGCGACCATTCACAAGGTCAATGAATGCGTTAAGGTAACTGATCTGATCCAATTGACCGATATGTATCAGGGCATCATGGAGCACCTGCTAACCGAATGACAATGCCAGCGCTGCAACCTGCTAATTGGCTCGGACTGAGTTCGTCTCACCTGAGCCAGATTGATGACCATCATGCCTTACTGGCGCCAGCCAAACTGGCTTGGCTGGCCATGGCAAAAGCAGCAGCTGAAGATGGCCTTGAGCTCAACTTAGTGAGCAGCTTTCGCAGCTTTCAGCGCCAGCAATTGATTTGGGATAGTAAGTTTAACGGCCAGCGCGCAGTGCTTGATGATCACCATGCCCCAGTCGCGATGGAGACCTTGACCGAGCTGCAGAAGATCCACGCGATCATGCGTTTTTCGGCACTGCCGGGCACCAGCCGGCATCACTGGGGGACCGATCTCGATGTCTACAGCAAGCCATTGCAACAGCAACCATTACAACTAATTGCCAGCGAATATCAGGCCGGCGGGCCACAGTTTGCGACTTGGCAATGGTTGCAGCAACGTGCCCATGAATTTGATTTTTTCTTCCCTTATGCCACCGATTTAGGCGGCGTTGCCTGCGAACCCTGGCACCTAAGCCATGCGCCATCGGCACAAAAAGTGGAAGCAATGCGACAACCCGAAGCAATACTTGATGCAATCATCAATGCTAATGTCGCAGGTCAAAAAACTATCGCGGCGAACTTCGATACTCTGTTCGAACGATTTGTATCACCTATTAGCCGTCTAGGGTAAGGAAATGGGCACAGAGTTATCTGGTTGGAGTATCGCGGTCATCATTTTGCTGGTGCTGGGTGTAATTGTCAGCAATCTAATGGTGTTGAAGTATTCCGCTAAAATGAAATGGCCCAAGCGAGAGGATCTAGTCGATCCCATGGCTCGGGCCAAATATAACAAAGACACAGACCAAACTGATTAGTTAGTCATTCGCTCCAATGCTTCGCGCAGTGAGTGATAGGCTTTACTGACTTCTTCTTCGCTCAGCGGCTTGTTGTCATCGTTAAAGATGCTAATGGTTGTGGTCTGGCCACGATCGCCAAAGAATAGTTTGTAATCACCAGACTCAATTCCCATCTCCTCGTCATCGGTCACGAACAGCTTTCTGAAGCTCCAGTTCGATGGCACGTTGACGAAGTAGGTAGCCTGAGTGCGGTCTTTATCTTCGACGATAAAGCCAGCGGCTTCGAGCAGCGATTCAGCATTTTGCCATGCCTGATCAAACGGTACAGCAGCAACAATTGAAGCCAACCCTTTTTGATCCACCTGCAGTGATAACGCCATCGCTCGCTGTTGTTCTAGCGACTTCTCTTGGCGTTGCAGCTGCATGTCTTGCTGGTACTGTTTAACAACGCCGTTAAGCACGTTGACGGTGAAATTATCACGCTCAACTTGGGTTGGTTTATCGCGCTCTAACTGGTTATCAAAGTAGCGCTCAAAGCCAACCATAGCAGCGCTTAACTTGGCAGTTCGGCCGGTTCGGCCCACTTCTAAATTAAAAGCATAACGGGCACGCACTTCCAGATCGCCACGGCGATCCATAAAGTAATCTTCCAGACCAAAGAAGTAATTTGGATCTTCATCGCGATGAGCAACAAACCAATCGGTTACCAGAATGCCGCCATCTTTGTCCCAAAAGCGGGCCGCAATGCCACGCTTCTGGATCAAGCCCCACAATGAATTCCAGATGCCATCAACTGGATTGTCGCCATCAACGCTGGTGATATCAAATTCGATTGAAGCGCGACGATCATCGCCTTGCGGACGTAAGCTGCCATCAACCAGGGTCAATACTTGAATCGGCGCTGAGATCGCCAAATCGGCACCATAGGCGGTTTCTTCGGTTTCTTGCACCGGCGGGATGTAGTAATCGGCTCGCTTAGGCGGAGCCGTCAAATCCTCGGGAACCTGAAATTCAGGGTTACTTTGTTCTTCGAGGTACTCAAAATCAGAACGAGCCCGGTAGTCATTTCCGGTACAACCTGCCAACATAATCCCGGCAGCTACGGCACCGAATACTAGCTTATTCAAGATGTTAATCTCCCGACTTACAGAGTTAAACCAGCATCAATCATGGCTTTTTGCAAAATCGCCTGATTCGATTCGGATAAAGTGGTCAGTGGCAAACGCAACGCCGGAGATGCTGCCCGGCCAAGCCGCCAAAGTCCCCATTTCACAGGAATTGGGTTTGCTTCAACAAATAAATGTTCGTGCAACGGCATCAATCGCTGGTTAATCGCTTGCGCTTGTTCAACCTCGCCCGACTTGGCCAGTTGGCACATTTTGGCCATTGCCGCAGGCGCGAGGTTGTTGGTCACTGAAATAACGCCATCACCACCATCGAGCATAAACTGCAAGCCGGTGGCATCATCACCACTGAGTAATACAAAATCATCACCACAGCCTTGGCGTAAGGTAGCAACTCGAGCAACATCGCCGGTGGCTTCTTTAATCCCGACAATGCCGTTGACTTGCGCCAACTCAATCACGGTTTCTGGCAACAGGTCAACTGCGGTACGGCCAGGCACATTGTAAAGGACCTGAGGTAGCGAGCTGTTTTCTGCAATTGTTTTATAGTGCAAATACAAGCCCTGCTGACTTGGCTTGTTGTAATAAGGTGTGACGCTCAAGCAGGCTTTGGCGCCGGCCTTTTCCGCCCCATGGGTCAATTCCAATGCTTCTCGGGTACAGTTCGCGCCAGTGCCAGCAATAACATCGATACGACCAGCTGCGAATTCGACGGTCTTTCGGATCACCTGCTGATGCTCTTCAACACTCAATGTCGCCGACTCTCCGGTAGTACCGACTGCGACGATACCGCTAGTGCCCGATTCAATGTGCCACTCGACTAATTGAGCGAGCGCGTCGTAATCCACGTTTCCCTGATCATCCATAGGTGTGATCAGCGCTACGATGCTTCCTGACAGCATGTAATTTTTCCCCTGAAAAGCTAAGCGCTCTATGGTAATTTGCAGCCTTGTTAAAGACAAGGTTGAACTGCGCACGAATCAGCACCGTAATCACATCTAAGCGGTATCAATGGACACTTTTCGACCAACCGTTAAGACCTGGCCACCGACATCGGCCGATTTCATTAAAAAAGCAAGGATTACCTATGAACCCTATTCAATCTGGAAGCCAAGCGCCGGCGTTCGAATTACCGAACCAACATGGCGATATCGTTCGTCTTGCCGATTATCAAGGCAAAAAAGTGCTGGTCTATTTCTACCCGAAAGCGCTGACGCCCGGCTGCACCACTCAAGCTTGTGGTTTACGCGACAGCAAAGCGGAGTTGGATGCGCTGAATACCGTGGTGTTTGGCATTAGCCCCGATCCGGTTAAACGGCTACCAAAGTTCATCGAAAAGTACGATCTCAACTTTGATTTGTTGTCAGATGAAGATCATGCCATCGCTGACGCCTTCGGCGTTTGGGGCTTGAAGAAGTTCATGGGCAAGGAATATGACGGAATCCACCGAATTTCTTTCTTAATCAATGAGCAAGGCGAAGTCGAGCATGTTTTTGATAAGTTCAAAACAAAAGAGCACCACGATGTGGTGCTCGGTTACTTGAAAGGCTAAACCTCTGTCTGCGGCGGCGGCTCATCTGTTTGAGTCGTCGGCCAAGCATTGATCACAGCCTTCACCAAGGTTGCCAACGGAATAGCAAAGAACACGCCCCAAAAGCCCCACAGCCCACCAAATACCAACACCGCAATGATAATGACCACGGGATGAAGATTAACCGCCTCAGAAAACAGCAGCGGCACCAGCAAGTTGCCATCAAGTGCCTGAATCACACCATAGCCCAGCATTAGGTAACCAAAATCGGCCGTTAAGCCCCATTGAAACAAGCCAACCAGCGCAACCGGAATGGTCACTAAGGTTGCTCCAACATAGGGGATCACCACAGATAACCCGACTAGCACGGCCAACAAGGCGGCATAGCGCAAATCAATGGCAATAAAAAAGACGTAAGAGGCCACGCCAATAACAGCAATTTCAATCAGCTTACCGCGAATATAATTGATGATTTGCAGATTCATCTCTTCGCCGACCTGATTGACCAATTTGCGATTGCCCGGCAGAAAACGGCTCATACCAGAGAGTAGCTGGTCTTTGTCTTTCAAAAAGAAAAACACCAACAACGGCACCACAATCAAATAAATCAGTACCGTCACTAAGCTAACCAATGACTGCAACGAAGTAGAGACAAACGTTTGGCCATAACTCAGTACTGAATCACGAATGTTGTCGGTGATCAGCGCGATTTGCGCTTTACTGACAAATTGCGGATAAGTCGACTGCAACTCCCACAGGCCATGCCGAGCTTTTTCAAACATCACCGGCAATTCAGTCACCAGATTGACCCCCTGCCCCCAAATCAGCGGGATCAAGCCCAGTACGCCGATCAGCAATAAACCAACAAATAAAATCAGCACTAACGACGTTGCGAGGCCACGGCGGACGCCTATTCGTTCCAGTTGGGTCACCGGCCAATCGAGAATGTAACTAAATGCAATGGCCAGAAAAATAGGCGCTAATAACGAGCCGCCAAAGTAAATAAGTAGAAAACCAGTTAACAAAATGGTGAACAAACTAACCGCTGCGGGGTCAGAAAATTTACGCTGATACCAACTTTTCATCATCCGTAACATACAGTGATGAACTCCTTAGGTTGCGGCTCCATGGGCGCCATTTGAGGTCAATGAAAACACCACATGAATTTCATTATTTGTATTAAAAACGTTAGCTTGCAACGGTCTAGCTCGGCACCAGTCAAGGATATCCGCTACACTCGAAGAGTCGCTAAAATGAACATCAAGCGACTCGCCGTGCTGCAATTTCAACAAAGCGTGCTTACAGCGCACAAACGCCATGGGGCAGCGCTCATGCGTCAAATCAAGTGTGTTAGCCAGAACTTGTGGTGGTCGTTGCATGGTGATGATTATTTCAGTCTAAACCAACGCTGACAATGGCATTTTTTAGCAAGAACTGGGTAAACTGCGCTCTGAGCATGGCCAAGCTGATGGTCTCAATGGTCGCAAAAGTAACGGAAGAATAGACATTTTGAATGTAACCAAGCGCCTGACGGCAACTTTTTCTCAACTTCGCGCGGTAACTCTCGCGACTCTGATGACGGCGATGCTGGCACCGGCCAGTCATGCCGTGTCGACAGGCAACAATCTCCCCGATATAGGAACCGCGGGGCTATCCGCGCTTACTTTAGAAAAAGAGCGCATGATTGGTGATATTTCCATGCGCCAAATCCGTGGTGCTTATCCGCTAATTAATGACCCAGTATTGCAAGAACATCTCGAATCTTTGGGTTATCGCTTGGTCACCGCCACCAAACAACCGATTCATCCATTTAAGTTCTTTTGGGTTAATGAAAACAGCATTAACGCCTTTGCCTTTTTCGGTGGTCACATTGGTGTTCACAGTGGCTTATATCTGCACGCTGATTCGGAGGGTCAAATTGCCTCGGTGTTGGCGCACGAAATCGCCCACGTCAATCAGCGCCACCTAGCCCGCCATATTGAAGCGCAAATGCAAAACCAGCCAGCGACACTGGGCGCCGCATTGGGCTCTATCGTGCTGGCGGTATTAGCGCCGCAAGCGGGTATCGCGGCGCTGCAAACGACGATGGCTGCATCGCAGCAAATGAGCATTAACTTTACCCGTAAAAACGAGGCCGAGGCCGACCGAATTGGCATGCAAACCTTAGTTGCTGCTGGCTATGATCCATACGCTGCGGCTGAGTTTTTTGCCAAAATGGCGGCACAATATCGATATGTCAGCAAGCCGCCGCAATTTTTGCTGACTCACCCCATTCCGGAAAGCCGGGTTGCCGATGCGCAGCTGCGCGCTCAGCAGTTCCCGCGCAAAGCCTATCCGGTCAGTGTTGATTTTCAATTTGCCAAGGCGCGGATTGAAGCACGTTACTCCGGCAAATCGTCAAAGGTCATGGTGCAAGAGTTTCAGCGTCGAGTCGACAAGAAAGAAGGCCGTTTAGTTGATGCAGCAGTTTATGGCTTGGCCATTGCCCAATTTGATGATGGCAACGCCAAACAAGCGGCCAAAACCATCGCGCCTTTGCTAAAAGAATACCCGCGTAATCTGTTTGTTATTGATGCCATCACCGATATCGATATGGAAACGGGCAATGCCGAGCGAGCTGAATCGCGTCTCAATGACTTCTACCAGTACATGCCCAACAATCAGGTCATCACCCTCAACTATGCCAACGTTCTCATCAAACGAAACAAGGCCGACAAAGCCATTGAGCTGTTGAATCGTTTTCGCGTCAAGCACCCAGAAGACATGGTCGCGCTGGCATTGCTTAGTGACGCTTATTTAAAGCAAGGCAATACGGCTCAGCACTATAGTGTCAAAGCCGACCGGTTAGCCCTGATGCTGCAATACGAGCAAGCCATTGCCATGCTGGAACGAGCGTTACACGCCACTCCGGATGACAACAATATTGAGATTGTGAAACTCGAAGCGAAGGTGCGCCAATACCGCAATGATCTGACTCGCTTGAAGTCACTATAACCACAGGTACGACCTAAGTCGCCTTGCAGCAATCATGGCGCCGTGGCATAAAAGCGAATTGTTTTTATTCAATTACAACAATAAACCAGCAGAGAAAGTGCATGAACACCTATCGCATCTACCATAACCCTCGTTGCTCAAAGTCGCGCCAGACACTGGCTTTGCTGCAAGAAAATGGTATTGAACCAGAAATCATTGAATACCTGAAAACACCGCCTACGCCAGATGAAATTGAAAATCTGGCTGAGTTGCTGCATTTGGCTCCGCGTCAGATGATGCGTACCAAAGAAGCCGAATACAAAGAGCAGCAGCTTGACGCAGATGATGTCAGCGAAGCGGCGCTGATCAACGCGATCGCCAAGACGCCGAAATTGCTCGAACGACCAATCGTGGTCAAAGGCGAGCAAGCGGTCATTGGCCGTCCGCCAGAGAATGTGCTGACCCTGATCAACGGTTAAGGTCGGCCGACCTCGGCGAATCACCCAACAATCACTTTGGCAATCCATACCGGACCAACGCGGTATGGCTTGCATTGACGCCAACACGGCGCTAGTCTCCCTGCCATTTACAGCCCAGCGCTGATCGTGCTGCGAACCGAAGAACACCAATCATGCAAAAAATAACGACCGTTTGCTGGCTTTCGAAATTTGGTTATTTCGGCCTCTTTGCGCTGATCATTTTGTGGCAAAGTGTGTTATCGCCACATCCACATGTTTCCTCGTTTTGGCTTACCTTGCTGTGGTTGCTGCCGTTGCTGTTTCCGCTGCGTGGCATTATTGCCAACAATCCCTATACCCATGCCTGGAGCACCTTTATCGCGTTGCTCTATTTAATGCATGGCTGCGTGCAGATATACGTCGAGCCAGCCGAGCGGCTACTCGCTTTTATCGAAATTGTGCTGGTCAGTTGTTGGCTGGTAGGTTCGATTCTATTCGCCCGCTGGCGCGGTCAACAGCTTGGATTGGGCCTGAAAAAACGCAAAGGGAAGTAATCAGTCCGTAGGCTCTAGTATCCCAGCACTTGTTTGATAAAGGGTACGGTGAGTTTGCGCTGAGCCTGCATTGACGCCGTATCCAACTTATCCAAGGTCAGCCATAAATCAGCCATGTTGCGGCTCGCACGGTGCAATAAAAAGCGTCCGGCTTCATCCGACAACACCAAACCGCGCATATTGGCCCTGAGCTGCAGAATCGCCAGCTTGCTATCGTCATCGGGTGCCGCTAACTGGTAGCTGGTTCCCCAGTCGAGCCGCGATCTCAAATCAGGCAGCTGTAACTGTAAATGGCGAGCGGCCCCATCGGCGCTCACAACCAGCACTTTGCCCTGCTCTTGAATGCGGTTAAACAGATCAAAAATGGCTTGTTCCCAGATTTCGTTACCGGCAATCTCATCCAAGTTGTCTAGCACCACCAAGTGGAGATTTTCCAGCCCTTCAAGCATTTCCGGCGCCATACTGGCATGATGCTGCAGCGGAATATAACTACTCGGCTGATGACAGCTTGCACACCAGTTTAAAGCGGCGTGCAATAGATGACTTTTACCACTGCCTGTCGGTCCCCACAAATAGAGGAAACCACCAGAGTCGGAATTCAATGCCTGTTTCATGGCAGCGACAAGCACCTCGTTGCCAGCACTATAAAAGCTGGCAAAGGTCTCATCATCGGGAAGTTGAATGGCCAGTGGCAACTGGCCGGAATTATCGATTGTCAGAACCAACCTACCTTAAATTAGCACTACATTTGCCACATATAAGAAGGCATGGTTTGCTTGGCCGCTGGTGTTTGCTGTTCGCCTTGCTGATCGTTGTCAGCTTCAGTCACCTCTGCATCGGCCCCGACCATTGGCGCATCAAAGGTTTCCATCGCTTGCAATTGCTTGTCGAGCGCCAAAGCGCGATAGAAATCCTGAGCGGCGCCCAACAGATTGACTCGGAACACCGCATAATTGGCGCTAAAGTCCTGCAAATCAACCTGCGACACCATGGCCATTGATGACAAACTCTGCTCGGCGCGCAACACCCGCGACAAGTCGGTGAGGTTATAAATTTTAACCTGAACGCTATCGGCTGCAGAAAGGCCGGCTTGCGTCGCATATTGCTGGCCAAACACATCCGCCATTTGCTCTAGCCATTCGGGTAATAAGGTGTCGAGTTCGCCTTGTAACTGCTCTTGATGCCAAGCCTTAGCAATGGTGTTGGGTTGCATGTCAGCTAACTGATAGACCGACCATTGCAGCTGGTATTGTTCACCGCCGAGCTGATAGAGTTTTGCCATCACCATTTGATCGGCGCTGTAACGGGCCGAGGCCTGAATTGCCGGCATCGGGAAATTGCCCCAGATATCAGCGGCATCG
Organism: Neiella litorisoli; assembly: GCF_014773395.1. Taxonomy (GTDB): domain Bacteria; phylum Pseudomonadota; class Gammaproteobacteria; order Enterobacterales; family Neiellaceae; genus Neiella; species Neiella litorisoli. The sequence continues at coordinate 44,411 of NZ_JACXAF010000030.1, read as the reverse complement.
ACCAACATAATGTCATCTAAGTCGAGCAGTGGCAGCATCATAGGCACGCCCCGTTGACGCAGCACATCGGCCAAATTAGCCTCGGCAAGTAGCGGGCTTTGTTCGCTGACCAGTTCACGTTCAAAGTTTTGCTCGGTGGCAAGCCACACGATGGTCATTGGCCGCAAGCTCCCCCAAATGGGCAGGTTGGCCTGACGCAATAAGCGATCAACGGCTTCCTGATTGAAGGTCACTTCCAGCCAGCGCTTACCGCCTTCGTCAATGTAACCGTATTGCACTAAGTATTGGCGTACCGAACTTTTTTGCGCCATGACTAACGCATTACTCAGGGCATTTCGTTGGCCCGATACGCGCACCAAAACCTGATCAAAGCCCTGCGACAATCCAGTTTCTAATTTCAACGAAGCATCAACGCGCGCCGTATACAAGTTTGCTACTTCGGTCGCTAAGCTATGTAGCGGACTGAGCAGCGCAAGTAGCAGCAGAACAACTCGACAACTCACAGTAATTCCTTGTCAAACGATATAACCCATGCGCAATGACATTGGGGACATTGAAGTGGCATGTATAGTAGCAATTCCAATCCATACTGACGAGCAAGACAGAGATTTCGCTACTAAATCATGTCAATTTACCGAATTCAGCCTGATCTTCGCCTCTAACAGTTTCCCCTAGACCGAACGATTGGTAGAATACCGCGTCTTTTTTTGGCCAGTTCGACTGAGGTTACAAGTGAGCGAGAATAAACCTTCTTTGAGTTACAAAGACGCGGGTGTTGATATTGATGCCGGTAATGCGTTGGTAGACCGCATCAAACACGTTGCGAAACGCACATCCCGTCCAGAAGTCATGGGGGGTTTAGGTGGTTTTGGCGCCCTTTGCCAACTGCCCAAAGGCTATGACGAACCAGTATTGGTTGCCGGCACTGACGGTGTAGGCACCAAACTGCGTCTGGCTATTGATCTGAAAAAACACGACACCGTCGGAATCGATCTGGTTGCCATGTGCGTGAACGATTTGATCGTTCAAGGTGCTGAACCACTGTTCTTCCTCGACTATTACGCCACTGGCAAACTCGCCGTTGATACCGCAGCAGACGTTGTTACCGGCATTGGCGCAGGCTGTGAGCTATCTGGCTGTGCTCTGATCGGTGGCGAAACCGCTGAAATGCCGGGTATGTACGAAGGCGATGATTACGATATGGCTGGCTTCTGTGTCGGCGTCGTTGAAAAAGCCAAGATCCTTGATGGCAGTAAAGTTGCAGCAGGCGATGCTCTGATTGCACTTGGCTCCAGTGGCCCACACTCCAACGGCTATTCACTGATCCGCAAGATCTTGGAAGTTTCCGGTGCCGATACTAGCGAAGCGTTTGGCGATAAAACCTTAGGCGAAGCACTTCTAGAGCCAACCCGCATTTACGTCAAATCAACCCTAGAGTTGCTCAAAACAGTTGATGTTCACGCCATCAGCCACATTACCGGTGGCGGCTTCTGGGAAAACATTCCACGCGTCTTGCCGGCGCAAACCAAAGCTGTGATCGATGGTAATTCTTGGCAGTGGCCAGAGATTTTCAACTGGTTACAAAAGCAAGGTAACGTTGAAACCCACGAAATGTACCGCACCTTTAACTGTGGTGTTGGTTTAGTCGTGGCATTACCGCAAGAGCAAGTAGAGCAAGCATTAGCATTGTTACAGCAACACGGTGAAGAAGCCTGGTTAATTGGCTCAATTGCCGCCGCTGAGCAAGGCGAAGAGCAGGTCGAAATCAAGTGATGACAGAGCCAGCTCGCATTGTTGTGCTCATTTCGGGCAACGGCAGCAACCTGCAAACCATTATTGACCACGCAGAAAATGGTCAAATTGACGGCCAAGTGGTTGGCGTTATCTCCAACCGCTCCGATGCCTATGGTTTAGAGCGCGCTGCTTCCGCATCGATCCCTACCAAAGTACTCGAGCACTCACTCTTTGCTAATCGCGAAGATTATGATCAATCATTGGCTGGTTTAGTGGACACGTTTGAGCCAGATGTCATTGTTCTTGCTGGCTTTATGAGAATTTTGACGCCGCAATTCGTGCGCCGATTCGAAGGCAAGATGATTAACATCCATCCGTCACTTCTGCCAAAGTACACGGGCCTTAATACCCACCGCCGAGCGATCGAAGCTGGCGACAAAGAACATGGCTGTTCAGTCCACTTTGTCACCGAAGAGTTAGATGGTGGACCAGTCATTTTGCAGGCCAAAGTCCCAATTTTTGAAGATGATGATGAACAATCGGTGCAACAACGAGTCTTAGAACAAGAGCATCGGATTTTCCCGCTGACGATTCAATGGGTTGCTACCGGACGCGCAAAACTGATCAATGGCGTTGCTCAATTGGATGGAAATCCATTAACATCGGCAGGGTACGCTTCAGATTAACGATTATCATTAAGGGGATTTATCATGCGTTATTGGTTGCTATTGGCATCCATAGCTTTTTTCGCAACACCAAGTCACGCGGATAGTCCCTTTGAATTAGTCGCCTTCCAAAGCACTTACAAAGTATTTCGTAACGGCAGCGAAGTGGGCACCGGCAAACGAACGTTTCACCACAGTGCCGACGGCCGCTGGTATTTTTGCTCAGAAAGCAGCTTGAACTGGTTTATCTTGTCGGATAAACGCAAAGAGCAAAGCTGGGTCAAGTTAACCGACGGTAAAGTCAATTCCGTCGAGTACCAATTTAATCGCTCCGGTACCGGCCCTGATCGCGAAAGCCACATCATTTTTGATGGCTCCAAAAAAAGTCTGACTGACATCTATGATGATTACCCGTTGGCAACCGAGTGGGCTGCTGATTTGCTTGATCCTGTGGGTTATCAGCTGCAAATGCGGCTAGACGTTGCGGCCGGTAAAAGCCAATTACTGTATCCGGTCTTGTACAAAGGTGAGCGTCGCGAATACCGCTATGAAGTGGTTGGCGATGAAGTGATTGAACTGCCAATCGGTCAGGTCGAAGCGGTCAAATTGAAACGCGTACGCAAGAACAACCGCCGCGAAACCTTTGTCTGGCTGTCGAAACAACACGATTACATCTTCGCTCGAATTTGGCAATCAAAAGATGGCGATGAGCAAGCAGACTTACGTCTCGCTGAGTTTGAGCTACTCAATGATGGCGGACAAGAAGCCCCTTCGGAACCTCAAGCCCAAGCCAAATCATAATCCTATCAATTGCTGGCGATGACTTCGCCAGCTTTGAATAACACCCACTGACCCGGCTTCATTGCGTGCCATTGTTCATCTTTGGTCAGTGGCTGAGTAGCAACTACCGACACCACATCGTTTGGTGTGGTCTCCTTGGAAAAATCAATTTCCCAATCATTGTCTAGCAATGTCGCGGTGCCAAATGGTGCTCGCCGAGTGATCCAGTGGAGCTTGGTCGAGCAATAAGCAAACAACCAGCGGCCATCCGAAAGCAGCATGTTGTAAACCCCTTTGGCGCGAAACATATCCGCTTGCTTGGCAACGAAGCGACCGAATGCGGCCGGATTACTTGGCGCCTTGGCATAACGCTGCTTGAGTTGCCCCATTAAATAACAAAACGCGAATTCGGAATCGGTGTTGCCAACCGGCTCAAAGCAGCCCAGCGACAGATCTTTGTAATCAGATAATTGGCCGTTGTGAGCAAATGTCCACATCCGGCCACCTAATTCACGTTCAAACGGATGGGTGTTTTCTAACCGGACACCGCCGCGATTTGCTTGCCGAATATGGCCAATGACAATTTCACTTTTAATCGGGTACTGCTCTAACAACTTCGCGATACGACTTTGATAGCTCGGCTCCGGATCCTTGAAGCTACGGCAACCTTTACCTTCATAAAAGGTCAGGCCCCAGCCGTCACGATGGGGGCCAGTATCACCACCTCGACGCAACAAACCCGAAAAGCTAAAACAAATATCAGTTGGCACATTGGCACTCATCGCCAACAACTCGCACATAACAACAATTCCACCCATTAGTCACACTCAGCCGCGGATGATACCGCAATTCCATATCAACCTGCTTGATCCGAACAAGCGTTTGATCTATTAATAGGCTCAACTCGTAAGAGGTCTGACCTCTTGAAATAATAAAAATGGGGGATGTGTCGTGGAGATATTTCTTTGGATTCTAGCTCTAGTAGCTGTCATCGGCGTGATTGCGTATCACCGTCAATCACTTCTGGTAGCCAGCGCTGCTACCGCAGTCTGGCTTGCCGTCGGTCAATTTGTTTTGAACGTTCCAGCCTGGTCTTGGGCAATTTGGGCTGCGATTGCCCTACCACTTAACGTAACGGCGATTCGCCAAGCGTTGTTCAGCCGAGCCATGCTCAATGCCTACCGCAAGATCATGCCGGAGATGTCATCCACCGAGCGTGATGCAATCTCGGCGGGCACGACGTGGTGGGAAGGTGAATTGTTCCGTGGCAACCCTGATTGGAGCATGCTGCACAATTACCCTGCGCCAGTGCTTAGCGCCGAAGAGCAAGCATTCATTGATGGTCCGGTCGAAACGGTTTGTAAAATGACCAATGATTTTGAGATCACCCATGAGCGCGCTGACTTGCCACCCGAAATTTGGCAGTACCTGAAAGACAATGGCTTTTTCGCCATGATCATCAAAAAGCAGTATGGCGGTTTAGAGTTTTCTGCGTACGCGCAAAGCTACGTGCTACAGAAACTCGCCACCGTCAGTGGTGTATTGGCCAGTACCGTAGGCGTGCCCAACTCGCTTGGCCCTGGCGAATTGCTGCAGCACTATGGTACCGAAGCGCAAAAAGACCATTACTTGCCGCGATTAGCCAAAGGCTTGGAAATTCCTTGCTTTGCCCTAACCAGTCCTGAGGCCGGTTCTGATGCCGGTGCGATCCCAGATCGTGGCACTGTTTGCATGGGCGAATGGCAAGGAAAACAAGTACTCGGTATGCGTCTAACTTGGAACAAGCGTTACATTACGCTAGCGCCTGTCGCGACCGTACTTGGTCTGGCGTTCAAGTTAGACGATCCTGAGCAATTATTGGGTGGCGAGAAAGAGCTGGGCATCACCTGCGCGTTGATCCCAACGGACATTCAAGGGGTTGATATTGGCCGCCGCCACTTCCCACTAAATGTACCATTCCAAAATGGCCCAACACGCGGCGACGATGTCTTTGTCCCGATTGATTACATTATCGGCGGCGAAAAAATGGCCGGTCAGGGCTGGCGTATGTTAGTTGAATGCTTGTCCGTTGGCCGTGGCATTACGCTACCAGCAAATGCCACTGGCGGTGCCAAGCTAGCAGCGATGTCATCGAGCGCCTATGCCCGAGTCCGCCGTCAATTTAAGGTACCGATCGGTTACCTTGAAGGAATCGAAGAGCCATTGGCTCGAATTGCCGGTAATGCTTACTTGATGGACGGCGCTGCCAATTTGACGACCACTGCGATCGATATGGGTGAGAAGCCATCGGTGATCTCAGCGATCGTCAAATATCACCTGACCGACCGTGGCCAGAAAGCCATGATCGATGCAATGGATATTCACGGTGGTAAAGGCATCTGCATGGGACCGTCAAACTACCTAGCCCGCGGCTATCAAGGCGCGCCAATTGCAGTTACCGTGGAAGGTGCCAATATTCTTACCCGCTCGATGATCATCTATGGACAAGGCGCAATTCGCTGCCATCCGTACGTGCTCGCAGAGCTTGAAGCGGCAAGTCTGAGCGATCAGCGAAAAGCCTTGGCAGACTTCGATAAAGCGGTATTTGGTCACATTGGTTTTGCCATTAGTAATGTCTTTCGTAGCATTTGGTTTGGTTGGGGCGGCTACCGTTTCAGCAAGTCACCACAACGTGACGCGACTGCTCAGTATTACCGTCAATTAAATCGCTACTCGGCAAACCTTGCACTGCTGTCAGACATTGCCATGGCTACTCTTGGCGGTTCACTAAAACGCCGCGAGCGCGTGTCAGCACGCTTGGGCGATATGCTCAGCGAGCTGTATCTATGCTCTGCCGCACTCAAGCGATATGACAACGATGGTCGCCCAGCGGAAGATTTACCACTGCTGCAGTGGGCATTAGAGGATTCATTAGCGAAGCTTCGTGTTGCCCTGCGCGATTTGCTCGATAACTTCCCTGTCGCCGGTGTTGGCTCTCTGATGAAGGCGCTCATTATGCCGCTTGGCTTACCGAGTAAGCGTATGGGCGACAAACTTGACCATAAAGTCGCTAAATTAGTAATGACCCCAAGCGAAACTCGCGATCGGCTGGGTCATATGAGCTTTTTGACTGATTGCGATAACAATCCACTTGGTACCCTGCAAACAACCTTGAACGACATTATTGCTGCCGAGGAACTGGTTGCTAAAGTGAGTAAAGCGAAGGGTCAAAAGGTACCGTTTATCTGGCTCGATCGGATTGCCGATGAAGGTCTGGAGATGGGCGTGTTGAGCGAAGCAGACGCACAATTACTGCGCCGCGCCGAGATTGGCCGTATGAAGGCGATTAACGTCGATGATTTTGATTCGGATGAGTTAGTTGCCGATAAATCAACAATCCCACAAAAGGCAACCAAGAACGCAGCCTGAACTAGTCAACAATAACAACAAGGGGCTTGAAGCCCCTGTACTTCCCAACATTTAGGCGTCATGTCCTCGCTCGGCACATGACGCCTTTTTTGTCTTTCTAACCCATTGCAAAGCAATTAACCCAACGCTCAGACGCCGTAAATACGTCCCTGTAGGCTCGGCGCTGGCTTCCATGCCAGCGACGCTTCGCTAACGCGTTAATTGCTTTGATTTTCAGCTAAGCACAAGAGCAACTAACAAAAAAGCCCCGCTCAAATGAGCAGGGCTTTGATGTTAGATGGCGGAGTGGACGGGACTCGAACCCGCGACCCCCGGCGTGACAGGCCGGTATTCTAACCAACTGAACTACCACTCCGCACTGAAAACTGTTTGTATTTGACGTTGAGAAGATGGCGGAGTGGACGGGACTCGAACCCGCGACCCCCGGCGTGACAGGCCGGTATTCTAACCAACTGAACTACCACTCCGCATCGGAACTCATTGTCATCAGGAAAATTGGCGGAGTGGACGGGACTCGAACCCGCGACCCCCGGCGTGACAGGCCGGTATTCTAACCAACTGAACTACCACTCCGCACTGGAACCTGATTGTTGCTCTTACGAGCTGCAGAGCAGATGTACTGAATTGCACTTCTTTACTGCGTCAGCCCCGCTTTCGCGTGGCTTTGAAAAATGTTGGCGGAGTGGACGGGACTCGAACCCGCGACCCCCGGCGTGACAGGCCGGTATTCTAACCAACTGAACTACCACTCCGCACTAATCTGCCGGTGACTCGCTAACAAAGATGAACTTTGTATGACGCCACCGTGCAGCGCGGGCGGAATAATACGGATTCCCCAAAAGTGAGTCAACCACTTTTTAGCGGTCTTCTGGCCGATTCAGATCAATATCGCCATCATCGTCAGAATCGTCGTTTTCATCGCCAGTTTTTGCTGCTTTTTTGCGCTTTCTGAGAATGACAAAAACCACACCGCCAACAATAAGTAGTAAACCAACCGAACCTGCGATTGCCCAAACCCACCAAGCAATGCCTCCAGACTCTGCATCAGCCGCTAACTCTGATTCAGGATCAGTGGCGTCAGGTTGCTCAGATGCTGGCAACACATCGCCCTCAAGAACTATTTCTGGGCTTTGCTCTGGTTCCACCTCATCTTTGCTCAAGAAGGTCGGCGCGGCTTTGATCACACTAAAGCGCTCTTTGGGAATTTCGATAGCCACTTCGCGGCCACTTTGGTCATCAGCAAACAGCCAACCACCAATTCGATAATCGCCAGTTCGAGCGACAAAATCCAAATCCATCGAGAAGGTGCTATTGTTAGGTTCAACCAGCGTCAGTGGATACTGAAAGTCGTTAGCACCGGTCACCATCAGATTAATGGCAACGGTATCAAGTTTTATCTCATTAGCATCAACGGTGTACTCGACGCGCAATGCATTGTCGGCAATACGCACGATATTGGCCTCAATTGGCAACGGCTTGAGCTCAATATCTTGCACCGCTGCGCGCTGGAAGGTTTTGTTGCTAACCCGCGCATACAGCTTGTAGCGGCCGGGCTTCTGGCGGATATCCACTTCCCCGGTAAAAATACCGTCTCTGGGATAGGCATCTAGGCCGGTGCCATTATCATAAAACTTGCCCATGCGATCTGCTGAGCCAGGATTCAACGCTGGATTGGGCTGGTTCAGGGTACGTCGGATTAAAAACAAATCGAGCTCTGTGGAGCGATAAAAAGCATCGCTATTAATCCGATCGCCGTAATTGAACAACTCGGCGGTCAGTTTTATCCGCTCGTGCTGGTAGAGCACCTTAGGCGCTTCGGTCACTTGCAACTCAATAGCGCTGAGAATTTCAATGGCGTTGCGCCGATCAATACTGCCGACAATTTGCCATGGCCCAGGAATCGGCTTGGTAATGGTAATTAAGTCAAACGAATCTTCGTCATACCAACTGACATTCTGCGGCGAAGTATGAGCATAGAGCTTAGAGCCATCCGGCTGGACCAACACAATTGGTCCTGCGCCGGGCTTGCGATACACCACCAAAGTGACTTCTTCAATACCGTGATCAAGGCGAAAGCGGTTATCAAGCAATTGATAGGCACTACGAACGAGCTTCTCTGGGGCTTCGGCAAATGATGGTACCGCCAGCGCCAACAGCAGGCTGGTCAAACAACCAAGCAGGATTTTTTTCATGTTGATTCAGCGGCTCCCAAAGTTTGCCAAATACTTGTCCCTGCTTTCTTTTCGACCCGAGCCATGGTTTCTTGATGACTTTCTAATTCAGTCGATGAGGCCTTGATCACAGGAAGCGCATCGCCAGCTAAGGTGACCGGTCTGATTTCGCCGGCAGAGGCCGCCGAGCCATCATCGCCATCTTGACCCAGCGCCAGCTTGGTCTGGCCGCCGGTCATTAACAGATAAACATCTGCCAGAATCTCGGCATCGAGCAATGCGCCGTGCAATTCACGATGCGAATTATCAATACCGAGTCGGCGACACAAGGCATCGAGGTTATTCTTCTGGCCTGGATACATGTCCTTTGCCAGTACCAAGGAGTCGGTCACCTGACATAGTTCATCGGTCTTTGCCCACCCCGCCCCGAGCTTGCCAAATTCATGATCCATAAAGCCCACGTCGAACGGCGCATTGTGGGCAATCAACTCGGCACCACGAATGAATTCGACAAACTGCTCGGCAACGTCAGCAAAGCGCGGACAATCTTTGACATCGTCGTCAGTGATACCGTGAACCGTCGTCGCTTCGGGGTCAATCGGCATATCAGGATTGAGGTAGACATGGTAGTGATTGCCAGTCAGGCGACGATTAATCACCTCCACACAACCAATTTCAATGATGCGGTGGCCAAGATGCGGCGCGCCGCCGCTCATATTCATACCTGTGGTTTCGGTATCCAGAATGATCTGCCGAGTTTGATCTGGTTGCATCGTATCCTCTATATCGGGCCGCTTGACCTTTGATGTATGGTTAAGGGCTCGTTTATACTCGCGACAACTGCGCAATAGCCCCTCAAGGCTGTTGATATTACAACAAGAAGCGAAAAACAATGAAACAGGTTGAAATCTTCACCGATGGTTCTTGTCTTGGCAATCCGGGTCCGGGTGGCTACGGCGCCCTGCTCCGCTACGGCCAGCATGAAAAAGAACTGAGCGGCGGTTATTTTCTTACCACTAACAATCGGATGGAACTACTGGCGGCGATTGAGGGTTTGCGAGCACTCACCAGCCCATGCCAAGTGACGCTTACCACCGATAGCCAATATGTCAAACAAGGCATCGAAAGCTGGATTGCCGGCTGGAAACGCAAAGGCTGGAAAACATCAAATAAAACACCGGTTAAAAATATCGATCTGTGGCAAGCATTAGATGCCGAAACACAACGCCACCAAATTGATTGGCGCTGGGTCAAAGGCCATGCCGGTCATGATGAAAATGAACGGGTCGATGATTTAGCCCGCGAAGCGGCGCAAGCGCCGACCATGGAAGATCAAGGCTATAACCCTTAGAGCCTGTTGAGCGCTGGCCTGTCGAAAACTGGCGGCCGGCAACGCCAGCGCCAGTCAATGCGCCAACCGTTTTTATCCGGTTCACTGCTTTCCACGATGGTTTCACCGGCGTCAATGGCACTTCGCGTTTTTTCATCAGCATGACATAGACTGAGCCCGCCCATGGCGCATAACGCTGACCAACCTGCTGAATTTTATGATTGGCAGGCTTACTGCCCAGCAAACTGCTAAAGGCCAATGTTTGGCTAGCAATAATTTCGCACCCGAGTAACTGAAACCAATCGCTGATCCGGTTCCGGGTAAAAAAGCGGCCATTCCAAGGGCTTCGTTTACGCCAACTGGGCCAAAGTTTTCCCGTCGCCACTAAACTCAGCGGATTAAACCCCGCCAGCAAAATATGACCATCTGAAATGACCACTCGATGCACTTCGCGCACCATTTGGTGCGGATCATTGCAAAAGTCGAGACAAAACGGCACCACACATGCGTCGATTGAGTTTTCGCTCAACGGCAATTCTGTCTCCTTGCCGCGAATGCTGCCGCTCAGCAATGACGACAGCCGCAATTGCCGGCTAATACTTGATGCGCTGGTATCCAAGGTGTCACCCAATGGCCCCAGAGTGACCATGTAGTAACCAAACATACGCTCAAGCATCGGCACAATAGCAGGCTCTAGCTGTTGCTTCAGCCACGGCCCCTGAGCCAGCTCTTGCCAACTCAGCGGCATGCTCAACGCTTTATTTGTTGCCGCGGGTCTCATAATATGATCGCTATCGATACCTTGGTGATGGGCTAGCACTGTTGTGACAATTTACCCGATTCGCGCGTTTCAAGATAACTATATATGGGCAATTCATGACAAGCATAATCTTGTTGTGGTTGATCCAGGCGATGCCCAACCAGTACTCGATTATTGCCAACAACAGCAACTCACACTGGTCGCAGTGCTGATCACCCATCATCATCGCGATCATACCGGTGGTATTGCGCCGCTAAAGTCGGCATTTCCGCAAGCAACCGTCATCGGCCCAGACAACCCAGCTATCAATGGCATTGAGCAAGTCGCAGGCGATGGCGAAACCATTTTCATTGCGCCCTTGGCGCTTCATTTTCAGGTGTTGGCGATCCCCGGCCATACCCTCGATCACATTGCTTATTATGGTCACGGCGCAGTATTTTGCGGTGATACTTTATTTCACACCGGTTGTGGCCGGCTGTTTGAAGGCTCACCAGAGCAAATGCTGGCTTCCTTGAATAAACTCGCGGCCCTGCCCGATGCAACCCGAGTCTATTGCACCCATGAGTACACCGAAGCCAACTTGGCCTTTGCCGCCGCGGTTGAACCCAATTATGCGCCGCTGCAAGATATGGCCGACAGTGTTGCGGCGTTAAGGACTGTCGACTTGCCATCGCTACCAACGAATATCGCTGAACAAAAACGCATTAATCCATTTTTACGCTGTAACGAGCCCGGTTTGGCACAAGCGGTGGCTAGCTGGAGCAAACAGCCCGCAACTGACGAGCTCGCCACCTTCACCCTACTCAGGCAATGGAAAGACCAGTTTTGACCTTGTGATGGCAACACTATAGGATTGCTCGGTTTGAGGTCGACTTGGCGACCTATGGCTCCCCAGATTCGGGTCGTTTAATTATTTTCAATTGTGGTAGTTGGTTTGTTGAAACGTTGTACAAATAATCGATTAGTTGGATTATTGATGGGCTTGCTGCTGGCTGGCTGTCAAAGCACTTCAGAAGTTAGCGAGCCAACCGCACAGCAGGTTGTCACAACAGCTGCGCCACCAGCTCTCGAAGCGACGCCGCAACCCGCTGAGCCAAGCAAAGCCGAACTCTACCTCTGGCATCATATGCGCGAAGGGTTTGCGCTTACCGAACAATCCCACCCGTCGATTGACAAAGAACGCAAGCGTTATTTGCGACACAAAGATGTCATTGCCGAAATCGACAAACGTGCCGGCGCCTATTTAGCAATCATCATTGAGCAGCTCGAACAACATCAAATGCCGCTCGAAATTGCCATGTTGCCCTTTGTCGAAAGTGGTTTTGACCCCTATGCCTATAGCCATGGCGGTGCCGTTGGCATGTGGCAGTTTATGCCAGCCACGGCCAAACGTTTTGGCCTCGCCAATGATTGGTGGTTTGATGGCCGCCGCGACATCTACTTATCAACGCTGGCCGCAATTGACTACCTCAAATACCTGCATGAGATGTTTGATGGCGACTGGCTGTTAGCGCTGGCGGCTTATAACAGTGGCGAAGGCCGAGTGAAACGAGCGGTGAAGAAAAACAAACGCCGAGGCAAAGCCACCGACTTCTTCTCGTTGAAGCTGCCCTCAGAGACCACCGCTTACGTGCCACGTTTGTTAGCCATTACTGACATTGTCAGAAACGCCGAGCAGTACAACATGGAGTTGCCGCAGCGACCCAATCAGCAAACGTTAGTTGCCATTGATGTCGGCAACCAAATCGAACTCGCCATCGTTGCCGAGCTGGCTGGCATGAGCTTGAAACAAATCGCCGAGTTAAATCCCGGCTACAACCGCTGGGCTACCGCCCCGACCACATCCAACATGTTGCTGATCCCGCAAAGCCAACAACAGCAACTTGAGGCTGGCTTAGCGCAATTACCGGCCGAGCAGCGTGTCAGCTGGCAACGCTATGAAATTCGCCCGGGCGACAGCCTTGAGCGCATTGCTAAAAAACACCACACCACTGTGAAGGTGTTGATGACCGCGAATAATTTGCGCAGTCACATTATTCGCGCAGGCCGCCATCTGATGATCCCACTGGGCGACGAAGCGCGTCTGCCGCCACTTCGTTTGGCCGACGATAAACCCACCAAATATCAAGTGCAACGTGGCGATAGCCTGTGGCTGATCGCACGACGCTACAAGGTCAAACATCAGGATATTGCCCGTTGGAATGGCCTCAGCAGCAACATGCTGAAACCGGGCCAAACGCTCACTATTTATACGAATGAACCGCAACAGCAAACCAAAACGGTGCGCTATAAAGTCCGTAACGGCGACTCGCTAAGCCTCATTGCTAAACGTTTTGATGTTTCCGTTTCTGCCTTGAAACGTTGGAATTCGCTGACTTCAGACTTTCTGCGGGCCGGTCAACGGTTGAAAATTGAGGTCAACCTGACCAGCGGCTAACGAGCTGTTAACAAAAAAATAACCAAGTATTTCCTGTCAGCTTAGCGCCAGCTTGATTACACTCATGAGCATCGCCTTTGCTTAGACGAGAACACTAAGTGGTTAGCAACAAACAGCTTCAGCGGATATCTAATTCCACACGCCGGTTTGCTCAAAGGTTTGCGGTTACACTAATGGTTGTCGCCGCGCCCTTTTCTTGGTCGAACAGCACTCCTGCGGCACCGCCACTTAGCATTGAACTTGAAGCACTCTCAGCGCAGCAACAGCAGCAATACAGCAAAGCTCGGCAGGCGCTGCGAAAAGGCCAAGTGAGCAATTACAAAGTGCTGCGCAAACAACTCGATGACCATCCCCTAGCGATTTACCTTGATTACTATTACCTCGGCGACCGGCTGAAACAACTCAGCGCCGATCAGGTCGCGGATTTTATTGCGCGAGCGAAAGGCTCACCACTCGGTCCTCGCCTGCAGCGTCGTTACTTAAAATACATCGGCCCGAAAAGACGCTGGGATGACTTTTTAACCGTCAGTCCAAAGGAACCTGTGTCGACCGAGTTGCGCTGTTATTATCATCGCGCCCAACTGCAAAAAGGCACCAAAGAAATTGGCTATGATGGCGCCGAAAGCTTATGGCTCAGCGGTACCTCACAGCCCAAGGCATGTGATGTGCTATTTGACGAATGGACCAAAGCAGGCCTGCGCACCAATGAGCAGATCTGGGAGCGGATGCTATTGGCTTTCGATGCCAGAGAGCGTGGCCTGCTTTCTTATTTAAATCGCAAACTCAGCGGTGACTACCGTCGCTACGGCGAGCAACTATGGTCGCTCTACAACAGCCCCAAACGGCTTAAAAAACACAGCTCATTCAAGCAGGATAATAGCGAGACTCGCGCAATAATCAGCGCCACCTTGCGCAAGTTAACGCGGACATCACCGCAAACAGCAATCGCCCAATGGCAGCACTATCAACAACAATTCACGTTTACCCAAGCACAAAAAGCAGCCATCGAAAAACAAATTGTACGCTACGCCTTTGCCCGCAAGGATGCCGAAGCCAGCGCTTGGGCAGATACTCGGCTTGCTGACTTAGCCGCCAATGATTTAACTGAACGGCGTATTCGGCAGCAACTCAAAAAACAAGATTGGCCGGCAGTTAAAAGACTGATTGAAGCGCTCTCACCAGAGCAACAGCAATCAGAGCGCTGGCAATACTGGCTGGCCAAAATAGAGCAGCACAACGGCCTGCAACAAGCCGCAACCGAGCGGCTACAACGGATTGCCGGCAACCGCAATTATTACGCCTACCTAGCGGCCGATGAACTCAAGCTTGACTATCAACTTGCCGCATCAACACCGCAACCAACAGCATCGAGTATTGAACAGCTGTCGACATCCAAGGGCTTAGCGCGTGTTAGAGCGCTGATGGCCAATGAACAATATGGCGATGCCAATTCCGAATGGATTTATTTATTGCGTTACAGCGACGATGACAAACGTGTTGCACTGTCTCACTACGCGCAGCAACAAGGATGGTGGCATTTTGCAATTTCCGCTGCGATTCGGGCGCAAATTTGGGACGCCATCGACTTACGCTTTCCCATCGCCTATCAAGATCTGTTCACAACATTTGCCGACATGCGCAAAGTCGATGACACCCTGTTGATGGCCATCGCGCGCCGTGAAAGTAGTTATAACCGCTATGCTCGCTCGCCCAAGGATGCCCGTGGCTTAATGCAGCTGATGCCGGCCACAGCAAAAGAAATGGCCCGCAGAATCAATCTGAGATACCGTGGCGTCAGCACCCTTTATCAGCCCGAGACCAATATTCGACTGGGCTCCGCTTATATCCAGCGGTTACTCAAACAATTTAACCAAAACAGTGTGTTAGCCATTGCTTCGTACAATGCGGGGCCGCACCGAATCAACAGCTGGCTGAACGATGGCACGCCACTGCCTTTTGATGTCTGGATCGAAACCATTCCGTTTCGCGAGACCCGCGACTACGTCCAAGCCGTGCTGGCTTATCAGGTTATTTATGCCAAAGGCACAGGACAAGAAAACGTTGAAATGCTAACGACGCAAGAAAAGTCAGCGAGTTATTAAGCTAACAGACTCTAATAATATTGCTTTAGCTATTGAGTTCGCCGCGCTGTCGCTTTAGCATGCGTGGCTGATTTCATTTTCCATCAAACAACCCAGCCGATATGGTTCGCCAGACTCGAACAGCCCCGTTGTACAGCGCTCGCAACATCGCCATTTTCGCCATCCCCTCATTGATCGGCATTGGGTTGTTTATGCTGCCTGTGCCATACCAAGGCGGACTGACTATCCCGATTGCCATTCTGGCCAAGTGGATTCAGCAATTCCTCGGCGGCAATATCACCTCGTTGATCGCGGCCGTAGTGGTATTGGCAACCTTGGCCTCAGTATTTACCAAAGCACTCGCCCCACGCTGGGTGACCAAGGATCCATTCCTTAATGCCTTACTCAACGTATCGCCGGTGTGGTTTGTGGTGCGCTGCTTTGGCGCTGTGTTTGTGTTGCTGGCATTTTTTAAAGTCGGCCCCGAGTTGATTCACTCCGAGGTTACCGGCGGTCTGGTGCTGTATGAACTAATGCCAGTGCTGCTAGCGGTATTTCTGTTGGCGGGTTTGTTGTTGCCGTTATTGCTCAATTTCGGCTTGCTGGAACTATTTGGCACTCTGCTAACCAAAATCATGCGACCCATTTTTGGCTTGCCGGGGCGCTCCGCAATTGACTGCATGGCTTCCTGGCTCGGTGATGGCTCGGTTGGTATTTTGCTAACCAGTAAACAATACGAAGCCAAGTACTACACCCAAAAAGAAGCCGCGATTATTGGCACCACCTTCTCAGCCGTCTCCATCACCTTCTCTCTTGTGGTTATTACTCAAGTTAAGCTGGAGCATTTATTTGCCCCGTTTTATCTGACGGTTTGTCTAGCTGGCTTCGTTGCCGCCATTGTCGTGCCCAAATTGCCGCCACTGCGGAATAAAAAAGATTGCTTTATCGACGGTTCCACTCGTAATGACAATGCTGAGCAAACACCGGCAGAGCACAGCTTATGGGGCTGGGGAATGGAGCGCGCACTGACCAAGGCCAGCCAAATCCAAAGCTTCCGTCAGGTATTTTTCGAAGGTGTCCGTAACGCCATCGACATGGTGTTTGGCATTCTACCTGTGGTCATGGCCATTGGTACCACGGCACTGATCATCGCCGAGTACACCCCTATTTTTGACTATCTCGGCATGCCTTTTGTGCCGCTGTTAGAACTAATGCAAATTCCCGAAGCGCAAGCGGCTTCCAAAACCGTGATGGTTGGCTTCGCTGATATGTTCATCCCGTCAATTCTGGCTGCCAGTATTGACCATGAACTGACTCGTTTTGTTATCGCTGCCATGTCGGTCACTCAGTTGATTTACATGTCAGAAGTTGGTGCTTTGTTACTAGGGAGTCAAATTCCCATCAAATTGTGGGAACTATTCGTGGTGTTCTTACTCAGAACTTTGGTAACCTTGCCCGTTATCTGCCTGATGGCTCATTTGTTCTTGTAAAAGGGTTTCTTAAGGAACGAGATTTTACAAGCTTATTTAGTAGTGCAGTCGAGTGTCTGAAGGTAATCAGCCCTCAATTTGCTGTTTGAACCAGAGAAAGAAGATTTATGCTTAAAAACAATTTATATCCTGCGCTGGCTCTTTCCTTTGCTACCGCAATGCTGACTGCCTGTGGCGGCGGCGGCGGCAACAACAACGAGAAAAGTGACGACGTTAACGAGACGCGTATTCAGGTTTACAACGCCTCGCCAAACAGCACAGGCTTAACCTACGAATTTGAAAAGAATAACGAAACTACTCACATCGCGAGCTTCATCACCTTCGGCGATGCCAGTGGCTTAACCCAGGTTTCAAAAAACGGAACTCACGAAGTAACCGTCTCTGGTATCGATGCCAACGGTGACCGTGAAGATATCCTCAAAGATGTTGAAGTTACTATCCGTAGCGACCAACGTAACATTGTCTTTACCTATGGCATCTATCCAGAAATTGCTCTGGCTGAATTTGATTTCAACCTCAACGATCTGTTTGACGACACCATGCGTTTTCTGGTCGCGGACTTTAAAGTCAACAGCCCTGGCTACGATGTATACGTTGGCATCGCTGATGAAGGCTTCTCAGCTGCAGAGCTTTGGACCACTAGTGTACCCGGCAGCATGATTGAAGTTGGTGATTTCGAAACCGACACTTATGACATCTATCTAACCAACACCGGCACCACAGACATCGTCTTCACTGCAGAAGATGTCAACATGGAATCAGAAACTGGCTACATCATTGTACTGCGCGATACCTTCGGCCCAAGTAACTCAGGTGTGGCGATCGATAAGATGACCAGCTCGTCAACTGTGGTTAGCTACGAAGATGCCTTCGGCGCTGCTCAGTATCGTTTCATGAACTTGATTGACCAAACCGTTAACTCGGAGCTTGTCTCAGGTGACGATACCTACACCCAAGAAGATATCGCGCCATACTCGTCAAGCCCGTATGACGTTGTTAACTACAACGATTACAAGATCTTCCTGAATGACGAAAACGATCAGGAAATCTACCGTGGCGTTGTCATGAGCCTGCCACAAAACGCAACCATGGGTGCGGCGATTTACCACGACAAAGAAGGTGCAGTGAAAGTTCTGACCTTCCCTGAGTCGGTGCGTCAGCTGACCTACCAGGTTGATATTAACTTCGTAAACCTGACCACAGATATCGACCAAGTGGACGTTTACTTTGTTGAGGAAGGCAAAACCATCGATACCACGCCTTACACTTTCCAAAGCGTTGATTTTGAAGAAGTGGAGACGGGTAACCTGCCAACCAACAACTATCGCGTTAATGTCGTGATTGAAACAGAAGATCACACCTTGGAAATGGTGTATCAGTCAGAAATGTTCGATTTCCAGGATAACTTCAACTACACCATGTTGTTGTACAACGATCCGGACACGCCATTCGGTTACAACGTGATGTTCGCCGGAGCGGACGTTTCAGTGAACCGCTTGAACCAGTAAACCTTGGTCGTTACAAAAGCATGAAAAAAGGGAGCCGCTAAAACGGCTCCCTTTTTGTTGCTAGTTCGGTTTAACAAGCATTAAATCGCGGCAAATGCTTGCTCCAGATCAGCCAGAATATCGTCGGCGTGCTCGATGCCGACACAAATCCGAATGGTCTCAGGTTTAACCCCAGCAGCAGCTTGTTCTTGCTCTGATAATTGCCGGTGCGTCGTTGACGCGGGGTGACAAGCTAGGGTTTTAGCATCACCAATATTGACCAAGCGCTTCACTAATGCCAAGGCATCGTAAAACTTAACCCCTGCATCAAAACCACCTTTGATACCAAAAGTGAGCAGTGACGCCGGTGCGCCAGCACAATATTGTTGTGCCAACTGGTGGTAAGGATCATCTTCCAAACCGGCATAATTAACCCATTCCACTTGTGGATGCTGTTTTAAGAACTTAGCCACTACCAGCGCATTTTCACAATGGCGCTCCATCCGCAACGCCAGCGTTTCCAAGCCTTGTAGAATCAGAAAAGCATTCATTGGTGAAATGGCTGAACCGGTATTTCTCAGCGGTACTGTGCGGGCCCGACCGATATACGCAGCCTCAGCAAACGCTTCGGTATAAACCACACCGTGATAAGACGGTTCAGGTTGATTGAAAACTGGATAGCGTTCTTTGTGCTCAGCCCAAGGGAATTTACCGGAATCGACAATAATACCGCCAATCGAAGTACCATGGCCGCCGACGTACTTGGTCAGGGAATGGACCACAATATCAGCACCATGTTCGATGGGATTGCACAAAATCGGTGTCGCCACCGTGTTATCCACAATGACCGCCACACCGTGACGATGAGCAGCATCACAAATCGCTGCTAAATCAACAATATTACCGGCCGGATTGCCAATTGTTTCAAGATACACGGCTTTGGTGTGGTCATCGATCAGCGCTTCGATGGCCGCGGCTGAATCATCTGCGGCAAAGCGCACTTCAATGCCCTGACTTGGCAGCATGTGAGCAAACAGGGTGTAAGTTCCGCCGTAGAGCTGCGGCACGCTAATAATGTTGTCGCCCTGCTGCGCTAAGGTTTGCACTGCATAAGTAATTGCAGCCATACCGGAGCTGACAGCCAGCGCCGCGATACCGCCTTCTAATGCCGCCATGCGCTGCTCTAGCACGTCATTCGTGGGGTTCATAATGCGAGTGTAGATATTGCCCGGCACTGCCAAATCAAACAGATCAGCACCATGTTGGGCTGAATCAAATTCATATGACACCGTTTGATAAATGGGTACAGCAACCGATTTGGTCGTTGGATCGGTTTGATATCCGGCATGAATGGCCAGGGTTTCCTTTTTCATCAGGCTCTCCGCTTTTTAAGATCGAGGCGATAAATATAATAAAAACAGTAGGCTGTATGTTGCGTTTCGACAACAAACAAGAAACTAACGCCAACCAATGTAGGCGTTTAGCATAGAAGCTATTGAGAGCGAGGGAAACTAGAGCCTACAACGGCCTCAGCCAACAAGTTAACGGCTGAGAGCTGCTCGATAAATGGCAAGGTTGTTGAGTACGGCCTGCTTGCCATCGGTCAACGGTGAAATAGAGAAAATCGCCTTAGCCGTCACCACCAGCGTTTCGGCAAATTCACGGGGAGTCAAGCTTTGTTGGGCAAAGGAGATTTGCGATTTTTTTTCGGCTTCGGCTAGTGCCGACACCACAAAATCGGTGATCACCGCCGAGTGAGAATCAAAAATATCCTGACAATGGTCACTCGCAGTGCGGACCAAGTCACTCAACACCAGCTTATCGGTTATTTCCTCAAACAATGGTCGGCCCCAATCCAACAGCATCACCTCTAGCTGTTGCCAAATACAATCGTAATCGGTGATGTAACCGGCCAGTTTGCTGTATTGGCTTTCATGCTCATGTTTTAGGAACGCTCGGAACAACTGCTCTTTGCTACCAAATTGCTTGTGGATAGTGACTCGCGAAATATCTGCATAGCGACTAATCATGGCAATGCTACTGGTGGTGTAACCGTGTTGAAAAAAACACTGGCGGGCCGCTTTTAGAATAGTTTCGGTACTTGCGAGCATGTCTGAGATATTTTTTTGGGGTTGAAACTGGCGACCAAGGTTAACGATTTTGATCTGGATTAGCAATTTACAAGTTTACACTTTTTAAAAATGTGTTAAGTTGACAGCCGTTATTGTTGATTACTAACCAAGTGTGTCCCGCCGTGATTCGATTATTCCTGTTACTTCTCCCGCTATCTGCCGTACTCAGCGCTTGCGGACCTGCTGACAAACCTGAAGATTTGACCGTTGCACAACCGCGAACCGTGCAACTCAGCACCGTTCAGCAAACCGATAGCAGTCAGTCTTACCGCTTTCCTGCCACAGTGATTCCAGTAAAAACAGTGGAACTGAATTTTGAAGTATCAGGACGATTGAAATACGTCGACTTGAAGCAAGGTCAGCGCGTGCCTGAAGGCACCCTGCTGGCGGCAATTGACGCGGCTCCCTTTGAGCGCAGCGTGCGAGAAAACCGTGCGCGTCACAAACAGGCTCGATTAGAGCTGGAGCGCATTCAGTCACTGTACAAAAAAGGTTTGGCCGCTAAGCGCGAGTTGGACAATGCCGAAACCCAATTTGAAATCACTCAGGTTGATCTGGAAAACAGCATTCAAGATCTCAGCTACACCGAGCTGCGAGCACCATTTGACGCGCTGGTCAGCGAGCGTCTGGTCGAAGCCGGTAGCTATATCATCACCGGTACCGCGATTACCCGCTTACAGGATGTGTCGAAAGTCCACTTCGAAATCAACGTGTCGGAGCGCGTGCTGGCCGCCAATATCGATAACAAAATCCTTAGCGCAACAGCTTCGGTAGCAGGCCGCAGCGATGACGAATTCGAGCTTGAGTACGTCGAACACACCACTGCAGCCGATCCAGTGACGCAAACCTACAAGGTTGTTTTTGCCAGCGAGCCACCTGCAGACACCCATTTAACACCGGGGATCAGAGCCTCGGTGAACGTTGAGGTCGGCCATAGCGACGATTCGCCCGCTCTCTACGTCCCGCTCAATGCCTTGCAAGTCAACCCAGATAACAGTTACTCGGTTTGGCGTTATCAAGAATCTCAGGGAACCGTGACGCAAGTTGCCGTTGAGGTTGCCAATACTCAAGGTCACATGGTGGTGATTCAAAGCGGCCTGCAACTGGGCGACCAAGTTGTCTCCGCTGGCGTCTCGCAAATGCGCGAAGGCTTGGCTGTTAAACCTTATGTTGAGGAGTAACAGCCTGTGGATTTAGCCCGCTACTCAATCAATACCCCCGTCAATACCTGGCTACTTATTATTATTTGCCTGATTGGCGGTATCATCGGCCTGAGCAATATTGGCCGCCTTGAAGATCCGGCATTTACCATTAAACAAGCCAAAGTGATCACCCAGTATCCCGGCGCTGACGCCCTTCAAGTGGAAGATGAGATCACCGAGCCACTGGAAATTGCGATTCAGCAAATGCCCCAGTTGTATGAGCTCACTTCCACCTCCAAGCCTGGCGTATCGGAGATCACGGTAGAGATGAAGCGCCATTTTGACGGCTCACAGTTGCCGCAAATCTGGGATGAGTTGCGCAAACGTTTGGCTGATGCCAGTAAGAGTTTGCCTGCCGGAGCCAGAGCGCCGACCGTCTATGATGATTTTGGCGACGTGTTTGGCCTCTACTACGCGCTGTCCGCTCCCGATTTTAGTCCTTATCAACTGCGTGAGTTTTCTCGTATTATTCGCCGCAACCTACTCACCGTTCCTGGTGTTGCGAAGGTTGATGTCAGCGGCGTGCTGCGTGAGCAAATCGTGGTTGAAATGGATCTCAATCATATTGCTGGTCTGGGTTTGTCATTTCCCGATATTGCGCAACTGTTGCAATACAACTTACGACCGCTGCACGATGCCCGCTTGTTGGTTGATGGCAATCGCGTGCGCATTCCGATCGAAGCCGCCGACAATCGGCTGCAAGAGCTGGGCGATTTAATTTTGGCGGTGCCCGGCTCGAAAGCGACCATTCGAGTCCGCGATTTTGCTGAGCTTCGCATTGAGCCGGTTGACGTCCAACCTAATCTGGTGCGCTACCAAGGCGATCCGGCGATTACTCTCGCCATTTCCGCCAACGACGATGTCAACATTGTTGAAGTCGGCCAAGCGGTACAAGTAGAAGTTGAGCGCATGCTGCGGCAACTGCCTGCGGGCATAACCTTAGCGCCAATCTATGACCAAGCCAGTATTGTTGATGAGTCGGTCAAAGGCTTTATCCTCAACTTAGAACTGTCGGTTTTAGTCGTGACCCTCACGCTTTGTTTGTTCATGGGCTGGCGCTCGGGTGTCGTGATTGGCGCAGTATTGCTGCTCACCGTGATGGGTACGATTTTGCTGATGTGGCTGTTCGACTTACAGTTACAGCGGATCTCACTTGGCGCCATGGTCATTGCCATGGGCATGCTAGTCGACAACGCTATTGTGGTCGCCGAAGGGATGATGCTGCGAATGCAACAGGGGAAACGTGCCATTGATGCCGCCAGTTTTATCGTCAAGCGAACCCAGTGGCCATTGCTCGGAGCCACCGTCATTGGCATTGCCGCATTTTCTGGTATTGGTTTGTCTGATGATGCCACCGGTGAATTTCTGTTTTCATTATTCGCGGTGATCTTAATTTCGCTGATGCTCAGCTGGGTATTGGCCGTGACAGTGACACCACTATTCGGCTCTTACTTCTATAAAACATCGAACAACAGCGCCGAGCAGACTGCCAACTCGTTGTTTCATCGAGGCTACTTATCGGCATTGCGTTCGGCGCTGAAATTCCGCTGGCTGACTATAGCTGCGTTGATTGCCATTACTTTGGTCGCCATGGCGAATTTCAGCAACGTCAAGCAAGGTTTCTTCCCGCCGTCCAATACGCCAATGTTCTACATCCATCACTGGGGACCACAGGCTCGCGATATTCGCACCACAGAGCAGCAGGCCAAAGCGATCGAAAAACTGCTACTGCAATATGATGATGTCGCCGCGGTCACCTCAAGTATCGGCCAAGGCACCGCCCGATTTACCCTGACCTATGGCCCAGAGGCGCGCAACGAAAGCTACAATCTGTTTCTGGTGGAAATGAAAGATGCCGAAGCCATCGATGATTTCATTGCCACCATTACGCCCAAGCTTAATGCCATGGATCCGGATTCAGATTTTTACCTGAAACGCATGGTCTTCGGCCCCAGCACCACCGCCAAGCTCGAAGCGCGCTTTTCTGGCCCTGACATTAGCGAACTTCGCAAACTAGCCGCGCAAGCTGAAAGCATCATGCGGGCCGACGGCCAGATCCGCGATATTCGTCATGACTGGCGCGAAAAAGCGCTCACACTGGTGCCCGACTTTGATGAGTACAATGCCGGTGTTGCTGGCGTCACCCGAGCCGATTTCGCCGATGCGGTGCAATATGTCAGTAGTGGTTTGGAATTAGGTAAACTGCGCGATGGCGACTACGACTACCCCATTGTTGCAAAAGTGCCAAACGCCGCCGTTGCCGACGTTGAAAGCCTCCGCAACGCACTGGTATGGAGTGCCCACCAGCGCCGTTATATTCCCATGAGTCAGGTCATGCGAGAGGTAGAACTCGCCAGCGAAGATACCCTGATTCAGCGCCGCGATCGCGTTCGCACCATTAGCGTTTTTGCCGAGCCAGGCTTTGATGACACTGCAGCTGCCGCACTAAGTCGGATCCGTCAGCAAGTCGAAGCAATTGAGCGGCCTGATGGCTATGACATCGACTGGGGCGGCGAATATGAATCAGCCGGCGACGCCCAACGAGCCCTCGGTGCCGGCCTGCCAATGAGTTTTTTGGTGATGATCCTCGTCACCGTGCTGCTTTTTGGTCGGGTCAAACAACCCTTGATCATTTGGTTAACGGTGCCGATGGCAACCGTAGGCGTGGTCAGCGGTTTGCTCGCAACGGATATGCCCTTTGGCTTTATGTCGCTCCTTGGCTTCCTCAGCCTGTTTGGCATGTTAATTAAAAATGCCATTGTCTTGGTTGAAGAAATTGACCTGCAAATTGCAGAAGGAAAGCCCCAACGACAAGCCTTAGTCGAAGCTAGTTTAAGCCGTTTGCGGCCCGTCGCGCTGGCGGCAATTACGACCATTTTAGGGATGGCCCCGCTGCTCTTTGATGCCTTTTTCGCCGACATGGCCGTCACCATTATGGGGGGGCTGGCGTTCGCGACTATCCTCACCCTTATTGCTGTGCCAGTACTGTACAGTATCTTTTTCCGCATCAGTTTCCGCCGTCAGGCAAATTAGATTTTACTGATCGGAGCTGTACTAATTGTCGCTGCTTTGCCGAAGAGGTCATCCATGCTTCTTCGGCACAGCAATGGCTTGCGCTACAGACGAGCATGGCACAGCGACCAAGCTGACTGCAGTAAATCTAATTAATTTATTGAAACATCAACAAATTGGCACATAATTACAGGTAACCAACTGGCCACAGCGGATGAATACTGCTTGGCATCGCCATGACGGCAGCAAGGTTGACTGTAATCATGACCATGGAGTTGCTACTTTGACCACTGACAGCGGCCAAACCCGTCTGACCTTAAGCCCCAAACGCAAAAAACGCACCCGTAGAGAAAATCTAACCTTGGTGGTTTTGGCAACCGCCCTGCTGCTGTTTGTCCTCGCTTTTGTGATTTCCAGCCACATTATTGAAGGCGTTGAAGAAAGCTACGAACATCGTTTAACTCAGCAAATTGATACCCACCAAAACATTATCCAACGCTGGTATCAAGCCGAACTAACCCATGTTGAGTTTCTCGCCGACGAGTTAGCGCTACCGACGCTGTTTAACCGCTACCTCGATAGTCAGCGTGAAGCCGATCTGGAAGCAGTTCACCAACTGCTCAAGCGTTACACCGAAAGCGTCAGCGCCATTGGCTATGCCATCGTCGACAACTCAGGCAAAGTCGTTCTCAGCTCCCACCGAGCAGCCAAAGAAAGCCAGTTAACACCAAGGATGACCTATTTCGTCCACCAAACGCTGGAAGCCGGCGTCCATATGTCGGCACTGGAAAATGCCAAACAGTTATTCCCCAAAATCGATCTGGCGGTGCCTGTCATTCTGGTAGGCATCGCACTGGAACATAACGGTCAGCAACATGTCGCTATCTCGGTATTAGATCCGGAAACAGAGCTCACCTACCTGACAGAGATCTTTGATAAAGACGACTTTACTCACAGCTATATCGTTAACCGCGATGGCGTGCTGATCTCACCCATGGCGCTGGCCGTGCCCAAAACACAGCAACAGCGCCTCGATCCAGACAATGACGATTTGCTCTTTAACTTGCGCCTAACACGTCCCAACTCAGAGCAATTAATCAAATCGGTACAAGCAGTTAGTCAGCAGCAATCGGGAGTTAATGTCGATGGCTATGAGGATTTTCGAGGTATTGAAGTCATGGGCGCTTGGGCATGGGAGCCTGCGCTTGAGATTGGCTTGATTATCGAGGTGGAGCGCGATGATGCCTTTAACCTGATGTCACCACTGGTTTACAGTCAATACGGCTTACTGGCGCTGGTCTGTCTGGCGATTGCTGGGTTATCGGTGCTGCGGTATCGAATGTCGCACATGGCCCAGCAAATCGATGATTTATCGAAACTCGGTAACTACCGCTTGCAGCACAAAATTGGTGAGGGCGGCATGGGCAGTGTCTATCAGGCCAAACATGCGCTGCTTCAACGACCGACTGCAGTGAAGCTACTGCGCCGTGAACAATCAAGCCCAGAGAACATCCAACGATTCGAGTTGGAAGTCCAGCAAACCGCCATGTTACGGCACCCGAATACCATTGAGATTTATGATTTCGGTATCACTGAAAACGGCCGCTTTTTTTATGTCATGGAGCTCCTGAACGGCTTTTCATTAGCCGATCTCATTGAACAACGCGGACCGCAGCCCGAGGCTCGGGTGATTCACATTATCCAGCAGCTGTGCCAAAGCCTCGATGAAGCCCACCGCAAAGGCCTGATCCATCGCGATATCAAACCAGCCAATATTATGCTGTGCCAATTGGGCGGCCAGGCCGATTTTGTCAAAGTGCTGGATTTCGGCTTGGTGAAGCACATTGCCAGTGAACCAGACATGGCGCTAACCCAAACCCAGTCAATTGCCGGCACCGCCGCTTATATCGCGCCAGAGCGCTTGAGCGATCCGCTCGCCGCCAGCGTTGCCGTCGATATTTACTCCATTGGGGTGGTGGCGTACAACCTGCTTACCGCCAACTCACCATTTGCCGCCGACACGCCGATGGAAATGGTGGCCAAAATGCTTAGCGAAGAGCCGGTGAAGCTATCTGCTCACTGCGATGGCGCCATCTCACCGGCATTGGAAGCGCTCATCATGGCCTGCATCAGCCGCGACCCGAAGCAGCGGCCACAGGACTGCCAGCAATTACTGCAAACCCTTTACCAACTATCTGAATCGACACCATGGTCAGCGCAAACGGCAGCTTCGTTGTGGCAGCAAGACGCCAACTTGCTGTTACCACAACAACAATCCGTCGACGTAACCGAGGAATTAACACGATGAACTACAAGCAGATCCTAGCCCTTCTAATGACTGCTTGTATTGCCGCCAGTCAGTTTGCTCGGGCCAATGATGACAGTCTTAAAGAAGAGATTTATCAGCACATTGAACAACGTTCAGAGCTGGAATACGTCACCCGTGATGGTTCCAAGTTGGGTTACTTTGCCCGCATGGCCTCGGAGCATCCAGACACAGCTTTGGTGTACTTGCACGGCATTGCCAGTCATTCAGGCTGGTTTGAGTTAACCGCCAATCGATTAGCGGCGCAAGGCCACGATGTCTACATGTTGGATCGCCGCGGCAGCGGAGTAAACCGCTCGCAACGCGGTATCACAGCAGGGCACATCGATAGTTGGCATGATTGGCTTGATGATTTAGATGACTTTATCCGCCAAATCAGACCCCAATATAGCCACATTTACCTGATCGGATTATCTTGGGGCGGCAAACTTGCCACCGCCTATGGCTTGGCCCACCCAGACAAAATTAGCGGTTTAGCTTTGGTCACCCCTGGGCTGGTGGCCGCAGTTGATTACAACGGTATCGACAAGCTCTCCATCGCGTTCTGTCATTTGTTTTGCCAACAAAGCACCTACCCTGTCCCCGTCACGCCGGCAATGTTTAGCGACAAACCGCAATGGGTAGAGTTTATCGAAGCAGATCCCCTGCGAAACCCAATGGTCACCGCCGAATTTCTCTGGCAGACCCGCCGAATGGATAAGTGGATTGCAAGCAACATCAACCAGTTGCAACGCCCCACCCTGCTATTTCTCGCTGGCCGTGATGAAATTATTGATAACGACAAAGTCACCAAACTTTTGTTCAGGGGCCAGCAAGCCACATCAGTGCAACATTACCCCAAGCAGGTCCATGCCATACAACTGGAACTGCCAAATCGACTGGCAACCGATATCAGTCAATGGCTTAGTCACAAGGAGGCACCATAATGAAGTTTCAATCAGCGGAGCTTTACGCCATCGAAATTCCCATGCTGGTGGAAGTTGAACACGCGCTGGCATCACGCAAAATCGCGCGCAATATTTTGTTGAAAATCACCACTGCAGATGGCTTAACCGGCTTCGGTGAAAGCTGCCCCCGTCACTACGTCACCGGCGAGACTTTTGAACAAGCTTGGCAAACCTTAACCGATGAGCTGTTACCCCAACTCAAAGAACTACAAGACACCAGCAGCGAGCATTTGCAAGATTGGCTAATGATGCAAACCATCAAGCTGCCACGGAACAAGCATGCGGCTTTTTGTGCCCTCGAATTAGCCTTACTCGATTTAATCGGTAAACAGCGCGAGTGTCAGGCTGCCTGTTTAATCGCCACGCCATCGAGCGATAAACAACAGTACAGCGGCGTTATTGCCGTGGGTGAGCCACAAAAAGCGGCTGCCATGGCGCAACAAATTAAACATCTGGCGGTGCCTTGTAGCAAAATTAAGCTGCATCAAGAATTGGATTTAAATATCCAGCTCCTACAAACCGTGCGCGAGGTGCTGGGCCCAGATCATGACTTACGTGGCGACGCCAACTGCGCTTGGCAAAATGCCGATGAGGCCGCAGCGCAACTCTCTGAATTAAAGCGATTTGGTTTAAACAGCATCGAACAACCGCTGGCCAGCGACGATCTTGATGGCTTAGCGGCGCTCACTAAAGCAGCGATTACGCCGGTGATGGTTGATGAGTCCATTTGTTCGCTGGCCGATGCCGAAACCCTGATTGACCGTCACGCTTGCGACCTATTTAACATTCGCATCTCAAAATGTGGTGGCTTAGGGAACAGCCATCGTATTGCACAAATGGCCGCCGAACATGGTATTCGCTGCCAACTTGGTGCTCAGGTTGGCGAAACCAGTTGTTTATCTGCCGCCGGATTAGCGCTGGCAACCATTACCCCAACACTCAGGTGGCGCGAAGGTTGTTTCGGCACCCTACTCCTTGCCCATGATATTTTTCTACCGCCACTGATGATCGGACCGCAAGCTCTGGTCGAGCCGCTCAGCGGCCATGGTTTGGGCATCAACATATCGCCACAGCAGCTGAGCCAATGCCAGCAACAACATTGGCAACTCAACCTGGAGGATTAATCATGCTGGGTTTACTGATTCATTTTATTGCCAGCCGCTCGGCTAAACGCTTTGAGCACACCACCCTCAATGCGGAACAAACTCAGCGCAATTTGCTGATGACGATTTTAGAACGCAACAAAGATACGGAGTACGGCAAAAAATACGACTTTGCGGCCATTAAAAGCCCAGAGCAATACCGCCAAACCGTGCCATTGGTCAGTTACAATGACATTCAGCCATACATCGACCGCATGTGTAACGGCGAACCAAACCAGCTGGTCGCTGAGCAGCCCATTATGTTCGCCCAGACCAGCGGCACCACCGGCAAAGCCAAATTCATTCCGTTTACACCAAGCTGTGGTCGCACGGCCAGCAAAGACATGATGCGCAGCTGGATGTATCACGCCAAGCTCGCCCATCCCGGCTTATATGGCGGAAAAATTGTGTCATTGGTGTCGCCTGCAATTGAAGGTGAGACCGAGTGCGGACTGCCCTATGGCGCTACCTCCGGCCATATCTACAAACAAATGCCCGGCATCGTTCAGAAAATTTATGCGGTGCCT
Source organism: Neiella litorisoli (assembly GCF_014773395.1). Lineage (GTDB taxonomy): Bacteria > Pseudomonadota > Gammaproteobacteria > Enterobacterales > Neiellaceae > Neiella > Neiella litorisoli. The sequence goes on along the minus strand of NZ_JACXAF010000030.1, from coordinate 14,780 downwards.
TATCCGGTATTCGAGATCGAAGATTACGAAGCCAAATATTATGCTTTGATGAGAATCGCGCTGGCAGAAAAAGTCGGCTTATTGGCCACGGCAAACCCATCGTCTATTTTGAAAATGTGCGAAAAAGCAGACGAATACGCCACCATTCTGATCAACGATGTGAAAGACGGCACCTTATCCAATCAGTTCAACATCGAGCCTCATATTCGTCAGGCTTTGGAAGCCAAACTAAAGCCTGCTCCGGCCCGAGCCAAGCAGCTAAAAGCCTGCTATGAGCGTCGCAATGGTCATTTGCTACCGGGGGATTACTGGCCAGAGCTGGCTCTAATTGGCTGTTGGAAAGGTGGCACCGTTGGTCACTACATCGACAAATTTGACACTTGGTTCAACCCCGACGGCAATAAGCCGGTGGCAACTCGAGACTGGGGATTTTTATCAAGTGAAGCGCGCTGCTCAGTACCGTTAAGTGATGAAGGTGCGGCAGGGCCATTGGCGCTTGATGTCAATTATTATGAGTTTGTTGATGCCGACGAAGTCACACAAAACCCCAATGACCCAACGGCCTGGCAATACAAAACCGTCACCGAACTTGAAGATGGTGGCGAATATTACATCTTCCTCACCACCACAGGTGGCCTCTATCGCTATGACATTAACGATGTGATTACGGTCAAAGGCTTTTACAACCAAGCGCCGAAGATTCAATTTCTCCGCAAAGGCCGCGGCATGACCAACATCACCGGCGAAAAACTCAGTGTTAATCAGGTGATTGATGGCATTCAAAAAGCCAGTGAAAAAAGCGGCGTGCTAGCCGCCCACTTTAAGGCCGAAGCAGCATCTGAACAAAGCCGCTATGTGTTGCGCTTGGAGCCTGTTGGCCACTATCCAGACCAGCAATTGTCCAGCTTTTTGCAAGCGTTTGATGAAGCGCTGCAACAAATTAATATCGAGTACAAGAGTAAGCGTGAATCGCAACGCTTAGCACCGCCACAGCTTCATGTCATGCGCGACGGCTGGTATGAGCGTGCTCGCAAAGATATGGTGTCTGAGGGCAAGCGGATGTTTCAGGCTAAAACTGAGTTGCTCAGTCCTATGAAAGCGGCGACATCAGTGATCAAACCGGAACTTGTTAAAGTCATCGAGCTTGATTAATGAGCGATGGACTGGTGCACTGGCAAAGCACTGGTGGCGACCTCGACATCATCGGGGTTAGCCATCAAGGCTTGCGCCGAGGCAATAACGAGGACAACTTTGCTGCGGCGGCCGATCAGGGCATTGTCTTGGTGGCCGATGGCATTGGTGGCAACAACGCTGGCGAAATGGCTGCTGCTATTGCCATTCAGCAAATCTACCGAGCCCTGAACGAGCAAAACGGTGGCGCAGACGCGATTGCCGGCGCTCATCAACACATTTGTTATCACGCTCAACACAATGTCAGACTGAAGAACATGGGCGCCACTGTCGTCAGTGCGGCGCTGCAAGCCAGTCAATTTACTGTGCACTGGCTCGGCGACAGCAGGGCTTATCTATTACCTCACGACCAAACCCAACTGACCCAGCTCACCACCGATCACACCTTATCCGAACAGTTGCGCCAGCAAGGGCAACCATTAAATGACGCCGCCAGCCGTCAATACAGCCATGTCTTGACGACAGCGCTTGGCGCTAGCCAATTTCAACCGGATCATATCGAACAGGTCAGCCATCGCTGGCAGCCGGGCGACCTACTGTTGCTCTGTTCCGATGGTTTATCGGACATGGTATCGCGCAATCAAATGGCCACTCTACTACTCACCGCGCCATCGCTAAGGCTTGCCGTTGAGCGATTGCTATCGGCAGCATTAGCCGCCGGCGGTCATGACAATGTCACCATTGTGGTGGCGCGAAACAACGGCAGACAATAGCCAATCCTGTACCATACTTATGATTCATTCACATGATGAATAGTAAGTCGCTCGATGTCGTTAAACCTAGAAGATGCTCGATTGTTTATGGCCGTGGTTGATGCTGGCAGCATTACTGCCGCCGCAGAAGCGCTCGACATGCCACAGCCGACAATCAGCCGGCGAATTAAAAACCTTGAGCAACACTTGGGATTGCGACTGTTTGAGCGCGCCGGACGCTCAATTAAACTATCGAACTTTGGCCATCAATTTCTGAATCATTGCCAACGCATTCATAACGCCGTTACGGACGCCGAATCCTTTGCCGAAAACAGCAAAAACAAACCGTCCGGTAGCCTTGAAATCGAAGCGCCATATCTTGCCATCGAAATGATGCTCGAACATCTGGTGCCCCAGTTTGCTCGTCAATACCCAGACATTCAGCTGACCTTCACCACCATCACCGCTGAGCATCATAAAATGCCGATGCGCGGCGATTTACGCCTGAGCGCCATCGAGCTTGCCGATGAGCAGCTCATCTGCCGCCCCTGCTATAGCTACGATTTCTGTTTCTTTGCTGCGCCCCAATTCATCGCCCAATATGGCATGCCCAATCATCCTACTGATCTGGTGAATTACCCCTGTATTGGCTTTCCGCCGCAGTATCGAGATTTGGTTGACTGGCATTATCAAGAGTCAGGTCAAGAGCACTCCATTGCAATTAAGCCATCCTTGACTGTCGATCATGTGTCGTTAATGACCTTACCTGCGGTTGCAGGTCTTGGTGTGATCATGTCGACCATGCCAATCTTATCGAGACAACTGAAAAGTGGCGCATTGGTGCCGTTGTTTGATGGCAAGTACGGCTTTAACCGCACACTTCACATCTGCTATCGCTCCCGAACCATGCAGCCGCTGCGAGAAAAAGTTTTTATCGACGCCTTACTGATGCATATCGCCGAGGAAACATTCACCAAATGAATAAACACTTGCGCTGAGCATTATTTATCCAACCGTTTGCTGTCTGGATAATGCCAAGCTAATTTCGTCACTCAGTTGGAATCAGCATGAATTCAGTTCATCGCAAGCACAATGAAGCCATGCTGCCATTTTGCAGTAGCCTCAAACCCAGACTTTGGCCAATTGCCACCGCAATATTCACGGTGTTAGCCTTGCTACTACTGGCAAATATCCAGTACCAGCGCCAACAATTATTCGACCAACAAACCATGGCTATTTCGAATAATGCCAAGGTTACCCATCGATTACTGGGCCAATTGTTTTTTGACCAGTTATCGCATTTGGAAAACACCACCCGCCTGCTAGCGAGCCAAGATTACCTGCAACAGTTCGCCGGTATGGGGCAAAACCAACAGCGCACAAAGCTCAAGCAAGAAATCGAATCCATGTGGATTCAACAAACACAAGTGTGGGAAAAGTTTCGTCAGGTGCGCTTTATTGACTTGGCCGGTCACGAAGTGATCCGAGTGAATTACGATCCGGCAACAGATACCTCATCGGTCGCTGAAAAGCTGCAATTTAAAGGTAGGCGCCACTACTTTCTCAATGCAGCCATGTTAACCAATGACCAAGTTGGCTTGACCATCTTCGACTTAGAGCAAGAGCATAATGATTACGTGAAGCCCTATTTAATCGCCGCTCGATTCATTACCCCAGTGCTCAATAATGAAGGTGTCAGAGCCGGTTATTTGGTGGTCAACCTCAATATTGCCGAGTTGTTGAATGAGTTTCGTCATCACCAAAGTATGACAGGGCTGAAACTCGATATTTTATCGACGTCCGGCCATTACATTTACACCGCACAACCGGAATTATCATTTGGCCATATTTTGCCAGAGCGCGCCCATTGGTCGCTGGAGCAAACGAATCCGGCACTTTGGCAAACGGTCACAGCCGAATCGAGTAACGGATTTTATTCTGGAGAGAATTTACACGCGGCCTTCTCTCCCTTACTCATTCAGCCGGACGAGAACACCAAAGTTAATCAGCGCGAATTTATCCTGCTGACTCGTTTTGATGATGATTTTGTCATGCAAGCGATAGCCCCTTCGCTGATTAAACTTAACGCCAACAGCTTCGCCACCTTGATCGTCATTTTTATCGTTAGCTTGCTGGCCGCAATCTTAGTGCAAAAAGCATGGACGGTAAAAAATGCTAAGCGCTTGATGCTGCACGCAGCCAACGGCATGGCCGCTGCGGTAATGACCGATGGCACCCATCAGATCATTGCCGTCAACCAGATGTTTACATCACTACTGGGCTACAAAGCAGACGAAGTGATTGGCAAGAAGCCGATGATGTTCCGCTCAGGCCTGCAAAGCGCTGATAGCCTGCAAGCGATGAAAAATCAGTTGGCTACCAAGGGACACTGGCGCGGAGAGCTGACCTATCGGGCGAAGTCAGGACAATTACTGACAACTATGCAGGAAATCACCGCGATCTACTGGAATTCAAGGTCAAAATCACCGGATTACTACATCGCAAGTTTCGTGGATATTTCGGCGCAAAAACGCTTAGAGCAGCAATTACGATTGCAGTCGGTGACCGATCCCTTGACCGGTGCATTTAACCGCCGACGTTTTGACGATGAGTTCTCTCGGTTATTGCAAAACAGTCTGCGTTACCCAAATAGCTCGTTCACCTTAGCCTTGGTCGATTTAGATCATTTTAAGAAAATCAATGATACCCATGGTCACGATATTGGTGACTCGGTACTAATCGAATTTGTCAGCGTGGTATCACAAGTACTGAGAAATACTGACTTCTTGGGGCGAATTGGCGGCGAGGAGTTTGGCGTATTGCTGCCATTTACTGATGCCGAAGGGGCGCAGATTGTCATGGAGCGGGTGCGAGAAGCGGTCGAACAAACCATCGCTAGCCCATCGGTCACTTGTAGTGTTGGCCTAGTTCAGCACACTGAGCAATTGTCAGTTAAAGACATTTACCAAGCGGCTGATGAGGCTCTGTATCAAGCCAAGGCGACAGGGCGAAACAAAGTGGTGGTCCACCAATATATCGCAGAACCACGTCAGGCTCAGCTAGGCTGAGCCTAACCAATAGAACAAGCAAAGGCTGGCGCTATAAGCGCCAGTTATAGGTCAAGGTCAACGTCTCAGTGCCGGGGTTACGATCGCCAATGCTGGCGTTTGAAATGTGGCCAAATTCGAGACGCCAGAAACCGTCTGATTTTGAGCCGTAATTGACAAAAATACGCGAATAGAACTCTAAATGATGGCCTAAAAAGTCATTGTCACTGTGATAACCAACCACGTTACCAGAGCCCCAATCCCAGCGCTCGGCCAATTCAAATTCCTTTAACCAGCCACCGGCGAAATAATACTCCCCATCTTCGCTCAGCATCGCCAACACGGTTGGCCGAATTCCCCACAATGGCTCAAATTCAGCAAATTCATAAGCGGACTGGGCATAGTAAATGTCCATGTTATCCAGCGCTTCCCAAATACCACCACCAACGGCGAACCGAGCTTGTTCGGACTCTGCCACCGGCACTTGCTGCTCAGCAGCATTTACTTCAACACTTACCAAGCCAACTGCGGCAATTGCCGCTAAAAAACAACGCACGAAACATTCTCCATGTTTACTAATAATGATCAAACCATACAAAAACTAGACCATTTACAGAAGCTTGTATACGACTAATGCCAATCCTTGTGGCCCCAACAAAAAAAGCCAGCGTTTTGCTACGCTGGCTTTGTTCAATAGGATGGACCCAGGCTATGGCTGAATCGCCCTTAACTGACTATTTCATACTATCAAGAGAGCGATATTTGAAGCCATGGAACACCACATACAAGACTGGCACCACAACGAGTGTCAACACAGTGGCAAAACCTAAACCAAACATAATGGTCACGGCCATATCGACAAAGAATGCATCCCCAAGCAGAGGAATCATGCCGAGAATCGTGGTAATCGCCGCCATTGATACCGGACGTACACGACTGACACCAGAATCAAACACAGCTTGATACGGCTCTTTACCCTCTTTAATTTCCAAGTTGATCTGATCCAACAGCACAATACCGTTTTTCAACAACATGCCAATCAGGCTGAGCGCGCCGAGCAAGGCCATAAAGCCAAAGGCGGCATCGAGCACCAACAAACCAAAGGTGATACCGACCACAGCCATTGGCACACAACACCAAATGACTAACGGCTGTTTCACCGAATTAAACAGGAAGATCGTGATCAGGAACATGATCAACAAACCGCCTGGCAATGAGCCGAACACGGCAACCGACGCATCATTAGAGGCCTCGTACTCGCCGCCCCATTCCAGCGAATAGCCTTTCGGAAGAGGAATCGCCTCAATCTGTGGGCGTACTCGCTCAAATACTTGAGCTGCTGTTTCAACACCCAACACATCGTGGTCGGCAATCACAGTCAACGTCCGCTTACGATCAAGGCGCTGGATCACAGCATCTTCCCATGCCAGATCATAATTTGGCGCCACCTGCTTAATCGGAATGTACTGGCTTTGCACCGGACTCCAAACCTGCAAACCATCGTATGATGAGCTATCGGCACGTTCCTCTTCCGGCAACCGCACAACGATTGGCAGCAAATCAGTACCATCACGATACAGCCCAACGGTTGAGCCCGAATAGGACATCTCCAAGGTACTATCCAAATCAGCGCGGCTGATACCGGCACGACGTCCTAGCGATTCGTCGTAAATTGGACGGATCAACTTGGAGCGTTCACGCCAATCATCACGAATATTGGTTGCCACCGGATCGTCACGCAAAATTTGCTTAGCCTGCTCGGACAGATCTCGCAATACATCCGGATCTGGACCAGAGAATCGCGCTTCAATTTTGCCCGACGGTGAAGGTCCAATTTCAAGATTACGCAGCTTGATTTGCGCTTGCGGGAAATCTTGTGCAAAGGTATCGCGCAAACGCTGCATCATCGGATGCATTTGCTCCGCTGAATTGACGTTCACCAACAACTGGGCATAAGCCGGATAGGTTTTCTCTGGCTCATAAGTGAGCATGAAACGTTGTGCGCCAGCGCCGATGGTTGTGGTCACTTGCTTCACTTCTTCTTGCTGCAGTACCCACTTTTCCATCTCATCGACAACTTCGCTGGTGTAGCGAATATCACTGCCCTGCGGCAACCAAACATCCGCAAGAAAGATTGGCGTTGTTGCTGGCGGGAAGAATGCCTGACGCACTTTAGTAAAGCCATACAACGACACCACCAGCAACGCAATACAAATGCCAATGGTGGCCCATTTAAACCGCATCGCGGTGTCGAGGAGCTTTTTGTAGCCAACAAAGATAATGCCTTTGTAGGGGTCTTCCAATTCCGCATCCGGATCGTGTTTCTGCTCTTTAAAGAACAAATCAGCAAAGAATGGCGTAATGGAAATCGCAGTAAACCAAGACATCAACAAGGAGATCAGCAGTACCCAGAACAAGCTGCCAGCAAACTCACCGGTCGAATCTTCTGACAAACCAATCGGAGCGAAAGCAACGATGGCAATCACAGTCGCACCAAGCAATGGCCACATGGTTTGCTTAACAATGGCGGCAGCGGCTTTGACTTTCGACATACCGCGCTGCATACCAATCAAAATCCCCTCAACCACCACAATGGCATTATCGACCAACATCCCCAGTGCGATAATCAAAGCGCCAAGCGAAATACGTTGAAGGTCAATGCCCATTTGCGCCATGAAGATAAAGCTGCCGATACAGGTCAGCGCCAGAATCAAACCGATTAGCAAGCCACTCTTTACACCCATAAAGAACAGCAGAACCACCACCACGATAACAACAGCTGCCACTAGGTTGAGAATGAAGCCTTGCACCGAAACCTCAACCGAACCAGGCTGGTCGTAGATATGAACCACTTCCATACCCAGCGGTTTGGTGTATTCCAGCTCATCCATCCGCTCTTTCACCAACTTACCGACATCTACCACATTGACCCCAGAGGCAAACGAAATACCCATGGTAATCGCTTGCTGGTTGTTAAAGTTGTAGAGGTTGGATGGCACTTCTTGGTAGCCGCGATAGACATCGGCAACGTCGCGCAAGTAAACCAGCTTATCGGAACCAGCACCGGCAATAATTAGATTCTCTAACTCAGAGACATCCATGAATTCACCGGTTGAGTAAATTCGAATGTACTCATCATCGTGACGGAACGCTCCCGCTGGCGCCACCGCATTTTGCTGATTCAACAAGGCATAAATGGTATCGGGTGATATCCCAAGCGCCGATAATTTCTTATAGGAAATCTCAATAAACACCTGCTCAGATAACACCCCAGCCAAGTTAATCTTGCCAACCCCAGGGATCACCTCTAATTCACGTTTAACAAAATCAACGTAATCGTTCAGCTCTTTATAGGAATACCCTTTGCCCGTAAAGGCCAGCAGCACACCAAATACATCACCGAAGTCATCGTTAACCAAAGGGGTTGACGCGCCGGGAGGCAACTGGGCAGCTACATCACCGACTTTGCGTCGCAATTCATCCCAAATTTGCGGTAACGCATGCTTGTCGTACTTATTCTGCATGGTGACCGTAATCTGCGACAAGCCAGCCGTCGAAATCGATTTAATTTCATCGATATAGGACAACTGGGTAATGGCAAGCTCGAGCTTGTAGGTGACCTCTTCTTCAACCTGCTGCGGCGAAGCGCCAGGATATGAAGTAATGACGACAGCATCTTTAATGGTGTATTCCGGATCTTCCAGCTGGCCCAAACCGGTAAACGCAACCGCACCACCGAGCCCCAAAATCAGGGTAACCAACCAGCTGATAATTTTATTTTTGACAAAGTACTCAGCAATGCTCATCCGTTAATCTCCCTGGTTTTCACCACATTGACCGGCGCACCGTCAAACAGTCCCTGGCCATAAACAACAATGACGTCACCTGGTGCGATACCCGATTTTATTTCAACGCCGTATTCAGATAATTGCTGAACTTCTACCGCTTGTTTCACCACTGAATCCCCAGTGTCAGAGAGTTTCCAAATAAATGAGTTATGGCCGTCAAGACTCTTTGCCGGTTCGAACTGCACCGCTGAGCTTGGCAGCACCAGACCGGAAAACGCGTCACGAGATATTTTGTTCATGTCGACGCTAACCACAGCGCTCATCCCCGGCAGGATGGCGACTTGCTGAGGCCGTTCCATGCGCAAGGTTGCTTTATAGGTTTTACTAACCTCGTCTTTTTCCGATTCAACTTCATAACGAGAGGCATAAAATTCACCATTAATGCCTTCAATGGTGACTTTGTGCTTTATCTTATTGTCCGCCGAACGTGGGCTAGCAACGGCTAACAAATGCTCCGCTACATCAACCACTACATCGAGTGTTGCAACGCTATCGAGCACCACAATGGGCTCACCAATTTGGACGTTTTCGAAATTATCCACCGGTACCGAACCAATAATGCCGTCTTTGGGCGCTCTGAGTTCAGTAAAGCCCAATCGAGTTTTAGCAATATTGAGTTCGGCTTGAGCAATTTGATATTCAGCCTTTAAAGTATCGTGCTCAGAGGCTGAAATAGAGCCGCTTTTCAACAAAGAAGCGGCGCGTTCAAAATTCAACTTAGCCAAGTCATAGGTTGCTTTGGCATCTTCAACTGCGCGGATGAAATCAGCGGGGTCAACTTTGGCTAACAGATCGCCCTTGGCAACCCGCATACCACCTTTTGCTGGCAACTCAATTAGCTCACCGGACACCCGAAAGGCTAAGTCGCTCTGATCACTGGCTTGCACCACCGCGGGAAAATCACGCATGGTGCCAAAAATATCATCGGATATTTTCGCCACTTCAATCGAGGCCGGCGGCTTTGCCGGCGCTGCGGGTTTGCTACAGGCAGTTAACGCAAAGGCAGAGCAAAGCCCGATCGCAACCGCTACACGGTAATTCATAGTTGGCTTCATGTGTTTAGCCTCCGCCTTAAATGCCGCGCTCGCGAATCCACTCGCGAACCACCATATTTTCAGAAATCTCGTTTACGCCAGTCGTCGCGATCTGGTCACCCGCAGCCAAGTTGCCAGAAATACGCAGGCCTCGACGAGCTTTGCCCAACACATCGACCCTAACGGCCTCGGCGGTCATGGTGTCAGCGGCAATGCGCCAGACCTGGGCCGAGCCATCCTCTGCGCGGAGTATTGCCGTTTCAGGCACCACGTAATATTTGACCTGCAGTGGGTCTAAAGGAGACATGTCGATATTCACTTGCGCCGTCATGCCGGTCGTGACATTAAATTCCTGCGGAGTCGGCAAGGTTAGCGTCACTTTGTAACTAAGGGTTTGAGGATCGGCTTCGGTTTCCACCTCTTTGACCACAGCGTTAAAGCGATAACTTGGCTGAGCGACAAACTGAACTTGCGCTTGCAAGTTCAACATAAAATCACGGGTCAACTGAGTAACGATATGCTGCGGGATTTGGATATGGACATCGATCATGCCTTCGGACTGGACGCTGACAATGGGCGCTTTCGCTTGCACATAATCCCAGTTTTCTACTGCTGTTCGAGACACGATGCCATCAAACGGTGCGCGCAAATAGGTATAACCGACGTTTGCTTCCGCTTGTTCATAGATGGCTTGAGTACGGCTTAACTGAGCACGATTTTCATCGTGCATGCGCTGGCTGACTAACTGATCTTTGACCAGTCGTTCGGTCCGAGCGAATTGGACTTGAGCCAACTCATACTGAGCAAGCGCTTTGTCGCGCGTGAGTTCATACTCAATGGGATCGAGCCGAGCGAGCAAATCGCCTTGTTTCACTTCTTGGCCAGCAATTGCTGGCATTTCCATTAATTGCCCAGGAACCCGAAATGCCAGTGTCGTTCTGTTACTGGATTCCGCTTGCCCCTGAAATGTTCGAATGCTGCGTTCGCCGGGAGCACCGAGGCGCATGATTTTAACTGGGCGTATCACCTCCGCCTCTACGCTCGCCTCATCAGCGCTGGCGTGAACCAAAGGTAAGTGGGTAGTCAAAGCCACAGTCGCACCTGTCACCAGACCTGTCCAGATCTTGCGAAATTGCGTCATATTAAAAGCCTGCCTTTTTAGTAATAAATTCCGTTGACTTAAAAAAGATAGTGGAAACTTAACGATCTGCTAACTATCTAGCCGTTATAACAAAAATATTTTTTATATCCGCATCCCACCATAAAATCAGCAGCCAGCCTGTTGCAAGGGCTACATGCTTAAATGATGAAAAACAGAGCATTGTCAGATTGATAGAAATAGTTCAGCAACAACGCCGCAAACAACGAAAAATGCCGTTAACCGCGAGCTAACATGGCGATGAATACATTTCCTTGACGCCAACTGTTAAATCCTTGTGACTGTTAACATATTCGCATCGCGCCTTGTCCAGTAGAATCAACTTGTTACCCGCTATTGCATTCGAGACCGCCCGATGAATAAAATCATTGTCGCCATTGTTGCTATTGCCGTTGCCATCATCATTACTCTGTTCATGCTCCATGTTGATTTTTCGGAGGATTCGAACGGTCAGTCGGCATGGTTACCACGTGCCCCCTTACCAGTTCCAACGGGTCAACTGGGCACGGCTGTTGTGCCGCTTCACTACCACCTTGATCTGACTTTGCTTCCGGAGCAGTCGAGCTTTAGCGGCACCACTCAAATCGACCTAAGTGTTAACCAGCCAACGGATACCTTTTTTATTCATGGCAAAGGATTACGAGTCAGCAGCAGTGAACTGCTCACCGCACAACACACATTAACCGCGAACTATGAGCAAGTTGATGGCAGCGGAGTGGTGAAAATTTCGCTACCGCGAGTTGTCTCAGGCAATGCCAGTCTCACAATTAAATACGAGGCTGATTACAGTACATCGCTCGACTCTATCTATAAAGTGGAGGAAAGCGGCCAGCACTACGTGTTCAGCCAGATGGAGGCAATTTCTGCCCGGATGTCGATTCCATCGTTTGATGAACCCTTGTTCAAAACGCCATTTGATATCAGCGTGACCACCGAGGCCAACAATTCGGTGATCAGCAATACCCCAGAAATCAGTGCCGAAAAACTGCCCAACGGCCTGATCAAACACACCTTTGCCACCACTAAACCTTTACCCACTTATTTGCTTGCCTTTGCGGTGGGCGAATTTGATGTCATTGAATGGCCAGCAATCCCGCCCAACGACTTGCGTGCCGAGGCGATTCCGCTGCGTGGTATTGCCGCCAAAGGCAAAGGCGAGCAGCTCTTGTTTGCATTGGACAATACCCAAGCCATCTTAGAGGCGCTGGAATCCTACTTTGGTTTACCTTACCCGTATCAAAAGCTCGATCTCATTGCCGCCCCCGATTTCGCCTTTGGCGCTATGGAGAATGCCGGCGCCATTGTCTACCGCGAGACCTTATTGCTGCTCGACGACCAGGCGCCAGTCTCGCAACTGCGCGCCTACGGGGTGGTTCATGCCCATGAGTTGGGCCATCAATGGTTTGGTAATCTAGTCACGCCGAAATGGTGGGATGACATTTGGCTCAATGAAGCTTTCGCAACCTGGGTTGCCTACAAAGCTGCGCACCAATGGCGGCCGGACTTAGAGTTTGATCGGACCTTAACCATGCGCGCTCATGGCGCCATGGCCGTCGATGCTCGGTCTTCGGCGCGACAGATCCGCAACCCCATCGCCACCAATGATGACATCATGAATGCGTTTGACGGCATTACCTACCGCAAAGGTGGCGGCGTGCTGCAAATGTTTGAGAGCTACCTTGGCGAGCACCGTTTTCGTGATGGCGTTCGCTTACATATGAAGCGCCATGCTTGGGGCAATGCGGATATCAACGACTTTCTGCAGTCGCTGGCAGATGGTTCGGGGACGCCTGAGGTTATTCCTGCGTTCAAGAGCTTCCTCTATCAATCTGGCGTTCCCACTGTTTCAGTGAACCAGCAATGCGACACATCGATCGACAAATTATTGCTGCAGCAATCCCGCTACGTGCCCATGGGGATCACCGAAGGTGACCCACAACAATGGCAAATTCCGTTTTGTTTTCGTAGCCAAGATGGCAAACAGTGCCTGATGTTAGCGCAGCCCAAATATCGGCAAGACTGGCGCTGTCAGGAATGGCTGATGCCCAATGCCGAAGCCGCGGGTTACTATCGTTGGCAATTGGATGATGACGGCTGGCAAACGTTGTTCGAACAAGCCGAACAGCTATCCGCGTCGGAATTAATTAGCCTTGGCGACAACTTATTTGCCGCCTATCTAGAAGGAGCGGTGTCATCAGAGCGACTGCTCGCCGGTTATCAGGTACTGAGTGCATCCGATTACTGGGATGTGGCGGCCATGCCACTGTCACAATTACAGCGGCTGCAACACCGCTTGCTCAACAACCAAGCGCCAACCGAATTCACTCAGCGGGTCGCCCGCTACTATCAACCGCATTTCAACACGTTGGGCTTTGATGCCAACACCCGCGCTGATTTAGAAAACCCCAATGCCACCGCGCTACTGCGTCACAGTGTGATCGATGCCTTGGCCTTGACGGCCAAAGATCCGGCGATTCGTTCAGCGCTCAAGCGACGTTTGAATGATTACCTTGGCAGCCGGCCCTACAACACCCGAGCGCTTGATCCAAACCTGGTCGGGATCGCCATGATTGCCGCAGTCCAAGATAGTGATGAAACTTACATCTGGGAATTAAAGGAACTTGGCTTAACCTCAACCAATGGCTTGCTCCGACAGCAAGTATTCACTGCTTTAGGGCAAATTGACGATCGCCTACTGGGCCAACTGTTAGTCGAGGAGCTGCTGTTATCAACCGAGGTGCGCTCTAACGAGGCGCAACAATTGCTCGCTTCATTCATCCAGAACCCAGTATTACAAGACTTTACTTGGCAATGGTTGAAAGACAATCTTGACGCCATGCTGCTGCGCTACAGTTCGTTTAGCATTGCTCGTATCGTCAGTGTTGCGGCGCCATTTTGCAGCACCGAGCAACGGGACGATATGAGCGCATTTTTCAGTGCCAATCAGGACAAAATATCCGGTGCCCCGCGGCAAATTGCAGAGACCGCAGAAATCATTGACCAATGCGTGGCATTACGAGCGAATAAAGCCGATGAGTTTATCGACGCGCTCAGTCGCTAAAGCGCTTGCCAGCTTTGGCTGAGCAGTAGCGCATCGTTAGCAAAGAGTTTGACCACAAAGGTTTGACCCGGTTGGATCTGGCCAACCCCTTTAGGGGTACCGGTCATCACCACGTCGCCATCGAGTAACGTCGTGAATTGGTTCAGTTCGGCCAAAATGGCGGCTGGTGGATACATCATCAATTGCTGTTGACCATGCTGCCGAAGCGCACCATCGACCCACAGTTCAAATCGCAACGATGCCAGCTCCTGATCAATCACACGGAACGGACTAAGCACAACGGCGCCATCAAATGCTTTCGCCCGCTCCCACGGCAGACCTTTGGCTTTAAGCTGGCTTTGTAACATGCGTTTGGTTAAATCCAAGCCAACACCGGCGGCAAAGTATCGGCCGTCTTTCACCAATAGGCACAGCTCCGCTTCATAATGCAGTGGTTCGCCATGACTGGCCAGCAAGGTGTCACTCAATGCCGAGTTGGGCTTATTAAACACCACCATCTGCTCGGGTATTTCATTGCCCAGCTCTTCGATATGTTCAACATAGTTACGTCCCACACAAACAATTTTGCTCGGCGTAAACCACTGATCATCGACTTGTACTTGCCTCATGGGTTTGCTTATCTCATCGGCTCAAACAAAAAAGCCAGCTTAACGCCTGTCTCTTATACACAAATCCCCGCTAAGCAATTGGCGGGGATTTTTTTGAACTTTTTCCGTGAACTTCGATCTGATCTCCACATTACTTTTTT
>NZ_JACXAF010000003.1 GCF_014773395.1 Neiella litorisoli | reverse complement strand
CATAGAGTGAATTATTGTGATCAGCAAAAGCAATATGAGTTCAAAAAAAATCCCCCGATCTGCATCGAGGGATTTGTGTATGAAAGACAGGCTGTAAAAGCGGGCTTTCTATATAAGTGGCGGAGAGGGAGGGATTCGAACCCCCGGATCTGGCCGTCACTGACAAAAACCAACAAATACAATAAGTTAAAGATAACACCAAAATTGCAAATGTACCACCCCTTTGACCCCATCCAAAGGAGCCAACCTCGGAGTCCTGAAACCCTTATAGAATGCGGCTTCCCGAATTGTCACCCCACCTACGAAGAAAGAACCTACCCGATCTTGATCCCCCTTACAGAATACGGCTTTCCGAATTGTCCCTCCATGTGTGAAGAAAGAACTTTGCGCCGGTCCTTACGATCCCTTTAAAAATGCGACTTCTGGAATTGTCCCCTCACCTCCGAAGAAAGAACTTTCCGAATTGTCGCTCCATGTGTGAAGAAAGAAACTCAGCGTTCCATTGCGTTGAGAAGTTAGGAAACGGCGGGTCCGCCCTTGGTCCCGTCTCTTTTTTGCCAAAACTCATAATTAACCCGAGAACTAAACCATGAGACCAACCGCAAGGAATCCCCACGGGACAAGGACTCAGCGGCTAACCATGTGTGCCGACAAAAAGACCGTCGACCGCATAGAAGAAGCCCGAGACCTCTTGTCCTCAAAGCTCAAACGACGCCCCTCAAGGTCCGCCACTTTGTCGTACCTGATTTACCACGGCCTTAACGCCCTTCGAACTATTCACCAACCAACCCGAGAGAATTAGCCCAATGTCTGAATTTGTAAAAGCATTCCTGAAGAACAACGACGCCTACCTTATCGAAGACACCCGAGAGCGCGGTCATGTCTGGATAATATCTAAGCCTCATTGCATCGATCTTCGTGTCAGTATCGTATCGTCTGATCCTGCTTTTCCGTTGAACTCAATTTACGAACTCGACCCGTTGAATCTCGGGGACGAGTACCGAGTCACTCAAATTACTGACGTCCTTCAATACAAGCTACTGCTGAGCGCTGTTTCTCAATATGACCCTGAGAAGGGCGAGAGTCCGATCATCTTAAGAGCTTATGAAACCAACCCAATGAGATAGGAGTAAGACTTCCCCCGCCCCATCGTCCAACAATAACAATCTGAGTCAATACCACTAAGCGACCCCCGAGGTCGTCCAAATAGGCCCAAGACAGGCCCAACAGCTCATTCGAGCGCTAACACAATGAATCACCTTTACGACTCCCCCGAGAGTCCTCACTCCCTCACATCTTCAATTTGACCTATAGGTAAAAACTTTATGATTAACCCATCTTCAGCCCGTAACTTCCAAGATCTAATCGACAACGCAAAACCCGAGGTAATCGCCACCTACGACGACAAACAAGAGTTCAGCGGAATGCGGGAGCAAGCCCCCATGTTCTACTCTGAGTCTCTCGACACTCCGCTTGTCTCTGCGTCTGAACTCGACGCCGTCGACGAGAACCTTCGCAACACCTACAAGCGAATGATGACGACTACAACTCATGCCGGAGCTTGTAGCTCTCAGCCTTTCAACAAGGCAACTTGGAAGCACGTCATTGTTGACACAAACAAACTGTCTCGCCTTGGCATGTCGATCGACACCTCAGGCATGTTTGAGGGCTTCCCGTTCTTCGCTGGTTTCGATACAGCGGTCCAGACTCAATGGCTTGGTGAGAATGAGGAGATCCCCGAGTCCAACGCTCAGTCAGTCAAGTTCCCGTATGAGATCCACACCATCGGGGCTTTCACGATTGTTAGTCGTCGGACTTCGTCTTTAATCCCGACAATCCTCCCGAACGTCCGAATCGCTCAGGCTAATGCTATCCGCGAGTCTGTCGAAGCGGCGCTCATTAATGGCGACTCAGCGGTAATCGCTTCTCAACCAGACGGCTTGTTGAAGCAAATCACCGAGAACATTCTCAACGGCTTCTCAAAATCCATCATCGAGGTTATGAGCGAACAATTTGAGATCTTGGAAGGCAACGGGATCGACAAGGAAGAAATCGGGGTCCTAATGTCTCCGGACGTCGCGAAGTTGGCTCGCCAAGTTTCAACGACGAAGACCTTCGGTAGTCTTTGGGTTCCAGACCAAAAGATCCAAGTCTCGAAGCATGTTCCCGCGGGGACAATGGTCTCGGGTCGTTTCTCGGACTTCCAAGGCGTGACAAGCTCAAAGATCGACTTCTTGGCTCACTCATACACCCCTGAGGGTCAACCGGAGATAGGCGCGACGCGTGTCCGCTCAATGTTCGACGTTGATTCCGTCGTCTTGGATCAGAAGTCCTTCGTCAAGACAACTTCAATCGCTTAATGCGTGTCCTCGGGTCGGCCTCAGGGTCGGCCCCATTTCCCATACAACGAGAGTAAAACCCTATGTTCAGAAGAAAGAGAGTCAAAGCAAAACGCGCTGAAGCTGAAACCGCACATCATGCGATCTATCGGACACTAATCGACGAGGCCGGAGTTGTTATCGTCGACCTTCGACACGGCGGAGAGACTAGCAACTTTATGGCTGCGGGAAATCATGTCCGCGCCGTAATTAGTGACTTTGGACCTCACCCGAGTTTCATCCTCACGCCTAACACGAAAGACTGGTTGATCCGTGAATACAAGTTGACCGAGGAACAAGCCTCAATGGTATATCGACGCTTATTCGCTCAGGTTCAAAAGCGGATCAAAGAGATTGACCGCGACAAAGGCCATACCCCTTATCTTCAGCCAGCCTCAGCGACTGCCGCTCGAATCTGTGGTTCTGGACCAAGTAAACCGACCTTATTCGGCGAAGAATATTAAGGCCCCCCATGAGAAGCACAGTCGACCCAGTTGAGGACGAGGAATCCTTCGACCGGTACTTTCGGGAGTCTCAAAAGCTGATCTAAAAGACTGATCCCGAGGAGGACACCTCAAGGATAAGGGATAGACCTCGGGTAGTTGGGTCGGTCTTTGGGTTTGGTGATTTATTAATTCAAATATCACCCATCCATGAGGTCGACCCTGATCCTTAGTCGTCCCGAGTCAGTCCTTAAGTAATACGTCCGAAATTAGTCTCAGAGTTAGTCCTTAAGTAATACGTCCGAAATTAATCCCCCCAAGTCTCCCCTAAATAATACGTCCGAAATTAATCTCAGAGTCAGTCCCTAAGTAATACGTCCGAAATTAATCCCCCCAAGTCTCCCCTAAATAATACGTCCGAAATTATGTCCATTCATTCTTGTCTCGATCCTCTTTACGAGTTCGACGCCCCTGAGTTCGTATACCCGCAGAAGCCCCGCCGAGGTCGCCCTCCAAAGACAATCGTTAACCCTTTCAGTCCTCAACAAATGAACGACTTCACTTGTCAAAACGGTAAGCCGATCGGCTGGCTCGAAGACATACTCGTCGGGGTCTGTCTTGCGGAGAACCAAAAGTCCATCAAGAGCCGGAAACGCAAAGGAACAAAACACGTCAACGAGGTATCCCCCTCAAAGGTTGCCGATGTGTTTCTAAACGTCGAAGGAGACCTCACGTCAAAGCGCGTTGAGACGTTCCTTTGGTGTAGCGATAGACATGCTCGTCGGGTCATGGAACGTGTCGAGTTAGCCGCCTTGTTCATATCCCGAGACTTGGAACTCGGAGGGACAGCCTCAAAGCCGAACCCTGAGTCCATGACTCATGAGGCCGACTTGTTGAACTGGTTGAATAACCGATACGTCTCGGAGGAGATCAAAGGGGAAGTCGCGGGGATGATCCTCGCGTCATTGAATAATTAGTTTTACCATACGTCTGTTGTCTGTGAGATGGACTAATAAAGAGGGAATAGATCGTGCCTAAAATCAGAATGCTCGATAACGAGTGCATTCAGCGTAAAGTCGAAGTGGCCTTGTTGAAAACAGCTGGCATTCTTTATGAACACTAGAACCGTTGAAAACATCAAACTAATGTTGCTAAAGCCGGACATTGCTGAATACCTTCGAAGCAAGTGTAAATATCAAAAAAATTCCGCTATCAAAAACGGAGTACTTAACTTTATATTCGAAGGGGGTGGCGATCCAAGTTTTGGTCGTTACGTCAGTAGAAAAGCGATTCTTAAGAACTTCCAAGGAAAACTAATAAAGAGCAGTAGAAGCCACTCCCTAACACTGGAAGCAGAACCAACCCGTTTCGTTATCGAATTGATTGGCGCATCGCTAAAAGCGGGAGCTGAGCCTTTAGATATAGTTAGCGAAGAGCCTAACTGCTTAAACGTCTTATTCTACCTCCACCCGAGAATGAGGTATTTTGCAGGTTACATCAACGCTCTGATTCAATTGGATGACAACCATTTGAAGTTATCCCTGACGATTACCTTTCCTTTTCAGCTATTTGCTTGGGGAGTTGCAAAATCAATCGAGAGGACAATTGTCGAGGAACTAACCCTCTCTGGCAAAAACGATAATGGATTCAGGATAGAGAATTAATAAAAGCGATCTATCATCTTAAAATAGTTGTATTCAACATGTTAACCATAAAGAAGGCATTATGAAGCCCCCAAAAAACAAGCTGTTAGTTCTATTACT
Source organism: Neiella litorisoli (assembly GCF_014773395.1). Taxonomy (GTDB): domain Bacteria; phylum Pseudomonadota; class Gammaproteobacteria; order Enterobacterales; family Neiellaceae; genus Neiella; species Neiella litorisoli. Next base: position 382,168 of record NZ_JACXAF010000003.1, on the reverse strand, counting down.
TGGAATTGTTTTCGCTTTAGCGTTCAATCCATGTCGAGCAAATGATTTAAACACCAAGCAAACCGCTGTGATTAGCACTGCAATGACCTACGAAGCGATCGTAATTGCCTGTAGCTTAAATAAAAACAATCTGAGCAATATAAACTGCGACCGAGCTAGATGGAGAGTGAACCTAATCAAGAAGAACTGGGGAATGTTTTTTGATAAAAGTTACGACGAACTTGTATCTCAAAAGTTACTCAGAGGCTTAATTCAGGACGGAGTTGTTGTTAATTAAACTGCTTTTAGTGGCTCCTCGGGGCAAACCAATAGAAGTCTTAGTTGACGAGTAGTCCCCCCGCGTCTTCAACCAGACAACCCCGAGGCTAGCCTCAACGACTCTGCCCTAGCATCCCCTCGGGTTCGGTCCTCAACGCACCTCAACACGGCGTCACGGCTCAACAACCAACGCTCACGAATCAACAGGTCTAGTCCTCAAAGAACAAGCCTAAGATAACCCCTCGCTCCCTCATCATGTCCAGCCTAACCCCCCCCTTAAAGACAAGCCCCTCCGGCCCATTCTCAGCGCCTCTCCGCGGCTGTCTGTAGGTCCATCAAAGCGATGCTCTCAGCTTGTCTCAACGTGGGCGAGAGAAGGTCCTCGGGAGGGTCGACGGGTCCTCCCTAGACCTTGAGTTAATGGGTTATTCGCACCCCGATCTTTCAATTCTGCGAGGGGATCTGAAAGCCCTACACATTTACTGTTAAATCACTGAGAACAAATATGAAAGTTAACATGACTCAACTCGCGTCCATCCTCGGGGTTACGCGAAAGACTGTCCGTTCCAGAATGACCCGAGGACTCCCCATTGAGTCGAAAGGCTCCGAGGGCAAGAATTACACCTTCGACACAACCAAAGTCATTGAATGGCACGTCGAACAGGAACTCGAAGGTTCCCACACCTCGGGACCAAACACCGATCCAAGTCTTCGGGATCTCAGGACCAAGAAGCTCGAAGCTGAAGTCGCTATCACTGAGTTAAACCTCGCGTCCAAACTCCGCGAAGTCGTTCTCGTGGACGAAGCTGTCGATACCATTAAGGACCGGATCAAGGTCCTCTCCGAGCATTTCCAACAACTAATCCCCCGCGTCCTTCCCCGAGTCGTGGGTCTCGTCGACGAGCAGGCCATAAGGTCGATCCTCGAAGACGAAATCAATCAACTCCTCAACGAACTAATCCCAAAGGAAAACGCATGATCGCCAACCGTAAAGAAATGGCCGAGATTATCGGCGTCACACCGTCCACCATCGACACATTCGTCGAGAAGGGCGCTCCCTGTATCGAGAAGGGGAAACGCGGCGTCCAGTCGCAGTACGACACAGCCTCTTTCGTTCGCTGGTACATCGAATACAAGCGAGACCAACTCCTCAATCAAGGCCACCTGTAAGCTCTCACCAAAGGACCCCACCCAATGACCTCCCGTAACCCGAAAAACCTCAAAGAATGCCGCTCCTGTAATGAATTAAAGCCCCGAAACCAATTCCGTCCTATCTCTGGCCGAGGGCGCTCGCCTCTGTGTAAAACGTGTCAGAACAAAAAGACCAAGAAACTCCTAAAGGCTCACTACAAGGACTCAGCCCCGCGTCTCTGTCCTTGCTGTAACGAAATGAAACCGACCTCTGATTTTCAGGCCAAAGTCTCCAACTTAATGACCGGCAAGCTTTGGATTGCCAACAAGTGCAAGGATTGTCGACGCTCCAACTTCTTGACCCGTTCTCTCCGAGAAATGTTCGAAATGATGCGAGAAAAGGGCCTCAACGTCTAACCCTTGGGAACAGACTCAGGGGTCAATCCCAATCCCGCGATCGCTATTGTAAGTTATTGATAAATATATGTTATTTTGTCTTTTTGAATATTCTAGAGTGTCCCTCGTTGTTCAACGGAAACCCATCAAAAGGAGTAGTAACAATGCAAGACGAATTAACTTACGAAGAAGCCCCGATCGTATTCGACGAGACAATCCTCACCGACCTTCCCGAGCTGATCTATGCGGCAACCCCTGAGGACGTCCTGAACGTCGAACTCGGGGACGTGGGTCAATATGATTGGAAAGAGGTCAACGAACCCGAAGCCGTCGAAAGACTGAAAACCTCGGGCCGTCCTTGCGTAATTCTGAGCACTAAGATCGCGTTCGAAGGAGTGTCGCGGGGTTAGTCGCTTAGTCCCTGTTAAAGATTCGTCCGACTGATACAGGGGTGATTTTGTCGATCACCTCTTGTCGAAACTCAAGACTAACCGAGCCGTAACGACCGCCCTCGCCTTTGGCGCTGTGTCCAGTAATTCGATCGCTAACACTGTCCGGAACGCTGAGTCCCCTCAATTCAGTTTTGATCGTATGTCGGAACTCATGGGCCGGAGCCTTGGGGTCGACTCCCTGTCCCCTAACAATATTCGCCCACCATTTACTAAGGGCGCTGGTCGTTGAGCCTGTCTGTTTGCTACGGGGAACCTGAGGGAATAAAGGCCCTTCTCCGATTGACTCGGCGTAGTCCAAGAGACCCAACTCAATTAAGTGTCGATGGATCGGAACGTGTCGGACCGAACTGTCAGCCTTAACCGATTGTCCCTTCCCTCGTCTGATATTGAAGTAATAGACGCTGCCTTCCTGTTGAATGTCGCTCGTATTTAGCTGACCGATCTCATTAAGTCGCGCCCCTGTGTATCGACAAATCAACGGGATCCAATACGACGCCCATCCATGACGCTTATGAGCTGACGCATCCCTGAATTGTTCATGACTGAATATCTTATCCAGCTCCTCAGCGCCGTAACCCCGTTCAAGCTCTGACGCGTCGACAACTTTCTTCGCTTGTGGCTTCTTGACCCGTTGAACTGGATTCACTGAGATAAAGTCAGCCTCAACCGCAAAGTTAATGATCGTTGAGACATGCTTGAGCGTGTTCTTAACGGTCGACGGGCTTACGAGAGTCAATTCGTTTGTCTTGGCGTAGGTAATTTGCCGCTCTATCGGCATACTTCGGATCTGCTGAGTCTTCGATTTTGGAAGCTTGAGCGACGTGTCTCGAAATTGAATGACATGATGGGACGTCAAGCCATCGACGGGAATATCCCCGACGATCTCCACAAAGCGTTTGAAGCTTGCCTCATAGCTGTCCAATGACTTCAGTCGACTGAGGTTCTCTCCGACCTTCGCTTTCTCTGCGTCGAGGTAGCTCGCCAAGACTTGAGACAAAAGCGGTCCTTTCCCTTCGACCGGTCTCGGGGCATTTGCCTTGTCCCTTGTCTTATCGACAGACAGGACCGAATCAGCTATCGAAGGAGCAGACTTATAGTTCCAATTATTCAGCATTCGAGCTTTGCTGAGACCTTCCAATTCATGCAAAAAGATAAAGAACTCTTTCGCAATCCAACGATATTGATCCGACCCTTTGGACACACTCAAGGTCTCGACTTGAAGCTGCTCGTCGATAAACGTCCCTAGTTGCTCCCCAAGGAGATCGAGCTGAGCATCGCTGGCGAAGTGAATGTCATTTCCGACAATTCTCAATAAGTCGGTACTTTCTTCGAAACTGATTGAGCCGTCCTCGTGGACTATCTTTGAGACAAAGCCAACGTCCCCGCCTTTGGCGTCGATCTCGTCTTTCATACGCTCATACCAACGCGAGGCAATGATCGCCGCGTCTTTCGCTGTTATTGAGTGTGAGACTTCTTGATCGGCTCTGAGTCGAGCCATACGGAATAGCTCGTCGCTCTCGGCAATATGGGGAACGATTAGCCGCTTGGCTTCCTCGGGGTCTTTGGTTCCAAGCGTCTTTTTGATTAACGAGCGTCCAACCGCTTTCTTAATATCTGCGGGTACTGCTCGACGGAAGTAATAAACTCCGGTTTGGGGGTGTTTCCAAGGACTAGTCATCAAGGGCATTCTGTACCACCTCTATGTACCAGTCAATGAGGTGCCAGATTCTCTGTAGCCCTTAAACGACAAAGGCCCCGCGTATTGCGAGGCCTTCAGATAAGTGGCGGAGAGGGAGGGATTCGAACCCCCGGAAGGTTTAACCCTTCGCCTGATTTCAAGTCAGGTGCATTCAACCGAGCTCTGCCACCTCTCCGCAGCGAGTGATGCGCATATTAATGACGCCTTTGGCTGTTGTAAAGCAAAAAATTGCAAAAAAATGGCTTTCTCGTTCGAACGCTGAAAAATCAAACAAATTGATACATAAACAACCAATAATAATGCTATTTCCACACTTTTTGCGGCTTGAAAAAGGATCCAATCGTCGCCACTATAAGTACCAAATGATAATGGGTCTCGGGAACTCCTTAGCGAGTCCGGAACTCTAATACCCTAGTTTGGTAACAGAAGGAGCCGAATAGATGGCACAACAAAGCATGTACAGCCCAGCGGTTGAAGCTGGTTCCATCAATAAGATGGTACGCAACACTTACAGCCTGTTAGGACTGACGCTGCTGTTCAGTACAGTCACTGCAGGTGTGTCGATGGCCATGAACCTTAGCCACATGGTGGCATTGGTAATGATGTTGGTCGCATTTGGTTTGTTATTTGTCGTCAACAAAAAAGCTGATTCAGCATCAGGTTTGGGGTGGATTTTCGCCTTCACAGGTCTGATGGGAGCCTCGCTGGGGCCAATGCTAAACGCATACGCGGCTCTGCCGAATGGTCCGTCACTGATCATGCAAGCGCTTGGCGGCACTGCGTTGATTTTCTTCGCGCTATCAGCCTACGCCATGAGCAGCAAGAAAGATTTTTCTTTCATGGGTGGCTTCTTGATGGTCGGTTTGGTGGTTGCCATTGTGGCATCCATTGCCAACATCTTCCTGCAAATTCCAGCAATGAGCCTCGCTATTTCTGCAGGTATGGTACTGATTATGTCGGGCCTGATTTTGTTTGATACCAGCCGCATCATCAACGGTGGTGAAACCAACTACATTCGCGCAACCGTTGCTTTGTACCTCGACGTGTTCAACCTGTTCGTTCACCTGTTGCACTTGCTGGGTGTGATGAACGACGACTAAGCGTCCCCCTATTACGCAAAGAGCCCTGCCCACGCAGGGCTTTTTTTCAGCTGCAGTTCAACGATAACATCCTAATATTTATCACTATGTTAAATCTGTTAGGTTATGCTTAGCGCTAATCCTAAGAAATAAAAGGCTTGGTTCGCCATGGAAACGTTGCAAGTTCACGGCTTTGTTGCCTTCACCCTCACGATTGTTTTGCTGTTTATCGGTAAAGTCGCCATCATGCGCTATCAGGTGCTGAGGGCTTACAGTATCCCTGAGCCGGTGATTGGTGGTTTTCTTTGTGCCATTGTGGTGGCGCTTATCTACGCGGTTGCAGACATACAAGTTAACTTTGAGCTTGATGTTCGTGACTGGCTATTACTGTACTTTTTTGCTGGTATTGGTCTCCGTTCCGACATCAAAACCTTACTGTCCGGCGGCAAACCATTGGCCATTCTGGTGCTACTTGCGGTGATTTACATCATTCTGCAAAACCTTATCGGTATTGGTGCTGCGACAGGCTTTGGCCTCGATCCGAAAACTGGCTTGATGGCAGGCTCTATCTCGCTGATCGGCGGTGTCGGTACCACCCTCGCTTGGGCACCAACTTTTGTTGAAGATTTGGGCATTACCAACGGTATGGAAATCGGTGTTGCCGCCAACACCATTGGTCTGATCAGCGCTTGTTGTTTAGGTGGCCCAATTGCCAGCTATCTAATCAAAAAACATAAACTGAAAACCGGCTCGCATGACGATCTCGATGTTGGTGTTGCCCACGATAAAACCCACACCAAAATTGAACACTACGCCATTTTATGGGCTTGGATGTGGCTCAACGTCGCACTTATCATGGGCCACTTTCTTGATTTATGGCTGACCGATATGGGGGCCCAGTTACCTAAGTTCGTTAGCTGTTTGATTGCCGGTATTTTCATTCGCAATGCCGTTGCGCCATTGTTCCCTAAATTGCGTTGGCCGGGACAGGAGCAAGGTCTGGCACTGATCTCCGATATTTGCTTAGGTATGTTTTTAACCATGGCATTAATGTCGCTGCAAATCTGGGAGCTGAAAGGGTCACTGCTATTCTTAGGCTCGGTGATGACATTGCAAATTTTGCTGTCCGTGGTCTTCACCATCTTTGTCGTGTTCAAAGTAATGGGCAAAGACTACGAAGCGACAGTGATCTGCTCCGGCTTTGGCGGCATTACTCTTGGCTCTACCGCCACCGCAATCGCCAATATGACCGCAGTCAGCCACCAGCACGGTGCTGCGCACCGGGCCTTTATTGTGGTGCCTTTGGTCTGCGGTTTCTTCGTCGATATTGTCAACGCCATCATCATCAGCTTCTTTGTGGGGCTTTGATTGGATTGCCAGCCAACTACGTCACGATGTTGGCTGGCGACTGAATAACGGATACTTGTCGTACTATGGCCCGAATCACTTTGCTTATTGATAGTCCACCTGAGCACTACAATGCCCATGTCAATGCCTTAGCCTATGCAAAGGCTGCTATTGCTAAAGGCCACGTGATCGAGCAAGTATTCTTTTTCCAACAAGCGGTGACCATTGCCGATGCCCATCTCGACTGGCCCGCCGATGAATGGTGTCCTCAGCATCATTGGCAGCAGTTTGCCTTACAACATCAAGTGCCACTTGATATCTGTAGCGCAGCAGCGCAGCGGCGCGGCTTAGGAGGCGCTGAGTCCCTTGAAGAAGCGGAACAAGTGCTGTTAGCCAAGCAATTCAAGATTGGTGGTTTGGGCATACTGGTCAAAGCCACTATTAACAGCGATCGCGTCGTGCAATTTTAGGAGCTGGCGATGATAGTGATCTGGTCAACGCAGCCGGCAATCGGCTCCATCAATGCCCGAGAAACTCTCGACGCGGCACTCGCCTTCGCCGCCTATGATCAGCAAGTGAGCCTGCTATTCAGTGGCCAAGGTGTGCGCCAGCTGGTACCGACTCCCAATGCTGCTGACGCTGGCGCCAAAAACCTTGGCAAATTGTTTAACGCGCTGCCGTTGTTCGATATCGACCAGGTTTATATTGCCGCTGATGAAGCAAAGGCAATGAACCTTAACCCACAGTCATTGATTGGCTCCCCAGAACTGATCAGCAATGATAGAATCCGCCAACTGCTCTTGGAGGCAACGCATGTCATCCGTATCTGATCGGCCAATCGCCCTGCTCTACGTGATCCGCGATGAGATCTCTGGCAACTGGTTAGATTTAGTGACTGAAGATGATGTCATCGTGCTAGTTGAAAATGGCGTTTATCGTCAACAGAGTCAACTGCCCCCGATCAGCCGAATTTATGCACTGACTAGTGACTGTTCGGCCCGTTCGGTCGAGCCTAGGGCGCAGATCATTGACCATGGCCAGTGGGTTGACCTAAGCCTACGATGCCAACACATTATTCGAATTTAGCCGCCGATAGAACTAGCATGAAAACTACGCCGCCAACTCTTCTTACACTCGACAATGGCACTGAGCTTGCGTTAGATAAACATGGTTACTTGGCCAATTTTGACCAATGGTCGCTAGACGTAGCCCATGCATTTGCCGAGTTAGAACAGATTGAGTTAACCGATGAGCACTGGGAAGTGGTGAGCTTCGTTCGACAGTTTTATCAAGAGTTCGATACCAGCCCAGCGATTCGTATGCTAATAAAAGCCTTGAGCAAGCAGTGGCCAGAGGAAAAAGCCAACAGCCGCTACTTGTATAAACTGTTTCGCAAAGGGCCGGCAAAACAGGCCACCCGTATCGCCGGTTTACCTAAGCCAGCGAAGTGTATCTGACACAATAACGCCGCCAATACTGGCGGCGTTATTCACTTGTGCCATTTAAATGGCTGCGATCATGGCGTTGAGCTTTTGCAATACTTTCGCTCGATTACCAATGGTCACAATGGTGCCCTTACGGATACCCTTGCGAGTTTTCTTCAGCGCGTCCTTCACTTCCTTGGTTTGAGCGGCATCCAAACCTGCAACTCTGCGATTGATGTCGGCAACGGCCTGAGCAACTGTAACTTTACAGGTCCGCACAAAGGTCCAAGCACCTTGATACGCCTTGCGAGTTGCTGCCCAGCGCAGGCCTTTGTAGATGCCGTAAACAATCGTACCCAACACAACTAAAGCAATCTGTGCCAATATCGCCGGCGGCGACCAACATAACCAAGCTGGCGGTGCGGCGAAAATGATTAGCCCCATCACACTCATGACCTGATGCTGCGTGAGATAAGTGCCTTGCATATCAAGCAGGTCGAAGTAGATGGTGGTTAACAGTAGATCCTGAGTGAACAACACATCAACTTTGTTGGTGTTAGCGCAGTAGTTATTCGCCTCCATGACAAAGTTGCCAACATCCTGATGCAAGATCGCAAACTGCTCTTCGGGTAACTCAAAACTACTAATCAGATCTAAAACGCTGTCCGCAGCAGCTTGAACATCCTCAGGAAAAGGGCGCTTTTCCATATAGCTTGGCAAACCGGGCGGTCGGTAGGGATCGTCTGCGTAGATCTGGAAAAATCGCTCAGCAAACTCGCCACTATCCATGGCTAAAACACCGACATCAGCGGCGGTGTACGGTCGGATATTCGCCAAGATGGTGTCACTCAGTTTAAAACCGAGCCGCAAGCTTATGTTGCTGCCAAGATTGCGCTTAATGGTTTGCATGGCAACAGCCATGCTGTTATCGGCATCGCAATAGTCTGCTTTCTTCAGTGCAGATTGGGCTTTATTGGCAAGGTAAATCAGCTCTTTGCTGAGCGGTTTCGGTAAGCAAGACTCATGTATCTGAGCCTCAAAAGCTTCGAGGGTTTTATTCAACTGCTTTGCATTTGGTCTGTCTTTCATGGTGACCTCCAAGGATCGGCAGGTTGACAGGGGCAAGGCGGCACCCTTGAGCTTAGTCGTTATCACCAGAGAAACCAGTAAACACGCCTACTTCAGTGCCGTTAATGGCAACCCGGTCATATTATTCTGCCGAGGCTGGAAGCCTATCTGGATGGCTTTGCGTTTAATTGCGTTCCTCTTGGACAATGCGAAGCATCGGAATTTCGTCGTAGAGATTGCATGAACGACGATCAAACCGACTGCGCAGCGGCTTGCAATTAGCAACATGATGTTTTTCATCACTAATCCTTTTGAACACAAAGAGAAGGTAATAACTCACTTTACCTTAATGCAAAAAGCAAAAGGGAGCCAAATGGCTCCCTCCGATGTTTTCGTTGGCTGTTATTTTTATTAGCCGATCTGGGTTTTGCCACCCATGTAAGGCTGCAACGCTTCAGGAATATCAACCTTGCCGTCAGCTGTCTGATAGTTCTCCAGAATAGCAACTAAAGTGCGGCCAACCGCTAACCCCGAACCATTTAAGGTATGGACTAGCTCAGGCTTTTTCGCGCCCGCAGGGCGATAGCGTGCTTGCATCCGACGGGCTTGGAAATCGCCAACATTTGAGCAAGAAGAAATCTCACGATAAGTGTTTTGCGATGGCACCCAAACTTCCAAATCATAGGTTTTATATGAACCAAAGCTCATATCACCGGTACACAATACAACCTTGCGATACGGCAGATTTAATAGCTGCAATACTTTTTCAGCGTGGCCGGTCAATTCTTCTAACGCTGCTTCAGATTGCTCTGGCGCCACAACCTGCACCAATTCCACTTTGTCGAACTGATGCTGACGGATAAGACCACGGGTGTCACGACCATATGAGCCTGCTTCAGAGCGGAAGCATGGGGTGTGAGCGGTCAGTTTAATAGGCAGCTCTGCAGCATCAATAATGGTGTCACGAACGGTATTGGTCAGCGGCACTTCGGCTGTTGGGATCAACGACATGCCAACGCCTTCTTCAGTGGCTGGCTGGGTATGAAACAAGTCCTCGGCAAACTTAGGCAATTGGCCGGTGCCATAGAGACTGTCGGCATTGACTAGATACGGCATGTAGCATTCGGTGTAACCGTGTTGCTCGGTGTGCAGATCCAGCATGAACTGGGCTAAAGCACGATGCAATTTAGCGATTTCACCACGCATCACAATAAAACGAGAACCACTGATTTTCACTGCGGTTTCAAAGTCCAAGCCATCTGCGCCAACATCGACATGATCCTGAACATCAAAATCAAACTCACGAGGCGTGCCCCAACGAGAAATTTCGACGTTGTCGTTTTCGTCTTTACCTTCAGGCACATCTTCCGCTGGAATATTTGGCAAACCGGCCATTAAATCGGTCAGCTCTTTTTGCAGTTCGTCCAACTCAGCCTTGGCGGCATCGAGCTGCTTGCCCATTTCGCCCACTTCAGCCAACAAAGGTTGAATGTCTTCACCGGCCGCTTTGGCCTTACCGATACTTTTGGAACGGACGTTACGCTCGTTTTGCAGGGTTTCTGTTTTGATTTGCAGATCTTTACGACGGGATTCGAGACCAAGGTAAGCGTCCTTGTCAAACTCAAACCCTTTGCGGGCGAGTTGGCGAACCACATTGTCCAAATCATTCCTGAGCAACTTTGCGTCTAACATCGTCAATTCCAAATTGGTGCTGCCATCTCAAGCCGAGCAGCAGCTGGTACAAACTAAAAAATGAGGGCTGATTTTACCCATACGCCTGCTTTGAGGCAAAGGGCAATTTAATGGATTGGCAACTCGATCAGCGCTTGTTGTCTGAGGCTTGGTCTTGTTGCCGCAAATAAGCCAGCTTATCGGCGATTTTTCGCTCTAAGCCACGATCGCTTGGCTGATAGAACTCAGCAGCAGACAAGGGGTCGGGTAAATAGCTTTCCCCTGCCGCATAAGCGCCAGGTTCATCATGGGCATAACGATACCCTTGGTTAAAGCCCATTTCTTTCATCAATTGAGTCGGCGCATTGCGTAAGTGGTTCGGCACCTCCAACGCACCGTGCTCACGCACTGCCGCACGGGCCGCTTTAAATGCGGTGTAAACCGCATTTGATTTAGGCGCCACCGCCAAATAGACAATCGCCTGAGCAATGGCCCGCTCTCCTTCTGCTGGCCCCACTCGGTGGTAACAATCCCATGCCGCGAGCGCAATCTGCATGGCTTTGGGATCGGCATTGCCAATATCTTCCGAAGCAATAGCAAGCAACCGACGCGCAGCGAGGAGCGGGTCCATGCCACTTTCAAGCATGCAGGCAAACCAATACAAGGCGCCATCGGCAGACGATCCGCGAATCGACTTGTGAAACGCCGACAGCAAATCGTAGTAGCGGTCACCTTGTTTGTCGGCAGCCACGGCTTGCTCGCCGGCTGCTTCTTGAATCGCCGCTAAATCAATTACAACTTGGTCTTCGCCGCTTACAGATGCCAAATCGCAAGCAATTTCTAGGGTGTTTAGCAGGCGGCGGGCATCGCCTGATGCGGCCCGCAACAAGGCAGTTTTAGCATCATCGGTGATGCTGTCGGCCGACAAATTAAGGCCAGTTTCAGAACTCAGCGCCCGATTCAGCAACTGCGTTAAATCATCACTATCGAGTGATTTCAACAGGTACACTCTCGCCCGCGACAACAAGGCGTTATTGAGCTCAAAAGAAGGGTTTTCTGTGGTCGCACCAACAAACGTCACGGTGCCATCTTCAATAAACGGCAACAACGCATCCTGCTGAGACTTGTTAAAACGATGCACTTCATCGATAAACAACAAAGTGCGCGATGATTTACTTTGGGCTGAGGCGATCGCTGCGCGGATCTCTTTAACGCCGGCGGTTACCGCAGAAATTCGCTCAACATGGGCATCAGTGTAGCGAGCGATCAACTCCGCCAGCGTGGTTTTGCCCGTACCCGGCGGCCCCCACAAAATCATCGAATGGCACTGGCCCTGCTCCAATGCTCGACGTAGCGCTTTGCCCTCACCCAAAATATGCGTCTGGCCGACATAATCGGCAAGCGCAGTGGGCCGCATGCGTGCGGCCAATGGCTGATGACTGGGGCTAGAAAATAAATCCTGCATGGTATTGAGCAGCGTGAACGGCCGTGTGAGCCGTTAACCAGCGGAGCGCTGATCATCGACTTCCACACCCTCTGGAATATCAAAATGAAATAACGTCAGCTCTGCCGGCGCCTGGGCAGAAAACTGCTGCAACACAAACCGAGTCTGTTTACCGGCATTGTCTTGCATCAGAATACTGTCGATTGCCACGCCATTAAGATTAACTTGCAACCAAGCCACCGAGCCCGCCGTCACTGGCACAATGCGATAGCCGGTTTCATTTTGGCTAATATCATAGTCCTGCCAAATGGCCGGATCATCACTCGTCAATAGCATGAAGGGCGACTGGCCAATCGCAGCTTGCAAGTCGTAAATGCTCACCTGCTCAAGAAATGGGCTGTACAGCCACAGCGCATCATTGTTGGCGATCAGCAGTTCTTCGTCGGGCGTTTCAACTTGCCAGCGCAACATGCCTGGCCGTTTAATCGCTAAGTTACCGGTCGACTGTTGCAGCACTTGCTGTTGCTCGTCGTACACGGTTTGCTCAAATTTGGCGGTAAAGCCTGTCATCGAGGCTAAGTACTGCTGTAATGATTGCGCATCTGCTTGATTGGCTTGAGCAGCACTCATCATGCCGCACATGCTAAGCGCAGCCAATCGGATCCATTTTGTCATAGGTCTTTTACCGGTGGTGGAGCCAGTACGTCACGGTTACCGTTATGGCCCGGCGGCGACACAATACCGTCTGCTTCCATCTGTTCAATAATACGAGCAGCGCGGTTGTAACCAATTTTTAGTTTACGCTGCACACTGGAAATCGATCCGCGGCGGCTTTCACAAACGAAAGCAACGGCCTCATCATAAAGCGGATCATAATCTTCTTCGTTACCCGCTTTTTCACCCGGGATCACGACATCGTCGGCAATCTCACCGGCGAGAATTTCGGAAATGTAATTTGGCTTGCCACGCTTTTTCCAATCATCAACCACGGCATGCACTTCATGATCGTCAACAAATGCACCGTGAACTCGAGTTGGCGTTGGCGAGCCTGGCGGCAAGTACAACATGTCGCCCATCCCCAGCAAGGTTTCAGCGCCCTGCTCATCGAGAATGGTTCGAGAATCAACGCGAGAAGACACCTGAAACGCCATCCGAGTTGGAATATTGGCTTTAATCAAACCGGTGATGACATCAACACTTGGGCGCTGAGTTGCCAGCACCAAGTGGATGCCGGCAGCACGGGCTTTTTGCGCGATACGAGCAATTAGCTCTTCGACTTTCTTACCGACAATCATCATCATGTCGGCAAATTCATCGACGATGACCACAATGCGTGGCAACGGTTCGAGTTCCGGCGGTTCGCTCGCAAACTGCTCGGTTTCTTTGAATAGCGGATCAAACAACGGTTGGCCAGATGCTTTGGCTTCGCGCACTTTGGCGTTAAAGCCATCGAGATTACGCACGCCAACGGCCGACATTAACTTGTAGCGCCGCTCCATTTCGCCAACACACCAACGCAAGGCATTGGCCGCTTCTTTCATGTCGGTGACCACTTCCGCCAACAAGTGCGGAATGCCCTCGTACACTGACAGCTCCAGCATTTTGGGGTCAATCATGATAAAGCGAACATCTTCCGGCGAGCTCTTATAGAGCAAGCTGACGATCATCACGTTGACGCCGACCGACTTACCAGATCCGGTGGTACCAGCCACCAAAAGATGCGGCATCCGAGCAAGGTCAACCACCACCGGCTGACCGGAAATATCGGCACCGAGCACCATGGCTAACGGTGATTTTGACTCTTCAAATTTCTTCGCGGTGATGACTTCACTTAACCGTACCACCTCGCGTTTCTTATTCGGGATCTCAATACCGACATAGGTTTTGCCGGGGATCACTTCCACAACACGGACACTGACTGCCGATAGGCTTCGGGCCAAATCTTTTGACAAACTGGTCAGTTTGGCAACTTTGATACCTGGCGCTAAATCCAATTCAAAGCGAGTTACTACAGGGCCGGGATAAACCGCCACCACTTTCGCTTCGATGTTGAAATCAAGCAGCTTGACTTCAACCAGTCGAGCAACGGCATCGAGTTCTTCTTGAGTAATTGGGTTCTTGTTTTTGTCTGGTTTTTCCAACAATTCGAGGGTCGGCATCGGTGCAACCGGCGGCTCATCGACCAGATCCGATTTGAGATAAACCGTGCCATCTTCAATCAGGTAGTCTTTATCATCATCGAGCTCGGCGGATGCTTTCTTGCTATTCGCTTTATTGGCGTTTGTTGTTTGAGGTTCCGCATCAAGCTCAAATGGTGGCTCGTCATCATCGATCTGGCCATCCAACGAGGGTTCGATGCGCTCAGGCTGGCTTGGCTCTGACTTATCATTGCCAATCAAGTCTTTCAATAATTGGCTCATTGGCGCCGCTTTTTCAGGCTCTTGCTCTGGCTGCGATTCTGCAACCTGTGGCGATTCTGCGACCTCGTTGTGCTGAGGGGCTTCTACGCTGGCAGTTGCCGCTTCCGGCTCAGCGGTTTGTTGCTGCCGTTGAGCCCACCATGCGGGTAAATCGGTCAACCCAGTCAACAACCAAAACACGCCTTGGCCAATTTTTTCGGCCAGCCAAATCAACGACACCCCTGTGAGCAGGTTCATTCCCAATACAATCAACGCCATTAGCAGCAATTGACTGCCGCCGACGCCGACAATAGGCAGTAAGCCTTGAGCAATGAGATCGCCGACTAGGCCACCCGAGCTGTAGTAGTAGAGGTCATCGAAGTTAATGCTGGAAATGCCGGTCAGGCCCAGCATCAAGCTTAAGCCGCCGATCAAACGCAAACTGAGCGACAAGTAATCCAGTTGAGAGAGAACGTATCTGTGGTTAAACAAGGCCCAGCCAAGCAAGGCCGTGAGTAATGGCGCTATATAGCCAACCCAACCAAACACGAATAACAGAAAATCGGCAATCCACGCGCCTGCGGGACCGGCCGCATTATGAATAGCGCCATGAAAGCTGGTTTGCGACCAACCCGGATCGCCGGGATGAAAGGTCATCAGGGCGATGAGAATAAATAACGCAGCGACCGAGAAGATAATTAGGCCGGCTTCAAATAACCGTTGTAAACCCGACATTTGGGGCCGCGCAACAGGTTCGGTTACAGGTTCGCTCAAAGTACAATCAGTCCGTGTAAAAAAACTGGCTACACCATAACAAAATCAACGTCCATGACCAACGCCTGTAACCTGCTTTGCGGCGTGCGCGCATTGATTTTTACTTTATCAGCAAGCGCGTTTTAGCCTGCACTTCTTCCATCACCACGTAGGTACGGGTGTCACTGACATTGGGCAGTTTCAACAAGGTTGAGCTGAGCATGGCGCGGTACGCCGACATATCTGCGACTCGAGTCTTCAACAAATAGTCGAAATTGCCGGAGACCAGGTAGCACTCAAGAATTTCATCTAATTGCACCACAGCGGTATTAAATCGCTCAAAGACGTCGGGAGCCGCTCGATCAAGGGTCACCTCAATAAACACCAGCAAACTACCACCCACCTTCGATGGGTCTATATTTGCTTGGTAGCCGAGGATCACGCCCTGCTGTTCAAGTCGCCTTACCCGCTCCAAACAAGGCGTTGGCGACAAGCCGATTCGGCGCGCGAGTTCAACGTTGGAAATACGGCCATTGAATTGCAGCTCCTGGACGATTCGCTTATCAATACGATCAAGAGGTTTATTTGGCATAAAAAAGAATTAACACTAAGTGACACTATTAATTTTGCATTTTAGCAGAGTAATTCACTTTAAATATGCAGTATTTCAGTGACTAATTCGTTAAATCTACTTTTATACTTTGTTACGTTCCATACCGTCATCCTTATGAGAGATTAAAGCAATGTTGATTGGCGTACCGAAAGAGATTAAGAACCATGAATATCGGGTTGGCATGGTGCCAGCAAGTGTTCGTGAATTGACCCAGCGTGGTCACCAAGTGATGGTGCAAACCCAAGCTGGTGAAGGCATTGGCTTTAGCGACGATGACTATCGCGCCGCCGGTGCTGATATTGCCAATGATGCCGAAAGCATCTTCGCTCGTGCCGAAATGATTGTGAAGGTCAAAGAGCCACAAGCCGTTGAACGTGCCATGCTGCGCCCTGATCAAATCTTGTTTACATACCTCCACTTGGCGCCAGATCCAGAGCAAACCAAAGATTTGGTTGCCTCAAAAGCTATTTGTATTGCTTACGAAACCGTGACGGATGCTAACGGCGGATTGCCATTGCTGGCACCGATGTCAGAAGTGGCCGGCCGGATGTCAATTCAAGCTGGTGCCCAAGCCCTTGAGCGCAGCCACCATGGTCGCGGCATGCTGCTTGGCGGCGTCCCTGGCGTAGAACCGGCAAAAGTCGTGGTGATCGGTGGTGGCATGGTTGGCGTCAATGCGGCGCAAATGGCTGTTGGTATGGGCGCCAATGTAGTGGTACTGGATCGCAGCATCCCTGTACTTCGCAAGCTCGACGCGCAATTTGGTCACACCATCAGCACGGTTTTTTCAACGACCGAAGCCATTGAGCAACACGTTTTAGATGCTGATTTGGTGATCGGTGGCGTATTGATCCCTGGCGCAGCGGCCCCCAAACTAGTGACCGCTGAGCACATCCGAGCGATGAAAAAAGGCGCAGCAATTGTTGATGTAGCAATCGATCAAGGCGGCTGTGTGGAAACCTCAACGCCAACCACGCACGACAAACCAACCTATGTGGTTGACGATGTCGTACACTATTGTGTCGCGAACATGCCAGGCGCAGTGCCGCGCACCAGCACCTTTGCCCTTAACAACGCAACGTTGCCTTATATTGTGGCACTAGCTGACAAAGGTTATGCAAAAGCGCTGAAACAGGACACTCACTTGCGTAATGGCCTCAACGTATTCCGCGGTCAGATCACCTGTGAAGAAGTTGCCGAAGCCCTCAACTATGACTACGTCAGTGCTGAATCGGTATTGGCATAATCGCTTGAATAACCAAAAGCTCTAACGTCATAACAAATTAAAGGGCCACTTGGCCCTTTAATTTTGCCTATTTAGACCTACATCGTATTTACCAGCAATTATTCTTACACGTACAATCGGCCACTTTGATTTTAATTACAGATGGCTTGGGAGTCCTTTTATGAGTGAAGCCAAACACTGCAAATTGTTGATTTTAGGTTCAGGTCCTGCCGGCTACACGGCTGCAGTTTACGCTGCACGCGCCAATCTAAACCCAGTTTTAGTGACCGGTATTCAGCAAGGTGGTCAGTTAACCACCACCACGGAAGTAGAAAACTGGCCTGGCGATCCAGAAGGATTGACCGGCCCAGGATTAATGGAACGGATGCTCAAGCATGCTGAGCGCTTCGACACTGAAATTATTTTTGACCACATTAATAAGGTCGACTTCAGCAAACGTCCATTTACCCTGACTGGCGACTCAGGCTCTTTTACCTGTGATGCTTTGATCATTGCGACCGGCGCATCAGCTCAATACTTAGGTCTCGAATCAGAAACCGCATTCCAAGGTAAAGGCGTTTCTGCCTGTGCAACCTGTGATGGTTTCTTCTACCGCAACCAAAAAGTAGCGGTTGTCGGTGGTGGTAACACAGCCGTTGAAGAAGCCCTTTATTTGGCCAACATCGCCTCAGAAGTTCATTTGATTCACCGCCGCGACAGTTTCCGCGCCGAGAAGATTTTGGTGAAGCGTCTGATGGACAAAGTTGAAGAAGGCAAAATCATTCTTCATACCGACCGCACATTAGACGAAGTACTGGGCGACGACATGGGCGTCACCGGAGTTCGCGTCGCCGATACCAAATCAGACGCAAAAGAAGAGTTTGACGTGGCCGGTGTATTCATTGCGATTGGCCACAAGCCCAACACCCAAATTTTTGAAGGTCAGTTGGAAATGGCCAACGGTTACCTGAAAGTACAATCTGGCACTGAAGGCAACGCCACTCAAACCAGTGTTGAAGGCGTTTATGCCGCCGGTGATGTGATGGACCATATCTATCGTCAGGCGATCACCTCGGCCGGCACCG
This sequence comes from Neiella litorisoli, assembly GCF_014773395.1. GTDB lineage: Bacteria > Pseudomonadota > Gammaproteobacteria > Enterobacterales > Neiellaceae > Neiella > Neiella litorisoli. Next base: position 364,124 of record NZ_JACXAF010000003.1, on the reverse strand, counting down.
GTTGTATGGCGGCGCTTGATGCCGAGCGTTTTCTTGATGCCCAAGGCAAGTCGTAACAACATTGCTCAGCACCGCTGAACATGCTCTATCAACTCTCTGACGATCCGGAACAGTTTCCGGATCCGTCTCAGGCGTTAGATGAGCCCAACGGCTTACTGGCGTTTGGCGGCGACCTCAGCCCCGAACGCCTGATTGCCGCCTACCGCCGCGGAATTTTCCCTTGGTTTAGTGACGATGACCCGATCATGTGGTGGTCGCCAACGCCCCGTTGTATTGTTTTACCGCAGAGCTACCAGCCGGGCCGCACATTGCGCAAGTTGTGGCGCAATCATGATTTTTCCATTCGCTTTAATAGCGCCTTTGAACAAGTGATTTGGGCATGCTCAGAGCCCACCGAGCAACGCCCTGATACTTGGATCACCGATGACATGATGCACGCCTATATTCAGCTGCATCATCAAGGAGTGGCGCATTCCGTCGAAGTGTGGCGCAACAATCTGCTGGTTGGCGGCCTGTACGGCTTAAAGCTCAATGGCGTGTTTTGTGGCGAGTCGATGTTTCATCGTCAATCTGGGGCATCCAAAGTCGCTTTTCTAGCCCTCATTGAATCCATGAAAAGTGCCGGTATGAGCTTGCTAGATTGCCAGCTTGAAAACCCACATTTAATGAATTTGGGCGCACAATTAGTTGATCGCACTGATTTCATCTTGCATTTAAACCAAGCTCTATTGCTACAATGCAACCAGTTCCCATCAGCTTGATTCGACATGAGTTCCGATCCTTGGCAACACGATCAACGCGCCCGCTTAGCATTAAGCCAGCCTTCTGGCTGTAGCTACATTGCTGGCAACACCGAGCAATTGTTGTTTGTACTCGATCAGCGAGTGATGAACGAATATGGCTATGACTATTTATTGGCTCATGGCTTCCGCCGCAGCGGCATGGATGTTTACCGTCCCCATTGCCCCAGTTGCAATGCCTGCCAATCCCTGCGGATCCCCGTTGCAGATTTTCAACCAAGCAAAAGTCAAAAGCGGATCATTGCTAAATCTAAAAGCTACCAATGGTTAGTGACTGATGAGGTCAGCGATGCCCACTTTGAACTCTACTGTCGCTATATCGAGCAGCGGCACAGAAGCGGCTCGATGTATCCTCCCGATCGGCAACAATTAACCCAATTTGGCCGTTGTGATTGGTTATCGGTATTGCATCTGGAATGCTGGTATCAGGATCAACTGATTGCCGTCGCGATTACCGATGAGACGCCAAACGCATTGTCGGCACTCTACACATATTTCGATCCGCAATTAGCTCATCGTTCACTCGGTAGCGCCTGTATTTTGCAACAAATCGAATTAGCCAAAGCCATTGGCAAAAAGTACCTCTATCTCGGTTACCAAATTGATGCCTGCCAAGCGATGAATTACAAAACAAAATTCCAACCAAATGAAAAATTCATCGATGGCAACTGGTGTATGAGTAAAAAATCAGCAACCTAACCTTTACAGTCATAGGGATTTCGGGCACAATTCCGCGCGCTTAAATAGGTCCATACACTCATGGCAGTTGAACGAGAATCCTGAATGGCTAAAGAAGACAGCATTGAAATGGAAGGCACGGTTCTGGAAACCCTGCCGAATACTATGTTCCGGGTGGAACTAGAAAATGGTCACGTGGTTATTGCCCACATTAGTGGCAAAATGCGTAAAAACTACATCCGCATTCTGACCGGCGACAAAGTAACCGTAGCACTAACTCCATATGACTTGAGCAAAGGTCGTATCGTATTCCGTGCTCGTTAATTTGCGTTTAAAAGTTTCCAACAAAAAGGCCCGCTTTCGCGGGCCTTTTTGTTGCTGCAACAGATCATCAAGACTAAGTCGCACAATCAGCGGTTTCTTTGCCGTAGTCAAACACCAGTTTACCTCGCTTGAGGGTAACTGTGACTGTGCCACCATTGGCTAAACAACCAAATAGCAACTCGTTGGCAAGTGGACGTTTCAGCGATTCTTGGATCACCCGAGACATTGGGCGTGCACCCATCGCTTTGTCGTACCCTTTCTCTGCCAGATGTTTGCGAGCCTTGGTATCAACGTCGAGTGACACCCCCTTAGCATCGAGCTGAGCTTGCAGTTCAACGATGAATTTATCAACAACCTGCTGAATCACTTCTTCGTTCAAGTGGTTGAACCAAATGATGTTATCGAGGCGATTACGAAACTCTGGGGTAAATACCCGGTTGATTTCACCCATCGCATCGGTGGTGTTGTCCTGCTCTTGGAAACCAATGGATTTCTTGACCGTTTCTTGAACACCGGCATTGGTGGTCATCACCAAGATCACGTTACGGAAATCGGCTTTGCGGCCATTGTTATCGGTTAAAGTGCCGTGATCCATCACTTGCAACAACAGGTTGTAGACATCGGAGTGCGCTTTTTCAATCTCATCCAACAACACGACGCTATGGGGATGATTGAGCACCGCATCGGTTAGCAGGCCACCTTGATCGAAGCCGACATAACCCGGAGGCGCACCAATCAATCGGCTCACCGCGTGCCTTTCCATGTACTCAGACATATCAAAGCGAATCAACTCAACCCCCATCAGCTTAGCAAGCTGCTGAGTGACTTCGGTTTTACCGACGCCCGTTGGCCCCGCAAACAAGAAGCTGCCGACAGGTTTTTGTTCCTGACCGAGTCCTGAGCGTTGCAATAAAATTGCATCCGACAACACTTCAATGGCGCGGTCCTGACCAAACACCACCATTTTCAGGTTGCGGCCAAGATTCTTAAGTACATCTTTGTCGGTCGATGACACCGACTTCGCTGGGATCCGAGCCATTTTGGCAATAATGGATTCAATTTCATTCACGCCGACCGTTTTCTTGCGGCGACTAACCGGCACCAAACGAGTGTGAGCGCCAGCCTCGTCAATCACGTCAATGGCTTTGTCCGGCAGGTGCCTGTCGTTAATGTACTTCGCCGACAACTCGGCGGCAGCGCTAATCGCAGGTTTGGTATAACGAACACCATGGTGCTCTTCATAACGCGCTTTCAAACCAAGCAGAATTTTAGTGGTGTCTTCAACACTTGGCTCTGGCACATCGATTTTCTTAAAGCGGCGCGCCAAGGCGCGATCTTTCTCAAAGATGCCGCGATATTCCTGATATGTGGTTGCACCGATACAGCGCAACTGGCCACTTGTTAGTAAAGGTTTGATCAGATTTGACGCATCCATCATGCCGCCTGATGCTGCACCGGCACCAATAATGGTATGGATTTCATCAATGAACATGATCGCGTGGGGCTTTTCTTGCAGCTCTTTGAGCAATGACTTAAAGCGTTTTTCAAAATCGCCGCGGTACTTGGTGCCCGCTAACAACGCGCCTAAATCGAGCGAATAGATGACGCTGTCGGAGATAATATCCGGCACTTCTCCTTGCACAATCCGGTAAGCTAAACCCTCGGCAATGGCCGTTTTACCAACTCCAGCTTCGCCAACTAACAGCGGGTTGTTTTTGCGGCGACGACAAAGCACTTGAATCGCGCGCTCTAGCTCGTCTTCCCGACCAATTAATGGGTCGATGCCATCTTCGGCAGCAAGCACGTTTAGATTGGTAGCAAAATTCGCCAGAACCGAATCGCTTGCTGGCGCCGACTCGGTGCTTTCAACATCACTGTCGAGGCGGTCTTGATTCGACGCAGAAGATTCGCTTCCAGAATTCTCAACCTTACGGATGCCGTGTGAAATAAAGTTCACCACGTCCAGTCGCGATACCGACTCACGCTTGAGAAAGTACACCGCTTGGCTCTCTTGCTCGCTAAACATGGCCACCAACACATTGGCGCCAGTCACTTCACTGCGACCCGACGATTGCACATGGAACACCGCCCGCTGCAGCACGCGCTGGAAGCCCAAGGTCGGCTGAGTTTCGCGTTCCTGATCTTCGGTCGGTATCAGAGGGGTTGTTTGTTCGATAAATTCGGTGAGGGAAACTTTCAAGCGGTCAATGTCAGCGCCACACGCTTCCAAGGCTCCGACCGCCGCAGAATTCTGGAGAAGTGCCAATAACAAATGCTCCACTGTCATAAACTCATGACGCTTGTTACGGGCTTCTCGGAATGCATCATTCAACGAGACTTCTAACTCTTTATTTAACATAGGCACGCCCCTTACTAATCATTCCACCTACTAAGGTGTACTTCATGGTAATGCGGTTGGGATCAATGCAATTATTGCGCCTTCTCCATCGAGCAAAGTAACGGATGCTCATTTTCACGCGAATACTGATTGACTTGGACAACCTTGGTTTCAGCGACATCTCGGGTATATACACCACAAATTCCGCGTCCCTCGTTGTGGACTTCCAGCATGATCTGAGTCGCTCGCTCAGGTGAATGAGCAAAAAACCGTTGCAGCACATCGATAACAAAATCCATCGGAGTATAATCATCGTTGTTCAGCAAAACCTGATACAGTTTTGGCTCTCTTACTTGTAATTCAGGCTTCGACTCAACCACATCTTCATGGGCCAAATCTGTGTTTCTTTCACTCATATTCAATAGTAGCTCAAACCGATATACGAAAATTCGCGCGATAACGCACATTCTACTAACCGCACAAATTACCAACTTTGTATTAACGTTTTCTTGACTCGTACGAACTTTGTACTAGAGTGGCAAAAGGTACAAATTTTGTTCAATCAACGTCTGTCACACATTGATTTTGGCAGAACAAAGTTCAGTCGTAAATGGAAGGATGTAGAAGTATGGCTACCGGAAAAGTCAAATGGTTCAATAACGCCAAAGGGTTCGGTTTCATTTGTCCAGATGGCGGTGGCGAGGACGTGTTTGCGCACTACTCGACTATTGAAATGGATGGTTATCGCACGTTAAAAGCGGGACAGGAAGTACAATTTGAGCTGCATGAAGGCCCCAAGGGCAATCACGCGCTTAAAATCTCGCAGGTTAGCGACGAGAAATAACGTACCTCGAACAATATTTTATGAAGCAGGCTTCGGCCTGCTTTTTCTGTTTTAGCGCCAATAAGAAACGCTAACCAGTTGTAATTATTCGATTTTCTAACTGTGAGTTAGACATTGGTCAAAAGCCTTTCGCCTCACCGTCTCAACATTATCGTAACTTGTTGTTATTCAAGAATATAAATGGACCCAAACGGTCTATTTCAACGACTATTCTATTGGCATACTTACTGCTATAATGTCCGCCGTTTTTTTGATCGACTTAACACTCTGACGTGCATCTGCATCTCCCAGAATGCGAATCACACAGCTGCTGGTGACGAAAAATATTTAATTAAAAGGGAAACTAAATGTCTGAGCCAACCTCAAGAATTATCTATACCAAAACTGATGAAGCCCCTGCCCTAGCAACTTATTCATTACTTCCTATCGTTGAAGCATTTGCCAAAGCCGCCGATGTTGGCGTTGAAACTCGGGACATCTCTCTGGCTGGCCGTATTATTGCCAACTTCCCTGAAAACCTGACCGAAGAGCAACGCATCTCAGACGCACTGGCTGAACTCGGTGAACTGGCAAAAACGCCAGAAGCCAATATCATCAAACTTCCGAATATCAGCGCATCAATTCCACAGCTCAACGCCGCTATCAAAGAGCTGCAAGCGCACGGTTACGACATTCCAAACTTCCCTGAAGAGCCGCAAAACGAAGCGGAAGCAGAGATCAAAGCACGCTACGCCAAAGTGCTTGGTAGTGCAGTAAACCCGGTTTTGCGTGAGGGCAACTCCGACCGCCGCGTTGCTGCACCAGTTAAAGCGTATGCGCAGAAAAACCCTCATTCGATGGGCGCTTGGTCTGCAGATTCAAAATCTCACGTTGCTCACATGAGCGAAGGCGACTTCTACGGTAGCGAGCAATCGGTCATCGTGGAACAAGCGGATGACGTCAAAATCGAATTTGTTGCCGCATCGGGCGACACCCAAGTATTAAAAGCTTCTACGCCGCTGCAGGCTGGCGAAGTCATTGACTCCGCAGTGATGAACGTTGCCAAGTTGCGCGAATTCTTTGAAGTACAAACGCAACAAGCCAAAGAGCAAGGCGTGCTGCTGTCATTGCACTTGAAAGCCACCATGATGAAAGTTTCTGACCCAATCATGTTCGGCCACGCCGTCACCGTTTACTACAAAGAAGTATTCGACAAGCACGCCGCATTGTTTGAAGAGCTGGGCGTAGACCCAAGCAATGGCGTGGGCGATGTCTATGCCAAGATTGCCAGCCTACCAGCAGCCCAACGCGAAGCTATCGAAGCAGATCTTCAAGCGGTCTACGAAACTCGCCCGGCGATGGCCATGGTGGATTCGGACCGTGGCATCACTAACCTGCACGTTCCAAGCGACGTGATTATTGATGCGTCAATGCCAGCAGCGATTCGTTCATCTGGTCAAATGTGGGGCCCTGATGGTCAGTTGGCTGACACCAAGTTCATGATCCCAGATCGCAACTATGCCGGTGTTTACCAACAAACGATTGAGTTCTGTAAAGCCAATGGTGCTTTCGATGTTACCACCATGGGTAACGTCGCGAACGTTGGTCTGATGGCACAAAAAGCTGAAGAGTACGGCTCTCACGATAAGACCTTTAAAGCGCCTGGCGCAGGCTCGATTCGCGTCGTCAACCAAGCTGGCGAAACACTGATGGAACACGTCGTTGCCGAAGGCGACATCTTCCGCATGTGTCAAACCAAAGACTTGCCGATTAAAGACTGGGTGAAGTTAGGCGTTAACCGTGCCAAAGCAACGGGTAATCCAGCGGTATTCTGGCTTGATGAAAATCGCGCTCACGATGCCAACCTGATCAAAAAGGTTAACGCTTACTTGCCTGAGCACGACACCACTGGTTTGGAAATTAAGATCCTAGCACCAGTTGATGCCACCGCTTATACCCTAGAGCGGGTTAAAGCTGGCCAAGATACCATTTCAGTGACGGGTAACGTATTGCGCGATTACCTGACTGATTTGTTCCCAATTTTAGAACTGGGCACCAGCGCTAAGATGCTCTCTATCGTGCCGCTGCTCGCTGGTGGCGGTCTGTTTGAAACTGGTGCAGGTGGTTCTGCACCGAAGCACGTTCAGCAATTCGAAAAAGAAAACCACTTACGTTGGGACTCTTTGGGTGAATTCCTTGCTCTGGCGGTATCACTGGAAGACTTGGCTGGCAAGACTGGCAACACCAAAGCAAAAGTACTGGCCGATGCACTGAACGTTGCCAACGGCTTGTTCCTCGATAACAACAAGTCACCATCTCGTCGTGTTAACGAGCTAGACAACCGTGGCAGCCACTTCTACTTGGCAATGTACTGGGCACAAGCGCTGGCAGCACAAACTGACGATGCCGAATTACAAGCCAAGTTTGCACCGCTGGCCAAAGCACTCACCGAAAATGAGCAAGTGATTGTCAGTGAGCTAAACGAAGTTCAAGGTCAGGCCATGGATATTGGCGGCTACTACCAGCCAGATGATGCCAAAGGCGCAGCCGCAATGCGTCCAAGTGCAACCTTCAACAACGCGTTGGCGGCACTTTAAGCTAAATCGGCAATAACTCACTCTGAGTAAAGGCAACGCTTCGGCGTTGCCTTTTTGTTTGTTAAGATTGCAGCGTTTACTCATCAACTTTTTAGCAATCAATGACGCGTTCTGGCCTCGCCAACAAAGCAAACTCAAGCAAAAACAGAAAACCTCGAAATGGCAATCCGTCTCGCCGCGGCCACTCGCAGCGCTCAACAAAGCCAAACAAAAGCACCAACCGCAAAGCGGCAACATCATCAGCGCCGAAACAACCAACACAAGTTATTCTGTTCAATAAGCCCTTTGATGTACTGTGCCAATTTACTGATCAAGCGGGTCGTAAAACTCTGGCTGACTATGTTGATGTTGCCAATGTTTACGCTGCCGGACGCCTCGATCGCGACAGCGAGGGCCTGTTGGTGCTGACCAATAGCGGTAAACTCAATGCACAGCTGACCCAGCCAGGTAAGAAAACACGTAAGACCTATTGGGTGCAGGTTGAAGGTGATCCCAGTGAACTGGATTTGCAATTACTGCGAGATGGCATTGAATTAAAAGATGGCCCGACCTTGCCTGCTGAAGTCAAACGCATTGATGAGCCGGACATCTGGCCTCGCAACCCACCCATTCGGGTGCGCCAATCCATTCCCGATAGCTGGCTTGAGATCAGCATTATTGAGGGACGCAATCGTCAAGTTAGACGAATGACCGCGGCAATCGGCTTTCCAACATTGCGTTTGATCCGCTACCGAGTTGGCCGCTGGACGCTTGATGGCATTGCCAATGGCCAATGGCGCCGCGCTGAAACACCGGCAAGTTGATAATGGGCAGGTCAATCCAATGACCAGTCACACAAGGACAACCAATGACAGAACGCTACCGCCCGAATACGACCGTCGCATGGGTCATTGAATCGCCTCAGGGCTTTTTATTTGTCGAAGAGAATATCCGCGGCAACATGCAGTTTAATCAACCGGCCGGCCACATCGAAGCCGGCGAAACCCTCATTGAAGCGGCCAAACGCGAACTGCATGAAGAAACGAGCCTGCAACTTGAACCAGAGGGCTTAGTTGGCATTTATCAATTCCCCAACCAGCGCGGCAACGTGATTTATTTACGCTTCTGTTTCTATGCCAAAATCGCCGATGCGCCGCAGCTTACGCCCATCGATCCGGCCATTCACGCCTGTCATTGGCTCAGCCGAGATGACATAGCGAAGCGCTCGCTTCGCAGCCAGTTTGTGCTGACCTGCACCGATGATTATCTGGCAGGCAAACGCTTTTCGTTGGACTTGCTGCACTGCCAGCTGCCCTGATCCGAGCTCTGCCAATTTCGGTGCTTACTGTCTGACCAGAATCATGTTAGAATCGCGCGCCCAAAATTAGTGTGAGGACTGTTCTTTACCATGACTGATGTTGCCATCAATGATTGCTCTGAAAAACGCGTGATTGTCGGAATGTCCGGCGGCGTGGATTCGTCTGTATCAGCTTATCTACTGAAACAGCAAGGCTATCAGGTTGAAGGCTTGTTCATGAAGAACTGGGAAGAAGACGATACCGATGAATACTGCTCAGCGGCTGAAGATTTGGCAGATGCCCAAGCCGTTTGTGACAAGTTGGATATTGAGCTTCACACCATTAACTTTGCGGCCGAATATTGGGATCGGGTATTTGAGTATTTCTTGGCTGAATACAAGGCCGGCCGCACGCCAAATCCTGACATCATGTGCAACAAGGAAATCAAGTTTAAAGCATTTCTTGATTTCGCTTGTGAAGATCTAGGTGCCGACTACATCGCCACGGGGCATTACGTCCGCCGCCGTCAAATCGATGGCCGTTGGCAAATGCTGCGCGGCTTGGATAACAACAAAGATCAGAGTTACTTCCTCTACACCTTGGGTGAAGAGCACGTTGCCCGCACGCTATTTCCTGTCGGCGAATTGGAAAAACCAGAAGTACGCCGTATCGCTGAAGAGCAAGACCTCATCACTGCCAAGAAAAAAGATTCAACTGGCATCTGCTTCATTGGCGAGCGCAAGTTCACCGACTTCCTGAAGCGCTACTTGCCGGCTCAACCTGGCAATATCGTTAGCGTCGATGGCGAAGCCATGGGCCAACATCAGGGCTTGATGTACCACACCTTGGGGCAGCGCAAAGGCCTTGGCATTGGTGGCCGCAAAGATGCCTCTACCGATCCTTGGTATGTGGTCGATAAAAATATTGAAACTAACGAATTGATTGTTGCCCAAGGCGCTGAACACCCGCGCATGTTCTCCAATGGATTGATTGCTGAACAACAGCATTGGGTGAGCCGTGAGCCATTATCAGGCCCGACTCGCTGCACGGTGAAAACTCGTTATCGCCAACAGGATCTTCCGGCTACCGCCACGCCCATCGAAGATGGCAAAGTCGAAGTGGTATTTGATGAGCCACAAACCGCTGTGACGCCAGGCCAATCCGTGGTGTTCTATCAACAGGAAGTATGCCTCGGAGGCGCGATCATCGATCAGCTAATCCGCAGCCCAGAACAATCAGGAGCAGTTGCTGAATGACCGATATGAGTATTTATGGCGAGCGAATGATTGCCCTTTCGGCCGTTTGTCAAAGCGCCTATGTTGTCAGCCAAATCGCTCGCAACGGCAATGCGGATCAAGACTTACTGGAAATTTCCCTGAACAGTATTTTGCTGACCGAGCCAGACAACACCGCCGATGTGTTCGGCGGTATCGGCAATGTCCGTACCGGTGCTCGTCATCTGCTATCGCACATTGAACCAAAGTCGCAGCCGCGCAATATGGACGTGTTTCGCTACAGCGTGGCCCTGCTGGCGTTAGAACGCCGCTTACGCAAAGCCGATGGCGCCTTTGCCGCATTAGCCGAACGCATTGAACACAGTAAGCGTCAGTTAGCTCACTCGGAGCTGCTTGATGATCAAATGATCGCAGGCTTGGCCTCAATCTACAGTGATATCGTCAGCCCTGTCGGCCAACGAATTCAGGTCGCCGGCGCACCAGCCAACCTGAAACCCACAGCCAATCAAAATAAAATTCGAGCCACATTGTTAGCCGGCGTTCGCGCTGCAGTATTGTGGCGTCAGCTTGGTGGTAATCGACTGCAATTTCTGCTCGGGCGGAAAAAGATGATCGCCGCTACCAAATCCATTATTTCGTTTTAATCGTTAATCGAGGCATCGGAGCAACCCCATGGAATTATCCTCTCTTACCGCACTTTCTCCTGTTGATGGCCGCTATGGCAGTAAAGCTGCTGATCTGCGCCCTTACTTCAGTGAGTTCGGCTTGATCAAATACCGGGTAACCGTCGAAGTCCGTTGGTTGCAAAAACTTGCGGCAACACCCGCTATCGCCGAAGTACCAGCACTATCTGACGACGCCAATGCGGTATTAGATGCGCTAGTAGCTAATTTCTCCGAAGCCAACGCCCAGCGAATTAAAGACATTGAGCGCACCACCAACCATGATGTCAAAGCGGTTGAGTACTTCATTAAAGAGCAAATTGCGGATAATGCAGAGCTTAACGCGGTAAGTGAGTTTGTTCACTTTGCTTGTACCTCAGAAGACATCAATAACTTGTCTCACGGCTTGATGCTGAGCGAAGCACGCAACGATGTGTTAGTGCCATTCATGACACAACTGACTGATGCCATTAAAGCGTTAGCGATTGAGTACAAGAGCATTCCATTGATGTCGCGTACCCACGGTCAGCCTGCTTCACCAAGCACCATGGGTAAAGAAATGGCCAACGTTTACATTCGCTTGCAACGTCAGTTAGAGCAAGTAAAAGGCGTTGAAATCTTGGGTAAAATCAATGGTGCAGTGGGTAACTACAATGCTCACTTGTCTGCCTACCCAGATGTTGACTGGCACAAGTTCTCCGAAGAGTTTGTTACCAGCTTAGGTCTGACTTGGAACCCATACACCACCCAAATCGAGCCTCACGATTATATTGCTGAGCTGTTTGATGCCTATGCTCGTTTCAACACAGTATTGCTCGACTTTGACCGTGATGTTTGGGGTTACATCGCACTGGGTCACTTTAAGCAAAAAACTGTTGCCGGCGAAATTGGTAGCTCCACCATGCCACACAAAGTCAACCCAATTGATTTCGAAAACTCAGAAGGCAATATTGGTATCGCCAATGCACTGTTTGGCCACTTGGCGGCGAAACTGCCAGTTAGCCGTTGGCAGCGCGATCTGACCGACTCAACTGTGTTGCGTAATATTGGCGTTGGTTGTGCGCATTCTTTGATTGCGATTCAGGCAACTTTGAAAGGCATCAGCAAACTGCAAGTCAATGAAGCCTCTTTGCTGGCCGAATTGGACCAAAACTGGGAAGTATTGGCCGAGCCAGTACAAACAGTTATGCGTCGCTATGCGATTGAAAAGCCATACGAAAAACTGAAAGAGCTGACTCGCGGCAAGCGCGTTGATGGCCCAGGTATGGCGGCATTTATCGATACACTGGAATTGCCAGAAGCAGTGAAAGAAGAAATGAAGCAATGGACACCGGCGAGCTACATCGGCCGCGCCATCGCATTCGTTGATGAGTTAGCCTAATTCATCACGATTACCGGTATCACAAAGGGAGCGATTGTTGCTCCCTTTTTCGTTTCTGCTCGTTAAGGTCTGCTTGTTGTAGTGAATGATTGCCAGCATCTAAAAAAACTTACCATTTAGATTGTTGAATTTTTAACCAGTTGAGCTAGGCTTTTTTGTTACCATTTCTGACCCAAGCGAAACCTATGGTAAGTAAATTCCAAGTACGTCAGGTTAACTGGCACGATGCCCGACCACTATTACAACAGGTCCGCTATCGCGTGTTTGTTTGTGAACTAAGAGTTGACCCCCGTAGCGAATTTGACGGCAACGATGAACACGCGTGGCATATCCTCGCTTGCGATCGGGCCGGCACACCAGTTGGTACCGGGCGACTCTGCCGCAATGGTGAAATAGGCCGAATTGCCGTGGTGATGGAGCACCGAAATCAAGGGCTGGGTCAGGCCATCACCAAAAGCTTGTTTCGGGTAGCCAGGCACCAGCAATTATCCGATGTGTTCATGAAACCCGAGTTAGGTGATATCGACAAATTTTCGCAGTGCGCGGCCAACCCCGTTGGGCCAGTGTTTATGGAAGAAGGCATCCCCCACCAACAGCTGATCTGCTCAGCCGACGATGTCAAACTTCCCGATCTGTCCTATTTGCATTAATTCAACTCAGCCAACGTATTTCAATTCGCCCATGATGAAATTTGATAAACGGCTTTGCCGTTTATCTGGGCGTTGATACCATCTCAGTGCCCTAGCCTATGGCCATTTCAGGAATTTTCGGCGCGATGTTGTTTTCGATGATTAAAGCTGCATTTTTGCAGAACTTAAAACCCGCTATTGCACTGCAATCATTCGCTGTTGCAATCGTGCTGTGCTACTACTTGGTGCCGGCAACTTTGCCTGCATTCATGTTTTTTGCCGATTTAAAAGCCCAATATGGTATTCACTATGCCATGGTCTCAACCGCTATCTTTGGCGGTCTATTGCCGTTCACCTACCTATTTTTCTCAGGCAAAATTGAGCGACAACCAATCGCCCAACTACTGTTCTACTTGGTGATATGGGCTTGGCTCGGCGCCTGCGTTGATACCTTGTACCGCTTTCAGGGAGAACTATTTGGCCACGGTACTGACATTGGCACGCTGGCGAAGAAAGTTGCCGTCGATCAGTTTATCTACAGTGCTTTTTATGCAGCGCCATTTGTTGCATTGATGTTCTTATGGAAAGAACAGGGCTTTAGCTACAAGCGTTGGCGCGGCGCCCTCAACAAGCAGATCTTTACGCTCAACATTCCTGCCAATATCGCCTCTAACTGGCTTGTTTGGATCCCCGCGGTGACGGCTATTTATTCGATGCCACCGGCGCTTCAGATCCCGCTATTCAACGTTGTCTTGTGTTTTTATGTATTACTGTTAGCCGTTCTCAATAAAGAAAAAAGCGCATAGAAATACTCGCAAATCTGCCCTTTTGTCATAAGCTTGCAGTCGAATAGCAATAAAAAATAAAGGAGTAACAATGGGACTGTTAAGTGGCCTGATGGGCAATGCCTCAGAAATCGACAGCGAAGAGCTGCAAGCCGAGTTCGACAACATTCTGTTTGACGGCGAGAGCATCACCCAAGCCTACAAACTGATCCGAGATATGTTCGTGTTCACCGAATACCGTTTAATTCTGGTCGATCGGCAAGGCGTCACCGGCAAGAAAGTCGAATATCATTCGATTCCGTTTAAGTCGATTAGTCAATTTGCCGTTGAAACGGCGGGCACCTTTGATATGGATGCAGAGTTAAAAATCTGGATCTCGAGCAAAAAAGAACCGCTGGTCAAGCAATTCAAAAGTGGCGCCAATATTGTTGCCATTCAAAAAGCCATTGCCCAAGGTATTGCTGGCAAGTAATGACTGCTCATGGCCGCCACCGTTAATCGTGGCGGCATGTTTCAATATGAGCGTTAAATTGACTCAGAAAATCGGGGTGCTGGGCGAGAAATCGTTTGTCGAAATAAACCCCTAAAGGCTTATTCAACAGCGGATACGACTTCACTTCAGCAAGTTGATTGCGACGCACTAGCAGTTCTGTCATCACCCGCTCGTTTGCCAAAATGGCATCGACACGCTTTGCCAGCAAAGTACGTAGTAGCTTCTCTGTACCTGGCGGCCTGGCGACAACGTGAAAGTCATTTCCTTCAAGCCAAGCCAACATGTTAGAGCCATTAAATCCGCCAACTCGAGCCTGGCTTTTAAAGTCGGCGTCGCTTGGGTCAAACACGGAATCTTTCAACAAAAACCACTGCCAGTTTTGCTCAGCAATGGTATCGGACATCACAGCAAACTGGTCTCGCTCAGCTTTTTGTGAAGCAGCAAAGAATCCATCAACCTCGCCAGATTGGGCCATTTGCTGAGCGCGGGTCCACGGCAGCACTTTAATCTCCAAGCGCCAGTTCATTTGAGCCACGACACATTGGACGGTTTTCACCGCAATGCCGCTGAATTGAGGATTATTCGCTTTAGATACGCCGACGGGGTAACAGCCGTAAGGACACAAATTGTGAGTCGCCAGCGTTAAAGTCGGCTGGTCAATGGCAGCAGCATTGGATAACCAAAGGCTAGTGCCGATAACAACGAACCGGACAAACTTGAAAAGTGGCAATTGGGCTCCCTAACACCGGACGATTGAATGTTCTGCAACAAGCGATATTTTCGCCTACGCAGATTGAGCAATTTGGGCTGGTATTTTAGCGGTATTGGTAGTGCTCAACAATCAACCTAAACTGGTCAGATCTCGCTGTACTCAGATCACCGATTGCAATGGCTCGTAGCAACTTGGCTCACGGGGGCAAGAAGCGCCGCGAGAGCAAATCAATCGCGCATCATTGTAGATACCGCGTTCAATCCAATTAATATTCAAAATTCGAGCAACACTCATCAAATCGTCCTGAATTTTAATCGGCATCTTGGCTGAGCCACCACCAGCAACGCAGATACGTCGCAAATCATCAGCCAGCGTCAAGCTGTCCCCTCCCTGAGCGTCAATTGCCGGATTCAAGTCGATTCCGGCGCAAAGCACATGACTATTACCCGCCAAGTCTTTCACTTTGACCGATTCACAACAATAGATGCGAGGTTCATTGCCAACATTTAAAATCGAGATTTGTGCCGAAGTGCCTTTAGCTGGTTGATTGATCATCCGAAACACTGCCCAGTGCTGACAGGGATCTTCCACTGCTCGCATATTGCCCCAAGGCAGCGGAATACCATTGCCCCGATACACTGCTTTGAGTTTGCCCGGTGCATAGGCATCAAAATAGTGCCAGTGGGCATAGGGCGACACTGCCGTCATTCTGCGCATGGCAACCGAGGCCGACACATCAACCATTTTGTTTACCGCAATTTCGTAACCATGGCGATCGAGCAACTGGCGAAACGGCACTTTTGGGCAAAGCAGTGCGCCGGCGAAAAAACTCGATTCAAAGTCACGCCAAGCATGAAGAATATCTTGTTGATCCATGGTCGATGACTGCACCGCGGTATTGCCGTGTTCATCAATTAAATCAGAGTCATGGCCACCAACTCGCATGATGCTTTTTAGGCCGTCTTTGTTGTGCAACACGCAGTGGCCGATGTGGACCGCTAAATCGTATTTCAACCGAGTTGGAAATTGTTTGAGAATTTCGTTCAGGTGAAGGGTATGAGGCGGTTCAAAAAATGAGGTCGTCACGCCTTTGCTGGTCGCTCCAAGGGGAGTGTGAATATCACTCGGAGCACGCTGAAACCACTTTAACTTGACGCCAAATCGAGCAATGATTTCCATCAGATCGTCAATGCTCAGGGGCATTCGTTTTTGCCCTACTTCCTCAGCTGCTCGCTCTAAATCGGGAAAATGATTCTGGTGATGCTCTTGGTGAGCGCGGATCAACAGGTGAGCAAATTGACGCCCAGTGGTGCCCGTTTGGGACAACATTTCTGGAATGGCAATCTGCAAAATATCATTCGAAAACAAAAAGCTTGGCTCTAAGGCCATGCCATCAATACCGCCGCGCGAGCCTTTGTTTGGGGTGATCGCCTGCTCCTCGGGAACATCATCAAGAAACCAATCCGGCTGCTTTTGAAACACCGAGGCAATCACTTCTAACATGGCGACACTCGGCACCCGCTTGCCCCGCTCAATCATCGACAAATAGGAGACCGACGGCGCCGATTCAGGATCGAGCCGTACACAGCGAGATGACAAGTCTTCCATGGTTAAATGGTTGCGCTTGCGCAGGTTTCTAATTTTGGTACCGAGAAAGTGACTCTTTCTCATTAAGCTTTTTGTTGGCTTCATTTTGTAAAATTCACAGTGTGAAATTTTTATTGTGAAATTCTAGTTATGTTTTCACTAGACTA
Organism: Neiella litorisoli; assembly: GCF_014773395.1. Classification (GTDB taxonomy): domain Bacteria; phylum Pseudomonadota; class Gammaproteobacteria; order Enterobacterales; family Neiellaceae; genus Neiella; species Neiella litorisoli. The sequence goes on along the minus strand of NZ_JACXAF010000003.1, from coordinate 347,636 downwards.
CAAAATAACCAAGCACGGCAACCGTCATTCAATGGCATGAATGAGAGGTGCTGCACAAAGTGAACGACCAACGCGTTCAACAAGGACGCAGCAGCCGAGGCTAGGGAATCAACAAAAATCACGCAACAACGTATTGCGTATTGGAGAGACTAAGTTTCGGAGGATCAGGCCATGACAATGCCAGCCCAACAAAACAGCCAGATAAATCAGGATTTCTATAATTTTATTAATAACGAAGTACTCCCTGCCACTGACTTAAACCCAGTGCAGTTCTGGCAAGATTTTGAGCAACTCGTGGATGATCTCAGCCCAGTGAATCAATCACTGCTGGACACTCGCGATCGCTTGCAGCAACAAATCGATCACTACCACCATCAGCACCAAGGCGAACGCTTTGATGCCGATAACTATCAACAATTTCTAACCGACATTGGTTACCTTCGTGACCAAGGCGAAGATTTCACCATTGAAACCACCAATGTTGATGATGAGATTGCCACCATCGCTGGGCCGCAGCTGGTTGTGCCAATTGCCAACGAACGATTTGCGCTAAATGCCGCCAATGCACGCTGGGGCAGCTTGTACGACGCGCTCTACGGCACCGATGTGATCCCACGCGTTAACGGTTTGAAGCCCGGCAAGCGCTACAATGAAGCACGCGGCACTGCGGTGATCAAGCAAGCCAAAGATTATTTAGATCGGGTCTTTCCGCTAGAGCATGGCTCTCACCACAATGTTAGCGCCTACGTGGTTTACTACAAACACTTGTTGGCGTGCTTCCCAGATGGCACCCAAAGTGGCCTTCACACGCCTTGTCAATTTGTTGGCTTAACGGGCCACAAAGAACAGCCAACGGCGATTCTGATGAAGAACAATGGCCTGCATGTTGAGCTGATCATCAATCGCAAAGGCCGTATCGGCGAACATGATTTAGCCGGCATTAATGACATTCTGATCGAATCGGCAGTAACGACCATCATGGACTTTGAGGACTCAGTAGCTGCGGTCGATGCCGAAGATAAGATCCACGCTTATCGCAACTGGCAGGGGCTGATCCATGGCGATCTCCATGCCTCTTTTGAGAAAGCTGGCAGCACCATGCTAAGGCAGATGCACAAAGATCGCTTCTACACTGGCAAGAGTGGCGAAGAGATCCGCTTACATGGTCGCTCTTTACTGCTGTGCCGCAATGTCGGCCTGCTGATGACCACTGATTTGATGTGCAACCAGCACGGCCAGCAAGCGCCTGAAGGGATTGTTGATGCCGTGGTCACTTGCCTGATTGCGATGCAAGATCTGCAAAAATCTGATGCCGATAGTTTCCGTAACTCGCGCACCGGTAGTATCTACATCGTCAAACCGAAAATGCACGGTCCAGATGAAGTTGCATTTACTTGTAATATGTTCGAGCGGGTTGAGCAAATGCTGGGCTTGCCAGCCAACACCGTAAAAATCGGCATCATGGATGAGGAGCGCCGCACGACAGTCAATCTCAAGGCCTGTATTCGCGAAGCCAAACAACGCTTGTGTTTCATTAATACCGGATTTTTAGACCGTACCGGTGACGAGATCCACACCAGCATGCACGCGGGGCCATTTTTGCCCAAAGCCAGCATCAAAGAACAAGTGTGGATCAAAGCCTATGAAAACTGGAATGTTGATATTGGCCTCGCTTGTGGTTTGCCGGGCAAAGCGCAAATCGGTAAGGGGATGTGGGCAATGCCTGATGAAATGGCGCAGATGATGAAAACCAAAATCGATCATCCACGCGCTGGCGCCAACACCGCTTGGGTACCTTCACCAACGGCTGCCACGCTGCATGCCCTGCACTACCATGATGTCGATGTGTTTGCCGTCCAACAGAGCTTGCAGCAGCGGCCCACTGCAAAACTCAAAGACATTCTGACCATACCTTTGATGACGGAGAGTCAGCAAAAGTTGAGTCATGACGACGTTGAGCGCGAGCTGGAGAATAATATTCAGGGCATTCTTGGCTATGTTGTTCGATGGATTGATCTTGGTGTTGGCTGTTCGAAAGTGCCAGACATCAATCACATTGGCTTGATGGAAGATCGCGCAACCTTGCGCATTTCAAGCCAGCATATTGCCAACTGGCTACACCATGGCATTTGTAACGATGCCCAAGTGCAAAAAACAATGTTGCGAATGGCACAGGTGGTTGATGAGCAAAACGCCGGCACAGCAGGCTATCAGCCCATGTCAGCCAACCCAGACAAGAGCTTGGCGTTCCAAGCTGCCCGAGCGTTGATCTTCGAAGGAGAGCATCAGCCTAGTGGCTATACCGAGCCCCTGCTCCATCACTACCGTCTGCTGGTTAAACAAGGAGCGATGGCTCACTAGAACCAACTCAGTTTAACGAGGTTACTAACAGACCCGTTAAGTAAACCCCGTTGCGTCACGGGCTCCAGCGCCATGTTGGAGCCCTTTTTTATGTGTTTTCTGAATGTGATTATCGTCTTTTGTGGCGCCTCGTTTCTATGCTTGCTCTCTATCTTTGTTTTTGCATAAACAGTACCACTTGGCCAACTTCCAAGCCGAATTTACGCAGGGTGCCGATATTGATAATGACGTCATCATCAATCTGATAAAGCCAGTCATTCACCCCCACCACCCACTCTTCGCCGTCGACCTCAATGGTCAAATCGTATTGCCAGTTCATGGCATAGGCCACCACGCTACCGGACGCTTCGCCAACAACATCACCGGCGGTGCCTGAAATCTCATCACCATCAACAGTAAGTTGCCACACTCGGGTCTGCTGCTCGCCATCATCGAATTGGAACACTTCATCAAGCACGCCAGTATTGCCCTGCCAGCTGGCATCGATGGTGGCGGTAAAACGCCGTTTTACGGTGCCGCTGCGATCACTGACAATACCCCACGCCATGAGTTTGCCGTCAAAGTAGTTTTTCACATCGAGCTTGTCAGGTTGGCCCTGATAGTCGTTCAGTGATTGCGTACAGCCGGTCATCGCAACGAGCACTATGGTGCCTAAAAACAGCCGCAATCTGCTGACCGTTTGCATCATTATCCGTCGAATCATTAACGGTACTCCTTATCGGCCCCGAGCAGGGCTAAACGAAACTCTTGATGCTCAGCACGGTCGAGCAGCCAAATACTCAAAAAATCGCGGCTAAATTCGGCAGATTCAATGACACCTAGATTGGACAACTGTTGAGCGCGGCGAAACCAGAACTCTGCAGAGCCGTCCGCCAAAACCCGCACAATCAATTCATCGCCTTCGACAACATCAGGCCACAACTGCGCAAGCGCACTCAACCATTGTTTTTGCTGTTGAGGATCGCCAATATCGAGTTGTTGCCACTGCGCCATGGTTTGCTCTACGAGATCGTCTTTGTCGATGTCCATCTGGTAATTGAGCAGTAACACCGTACCGGGCAGGCTGTTGAAGTCGAATTGGCCTGTAGGGTGAAATAACTTGGCTTTATAAACCGTCCACCACAACCAGTCGAACTCAGCCTGACCAAGCATAAACTGCTCGCTCATTACCGTATTCAGATCTTGTGTTATCTCTGCAGGTTGAGCCGCATTGGACATCGCAGGTGTGGACATACTGGCCGCTTTAACATTCGGTGACATCAGCGCGAACAACACAAACCACAAAGATAATAATGGCGCAGCAAAACTTGATAAGACTCTTAACGACGGCCGGTTGGTAATCGCAAACGCTGCCATATCAGGTGGGTTGGTATCAATTGAGCGAAACATAACAAGCTCCTTGGTTGTTACTTGTTTTAAGTAAATCAACAGCCCGAGGATCAGTTTATAAAGTGAAGTGAGATCGCTTTATTGACGAGTAAATTGAAATGATTTGGGAACCAGCCAGATAGCGCTGAGATAAAACAAAATGGCCCACTCGACAGCAATAATGAAGGAAGTGCTTGGATCTAAATATCCGCCTGCCAATTTGGCACCAGCAAAATAGCTAAACCAGCCGCCAACGGCAGCCAATACGGCACCGAGCCATGGCCGCACCAATAACCAGCGGATGCTGTGATTGAGCAAGGTTGCAAACAATGGCCAAAACGCAATGAGCCAAAGTGGCGGCACTGGCCCTGCTCGTTCGGGTAGCACCAGCACACCGCTGTATAAGTGAAAGCCCTCGGCAATCAGCCCTATGGCGGCAAAAACACCCATTAGATATCGATCGGAATTGGCTGTTGGCGACAACGACCAGTGGCCGATCAACCAAGCAATCACCCAAGGAACCGCGCCATTGCCGATGGTGACCAAACTGAACCAGCACAACTGAAATGCAAAGACATTGAGCAACATCCACCAAAGTGGTGATTTTGGCAATTCAGGCAGAGCGGGTCGTTTTGACAATGGCAAATCCTTTTTAGTGCGCGCTAATAACGGTCAGGCACCAAGCTTAGCGAAGCGGTTTGTCCAGTACCATTTGTACCGTACTAATCGAGCGCTCTTGGAAGCCGCCTTCACAATAGCATAGGTAAAAGCGCCACATACGAATAAAACGGTCATCAAACCCGAGTGCTTTGACCTGCTCCAGCTGGCCATCAAAATTGTGCCGCCAATCTTGTAGGGTGCGAGCGTAATCAAGGCCAATATCTCGTACTTGGCGGATTGCTAGATCGCTATACTGCGCCACCTTATCGGCCAAAACAGCAAGCGAAGGTAAGTAACCGCCTGGAAAAATATAGCGTTGTATAAAATCAACGTTGCGGCGGTAATACTGCTCTCGTTGGTCTGCAATGGTGATCACCTGCAACAGCATTTTGCCATTGTCTTTAACTAGGCTGGAGCAGCGTTCAAAAAAGGTCGACAAATGTTCGTAGCCAACGGCTTCAATCATTTCAATCGAAATCAGTTTTGAGTACTGGCCCTGAAGCTTCCGGTAATCCTCTTTGAGCACGGTCACCCGGTGCTCTAGCCCCGCCTCTTTGACCCGTTTGCAAGCGAATTGATACTGGGCATCACTAATGGTGGTCGTGGTCACCTGGCAGCCGTAGTTCTTGGCGGCAAAACAGGCAAGGCCGCCCCAGCCAGTACCAATTTCAAGCAAGTGGTCCTGCTCGGTAAGCGCTAAATCGTCGCACACCAGTTTCAGTTTGTGCTCAGACGCTTGTAGCAAGGATGCTTCGGCATCGGGATAAACGCCGCTTGAGTACATCATGGTTTCGTCAAGAAACAGCTGGTAAAACGCATTACTCAAGTCATAGTGATGAGCGATGTTGCGCTTCGAGCCGCTAACGGTGTTGCCGTTGAATTTGTGAACCAACTTCATCGCCAAACGCTTCAGTGGGCTAGCCTGAGATTCAATGGCATCCAGCGTTGCCATGTTGGCCGCCATCAACCGAATCACTTGGGTCAGATCTGGGCTATCCCACCAACCATTCATGTAGGCCTCTGCCGCGCCGATACTACCGCCGCTAACCACTGCTTTGTAGAATTGACTGTCGGTGACGATAATTTCCGCAGCCAAATCTGAATGACTGTCGCCGTACGTTTGCTGCCAGCCATTTTGATCTCGCAGTGTTAGCTGACCCACTTTGAGTTGTTGCAACAGCCCAACAAGCATTCGCGTCAGTAACTTGGGTGCAACAGCGCTGATGTTGGGTTGCGTACCTGCAATATTATCCTGCTCGGCAACAGAGGTTTCACTCGTCATGCCTTAACTCCTGTGATCCATGTTATGTGGAATGTAGGGCACCCCTTTGAGCCAGATTTTCAGCGCTTGCCAATAAATTTTAGCGACAACGCTGACTGTCATGATCGGGGTTTTTATTAACTCTCGGAACAAGTTACGAGAGTTCAGTGGTTGTTGGATCATTGCTAGCGTGGCATCGAAAAGTTTGCCTTCGCTGTCATGATTCTCGATATGTAAATGAAGCCGCTTGGTCGGTGGCTTGATGCGCCAATGATAGTCCATGTCTAAATCCATGAATGGCGAGACATGAAACGCTTTATTCATGGCTTCTTGGCCACAGCGAGCGCGCCGACAGTTCACCGCATAATAGTGTTTTTCAAGCCACGGCGTGTTACTCACCTCGGCCAGCAAATATTGCAGTTGGCCATCACTGTCGTAGCAGTAAAAACAATTGATCGGACTGAAATAAATACCCAAATAGCGAAGCTGACCAATCATCTCAATACGACCGTCACAACGATAACCGGTTAGCTCATGGAGGGTCTCGATGACCGCTTGTTTGACTGGTAGATCTGGCTTATTGGGGAAGTAGTCAGCGCGGCGAAACTGCGCCCAATTGAAGCGGTCGACCGAGAACCAACGCAATTCATCATTGAGCTGCGCTAGCTCATCCAAATCGATGGCAGGCATGAATAGCGAATAGCAAAAGCTATTGTTTTTCGGTCGTAACCGTCGATGCCTCACTTGGCCACGGTAGAGTCGCGATTTCATGCCGCATTCCTTGGCTGCTGATTCGATTTACTGGTAATTAAATCAACGATATCCTGAGCAGAGCGGACGCCGTCTTCGTGAAAGCCGTTGTACCAATAAGCACCGCAAAAATAGCAGCCATCGACGCCATTAATCTCATCTCTGCGCTGCTGCGCGGCAAAACTGGTACGGTTGAATACTGGGTGATCGTAAAGGTACTTGCCGATAATCTTGGCCGGATCAATTTGCTCCGTTTGGTTGAGACTGACGCAATAGGTATGCTCGCTGTCCAATCCCTGCAAGATGTTCATGTTGTATGTGAGCGTCGCCTGAGGATGGTCACTATCGTCTAGCATGTAGTTCCACGCTGCCCAAGCTGCCTGACGTTTTGGCAAACGCGAGATGTCGGTATGAAGGATCACATCGTTTTGCTGGTATGGCATATCGCCAAGAATTTCACGCTCGCGCGGTGACGCGCTATCACCTAGCAGTTTCAGTGCTTGATCGCTATGGCAAGCAAAAACAACAGCATCAAATTCACCCTCGCCATGGCTGTGGCTGACGATAAAGCCTCGACCCAGCGATGTTTCAGACGAACCTTTGCGGCGCACCGAGGTGACACCGCCGGCAAACTCAATATCATCTTGAACTTGCTGACGCCAGGCTTTGACGTATTGGTGCGAGCCGCCTTTAATCACGTACCATTGCGGCCTATCGGTGATCTCCAGCAAACCATGGTTAACAAAAAAACGGATAAAGAACAGCGCCGGAAATTCATCCATATCTTTAATCGATGAGGACCAAATCGCCGCCCCCATCGACATCAGGTAATTGACTCGGAAAAACTGGTTGAACTTGTGTTGCTCCAAGAACTCACGCAACGACAGGTTCTCGTCAATAGCGCCTTTGGCGTAGCTCGCTTTGGCCAATTTATTAAACCGATAAATGTCATATAAAAATCGATAGAACTTCGGGCTCAACCAATTTCGCTTTTGCGCAAACAAAGTCGAAAATGTATGGCCGTTGTATTCCAGATTGGCCGCAGCGTTACTCACGCTGTAGCTCATATCCGTGTTTTGGAATGGCACACCGAGGTCGGCTAAAAAGGCCTGAAATCGCGGGTAAGTGCGATTATTGAAGACGATAAACCCTGTGTCGATGGCCTGCCCTTGGTGCTCACCATCGAGCTCCTTGGTTGCCGTGTGGCCGCCGAGATAATCGTTCTTTTCAAATAACGTGATTTGATGTTCTTTGCGCAAATGATAACTGGCAAAGATCCCTGATATACCGCTACCGATAACTGCTATCTTCATGTCCTTGTTTCACCCTGTTGGTGGCCCGTTGGGGATTGGCTCCCGTTGTCCTGATTTGTTTTAACCATTTTGCCTGCGAGCCATATTCGAGCGGGCGCAGGCAACTTGTGTAACATTCGCAAAATGCCGCAGAACAAACGAGGAAAATGCACCTCTGAACTGCCGCGAGCAATGCCTTGGCGAATAGCGGCACTGGCACCGTCAACCGTTGCCAGCATCGGCATCTCAAAATCGTTTTTGCGCGTCAATGGGGTATCGATAAAACCTAAAATAACCGTCACCAGTTGTATTCCTTTTGGTTTCAAACTGGTATGCAACACGTGCCCCATGTACTGCAGTGCCGCCTTGGACGCGCCGTAAAATTCAGCCCGAACAAAGGGTAGATAAACCGATGCGCTCGATACCATGGCTACTGTCGGCTTGCTGGCCCGTTGCAATAACGGCGTCAGGCTTTGTAACACTCGCACTGGAGCGACCACGTTAACGTCCAAAGTTTGCTGCAACACCTCGGCATCGACGTCACCGTCATCAACATAGTGACAGACTCCCGCATTGAGGATGACGGTATCAATGCTCGGGTAACGTTCTTCGAGTTGCCAAACGCATGCCTGCCACGCTTTAGCATCGGCCAAATCGCAGCAAACTGCATCAGCACCAAATTGTTGCAGATCAACTAATTGCTCTTTATTGCGACCAACTGCGATGACCGCGACGCCTGCTTGCAAATAATCGCGTGCCAACTGATAGCCGATGCCAGATGTTGCGCCAGTAATCAGAACCACCGGTTTTGTTGTCATGCTGCCACCATCCGGCCTTTGACAAAGCGAATCGCCGCGCCAAGCACCGGCAAGTGTTCATATAGCATACTGCCGCCATCAAAATAGTCTTGGTGCTGAATGATTAAATTGTCCTGTAAGCTGATCCGGCTGACTCCTTCTAACGCCACCGATTTGCCGCGATTGATCCGTGGGTGCTGATAGGTCATGGTCCAGCCAATCACAACCTGCGAGTCATCTGCCATCTGCCAGTTGTAGTTAAAACTAATGGCTTCAACGTTGCTATACAGAGCAGCGAAATATTCTTTGATTTGAGGGAGACCTTGGACCCGATGGAAGGGGTCAACAAAGACCGCCTCAGGGTGATAAAACTGTTCGAGCAAATCAAGATTGCTGGCGTCTAGCTTGGCATACATATCTTTAAAATTTTCAATCCATTGCATCAATGACGACCTCTTGAAATGTGGTTGCTTGCGCCGCTTAAGTTGAGTGTATCAGCTGTTGCTGTAATAGCCCGTTCAACGTCATATATTTGCCCTCGGATCAGCTCGATGTCACTAAATTAAGATCGAGGGAGATGGCAACAAGACAAAATGATAACGCTTTCATTTTGCCAAAAATGTGTTTTAATAGCGCCCATAACGATCTTGCAGTAAGGGTTTACCAATGAAAAACAGCTATCAATTTCCTGCTGACTTCGAATGGGGAGCAGCCACCGCCGCCTATCAAATCGAAGGAGCGTACAATGAAGATGGGCGCGGCATGTCCACTTGGGATACGTTCAGTCGACTACCGGGGCGCACCCTAAATGGCGACACCGGCAATGTTGCTTGTGATCACTACCACCGTACCGCAGAAGATATTGCCCTGATGAAACAACTCGGTCTCAAGCATTATCGTTTTTCGATTGCTTGGCCTCGCATCCTGCCCAATGGCGAAGGTGAAGTGAATCAGGCTGGTATCGACTTCTACAGCAAGTTAGTTGATGACCTACTCGCCGCGGGTATTGAGCCGTTAATCACCCTATTCCATTGGGATCTGCCACAAGCGTTGCAAGACAAATATGGCGGCTGGAAATCACGAAAAGTCGCAGAGTTATTTGCTGACTATGCCGATATTGTGACCAAGGCGTTGGGCGATCGGGTGAAGCGCTGGAGCACCATCAACGAAATCATGTGCTTCACCAACATGGCCCACAAAACAGAGCAGCATGCTCCGGGTGGTAAAGAAACGGACCAAGTTGCCAACCAAACCGTGCACCACGCCATGCTCGGCCACGGCCTAGCAGTGCGGGCGATCCGTAATAACGTACCGGATGCCATCGTTGGTATTGTCGAGTGTCTATTTGCCCCATGGCCGCTGCACACCAGCGAACCTTATCTAGATGCAGCGCGCAAAGCTTTTAAAGATCGCAATGCGCAGATCTTGTTCCCCTTGTTAACCGGTGAATACGATGAAGTTGCCTATCAACGCGAATTCGGCGACTTACCGCAATACACCGCTGAGGACATGAAAATTATCAGCGAACCGCTCGATTACATTGGTTACAACTTTTATAACCACCCTCCGGTGCGGCCGAGTGACAAGCCCTGGGGCTTTGACATCTGCGACATGCCAGCTGCCTATCCTCGCACGGACATGGGTTGGCCCATTACGCCAGATGCCATGTATTGGCTATTGAAGTTCTCACAAGAGTTCTTTGGCGATCTACCCATTTACATTACTGAAAATGGCATGGCGGCAGCCGATAAAGTTGAGCGCGATGGTACAGTACAAGACATGGATCGTATCGAATTTCTTCGCACTCACCTGCGGGCTTGTCATCGCGCCATTAGCGAAGGCGTGCCGCTGAAAGGTTATTATGTGTGGTCGCTATTCGATAACTTTGAATGGGCGTTTGGTTACGATAAGCGCTTCGGTATTATTCGCGTCGAATACGACACTCAGCAGCGCATCATCAAAGAGTCGGGCCACTACTACAGTGCAGTAATGGCAGAGAATGCCGTTCTTTAACCATACTTAACCCGCTTCTTTATTGAGGCTTTGTTGGTAGAGCGCCAAACACATTTGACGGCGCTCTTTGTGGTCCACAACCGCCGGTAAATAATGCCCGCCGGCGCTAGCTTGATGGATTAATTTAGTGTCGACGCCTTGCAATTGCGGCAGATACTGCTGAATGAAGCGCCCTTGGCCATCGAACCGTTTCGACTGGGTTTCCGGATTGAAGATGCGAAAATACGGCGCAGCATCGGTCCCTGTCGAAGCAGCCCACTGCCAGCCGCCATTATTGGCGGCAAAATCGCCGTCGACCAACTTGGTCATGAAATAGCGCTCGCCCCAACGCCAATCGATCAATAAATCCTTGCACAAAAATGACGCCACGATCATTCGCAGTCGATTGTGCATCCAGCCGGTCTCATTGAGCTGGCGCATTGCGGCGTCCACCAATGGATAACCCGTTTCGCCGCGACACCACGCCTGAAATAACTGCTCATCATTGGCCCAGGGAATATCCTCATAATCGGGTTTAAAGGCTTTGTCCTTGCAGACATGTGGCCAAGCCACCATCACGTGCTGATAAAACTCGCGCCAAATGAGTTCCGTCAACCAAGTTCTAGCGCCGTCGGCGAGTTCCCATGGGGCCCCATGATCGTGGCAAAGCCGAGCCAAGCATTGCTTCGCTGATAAACTGCCAATCGCCAAGTATGGCGACAGAATTGAGGTACCATCGATCGCTGGAAAATCACGATCCGCTTGATAGCGTTCTGCTCGTTCGGCGCTAAAAGCCCTGAGCTGCGCAAGCACGGTTTTGCCATCAGCGGCGTATGCACTGCTGTCGTCAATCGGGTAAGGCCAATCATCAGCCTTAAGGGAACACAGCGGCAAGCACGACGAATCGACATCGCTCATCAAACCGCTGAGCATTTGGGGCTTCGCCAAACATTGCCAGCCACTTTCTTGCAGTTGCTTTAGCCACGCTTTGCTAAAGGGGGTAAACACCTTATAAGGCTGGCCGCTACCGTTCACTATGGCGTTGGGCTTGATAACACAACGTTCGTCATACCACTGAATCGCAATATCGTCATTCAGTGTTTGCACTAAACGTTTGTCGCGGGCCACCTCGTCTACTTCATACTCTCGGCTGACAAACAAACCATCAATCTGCCAAGTGTTGACGCACTGACTCAGCAACGCGACCTGATCATCAAAGCTGTCGGCTTGCAACACAACTAACTCAATATTGAGCTGCGCCAACTCTTGCTGAAGGTGCTGTAAGGTTCGCCGAATCAAATCCGCTTGGATCGCGCTTTTGTGATGCTCCTGCCACTGCGCAGCTGGTATCACATACACCGCCACAACCGCTTCGCTGGTTTGGCAAGCATCGAATAACGCAGGATTGTCCAGCACACGAAGGTCGCGGCGCAGCCACACACAGCTGCGCTGATAGATTTTATTGCTCACAAAGCCGCCTGTTATAACTGCTGACGAAGCGCCAGCTTGTCGGGGTGAGGTCGAATGTAAACCTGACTACTCAGGTATTCGTTGGGGAATTTGACCAGCAAGTGTTGAATCAATGTCATCGGTGCCATGAGCGGCAGCAAACCCCGTCGGTATTTGTCGATGACATCGGCCAACGCTTGGCGTTCCTCAGTACCAATAAATTTCTTAAAGTAGCCTTGTAAGTGCATCAGCGTATTGGTGTGGCCTTTCCGGTTAGCGCGCTGTTTGAGGGCATACATCAAGCCATAAATGTACTCATCAGCGACGTCCTGCAAGTCATTGCTGCTGAGATCGGAAATCAACTGGCCAAGGGTGCGATACGAGGTTTGATGACTGGCCATCACCATAAATTTGTAGCGGGAGTGGAATTTAACCAGTTTGTCCGCAGTCAAGCCGGAATGGATCATCCGTTGCCAATGTTGTAGCGCATAAACACGGGTGACAAAATTTTCCCGCAGCACCGGATCGCACAGGCGGCCGTTTTCTTCAACGGGCAACAATGGGTAGCGCTCCATCAGCGCTTTGGTGAATACACCAACCGAATCATGGCGCAAGGTGTGACCATCTGGGTGATAGACCTTAATGCGCTCCATGCCGCAACTTGGCGATTTGGCGCAGACGATAAAGCCGCTCAAGCCATCTAGGGTCTGGCTTTGTTGCTGGCTGTACGAAGCGAGTTGTTCGGTGACGTTAATGCTCGCATCAGTTGAACCGCGAACTTCGATCGCACCGTCGACTTCAACTTGTCTGATGGTTGGGCGAGGTACGCCCATGCCAATCGCCACTTCTGGGCAGACTGGCACGTATGACACGAACTCTCGCAGATCGCGATCGGCAAAGCCCAATCGTTTGTGGCCACCGTCAAATCGCACGCCTTGACCAACAACGCAGGCACTCACGCCGATTTGAATGGAATCAGGTTTGAATTGAGTTTGAACTAGTTTCATCCTTGGCTCGCAGACTGTGATTACTACTGCACAGTCTACGGCAAGTTGCGCGAGTTAGTTCAGCTCTCGAGCGCAAAATTCACCATCAATGTGGTGAACAAAAATCAAAATTGGATAGAGCCAGATGCTTTTTCCTGACATTGCAACCAAACGGGTTTGTCGCCATTTTTCACCCAAGCTCGGTGAAACAGGCTACCCATTTGCGCTGTTTTATTGCTAATCAAAGCAAATGGCATCACGATAACCGCCAGACATAGCAAAATGACACGGCGCATGAAAACAACAATTGGTGAGTAAAACTTGAACATGGCAACGCCTCCTGTTTGAAACAACAACAGGTTAGACCAGATAAAATGTGATTTCAATCACAAATGTATTTTTATTACTCATTTATTGACCGAGAACATTTTTTTAACAAGATCGCCATCACGGTAACGCCAGAAAATGAAAGATTATTACGAAATTATTGAAGATCTACAGGCATTACTTACTCAGACCTCTGCCCTCGATCAAACGCTACCGTATCGGCAACCAGCAGGCTGGCTTGAACATTTTCGGCAACGTTTATTGGACCACCAACCCGATTTACTGATCATTGCCAAGCAAGTCCAACTGCCCCACTCGCCAAGACTTGGTTTGTACGTTGAACAGCTCTGGCTAGCACTTATTAATAGCCATCCTGACTATCAGTTACTCAGTCATAACTTACAGATCACCGCGGATAAACAAACCATCGGTGCATTTGATTTCCTGCTGCGCCATTGCCCCGCTGCAAGCCAGTGTCAGCAAGGCCGTATCGAGCACTGGGAGCTCGCCTGCAAATACTATTTAGCGGTGTCGCCCGATGACGAGCAGCAATTGCCGCCGGTCTGGCTTGGCCCTAACCTTAATGATGATTGGATTAGCAAGCGAAACAAGCTGTTGGCCAAGCAAATCCGCTTAGGAGAGCAGCCAGCAGCACAAGCAGTGTTGTCGACGCTTGGCATCGATCACATTGATCAGAAAATGATTTTAGCCAGTGGTCGGGTATTTAAAGCGGCTGAGCAGTTGCAGCTGCCGCGTGATGGTCATTGGTACACCCAGCACCAATGGCAATTGCTAGACCATACCAACACGACTTACGAGCAGGCTAAGCTCGATTGGATCCAGCCTAAATTAGCTGGGCAATGGATTGATTGCAGTACCGATCGGCTAACCAAGCCGGTATTCGTCACCACCGTGCTAGCCTGCGGCCAGCTTGTTTGCTGCTTTATCGTACCTGATGACTGGCCTGCAAAAGCGCAAAAAAAAGCGGCCGCAATATCTGCAGCCGCTTTGTAATGTTATCGATGCCTATCAGTCGATTGGTTTGGCGTTCTCAACCCGAGCTTTGAGCTTCTGTCCCGGACGGAAAGTCACCACCCGACGGGAAGAGATAGGAATATCTTCGCCTGTCTTTGGGTTACGCCCCGGACGTTCATTTTTCACTCTCAGATCAAAGTTACCAAAGCCAGACAATTTGACTTGTTCACCATCTTCCAGACACTGGCGGATCTCTTCAAAGAAGGTTTCCACCATTTCTTTAGCCAATTTTTTATTGATGCCATGCTTCATAAAAAGCATTTCAGCCATGTCTGCTTTAGTGAGCGCCATAATCACTCCCTTAGTGTCGCGTTGAACTCAGATGTTACCGCTGTGATGACATTATCAGTTAAGACGCTGATTTCCTTGTCTTCAAGTGTTCTTTCCAAATCTTGTACCGTAATTGAGATCGCGAGGCTCTTTTTACCCTCGACAACCCCCTCACCTTGATACATATCGAACAAGTTTACGTTAACGACTTGATTCCCGCCAACTTTTTTCACTAAATCGATCACATCACTGCTTGCAACGGCATGATCGACGACAAAAGCGAAGTCTCTACGGTTTGCAGGGAACTTGCTTACCGGCACAGCTTTTGGAATCAGTTTTTCACCCAGCGCTTCAATTAATAGCTCAAAAGCGAAAACTTTTCCTTTAATTCCGAGTGATTTAATTGCACTCGGGTGCAATGCACCGACATGACCAACTATAGTATCGCCGCGATAAATTGCAGCCGCCTGGCCCGGATGCAAGGCGGGATGGGCATCAGCAACAAAACGGAATGGCTCTAAACCACCGAAATTCGCCAACAGCGCTTCAACATCGCCCTTAACATCATAAAAATCAACGGCTCCGGCACCTTCGCTCCAATGCTCATCAAACCGCGAACCGGCAATAACCCCGCCTAACATCTTGTTTTGAACAACTTGAGTGTCTGATTCAGGCAAGAACCGTAAACCCAGTTCGAACAAACGCACGCGGTTTTGTTGACGGTTCTGGTTGTACTTCAAGGTTTGCAACAAACCCGGCAATAAACTGACCCGCATTGCTGACATGTCCGCAGAAATCGGATGCGGCAAAATCAGATCGTTTGCTTCTGGGAACAAGATTTTCTGCACTTTGGGATCAACAAAGCTGTAGGTAATGGCTTCTTGATAACCGCGCTTGACCAAGGTGTCTTTCAGCTCGTCTTCGGTGATATCTGCTTCTGGGTGACGATTCATCACCAGTGAAGCAGTCGGCGCTACATTAGGAATATTGTTGTAACCAAAGACCCGAGCCACTTCTTCAATCAAATCTTCTTCAATTGCAAGATCAAAGCGATACGAAGGTACAGTTGCCGTCCATCCACCCTCGATAGCCGCAACGGTCAAACCAAGTCGGGTTAGGATTTCTTCAACCTGAGCATTGTCAAAGCTAATGCCAATGCGGCTTTCGAGCTTTGCTTTGCGCAGAGTAATTGGCGCTAAGGCTGGCAAATCAGCTTGGCTCACCGCTTCAACCACAGGCCCAGCCTCACCACCAACGATATCGAGCAACAACGCCGTGGCCCGCTCCATCGCTTTGTGCTGGAGTTCAAAGTCTACGCCACGCTCGTAGCGGTGTGATGCGTCAGTGTGCAAACCATAGCTACGCGCTTTACCAGCGATGGCAAGCGGTGCAAAGAAGGCACTCTCAAGCAAAATATCTTTTGATTGGGCGGTCACACCGCTATCAAGACCGCCAAAGATACCTGCCATGGCTAATGCTTTGTTGTGGTCAGCAATGACTAAGGTATCGTCACGCAGCGTTGCTTCATTGCCATCAAGCAAGGTCAGTTTTTCTTCTGGCTTGGCCATACGTACGACAATACCACCGTCGATTTTATCTAAATCAAAGGCATGCATTGGGTGGCCGAACTCAAGCAACACGTATTGGGTCACGTCGACCACAGGATCAACGCTGCGCACTCCACAGCGGCGCAATTTCTCAACCAGCCATAGTGGTGATTGCACCGTGGCATCAACACCCTTAATCACGCGAGCGAGATAACGTGGGCACGCGGCAGGCGCCTCAAGAACGACATCAACTTTATCGCTGATGGTTGCTTTGGCGCTATCCCAGCTTGGCTCAGTCACTTCGCAGTTATTGAGGACACCAATTTCGCGGGCCAAACCGGCAATGCCTAAGCAGTCGCTCCGGTTTGGGGTTAAATCCACTTCAATGGTTTTATCATCGAGCTTTAAGTATTCACGGATATCCATGCCGATTGGCGCATCAGCTGGCAGCTCCATAATGCCATCAGACTCTTCTGCCATGCCCAGCTCAGCTTCGGCACACAACATGCCCATGGATGGCTGACCACGCAATTTGGCTTTCTTGATCTTAAAGTTGCCCGGTAGTACCGCACCAACGGTCGCCACCATGACCTTTAGGCCTTGACGGCAGTTGGCAGCACCACAAACGATATCAAGTAGTTCATCGCCACCGACATTGACTTTGGTGACGCGCAACTTGTCGGCATCTGGGTGTTGGCCGCACTCGACCACTTCACCAACAACCACGCCGGTAAACTCGCCAGCAACGCCTTCAACGCCGTCTACTTCAAGACCGGCCATGGTAATTTGTTCAGCCAGCTCGTCAGAACTAATTGCAGGGTTGACCCATTCACGGACCCAGGATTCACTGAATTTCATCTTCTGTGTTCTCTCTTAACGACTGGCTTAGTTAAATTGCTTGAGGAAACGCAGGTCGTTCTCGAAAAACGCCCGCAAGTCGTTGACGCCATAGCGCAGCATGGTCAAACGCTCGACGCCCATACCAAAGGCAAAACCAGAGTATTTCTCAGGGTCAACTCCAACGCTACGCAACACGTTTGGATGCACCATGCCGCAGCCCAGTACTTCCAGCCAACCGTTTTCACCGAGTACATCGACCTCTGCTGATGGCTCGGTGAACGGGAAATAAGAAGGACGGAAACGAATGGTCAAATCCTTCTCGAAGAAGTTCTGCAAAAAGTCGTGAAGAATGCCTTTCAACTCGGTGAACGACACTTTTTCATCGACCATCAAGCCTTCAACCTGATGGAACATCGGCGTGTGAGTCTGGTCGTAATCATTACGATAAACGCGGCCTGGCGAGATAATCCGCAGCGGCGGTTGCTCGTTTTCCATGGTGCGAATTTGCACGCCCGAAGTTTGGGTCCGCAATACCAGCTCTGGATTAAAGTAGAAGGTATCGTGATCGGCACGTGCCGGATGATGCTCAGGAATGTTTAAGGCATCAAAGTTATGGAACGAATCTTCCACTTCTGGGCCTTGCTTGACTTCAAAGCCCAGCTCACCGAAATACGTTTTGATGCGATTGATGGTGCGCGATACCGGATGTAGGCCCGCTTCAGGCATACGGCGACCCGGCAACGACACATCAATGGTTTCTGATGCGAGCTTGGCATTGAGTTCAGCCTGCTGCAACGCCGTCATTCGCTCAGTAATAGCCTGTTGCACTTGCTGCTTAGCCTGATTGATGGCTTGACCAGCGGCAGGTCGCTCTTCTGGGCTTAACTTACCCAAGGATTTCAATTGTTCGGTCAGGCGACCTTTCTTACCTAAAAAGTTAACGCGCACTTCATCAAGCGCGGTCACTTGTTGTGCACCGTCAACGGCGGCCAGAGCCTCGGCCACCAGTGCGTCCAGGTTCAGCATATCGTTTCTCTTTTCTACGATTGTCGACTCTGTTGTCAGAGCCAATGCGAATGGCAAAATTTTGTAGCCGGTAAGTCTACCGAAAAACACAAATAATTAAATGCGTAAGCGGGTGAAAAGCAGTAAAAACTGTATTGTTTTTAATCCTTGGCGGGCTTTTCGAGCGGTTTGCCGCGCAGTTGTGATTAAGGAGTAAGCAACTAAACGGCAAATACAAAAAATTGAAGAAAAACTATTGCAAGGAAAAATAACCGCCGCTATTATAGCGCCCACTTCGCGGACAGGTGCTTCACCTTCCCGATATTGTACGACCGTAGCTCAGCTGGTTAGAGCACCACCTTGACATGGTGGGGGTCGGTGGTTCGAGTCCACTCGGTCGTACCAATTTTCCTATCGAAAAGAACCTCCTTATTGCCCCGTTAGTTAATCATCAAAAGAATTCCATGATGATGAACGGTGGTTTGTGATGTTGAACTATCGTAAATTGATTCTGACATTCACTGAAAAAGGAGATTTGAGTGATGCCCATTACCCTGCCATTTAACATCGTCAGCACCATCGTGTTGTTTTTTGTTTCCGTTGTCACCGAGGTACTTCTAGGAGACGGTTCTCAATCAGCACCGCCACTGCTGTTGAAGCTAATTAATGATGTTACTTTATTGGTGTTCGCGCTATTTGTGCTTTTTATTGTGACGGCATTAGTCGCATCTAAAGTATTTATGGAAATTTGGAATCGATGTCTTAGTAATATTTTTGACAAGCGGGGTATCACGCTGAATGAATCATACGCACTTTGCGTGTTACTCGTTTTCGTCTTCTAATTAAGTCGCCGCAACCGGCAGATGAAGAGCCCTGCAGTCACAGTGCAGTCCTGGCTCTTCTCGATGGCTGACGTACAACAATTGGCTGTGACCCGACTCAATAATCCGATTGACTGCGGTCAGTACCACCTGAGCATTGGCTTCATCAAGCCCTTGTAGCGGCTCATCCAAGATCAGTAGTAGCGGCGACTTTACCAGTGCACGGATCACCAAAATTAAGCGCTGCTCACCGTAACTCAATTGATGAAACAGCTTGGCAGCAAGGTGCTCTGCGTGAAACCACTGCAACCATGCCATCGCATGACTTTTTTGGTGTTGACTGACATGGCGGTAGACGCCGATTGAATCGAAATAACCAGATAACACCACAGTAAGCGCATTAACCCGCGCCCGATAGTTCAGTTGTAATTCGGCGCTAACCATACCGATATGACGCTTAATGTCCCAAATGCTCTCACCATTGCCACGCTGAATACCGAACTGACGAATGTCATTGCTGTAACACTGCGGATGGTCACCACAAATCACTTTCAGCAAAGTCGACTTACCAGAACCATTGGGGCCAATCAGGCGCCAGTGTTCACCTTGTTGAATCGACCAATCGAGGCCATCAATGACCAGATGATCACCATAGCTGACTCGACCACGGCGCAATTGGAAAACCGGCTCTTGGGCAGGTAATGAAGTCGCGCAATCTGAAATGGGCGGCGGCTGATTTGCCGCTTGGGATAATTTCAGGGTCAACCAATGGGCCGAGAGACGCACCTGTTCGGCACTATCAGCTACCAGCAAAGTGCGATTGGCAAAGACAGCGATGGCCGCTAGCCAATCCGGTAAATCATCAGGCCGGTCTACCATCAATAATAACTGCACGCCCTGCCCGGCCAACTGCTCCAGCAACCGGCTGATTTGTTGCCGAGCCTGAACATCAAGGCCATCAAACGGATCTTCGAGCAACAGCAGTTGTGGGCGTCGGAGTAATGCCCGTGCCAGAAGCACTTTGCGAGTTTCGCCGGTCGATAACGAGCGAAAACCTTGTTGCAGCAATTGGTCTAAGCCAAATTGCTCCGCAATTGGCAGTATCTCAGCGGGTGTCACCGCAGCTTGTTGTAATAACTCAGCCACCAAGGTGCCAGGATCCAGCTCATCCAGTATGTCGCTTTGATCATTTTTCAGCTCTTGGGCAACCAGCGCTTGCTGCTCGCCAAAGCTGACCGCAGCGATGCTATCCGGCCAATTAGCAATGTCTCCCTTGTAGTTGACCTGCTTCATTAACAGCTCAAATAGCTGTGCCTTGCCACTATTATTGCGACCCACAATGCCCCAACTCTGGCTGCCAATGGACCAGTGTTTGATGGTCAGTAGTGGTTCATTAAACACGCTATCACGCGCTTCAATTCGAATATTGTCTAGTTTCATGCAAATACACGGGTCAATAAATAGTCTCAGTTTGTTGCTTGGGTCAGTTCAGCACTATCATTGAACAGCAGCTCAAGATCAGCAAGCGAGTAAGGGCTGTAAAAGCAACGCAACTTCATGGAGGAAGATTAATGATCCCTTTAGCTCTATTGGCCCTTGCGGCCTATTTGCTCTATATCGGCATTCGCGATAACTCTCTGGTGGACTTAGCACTGGGTTTGTTAGGCCTGCTAAGCGCTGGCGGCATGTTTTATGCGGCGATTACCGGCCATTCACTTTTCGAGCGGATTGAACAACTGTTCGCTAAATACAAAAGCGGTGCTTAAAACAATCGAGATTAAAAAAGCCGCATTAAGTAACCTTAATGCGGCTTTTGACGATAACAAGCAGTCGTGCGCTACTGGACGAGGGTCATTTCATCCAATAGATAATCGGCATTATCGACTTCGGTCATCAGCCACAACACATAACGAATATCGACGTGAATCGCTCGGGTGATCTTGCCATTAAAGTACCAATCCTTGGTGATCGACTCGTACGTTGAATCGAAATTCAAACCAACCAACTCGCCCTTGCCATTCATCACCGGAGATCCTGAGTTACCGCCAGTCGTGTCGGCGCTGCTAAGGAAGTTAACCGGCACCGAATTGACTTCAAGTGGGCGTGCCGCTTGTGCCTCGCAGCCAAAGCTAAACAAACCACAGGTCACCGCTGGCGCACCAAGATCGCCGCGATAGTAATCACCATAAGCCTTATTCTGATGTGCCATCAGTACGCTATCCGTGGCGATAAACGGCTTTTCACCGGTATGCTTCGCAACTAAACCACGTAGCGATGTAAATGGCGTTTTATAAATACCATCGGCAGCCGGGTAACCATCAACCTGGGCATAGCTGACTCGCAGGGTTGAGTTCGCATCCGGATACACTGGCTTGCCCTGCGCATTGTTGAATGCGATGACCGCAGCCATATATTGCGGCCGCACTTCCGCTAAGCGACCTGCCATTTCTTTTTGCTCAGCTTCAACTGTCATATTGGCATCGTAAAGTGCCACCGCTAGGGCAATAAGCGGATCCGCCGATTGCTCAAACTCGGCTACCGACTTACCAATCCAAGCAACCCGAGCCTCGGCATTGGCCAATTCGGTTTTGCCATAAATAGCAGCTACCAGCGCTTCCAAATCTGAGCGGCTCATTGTGCTTTTTAAGCCCAACGCGCTGTTCAAGTCAGCAATCTGGCGTGATTGATCTTGGTCTAAATAAGCGGCCAAATAGCTCACCCACAATGCTTGGTCAACGGCTGGATCAAACTTGGTTTGCAAGCGTTGTAAGCGCGCTTTAAACATTGGCAAATCGCGCTCCTGATAACCCATCTCACGGTCAGCATTAGCCTTTTCGCTCTCTTTAGCTAAGCGATACAAACGGATCGCGGCATTGAGCAAATCAGAATTAATCGCGTAGTTGTAGTAGAACTGGCGTTGTTGTTGCGCATGGGCATCGCTGAGCAAAGTTTGTAACTGTTGATGCGCCACGGTGAATGACTGGCGAGAAGCATCTTCACCAAACCAGCTCAGGTACTGCTGCTCTTGCGCTCGTTTAATGCCTTCAATATCTGTGGCTTTAAAGCCATCTTGCAGGCCCAGCAATTTTTTCAGGCGATTGTTGATGCTCTTCACCCGCGAGGCATATTTGACCTCTGCAGCCTCTCGGCCTTGCGTTGCCTCAGCAATGGTGTCAAGGGTCATGTAATAGGTGTCAAGCAATGTCGGATAATACCAATTGGCGGAATAATTCACTTCATCCGCCAGTTTGTAACGGCTGGTACGGCCGGGGTAGCCAGCCACCAACACGCCATCACCCAGCTTGACGCCGCTGGTGTTGACCTTGAGGAAGGACTTGGGCTGATACGGCACATTGTCTTCGCTGTATTCAGCTGGTTTGCCATCTTTACCGACATAACCACGAACAAAAGTGAAATCAGCGGTATGGCGCGGATATTCAAAGTTATCAATGTCGCCACCAAAATTGCCAAGGGCTTCGGCTGGCGCATAGACCAAACGGACGTCTTTAATCATCAACTGCTTGATCAAAAAGTATTCCAAGCCATGGTGAAAAGCCCGTACCGAGCAGCGATAGTTGGGATCTGTTTCGCATTCGCTGATCAGCGCCTTGCGATTGGCAGCAATGGCGTCATAACGCGCTTTACCATGAAGATCATCTGCGAGCGTTCCAGTCACCTCGGCGGTCACATCTTCGACCGATTCGGTGACATACAATCGCTCTTGTGGACCCGCAGGCAGCTCCCCTGCCATGGAGCCGGCAAGAAAGCCCTTCTCAATCAGATTGTTTTCAGGCGTACTGTTGTTTTGAATAGCGCCATAAGCACAGTGATGATTGGTCACCACCAAGCCCTTTGGTGAGACAAATGATGCCGAGCAGTAACCCAAGCCAACCACCGCATTAAGCGGATACTGATTTAAATCGGCGACCTGTGATGCGGGTAATTCAATGCCAACACGGTCAAATTCGTGTTGAAGTTGGGTTAGCTGATGCGGTTGCCATTGGCCTTCATCAGCACTAGCAGCGGCACTTAACGCCATTGCTGCGACTATTGTTAGTTTTGTTTTCATGGAAGTCCTGACTGGTTAATTCGCTGTGGCCAAAGCCACGAGCCAAAATTAGCGCCGATATTTAACCATAGCTTAGTCAGCAAGGTGACCGCTGCGGTCAAGTTTGTCGTGGCGAGGCCGTAAAAGTTTTGTTTCACAGGTGGTCGAGGTGGCGCTAAATCGGTGCCAAATGAGGCAATAATTCACCTGTCTAACTAATTGTTATACAGACCATTTGTGTGATCAACCACTCACCTTTAGCGGGAAACCGGTTGCACCAGTTCGCAGCAAAATCGCCACATACGCGGCAGATCACATTTCGATCACGCCATCGCTTCTACTCTAATTTGCGATTTTAGAGTCACCAAAGAAGTGACCAAAGGCTAGTACCAATTAACCAAAATCCGCATTTGCTAAACAGAAGCTAAAAAGCTCATCAGCAAATCAATGGTGCGTTGGTATCAATCAAATTGACTTGAAAAAGGCTAGGTAACATGAATTACATCCTCAATCGAGGGGTGGTGGGTACTGCTCTCGTAGCGGCCGCGTTAAGCGGTTGTGGCGGCAGCAGCAACAACTCAAACTCTCCTTCTGGCGAACTGGTGGAAGTTGGCGAAAACCAGGTTGCTCTTTACTTCAATCTGCAAGATTCAAGTGCCTCATATGAAGACTGGGGTCTGCACATCTGGAATGGCGGTAGTTGCCCTGAAGGCTACAGCCAAGCAATGATCGATCGCGCAGGCGAACACTTTGAAAACTGGGCCGATCCTTACCCATTTGAAGATGAAAGTGACACCTATGGTGTTTACTGGATTCTCGATATCAATCCCGATGCCGAGTGTGCCAACTTCATCATTCACAAAGGCGATGAAAAAGGCATGGGTAGTGCCGATGGCCTGCTAGAAATTGCTAAAGCCGATGATTACGCCTTTACCTTTAAAGATGTATCAACTGTCTTTTACGATGCGATCGAAACGCCACCTGTGGCCATTGAAGGTGCCGCAGCCCATTTGACCAATGCCGAATCGGTTCGTTGGAATGTGCCAGATTCAGCCACCAGCATCATGCTACTTAGCTCTGCTGCTGCCAACATTGCGTTAAATGCAGACGGCTCACTTGCTGGTGACTATATCACCATCGATCTGAGTTCTGCGTCAGCGACTGACAACGCGCCACCGCACTTGTCTGGCTTTGGTGCGTTCACCCACGAAGCATCAGCTGATGAGTTAAAAGCCGCGCTGAAGACTCAGCTGGTAGCCGTTGCCATGAATAACGATGAGCAAGTCGTGGCGGCCACCAACGTCCAGATCCCATTGGCGCTAGATGCACTGTACACCGCAGGCGATAACGACGCCGATGAAGCCGACTTGGGTGTTTCTGTGGTCGGTAGCAGCACTGACTTCAGCGTTTGGGCGCCAACCGCGACTCAGGTTGAGTTGCTAGCATTTGACGCCAATACCAAGGTGCAATTGGCCGAATCGCCGATTGCCATGACCGAAGATCCAGCAACGGGGATCTGGTCTGCCTCAACCAGCCTAGCTGAAGGGACTTATTACCAATACCGGGTGGCGGTTTATCATCCTGCAACCGGTCGTAACGAATCGCTGGTCACCACAGACCCATACTCAATCAGCTTGTCGATGAACTCGGTTTACTCGCAGGTTGTTGATCTCGACAGTGCGGCACTCAAGCCTGCCGGTTGGGATGACCATGTTGTACCAGTCACCGAGCCGAAAAACATCGTCATCTATGAAAGCCACATCCGTGACTTTAGTATCAGTGATCCAACCACCACCGAAGCATATCGTGGCACCTACAAGGCATTCACCGAAACTGAATCCGAAGCGATGAAGCATGTTCTGGCATTGCAAGAAGCGGGCTTGACTCACTTCCACTTGCTGCCAGCGGCTGACTTTGCAACCACCAATGAAGACCCAACACAGCGCATTGAAATCACCAATACCGTCGGTGAGCTGTGTGCCATTCGTTCAACCGCAAGCGTTTGCGGTGAAGATGCCGGCGCAACGCTACTGAGCTTGCTAGAGCAATGTGATCCTGCCACTCAGTGTGCCGAAACCATTATCGATGACATTCGCGATTTGGATGGCTTCAACTGGGGTTACGATCCACTGCACTTTGGCGTACCGGAAGGAACTTATTCGACCAATGCCGATGGCACCACTCGAATCGTCGAGTTCCGTGAAATGGTTCAGACCCTGCATGAAAATGGCCTCAATGTGGTGATGGACTTAGTCTACAACCACACCAACGCCTCTGGTGTTGGCGACAAGTCGGTGCTCGATAAAGTGGTACCGGGTTACTACCATCGTCTTGATGAGCTCAGTGGTGCAGTCACTAAATCAACATGCTGTGACAACACCGCAACCGAACATGCGATGATGGCCAAATTGATGACCGATACCATTCTGATTTGGACCGAGCATTACAAAGTTGATGCTTACCGTTTCGACTTGATGGGTCACCAGCCAAAACAAGCCATGATCGATTCACTGGCTGCCGCTCGCGAAATTAACGAAAACGTGTACTTCTACGGCGAAGGTTGGAACTTTGGTGAAGTTGTGAACGATGCGCGCTTCGTTCAGGCTCGTCAACACAACATGTACGGCACTGGCATTGGTACCTTCTCAGACCGTGGCCGTGACGCAATTCGTGGCGGCGGACCGTTTGATGGCGGCGATGCTATTCGCACCAATCAGGGGCTAGGTAATGGCCTTTACACCCTGCCAAATGAAAACAACAGTGGCAGTCAGGACGAGTTAACCAACTGGCTTAAACAGGCGGATATTGTTCGCGTTGAGCTGACCGGTAACTTAGCTGACTTCATTCTGATTGACCGCAATGGTGACACCAAACGTGGTAAAGACGTTGATTACAACGGTCAAGAATCGGGTTATGCCGCGGCAACTTATGAAACACAAACTTATGTTTCTAAGCACGACAACCAAACCCTGTGGGATAACAACCAGTACAAATTGCCAGCCGGCTTAAGTGCCATGGATCGTGCCCGCATGCAAGTGCTGACGTACAGTTTCCCGCTGTTGGGTCAGAGCATTCCATTTATGCACATGGGTGTCGAATTGTTGCGCTCTAAATCAATGGAGCGTGATAGCTATGACTCAGGTGACTGGTACAACAAAGTGGACTTCAGTGCCGTTGATAACAACTGGAACAAGGGTCTGCCTCGTGATGACAAAGACGGTAGCAACTACGAGTTAATTGGCGAAATCATTGCCGATACCAGCATTGAAACCGGCGCTGCAGAGCTTGAGCACAGCCGTGACATGTTCATGGAGTACCTCAAGATCCGCAGCAGTTCACCACTGTTTGGTTTAGGTGAAGCTAGCGTTGTGATGAAACGTGTTGATTATCACAACACCGGCACTGAGCAAACTCCGGGTCTGATCGTGCAGTCAATCGACGACGGCGTAAATGCTGGCGCTGATCTGGACAGCAACTACGATGCGATCATGGTGATCTACAACATGGATGCCGACAGCCATTCAGTTGCGGTACCTGCCAACGCTGAGCTGCACCCAGTGCAACAAAACTCGGTCGACGCAGCGATTGCAGCCGTTGAAGTATCATCAGGTAGCGTCGATGTGCCAGCCTTTAGCACCATCGTCATCGTTGTGCCGCAAGACGGCGCCCAAGGCGCGGGTATTCCAGTGTCAGCCAAAGACATGAATAACATCGCTCCGTTTGGCGACACCAAGGTCTACATTCGCGGTAGCATGAACGATTGGGGCACTGCCAACGAAACCTTGTTTGTTGGCGAAGGTGTGTACTCAACCAACATCTCCTTGGATGCTGGCAGCTATGAGTTCAAATTTGCCGATGCGGACTGGGCTGATGTCAATTACGGCTTTGGCGGCATCACTGAAGGCGCTGATTCTCTGGCGCTGTCAGACGCCGGCGGCAATATCTCAGTGACAATCGAAACCGCTGGTATCTACAAATTTGACGTCGATGCCAACAACACCGATCAATTGGTGGTGACTGTTAGCGCCAGCGAAGATACACCAACGTTCGGTGACACCGGCGTCTACCTGCGCGGCAGCTTTGACCCAGGCTGGGCGGCCCTGGAAGACTATCAATTCACCTATGTCGGTGGCGGTATCTATGAGCTTAATGCAGCGCTGAGCGCTGGCGGCGTCAACTTTAAAATTGCCGACGACAGCTGGGGCGACATTAACTTCGGCCAAGACGGCGGTGTGGTTGCACTCGATACCGAAATACCCCTGGAATATAACAAAGGTGACTTGAGCTTTGATGCGCCAACTGACGGTACTTATACCTTGGTATTTGACGCCGTCAATTTAACACTCACTGTAACCCAATAAACGTTGCTTTCTCTGAGTGTTGTTTCATTTTTGCCCGGCCTAGCGCCGGGCTTTTTTGTGGCGAGAATGACAATTGTTATCTATAACCATTGGTTCTGACGACGCGCCGAGTCAGCTCGGTTCAGCTCATTTATACGGAGATAAAACCAATGAACAAGTTACTCAAGCCCTGGTTAATGATTGCCGGCCTATTTTGGCTGATTAACCCCCTCGCCTATTCTCATTGCCAAATCCCATGCGGCATTTACGATGATCACGCTAAAGTTCAGGAAATGCTGCAGGACGTTGCCACAGCACGCAAAGCGATTAGCCAAATCCAAAATCTCAGCGGCAAATCAGATCCGCAATCTGCCAATCAATTGGTTCGCTGGGTGATGAACAAAGAGCAACATGCGCAACATATCATCACCACCATCAGTGGCTACTTCCTGACGCAACGCGTTAAAACCAAGCAAAAGGATTACAACGAGCGCTTAGCGCGTCATCACGCAGTCATCGTCAACGCCATGAAAGTCAAACAGAATGCCGATATCAAATACGTTGATGAACTCGAAAAGTCGGTTAAAGCACTCGCTGATTACTACCCCGAACATAGTCATTAAATGACGCAGCCTAAGCCGGGGCCTGTGCGCCTCGGTTTTCTGCGTTTTGCCTCCCTTCTTTACCTCTCTCATTTTTTTAAAAATTTTTTAACAACCTTGTCAACCAAACCCGAGTTGGGGCGTTTTGCTATGTGAATACGGATACCAATACCCCAACCAGTGGATTGGTATAACACTCGCCCTTAGGAGAAAGAGCATGAAGAAGTTGTTTTTAAATTCACTATCTATCACCAGCGCTGCTGCGGTTGTCTTGGTATCAGTCCTGTCGGTTAATGATGCCGCAGCCGCCGGTGCCGCGGAGCGTTCATTCAACAAAGCTGCCGGCGCCGAAAAAGCAGCGCAACGTGGTGGTAAAAAAGGTAATCCTGAAAAATCATTCGCCCGTTTGGATACCGACGAAAGTGGCACCCTGACTTTGGATGAATTAACCGCACAGGCCACAGCAAAAGCCGAAAAAAAATTCAGCCACAGCGATGCCGATGAAGATGGCTTGCTGAGCTTTGATGAATGGGTTTCTCCTCGAGCAACAGCAGATTACTCTGACATCATCGATGACATTGTCCTTTGCGTCGAAGAGTTAAAAGTAGAATCGGGTGATGACAGCATCATCGTGCCTGATCCAGAAAACTACCTGACGCCTCAGCAAAAGTTTGATGCCATCGATAGCAATAGTGACTCCTACCTAGATTTGGCCGAAGTGCAAGCAAAAGCTAGCGCCAAAGCCGAACAGTCATTTACCCGTTTAGATAAGGATGAAAGCGGCGATGTTAGCCTTGACGAGTACACCGCTATCAAACAGACATCGAAAGCAACGCGCCACGCCATCAAGTCATGCATTGATGAGCTAACCGTGGCAGAAGTTTTCGAATAAACCACTTGCCGTTCCCCCTTTGGCTTGTTGTTGGCCCATATTTCCTTAGAAATATGGGCTTTTTTTACCCGTCCTTTGCGCGCTGCAATTGTTAATTTTTGTTTAATCCGCTAACGTCGATGGCATCACTTTTCATGTTTCGAAGTCATGTCCTCAAGCCCGTTAAACGTTATCCAACCGCGTTATCTCACCACTGCCCTACTTAGCTCTTTTTTACTTACACCTGCCGCCAGCTATGCCAGCGCGCTGTATATCGGTTATGGTCAATCAGAGCAAACAACCCAGGTCAACGAGCGGATCATCAACTTCAAGCCAGCCGGCAAAACCGCGCTATTGTCGCTGGATTTAACGGATCAGTTGTCTGTCAGCGCCGATGTCTATGTTGCCGATGAATCTGAGCCAGTAAACGACCGGGTGAATAGCTCGCTTGATATTGACAGTTGGAGCCTTGCTGTTGGCTATTACCTTGATAGCTGGTCGATTACCGCCAGTTACAATAACTGGCAAGACGATTTAACCTTCAAAGCAGGCAAAGAATCGGTTGTCACATTTCAGCGCGATACCGAATCTCCTTCTTACTCACTGAACACCAGCTACGATTGGCAAATCGACAACTGGCAACTAGGCGTTGGCCTTGGCGTTCACTACAGCGATTGGCAAATGACCCAACGCCGAGAAAAGCGTGACGATCCGGCTTCATCCTCCAAAGAGCAAGGCAATTCAACCTTTGTCAGCGCCAACCTATCGGCGTCTCACTACACAGAGCTAACGGCCGACTACGGCTTGCTGGCTGGCGCATCGGTGCAATGGAGCCAAGTAACCGACAGCGAGTCAGAAGTGGTCTCACGCAATGGCCGCAACATCAGCCAAATTAGCAGTGGTCGCCGTGGCGGGTTAATCAATTCGCAATCGGCGCTGGGTAGTGAAAGCTATGGTCAGCTCAATACCTACCTGTCGGTTGATCTGTTTAACCAATGGGTTGTCGATATTAATGGGTCCTTTGACTTCGGTGGTGACGAAAGCTCCACCGCTTGGACGGCCAATTTGGGCTATCTGTTTTAAGCTGAATTTGTGGCCAAACGTTAACTAACTGATCTCGGCCCTTTTCGTTATCCAGCGATGATAGTAGGGTAACAACATAGCGAATAGAAATAGCCGTACTAGCGAGCAAGTCATGACCAAAGCAACCAGCCAGACTCAGGGTTTACTGCATTTTTACCTTACGTCCACCCAGCTTTTTGCTATCGGTACGCTAAAAGTGAAAGAAATCGTTCCATACATGCAACTGACCGCGTTACCGAAATCGCCCAGTCATGTATTGGGTTCGGTGTCCATGCGCGGCATCACCCTGTCTGTCATCGATCTCGCAGCGGCGGTTGGCTTTGCGCCTGTGGCAGCCGAAGATCGGCCATCCTGTTCCATCATCGTGGTTGATATTTGTCGGCAAACCGTTGGTTTTTTAGTGCGTCAGGTCGACAAGATCAGTGAATGTCGCTGGGACGATATTCATCCAGCGCCAGCCACTCTCGGCAAGCATGCCTATATTTCGGGCGTCACCCGCAACGATGACAAGTTGATCCAACTGCTGGATATTGAAATGCTGCTTGAAACAATTTACCCCGAGCAGTTTAATCAGACCAATGTTGAGCTGAGCCTGCCAGAACAAGCCCTACTCAGTCGCATGAATATTCTGCTAGTCGATGACTCTGCAACGGCCCGCAAGCAACTTAGCTCGGCGCTGGACAGCATCGAAGTCGATTATCAGGTGACCGACAATGGCAAAATGGCATTGCACATGCTGGAGCAAGCGGCAGCCAATGATAATCCATTCCAGATCGTGGTCAGCGATATTGAAATGCCGCGTCTTGATGGCTATGAGCTGACGTTTGAAATTCGCTCCAACAAAGCCCTGAGCAATGCTTTTATCATCTTGCACACATCGTTATCGAGCGAAATTAGTGTCGATCGGGCGCGCCAAGTGGGCGCTAACGAAGCGCTCACTAAGTTTGATGCCAACGAACTCACCCAAGCGATGCTTAAGGGCGCCAGAACGTTTGAAGATGACAACGTCAACGCAGCTATTACTGAGCACGACACGGATATCGATTCGTTAATTTAGAGCTCGCGCCTTAACGTTGCACCGAACGCTTCTTGGGTTGCTTTTGTCGAAGTTGTTTTTGCTGCTTTTGCCGTTGCAGTTTCTGCTGCTGACGCAACTTATCCTGCGATTGCTTGAACTCCTGACGTAATGCTTTGCGCTGCTCTGGTGGCAAGCTATTGAATTGCTCATACGACTTTTTTACTTCGGCTTGCTGTTGCTTGGGCATTTTCTTGAAGGATTTAAAGTTTTCTTTGAGCTGCTGGCGTTGCTCGGGCGACAGCTTCCGCCACTTATCATATTTGGCCGAAACCTGTTGCCGTTGGTTGTTATCCATATTAATCCAACGGCTCGCGCCCAGGGCTAACTTTTCCTGCTTATCAGTACTGAGTTGTGGCCACTGATCTTTAAAATTTTTCAGTACCTGCTGTTGCTCGGCACTAAGCTGCTGCCATTGTTGGCCGTGGGCGGACATCGCAAACAGCAACCAAAGAGCACTCATCAACGACAACAATAGTTTCATTGCCCATCCTCCTGCTCGTGCGCTGTTTCTGACTTGTTCTTACTGCCCTGCTTCGCTGCTTGCGGCTCCACTTGATGCTCAGCAACATCTAATGCCGACAACCACTCGCAGTCCACTTGCTCCAACTCGGCCAAGTACTCCAGAAACGCCATACTTGGCGCCTCTTGTTGTGTCGCTGGTGATTGCTGTTCTGTGCCAGCATACGCCGACTGACCAATACAGGTTGCGAGCGCCATACTAATGACCTGCCTCCTGCTGTCGCTGCGCCAACCAAGTAGCAAACTCTAAATCCTCTAATAACGCTAAATCAGCGTTGGGCACATCGGCTGACATCAGCTCATGTGGCAACGCTGGGATAGTTTCTGGTGAGGGGTAAGTTACTAACATGATTGCCGCCAACGCAACCACTGGCATGGCGTATTGCCAACGCGGTCGATTAAAAAATGGCGCCAACACACTATTCGACTGCTCTGATCGATACTGGCGTTGGTTTTGCCCTGCTCGTAACGCCGCCAAGCGAGCTTGGCTGATGTCATTGCGAGCCGACGTGGTTAATTGCTCGTTACTGGCATCCAATTGCTGATTGACCAATTGTTCCACTTCTTTGTTGTTAGATGTGGATGTCATGCTCGTGCTCCAACAATTCTCTGATCTTCGTGGTTGCGCGGAAATAATGAGTTTTTACCGTGCCCGGTGAACAGCCCATCGCGGCTGCGGTTTCTGCGACCGACATCCCTTCCCAACTGCGCAGTAAAAAACATTGTTGCTGTTTCAAAGGTAAGCCATTGAGTACCTTAAACACGGCGTCTTGCTGGTGCTGTTTTTGCCACGCCAACTGAGGAACCGTGTCTGGATGCGGCTCGCTATCGGGCAATTCCATAGGTTCTTCTCGATTAACGCCGAAATTGAACATCTGGACAAAACTGCGCACTTTGCGCTTGCGATGAAAGTCGGTGATGCGGTTTTGCAGAATGCGATAGAACAGCGGCTTCCATTCGTTTGCTGCCCGTTGCTGGTAATGGGTCACCAGTTTGATCATGGTGTCCTGAATAATATCCAACGCATCAGCGTGCTCGCCAACGGCAAACAGCGCGATGCGATAGGCCTTCAATTCTATCGTTTGCAGAAATTCATCCATGTCCACCGGCGTCGACTCGGTGTTATCGCCAGCGTCAATCTCAGTCACAGCATCGCATCGTTTATCAAAGCCCGCTCACTCCGCCAGCCTGTCAACATTACTATCAATAACGGCTCATTGGCGATTCGGTTGACAGCGCCAGCAACTTTTTTAATTGGGCTCTACCGAATGCGCCTTGGACTGCTGCTCTGCCAACTCTCGCTGCAAACCTTTTAGTGCTTGTTTATCCTCTGCCAGCCACAAATAAAACGCCGGTAGCACCAACAAGGTGAAGAAGGTGCCGATAAACATGCCTGCCACCAGAATAATGCCGATACTGTTGCGCGCTTCCGCGCCGGCACCAGTTACTAGCACTAGTGGGAAGTGACCCAACACCGTCGCGGCGGTGGTCATCAGCACGGGCCGCATGCGGGTCATCGCCGCTTCTTTGACCGCTTCTAGCTTGGTCTTGCCTGCGGCTTGGACATGATTAGCAAATTCGACGATCAAGATGCCGTTTTTGGCAATCAAACCAATGAGCGTCACTAAGCCAATCTGTGAGTAGATATTGATAGTGGTCAGTTCAAAAAATGGCAGCGCCAAAGCGCCGGCCAATGCCAGTGGCACACAACCGAGTAATACCACCAGTGGATCGCGAAAACTATTGAACTGCACCGCCAGAATCAAGAACACGATGAGTGACGATACGGCCAGCACCGATAACAAGGTGTTGCCTTCTTTACGCATCGCCCGTGATTCACCGGCATAATCAAGGCTGTAACCTTTGGGTAGAATTTTCGCCGCGGCCTGCTCAATGGCGACCAGTGCTTGTTCTTTGGTTACTCCCGGCGCTGCGCCGCCGTATATCTTGAATGAATTCTGCTGCGAGAACGTGCTCAAGCTGCGCGGCTGCACATGCCACTCAATCGATGCCACCGACGACACGGGGATCAGCTCACCCGCAGGCGTTTTTAGGGTTAAGTTAAGAATTTGCTCTGGCCGCGAGCGAATATCATCGCCAACAATGGGGATCACTCGGTACGCTTTGCCATCGGAGTCAAAGCGATTGACGTAGTTACTTGAAAGCAACACCGCCAATTGGCCACTCACATCAGTCACGCGCATGCCGAGATCGGCAATTTTGCGTTTATCGAGCTGTAAATGGATCTGCGGCAAATCGATTTTTAAATCACTATCGGCAAATAGGAACTTGCCAGACGTGTAAGCGGCGGCAACCAACTCATCGGCCACCAGCTTCATTTCTTGGTAACTGGCACTGGATTTGACCACCAACTCAACATCAAATTGGCCAGCTGATGGCAGTGAAGGCGTTAAAATGGGCAACATGTCCAAGGCCGCAAACTGGCTCAAAGTGCCGTAGACTTCAGGCAACTTATCCTGCGGAGCAAAATCACGCTCATGTGGCTCCACCATATCCAGGCCGGCAAAACCGCCACTGGTTAGCATCACCTGCCACATTTCGTTGACGCCATCGATTTCCAGCATCTTATCGACCACCGGCCGGACATGCTCGACGTTGTAGCTTAACGACGATTGCGGCGGTGACTGCACGATCATAAAGATGTGGCTTTGATCTTCGATCGGCGCTAACTCTTTGGCGCTGTATAAATAAAAAGGAACCGCCAAGGTTGCCAGCACTGCCGCCCCTAAGATGAGCTGATTGCGCCAAGTAAATAGTTGGTCGAGTAAGCGGCCATAGCTTTGCTGAAGGCGCTCAAATACCTGATTCACGGCTTTGGTCAGGCGCCCTTCGCGGCCGCCATCGGCGTTCACATATGCACTCATAATGGGTGACAAGGTCAGGGCAACAACTCCCGAAACCAACACCGCAACTGCCAAACTAAACGCAAACTCTTTGAACAAGGTACCAGTTAAGCCAGATAAGAAGCCAATGGGTGAATACACGGCCGCCAACGTCAGGGTCATGGCGATAATCGGCACCATCAGTTGGCGCGAGCTCATCAGCGCCGCTTGCACCCTCGGCACGCCTTGGCGCATCAAGCGAGCGACGTTTTCTACCACCACAATGGCGTCATCGACAACCAAACCAACCGACAGCACAATCGCCAATACCGTCAACAGATTGATTGAAAAGCCCATCACCGCCATTGCCGCCAGAGCACCGAGAATAGAGATGGGAATGGTTACCAAAGGCACCAACGCCGTTCGCAGCGAGCCCATCATAAACAACACCACAATCCCGACCAGCGCCACGGTTTCAACCAAGGTGGTTAAGATCTCGCGCAGTGCATTGCGCATGTATAAGGTGCCGTCATAGGCAAAGCCAATGTTCATGCCCATTGGTAAGGTTGGATTAATCGCTTCTATCGCTTCATAGAGCTGATCGCCAATATGGATTTCATTGGCCCCCGGCAGCGGCCAGACAGCAATATAAACCGTATCCTTATTATCGAGTCGTGCGGTGACATTGGCGTCCTCCGAGCCCAGCTCAATGCGCGCCACATCACGCAAGTAAACCGTGGTGTTATCAAGCTGCTTGACCACCAACAATTCAAATTCACTGACATCGCTAAGTTGAGTATTGGCAACAATATCAATGCGCTGCGAGCTACTTTCGCTAAATCCAAGGGTCGAAATGGTGTTATTGGCTGCCAAGGCGTCAAACACCTCAACGGCGCTTAAATCAAACATTGCCAACCGATCGGGATCGAGCCACACCCGCATTGCCGGCGTCCGAGCGCCCTCAATGGTGATCCGCTGTACCCCTTCAATTGTGGTTAAACGCGGGTTGACCTGACGAGTCAGGTAATCGGTCACCGCTGCCGGCGACAGCCCTTCTGAGGCAACATCAAGATAGAACACGGCAAAGGGGCGATCAGCGCGGCGCACCTCAACCACAGGATCTTCTGCGCCGGGAGGCAATTCATAACGAATTTGGCTAAGGCGGGTATTTAATTCAGCCAGCGCCCGCGTGCTGTCTTCATTCAGGTTAAGCCAAGCCGTCACCGTGCTTAAACCGGAGGTGGTCAGCGAATCCACGTACTCAACACCAGGCACGGTGGCCACCACCCGCTCAATGGGTTCGGTGACAAAGCCTTTGACAACTTCAGCCGAGGCACCGGTGTAATAGGTGTTGACAATCAATGACGAGCTTTCAATGCGGGGGAACTGCAACACGGGGATTTTAATGGCAGCCCAAATTCCCAATAAACAAATGACCACTGACAGCACAATCGACAGCACTGGCCGCTTGACGAATATATCCATCAGGTTTGCCGAAGACTGCTGCATTACTGAGCCTCCGATTCCGCGCTAACGATATTAACTTTGGCCGATGGGAATAATTTGAATGAGCCCTTGGTTGCAATCTGCTGAGCGGGGTGCAGATCACCTTGCAATACCGCCCAACCATTATCGGTGGCCAGCACTCGAACGGCAGTTCGCTTGGCTCGCAAATCGCCTTGGTCACTGTCGAGGACATAAACGTAAGCACCGAATTGATCACGAGCCAGCGCCAGCTCTGGCACTTTAATAACCGATTGCGCAGCTGCAACCGGCACTTGAATAGACACTAAGGTATTGGGGTAGAGTTGCGCAATTGCCGCTTCCGACAAGGTCAATTTGGCGCGGTAATCAAAGCTTCGAGCATTAGTCAACTGCGGCGAAACGGCAACGATCTGTGCCGAATGGCTATCATTTTTGCCAATCAATGACACCTGAACCTGATCGCCAATGGCCAGAGGCAAATACGATTGAGGCAGCTGAAAGTCCACCCAAACCGAATCGTTCAAGCCAACTAGTGTGGTGATCACCGTGTTGCTATCCAGATATTGGCCAAGCTCCAAATCATGGATGCCGACACGGGCAGCAAATGGCGCTTTGAAAATTTTCTTATTAATGGTGGCTTTTAATTGCGCCACTTCTGACTCAGCAAGTTTGACATCGGCTTTCACCTCGTCCACTTGCTCTTCACTAATTTGTTTCTTGGCTTGTAGCGATAACAAACGCTTGAGGCGGGTTTGATAGAGTTCTAATTTGGCATTAGCGCCAATTAGCTTGGCACTCTCTTCGGCGTGCTCCAATTCCACCAACACCTGACCACTTGCAACAACACCGCCCATGGGCAGGTTTAACCGGCGGATGGTGCCGGCCAACTCTGTGGTTAATTGCATTTGCTGCAACGCATTGATTTCGCCGGTTACTTCAATGGTTGGCGCATACTCGGTTTGCTCAACCACCAACGCCTCAACCGTCATCACCGGCTCACCACCGGCATCCATAGCCGATTGTCCGGACATCATTTGTTGCTTGGTAAGCGCAATGATGGTGACGACAGCAGCAATAACAACAGCACTAATTGCCCAGCGTTTGAAACTCATATATACAACCTCAATCGAATTCCTTGTCGAGATATCAAGTCGCGCGCATCGTTCAATTTGATGACAAAGCAGTGAGCAGATCGGCGCAGCGACTTAACAAAGGCGAGAAGTATTTAGCTCGGAGTAGCTAGAGAACCCTCTTCAGCGCCAAATAGTTACATGTTTTGCGATTGTATAAAATCTACTTTCGAAAAAAATTAACAAAGTCGCCGCAACAATTCGCCTGCAGCGCCCTGAAAATGCCCCAGTAAGGGCGATCAAGTTATTCAAACATACCTTTTTTGATGGGTTGGCCAGCGGCGACCAGTTGCTGCCCTTTGGCCCAAACGGCATCAATGGCAAACGACGTTGGCTCAACACAAATGAAATCGGCGTCTTTACCGACCTGAATGCGGCCTTTGTCAGCTAAGCCAAGCACTCGAGCCGGCGTTGCCGTCACCGCACTGAGCGCTTGTTCAATAGCAACATCGAATTCTTTAATTGCCTGACGCAAAGCGCCAAATAGGCTATCAACCCGCCCCACTTCGAGGCCCACTAACTCCCCATCGCGACTAAAAATCGGCAGGCTGGCATTACCATCAGAGCTCATTGTCAGGTTATTGACCGAGATCCCCCGATTCAACGCCAACGCCAACGCTTCGGCGGCCAGCACTTCGCCATCATCAATGATTTGCTGATTATGACTGGTGGTAAAATCAATGACGCCGCCAGCTTCGGCAAACCGAAAACCACTATTTAATAAGCCAGGGTTGCGATTAATGTGGGTCGGATAAAACTGCCGGATCGGAATTTCACTGTTGGCCACGGCGGCCAATAACGGATCGAGTTGATCGCCGCCATCGCCAACATGGATACTTACGACACCTGCTTTACCCGCCAACATGCCCCCGACTCGGGCCTCGCTGGCCAAGCGAACCAATTCAGCGACACTCGGGTGACTACCACGGTGATCGGAAATAGCCACTTCACCGACACCAATGAACTTGTCGATCAGGACGATATCATCGGTTACCGAACCGGTGATGGTGCGCACTGGGTATTGGTAGCTACCCGTATGGCAATACGCAGAAATACCCTCTTCTTCGAGCGCCCGCGCCTTGGCCACCAAATCCGCCAGCGAGCGCGTGGTCGCATCCGTTCCAAGTGCCCCTACCACGGTGGTGACACCGCCGCGTGTCGCTTGCGTCAGTGTCATTTCCGGCGTCCGCGTGGCAAAACTGCCTTCGCCACCGCCGCCGGTGATATGGACCAGAGAGTCCACCAGCCCAGGGGCGACAATCAAGCCATCAAGATCGATGACTCGATGCGCAACTGAGCCGGACAAACTAAGCTGAGGCTCCATTGCAATCAGCTTACCGCCAGCAATCAATAAATCATGTTTACCAAGCGGCTCTGGGGCATAAACCTGAGCATTTTTTAATAAAGTCAGCATAGATACATCACGTAAAGTCAATCAGCACGGCAACCGCAACCGCCGCAGCGGCGGTACCGTACAAGGCCAACTGCAATGGCCAAATAAAGCGAAACCAAACACCCCAGTCAATTCGCGCGACACCGAGGCAGCCAATTAAAGAGGCCGACGTTGGAATAATAATGTTGGTCAGGCCGTCACCTAATTGGAACGCCAGTACCGAGATCTGGCGTGACACCCCAACTAAATCAGACAAGGGCGCCATCAATGGCATGGTCAGCGCAGCCTGACCAGAGCCAGAGGCAATAAAGAAATTAAATACCGACTGGAATAGCAGCATTAATTGCGCCGATGCCATTGATGAAAATTCACCGAGCCCTTCTCCGGCCCAATGCAAAATCGTATTCAGTGCCGATGGCTGGGTGGCATCATCGCCGCCGAGCAGCATTAGCACGCCTTTCGCTAAGGCAACAATGAGCGCTGCCGGCAATAAATCAGCGGCGCCTTGCTTGAAGCCATCGGCAATATCATTGGCGCGCATACCGTTGAGCTTAAACAGCATGGCGATTATGCCGCAAGCCAAGCCAATAGTGAAAAACTGGCTGGCAATTTCGGGGATATAATAATGACGCCAGATCACGCCCCAAATCACCCAGATGATACCGCCGAGCAAGGTCAACAAAACCAACGCATCACCTTTACCAAAGGCCTGTTGCTGTTGCTCCTGATCATGCTGTTGGCGGAAGTAATCGTCTTGCCCGTGGACCGGAGAACACTGCGGATTGGCGGCAATGCGGTGGGCGTGGCGCATGGTAAACCACAAACCAAGGGCGGTGAACACCAGCCAGCAGCCAGCACGAAACGGCATCCCCGAAAGCGCCGGAACATCGGCAATGCCCTGCGCAATCGCCACGCTAAAGGGGTTCATCCAGCTGGTGGCGAACCCGATTTGAGTTGCAACATAGGTGATCAGCACGGCAGTGATGCTATCAAACCCCAGCGCGACCACCATGGGCACCAGAATAATGCAAAAGGCAATGGCTTCTTCGCCCATGCCAAAGACGGCGCCACCGAGCGAGAACAGCACAAAGATCACCGGTAACAGCATATTCAGTGCCCGTTCACCAGAACCAATCAGCTGGCGAATCCCACGATCGACGGCGCCGGTTTTCATGATGATGCCGAAAGCACCACCAACCACCAAAATAAAAGCGACGACGCCAATGGCGCTGCCCCACTTCGAGCCCGAAACTAGCCCTTCGAAAGGCACATTGAGCAAGCCCGCCTCGCCACCTTCGGCAAACAGCGGTACTTGACTACTCTGGCCATCCGGCGTCAGCCGCTGATAACTGTCAGGATCAATGACGGTCCGCGTTGAACCATTGGCGAGGGTTTTCTCAACGGTCTGGTATTGCCCTTCGGGGATCCACATGCCAGCAAACCAAGCCAGCACAGCAACCACAAAAAGAATGACAAATGCGTCAGGCATTTGGCGAGCTGTTGTTTTCATAATGAACCACAAACAAAAGACTGGAATACAGGGACGAGTCTACCTCGTCCCTGTTGGTTTTACCCTACGAACTGAGCTTGGCCTTAGAAGCGGGCCGAGAAAGCCAGTGTCCAGTAGCGTCCCAAGGTGTCATGGTTGATGAAATCAACACCTGCAGTTGGGCTAGTTGCCATTGGCGGGGCATCGTTGGCGATGTTACGAACCGTCAAGCTCACATCATAATCATCACCAATGTAGTAGGTGACATTACTGTGCCATACCAACCAACTATCGACCGTTGGGTGATCATCGTATTGGTAAGGGCCATCGTTGTAACTATCGGTATAATCACCAGTCAATGACACACGCCATTGCTTGTAATCCCAACGCAGTGTCGACAGCGCAATCCACTCTGGGTAAGTCCAATCGCCTGCCAATTGCTCAGGCTCGGAGTCTGAGGTTAGCCAGCGCTTGTAATTGTCCAGATAGGTCGCATCGACTAGCAATTCAAAATCACCCCAGCCATTGGTTTCAAAGCCGTAAGTGATGCCAATGTCAAAGCCTTCCACTTCTTGCTTACCAATATTGATGTAGCTGTTTTGGACCTTGTGCAAGTCGCCATCGGCATTGATTTCAAGGCCAACCTCGCCTTCGGCCAACTCGCCAGGTGCTTTCGCATCGAGTTCGCCGCGCAAATAGGCTTGCAGGATGAAGTCCTCGTCAACGTCGATCAGATCTTCATAGTCATAGCTCCAGTAGTCGAGCGTTACATTGAGGTTTTTAGTGACATCCCAAGATAAGCCAAGATTGTAGGTGTCAGCCGTTTCTGGTTGTAGATTTGGGTTACCACCAAAGACGCGATCGTACTCCACTTCGCCAACTGAAATACTGTCATCAGAACAGAGTGCTTCGTACTCGTTATCACAAGGCAAGTAGCCCTCGCCTTCGGTGATCCCTGCGCCAGTTTGTGACAATGATGGCGCGCGGAAGCTGGTGCCATAAGATGCCCGCAACACTAAGCTGTCAAACGGG
The DNA here is from genome assembly GCF_014773395.1 of Neiella litorisoli. GTDB lineage: Bacteria > Pseudomonadota > Gammaproteobacteria > Enterobacterales > Neiellaceae > Neiella > Neiella litorisoli. The sequence goes on along the minus strand of NZ_JACXAF010000003.1, from coordinate 306,962 downwards.
GTGTAACGCAGACCGATTTTGGGGTTGAAGTCATCACCAGCATCTTCGTAGTCGTCATAACGCAGCGCTAACTGAGCATCAAAATTTTCCGTTACCGGCACATAAAACTCGGCAAAGGCTGACCATTGATATCGATCGGCTTTCGCTTCGGTGACACCTAAGTTGATGATTTTGCCATCCTGTGCCAATTGGTCCGGCTTATCTTCAATTTCTTCGTAACGATACTCGGCACCCGCGGCCATGCTTAATGATCCAGCTGGCAACTGCCAAATATCGCCCGATACTTTGGCATCAAAGGCATACATGGTGGACTCACCTTTACGTGGAGCCTTCTCTTGCATCAATTTAACCACGGTCCGATCGGCTTCAGCACCGCGGTTAAACGGGTTGTACCAAAGACCACCGGAATCCGGTGAACAGTCAATGCTGCCATCAGCGCATAACTCGCCGCGCAAAGCAGCCTGAACCTTATCTTCGTGATAGTAACCGCCTACCGCTTTGATGGTGTTTTCACTGTAGCCATAGCTGGCTGCCGTTTCCCAATACCAATCCGCCAGCTCACCGGTAAAACCTAGCACCGCGCGGTAAGCATCCAACTCGGCCTCTTTTTGGCGTCGATCGGGGAAGCGGGTGTAGGTCGTCAGATCATCATCTGGGTAACCATCTTCGGCGTTAATGTCAGCGTAATATTGCGGCATATCAGGGTGATCCCAAGGGATCGAAAAGCCGCTGATGCTCGACGGCGCATCGTATGATTGGCTTTCATTGTGCTGATAAGCGAGCTCAACGAACATCGCGGTGTCGTCCGTTAACTTGGTGTCGTTAAACAAGTACACGCCAAGCGATTCGCGATCGGGAATCGTCGCCCGGTACTGGACATAGTTATAAAAACAGCCCTGACCATATTTGGTATCAACAACGTCCTCTTCTGGGCAATCCCATGGGTCTGGATAATCGCTGTAATCAACGTCAATGGCAGTATCGAGCCAGAACGTCGCATCGCGGGTGCGCTTACGATCTTCGTGCATCAAGGCATCACGGTCGAAGTAGTCAAATACCAAGGTGGTGTTTGATTCGCCGTAACTGAAACCGATCACCGCATTGAGATTGGTTTTGCTGTAATCATCGTCCTGTGTGGTTTGGCTGTATGAGCCACTGAGTTCGACGCCTTCATAGTTGCGCTTCATGATGAAGTTCACCACACCGGCAACCGCATCGGCACCGTACAACGCCGATGAACCATCCATCAGTACTTCGATGCGCTCCACTGCCGCGAGCGGGATGGCGTTGATATCGATGAATGAATCCGATTCATTGGCAAACGAGCTGACCTGCACCCGGCGGCCATTAATTAACACCGGCGTCGATGCGGTGCCTAACCCGCGCAGCGATACACCTGACGAGCCAGCTGGCTGACTACCAACCTTGGTGGTGCCGCCTTGAGTGGTGAAGGTGCCTTGCTGGAACTGCGGAATATCTTTGAGTAATTCGGAAATGGTGTTGGCACCACTGCTTTTGATGTATTCCTCATCGATATTGAGCAGCGGCGTGGCGCCCTCCATGTCAACGCCTTTGATGTGACTTCCTGTGGTAACAATGCGCTCAACGCCGTCGCCACTGGCATCATCCGCCATCGCATGAGTTGCTATCATCGCCGGCGAAAGCGCGGCACAAAGCGCCCAAGCGCGCATAATTGGATTGAGTTTCGGGGTCATCTGACTCTCCCATTCTTCCTGAAGTTAAAATGCGAATGCTGGCGCCAGTTGGATAACGTCGATGGTGGCAATACCCGTTGTCGACAAACAACGGGCAGCAACAGGCCAGAAATCGAATCGGCGTTATCGTCTGAAGCTCAATTAGCAAGTTTTATTTTGAAATACTTAGTGCTGCCGATGACGCTCAGCAAAGCGTGACGGGCAATGATCAGGAGGCCGATCTGCCGTCAGAGAAACCGCAAGTGGCTATTCGTCGAACCACTCGCTGAGGTAGAAGTTTTGGTAGTAATAGCTGGCCAAAGACCAGGCTTTTTTCAACATGACTGGTTAATCCGTTGTCGTCTGTCGCTACAAAAATCGGAGCCAATATCCGGCTCGGTCTATTTACGATTATCACTGTGTTGCAATCGTGTCAACACCATGTTACTCGCTTAAAAAAGGCTTGAATTAGATTGGATAATGTTGCCATGCCCCCGTTACCTGCACCATCTTTTAGAAAAATAAGATCGTTGAAAAAAGCGATTATTGCGGCGATTACGCTGCCATTTGCTGCTTTATCACAAGAAAACGAATCACCTTACAACCTGCTTTTGGCCGGCGGTGGACTCGCAACCTGCAGTAGCATGGCAGCAAAAAATTGTGCCGACATCCCTGAAAATTTTGCCCATGCAAAATCTTCATTGCAGTTCAAATTCACTCAGCAACAGATTTTAGCAGCGACTAATTCGGCAATTTGGGCCGATCATCGTGATGCCTTGGCCAAGCAGTGGCGATTGTTATTGACAGCCATTGAAGGGCAAACATCACAGCGTCAGTTCAGCAAGCGTCAGTTTGTTGAATTAATTCGCGCCACCCAGATCGAACACCAAGGCAACATCATTAATGGCGATACTCTCTATCGCCAATCGTCCAATGCCGAATGGTATCGAATTCAAGATTATCTGGAAGTGGCTCAATTACAGCCTGACGGTCAACGGCGACACGAAGTCGTCAGCCTCGACCACAATAAAAATCATCACTCCCGCGATATTTATCAACGTTTTGTTGCCATGGCGGCACAAGTGAGCAGAGCTACCTCACCGACCATTTTGGTGGTCACCGCATCGGCCCGCGATCCATTCGAACCCGTTGATTTTTATCGCAATGCTTTTATCAGCGCCGGCGCTGATTCGGTCCATTGGCTACCGTTAGATGCCGCAGTGCAACAACTTCGCCGCGTCAACGACGACCATCGCTGCGAGCAATTGGCCGCTTATCATCAGCGCATTCAGGGCGTCCATAACCGCCAAGCGGTTTACCCCGATTTGGTCAGTCTGCAACAACGCCATTGCCAGCAACCCGAGTTGACCTTGGCGCTGATTGAGCAGGCAGACGGCATTTTCGTTAACGGCGGCGATCAGTCGCTGACGGTGCAAGCATTTCGCCACAGTGACGGTAGTGACTCGGCCGAGCTGGCGTTAATCAAGCAGAAATTAGCAGCGGGTACCTTGGTGGTTGGCGGCACCAGTGCCGGTACCGCGGTTCAGGCCGGTAATCAAAGCCACTCAGTGGCGATGATCACCAATGGTTCAAGCCTCAATGCCCTGCGCTATGGCGCATTTTCAGCGCTTGCGACCGCCGAAAACTGTCACAAAGATGGTAGCTGCGGCGAGTTGCCTGACAATGCCCTGAGCTACAAAAAAGATGGGGGTTTAGGACTGTTTCAATGGGGCATTAGCGATACCCATTTTGCCGAGCGCGGCCGTCATACTCGGCTCGCGATACTGGCCAAACAAACGGGTTCTCGGCTCGGGTTTGGCATTGACGAAGCAACCGCACTGTTGGCCAACAGCCGCAATGCCAAAGGCGCCATGACGGTCATTGGCCAGGGCGGCGTTCATCTGCTGGATGTTGCGCAGGCGACCTTAACTAAATCGCAAGCTGGCATCAGCCTCAGCAATGTTCGCTGGCATGGCTTGTTTGCAGGCGATCATTTCAACATTACCGAAGATGGCTCGGTCCGCCTCAGTCACGTCAATCAGCAGCCCATCGGCAGCGGCTTGCAGCCAACATCAAAGGTAGCCGTGACATTGCCCGATCAAAGTGATGTGTTCTATGACGCCAGTTTAAGGAAGCAAGGCCAACAGCTGGCATTGCGTGTCGCTGCCGGCAAGCCGGCGTCAGACGAAGCAATCCAATCAGCCAAAGAATTTGCCCTGACCCTAAGCGCCGATCAGCAAACTCAAGTGTTTTGTCAGCCGCAAGCTCAGCCCACTCAATGTTCATGGCTCGATATGGCGATTTCGGTGTCACCAAACAGCGACTAAAGATTCAGTACGAACAGTCTGTTATGACCAATTATTAGGAGCTTTATCAAATCCAGATCAGCTCGGCGGCGGTAATAAAAATGTTACGATTTAGTAGTTTTGCAGCCAATAAATGGCGAACTCGTTAAAAGTCGTCATATCAGGCGCTTTGTCACTGATTCGTAGTAAGGAATATCAGTTGTTAATTCGCTCAACATTTGCCGCCGCTTGCTACTTGTTAGCATGCTGTTTGGTGCCAGCCGAAGCGTCGTCGGCCAATCAACAAATCATTACCGTCGCCAAAACCGAGCTTGCGATCTCAGTCGATGGCAAGCTTGATGAAGCAGCTTGGCAGCAAGCGACCGTGGTAGAACTCGATATTGTCACGCGGCCGTTTGACAATACCCCAAGCCCTGTAAAAACTCAGGCGTTACTGATTGAAGATGGCGCCAGTTTGTACATTGGCTTTATTGCTCACGATCCTAACCCAGAGCGAATTCGCGCCTTTTTAAAAGATCGCGACAAATCCTGGGGCGATGATATCGTCGGCGTCAAATTAGACACTTACAACAATCAAAATCTCGCTTACCGTTTTTTAAGCAACCCGCTGGGGGTGCAAATTGATGGCATCGAAAATGAGCTAACCGGCAACGAAAGCGATGCTTGGGACGGCATTTGGGACAGCAAAGGCCACATTAACGACCAAGGTTACGTGGTCGAAATGGCGCTGCCGTTTCGTATGCTCAACTTTCGCGAGAGTGACCAGCCCCAAGACTGGGGAATTGAACTACTCCGACGCTACCCGCGCGAACAAAATTTGCGAATTTCCAATATTCGCTTGGACCGCGGCAACAAATGCGAACTGTGCCAACTGGCAACAGCCAGAGGCTTTGCCAATGCCAAACAAGGCCAGAATCTCATCGTCACGCCGTCGTTGGTGATCGCTCGCGATGAAACCCGAGAACAAGATCAACCATGGCAATCAGACAACGAATTTGAACCGAGTCTTGATGTGCGCTGGGGCATTACCCCAGATATTCTATTTAATGCCACCCTCAATCCCGACTTTTCAACCGTTGAAACCGATCAGGCTCAGCTGAGCATCAACAACACCTTTACTCTATTTGTGAAAGAAAAGCGGCCGTTTTTCCTCGACAATGCCGATTATTTTTCGACCGATTACAACCTCGTCTACACCCGCAATATTTACGCCCCCAATTACGGTGGCAAGATCACCGGCCGCCACAATAACCACTCCTTTGGTCTGTTTGTTGCCGATGATGAGACCACCAATATTTTGATCCCCGGTAACCGCGGCTCGTCAGTTGCCGAGTTAGATGATGAATCAACCAATGCCGCTTTGCGCTACAACTATGATTACACCCAAGACATCACCCTAGGCTGGATCTCCACCCTGCGTCAGGCTGATGACTACCGTAACCAAGTCCATGGCATTGACGGTCGAATTCGGTTTAACGACACCGATGTCTTCCAGCTGCAAAAATTGTATTCACGCACCGAATACCCAGACGATCTGTATCAACAATTTTGTGATACCGACGATGGCGTGGATTGCCAACCACAACAAGTAGAAGACTGCGATTTGAGCGGCTGCGATATCAACGAACAAGTCCTGCGCACCGATAAAGAACAGACGTTTTCCGGTCATGCCCTGCGGACAAGCTTTATCCACGATGGCAGAGACTGGTTCTATAAACTTGGTTTCGAGCAGCAAAATAGTGGCTTTCGTGGCGATTTAGGCTTTATTGGCAAAGTCGATTATCAGCGCAAACAAGTGGCTGGCGCGCGCTATTGGTATAACGATAGCGACGGTGCCTGGTGGCAAAAGTTTCGCATCTATTCCGATTGGGATATTACCCACAACGACGACGGCGAACTCATTGAAAAAGAATTCGATGTCAGCGCCCGTTTGGATGCTAATTACGAAAGCGAAATCTACCTTGCTTACACCCGCCGCGATCTTGTCGGTAAACGGATAGACCAGAGTTCGCTCGATATTGATGGCAACACCACGCTGTTTAACATGGACATATTCCAGCTGTTTACCGACGTGAAGCCGTTTGCGGGCTTATACCTGAGTGCCAAACTCGAATACGGCGATGCCATTGATTTTGCCAGCAACCGATTGGGCACTAAACGTTTGCTGCGCACTGTGATTGATTGGAGCCCTAATCAACACCTGCAGTTAAAACTACGACAAACCTACCGCGATCTCGATGCCGACGGCGCCAATGTCTTTATTGCTCGGCTAACCGATTTCCGCGCTACGTATCAATTCAACGTACAGAGTTTTCTGCGCGGCAGCCTGATCTACAAAAATAATGCGCGGAACCCAAACAATTATCTCTATGACGACCCAGAAGACATTGATGCGCACAGTCGCGACTTCTCATTTGAATTTTTATATGCCTATAAAATCAACCCGCAAACGGTGTTTTATGCCGGCTACTCGGAATATCAAGACACCAACGAAGAGTTTTCTGATTTAGAAGCCAATGATCGCCGCGCCTTTGTCAAATTCAGCTATGCCTGGATCCGCTAATCTCATCGCTGGCATCCATTGATCATTCACTGACGCGGCTCCGTACCAGTCAACTCAATCCCGATATATTGGAATCTAAAGTTGACCCGAGTTGCAGTGATAGGAGCAGGGATAGCAGGCCTGTGCGCAGCCAGAGAGCTGCAGGGACTTGGCTACGATGTGGATGTGTTTGAAAAATCACGAGGCCGCGGTGGCCGCCTCGCCAGCAAGCGTTTGAGTTGGGCCACCGTTGATACCGGCGCCCAGTATTTTACCGCTCGAGCGCCTCGCTTTCGCCAACAAGTCAAACAGTGGCTCGACTGTGGCGCCGCTCAGCGCTGGACCTTTACTCCACATAAAATGATTGGCGGCCAATTGCAGCTGTCGCCCGACGATACCGAGCGGTTCGTTGGTACGCCCAATATGAACAGCATCGCACACCATCTCGCAGCAAACCTCAAACTGCAGCTGAACGTCACTGTAACGGCCATTGAACGGCGTCATCAAAACTGGTATTTGACCGATCACAGCGGCGCAGAATGGGGAGCCTATCAATGGTTGGTGGTCGCCATTCCTGCCACGCAGGCTCGTCAATTAGTGTCGGAGCGGATGCCTCAAGCCGCCGCCCAACAAGACGCATTACTGCCCTGTTGGGCGGTAGTGCTTGCTACCAAAGGCAGCGTCTGCCCTACCATACAAGGGGTATTTGGTGACGATACCGTGTCTTGGTTGTCTCGACTATCTGCCAAGCCTGAGCGGATCAAGCCCGCAGGCTGTGATGATGTCTGGCTACTGCACTTCTCTCCGCAATACTCTGCACAACACACCCAGAGCCATTGCACACCGGCTTCTGAGACACAGCGATATCACCAACCACAGCAGATCATTGCCGATGCCAAGGCTTGGCTTAGCAAAACATTGGCTCATGAGTTAGACACGGTACATGAATACCATCACTTTTGGCGTTATGCTCACTTCAAACCAAGTCAGCAACAACAGGCGCCCTTGTTCGACAGCAAGCAACGGCTCGCTGTGATCGGCGATTGGTGTCATGGTGGGCGAATCGAAGGCGCCTATTGGTCCGCGATCCATGCCGTCGAGCAGATGGTCAGCCGCTAGCAATGGAGCAAAATTAATGGCAATCACCGCACAGCACCTCAATCATCAACAGCGCCCCAGCGGGAAACAACAAGCGCTGGTTTTATTGGCTTTTGTTGGCTTGTGTCACCTAGTGTCATTCATTGGCGCCATTGCATCGATAAACAGCCGAGAATTTTACGCCATGCTGACGCAACCTTGGTGGTCACCACCGGGTTGGGTGTTCGGTCCGGTTTGGCTCACCTTGTATACCATGATGGCCATTTCAGCATGGTTGATTTGGCGTCAGCACGCGCAGCCAATGCGACAATCCGCGCTGACCTTATTCCTAGTCCATCTGCTCCCCAATGCGCTGTGGAGTTGGCTGTTCTTTGCTTGGCAGTTAGGAGCGGCATCTTTGGTCAACATCATCATTTTATGGCTGCTGATTGTGGCGGTACTGCGTCGCTTTGCCGCCATCAACAAGGTAGCCGCGCTGTTGCTCGTGCCCTATCTCGCTTGGGTATCCTTTGCGGCCGTGCTGAACTTTTGGCTCTGGCAGCATAACCCGGCCCTGCTATGAGCTCGCGATTTGTTCAGCTTTTAGTCAGCTAACTGCTTTTATCCTGCGCCCCTGTTTTTGTTTTGAACTAGAGCCTGTTGATCTTTGCTGTGTGTTTTTGCAGCAATTTATTGGTGATTTAGGCAAGGAAGTGATTATGAAGTTGACTGGCCGTCAATGAATAATCGCTGACGCTGAATAAATTGCCAATAAACGCTGCCCGAAGGGTTCGTCAAAATGCTCATTTCGCTACGTCGCTCGCTATTTATATAGATTGCTATACGGCATAGCTCGCTTCTTGCTCAAAAGAGCATTTTGAACGAACAAAAATCATACACCAAAGATCAACAGGTTCTAGATTTAAGTAGTTGCGATGAAGTTTTTCGATATCAAGCCCTTCGAATATCGCCGCCTCATTCAGGCCGCAGATGGGCCATTACAAGCTGATGTATATGAAGTTCAGCGAAACAATCGGCAATACATCCTCAAGGATTATTCCGCTCGTCCTAAATTGTTTCGAGCAACCATTTGTCGCTGGCAATTGCGGCGTGAATGGTTTGCCTTGCTGAAATTAAGGCGCGTCAAAGACGTGCCCAAGCCCATTGCCTTCGGCGCTGATCAATTGCTCATGAGCAAGCTCAAGCAGTGCAAAGTGGGGATTAACCGACACAACAGCAGCTCACTGGAAAGCAAAATTGATCAGATCCACCAAGCAGGCGTGTGTCACAACGATCTTCACAGCAATAACTTAATGTTGAATCAAACTCAGGCCTTCATCTTCGATTTTGGTGCCGCCACCTTTCGCCCCCAACGAGGCAAGGGTTTGTTGAACAAAATTAAGGGTAAATTGTTTGAGCTAAGCCAACTGCTCGATCGCATGGCGGTGGTGAAATACAAATGGAAACGTGATCGGAAGCTATTGCGCCCAGACGAAGCGCCAATAGTTGCGCTGGTTGAAAAGACCCGCTGGCTAAGTCGCTCTTGGCGGCGTTTTAAGCAATGGCGCAAACAAAAAGCGGTTAACCGACGCGCGGAAGCCGTCAACTGTCGCTAAGCCATGATATCTAAGTGCGGGCCGTCTTTGTCATCGCGCTCTTGCTCGTCAAAGCCCTGCTGCATTTGCTGCAACTTTTTGAGTTTTTTGTTTTTCGATTGAGGATGACGTTTGCGCTGGCGATCGCGTTGCTCCAGCGCACGAGCAATACGGTCAAGCTCATCTTGGGTTGGCTGGTGCTGCTCTTGTTCAGAAGTCGCGATCACCGGCCTTTCGGCAATCTGACGCACCTTGCTTTTTTCCCGCTCCACTTTCGGAGCCGGACGCGGCAAGATGGGGAATATCAGATCTTGATTCGGCATTGCTTATCCTTTTCAACAAGTTAGCTGTTTCATGCTCTTTATCGACGTATCTTGGCCAAACTTTAGTCAGCCGTCAAATATTTGACACCACTATGGCAGATGCCGTTCCTTGAATAGGATCACAAAATTTCTTGCATTTTTATTCAAGCTTGGGTAGGTTCAACCACCTGATTATAAATCACCAAATTATGACGTGGCTGACATGCGTTTGAACAACACACTCCATCATCATCACCATCCAGAAAGTTGACCTTTCAGGAGCGGGATGCGTGGAAGGTCGATTAGCCTTCCAACGGTGTGTCAGCCATAGTGCAAGAACCCTCGGAAGGCCCGGCCCCCGAGGGTTTTTTATTTTTTAGCTTTGCTTTTTAGGAAATACATCATGTTGGACAATTCAAGACTGCGTATCGCGATTCAGAAATCTGGTCGCCTCAGTGAAAAAACTTATGCCCTGCTCGCTAGCTGTGGTGTGAAATTTAATATTCACGATCAACGCTTGATTGCTCATAGCACCAACCAACCGATTGATGTGTTGCGAGTGCGCGACGATGATATCCCAGGCCTGATCATGGACGGCATTTGTGATCTTGGCGTCATCGGTGAAAACGTCCTTGAAGAAGAAACCATGATGCGAGCCCGTGCCGGTGAGCCATCTGAGTTCAAATCACTGACCCAACTAGGCTTTGGCGGCTGCCGCTTATCGCTCGCGGTGCCGAACGAAATGGATTACAGCGGGCCACAAGATCTGCAAGGGTTGCGCATTGCCACTTCTTACCCAGAGCTGCTGCGTCGTTACCTTAACGAGCAAGGCGTGAAATTCCAGTCTTGTATGCTCACTGGCTCGGTCGAAGTGGCGCCACGCGCAGGTTTAGCCGATGCCATCTGCGATCTCGTTTCAACCGGAGCCACGCTGGAAGCCAATGGCCTGCGCGAAACCGACGTTATTTTCCGCTCACAAGCGCGCCTGATCCAGCGCAGCGAGGCGCTAGAGCCTGCCAAACAAGAGTTGGTCGATAAACTCCTCACCCGCATTGGCGCAGTGATGCAAGCGAAAGAGAGCAAGTACATCATGCTCCACTCGCCAAAAGACAAATTGGAGCAAGTCGTCAGCCTATTGCCTGGTGCAGAAAACCCAACGGTACTGCCACTGGCCCACACTGACGAAGCCGTTGCCGTTCACGTGGTCAGCTCAGAAAACCTGTTCTGGGAAACCATGGAACAACTCAAAGAACTGGGCGCCAGCTCAATCTTGGTATTGCCGATTGAAAAAATGATGGAGTAACACCTGTCATGACTCTTAGCATGAAAAAGGTTTTATGGTCAGCGCTAACACCAGCCGAGCAACAACAAGTGTTGCTGCGTCCGGCTATGGCGGCGTCTGACAGCATTACCGCTACGGTGACCGGCATTATTGACCGAGTCAAAACCGAAGGTGATGCGGCGCTCAAAGCACTCAGCGCCCAATTTGATAAGGTCGAGTTAGTGGACATTCGCCTCTCTGACGAGGCAATGAAACAAGCATGCGACAGTCTGCCTGCCTCGCTAAAAACCGCCTTGCGCGAAGCCTATCGCAATATTCGCAGTTTCCACGCGGCACAAGTCCATCGGCCGCTTTCGGTCGAAACCCAACCCGGCGTATTGTGTGAAATGCACAGTCGTGCGATTGAAGCGGTGGGTTTATATATTCCCGGCGGCTCAGCGCCGCTACCGAGCACCGTATTGATGTTGGGTGTGCCGGCTGAAATCGCCGGTTGTGGCCGCAAGGTATTGGTCTCACCTCCGCCGATTGCTCCAGAGATTGTTTATGCCGCCAGCTTATGTGGCATTGATGAGATCTATCAAGTCGGTGGCGCCCAAGCCGTTGCCGCGTTGGCCTTTGGCACCGAGAGCGTGCCGAAAGTCGATAAAATTTACGGCCCGGGTAACAGCTTTGTTACTGAAGCTAAGCGTCAGGTATCGCAAGCCATTGGCGGCGCCGCAATTGATATGCCTGCCGGCCCATCAGAAGTATTGGTAATTGCCGATGAGCGTGCCAATGCTGACTTTATTGCGGCCGATCTGCTGTCACAAGCGGAGCACGGTCCAGATTCACAAGTCGTGGTGGTGACGCCATCGGACAAACTGGCTGATGAAGTCAATGAAGCTTTGGCTCGTCAGCTGGCTGAGCTCAGCCGCGCCGGTATTGCCGAACAAGCACTGGACAACAGTATTGCCATTGTTTGTGCTGACATGACCGAGGCAGTCGCCATTTCCAACGAATATGGCCCTGAGCACTTGATTGTCCAAACCGAAAATCCTCGCCAGTACCTGAACGCCATTCAACACGCCGGCTCGGTATTTTTAGGCGATTGGACGCCCGAATCCGTTGGCGATTACGCCAGCGGCACCAACCACGTATTGCCCACGTACGGTTACGTACGCACTTATTCGAGCCTGAGTCTGAATGACTTCTGCAAGCGCTTTACCGTGCAAGAACTGACCGCCGATGGCTTGGCAGGTCTGGCGCCAATTGTTACGGCCATTGCCGATGCGGAAGGGCTGGATGCGCACCGCAATGCCGTGACCGTTCGTACTCAAGTATTAGAAAACAAAAATGGAGGCGGCTCATGAGCGACTTAGCCGCCCGCTTGCTGCGTCAGCAACTTTCCGACTTGGTGCCTTATGAATCGGCCCGTCGTTTAGGCGGCGATGGCGAGATTTGGCTCAATGCTAACGAAAACCCGTATTCGCACAGCTATGAGTTGGATGACTCACGCTTTGGTCGTTATCCTGAATTTCAACCACCCGAGTTGATTGATCGCTACGCGGCCTATGCTGGTGTCAGCAATCAACAATTATTGGCAACCCGTGGCGCCGACGAAGGCATTGAACTGTTGATCCGCACCTTCTGCGAGCCGCAGCAAGATAAAGTGATTATTTGCCCGCCAACTTATGGCATGTATGCCATTAGTGCTCGCACCAACTTGGTTGATGTGGTGAATGTCCCCCTTGATGACGACTACCAAGTCGATGTTGACGGCGTTCTCAACAACATCAGTGCCAACATGGACTCAGTGAAACTGGTATTTGTTTGCTCGCCAAACAACCCAACCGGCCATGACATGCAGCCAGCCAAATTGCGTCAATTGCTCGAAGCACTAAAAGACCAAGCCTTGGTTGTCGTTGATGAAGCTTACATTGAGTTCTCAGCACAACCATCGGTGCTCAGCTGGCTTAGTGAATTTCCTAATTTGGTGGTACTGCGCACCCTGTCTAAAGCCTTTGCGTTAGCTGGGATCCGTTGCGGTTTCACCTTGGCCAATGAAGCTGTTATTCAGCAATTAGCCAAAGTAATTGCGCCTTATCCAGTGCCTGAGCCAGTTGCCCAAGTGGCTATTCAGGCATTGTCTGATGACAACCTCAAAGCGGTTGCCGCTGAGGTTGCAGGCCTCAATGCATTGCGCGCCGAGTTTGCTGCAACCATGCAAGAGTTGACTGACGTCTTCCCATCCAGTGGTAACTATGTGTTGTTTCGGGTACCCAATGCCTTGGCGTGCATGAAAGCCATGGCCGATGCTGGCATCATCCTGCGCAACCAATCCAAACAGCTGACGCTGCAAAACTGCATTCGCGTCACCATTGGTACCGAACAAGAAATGGCGCGGACAACCAGCGCCTTGCAAGCCTATTTTAAGGAGGCCATGTGAGCCGCCAAGCAATTCTATTTATCGATCGTGATGGCACTCTTGTTGAAGAGCCACCGGTTGATTACCAACTCGATACCCTAGAAAAACTGGTTTACGAACCGGCGGTAGTGCCCGCACTGTTGCAATTGCAAAAAGCAGGCTTCCGTTTAGTGATGGTCAGTAATCAAGACGGTTTGGGCACCGACAGTTTCCCGCAAGCGGACTTTGACGCGCCCCATGACAAAATGATGCAGCTGCTCGAATCCCAAGGCATCGTTTGGGACGACGTGCTGATCTGCCCTCACTTTGACGAAGACAACTGCACCTGTCGCAAACCCAAGCTGGGGTTGGTTCAATCCTACTTGAGTGAAGGCAAAGTCGACTTCGAAAATTCCTATGTCATTGGCGATCGCGCCACCGATATGCAGTTAGCAGAAAACATGGGCATCGTCGGCCTCCAATACAATCGAGAGTCACTCGGTTGGAATGAGATTGTCGATCAACTGCTCAATCAAGAGCGTGTTGCTGAAGTCACCCGCAAGACCCGCGAGACTGACATTCACGTCAAGGTCAACCTCGACAAGCAAGGCGGCAACGTGCTGAAAACTGGCGTTGGCTTCTTCGACCATATGCTTGAGCAGATCTGCACCCACGGCGGCTTCCAGCTGCAGCTCACCTGTGATGGCGATATTCATATTGATGATCACCACAGTGTCGAAGATTGTGCATTAGCGCTCGGCGAAGCGCTGAAAAAAGCATTGGGCAATAAGCGCGGCATTGGCCGCTATGGCTTTACCCTGCCAATGGATGAAGTGGAAGCCAGCTGTAGTCTGGACTTATCTGGACGCCCTTATTTTGTGTTTGATGCCGACTTCGACCGCGAAATGGTCGGCGAGCTGGCCACGGAAATGGTGCCGCACTTCTTCCATAGCTTGAGCACCACCTTGGGCGCCACGCTGCATTTAAAAGCAGGCAAAGGCAATGCTCATCATCAGGTCGAAGGCTTGTTTAAGGTATTTGCCCGCACTCTGCGTCAAGCCATTGAGCTCAAAGGCGATGCGATGCCAAGCTCGAAAGGAGTGTTGTAATGGTTTGCTCTAACTTGAAAATCGTGATTGTCGATACCGGCTGCGCCAATATTGCATCGGTTAAATACGCCATTGAGCGTTTAGGGTACAGCCCCATTGTCAGCGGCGATCATGACGTCATTCGCAGCGCCGACAAAGTATTTCTGCCGGGTGTTGGCAGCGCTGGTGAGGCAATGAAAAACCTCGCTGAACGTGACCTCATTGAGTTAGTTCGCAGCCTCACGCAACCGGTTCTGGGTATTTGTTTGGGCATGCAATTACTGGCCGAATACTCTGATGAAAGCCACGTTGATATGCTCGATATTGTGCCGGGTACGGTCAAGGCAATGCACGCTGAAGATGGTTTGCGACTGCCTCACATGGGCTGGAACAGCATCACTCCAGTGGGTGTGAATCCACTATTCAAAGGTATTCCAACCGGTACTTATTTCTACTTCGTCCATAGCTTTTGCTTGCCAGTGTCAGATACCTACACGGCGGCAAGCTGCGAATATGGCGATGTGTTTAGCGCAGCAGTATGTAAAGACAATTTCTACGGCGTGCAATTCCACCCCGAGCGCTCGGCCGAAGCTGGCGCCAAACTGTTGAAGAACTTCCTGGAGTTAACGGAATGATCATCCCTGCCCTCGATTTAATAGGCGGCGAAGTGGTTCGCTTGTATCAAGGTGACTACGCTCAGAAAACCACCTATAGCTTTAATCCGGTCGAGCAATTTCAACACTACCAGCAGGCCGGTGCAGAATGGTTGCACTTGGTCGACTTAGATGGTGCCAAAGACACCAGCGCCCGTCAGCTCACGACGATTGCTGAATTAATCGAAAAGACCGATGCAAAGATTCAAGTGGGTGGCGGCATTCGCTCGGAGCAAGATGTCAAACAACTATTGGACATAGGCGCTAAGCGTGTGGTGATTGGCTCGCTAGCAGTCAAAGAGCCTGAGTTGGTCGCCAATTGGATGCGCAAATACGGTGCTGAGCATATTGTTCTCGCGCTTGATATCAATATTGACGAAGACGGCAACAAGCACGTTGCGATTTCTGGCTGGCAAGAAAGCTCAGCAATGACGCTTGAGCAATTAATTGAGCATTACGAAGCCGCCGGTCTGAAGCATGTGTTATGTACCGATATTAGTCGTGATGGCACGTTGCAAGGCTCGAACGTCGAGCTGTATGCCGAAATGACCCGCAAATACCCAGGCATTGCTTGGCAAAGCTCTGGCGGTATTGGCAACCTTGATGACATTGCCGCACTTAAACCAACCAAGGTCGCTGGCGTGATTGTTGGTCGAGCGCTACTGGAAGGCAAATTCAGCGCCAAACAGGCTTTTGATACTTGGGCTGAATAGTCCGACGCCAAGCCATAAAATTTCGATGATGGATTATCAAAATGTATAAACAGAGCAAAACATGGACTGTGGTTAGCTCCATTGTAGTTTTAACGCTTATCACCTTTGTGATGCCAGAGGTGATTGCGTTGGGACTACTGATTGATTTCGTTGGGCTTGAGCTCTTTGTTTTATTGCTGCAAGTCCAGCTAATTGCCGTTATTAGCAGCTTTTATCGGACCTATATCAAAACCACCCTTGCCCTAATTGGCTCATGGCTTTCCAAGCTTGATCCCCTCTTTATCGTTCCTGACTGGGAAACTATCAAGCGCTACCCACCACTATTATTTCATGCGGTCCCTGGGGTGGTTGCGTTTTATTGGCTGCTAATTTTTACCATCTAGCTGTAAGGTTACCGTTCAATTCATCAAACATGGCTTAGTCCTTAATTTTTGGTATGATCGCGGCCTCTTAGCAAGCCAGCCAATGTTTAGGACTATTCATCATGAGTGCTGCTGATACTTCATTAGCCAACAAAGTTCTCGCCGTTAACAACGATCTGCCGATCCGTACCGACAAACCTGTCCATAGCGGTAAAGTCCGCTCCGTCTATTGGCTGACCGAAGCCGATAGTCGCCGCTTGATTGCAGAAAAAGGCTATGACGTCGCAGCCGATGCGCCGCTGGCGATCATGGTGATCAGCGATCGTATCTCAGCATTCGATTGCATCTGGCATGGTGAAGGTGGCCTCAAAGGCGTACCGGGCAAAGGCGCAGCATTAAACGCAGTGTCCAACCATTGGTTCAAGCTATTTAAAGAAAACGGTTTGGCCGACAGCCACATTCTTGACATCCCGCACCCATTTGTCTGGATTGTGCAAAAAGCACGTCCGGTGATGGTTGAAGCCATCTGCCGCCAGTACATCACCGGCTCCATGTGGCGCGCCTATGCCAATGGCGAACGAGAATTCTGCGGTATTGAAATCGCCGAAGGCCTGAACAAAGATCAGAAGCTGCCCGAGCTACTGGTAACGCCATCAACCAAAGGGATTCTCAAAGGAATTCCCGATGTTCCAGAAGCCGATGATGTCAATATTACGCGCCAAGCAATCGAAAACAGCTTCGGCGCCTTTGGCTTCCAGCAGCAACAAGACATCAGCCTGTATGAAAAATTGCTGAAAGATGGCTTTGGTGTCATTAGCGATGCTCTAGCCGAGCTGGACCAGATCTTTGTCGATACTAAATTCGAGTTTGGTTATGTCACCGATGCTGCAGGCAATGACAAACTGATTTATATGGACGAAGTGGGTACTCCTGACTCGTCACGTATTTGGGATGGCGCCGCTTATCGAGATGGCAAAATCGTTGAAAACTCGAAAGAAGGCTTTCGTCAATTCTTACTCAACCACTTCCCCGATCCGGATATTCTGCTTAACAAAGAGCGCATGGCTGAGCGCGAGGCATTAGCCCGTGATAACGAGCTGCCGCTTGATGCGTTAATGGCTGTATCAACAACCTATGTTGGCATTGCCGAGAAAATTACCGGCCAGAAGCTTCACCTGTCGGACAACCCGAAGGCGGAGATCATCGACATCTTGCGCGATCAGTACGGCTTGATTGACTAATACCTAAAACGTAAAAAATGACAAAGCCCGCAAATCGCGGGCTTTGTTGTTATTGCTCACAAATGGTCATTAGTTTTTCGCTAATGCGGTTTCCATTTGATCGTCCTCAATATGGTTTCCCATACGACGTGCAAATGTTCTCAAGTCCATGCCGTTACAATCAAATTTTCGGTTGAATTTGGCAACGCTGCTGCCATTTTGGCGAAGCACGTCATAGGCAGTGCCCAGACCAAACTCAGCAGCAATGATACAAACGCTGGTCTCAAAGGAATTATCGGTCGATTGAAACTCAATCTGGGATTTGGCGTTGTTAGCCAATGCAGTAGGAGCAACAAGCAGGGACAACGTGGCTAGCGCGGAGAAAAAAGTCTTCATAGCAAAACCCTCTCATTATAATGATGAATGTTACAAGAATATTTCGATGAGCAAATAGTGCCGTTTTTCCGACTTATTTTTCGTGATTAAAATCACTACCAATATTTACGTAACAAAAAATTCAAATTTCTCATATATATCTGTCATAAATCGAAAGGCTCCCTGCGGGTTCAACAGGCTCTAGTTACTTGCTTGCAGTTTTGGCATAATGCCGCACAGGTTTTGCCTGCATCGTTAATCATCAAATCTGCATATTTCTTTCCCGAATAAATTTCGAATTGAGTCAGAAAGCAAACACCCTATGCAAACCATGTGATTGGGCTTTTACTGAGCCTTGCAGGCAATCAATAACGGACTGATATTCAATTAAAAGGTGTAGGCAACTCATGTTAGCCAAGCGCATTATTCCTTGTTTGGACGTACGCGACGGTAAAGTCGTCAAGGGCGTGCAATTCCGCAATCATGAAATCATTGGCGATATCGTGCCATTGGCACAAAAATATGCCGAAGTCGGTGCCGATGAATTGGTGTTTTACGACATTACCGCCTCATCCGATGCTCGCGTCGTTGATAAGAGCTGGGTAAGCCGAGTAGCAGAAGTCATCGACATTCCATTTTGCGTCGCCGGCGGTATCAAAACCGTTGATGATGCCCGCCGAATTTTGCTCAACGGCGCCGACAAAATTTCGATTAACAGCCCTGCACTAGCCAATCCAGAGTTAATTACTGAGATGGAGCAGGCCTTTGGCAAACAGTGCGTGGTGGTTGGTATCGACAGCTACTTTAATAGCGACACTGGCACATATCAGGTGAAGCAGTACACCGGCGATGAAACGCGCACCGTAACCACCAGCTGGAATACCCTTGATTGGGTGGAAGAAGTACAGCGCCGCGGAGCTGGCGAAATTGTGCTCAACTGCATGAATAAAGACGGCGTCCGTGACGGCTATGATTTAGAGCAACTCAAACTGGTGCGCCAACGTTGTGACGTGCCGCTGATCGCCTCTGGCGGTGCTGGCACTATGCAACATTTCGCCGATGCGTTTAACCTCGCCGATGTCGATGGCGCGCTGGCTGCCAGTGTGTTCCACAAAGCCATTATTGATATGCACGAGCTAAAGAACTTCTTACGCAAGCAAAATGTCGCGATCCGCTACTAATCGCAACGACAAGGATTACAGAATGACCATTGAATTTGATTCATCAAACTTGGCCTGGGACAAAGTCGACGGTTTGCTACCGGCGGTAGTGCAAAATGCCCAGAGCGGCAAAGTATTGATGCTCGGTTATATGAACCAAGATGCCATTGACCACACCTTAAAAACCGGTCATGTGACGTTCTACAGCCGCACCAAGCAACGCTTGTGGACCAAAGGTGAAACGAGTGGCAACACGCTCAACCTAGTCGCCATTGAAGCGGACTGTGACAACGACACCTTATTGATCCAAGCCAACCCAATTGGGCCCACTTGTCACACCGGCACCGAAACGTGTTGGGGTCAGGATGCAAGCGAGTCACCGATTGCTTTTATCGCCGATCTCGAAGCGGTGATTGCCAGCCGTAAAGGCGCATCTGCCGATAGCAGCTACACCGCCAGCTTATTTGCAAAAGGCACCAAGCGTATTGCGCAAAAAGTGGGGGAAGAAGGTGTTGAAACGGCATTAGCAGCTACAGTCAACGATGATGAAGAAACCTTGAATGAATCGGCCGATTTGCTCTATCACTTGCTAGTATTGCTGCAGCATCAAGGTTTGAGCCTAGCGCAGGTGGTTGATGTGCTCAAAGCCCGTCACAAAAAGTAATCTGGCGCCCTTAAACGACATAAAAAAACCGGCTTCAATGCCGGTTTTTTGTATTAAATCGGTCGCTTGCCTGACCACCGAGAAATCGCTGGCTGCTCAAAGAACGCTTCATTGTTAACATCCAGAGCACGCAATAAATCGTTTTTGTAGGCCTTGTACTCAAGTCGCTCTTCGATCGTTTGTTGAAATACTTCAAAATGAGCTTTTTCCATACACGCCCGCGCCGCTTCTTTATCAAACACAGCCAACACTAAACCAGCCTGAATATAGCCTTGCGTCTGACTTTTTAATACTTCATCGACATCGCCGTGCTGGAGCTTTTGATAAAAAGCCAGTAAGCGCTCGTGCAACGTTATCAAATAGGCACTAACCCGTTCTGATTGCTGATATGACATAAACACCTCCGATCGCTTTATTCTTTTATAGCAATCCTCAGATTCATCGCAAATACCCCAATGTTGCAGAATTTGACGGAGAGCAAAACGCGGCTAACTTTAAAGGCAGCGACAGGATGTCGCTTAACCAATGACACTTTACAAGGAATGTAATCATGAACATCACCCTCTTACTGAGAGCGGGTGTGCTTGCCAGCGTTTTATGCTGCCAGCATGTCCACGCACTACTGATCACCGAAATTCATGCTGATCCAGCACCGGCAATTGCTGGCGACGCCAATGGTGATGGTGAACGTCACAGCTACGACGATGAATTTATCGAGTTGTTTAATCACTCGGCAACAGCAATCGACTTGTCAGGCTGGCAATTGCACGATGGCAACATGCTGCGACACCTGTTTCCACAGCACACCATGCTGGCGGCACAGCAAGCGTTAGTGGTATTTGGCGGAGGATTGCCTAGCGGCAGTTTTGGCCAATCCATCATTCAGACCGCCAGCAGCGGATCGCTGAGACTCAACAACAGCGGCGATACCATTAAGCTATTTGATTCAGACAATCTGCTGCAAGTCATCGCCAGCTACGGCAATGAAGGCGGCAATGATCAAAGTTTGACACGCCTCATCAACGACTTAAACGCACCGCTAAGCCCTCACCTTTCGTTCAGTGGTATGGCTTACTCACCTGGGTTAAATGCCGATGGTACGCCCTTCTTGGTGTCATCATCACAGCAAACCGCTTCACCAATTCCCGAGCCATCAACCTTGTTGATGTTCGCCAGTTTGCTGGCATTGCTTGCCGCGTACAGGCAAGCCCAACCGGCCAACTAGGCAATTGCCTAGCTAATTATTGTCTAGCTAATTAGTGCCGCCAATATCACGTCATCCTCCGCAACTGGCTGACGTGCTGTTGGCGCCTAAGAAACTTCATCGAATTCAAAATTGGCGACTACACTAAGCTGGCTAAAACCAAAAGATCGGTGGGCCAAAAGTGCCGAGCAATCGCTTTTTCACAGGTTATCGACGCCCATTCACAAAATGGCAGCAAATTGCAAGCGTTCAACTCAATAAAACGGTTGAGAAAATCGCAAAAAGTTTGTTCTGAACGATTTCTTTTGTGAACAAAGTCACTACAATGGCCGCAAATCTTCGAACCCAAAATTAATTAGGTACAGACCCCGTGACTAAGAAAACAAAAATCGTAGCCACCGTTTCAGATTTGAAAGGTGATGTAGAGTTTATTAGTAACCTGTACAAGCGTGGCGTTAACGTTATCCGCTTGAACACTGCTCACCAAACGCCAGAAGATACGCGTAAAGTGATTGAAAACGTCCGCGCCGTATCAGACAAGCTAGCTGTGCTGGTCGACACCAAAGGCCCAGAAATGCGCACCAACTTGAAAATCGAAGAAGACCTCGATATCAAAACTGGTGACACTGTTGTGTTCCGCGCTGACGGCCTTGATGTCCCAACCACAAAAGAAGCAGTACAAGTAAACTACCTTGGTTTTGTTTCTGACGTTCCAGTTGGTGCTCACATCCTGATTGATGATGGTTTGCTTGAGTTGGTTGTAGTGAGTAAAGACGAGAAGTCACTGAGCACTACCGCGCTGAACAACGGCAAAATCAAGAAGAAGAAATCAGTAAACGTTCCTGGCGTTGAAATTCGCCTGCCTTCTGTCACCGAGCGTGACAAGAGCTTCATCGAAATGGCCATTGATGCCGGTGTTGATTTCATCGCTCACTCTTTCGTCCGTAACAAGCAAGACGTCCTAGACGTGCAAGCTATTTTGGATGAGAAGCAATCGCCAATTAAGATCATCGCGAAAATCGAAAACCGCGAAGGTGTTGATAACCTAGACGAAATTTTGGAAGTAGCGTACGGCATCATGGTTGCTCGTGGTGACTTGGGTATCGAAATCCCAGCTGAAGAAGTACCACTGATCCAAAAGAACATGATTCAAAAATGTATTGCAGCGAACGCTCCAGTTATTACTGCAACTCAAATGCTTGAGAGCATGATCTCAAACCCTCGTGCGACTCGCGCCGAGATCTCTGACGTTGCTAACGCCGTTCTTGATGGTACCGACGCTGTCATGCTGTCTGGTGAATCTGCTTATGGTGATTACCCATTTGAAGCGGTAGAAACGATGGCTCGCATCGCCAAGCACGTTGAAGACAAAACTCAGCACGACATCAACTACGAGCTGGCGAACGACCCAACCAACCTGCAGGCCTATGTTGCTAAATCAGCAGCGAAAGCTTCTCGTGACCTGCACGTAGACGCGATTGTTGTTCCAACTCGTAACGGTACCACTGCTCGTCAGGTTGCTTCTCACCGCCCAGTTGCACCTATCTATGCCGGTTGTTTCGAAACTCACGCCCTACGTCTGCTATCGCTGAGCTATGGTGTGGAAGCGTACCCAATCGAAGCGTACAAAACTCGCTCAGAGATCCTCAACAAGGCGCTGACGCCACTGCTTGAAGGTCGCGAGTTGAACAAAGACAGCTTGGTTGTTGTCGCTAAGTCTGCTCCTGGTGCGCCTAAAGGCGAAACCAACCGTATGGAAATCAACACGGTTGAAGCCTTGTTGGCACCTCGCGTCGACGGCTAATCGCCATTTCACGACGTTAGTACCAAACAAAAGCCCCGCAGCGAAAACGCTGCGGGGCTTTTTTGTGTTATGGCAATGGTCAGCTGACGATTAATCGCTATCGCCACCAGCTAAATCCAGCAGTACTTTGTCTAGCAGTTGATCAAAGCCAAACTCATCCAGCCCTAACTGCGCCAACGAGCCATCTTGCGCTGCCGCCCATTCTTGTTCAACCTCATAACTACCGCGATGTTCTGCCACGATACGGCGAGCAATTTTAAGCACCGCCAGCAGCTGCAAGGTCACTTCGGGCAGCTCATCAGAGCCAAACAGGCCTTCGATATCCTGATGATAATAAATCACTTCCACCAGTTGTGACGGCAACTTCCAAGTTTGCGCTAATAATGCGCCAATGGTGCCATAAGTGGTTTGGAACTCATTACGCTCTTGCTCAGCCACCGCATCCCAGCCTTGCGTTTTACTCAATGCCAGCACGTCGCCGTAACTATCAAACACCTGCATCATGATTGGCACGCCGGCCATATGAAATAGGCCGAGCATATAAGCATTGTCGGCCAACGCAGGCTTGCCGCAATGATTGCAAACAGACGCACAGGCCATCGCCATATCCGATGCTAAATCCCACACCTCGTCTAACTCCGCAGACGATTTCATCGAGCTGCGCAAGGCAACGGCTTTGACGATGGGATAGATCCGTTTGAGCCCGAGCATCATCACGGCCTGATGAATCGACTCAATTTCCCGCGCTCTTCGAAAAGCGGCAGAGTTAACCACCTGCAGCACGGCCGCTGAGATCCCGACATCGCTGGCTATCGCATCGGCAATGACAGCAACATTGCAATCTTCCTTTTTGGTTTCCTCACCAATTTTAAGCAGTACTTCAGGCCGTGGCGGGATGGTAATATTTCGCAATACGGCTTTTTCCTGAGGGGTGACGGATATCGCCATCCTACTCCTCCACAATCATCAACTTCAGAGCTGCACGGGCCTGTTCTACTAACAGTTTTAGCCAACGCAGAGCAACCACAAACCGTCATTTTAGAACGCAATAACCGGAGTTACGAGCAAGATTAAGCACTTGCTTCGTGGCAACACTCACAGAACCATGAATAAAACAAAAACGCCGCGTCGAATCAACGAAGCGGCGTTTTGATTGTAATGATCATCAGCAAAGCTGACTCATGCTTAGTGCAGCTTGAGCTTGGGTCTGAACACTCGGCTGATCTTATCAGACAGGGCAATAAATGCGGTCTTCAAATAACCGTGCAAGGCGATCTGATGCATTCGGTAAAGTGAGATATAAACCATCCGAGCAATCCGCCCTTCCACCATCATCGAGCCCTTAGTCAAATTACCCATCAGGCTGCCGACCGTGCTGAATTTACTCAGTGAGACGAGTGAGCCATGGTCTTTATATGAGTAGTCGAGCAGCGGTTCATTGTTGAGCTGCGCGAGAATATTGCGGTAGG
Source organism: Neiella litorisoli (assembly GCF_014773395.1). Taxonomy (GTDB): domain Bacteria; phylum Pseudomonadota; class Gammaproteobacteria; order Enterobacterales; family Neiellaceae; genus Neiella; species Neiella litorisoli. The sequence continues at coordinate 283,069 of NZ_JACXAF010000003.1, read as the reverse complement.
CATGCGACGCCATCTGGTGGGCGGCTTGCGCCCGTGGCGGGACAAAACCACCTGCGGTCATTGGGCAGCTCGCAGCGTCGCCAATCACATAAATACGCTCATCATTGGTGGTTTGCAGTGTTGGCTTCACCACCAACTGATTGATCCGATTCGTTTCAAGGCCAGCAATATCTTTGAGGAAATCAGCACCTTTGATGCCTGCAGCCCACACCTGAAGATCGGCGGCAATGAGTTCACCATCTTTGGTTCGCAACCCTTCTGCGGTAGCTTCAGTGATCATGGTTTGGGTACGAACATCGACCCCAAGCTTGCTCAATTCCTGATGAGCTGCGCCGGAGATCCGCGGTGGCAACGCCGGTAGAATGCGCTCCCCCGCCTCCACCAAAGTCACTTTTAAATTGTCCTGACTGACATGGCGAACGCCATAACCTTTCATTTGCTTGGCGGCGTTATGAAGCTCTGCAGAGAGCTCAACGCCGGTGGCACCACCACCGACAATGGCAATGCGCAACGGCTGACTATTATCGCCCTGAACATGAAGTCGGAAAAATGAATCCAGCATTTTGCGATGAAAACGATGGGCTTGGTTTGGACTATCAAGAAAAATGCAGTGGTCACGAACGCCTTGGGTGCCAAAGTCATTCGAGACACTGCCAACAGCTAACACCAAATAGTCATAAGGTAAGTTGCGCTCCGGTAATACCTGCTCACCGTCTTCGCCATGCAATGGTGCTAGCACCAGCTCCTTGGCAACGCGGTCGATATCAGCCATGGTCCCCAATTGGAAATCAAAGCCATGATTGGCAGCATGGGCACGGTAGCTGACAGCGTCAACACCGTCATCCAAGGCACCAGTTGCCACTTCATGCAACAAGGGCTTCCATAGGTGGGTTCTGTTTTTATCAATCAGGGTCACTTCCGCTAACCCTTTGCGACCCAGCTTTCGTCCGAGTTTGGTGGCTAGCTCAAGGCCGCCTGCGCCTCCGCCGACAACGACGATGCGTGGTTTTGTCATGATACCTCTACTTGCCCTGCTGGTGGCGCAGGGCGGTTAATCAAGTCGTGGGATAAAACGTAATAATTAAATTTGTTGTTTGAATTCTTTCATGCGAGGTAGGTGGCTGGCGATGCTCTTAAATTTATGGCCTTGTTGCTCATCCCATACCACTGGATAGTAGGGTTCCAACTCGGCCGCCAGCGCTTGGTTGTCTTGTGTTTCGTCATTAGTCGAAAACACACACATGCACTTGCCTTGGTTTTTGGTCCGAAACTCGGTCACACATTTGGTGGCAATATCCATGTATTCTTCGGGCCGGTCAATGCGCCCCACCATGTTCTCTTCGGGGTGCAAATTAGGATTAAAAATGACCGAACGAATGCCACTCAAAAAAGCAATCCGCTCACACCAATAGCCACCTAACCCCACACCAACCATGATCGGATTGGGATCATCACTGTTATCGAGCTCGCGCTTCACTTCTTTCAGAATGTGGGACATATCATGCTTAGGATGCAAGGTACTGTAAGTGACAAACCGAACGTCAGGATCGATGAATTGAAGTTGTAGGATCTTCTCGTGGTTACCTGGGCTGGTGGCATCGAATCCATGCAAATAAATAATCATGATGAGGTCTCCGTTACGCTGGGATTGCTAGGTCTGGAAAAGCCGCTATCAAGGTCTTGTAACGGTCACTTTGGTAAAGACAATCCCACTCATTTTTTGTGGAGTTTAACAGAGATTTTAACCTTTGCGAGTGAGGCGTGACATTTTGCCACTGGTCATCGGCCAGCAGTTGCTCAACGCCAGCCCGATCATTACACAGCAGCACCATATCGCAACCGGCTGCTAATGCGGCCTTAGCTCGCTGCGGATAACTCCCCATTGGCTCAGCACCTTTCATCGCCAAATCATCGGAGAAAATAACGCCATCGAAATTGAGCTTGTTGCGCAAACGATTCATCCAATACGGCGAGAACCCAGCTGGTTTGTCGTCCAATTGAGGATAAATCACATGAGCTGGCATCATGGCATCAAGCCGCTTGGCTGCAATTAACTGACTAAACACTCCTTCATCGCGGGCTACTTCGGCCTCTGAGCGATCGTCCACCGGAATGGCGATATGGGAGTCGGCAGCAACGCTGCCATGACCGGGATAGTGCTTGCCGGTACACTTCATACCGGCGTCGTGCATGCCATCGATAAAGGCTCCGGCAAGTTCGACAACTTGTTCTGGGTTGGCGCTAAACGAGCGATCGCCAATCACTTCGCTAATGCCATTCAAATCCAGCACCGGCGCAAAACTAATATCAATATCGCAGGCCAGCACCTCAGACGCCATCAGCCAGCCAAGCTCTCGCGCCAATTGTGTCGCGCTCCATGGGTGATCAGCCGTCAGTTGTTCGATGGCTGCCATCGCCGGAATCGGACTAAAGCCCAAGCGAAACCGTTGTACTCGGCCACCTTCGTGATCCACCGCCAGTAACAGCGGTTTGGCTGCCGCTTGGCGAACCGCTGCAACGAGCTCACAAACCTGCTGACGTGACTCAAAATTACGGCTGAAAAAAATTACTCCTCCAACGGAAGGATGCTGTAACAGTTCAATTTCATCGGCTTGCAGCTTGGTGCCCTGCAAGTCCAGCATCAGTGGACCCATGGTTTGTTTCCTTTGCTTGGTAGCGCTCTGCTAAATCAGAAAAATCGTTTTGCCATTTGGCCAAGGCTTTGTCGATATGGCTTTTTTGCTCGGCCGTCATACTTGCTTGCATCTGAGCATAGAGGCTGGCATATGACCAGCGGACTTGCTCGACATAACGGTCAAACCCCGCGACCGTGTCTTTGGCCAATAATAATGAGGTTAAATCGGCTTCTAATGACGGTTCCGCTCTGGCTTCAAATAATTGCCGCAACCGTGTCATCCAAAAGTCACCCTGTTGAGTGATCAGCTGCCGATCATAAGGTCGTTGCTTGGACCATTGCAGCAACATCTGCTGTTGTTCATCTGTCAGTTGGTCGAGCCACTTTTCAAGGCTGGACTCATTGTTGTCGTACCAATGCTGCTGCCACTCCTCGTCGCTGCGTTGGCTCGATTTTTCGCGCGATTCAGCCACTTGTTCGGTGAGATTGGCAAACACTTCTTCAATTTGCTCATCGCTCAAGCTGCGGATCAGTTTTGCCAAGCGAGGGATCGCTTCAGCTAATAAGCGCTGTTGATGGCCTCTCATTCGCTCAAGTTGCGCCAACCATTGCTCGGCATCCCATTGCTGCGATACCACTTGTTGGCGAAACAGCGCCAAATCGTCGGCATAGCGCGTCAACTCCTGTGACTGATGCCAAGCCAGCAATTCGGCCAGCTCATCGTCCAACAAGCGCTCTTGCATGTCATTTAGAGTGACATAGTCATCGACATACCAAGGCACGATCCAATCCATAAAGCGATAGGTGGTTTTGAAGCTACAGCCAACCAGCGTCATTATCAGGCTCAGTGCTAGCAGTGGTTTGAGCCACAATTGCAGTTTTCTATACATTGGTCACCAGAATCATCAGTCGAACAAGGATCACAAGCACCGCCATAAATACCCAGATATTGAGCAGCTTGCGATAATCATCGCAAGTGTCACGAAGGGCGCCTTCGGGTAGCGTCATATAGGCACGACGCCACATTGACAGCAACAACGGCCGCCAGCCCTTAAATTCGAATGATCCGTCTTCTGATGCAAGCATTTTTAGCAACTGGCGGCTTTGGCGCACCAATACCACAGTAAACACCAGCCATAACATCAACCAAAATAGCCATAGCGAAACCAGAAGATCCATCAGTTACCTTTTCTCTGAGTAAAATAGCCGCTCGCTTCAGCATACGAGCGCAATGCGTTATCTGGATGACACTAACGGCTGTTGCCGCTGCTCTAATTTGTGTTGCAACTCGAGCAACATGGCCTGCCATTGCATCGATTGATTCAGACCGCTGGCTGCCAGAATTGGTTGCCAGTGGGATAACCATGGCGCCCAGTCGGGACTTTGCTGCTGCAGCCGCTGGGCGATTGCTTGTAATTCCGTCCAGTGCGTTGAAAACATCAGATGCTGTGGCCCAAGCCCTGCAATGACTTTTTGCAAGTCAAGCAGCAAGGCCGATAGCCAATGATAACTCGCAGGGAAATCCGCTACCGCGTCGTCAATCAGCGCCATCGCCGCAGGCTCTCCTTTGATCACGGCAAGTAGCCTGACCAAAAAGGCATCGAGTTTGTTGTGCAGCTCGGAAGCAATAAATTGCTGGGTTCGCAGCGGTGCTCCGCCATTGAGTCTGAGGTGACTCAGTTCGGCATGAATGCCTTGCTGTTTTAACCAGTCTAAGGCCTGCTGTTCATCAGGCAGTGCCACCAAATGCTCCTGGCAGCGGCTGGTAATGGTGGCCACTAGTTGGCCGGCACTAGGCGCACTTAACAGTAAGAAGGCGCTCTGCCCCGGCTCTTCGAGAGTTTTTAGCAAGGCATTGGCGGCCGACTCCGTCATTTGCTGGGCATTGTTGATGAGTACTACGCGCGCCCCTTGCTGATGGGCAGTTTCCGATAAAGTGGCAATCGCCTGCCGAACTAAATCTACGCCAATGGTGTTTTTCTCTGCCTGCAACTGCAACAAATCTGGATGGCTACCGGCGGCAATCAATAAACAACTGCGACATTGGCCACAAGCACCGTCTATGGTTGGCGATGCACACAACAGCCGATGGCCAAGCCAACGCATCAGCTGCGATTTACCGATACCGTCAGGCCCTGAAAACAACACGGCATGGGGCAAACGCTGCTGGGCTATTTGATCCAACAGGCGCTGTTTACTGCGCTCCAACCATGGTAATTCGTGGCTAACGTTCATGTCAGTCTGCGCTACTGCCATTGTTGCACCGCTTGTTGTAATGCCCGCTCAATGTCTTGCTGGACTTGTTCGATGCACTGGCTGGCATCGATTGTCACGATACGGTCATCGGCCTGCGCCAATTGTTGATAGCGCGCTCGGGTTCGGTGGAAGAAGTCGATTGATTCCTGCTCGATGCGATCCAACTCCCCTCGCCCTCGAGCCCGCTCTAAACCAATGACAGGATCAATGTCCATGTATAAAGTCAGATCAGGCCTAAAGGCACCCAGCACCATGTCGCGCAACTGCGCCAGTAATTGCTGATCAAGCTGCCGACCGCCGCCCTGATAAGCCTGTGATGATAAATCGTGACGATCACCCAGCACCCAAGTGCCAGCGGCCAATGCTGGTTTGATTTTGGTCTCAACCAATTGCGCTCTGCTGGCGTACATCAACAACAGTTCAGTCATTGCTGCGGGCGCATCGTCAAGGTCCGGCCGCTTCACCAAGTCGCGGAGCGCTTCGCCCAGTTCAGTGCCGCCCGGCTCTCGGACATGCAACAATTCAACGTTCTGTGCGGCGATGAATTTTTTGACACAGGCTGCTGCGGTCGATTTACCGGCGCCTTCCAAACCTTCGATGACAATAAAGCGGCCTGCCACTGATTACTCCTTGGTACTGCTTCGATTCAATATGTATTGACGCACATTGGCATTGTGCTCAGCCAGCGTTTTTGAAAACACATGACTGCCATCACCACGACTGACAAAATAAAAATAATCGCTGCTTTCCGGTTGAACCGCAGCGTCGATTGCTGCTTTGCCCGGCATGGCAATTGGTGTTGGCGGCAGGCCACGAATGACATAAGTATTGTACGGTGTTGCTTCGCGCAAATCGGCTTTGCGAATGTTGCCATCATATCGTTCGCCCATGCCATAGATGACTGTTGGGTCCGTCTGCAAGCGCATGCGAGTTTCTAGGCGATTGTGAAAGACTGAGCTAATCAGCGCACGCTCTCCTTGCTGGCCCGTTTCTTTTTCTATGATTGAAGCAAGAATGAGCGCCTCATAGGCCGACTGCAAATGCTTTGATGCCACCTCACTGCGACTTTCCCACGCACCAGCGAGCACCTCGGCCATTTGCGATTGGGCTCGTTGCAGCAACGCTAGAACCGATGTCCCAGCGGTGTAAAAGTAGGTATCTGGGTAAAGTAGCCCTTCGAGATTGGCTTGCGCGACGTTAAGTTTGGCGAACAACTGTTGCTCATCACCGAGCAATTCAAGGCCGGTTAGATGACTAGCCTGCTGCAATTGCTGCTGCCAATCCAGCCAGCGGCTGCCTTCAACAAAGGTAATGGAAAATTGATGTTCATGGCCTTGGGCCAAATGCGCTAAAGCCTGCTCCAGCGTCAAGCCGGCTTCAATTTGGTAAGTACCGGCGCGAATCGCCCCCAACTCAGGGTGCTGCTTGAGTAACCAGCGCAACCAATTATGTTGATTGATCCAACCTTGCTGACGCCAGCTCCTGACGACCGCGTAAACGGATTGGCCCGGCGTAACAGTGACCAAAGTCGGCTGTTGCAATGTCACCGGCTGTTGCGCAAATTGCTTAATTTGATGACGCACGTAGCCATAACCGGCGGCTAAGGCCACCGCCAAAATCAAACCAGAAATAATGACAAGGCGTTGCCAGTTAACCTTCAATGGGGTCCAACTCCTTTTGTAATAAACGGCAAACAAAATGGGACTGATAATGTTGCTGCTCAAAGCTGATCACTGGCACAGGGCCAAATACGCTATTGCACAAAAACATCTCATCAGCTTCAGCTAACACCGCAGGTTGTACCCGCACCACGTGCACCGGCATATTACGCTCTTCACAAAAAGCCATCACCAAGCGGCGAAAAACACCATTTACCCCGGCCATTGATAAATCTGGGGTATAGATGGTCTGGCCTTTACGCCAAAACAAGTTCGATGCATTGCATTCAATGACATAACCTTGCGAGTCACAAAACACGCCTTCCACCGCACCTTTGCTGGCTAATTCTTGCTTGCCGAGGACTTGTTCCAGACGATTGAGGGTTTTGTGGCCGGCCAACAACGGCTGAATGCCCAGTTGTAAATCGGCCTGTATCAGTGCAACACCTTGCTCGCGCCATGGCTGACAATGATTCGGAAAAGCAAACAAAGCGACCGTGGTCAGTGGCTCAGTCACGCCTTCGGCAGCATAGCCTCGGCCACCTTGGCCGCGGCTAATGATGGCCTTGCCAACCATCAGCGGCGACTCCGCCGTAGCGGCCGCCGCCACCATTTGCTGCTCAATCTGGGGCCAATCCAGTCCGGCAATCGCCAGCGCCTGACAACCTTGCTGTAAGCGCTCGATATGAGCAGATAAATGTTGAATCTTGCCAGCAATCACTCGGAAAGTGGTAAACATGCCGTCGCCAAAGCTAAACGCGCGTTGCTGTGCGCTAACCAAGTCCGTTTGTTCACCATTTATCCACATTCGATGTTTCTCTTTATGCTCGCTGGCCAATTTGGCCTAGCTCAATTTAAGTTTGCATCCATATGCCAAGGCTAATTCTACTTCAGAGAATAGCGTTAGCCGGCTCCCCCTAGCATTTGCTCCTGCAATGCTCGGGGGGCGACCATCCAAGGTCATAAAAAAAGCCTGACAGCAGAAACTATCAGGCTTTTGGGAGGTAATAAAGCCGCGCTTTACAGCTTTTTGAACAGCAGGCTACCGTTAGTGCCGCCAAAGCCGAAAGAGTTACACAAGGCGTACTCCATTTCATGCTCAACAGCAGTATTTGCACAATAATCCAAATCGCAACCTTCAGATGGGTTATCCAAGTTGATGGTCGGCGGGATCTTTTGATCCTGCAGTGCAAGCACAGTGAAAATCGCTTCAACCGAACCGGCTGCACCGAGCAAGTGTCCAGTCATTGATTTAGTCGAGCTCACTTTCAAGTTGTAAGCATGCTCGCCAAATACCGCTTTCACCGCATTGCTCTCAGCGATGTCACCGGCAGGTGTTGAAGTACCGTGAGCATTGATATAACCAATCGCTTCAGGAGCTACGTCAGCATCAGCTACAGCGTTACGCATCGCAGCAGCGGCACCGGCACCATCGGCTGGTGGCGATGTCATATGGAATGCATCACCGCTCATACCAAAGCCAGACAGTTCGGCATAAATTTTGGCGCCACGTGCTTTGGCGTGTTCGTATTCTTCGAGCATCATAATGCCAGCGCCATCACCGAGGACAAACCCATCGCGATCGGCATCCCACGGACGGCTCGCTTTTTGCGGCTCGTCATTGCGAGTCGACAGCGCTTTAGCGGCACCAAAACCACCCATGCCTAAAGGCGTCGATGCTTTTTCACAACCACCAGCGAGCATTGCATCGGCATCGCCATAAGCAATCATCCGAGCGGCGTGGCCGATGTTGTGAACACCTGTGGTACAGGCTGTGGTAATCGCAATATTCGGGCCTTTCAGGCCGTACATAATTGAGATATGACCAGCAACCATGTTAATGATGGTGGATGGCACAAAGAACGGTGAAATCTTGCGAGGGCCGCCTTTGAGCAACGATTCGTGGTTCTTTTCAATTAAACCCAAACCACCGATACCAGAACCAATGGCCGCACCAACACGGTGAGCATTCGCTTCTGTGATCTCAAGACCCGAATCTTTCAGCGCATCAATACTTGCCGCGATGCCGTATTGGATGAAGTCATCCATCTTACGAGCATCTTTCTTCGACATATAAGCTTCAACATCGAAGTCTTTGATAAGGCCTGCAAAACGTGTCGAGTAAGCAGACGCATCGAAGTGTTCAATGGCGGAGATACCGCTTTGACCAGCCAGCAGGTTCGCCCATGCTGTTTGAATGGAATTACCGACGGGTGACAATAACCCTAAACCGGTCACAACTACGCGACGTTTGGACACATTTTCCTCCTGACTGTACACGTAAAATTAAGGCGGCTAAAAGCCGCCTTAATAATCAAAAAGTTCTGCTGCAATTAGTCTTGGTGCGCTACAACGTAGTCAACAGCAGCCTGAACAGTAGTGATTTTTTCTGCTTCTTCGTCTGGAATCTCAGTATCGAACTCTTCTTCCAGAGCCATCACTAGCTCAACAGTGTCCAGGGAATCAGCGCCGAGGTCATCAACGAAAGAAGATTCAGATTTCACTTCTTCTTCTTTTACGCCCAGTTGTTCAACGATGATCTTCTTAACGCGTTCTTCAATCGTACTCATGATAGGTCATTTCCTTTCTAGTAGCGCATTGCGCAAATTTGCGAGTAGTTTATTCAATCGAGTCCAAGAATCAAGATCCGAAATGGACTCATACGCTGGTCAAACCACAAAACACATAAATAATAGATGTTTTTTGAGATTTCATTGACCCAGTCGCACTTTTTAAATCATGTACATGCCGCCATTGACATGAATTGTTTCACCGCTGATATAACCTGCCACTGGTGATGCTAAAAATGCAACCGTGGCAGCAATCTCTTTTGGTGAACCCAAACGGTTCAATGGTACCTGGCTCATAATGGCTTGTTTTTGGCCATCGTCCAGCGCATGGGTCATGTCTGTTTCAATAAAGCCTGGTGCCACTGCGTTGACGGTAATACCGCGAGACGCAACTTCACGAGCCAAGGCTTTAGTAAAACCTAACAAGCCGGCTTTTGCCGCAGCATAGTTGGCTTGACCTGCGTTGCCCATAGTGCCGACGACCGAACCGATGTTAATAATACGACCCGCACGTTTTTTCATCATGCCACGGATCACAGCTTTAGAAAGTTTGAACAATGAAGTCAGGTTAGTATCAATGACATCTTGCCACTCGTCATCTTTCATTCGCATAAAGATGTTATCGCGAGTGATGCCGGCATTATTAACCAGAATATCAATATCGCCCTTGGCTTCTTTAATCGCCGCGAATACCGCATCAATGGATTCAGCGTCGGTAACATTCAATGCTAAACCTTGGCCGGCGTCGCCTAAATACTCACTGATCGCCGCCGCGCCTTTATCACTGGTGGCAGTACCAAACACATAAGCACCCAAGGCCACCATTTGCTCTGCAATTGCGCGGCCAATACCACGGCTTGCGCCTGTTACCAGTACGACCTGTCCTGTCAGATCTAACATGTTTCTATCCTTTTCTATTGTCGCGCTGAATTACTCAGCAGCGATCGATTCTGAACCTTCAGCTGTATTCACAGCTTTAATGGTCATGCGCTTTTCCGCGCGTTTAATCAGTCCAGTCAATACTGCGCCTGGACCTACTTCAAATGCTTCTGTGACGCCTTGATCGGCTAACCAAGTGACGGTCTCAGTCCAACGTACCGGGCTGAACAACTGACGAACCAAAGCCGACTGAATGGCTTCGGCCTCAGATTCAGTGGCCACATCGACATTGTTGACTACGACAACATCAGGTGCACTAACGTTCACTTGTTTTAACGTTTCGCCAAGTTTATCTGCGGCAGGCTGCATTAATGCACAGTGAGATGGCACGCTGACTGGCAGTGGCACAACTCGCTTAGCGCCAGCTTCTTTACAGGCTTCACCGGCACGAGTAACGGCCTCGGCTTGGCCGGCAATCACGGTTTGAATTGGCGAGTTGAAGTTAACTGCTGAGACCACCTCACCATTGGCGGCTTGTTCGCAGCATGAAACCACTTGGTCGGCTGTCAGGCCAATAATTGCAGCCATACCACCGGTGCCAGCGGGCACGGCGTCTTGCATGAAGCGGCCGCGCTGCTCAACTAGCTTAACGCCATCGGCAAAATCAATCGCACCAGCACACACTAGTGCTGAATACTCACCCAAACTATGGCCCGCCATAAAGTCAGGCTTAACGCCGCCAGCAGCAAGGTAAATCCGATACAAGGCGACACTGGTCGCGAGCAGCGCAGGCTGAGCGACAAATGTTTTGTTTAACTCCTCGGCTGGACCGTTCTGAATCAATTCAGCCAAGTCGTAACCGAGTGCTTCAGAGGCTTCGGCAAATGTTTGCTTAGCAACGGGATGCTCGACCCAACCACCGAGCATACCAACAGCTTGAGATCCCTGACCAGGGAACAGGAAAACGCGTTTAGACGCCATAACAAATCTACCTGTTAATTAATATTGAATGAGCGCGGAGCCCCAAGTGAAGCCACTACCAAATGCTTCAAGCAATAAGGTTTGGCCACGTTGAATTCGACCGTCGCGAATAGCCTCGTCCAACGCTAACGGTACAGATGCAGCGGAGGTATTGCCGTAACGCTCGAGGTTAACGACTACCTTATCCATACTCATATCCAACTTGCGGGCGGTTGCGGCAATAATGCGCAAATTAGCTTGGTGCGGCACCAACCAATCAATCTCGTGTTTATCGATTTGGTTGTATGCCAAAGTCTCAGTAACAATCTCGCTAAGCTTGGTCACTGCGACTTTAAATACTTCATTGCCCTTCATGAACAAATAATCGTCTGCCGAAGGTGGTTGACCATGGGCTGGCACCGCTGCTTTTAGCAGTTCAGTGTAGCGGCCATCGGCGTGCATGTGCGTCGACAGAATGCCCGGCTCAAGGGTTGATTCGAGGATCACCGCCGCAGCGGCGTCACCGAACAAAATAATTGTCGAGCGGTCGTCAGGGGCACACATCCGACTGAGGGTGTCGGCACCGACCACCAAAATGCGGTGAGCAAAGGTGGTGCGGATGTATTGATCGGCAACACTCAAGGCATATGTAAAACCCGAACAAGCGGCAGAAACATCAAATGCTGGGACGGCAGGAATACCCAATTCCGCTTGCAATTGGCAGGCTAAGCTTGGGAATGCCATGGTGTTACTGGCAGTGGCGACAATAATCATGTCGATATCTGAGGCGTCAATGTTTGCAGCCTCAATCGCGTTTAGTGACGCGTTTCGAGCCAGATCAGTAATGGTTTCATCATCACCAATGATTCGACGTTCAGCAATTCCGGTACGTTCCAAAATCCACTGATCGCTGGTCTCAACCATTTTTTCCAGATCCGCATTGGTACGAACCTGTTTCGGTGCATAGCTACCGGTACCTATAATTTTTGAGTGCATGAAAATCCAGTTAATTGCCTAATAATGCTGATTGCAGCATGTCAGCGATACGGTCAGGAACCTGACGTTCGACTTCGAGGACGGCCTCACTAATGGCGGAAGCCATTGCGCTGACATCAGCGTTACCATGACTCTTGACCACAATGCCGCGCAATCCTAACAAACTTGCACCATTGTACTGGTCGGGGTTCATCGCTTTTTTCAGCGTCACCACACCGGGGAATATCAAACCAATCAACCACTTCTTCCAACGCGGCAATTGCCCCCCAGGAAACATCTTGGCCAGCATCAAACTAGTCAGTCCTTCGCAGGTTTTCAGGCAAATGTTGCCGACAAAACCATCACAAACAACGACGTCTGCTTGGCCCGCGAAAATCGCATTTCCCTCAATGTAGCCACTATAGTTGATCTCTTCACATTGCTGCAGCAGCTGCGCCGTTTGTTTGATCTGATCGTTACCTTTGATCTCTTCTTCGCCGATGTTAAGCAGTGCAACGCGAGGCGCCGGGATATTCTCAACCACTTGGGTCATCGCCGAGCCCATCAGGGCAAATTGGAACAAAGTTTCGGAATCGCAATCGACATTAGCGCCCAGATCCAACATATGCAGACGACCGCCATCCATTGTCGGAAGAGCCGTGATCAATGCCGGTCGCTCGATGCCGGGAAGTGTTTTTAGCACCAGCTTTGACATCGCCATCAGCGCGCCAGTATTGCCAGCACTAACACAAGCAGCGGCATCACCAGCAGCAACAGCATCCAGCGCTTTGCGCATCGACGATTGGCGTTTAGAGCGCAAGGCACTAACCGGACGCTCGTCCATCTCGACCACTTGTTCGGCATGAAGGATTTGACAGCGTTGTTGATGATTGGCCGACTGCTGACGCAACCAAGGCTCGATAACAGTCTGTTGACCGACAAGAAGGAGGTTTAAGTTAGGGTGCTCAGAAAGAGCCAATGAGGCAGAGGATAAAGTAACGGAGGGGCCAAAATCGCCCCCCATTACATCTAACGCGATGGTTAGAGTATTCAAATTAAGTAAGACCTTACTTAACTTTACGACCTTTGTAGTAGCCGTCAGCAGTCACGTGGTGACGACGGTGAGTTTCACCTGAAGTCGCATCCACAGACAGCGTTGGACCACTCAATGAATCGTGTGAACGACGCATACCGCGACGTGAACGGGTAACTTTATTCTGTTGAACAGCCATGAGCCTTACTCCTCACTGTTTTTCAATTTGCTCAATACTGCAAAGGGATTGGGCTTTTCCTCTGCAGCTTCGTCTATTTCACCCCAGCTCATGTGACTCGACTGCTCGCATGATGCTTCATCATGCATGGGTGCGAATGGCACCGCCAGCAAAACCTCGTCTTCGATAAGCTGATGTATATTTACATCGTCAGCATCAGATAGCATCACCGGCTCGTAGCCTGCGGGAAGCTGCTCTGCTGCTTCATCATCTCTGACCGGACTGAAGGTGACATCAAGTTCAATATCCTCGATAAAAGGATGATTGCACCGTTGGCACTCTAACTGTAACTGCGTTCGGATTTGGGCCCGTAACACAGCTAAGTTCTGCTCGTCTCGGTCACATGCAAGGGTTACTTCCACACGGCCTTCGGGTAACGCCATCTCAGCTAAACGAGATAACGCTGAGTGCGGAATCACGCCATCAAAGCTTTGCTGCTTCTGAGCGGAGCGCACCGGATCAAGACTCACGGGAATGTTCACTTTTTGCATAGGGCGCGAATAATAATGATCGAATCCCTCTGAGTCAAAGGAAATTCATGGTTTTGACAAGAAAAATCAGTGTTCACTAGCCTGACAAGCCATGCTTCAATTCGTAAACTGTAAAAATCAGTCCATTGAACGAGCATGTCATGACCCGCCCCATTATTTTAGGCAGCACTTCACCATTTCGTAAGGCCATACTTGAAAAACTTGCCATTCCGTTTGTTTGCTGTGCGCCAGACGTTGACGAATCAGCCCGCAACAACGAGCAACCGAAGGATTTGGTCGAGCGATTAGCCATCGAAAAAGCTCAAGCGGTGGCGAAAAACTACCAGCACGGTTTGGTGATCGGCTCGGACCAGTTGGCCGTGGTCGACGGTATGGTTCTTGGTAAGCCTCACAGCCACGAAAAGGCAGTCACCCAGCTTAAAAACTCCAGTGGTAAGGTGGTGACCTTTTACACGGGGTTATGCTTGCTCGACGTTGAAAGTGGCGCCTATCAATCGTTAGTTGAGCCATTCGAGGTGCATTTCAGAACGCTGACTGACGCCGAAATTGAGCATTACCTAAAGCTCGAAACGCCGTACAAGTGTGCTGGCAGTTTCAAAAGCGAAGCTGCTGGCATCAGCCTCTTTAAAAAATTAGTCGGCGATGATCCAAACACCTTGATGGGAATGCCCTTAATTCGATTAATTGAGCTGCTGAGAAATCAAGGCGTTGATGTGCTTGCGCTGGCGAATGAGCACAACGGCAATCGCTAAGCGTTAGGTGATACCAATCCGTATGGATTGGTATCAGTAGCGAATACCGAACTTTCTAAAAAGGAAGTGCATCAGCCAAGCAGGTCCGATCAACAAGAAAAAGACGTCGGTGAAAAAAGATGGCTTTTTGCCTTCAATTTTGTGGCCGATAAACTGGCCGATCCAGGCCAACACAAACACAGCAATGGCGAACTGCCATAGCGGCCATGTCGCCGACCAAAGTGCGCAAATGGCGCAGCATAAACCGCTAAAGAGCAACATCCCTAGCATTAACATGGGCGACAGTCGCCAATAATAAATCAACACCGGAACAAGAATAACGGTCGCCCAATTGAGCCATGGATGGACTTTCAGAGGAAATGGCAGACTCCAAACTAGAGCAACCACGGTAAAGAAAATCACCGGAACGCACAGCCAATGAATCAATTTATTGGTGGCGTTTTGGTGACTGTCACCATATTCATCGAGCAATTGTTGTAGTTGTAATGTTGCCATCGATCGCTCCCCTTGCTGCACCACTAATGAGAATAAATGTTATTTGTAGGCAGCAATGAGATTAGCGTTTCAGTGGCGGGAAAAGTAGCGGCAGTCGCTGAAGATGCCAGCCACCGCACAGTTTTTCAAACAGCCGTTTAAGCGCAGTAGCATTAATCCATGCTTAACGCGACAGCATTGGCCCTAATGGCGCGCCACCAACCAAATGCATATGAATGTGGTAAACCTCTTGGCCACCATGCTTGTTACAGTTAACGATCAATCGATAACCGTTTTCGTCAATACCAAATTGCTTGGCGAGTTTCGCCGCGACGGTAAACATGCGACCAAGGGCTGCCTCATCGCTAGCGGTGACATCATTGGTGGTGGCAATTTGATGATTGGGCACAATCAAAACATGAGTCGGCGCACGCGGCGAAATATCGGGAAATGCCGTCACTAATTCATCTTGATATAAAATTTCGGCGGGGATTTCTTTGCTAATGATTTTGGAGAAAATTGTTGGTTCAGCCATATCCTTACCTTCTCGCTGAATAAAGTTTCGATTAGCATAAGCGAGCTAACCCTATGATTCCACCAGAGAGCTGTTTTCATGCCTAAACCCGCAGTGCATTACCGAGTTGAATTCGAACGCGCCAGTAGTCATTACTTCGATGTTTATTTGCAAACCGAAGCGCAAGGTCCGCTCACGCTGACGTTACCTGCTTGGTTGCCTGGTTCTTATATGATCCGCGATTTTGCTCGCAATATCGTTTCAATGACGGCGCGTTGCGGCGACATGCCACTGACGATTGAACAGCTCGATAAGCACAGCTGGCAAACCGAATCCGTTGACGGCCAAGTCACGATTCACTGCCAAATCTATGCTTGGGATTTATCGGTCCGTGCCGCCCATCTCGACTTGAACCATGGCTTTTTTAACCCCAGTAGTTTGTGCCTTGCGGTGGTCGGTTTAGAGCAACAAGCACATAGCATCGCGATTCAGCCGAGCCAACATGCCAAAAACAATCAGTGGAAATTAGCAACAGGGCTGGCTTCGGTTGAAGTCGATGAAACTGGCTTTGGCAGCTATGTTGCTGACAATTATGATGCCCTACTCGACCATCCAGTGGAAATGGGCACTTTTAGCGAAGCATCGTTTAACGTCGGCAACGTTCCGCACCGGATGATTTACACTGGCGCCCATCAAGGCGCCTTGCAACGCATCGCCAACGACGTGGAGAAAATCTGCCAAGCGCAGATCGAGCTGTTTCAGGATGACGCCCCCTTTGACCAGTATTTATTCATGACCATGGTCACTGGCAATGGTTATGGCGGCCTAGAGCATCGCAATTCAACCGCTTTAATGACCTCAAGAAAATCACTCATTAGCTCTGATGATGGCCCGAAAACCGATGACTACCGAGACTTCTTAGGCCTTTGCAGTCACGAATACTTCCACAGCTGGAACGTCAAACGGATTAAACCAGCTGAGTTTGTTCCCTACCAACTCGGCCAGGAACAATACACGCGGCAACTTTGGGCATACGAGGGGATCACCAGTTACTACGATGAATTAATGCTATGCCGAGCAGGCGTGATCAGTGAGCAAGATTACCTCAACATGCTGTCGGTGACGCTAAGCCGGGTCAGTCGAGGCGTTGGCAGACTGAAACAAACGGTTGCTGAGTCGTCATTTAATGCTTGGTCGAAGTTCTACAAACAAGATGAGAACGCGCCAAACGGCATTGTTTCTTACTACACCAAAGGCGCCGAGATTGCCCTTTGCCTTGATCTAATGCTTCGCAAGCACTCGCAACACCAAGTGTCGTTAGATGATGTGATGCGGCTACTTTGGCAACGCCACGGTAAAGCCGGCGTTGGAACCAGCGACAATACAGTCCAGCAATACGCCATCGAAGTGTTACTGCCTTATTGTCCCGAAGCACAAGCACTGCTCGCAGTGTTCTTCCACATCGCCGTCGACAGCACTGATCCGTTGCCAACCCAAGAGCTATTGCAATGGGCTGGGGTTGAGTATCAGTTGCGGCCCAGCTATGGCCCCAACGATAAAGGCGGCCCAGCACCGAGCAAGCAGCCCGGTAACCACCTTGGCGCTCGGCTCAGCGAAGCCGAGGGCGGCGCCAAACTGGCAGTGGTATTCGAAGGAGAGCCTGCCCAGCGTGCCGGACTGGCCGCTGGCGATACCTTGATTGCCATCGGCGGCACCCGAGTGACGGCCGCTAGTTGCCAGCAGGTATTAAATGAATTCGCCCAAGGAGCGGTGATCCAAGTTCATGCGTTCAGACACGATCAGCTGTTTAGTACCGAGTTAGCGGTGGAAGCGGCAGAGCCGTCACTGGTTGAGTTGACGATCGCCGATCAATCAAAGTTACACAATTGGCTCAATGTGTAGAGGATTATTAGGGTTGCTTGGGCTGCGCAACGATGGCAGCCCAGTTAAAACGATTACCGCTCGGCAAGTCAGTTTGCTTTCGGCATTGGTGGCACAAGTAATTGAGGATCAACGCGAGCTGACTTCCAATTCATTCGCCAATCAAGATGCGCTCCGGTGACCCTTCCCGTCGCCCCAACCAGTGCCACCGGTTGGCCTTGTTTAACCTCCTCTCCGGTTTTAACCAAAGAGCCAGACAAATGTAAGAAGGTCGAATTTACACCAAAACCATGATCAATAATCATGGTCCCACCTGAATAAAACATGTCGGGCACCCAGAGCACGATCACGCCATCGGCAGGTGCAACAACTTGAGTGCCCGTTGGTACTGCGATATCGACGCCAAAATGCGGTCTGCGAGGCTCTCCGTTATAAAAGCGCTGACTGCCATAGACGCCGGAGATCGGCCCCTCAACTGGCCAAATAAACGGTTGCATGAAGTCCAACCGTTCAGTCACCGGCGCTCGTGCAGCAGCGACCATACGGTTGTCTTTCTTCGCTCGTTCGATATCTTCAGGCTTGGGGTTCATGATGCGCTTGGCAATTCCCTCAATGCGCTGAATATTGAACTCTCGTTCAACGATATCCAGCGTCCGGCGCGCTTCTTTACCATTGGCATCGGTAACAATAAGCTCGCGGCTGCCGGTCGCATCGCGGCCAATACCGAAAACAAACTCTCCTGCGGGGCCAACTTCCAACGTCTGACCATGAAAAGTCACCACGGCTCCGGGCGATGCGATGCCGCGGACTAACGATCCCTGCACCGGCTCTGCAAGAAGCTCAACTTCGACACTGTGAGCCCCTGTTACGAATGCCGAAAAACCAAAAACAAGCAGCGCTAGCTGCCGTCGCCACAATCTATTAACCATGGGCAATCGCTCCTTTCCCAACACCTTCATAGGCAAAGATAGAAACTTCACCGGTCACTTCCGGCCATTTGTGTGTTTCGCGCAACATATATTCGGCCAAGCATTCCACTGTGGTGTCGGTGTCGATCAACTCAACAGCATTGCGCGGAATGGCTAACTCAAACAGGCCCTGCCCCGAGACATAGCTAAAGCCATAATGGGTTTCATCGCTAATGGCCAAGGCTTGCGGAGAGCGGTGAAGCTGCTCGATTCCTACCCTGTCTTCAATACTTCCTAAATAAATATCTTGCCAACGCTCTGCCCAACGTCGCTCCAATAAGTCATTGCGCATACCCGCATGCCAAACTTCAATCATCGACCGGTGGCCATGAGCGATTCGCTGACAGTTGCCATCGTGTTTTTTCAAACCGTGAGTGTAGTGGTAATAAGCCGAAGGAATTTCTTCCTCTCTTAGGGTCAATTCGATTTTGACCACATTGGCTGGCAGGTAACGCTGAATAATCGCGCCCAGATAGTCAGTCACCGAGCGCGCGCAAATCCGCTCCGTTGGTAGTAACGCTAAACCTTGCTGTGGGCAATACAAGTGAATGCCGCCGCTATCGCCGGCAAAGTCGAGCCATTGCATATCATGATCGCCTGCCGTCACGGTAGTCGCAGGATGCTGGCTAGGAACCAAGAGTTTGTGATCCACCTCTTCGTCGATAATCGCCTTTAAGCGCTTCTTAACCTGGCCAAAATCGAGCACCATGCTGTGTTGATCAAGCTGGCCATGGAGGACCACATCAACAATCCAGCTCTGGCCAACAACACCTCTGTTCGGGCACAAATAGGACGAATCAATGACGGTGAGATCTTTTACGAAAAGCTGCATAACCTACCAATTGGTCTTTGACTGAATGGTTCAAACTGAGTTTGGACCAAGCGCGGCCCAACTAAAACAAGAGAGTATACAATGCCGCAGGATAATTACTGCATTTAATCGCCACTGCGTTGCTGGCAGCTGACGATCAGAGCATTACTTCATATTGTGATGGCTGCGAGTCTACATCCTTTCCTGAGCGGTACACCACAAGACGATTTCTACCGGCAGATTTGGCATCATAAAGCGCCTCATCAGCGCGCCGAATCAAAGCTTCCAGCGGCAATTTACCGCCTGTGGCCGAAGCAATTCCAAAGCTTGCGGTCACTTCAATCTGTTGCGACATTTTATCCCGAATAGTCGCTAAGTTTGCCCGACAACGTTCGACCACGGCCTTAGTTTGGGCCTCATCACTACTTGGCAAAAATAGCGCAAATTCCTCGCCGCCGGTGCGCCCAACGATATCGCGCTTACGAATCGCCAAGCTCAACTGATTAGCAACATGCTTTAGCACTTGATCGCCAATGGCATGACCAAAGGTGTCATTGACGGATTTAAAGTGGTCGACGTCAATCATCACCACGGTGAATGGCGTTTGCTCAACAAGGCAGGCGCGATAGCGCTTTTCAGCCAGTTCAAGAGAGTAGCGGCGATTAAAGATGTTGGTTAATGAATCAGTTTGCGATAGCTGACGATAATGGCGATGCTCTTTGCGCGAGCGGATCAACATCACGAACAGCAAGGCACAGACACAGCAAGTGGCGAATAAGCCAAGAACGATCAGCCAGCGATGGGTTAAGGCGGCTTCTTTGCGCAGACTGGCCAACTCGTTTTCAGTTTTAAACAAAGTTATTTTTTGCTGCTCAGCAGTCGAGCTGAACCGAGCTTTTAGATAGGCCAACCGAATCGCTTTCGATTGCACTAATGATTGTTCCGACGCTTGCTGCAGCAATCGCTCATAATACAGCGCATCATCAAGGTCACCTAAGCGCTCCGCCGCTAATGCCGCAACTTGATAAGCGCCGACCAAGTCTTGCCATTGCTCGAGCTTGGCGCCCATGGCAATCGACTCTTTGGCATATTGCAATGCAAGATCAAATTGATTGGTGCGCAAATATAACTCAGCCAAGCTCAAATTAGCCTTAACGATGCCAGCTTTGAAGCCATTTTGCTGCAAGCTATTGAGCGCTTCAAACAAGGTTTTTTGCGCCGCTTCGTGTTGCTCTTCATAGGCCTGGGTGCGGCCATACCAAACCAGACCGGCGCCCACAAATAACGACTCATTAATAGCGCGACATTGCTCAATTTGGGCCTGTAACAAGCGTCCTGCCGACTCATATTGTTGCCGCAGGTAAGCCAGTTTGGCTTGGACGTATTGTGCAGAGCAAGATAGTTTGGGATCGGCAATCTCTTTGGCTAATCCTTGTGCTGAAGCAAGCCGCGATTCAGCTTGATCATATATTTGCGCATTGATCAGCAGATTGGCGGACGACGAATAGATCTCATACCGACGGCGAGGATCGGATTCCGGAGTCAGTAGAGCTTCGCCGCGATACATGTAATAAAAAGCCGTTTCGTATTGGCCACGTAGATTGGCCAGATTCATCAGCAGTGAATACGCTGCCAACTGGGAGTTGGGAAACTCAGTACGCTGAGCAATCGCAGACGCCAATTGCTCGGCTGTGCCATAGTTGCCGTCAAGCAATGCCAACTGGGCCTGAATAATGTTGATACGAGTTTGCTGCTGCAGCGTCAATTGGCTTTGATAACGTAAAATGTCATCAAGTTTTTGCTGCTGCATATGGCGACTTTTCCAGCGTTCCGCTTCTAATTCATTAATCGCTTGCTCTAGCGGTACCGAGACTTCCGCGGCAGCAGCAAAGCAATAAAACCACAAGAGCCCACCAATTAACGCGGCGGCTTGAGGGCGGCTGAAATAAGAGCAAATCGTTAGCATTTAGTTGTTATTGGTATTAATTGAGCGAGATCAAATTTGTGGGATACCCGCCTAAATTAACTAACTTTGACGCCTCGCTCAATAAAATTGCGTATCGTGAAATAAATAAAGGAGTCAAACCATTTGTTTTATCGCGCAAAAAAAAAGCCAGCATCAGCTGGCTTTTTCACGCTTAGCGATACTTAGCTCACTTTCGTGGTGGTGTACTTCGCGGTGCGCTTAAACGCTTGTTCTTTGGTGTTGAACAAGTAGCAAGCGTCGGCAGGAATACCGATGGCATATGTTTGGCCTGCGTGTACATCAACTTCAGCTTCGGCCTTCACGGTAAAGTCTTGACCATCAACAGTCATGTAGATGAAAGACTCTGCACCCAAGTGTTCAGCGACCATCACTTCACCACTAATGCTGCTGTCGGCGTGAGGATGATCCATGGTCACCAAGTGCTCAGGGCGAACACCCAGCTCAACCTGATCGCCAACCTGTGCGCTCGACGCATCAACTGAAGCGGTAACCACATCGCCAGTTGAAAGCTTCACTTTACAACTGGTTTCACCGTTAATCTCAGCGATTTCACCCTTGAGGAAGTTCATTTTAGGTGAGCCGATAAAGCCAGCGACAAACTTGTTAGCTGGATTGTGGTAAAGCTCCAATGGTGAGCCGAACTGTTCTAAGTTGGTTTCTGCACCCTTCTTCAATGGGCTCAGAACCACAATCTTGTCGGCCAAGGTCATTGCCTCAACCTGATCGTGGGTTACGTAGATAATGGTTGATTGCAGTTCCTTGTGCAGTTTTGCAATCTCAATACGCATCTTGACCCGAAGTGCAGCATCAAGGTTAGACAATGGCTCGTCAAACAGGAATACCGCAGGTTGCTGGACAATACAGCGACCAATTGCCACGCGCTGACGCTGACCACCGGACAAAGCCTTTGGTTTACGGTCTAGGAGCGGGGTCAAGCCAAGGATTTCTGATGCAGCATCAACACGCTTTTTGATTTCTGCTTTATCAACCTTTTTCAGTTTCAGACCGAACGCCATGTTCTCGTACAAATCCATGTGCGGATACAAAGCATACGACTGGAACACCATACCAACGTTGCGCTCAACTGGAGGCACGTCATTGACGACTCTGCCACCAATGGTCAACTCACCCGAAGTGATGTCTTCCAAGCCGGCAATCATTCGCAACAGGGTTGATTTACCACAGCCCGACGGGCCAACGAAGACAACGAACTCACCTTCTTTGATATGCAGGTTGATATCCCGCAAGGTGTCCTGATGCACCGCAGGATCATAATTTTTTCTTACACTTTCTAGGACTACTTCAGCCATTTCAGACTCCGAATTCTTTACGATTATTCATCAAACTTGTTCAGGGATTAACCTTTCACGCCACCTGACGTGAGACCACCAACCAACCAGCGCTGCGCGAGCAGGAATACAATGGTGATAGGCAAACCGGACATAACCGCAGCTGCGGCGAAGTCACCCCATAAGTAATTTTGTTCATACAGATATTGCTGTGCACCAACTGCCAAGGTGTACTTATTGACGTCAGTCATCAACAGTGAAGCTACCGGCACCTCGGTAATGGCCGCAATAAAGGACAGAATGAAGACCACCGCCAAAATAGGCACAGAAAGCGGCAATAACACTAGTCTAAACGCTTGCCAAGGTGTTGCACCGTCAATGGCTGCTGCCTCTTCCAACGATGAATCGATGGTTTCGAAGTAGCCTTTGATGGTCCAAACATGCAACGCAATACCAGATAAGTAGATGAACACCAAACCGGCGTGGGTATTTAAGCCCAGCGCTGGAATGTGCTGACCAATCTTGTCAAACATCGCGTAGATCGCGACCAGCGCCAGCACCGATGGGAACATTTGGAAAATCAACATGCCATTGAGAATGGTTTGCTTACCCGCGAAGCGCATACGAGCAAATGCATAAGCACATGTTGTTGACAACACCACAATCAATAGCGCTGTAATTCCAGCTACTTTGATCGAGTTCCACAACCAAGTCAGAACTGGGAATGGTGGTGGCTTAATGCTGCCATCAGGCATTACGATCGGAATACCTAAGGCCAGTTTCCAGTGTTCCAGAGATGGATTCTCAGGAATGATGCTACCAATCGCGAAGTTACCTTCACGGAATGAGATAGCAATGATCATCAACAATGGGAAGATGATCAGAGACAGAAAGAACCACATAAAGACGTGAGTGCCTAAGATGCGATACTTGATTGATTTAGGTTGAACAATTGCCATTGTATCGACTCCTTAAGACTCTGCTTTGGTTAGCTTGAGGTTCAAAATGGCGAGTGCACCAACCATAATGAAAATAAGCGCAGCAATGGCACTAGCTAGACCGTAGTCTTGGCCTGAACCTTCGAACGCGATCCGATAGGTGTAACTCACCAGCAAGTCGGTGTGACCAGCAGGAGTCGTTGCCTCAACAATATTTGGATCACCTTTAGTCAACAACAGAATCAACACAAAGTTATTGAAGTTGAATGCAAATGAAGCGATCAGCAGCGGCGTCAGCGGCTTCATCAGCAATGGCACAGTAATCTTAAAGAAGTTACCAATCGGTCCAGAACCGTCCATCGCCGAGGCTTCGTACAAGTCTTCTGGAATCGACTTCAACAAGCCCATGCAAAGAATCATCATATATGGGTAGCCGAGCCAAGTATTAACAATCAAGACCATGGCTTTGGCCAGCGTCGGATCGGTAAACCATTCTGGTTTAACCCCAAATAAGCTGTCTAGTGCTAAGTTGATTTCACCAAAGTTCTGGTTGAATAAACCTTTAAATACCAGAATCGAAATAAATGCCGGCACGGCATAGGGTAAAATCAGCAGTACTCGATAAACGGCTTTGCCTTTGAGGTGCTCCCACTGTACCAATGAGGCTAGCACCATACCCAATGCCAACGTCAGTGCCACCGATGAGCCGGCAAATATCACCGTCCAAACGAAGATCTGCAGGAATGGCCCTTGGATACCCTTGTCGGTCATCACCCGCAAGTAGTTTTTCCAACCCACACCAACAGTAAAGCCCGGTGGAACACGCTCGCCGACGAACTTATTCGAGTCATCTACATGTTGGTAAAAACCAGTGTTGTAGTTTGGTCGTAGCAGTTTTCCGGTTTTGTTATTTAGCAGCGTGTCGCTATCGGAGATGATGATCGTGCCGTTAACCAGAGCGCCATCTTCCAGCTTGGTATAGACCGATTTCAAGGCCGAGAACTTACGCAAGCCGTTCATTGATAGATAAACGTTGTCAGGCAGGTTTAGCTTGATTGCTGACAAGTGGTCTCGCAGTTGAACCACAGTACGAATTGGCTCTGCAGGTGCGTCTGGCAGTTTAGTGGCTGGTCGCATATCGACACCACTATCAACCATCGGCAAGTCTGCTGGGCGAATACGGCCGGCAGTCATCTCTTTTTTGGTTAAGAGTTCTACACGATGTGAAACAAAGATTTTCTCAGGATCTGCTTCCGATTGCAGCGCGATGTAGTAACGATCCCCTTCACCTTTGTGAAGCGAGAAATCGTACGAACCACCATCGGTCTGGTAATTCAGAGACAGCAAGTAATTTTGCGTTCGTTCCAACGTCAGCAGGTTCGTTCCTGAGTAGTTGGTAAACGAAATATAGACGGTGTAAAGCATTGGAAAGACGATAAATATCGCCATCCCCGCGACACCGGGAAAAATGTATCGATGTGCATACGTACGCGGATTAGTGAATACGTAAATGCCAAGCGAAAACAGAACTAGCGTGACAATAGCAAACAGATATTCTCCGCTGGCATACATAGCAATAACGGCATATCCACCAATAAGGATAGTTGCAGCTAGTGCCAGTATTTTGATCCAGAGGCCGGATCTTGAGCTTGATGCAGAGGATGATGCATCCATTTTGACAACCTTAATGTGACCTTCGCGTTAGAAACACATGGAGGAAGCAGGGCTTCCTCCATTACTACAGGCTAAATCAAATTATTTAACGATTCGCTTAGCGGCAGTATTCAGGGCGTCTTCGACACTTTGCGTGCCAGAAGTGATGTTCTTCAGTGCAGACTCCATCGCACCCCAGAATTTACCCATCGCGTTTACGTTAGGCATTGGCTCACCCGCTTGAGCATTAGCGAATGTCGCAGCAATGTTTGGATTGCTTGCCAGCTCGCTCATGTACTCTTTGTGTGGAACCGCGCCAAGAGGTACGTCAGCATTCACTGTAGACAGACCTTCTTTGTTCAGCAGGTAGTTTTCCAGGAACTCTTTTGCCAAGTCTTTGTTAGGAGACGCTGCGTTGATGGCACCAGCAACAACACCAACAAATGGCTTAGAAGGGTTGCCGCCAACACTTGGGATGAAGGTTACGCCGTAGTTGATACCACTCTTCTCGACGTTGCCCCAAGCCCAAGGACCGTTGATCATCATCGCGACTTGGCCAGAGTTGAACTTAGACTCCATCACAGAGTAGTTCGCACCAGTTGGCATCATACCGTCATCGATCATTTTCTTAATCAGTGTTGCGCCTTGTACCGCACCTTTGTTGTTTACGCCGGTGTCGTTAACGTCGTATGCGCCGTTCTCATATTTGAACGCATACGCGCCGTTCGCTGCCAGTACAGGCCAAGTGAAGTAAGTGTTGTTGTAGTCCCACAGAATGGCATTTTTGCCTTTTTTCTGGAGTTCTTTGTCCAGCGCAGGAATTTCTTCAAAGGTTTTTGGTGGGTTTGGCACCAAGTCTTTGTTGTAGATCAGGCCGATTGCTTCAACAGACAGCGGGTAGCCATAAACTTTACCGTCGATGGTTACTGCGTCCCAAGCGAAGTCTTCAATCGCCGCTTTGGTTTTAGATGCAGGCTCAACTGGCGATAACAAACCAGCGCTTACCCAGTCACCGAAACGGTCGTGCGCCCAGAAGAAGATATCTGGACCATCACCAGTAGATGCGGCTTGCTGGAATTTACCCGTTGCATCGTCTGGGTGTTGAACTTCAACTGGAACACCCAGCTCTTGCTCAAACTTTTTACCGACTTCAGCAAGACCATTGTAGCCTTTGTCACCGTTAATCCAGATTAACAGCTTGCCTTCTTCAATTGCTGCAACAGAAGCGGACATGCCCAGAGTTGCAACTGCTACGGCCGTAGCCAACAATGAAGTTTTCATTTCGCCTTTTCCTTTTTTGAGATTATTTGAGCTTATAGCTCTAGATATTATTCTAGGGGTTACCCCTAACCTAGCCGCCGAAAGTTTAGTTCATGGCTTGGCTTAGTCATATGACGCAACTCAAATTTTTGAAACCAGCTTTCAACGACAACCACAAAACGCTCAAAAGTCAGCCAATTTTTCCAAAAATTATTCTCAAAACACCGACAAATTTTTTTCAATCTTTTGAGAAACCGCTTCCACAACATGAACTTGCAATGCGCCCGTCATATAAAACCGCTATAGCCTTCGACTTTCAGAATTATGAAAGTTTGTTACCGGTTTCACCGAGTTCGGCGAGGCATAATCAGAGCTCCCAGTTGGCGCTAGAGCAAGTATGGACGCCAACCGAGAAAACGCAAATGAAACAGAGAGCTAGTTATGAAATTAGCTAAGTTTGCGGATTAGCTGATCTTTTAGATTAGGGGGGATTTCAGAGATGACCAATCTGTCTTGTGCCACATCATAAGTGACCCGATCGCCCAACAATGAGGCATCAAAACTAATGGATACGCCCTTTCCGGTACCGGCGAAGCGAGTCAGTTGCTTTAAGGTCTTGATTTCCGGCTCCATGGATTCTGGCAGCGGCTCGTCATTGTTGGCGATAAAATCGCTAAAACTGACCTCGGCTGGCGCACTAATTAACTCAGATACGCCGTCGACTTGAACCGACTCTCCGGCGTCCTGACGCTCTTTACAATAATTAACCAGCTCTTTTTTTACTTCGGCCTGCACTTCAGGTGCGGCGATATACTGATCGCAAAATTCAGACACCGCAGCGCCTAACTGTTCGGCTTGCGCTTTGCGGTCAACTAATTCTTCAATGGCCATCGAATCGAGGAAGAAATCAGCGACTTTGCGACCAGCCCGCCCTTTGACGAAAGTCGCGAAGTTTTGTTGCTCGGTGGCCAACAGCATTAAATCAAACCGTATCGCTAGCTGCAGTGCATCGGCGTCGAGAAATCTAAAGCGACCAATTTCCATTTTTTCGTTACAGGTCACTTTTTCTTTTACCGGCACTTCCGAGATCAGCAGAAAGTGCTGCGCGACATAGCGGTACTCAGCAAAAAGCAAATAGCACTCGTTGGCTAACCCATAGGCCTCCATTTTTGAGGCAATCAGTTTGCAAGTCTGTTGGCTGAATTCGACAAAATTATCATCGTCTTGGTTTTGCAACATGGCCGGAAATGAGCTGTCGCTGTCATCAACAAAACGGCCAATGCCTTTGCTTGGTTTGGCGTTGAAACGCTGATGCAGTTCAGCCACCAGCTGGCAAGCCGTGTCAGATAAGGCAACTTCTTGTTGCTGAAATTCAGGCTCTAGTAGGCCTTCCGCATTATTTTTAATTCGATGAATGATAAAATGTTCGAGTTCGACCGACATAGCAATAGTCCGGAGATTGATTCACGGCTCGCTATGTTACACTAGAAGCTGTATTTACAAAGTGAAAATCCCTCAATGCCAATTCAATCAAAGTACTCCAACCAACAAGTAGAATCGCTGATGGCCGAGCTGTCACAAGTGTTTAGTAAGCATCAAGCTCCCATCGATTTAGAATTGATGGTGCTCGGCAATATGGTGAGCCAAATTATGGCCGAACGGGTTCCGGCAGCCCAAAAGCAAGTATTAACCGAACAATTTTGTTCTGTGCTTAAACAAGCTGTATCTTAAACACGCAGGAAAGCGCTGAAATCACAATTAATATTTGGTAAGAGAGCGGACGTTGCAAAGTAACTATAGGGAAAAAGTATCAACCATCGTTGGTTGGGGGCACTGGTTTACCTTCGTCAATATTCTGATCGCAATCTCGGTCGGGATCCGCTATGCCATCGCGGGCGGCTGGCCAACCAATGTATTGGACAACCTGTACCTGCTCACTTACATGATGGGCCATTTCGCCTTTCTGTTCTTTGCAGGCTTTGTTGCAACGCTCTTTCCACTCGCCTTCGTGGTGCCTTGGTGGCGGGTTTATCGAACCCTAGCCATTATTATTGCTACCCTCGCGCAGAGTTTATTGCTGCTCGATTGCGAGTTTTACGCTGAACTCGGGATCCACAGTAACCCGCTGCTGTTTGAGTTAATGTTCAACTCGCAGAGTGACCAATTACAGGTGGTTTGGTGGAAATCGCTCGCCGTTGTAGCGCTCATTTTGGTGTTGCAAATCGCGGTCGCTAACTGGATCAGCCGCTGGCGTGAAAGTCGCTCTCGTCGAGCTTTAGGCAAACGCCTCACCCAAGTGTTCTTCAGTTGCTTTTTCATCTACAACTTCGCCCATGCAGCAGCAGACGTCGCTGGCTATTCGGGCATTACTCGGCAACAAGACTTCTTTCCGTTGTCATTTCCGCTAACGGCCAAAACCACCCTGAATAAATGGGGGATCAGTACATCTGATTCAGCCAGTGACGCAGAACTCAATGTCCGCTTTCAATATCCGTTAGCCCAACCCTCAGCAGTGCCCGATCAGGCTACCAATGTTGTCATTGTGGTGGTGTCGTCTTTACAAGCAGATATGCTCAATAGTACCAACATGCCATACACCACCAGTTTGGCGCGTCGCAGCTTGTGGGCAAACAACTACTTTGCCACCGCCAAAAGCCACGATGATGCCATGTTTGGCATTCTCTATGGTATTCCGGCGACCTACAGCAAGCTTGCATCCTATGCCCAAAGCAAGCCGTTTTTAACGTCTTGGCTAGCTGATAATGGCTATGATTTAGCGCTATTTTCGACCCGAAAAATTGCTGACAGCAGTCATTTATTGCGAGACTTTGCTAATCACTATATTCCAACGCAGCGGGTTAACGCGGCGATTGCCGACACAGCAACCTTGCACCACTGGCAAAAACACTACCAAGCTCATAGCGAGCAACCCAGTTTCCACTTAATCAACTTGATGGGGGTCGAGCGCTTTGCGACTCCTCCAGGCTTCAGCAACCCATTCCAGCCCGATTTAGAAGGCGTGCTGTTGCTGGATGAAGAAGCCGAAATGGATACCCTAGCATTGCAGAACCGCTATAAAAATGCGGTATTGCATACCGATCAATTGATTAATTATGTTGCCAACAACATCGACTTCGACAACACCATTCTGATTATCACCAGTGATTCGGGATGGGCCTCAGACCAAGTCACTGCAAGCAAGTCACGATCGGATATTTTGGATGATATTGCTCACGTGCCATTCATCATGGCCGGAGCAGGTATTGCGCCCAAAGTTCACTCTAGCCTTAGCAGCCACTATGATATTTCCGCCACTTTGGCTAATTTACTGAGCTCGCAGGCAGTCAGCAGTAGCGATATCAGCAGCGGTCTATCAATGCTCGGCCAACAAACCCATCAATGGCTGCTACTCGGCCGCCAAAGTACGTTTGCCGTGGTCGAGCGTGACCGGCTGACACTGGTTTATAAATTTGGCGACTATGAAATTTACGACAACAACATGCAGCGTAAACCCAATGAGCTATTGCGCATTGCGCCGATGGCAAATGCGGTGCGAGAAATGCAGCGTTTCACCGGCCGCGATACCGATTGATTAAAGGTCGAGCAATCAAACCTGAGTTGCTATCTAGACGCTTGCAATTCCTAGCAAACTGAATAAGATAGCTGCTCTTGTCTCCACGTAGCGCAGCCTGGTAGCGCACCGTCATGGGGTGTCGGGGGTCGCAGGTTCAAATCCTGCCGTGGAGACCATCAAATTCAAAGGCTTAGCTTCGGCTAGGACTTTTCTATTTATGGTGCATGACTAATTGCATGACTAATTATGCAAAAAAAAAGGAAGGCTAGTAAGGCCTCCCTTTGATCATTTCAACTGCTTACCGCTAAAAGAGCGAGTTAAACAAATCTACAACAGCTTCTGCTAATCGCTTTACTGCGATAACAACCATCTTAGATTTATTAAGTAGCTCCAAAATTTTTCTCAAAATTTTCATGTTGAGTTACTACTCATATTATTGATTGCGCAAGACAGCAAATCCGCTATATTATAGCCACTAAGGCAATATATATATATTACGCTCACACGCATAAATTGCCTTGCACAACAACAGGTTAAACACCACAGGGTGGCAGCCCTGCACGTAGCTCTGATGTTTTGCACCTCCCAAGAGCCGCTCCGAGCATATCGAGCGGCTTTTTCATTTTTGCTGAAATACCCTTGCTTGCAACCGATGATGGCGCTGTTGCAAACCTAATGCAAACTAAAATCTGACTTAATCAGAGTTTTCCACTACGCAATTTTTTGATGGGTGTATGTCATCGGTTAGCTAGATGACACAAAATCCAGAAACACCCAATTAGTACCCCCAGTTGGGCTCTGAGATTAGCCCCCGCCGTTTTACTCCGAAACAATATGAACGTTATCCAACAAATCCACCAAATACAAGCGATTTCAAACAACACACTCGCTTATTTCGAACATGAAGCCACTCTAAGGCAATATGCATACTTACCCTTACATAAGTACGAAATCACTAAGAATTGCTTATATAGCCCCTTATAAGCAAATTATCGGCATGTATGTATATCCAGCCACCACTGGTGCATCACCACAGCATCTCCACTAAATGAATCTCAGGCGTTGCCGTTTCCTGCTCAAGCATCCAAGTTCGGTATGCATTAAGCAGTGCGGCCAATGGGTCTATTTTGTTCTGGCTTTTTGCCTTGGTTGGTTTGACGTTGGCTGCGGCGTCGGTATCCAGCACACAATTACCAATCGCCCAAGTTAACAGTGGGTTGCCATCGTGCTTAACGGCCTGTTGCAGAATTGCTGTTTGCAGGGACTTAGTGACGGGTGACTGCGTGGCAAAGCCCTGCCTCACTTGCTCGGTTTCTATGCCTTGGGCCTCTAGCCTAGTGATCATGTTGCTGGCGTTCCACGGGTCGAAAGCCAAGCTGATCACATTGTGCTGTTCACATAGCGCCAGTATGTCGCGCTCTATCTGCCCATAATCAACGGTTGTGCCCTTGGTCACTCTGAGCCGGTTTTGTCGGTGCATCAGGTTGTAGAAGTCGGCATTCTTTCTACCCCGCTCCAATGCGGCTTCGGGTAGGTAGCAAAAGCCCTTGGTCCTTACTTCCCCAGTTGCGCCAGTTGGCTGGACTAGCCAAACGGCGGTTATGTCACTGACGTTGGATAAATCAACACCTATATAAGTGGGCAATGTGTCGCTCCACGCTTCAACGCATTCAGGGTCGTAGCAATCCTGCCATTGTTTATGTGTTACAAATTCCTGATCGCCATTGCGCCACACGTTGAAACGCTTAACCAAAATCTCGTTGTATCGAGCCGGTGAGCTGGTGGCTTTTGCCATGGTGTCGCGTAATTCCTCGACGAATACCGACACGCCCAGATTGGGGTTGGCCTTTAGCCATTGGGTTTCATCGTCGGCACTTTCGGGATCGTCTAGCTCGTAACATGCTGTAAATGTTGAGTCTGCGTTTGCTGCTTTGCATTGTTGGTAATACTCATAACCGAAGCTGGCCATATTCGAGCCAGCGGTTGAAATAACAAGGTGGAGCGCTTCGGGTCGTGCGCCCATACCTAGCGCCATGGTGTCGAACATGGTTCCATCAGCATGAACATGGATTTCGTCAGCGATTGCCACTGACGGGTTTAGCCCTTCGGCGCTGCTCGACTTAAACGCCATTGGTTTAAATCGGCTGTTGGTCTTGGGGTCGTCTATGTAGTGGGCGTAAACTTGGGCGCGTTGCTTCATCGGTTTTGAATAACCGACCATCTGTTTGGCGGCATCAAATACGATCCGCGCTTGCTCGCTGGTGCTGGCGTAGCTGAAAATGTCATGCTGGGAGCTGTCAGCTAGCAGGAAGTAATCTGCAATTACCGAAGCAAGAAAAGATTTACCGTTTTTCCGTGGCACCCAAATTGAAACCTCACGGAACCGGCGCAATCCGCTGTCGGCCCACTTCCAGCCAACGATATTCGCCAAAATCCACGCCTGCCACGGCTCGACCTTAAACGGCTGACCGTGTAACGGGCCTTTGACGTGTCGGCATAAGCCAGCAAACTTGATAGTTCGATCTGCGGCTTGCTCATCAAACAACAAATCGCCGCGCTCGAAGTCTGCAAACCAACGATCAACGGCTTGCTGAATGGCGTTGCAGACCGGAATTGCTCCGGCCTTAACGTCTGCGGCGTATTGGTGGTAAAGCTTCATCCCAACAGCTCATCGAGATCGGCGTCATCGCCCTTGGTCGGGTTCTTTCGCTGACTGAGTGCGGTTAGGTTTAGGTCACGCACAATTTGCAGGTTGTTACGCTGGCTGGCTGATAAGACCTTAGTTGCAGGATTGGCGCATAGTGAACCAGCGGAATTCAGCACATTGACGCCGTTCTTGTTGATGTCAGCTTGTGCCTGTTGGATCAGGTCAATATTGACGCAATACTGGGCCAGCAAATCAAAATCAGCATCTGTTGCCGACTCTCGCTCTAGCAGTGGTGCAAACTGCCGCCATTTTTTACGCCCGAGTTTACCGAGCGTTAGATCACATCGCTTCATAACGCCTCTTAAATTTGTCTACGATTTCAGTTTTGAAGTAATCAGCAGGTATATCCCCCTGATCAACATCGCGGGTTTTGTGGCTGTGGTGCTTATTGCAAAGCGGGGCTAGATTGTCGAAGTCATGCAACTGTTGATAATCGCTACGATCATCAAGCGCGACGATATGATCTACCATGTCAGCCGGTGTGATGACGCCATGCAACTGATAGCAGACACAACAAAGTGGGTAGCGTTGCAGGAACCGAGCGCGGGTTTCTTTCCACTTCCGCCCGTATTGCACGGCCTTTTGCTTTCGCTCGCTTCGATACTGGCGCTTATGCTCAATACAACGCCCGTTGTCATGGCGTGATATTCGCTTGCCGCAATTAGGCGCGTTGCAACGGTAAATCATTAGAATACGCCACGTTGCTGCTTATATGGGTCAACTATTGCAGCAACAGCCCTCGGCAAATTACCGACCGCGCCGATAGCTCGCGAGTTTTCCCCTTGCATCATGTCGCGATTACGATAAGCAATTGCGACATAAGTCAGAGTAGCTAACTGCAATATTTTAGGCGGCGATTCAAGCTCCATCGTTGAGAACCGAGTACCACAATACAAATCTATCGCCTGACCACATTGCTCGATTAAATTTAATAGGTATCCGTCATCCAGAGTAAAGGAATCCATTAAACCTAAGTGTCGCTTTACGTCGCGTAAGCTAACATAGCGGCTGACACATCCTGTTTGAAAGAAAGGATCGTCAATACTCATTTAAAACCCTCCCGTTGACGAACTTCTTCAGGGCTTAATATTTGTGCATCAATCGCAGCCTTGTAAGCCTCATAACGAGTCTTAACGTCTAACCGTTGGATCTCACTCAGATTGAATGCGATTGGCTGGCCCAACTTCAAGCTAAGCTCTGATTCAAGTTCAATCATGTAAGGCTGTAGCGTGTTAGTGAGCAATGATTTTTGACTGGCTCCCAACTCGTCATAACGCGCGCCGTGTTGCGAGTTTTGAAGCCAGATCTTGTCCAGATTGAACATGCGAGCAACTTCATCAACGCTGAATCGACGCGACTCCAGAAATTCAGCGTCAACATTGCTTAGCGCGATTGACTTCCAACTTCCGCCACCTTCCAGAATCAGCGTGTCACCACTTGTCCGCTTGCTTAATGACTCTCTGAATTTTTGGCCTGCTGTAGCCCCCAGCGCAGCCGGAAATTCAATGATCCCATTTGGCCGTAGGCCATTTTTAACTTGGTCAGCGGCTTGGTTCTGTTGAGCTAAACCTAGCCCCACCGATTCACGACAAACGCCTATCGGACTTTTACCCACCAGCCCGTCGTAGGCATTGATCTTGAAGTGCAGCATATTGCTGCGACCTACAGGCTTGCCATCGACCAAATAGCCTTTCAGCTTATGGGGTGGCTCAATGACGGTACTCACCCTGCTTGAATGTAAGAACTCCACCTTGTCGAGTTGACCAGTGCGCTTCCAGCGTAACCGGCTGTATGCGTTACCGGTCAGCAGTAAGTTTTGCATGACAGCAGAGCGCCAATGGTAGGCGGTCATCACGCCATCAGGGGATTGGTTCAACACGTCATCAAGCGCATTTGTTGATGCGCTTAGTGGATAGCCAGCAACACCTTTGCTGATAAAGCTGACAGCAGAGAACACAGCAGTTAATGCTTGTGCCGTAGAGCTATCAACGGCCACGCCAGAGCGACTATTTGCCGTTCCCAGCAATGCCTCAAGCTCAGGTAAGGTATAAGCGCTTCGGGTTTCTTTTTGCTTAAACGGCCACATCAGATATCACCTCGCAGTCAGTGGCTAAATAAGCCGGTGTTGCGGTCATGGTGATTTCGTCTATCTCTGCTTCGGTCACAATTCGCAGCGGCACCTTGCCTGCAAAATCCCATTCTGAGTTCAAGACGCGCATACGGAATGAACAGCCTCGCAAGTCGCCCCGCTCAATGAGTTTCGATAGGTCATTGGCTGTTGTGGTATCGGGTAAGTCGCATTCAAACTGCAGACCGGTTTTAGTATCTTGCAGCCGCAACGTCCCAGAGCTGGTGCGCCCAAGTAGGTTCTGCGGGTCATGCTCAGATAAACAACGGACATCAGCCTTTTTAAGTGATTGTTTAAATGCGCTGGGTTTAATCATTTCAATAAAGCCGCCAAGGTTTCGGCTGTTGCTGTAGTAGGCGGCGGCGGTTCCACGGATCTTCATGGCGGTCACTCCTCAAAAGGGTGCCATCCTTGGCAACGGCTCAGCTTAAGCAGTAACGGCTTTTAAAAGCGCTTTGTGGTCAGCAAGACCAGCGGCGCTATAGATATAGCTGTAATATTTCACTTGGCCTTTTTCGGTCACTCGATCCACTACCGAACCCATCGCGCCGGTATGATCAACGGTAAACATGCCGCGGTTGAAATCACCGAAGTAACAGCTACCAGCGGTTAGTTCTTCGCACACGTCCACGGCGTAACCCAAGAAGCGAGTCGAACCACCATTTTCAACAGAGCCTACAAGCGGTTTTCCATCGGCGTCTTTTAGTGACTCCCAACCAGTCAACACATCTTCAGAGACTAACCAAACTGACTTCGAGCGATAGGCGCGTTTTAGTGTTTTGGTGAATGCTCGCAGCGCATCAACATCGTTTAAGCCAGTCACTGTTTCAGAGCGAATTTTGCCAAACTCAAAAGCACCAGCATTTAAAGTCGCGTCGTTCAACACATCAGCAAAGCGTTGGTTTTCAGACTCGGAATAAGCGGTGGAAACGGCCTGATTGACGAAGCCCTGAATGTCAAAACCTGAGTTCATATCAAGCAAGTGTTGGCTGACTTTCGGCTGTGCGTAAACTTCGCTCAGCGTAGCGCTTGCCATCGCCAGTGTTGGGGTTGCAGTCTCGCCACGGGCGTCATTCTCTGCGGCTTCGGCCACGGTTGCGCCGTTAAGCTGAACAGGCAACTGGTATTCATGCGTCCCAGTCGTTTTGTTCATCGCCAATCGGCGGATCGGGCTATTGTCGGTGAGCGCTGTCATAATCTGGCGCTGCACTTCTGGGATCATCACATCATTAGTGTTGCCAGTGTCCATCGAGCGTTCGCTGATTTCATCATTCAGCAGGAATGCGCGCAGCTCAGCATCAGTAGGCATTTCAAAAGTGCGAGACTCCCCACCTGCTGCATCGCCAACATCGCGCAGCTCTACCGACTCAGCAGCTTCAATTGTTGACTGCAACTGCTCGCATTCAGCTTTCAGCGCGGCAAACTGTTCTGACTCAGCGGTGGTCATGCTGCGGGTCTCTGCTTCGGCTGCTGCAACAATGCCGCGAAGCTCATTGGTTTTTGCTGCCAGCGCAGCGCGTAATTTTGCAATTTTCATAAGTTGGGCCTTCCCATTGATAAATTTCGTCATTTCTAGGTATATAGAAATAAAAGCTCAAGATCAATAGTTATCCACAATTTATCCACAGCAAGATATTAGGAGGTGGTGTGAGCGAAAATTTGACGAAGGCGCTGGTGTCCGCCCTGCCACCCCCAGAGGAATAGCGTTATTGGTTAGTTCGGGTTTCCACGTAACGCTTGGCTAACTCGACTGAGCCGAAACATTCAATGACGCGTTCAATGGCGTTGATTTGCTCCACGGGGTGTTGAATATCATTAACCCGTTGCAGCCATGATCGAACAGTTGTAGTTGGTATGTTCATAGATAAATCCTTTTATCTGGTGTAGCCCTAATCCGTGGGCTGTCTTTGAATTATAGCAGTGGTTAAATTAACCAGCCCCTTTATATACTTATTAAATTAGAAAATTGGTTAAATTGGTGAATATGAGTGTATTCAGCAACTTACGATGGCACCAATTCTAATTTAACCAATTTACCAGTTTTATCAGGGGGGCACCCTCGGTGGTTAGTAAGCAACTGATACAGCTTTGCTGCCGGAGCTTCACTATCACCTTTAAGCACTCGCCAACGGTGTCCGTTGTTCCAATTCTCACCTGTATGCAAGTCGAGCAGCTTAGTAGCGCGGCTACGTGATAGTTCACAACCGTCATGGATAGCTTTAATAAGTTCTGTACGCCGACTGATTCCTTTACTAATTAGATGCTCAATGTAATTGATGTTATCCACGTTACTTTGAACCGAACGCTGAACTTCGGTTAACTCCGCATCACTAGATGATACTTTGCTGATACTGTTTATCAGTTGGTTGTAGGTCTGCTTCTCATATCGAACAAATGAGTATGACGCCGATAACTCATTATCTCCACGCAGCTTGCCGCCGACCTCTGGTGAAGCTTCAAATGTCACGTAGTACTTCGTGACATCATCATTTAGCTTACTGCTCTTAACATCAAGAACATAAACAGCGTCAGCATCGTTAACCGTCCCTTGAGTGCCTTCATAGCGATTTTTCCCCGCTTCCGATTTGTTTTTGTTGGTGTGGCCTAGCACTAACATTGTGCCGCCAGCATTGATAAAACGCCGTGATAACTCTCCAAAGACCTTGGTTGACTCATGATCCATTGAGTTAAAGAACCGCCGTAATGTATCCATGACTATAATGACGCCCCTAGCCTCGTTGGCTGATATAAGGCGTTCAATCAGCGGGTATAGGTCATCACTGTGAAAGCCGTTGTGCCCTGGAACTAGCATATTCATTTTGTACTGTTCAAACAGACTGGCTTTAGTTGCGGCACCTCGGGGGGTGTCATCCGCATTCACATAGATCACCCTTGTCGGATCTATGTCACCCTGCTTCGCAGCTTCAATCAGAAAATGTACCGTTAACAGTGTCTTTCCTGAATTTGGAGGCGCAAAGAAAATTGTGATCTGATTCATCAGTACCAGCCTTTCAAGCGCGAAAACATCCCGTTCAAGACTGGCCAGCATTTGTTGAGACTGACCACAAATGCTCATTCCTCTGACCTCTGAAAGCGGTGACGAATGAATCACAGGGTTATTCCTACACCAACTTTTAAACGCTTCAACGCCGCCCATACCACCTTCACGGGCAAGCGCTGTAACAGTGGCAAAGGTTACACCGCCGCCTGCATTGTATGACCGCCAATGTTTGCTAACGTCCGACTCACCGGCGTATTTGCAGCCGCCAGCGCTCCATTTGTTCAGCAGATCAAACGCCTGCTGGTCATGCCCGAAGCGATCCACGGTTCCGGCAATAACGGCTGCCCACTGCTGATATTCCAAATCTGGATCAATGTGAGATAAGCAACGTTTGAGATAGTCGAGTGAGCTGGGCGTTACCGGCTTGCTGACTTGCGGTAATGCAGCAACCGGCGCGGCGCTTGCCAAAATTTCACGGATAACCGGCGGCGCAGGTGGTGGAGTGAAATTGGTTGCTTGGGTCTTACGGTCTGCGACAAATATCAACGCCTTTCCGGTTTGAACATCAACTGCCGGTAGCAAGGCACCAAGCGCTGAATTTTTGCCGTAGTCATCCGAGCCAGCAAACAGATAATGAACACTGCGCCCGTTGTCATCCCATTGATATTTTGCCTGTTGCAACTCGCACAGTGGCAACCCTAACGCCTCGGCAAGCTCGGCCTCTGACGGTGCGTCGGGTTTATCATCCAGATCGACCAGTACATAATTGCCGAGTAGGTAAGCCGTTCCACCGCCTTTGGCGTTGCGTAATGCGTTTTGCTGAGCTGCTGGTGCTTTAACTAAATTCATGCTGCGGCACCTCTATACCCGCATCCCTGCAATACTCAAAGATATTTAAATCGCCTTGCTTGAATGTGATCTGATTGCAAATCCAAACATACGGGTTAGCTTGCTCAAACTCTATCCATTGGGTGTAACTGAGCGTCGATTCAGGAACCAATATTTCAAAATATCGCCCATCAATCACACCCTCGCGCGACTGCTGAATCGTCCAAACACTAAGTTGATCCGACGGAACACCAAGTTGTTTTGGCAAATGCTCAAGGTGATCAAGCTCATTGATTGCAGGTTGCCACCAACCAAGAGGTTTGACGTGCGTCAGGTTATCAAGCCGGATCACCCGAGCATTGCTAACAGAGCAAGTCAGCTCATGCGGCACAGGCGTTGTGTTAGCTCTAGTTAGATAGCGCGCCAGTGGTGAATTAATGACTAGGCAATTAAGGTCATCGCGCCATTTGTAGCCGTCCGTCATGACGCACCTCCTGCTAGTCTGGCTGCGCAATCGAGCCACGTTGCAGCAGCAACGCCAAGCAGGAAGCAGTCAAACTTGCTCACATTGATTGATTGCCAAAAACTATCATTTGACTTATATTGATAACCAAGAAAATCATGGTAATTCCTCTTACCGGTTTGAGCCTCGGCGTAGTGGTCTACGTTCGGGGCTTTCTTTTGTTTTATCATGCGTTGAATCCCCCTTTGGCCAGCCATTCATCGACATCACTCTGACGCCAAGCTACTCGTTTAGGGGAGAGGCGGATCGGCTGAGGAAATTCACCTTTACGGCGCATACGATCCAAGGTTGGTTGACTCACTCCTAAAAAATTCTGGAGTGATTTTTTACTGATTAACTTGTCTTGCATTTTAATAACCCTCGGTGACTTGTGTTGGTTCGAGAATTATTAAAAGCTTATCCGCACCACGTAACTAGGGGGCAGAATGAACAAAAATCCATAACACTATGTTTTTGTTAAGTTTATAACTTTTTGTTTTATAGAAAGCTCAAGGTTTTTAGACTCGATAAACTCTACAAAACGGCGTTGGCGTCGCCTTATGTCTTTGACGGAGGACCAGCCTTTAAAAACGCATCCATAGCGAAAAACAATTGCGTTTAATATAGCTTGATCACTAATACCCAAATTGTGCTCAATATTTTTTCTCTGGATTTCCAGATAGAAGTTCTGAACCTCTCGTTCTTCAAGAGACTTTCGGTTTTCTCCCACCTCGAGAATCTCCCTCGCAGCCTCCAACTGGGTTTCTTGGCTCGCAGGTTCGGCTTTTAAGCGTGATAAAACCTTTTTGCTTACATTGCCATGTCGATCTGAGGAAACCATTGCTTCTAACCTACTAATTAGTTTATCAATATCCGCACCAACAACATGCTTATCGACAACAGACAGATTGCCAAACTCGCTCATAAGATCGAAAGGCTGCTCTTGAAAGTCGAAAGTCACGGTGTTTTCGCCGCTCCCAAATACAATCAGGTTTTTCCCTTTGCTCGACGCTTTTTCATTAAATGATCTTCTCACACCACTTTCCTCCAAGCACCGATCCACTTTTGCAGTGTGAGCGCCGTGGGCGGTCGGTCTGTGTATTCGCTTAGTCGTTCAACCAACGTTACCGCGCAGCGGCTAGCTGGTTCGTTCTTGTGATACAACAACCAAAGTTCATTCGCCTTGG
This sequence comes from Neiella litorisoli, assembly GCF_014773395.1. GTDB lineage: Bacteria > Pseudomonadota > Gammaproteobacteria > Enterobacterales > Neiellaceae > Neiella > Neiella litorisoli. Next base: position 242,920 of record NZ_JACXAF010000003.1, on the reverse strand, counting down.
CTTTGAGATCTTCACGCGATAGCGCCACTGGCTTGTCCTGTATGAGCGCGGCAATGTGTTCAGCCCAAGCATCCATCACGGCTCTTTTCTGCTCGAATAACTTCTCATTATTTTGTCCAGCGACGTAAACGCGCAGCATGTCGGGCAATTCGTGATTAACAGAAAGCTCGACAATATGAATCGGCAGGCCCAGTGCAACAGAGCCGGTAATAAAGCTCCGACGCAAGTCGTGGACCACCCACTTGGGGATCGCAAAATCATCTTGTTTCCGCGCAATAGCCCGAGTTAGCGACTTTTCATCAATCGGGAAGCATCGTTTGTCGTCCAGCCCATACCCCTTCAAACGCAGGAAAAGTTCAACGGCTAAATCTGACAGTGGCACATCATGGGGCTTGCCGTTTTTGGTCATAGGCAAATGCCAGATTTTCTTTTTCAAATCGACGTGACGCCACTCAGCCCCAACGACTTCGGAGCGCCGTTGACCGGTCAAAATTAACAGCTTGATCGCTATCTCAGTCAACACACCTAACCCCAAGCCACCAATGATTGACCATACCGCCGCCAGTTCTTCATCGTCTAACGCTCGGGTTCTTGGTTCCGTCTTTCCACCCAATCGGCTTTTGTTAATCCCTGCTGTTGGGTTAGTGGTCAGGTAGTCCCGTTCAACGGCCCAGTTGCAGATTTGACGAAACAGGCCCAGTGCTTTTTTAGCTTGGCCTGCACTTCCCTTCTCAACAAGGGGATCAGTGATTGCGTGAACGTGGCGCTTTGCCAGAATAGCCAATTTGATGTGGCCTATCGGTGGTGCAATATTGGCGTCAATCACTTCTCGGGCTAACTCGGGGCGGCGGCGGTTCTTCTCGGCATCCAGCTTCAACCATCGTTGGCAAAGTTCGCTAACCGTCTTGGGGGCGCTCGCTGCTATTAACTCAGCTCTCGGATCGATACCTTCCCGAACAAGTGCCAGAGTCTCGTCATGTTTGTCCTCGGCCTCAGCCAAACTAATCTGCGGGTAAGTGCCATAATCAAGCCGCTTCTGCTGGCCCTCGAAGCTATACCGCCCCTGCCATGTGAATTTGCCCTTGATAGATTCGCGTAGCCCCAACCCATCTTCATGGTTGTGCAGCGACTGCCTACCTGTCGGATTGGCAAAAATACGCTCAACTTGTTTTCTTGAAAGCGCCATTCAAAACAGTTCCATGACTAATTACATGACTAATTATGGTGATTTTTAGTTAATTTAACTGACTTATTCAGACTTAGCAAACACCACTAAACTATTTGTTTTAAATGATTTTTATGTATCAAAATGACTATTCAAGATTTGTAAGTAAATAGGCATGGGGTGTCGGGGGTCGCAGGTTCAAATCCTGCCGTGGAGACCACCAAATTCAAAGGCTTAGCTTCTGCTAGGCCTTTTCTGCTTAAGCCCGATCAACATAGCCCTTAGGCTATGCCCCCCTCCGTCAACAACGCGCGGCGCTCAAGACCATCAGTTAGCCTGTTCTTGCTTATGCCAATCACGCCATCAATCGAGTGGTTGATAACCGCCTTCTCAGGGTGGCCACTCGGTAAGCGGACGATCGCCCATAAAAAAACCCCGATGATAGTCATCGAGGTTTTTTATTTGCATCAGCGTTAGCTGTTACAGTGCGATGCCCTGTTGGGTTGCCTTACTCTTAATGTAATTGGCCCAACCTTTGGCGGTCTTGCGAGTCGAAGGATCGTTAGCCGCTCTGGTCGCATAAGTATGCGCCGACTTCAGATCTTTCTTATACAAGTAAGCTTCCGCAATCATCATGTTCGCTGAGCCTTTCTTCTCAACGCCACTCTTAATTGCATTTTTAGCAGCTGCGATCGCTAAGTTATACTCTTCGATCATCAGATACATGCTTGCTTGCTTACGATACAAGTCACCATCGCCAGACAGTTTGGCAGCTTCGCCGTAGAACTTGGCTGCTTTATCGAAGTTCTTAGAACCGCGATACCCGTTGGCGATTTGGGTCAGCATCTTCTCATCACGCTTTACGTCACCGTTGTTGACGTGCTTTTCAAGCACCTGAGCAGATTTGTAAGGGATGTTCTGGTTGTAATATAACTGAGACAACGCTTTGAACTGGTTTTCCTTTGAGTACAAGCCTTTCTTGTACGCAAGGTCCATGGTTGCAAGTGCTTTCTCGTAGTCATCAACCAACATGTAGAACATGCCTAGCTGAGCCCACCACTTCTCATCTTCTGGGAATAAGCTAACAAGCTGTTCCAACACCTTAACGGAATTCTTGTATTGCTTACGCTCATAGTAAGAAGAGAGTTTCAGGACATATGGATTTTTGTCTGGCTTATCAGCAATCGCAATTGCTTTGTCAGCCAGCGGGATCATGTCGGCATAACGTTCCAGTTCATAGCTAGCTTGCGCCATACGAACGTAGACGTTTTTGTCTTCAATACCCGTATATTCCATCCACGCTTTATAGCTAGCAATCGCCTCTGTGTACATCTTCTCCTGCATTTGCAGGTCGCCGAGCAACTTAAGACCTTCTGCTTGTTCGCGTGGGTTCAATACCGCAGGCGCAACGGCTTTCTTAATGTAGCCGATCGCATCCTTAGTTTTGCCTTCTTCACCAGCCATTAAGCTGCCAATAAAGCGGTTTAAGTAAGCCTTATCGAACTCTGATTTCGGTTCAAGATCCATCAGCAGATCGAGGGCTTCTTTGACCTGGTCAGCAGAGTAAAGGTCATAGGCCTCGAAAACCTTTTTACCCACTTTCGGAGAAGCAACCTTAGTCTTGTGCTTTGGATACTTCTCTTTCAGTGCTTTGGTTAACGGGTCAACCTTTTTCTCTTCTTCTTTCTTTTTGGCCATGGCAGGCGCAGCGACGAACAACTGAGAAGACAGAGCAAAGACGGCGCAAAGCACACCTGTCAAAACAACGTTTTTGCGTTTCATTGTTTTTCTCCTTAGTTACCCAGTTTGAACTCTAGCACAACCTGTTGGTTGAACTGCTTCATCGCTTTACCGTCTTCAACTTTAGGCTTGTACTTCCACTTACGTAGAGCACGTTTTGCCTCTTTGTCGAATACGCGTTTCGGATCGGCATCGATCACGGTTACGTCTTCTACACCACCTAGCTCGTTAATGGTAAAGCTCATTTTAACCCAACCTTCTTTACCATCTCGGGCTGCCTTGATCGGATACTTAGGTTCAATCCGAACAATTGGTGTTGCTTCACCGTCACGGTTAATCGCCGTTGGCGCGGTGAATCCGCCGCCGCTCGAAGTTTCAATTCGTGGCGCATCTAGGTTGATAGATGGCGCTGAATTATCCACTGGGTCCGGCTCAACCGGAGGCGTCTTAGGCGGCGGTGGTGGCGGTGGTGGCCGTTTCCGAGTCATCGGTTTGGCTTGTTTCTCCGCAACCAAAATGTCGATTACCACTGGCTCACTGCCCTTATCGGGGGCTCGTGCACTGTTAGCAATCAGCTCAGCCATGAATACAAACAAGCCAAAGGTAACCGCGATGCCGACCAAAACTGATACGAGCAATCGCAACATATTAACCTCCAGATGCTGCAGCAATAGAGATCTTATCGATACCGGCTTCTTTGATCTGGTCCATGACCTTCACAACAATGCCATGCTTGGCTTCTTTATCAGCCTGAACCACAACGGTGTCGGTTGGCTGCTCAGCTAGCATACGCTCGATATTCGCCGTTACACGTTCAACATCGATCATACGACGGTCCATATGGACTTCACCGTTTTCTTTGATCGCGATGAAAATGTTGGCGCTAGGCTCTTTACTGGTGTTGTTAGCCTTAGGCTTGTTCACCTGAATACCTGCCTCTTTCACGAAAGAGGTGGTTACAATGAAGAAGATCAACATGATGAATACGATGTCGAGCATCGGCGTCATATCAATTGCTGCTTCTTCGTCTTCACGTCTTGTTTTACGTGCCATTTATCAATCTCTCTTAGTGATGTGGCAGGCTGTCAACCAATGAGGCCTTAGCCATTTTCACTTTTGCTTCGAGGCGTGAGCTAAAGAACACACCAGACAAAGCAGCTACCATTCCCGCCATAGTCGGAATTGTGGCCATGGAGATACCTGAGGCCATCAGACGAGGGTTACCGGTGCCCTGTGTGGCCATGGTTGAGAACACCTCAATCATGCCGGTAACGGTGCCAAGTAGTCCGATTAGAGGACACATGGCTACCAACGTTCTGATAACAATCATTCGAGCTGTAATACGTCCATTGGCGTCTGCAATCCAGTAATCTCGGATGCGGTGCGCAGTCCAGGACGTGGTATCCACTCGAGCATCCCAGCGAGCAATAATATCTTTACGCTCTTTTGGGAACACCCAGGTTAAAAACCAGTAGCGCTCGATCATTAAAATCCACATGAGGCCGAGCGCGAATGCAACAACGTAAAGTACGTTACCGCCGGTCGCCACAAAATCCCTGACGGTTTCCCAGAGGCCCATCAGGAATAACATTAGGCTTTCTCCTGCTCAGCGTGCTCGGCAACAATACCTGCACTTTGCTCGTCAATAATTGACAAGATGGTTTTGGCACGGCCAGCGGCCAAGCTGTGAGCCAGAATCAGAGGCAGAGCCGCGATCAGACCTTGAGCTGTAGTAACCAGAGCCATAGAGATAGAGCCTGCCATGATCTTCGGATCACCAGTACCGAACAGCGTAATCGATTGGAAGGTACCAATCATACCGGTCACTGTACCCAATAGACCCAACAGCGGAGCAATAGCTGCGAAGATCTTAATCAGCGAAATACCGCGCTCAATTTTTGGAAGTTCACGCAGAACCGCTTCATCCAATTTCAGCTCGAGAGTTTCCAGATCAACGTCTTTGTTTTGCTGACCAACCATCAAGATACGACCCAGAGGGTTCTTGTCGCTTGGGTTGCTAAGGTTTTTCTGTTGCGCACGGATTTTACCGCCGACCAAAGTCAGAACAACGATACGCTCAAGAGCAATCAACAAGCCAATTGCCAGCACACAGGTAATGATGTAACCAACAACGCCACCTTGGTGATAACGCTCAGTCAACGTTGCTTTCTGCATCAACAGACCCAAGATTTGACCACGAGATGGGTCAATGAAGACTGGGCCAACACCAGAGTCAACATTCATGAATGACTGGATAGCAGAAACCATGTGGCTGCCTGGCTGACGACCTAGAGGCTGAACTTCGCCTTTAGCCGCATCGAAACGCAGGTAACCGTCTTGACCAACGATGCCGAAAGAACCGATACGAATCACTTCTTCGTTAACTACATCACCGTTCAGCTTGGTCACGTCAGTGTTGAAACGGACAACCTTGCCAGACTCGGTCATTTCAGTTTGCAGAGCAATCCACAGCTCTTCGAGCTCTTCCAATTTAGGAAGTGCTTTTGCTTCAGCCAGTTCTTCCAGCAATGCTGTACGACCTGGGTATTGAGCACTAACGACAGAAGTAGAGATACGGCCAACTGCTTCACCAGCAGAGCTACGTACAACACCGAACATCTCACCCAGGTTACCCTTGGCGTTTTCCAATTCAGTTTCTTTTTCTGCGATCAGGTCTTGGTTATCAGCGAACGATTGCTTGAGCTCTTCACCGCGTTGCAGTGCAGCAGCCAAGTCAGCTTTCGCTTTGTTAACGCGAGCCTTCATGTTGGTGCGGTCAGCGAGGAATTCTGCTTCACGCTTTTTGTTCAGTTTACGCTCAGAAACACGATCGCTTTTTACTTGCTCAAGTAATTGATCGAGAGTTTTAGAAGCGTCTGCTGCAGTTGCCGGCATTACCGCTGTAGCTGAAACAGCTACCGCTGCAGCGAAAAGAATTGATTTAGTCAGTTGCTTCATTTGGCAGTCTCCGCAGCACTAATTGGCAAAGTAACCAGATCAAATGGGGCTTGCTTACGCGCCATACGGATGGCAGTCGTAATTGGACGCAAGTATTCATCACCCAATTTAACCCACTCGCGAGTCGCGTTGTCCCAAACCCAAACGTTCTTCTGGTCCAGAGACTGAGCAACAAAAGCGATGCGGCCCAAGTGGAAGTAGTCAACAGAGATGTCGGTACCTTGATAGTTCAATTTACCTTCGTAAGCACGGATCTTCGTGCCGTACTCGTTCTCTACCATGTACGCTTCGATTACCAAGCGGAATTGCTCAGAAACAGAAACGTTAGACATTGTCATTGCGTCACGCAGTTTGCTGATGCGGTCTTGACGCTCGTCCATGTTAATTGGCACATCCAGAGCAACAAACTGCTCCAGTGTGTCGATCATGCGATACATCAATGGCACAACACCGCGCGCAGTGCGGTCAATGCTATCAATTTGGTCTTGCAACGAAGCAACGGCTTCTTCTTGGTCTGCGACCAGAACAGCAACGTGGTCGTTGTAGATTTTCTGATTTTCAATCTCGTCAAGAGTTGTACGGTACTCTTCGAGAAGGACTTGAGTTTGGTCTACGACGTTATCAATTTTTGCTTGTGATTTAGCTGCATCTTTGTGGATTGCAGCACTCGCTTTTTGTACGTCGGTAAGAGGCTCTGAGATAGCCGTGCCTGACACGACCATAGCGCCTGCAAGCGCAGTAGCTACCAGGCTTCTCTTGATCAATTTGGACATAGTTCCCAACCAACAATCGAATTGAACGGCCCCGCGATTAATTCACTGAACTAAAGGGGGGTATGAAGCTTTCATTAGTTTTTTATCACCATCCTATTAATGGCGATAATGGCGAAGAATGTTCTACCATTTACCCCAGCATGTCAACGCGATGGGGCGGCCCTGAAGGGGCTAAACTGTAGTTTATTGACAACAGTCAAATAAACCGGTTTCCCAATTTTTTCGAAGCCATTTTTATCGTTAGAAAACAAAAAGATAGAAATTAAAATTAACGATAAGCTGTTGATGTAACGACGATTTTTCAGCCGCATTTGTTGGAATCTCGAACTAATTTGATTGCAAACTCGATTTCACAGGCTGGTGATTAAATTTAAATATGTGATCACAATCTCACTACAGGAACCGTTCACATTTCTTTCACATCTGAAAGAACCCTGAAATTTTGTTTCTAAATGACATGGAGTTACGACTTTTCATGACAAACGTCATTTCATTTGAAAATATTTTCGCTGAGAGCCACGAATAATAGGGTTTGCGAGCCACCTCTCGGATCTGACAATTTTGATCGGAAAATTACATCTGTAAGCGATTTGCTAGCTAAATACAGGATTCCCCACGTCTTGCCAAAACTCAGCCATTAAAAAAGCCCGCTAGCGACGCTAGCGGGCTTTTTACAGGCGTTATGTGGGGCTGCTTAGAACTTAGCAGTCACACCGACGTAGTAGTAACGACGGACTGCATCGTAAACGTCTGCGGCCGTGTTAGTACCAGTTACGTCACCAGGTACGCCCTGACCCAAGAATGGAGGCTTCTTGTCAAACAGGTTGTCAACACCAGCGAAGAACTCGAAATTGTCGTTAAAGTAGTAACGAGCGTTCAAGTCATGGTAGGTGTAAGAACCGATAGTACCGTATGTTTCTTTAGAATCGTTCTCGACGTACACACCATCCAAGTAGCGCATGGTCCATGCAACTTGGTAGTCGCCGTTAGCATAGGTGGTACCGAAGTTGGCCTTCCAATCTGGAGCACCGATTTCACCTTGGCTATCAACTATCTCACCGCCAGCAAACGGTTCGAAGTCGTTGGTCATTGAGTGGTTACCGATGAGGTTAAACATCAAGTCGCCACCGTAGAAGTCCATGCCGTAGTCGATAGTGAAGTCAACACCTTCGGCTTCAAACGTCGCAACGTTAATTACTTTGTCATCGATACGCAGAATCAAACCAGTGTTCGGATCACGCTCAATCAGCGAACAGAATGGGTTGCTTGGGAAGCTGCTCTGGCGAACACACTGGTCAGCAGTGGTTTGCGCACTAAAGCCGTTGATCGCGTCGTCTACAGTGATTTTGTAGTAGTCGACGGTCATGCTCAAACCTTCAACTTGAGAAGGCGAGTAAACGAAACCAAAGGTCTTGGTATCTGACTCTTCTTCTTCCAAGTCTGGGTTACCAGCGGCTAGACCACCAGCACTACGGATGTTAATTGCAAATGGGTCAAGCGTAGCAGTGCCTGGAATAGCCGCACAGTTTGCTTGTACTTCAGCGCTTTGCTCTTCATAAGTTTCACCAGTTGCACTGGTGCCACCGCGGCCACCGAGAGCACATGGGTCAACTACGTCACGGAAGGTTTCTGAACCTGGGTCAAACAAGTCGTTGATGCTTGGCGCACGTACCGCAGTCGAGATACTACCACGAACCATCAAGTCTTCCATTGGACGCCAGTCCAAACCAACTTTATATGTGCTGTTAGTACCTACAGTGCTGTAGTCAGAGTGACGAGCAGCAAATTCGAAGCCCAAGTAATCAGCAAATGGTACGCCATCTAATACTGGCACAATACCTTCGACGAAGAACTCATGAACGTCATAAGAACCTTTGGTGTTTGGCGTGGTGTTACCAGAAGTCAAACCAGACTGAGCCAGAGAGTCAGAGTTGAACTTACTCTCTTCTTCACGCCAGTCATAACCAACGGCCATTACAACTTCACCAGCAGGCAGTTCAAATACTGGACCAGAGATCACAGCACCAATCGCTTCTTGCTCCATGCGAGAAGTCAGCTGGCTATCAACAGCAACCCAATCCAGCGCCTCGCCTTCAATTGAACCGCGGCCAAATACGTTGATTGGCACACAACCTAGATCGCGTGCAAAGTCATCAGCACACTGATAACCGCCTTCACCATCTTCTTCAACACGCAATGCGTTGTAGAAGTTCAGGGTGTTGAAGACACCACCGTTAGTTTGGTCTTGGCTGAAGTTACCGTACTGGTAGTAAACTTCGTAGTCCCATTCATCGGCGATAGTACCTTCCAAACCGAATGCGGTACGGAATACTTTACGCTGCACATCACTAGTACGAGGACCAAGCTCAACAAAACGGCGGTACATAGTGATTTCTTCTGCATCTGGGTTTGCTACCAGAGCAGCATCACGCAATTCTTCTGGAACAAATGGGTTTGCCAGAGGAATACGGATGTTAGGAATACTGTTACCAACACTGATGAACTCACCAGTAATGGTTGGTTCCAAACGAGAATCAGAGGTCAGCTGGTTGTAAGAAGTTTCAGTGAAGAAACGCATTTCATCAGTAATGTCATACGTGATGTTGGCATTCATCTGGTAGCGCTCAGATGGAACACGAATGATACGCTCACCGTTACGGTTGAAGCCATCTTCAGCAGCTACGAAAGGCTTGTCCCAAAGGCCAGTTGACTCGTTTTGAGTAATCAATGCCGCATTAGGGGTACCTGCACCAATTAAGAAGTTGCCTTTAGGGCCAAAGCTGGAGTTAACGGCATCAGCTTCAGACATTTTGCGGTCGCGGGAATAGAGAGGGTCTTTGCGGCTGTAACCGATGTATACAACTGCGTTACCTTTATCGCCAGCAAAGTTGCCACCAACTGTCGCAGAAATATCTTTTTCTTCGGCGCCACCTAAATCTGAATCACCATAACGCGTGTCAATCTGAAGGCCTTCGAAGTTGTCCTTCATGATGAAGTTAATAACACCAGCGATTGCTTCTGAACCGTAAACGGCGGCAGCACCACCAGTTACGACTTCAACACGCTCAACCAGGTTTACTGGGATCATTGACACGTCAACAGTTGTTGAACCAGCAGAGCCACCGATGTGACGGCGGCCGTTAACCAAGATCAGCGTACGCTCTGAACCCAAGTTACGCAGGTCAACTGTGTTCAAACCAGTCGTTGTAGTACGGAAGTTAGTACCAGTATCGGTAGAACCTGGGACACCAGCTGAAGGAAGGCGGTTAATGAAAGAAGCGATTTGGTTAACACCTGAAATCTGAATCGACTCTTCGTCGAATACAGAAATCGGCGACGTCGCTTCCAAGTCAGTACGCTTAATACGAGAGCCTGTTACCTGAATGCGTTCCGCATCACCTTTTTTAACTTCAGAAGTTTCTTCTGCTGCAAGAGCAGGAGCAACCGCTACGGTAGAAGCAGCTGCTACGCCGAAAACGGCAAAGCGCACTGCTGCTGCAAGTTTGTTGCTAGCAAACATGATTTATTTTCTCCCTGGACCACGTTGAGACGCGGTTTATTGTTTATGTGCCAGTTAAACTGACTATATTTCACCAAGTCATAGCGACCTGATCTGTCGCATCTGATATAACCACACTCAGAAATGTGACGTCAACAACTTTTTTAACATTGAGTAACAAAAGGCAGGCATTTAGAAACAAAAGTGAACAAACTACAAATTTTCTGATGTATACAATTTTATCTGCATGTTTTTCAATAGGTTAACCATATTGAAATATGCACTATTCACACTCAGAAACAAAATAATTATATGAAAATAATGAATAGTTATTCATGGTGCATATTCCGATAACTATTTGAGGCGACAAAAAAGATCTAAATCAAAGACAAATTCTTTTGTTAGACTACCGCCCTTGAAAAAAAACGAGAGTACACATTGGATTTTATTTCGCCAGAGATCTGGGCTCTGCTTAGTTTAGCGGCGTTTGTCGCTGGCTTTATCGATGCCATCGCCGGCGGCGGCGGACTGTTAACCATTCCCGCCCTGCTCTTCGCCGGACTTCCTCCTCACCTAGCGCTCGGAACGAATAAACTTGCAGCCAGCTTTGGCAGCTTAACCGCTAGCATCACCTTTTATAAGAAGCGTTTGTTTTTTCCTAATTTTTGGTTGATTGCCATGTGTTGCACGGCCATAGGCGCCGTGCTCGGTACTGTTGCCGCTTACTATACGAATCAGGACGTACTGGAAAAAGCATTGCCAATCATTGTCCTGTTTACTGCTGTTTATAGCTTGGTAACCAAACTCAAGACGCCATCTGATGCTAGCGACCCTCATTGCCCGCCGTCATCGCGCAAACAAGGTGTACAAGGCACTGTGCTCGGTTTTTACGATGGTATTGCCGGTCCTGGCACTGGCGCCTTCTGGACGCTTTCAACACTCAAGCTGCATAAGTTAGATTTGCTCTATTCATCGGGTGTTGCCCGCACCATGAATTTCATCAGTAACTTCGTCAGCCTGACCACCTTTGTCATCCTTGGCCAAGTCAGTTGGTTAATTGGCTTGAGTATGGGCGTTTGCATTATGGCTGGTGCCTATATTGGCGCCCATTCAGCCATCCGCTTTGGCGCCAACCTAATCCGGCCTATCTTTATTGCTGGCGTATCTTTATTAGCAATCAAACTTTGCTGGAACGCTTGGGCATGAGATCAATTCAGCAAACCATTGCACTGTTAGAAGCACGAATCTCGCAAGCCAAAGCGATGCTCCGCGACGCACCTGCTGATCATCAAGATAAGGTGCCAGCAATCAACTTTGATAACCTTACATTAGCAACGCCAGACGCCGATCTGCACAGCGCATTGGATCTCATTCTTAGCCAGATCAAACAATTAACCTCCGACCAGATCAAACATCAAAATGGCAATATTTCCTTACACAAGCTGGAGCTTATTGGCGATCACCTCGCTAAAATTTGGCGCATCATAACTGTTAAAAACCAGCGACCGAGAGCTGCGAGCAAGCCAAAGGCCGACTTTAACAAAAATTACAATATTGATTGGTCAAATATCGAGCAAGAACTGGCCAAGCTCAAAGGATTCGAGCAGCGTCTGGAGCAACAATTAACATTTTTGATCGATCAAGGCGCTTCTGCTGCAAAAACCAACTTCGCAAGGCAACGGTTGATGCGTTGTCAAGACACCATTAGTGTCATTGAAAACTCTCTCAAGGACTAAAGACTATGACTTTGTTTTCTCGCCTCAGTACTGTTTTCATCGGCTGGTTCTGTCTCCATGCAACATGTTTTGCCGCCAGTCTTGCTGTTCCTGAACATCTGCAAATCGTCACACTCAACGGTGAAAAACAAACTTGGTATTTGCTGATGGATAATGAGAACTATCCGTTGAATGAGGGCATCAATACCATCACCGTCAGGTATCGGGACCTGCTCGAATCAGATTACGATGACACTCACCAGACCGTGACCTCTGAACCTGTCTCCCTGACCTTTCACGCCGAATCACAAGGGCAATACCAACTGACTGCAGAGCGGCCACAAAACGAATCAGCAGCAGTCGCGTTTGCCAAAAAACCCACCATTAAAGTAGCCACTGTTTCTGGGCAAAACGTTGCGTTGTTAAAACCTGTCTATGCGCCGCGCGCAGCAGCGCCAACTACAGCAACCGATCATGTCAGTGCAACGCCTATAGCCGCTGCGCCAAACAACGCTGCCGCAGCAGCGAACTCGGCTTCATCAACAACGGCCGGTCAGATGCTTCGTTACTGGTGGCAACAAGCCGATCCGGCAACTCGACAGGCATTTTTGTCGGAGGTTTCCGAGCAAGCCAAGTAATTCACAAAAGCACGTTTGTCATTACCACGGTGTAGACTTATGTGTTATACCAAGCGAAGTAAATAGCCGCGAACGACAGGACGAGAGAGTTAATGATTTTCGACAACTTATACAATTATTACGAGCGCCTTATCGCCAACTACATCGCCAAGTTGCCATCACTGGAAGGCAAAGATCCTGAGTATTTAGCCGACCTTTGTTGCTTAGCGCTGAATCAATTACCAGCACGTTACATTCGACATGAAGTCGATATGGCGTTTTATCTGCCTGCATCTGAACGGCTAACAATGGAGATGAAAGTTCGCGAGGCTATTGATAAGTCGATTGAGTTTCTTGAGTCGGATGAATCACTAAGAAGTTAGTGAGTATAAATTGAAGGGTTGATGTTTGCATCAAAAGCTTGCATAGCGCGACTCTTTGAATCAATAAGTTACACTCAAATTTGCAGCATAAGTTTGCATAAAATTGCAGCGAAAGTCTGTCATACAACCAAATTGCCATAGTAAATTTACAACGCCCCGCATCGCAATTTTGCTAGCTGTTAGCGAACCGTAGATTCCCCCGGGTAAACCCGGGGTACTTACTCAGGCGAACCTTGTTTGGCTTTCTCCAAAAAGTTAGGTTTCAGCAAACGGCGTAACGCGTTTATGGACACAAATGAGTTACTGTTAGCTACTCTTATTAGGAATTTTATTAGCTCTTCTTTTTCCCGACCCAGCGCCCAACCTTTCCAGCGTAATCCGTGTAGCATTGCCCAAATTTTCTGCCGAGAAAACGCTCTTCTGGGATAACCTGAAACTGAGTGATGTAGGCCATGAAGACAAATACAAGTCCAAGAGCAATCAAATTGCAAAGATAGAATGCCCATCCAACCAAACATAGAGCCATCCCAAGGTACATTGGATTGCGTGTATAGCCATATATGTCTGACACCACCAAATGGCTTGAAGCATCTGGAACGCGTGGATCGACTGTTGTTTGGTGGTGCCGAAATACTTGCACACCACGTCCAATGACAATCAATCCAGCAATAGCGAAAAACCAACCTAAACCTTGAGTTGCTGGTACATCAAAAGAGAGCGGCTCAGTAACTTCCGATGATAACAACATGAGACTGGCTGTCAGTAGGAGCACAATGATTGGCGGGACCTTTAGCTCCAAGCTTGATAAATAAGACATGCTGCATCCTCGATTGAACATATATTTGAAACCTTTTAACGCTGCTCGTTAGTGGAGTCTCAAATGGTTGTAAAAAAGCAGGCAAAGCGCCGTGGTCATCGCAATGAAAGTATGCGCCGAGCACCATTTGCCACGACTAGCCCGATAACAACGCCAATCACCAAATCAGGAATTTGCGAGCCTGTCACTGCAACAAGAAGACCAGCGAGAATGACTCCAGCATTGGCTATCACGTCATTGGCTGAGAAAATCATGCTGGCTTTCATGTGGGAGCCATTGTCTCGAACCTTGAAAATCAGCATAAGGCATATCACGTTTGCTACTAAGGCAACGCCACCAATCGCCATCATCAGCAATGATACGGGCTCACTTCCCATAGAGGCTCGCCTAGCGACCTCCATCAACAATCCAACAGCTAAGATTAACTGCAACCAGCCAGACACGTGCGCAGCTTTTAGCTTGGCTTCAGCGGCTTTTCCAACTGCATACAGTGCCACTAAGTAAACAGCTGCATCAGCAAACATATCCAAAGAGTCCGCAATAAGGCCCGCAGATTGCGCAACAATGCCCACTGTAAACTCAATAAAAAACATCACTGCATTGATACCAAGCAGCCATTTCAATACCCAAGCTTCTCGTGAGTCGTTGTACTTAGCCTCTTCTAATATCTTCTTGGCACTTTCTGCATCGACATGTTCGAGCGATAGTCGCTGAGCACCAAGCCCAACCGACTTGATGGTTGCTTCCACCTTTTCAGGCGAGTCGGCGTGATACACATGCACTTTCCGATTCGGTATATCGAAATCGAAGGAGATCGCTCCGCCAAAGTTCGCAAATGCTGTTCTGATCAGATTTTCTTCCGAAGGACAATCCATCTTTGGCACGCTGAACACACTAACCAAATTTAACTCTGTCAAATTGAGATCGGATTGTGGAAACTCATTTGAAGGCGATGCATCAACCTTGTTGCTTTTGCAACCACAGCATTGTGAGGGATCAGATGTCATAACTAGGCCTTGAAGTTACTATTTCTCTAAGCCTACACTCTATAGTTACTATAGAGTCAATAAGGAGCTTTCATACAAGATGAAAATAGGTGAATTGGCAAAACGCAGTGGGTGCTCTGTCCAGACCATTCGTTACTACGAAAAAGAAGGGTTGATTTCTGCGCCAGCCAGGACGGGTGGAAACTTTCGTGTGTATGACTCTCCGGCTCTGGATAAGTTAACTTTCATCAAAAATTGTCGAACTCTGGGTTTGACTTTGGATGAAATTAAACAATTGATAATGCTTCAGGACTCTCCAGGAAGACCTTGTGAGAAAGTAAACGGCATGATTGATGAACACATAGGTATTGTGAAGTCTCGTATTATTGATCTGCAAAAGCTTCACGATGATTTAAAGGTACTGCGTCAAAAATGTGGACAAGCTCGCACCATTGAGCAGTGTGGAATTTTGGATGAGCTATCACCTAAATCATCCATCTGAAATTGAAAATTAAGCTTGTGTAGCAATCTTGGACAATTTGGCCGGTGTGTCATTGCCTACCGCTTCGAGCTGAAGCGGTAGGCTACTTAGTTATGAAGTTTCCTGTAATTTGCCTTTTGAAAACCAAGTGAATAGCACTGGTAGTACAAAGAGTGTTAGCAGCGTTGCTGTTACCAACCCTCCGACAATAACGGTAGCCAGTGGTTTTTGGATCTCAGCGCCAACACCATTTGAGAGTAACATCGGGATGAGCCCCAGTGCCGAGGTCATTGCGGTCATTAGTACCGGCCTGAGCCTTGAGAGCGCCCCATCAAACACGGCGCTTTCAGCAGGAGAACCATCTTTAATGCGTTGATTGATGCTTTCAACCATCACTACACCGTTCAACACCGCGACGCCAAACAGCGTAATGAAGCCAACAGAACTTGGCACTGATAAGTATTGGCCAGATAGCCACAAAGCGAACACGCCACCAATTACAGCTAATGGAACATTCACAAGGATCAACATCGCCTGCCCAACGGAAGCAAATGTGAAATACAATAGCAGTGCAATTAAACCAAGAGATAACGGCACTACGAGTGACAACCGTTGCTGTGCCCGCTGCTGGTTTTCGTACTGCCCCCCGATATCCACTGAATAGCCGGGAGGTAAATCAACCTTCTTGGCAATCGCCTCCTGAATATCAGCCACCACGCTGCCCATATCTCTGCCATGGACGTTGGCTTGAACAACAACCCTGCGTTGAACATCATCCCGGCGCACTTGCGGTGGCCCAGACTCTACCGACACCTCTGCTACATCCCCCAAGCGCACCCATGCACCAGAAGGAGAGCGTAAACGAAGCTCTGCGATTTGTTCTCTGTCTTGACGGAACGACTCTGCTATTCGCACATAGATGTCATAGCGTTCATTACCGTTAATGATCTGACCCGCACTTACCCCTCCCATTCCGTCACGAACCAATGACATTACATCTTCAACATCTAAGCCATATCGGGAAAGTGCACGACGATTAGGTTTCACTACCAATTGAGATTCGCCAGCGATTTGCTCCATGGCGACATCACGCGCACCAGCTACATCCTTTACTGCGGACTCTATCGCTTGCCCTTTCTGCGCCAAAACAGTTAGATCAGGTCCAAAAAGTTTAATTGCGAGCTGAGCTTTAACCCCCGAGAGTAGCTCATCGACCCGAGTTGCAATAGGCTGAGAGAAATTGAATAGCAGGCCCGGATGCTGCTCAAGCTTGTGCTCCATAAGCTCTTGCAACTTGTAGCGGCTGTTTGCACTTGTCCATTCAGCAACGGGCTTTAAGCCAATGTAAATTTCTATGTTGTTAACAGGCTCAGGATCGCCACCAATTTCCGCCCTACCAATACGAGACATGGCATAGGTTACTTCGGGAAATTGCATCAAGATAGCTTCGAGCTTAGGCGCAACTTCCAGTGCTGTATTTAGGCTGGAAGATGGAGCCAATGTAACGCGTAGGTTAATCGTTCCTTCTTCAAGCTCTGGTACAAACTCAGTACCCAGACGAGGGACTACAGTAGCCGTCCCAATGACCAGCAAAACAGCGACACTTACTACAACCCGACTGTGATTCAGGCTCCAGAGCAGTCCTGCTCTATATGCTCGCTCAAGAGGTTGAAGCACAAAGCTATGCCTTACTCTGATGCCATTTCTGAACAAATATGTCGCAAGCGCAGGTACGATCAACAGAGCGACAACCACAGCAGCTAGCATTGCCAACATGATACTCACGGCCATGGGTTGAAACAGTTTTGCTTCCACTCCCTCGAAGCTAAACAGAGGCATGAATACAACCAGAATAATTGCGGTTGCAAAAAAGATAGGTCGCGCCACTTCCCGGCCTGCGAGTTGAAGCCTAAGTGCAATGCTACTTTTGTTAGGAGAACCACTCCTAAGAACGCTGGCCGAGTGTGCTGCTCTGGCAGAGCTTTGTTCATCATGTTCAGCATCAAAGTGACTTAAGTGCTTAAACATGTTTTCTACCATCACCACCGAGCCATCAACGAGCATACCAATCGCAACGGCGATGCCTCCCAATGACATCAGATTAGCCGAGATACCGAACCAGGCCATCACCATTAGGGCGATACCAATGGAAATGGGAATGGAAAGCAAAACCAGCAATGTTGCTCTGAGGTTCATCAGAAACAGTGCCAATATCACCACGATCAGCGCGAAGGCCAGTAACAGCGCATTGACTACCGTCTGCACCGCTTGCGAAATCAGATCTGCCTGGTCATAGAAAGCTTCAAAGTGAACCCCTTCTGGCAATGCTTGATTAATACGCTCAACCCTGCTGTTGATCCCATCAATGGTTGCTTTGGTATTTGCTCCCATACGCTTAAGAACGATGCCAGAGACAACCTCGCCAAGGGGGTGGATAGTGCCATCTTCGGCCCTTCGGCTCATGGTTACCGCACCTTGACGGATCTCCCCTCCCAACGAGACATCAGCAACGTTGGCAACAGTGACAGTAACACCATCAATAGTTCTAACTGGAACCTGCCCAAGTTGCTTCAACCCAAGATCTCCCGAGGCTACCCAGCCAGTTCCTCTGATCACGAGTTGTTCTTGGCCTCTATTCATATACCAACCGCCAACATTAGTATTATTTCGTTCCAGAGCAGCAATTACATCGTTCTGAGAGAGCTCGTATGCCAATAATAGGGAAGGATTTAGGTTGACTTGATACTGGCGAACCTCACCACCGAATGAGAGCACATCGGTCACCCCTTCTGCTGGAATAAGCAGCAGCTTCACAACCCAATCATTAAGGCTGCGTAAGGCCATTGCATCAAATCCAGAATCGGGCTCAGCGACCAAAAGGTACTGATAGACCTGACCCAAACCTGACGTATTTGGCCCCATTTCTGGCGTACCTACGCCCTCAGGAATTAGCTCTTTAGCAGCTTGAAGCCTTTCAAACACCAATTGTCGGGCAAAGTATATGTCGGTGCCTTCTTCGAATACGACCGTCACACCCGACAAGCCTGTCTTTGATATAGAGCGGACTTCCTTCACATCGGGTAGCGCATACATAACCGCTTCAATAGGATAGGTAATAAGCTGCTCAACCTCTTCGGCAGCAAGCCCAGGTGCTTCGGTATTTACTGAGACCTGAACATTGGTGACGTCAGGGAATGCGTCCAAATTTAGTTTAGGGATCAGAAACGTAGAACTAACAATAATGACAACGAGGGCTATCAGTACCAACAACCTGTTGGCCACAGCCCAATCAATAATTCGATTAAACATTGGGACTCCAGTTACTTAGTGGTTGTGGGGGTCAAAACCGCCTTTGGCGATTTGTGAAGCAACGAAAAATGCCCCCTTAGTCACAACCCGCGTCCCCGGTTTCATTCCCCGAATTTCGCGAACTTGCCCATAGGAATCTCCCAACTTGACTTCCATAGGAATAAATTCCCCTGGATGATCTTCAACAAAAACAGTCCAATCACCATGTTCATCTCGAATTAACGCCGACTCTGGTACTGCAATCACTGAATGTTTCGTGCGAAAGTTAAAAAACACTTCGGCAAATTGACCTGGATGAAGTTGATGGGCAGCATTATCAACGACCAGTCGCACGAGGCGTGTGCGCGTAACCGGGTCGATGGTATGGGCTTCTTGAGATACGACGGCTTCGACCCTTTTACCTGCGCTTACCACTTCGGCTTTTGAGCCAGCTTCCAATGACATATCTAAGTTCGGTGATAAGTGAGCCTCTACCCAGAGCTGCTTTTCATCAGCAATTAGGATGAGAGGCTCGCCTGGGTCAATACGTTGCCCTTGCTCAAATTCATCGGATAGCACCGAGCCAGCAATTTCAGCTCTCAATGTATACTCACCCAAAGATGGTGCGCTCTGCTTTTTCAAGCTTTCTAAATCACTGGACGCCAGCCCATACGCCAGCAAGGTCGCTTGCGCCGCTTCAAGGTTCGACTTTGCTTCAACATAGCGTTGAGCGCCAACCGTTTGTTGGCCCAACGATTTGACTCTTTGCCATTCAGGCCATGCTGTACGAAACTGAGATTGAGCTTTGGCGACACTTTCGCTAAAGAGAGTGACTAGCTTTTGTCCTTTTGCAACATGCTCTCCGAGAGCCACGTGGCGATTTAAAATCACAGAAGGAACGCGGGGAGAGACCCGATAGCTTGTGTAGCCATTGGTTAGGATCTCCCCCGGAGCATACAGCTGATAATCAATTTGTTGGAATTGAAGTGGCTCGACAGCAATGTCAGCAAGAGCCATTTGCTCTGGACTTAGTGTTACCGCACCTTCCGCATCATGCTCGCCCTCTACAATTTGGGGTTCACCTTTCCCTTTGAGGTCATCGTGCTCTTCATGTGCATGTTCACTGTGGCCGTGCTGACCATGCTCCTCATTTTCTTCCTCTTGGTGCTCATGAGGTTCTTGATGCGGTTCGTGGCTATCAGTTCGAGAGGCCGCATGAGCATGCTCTGTCACAGATGCCAATGTAGCCGATGAACTGAGCAATCCGGCAATTAAAATAGTCATAAATTTCATGTTCATTGATACCGTCCTACGCTTAGTTCATCGGTTGAATGAGAGTGGCCAATTGCCCGGATTGGTAGAGTGCTTCTGTTAATGCAAGCAATGCTTGTTTTTCAAGCTCGATACCTGCCAATAGACTCTCTGTGCGCTGGTTTAAAGCTAATAAATAATTGGGGGTTGATAGGTCGCCGCTTTGCCATTGACGCTCTAGCAGTTGTTCGCTGTTGTTTACTCTATTGCCTAGTAGAGACTGCCAAGAGTTAAGGTGGTACTCATATCGTTGCCAACTGCTACGTGCAGCCCGCCAATTAACCCGCTGTTTACGAAAGGTCGCTATCCATTGCGCTTCAGCTTCAAGTTCTAGGCTTTGTGCCTCACGACTCTCTGCATCAAAGTTATTTCGCACATGAAGTGGAACGGATACTGTGAGCCCAACTAAGCTATCGCCACCATCCCGGCCAGCATTTATGCCAAATGTGGGATCGGGTTTCGCCGCCCGACGAACAGATTCAGCATGCTCTATTTTTGAACGCCACATTGCTTCAGAGCTTGCGACCAGTGGGTATTGACTAAGATTTTCGTCGGTAGCTTCGACAATTGAGGATGGCCAAAAGTCGTCGGGAAGACCACCTCTTGATTGTGACCATTCGGGCAGAAGCTCCTGAAGTTGAACCTCGGCCCGAACCAAGCTTGCCTCAATGTCTGCGACTTGGGCGATTTGCTGCGATAACGACAACAATGTTAGCTGCGCATCAACAGCCCCGATATCGCCAGTCTTTTGTTGAGCATCGACCAATTGAAGTAATGAAGTGAGCTGCACCTTCTGTGATTGAGCAATATCGGCTGCCTGACTAGCGGTTTTCCATTCAACTAAGGCCGCAACAACCTCCGCAGTTTTATTCAGCACTTGCTGCTTGTACATGTGCATGGCAGCTGTTTTTAGGAATGTCGCTTGCTTGGTATTCACTGATCTTCTATCCCAAAGGTCAATAGTTTGCTCTAGACCCACCGCATAATTGTTTTCATCGCCATTGCGATCCGCCCCAACAGACAGTGCGGGGTTGTAAATAGGCTGACCCATTGCTTCAGCATTGGCATTCATCCCCTGCCAGCGCTCCTTTGCTGCAAGTACATCTGGGTGCTGATTAATCTGCGTGGCTAGCCAGCTATTCCAGTCGCCAGCTAGTGCTTGTGATTGAAGAAATGAGGCACAAACTACGCCAAGCGGAAAGCACCATATTGCGCCAGTCAGGCGCTTCAAAAAAAGATTTGTCATTGTTTCGACCAAACATTGAATATCGTTAGATACACAAAGGCACGTTGCCTCTGCGAGCTTAAGAAAAGAAAGAGTCGATTACGCTATTGGAGGACGGAACAACGAGATAGGTAAGTAATTTGTTTTGCTGGATAAAAAATCTAGCGGAGCTTCCGCCGAAGGTACGAATGACGCTGAAGCATTGAAAACGACAAGAGCAGCCGATGCATGCCCATGGCAATGTCCACATTGGTGGCAATCGTTTGCTGGTATATCTGTGCTTGCCAAATGCGAGTCTGAGTCACCATGACCAAAGGGTGCATCAGCATCTGCAGCATGTTTATGAGAGTGGCTAGTTTGGTAGTGTTTTAAGCCAGATTGGTGCGGTTCATAAGTGGAGGCAACAGCAAACCATGATTGCAGAGCAATCATGAGAGTAAGCAATAATGTAAAACGGCTGCCAAGCACCAAGTTATTATTCCGAAAACACTAAACTGGAGTCACGAAATTATCAGAGACAGATTACATGGGCAAGTGGCGCGCTTGTAATAGCTCAGACCTGTTAGCACGTTGTTGGGAGCTTCTATTTCTTGTCTTCTTTAAGGCAAGAACAAATTGAGCCAGAAAGCTTTGATACTTTGCATCGTTACTAAGCTTGGGTTTTGTTTCAATCACTTCAACCAAACACAACAAACGAGACCACTGCGACAATGACCGCTATTGCCCATAGTACTGGGTTTCCCCAATTCTCGTTTTTTCCGACTAGGTATTTGGTCAACGGCTTCTTGTTAAGAATAACGTGAAACAGAACCAAGGCAATGCTTAGGAACCCCAAATACAAATGGATATCTTTGTATTGATGCTTCGTCAAACCAATCCAAGCCCACTGACTTGAGCCGGGGCCATGAGGAGCAACAAATAGGATCAGCCCAGTCACCATCAGAACAGTAAACGAGAAAGCCAAAATAACCGCCGTATATGGCCTTAAACGATTCAAATTCATTCTGTATCTACCCCAGTTATGGAGAACTTAATAAGTTCGCTCATCTGAATAGAGTGAAACCTAGAGCCTATGAAACTAAGTCGAGCGTCTACAGGGTGGCCGAGCTAGAAACTCTTCTGCACTGATGAACCCATCTTGGTCTAAATCGTATTGCTCGAACAATTTTGAAGAGTCGGCTGCATTTCTTTGTAACTTTGCTTGACCAACCCGCCTTAATTGACGATCTGAGTGAAAGGTTTCGAACTCATCTTTGGAAATCAAGCCATCGTTATTTGTATCAACGTTGATAAATTCAGGTTGTTGCTGCCTACCACCGAAACCTCGGCTATCGACTTGCGGGGCAATAGAAATAGCGAGCATACCTACGATTATTGCAAGGGCTAACCTGTTCATTTTCATTTGCCTTACAGAGAGTACACATCTAGGTATAGAGCACCATAACCACTCTAAACGTAAGGTTTTGTAAACTTAACTGCTGATACTGCAATTACCCTGTGACTCAAGGCTCACTGCGTATAATCATCACAACCGCTGAAATGCTGTACCAAGGGTTATCGACCCGAACTGAAGTCATCTTTAAATATTAGCTCAGAGGGAACGCCACTGTTGATGAGGATATTCTCAACCTCAATCATCATCTTACTTGGGCCACATAAATAAAATTCAGTAACCTCCCCATTTAGCCAATGTTTGATTTGCCCTAATATGACCTGCTGAACGTAACCTTGCTTTCCTTTCCAATTACAGGAAGGACTTGACAGAGTGGGTAGATAAAAAAAGTTACCCATCTCTTCCGATAATGTCTCGAACTCTTCACTGTAAGCAAGTTCATCTTCATTTCTTGCGCCTTGAATGAGCCAGGTTTCATGACGATCAGAACCGAGCTCAACCTGCTCCCAAATTATTGCTCTCAATGGTGCCAATCCCGATCCCGCTCCAATTAAAACTCTTCGAACCACTTCATTCTCAGACGCAAAAAAATCAGAAAATGGACCGCTTGCGATAACTTTATCCCCGACATTGAGAGCTCCCAAATAGCTGGAACCCAAGCCTGCTGCTGACTCATGAAGTTGCCACCTAACATTGAATATCAGCTTGTTATCGAGCGAGTCATAGGTTGCCAACGAATAATGCCGAACACCTCCTTGATGAGTGAATGTACCACTAGGAACCTGTTGCCAATATCTCTCATAGTGTTGAGGCAAATCCTTAGGTCTGATGAAATTTGTACCGCCAGGAATGATAAAGCTCATATACGCCCCAGCGCGGTATGGAATTCTCTTTCCTCCAGCGGCGGTAAATTTTATCTCCTTTATAAATGGTGTAATAAACTTGGTCTCCACCGTTGTTAACTCATAGGTCTGAACCTCTTGAGGGGCATCAATTTCTATCTGTTCTATGCCCGAAACAAAATGTTGGCATGCAAGCCTGTATCCTCGATTTAGTTGCTCTGGCGAGAGGAGATCTTGATCTGCCGTTGTTTGGGGAAGGTTTTTACTCGACTTAAACTTGCACGTCCCGCATGTTCCCCCTCCGCCGCAACGAGATTGAAGAAATACTCCTGCTTCCACCAACCCGTTCAAAATCGTATCTGCTTTGGGTAAGGCTAAATCTGAAGTCGTACCTGAAGGTAAATGCCGAACAGATAAGTGCTTTCTACTTTTAGCAAGAGGGACTCTTAGCAGTCCGCTTTTAAATAAAAAGATGAGCCAGACGCCCCCTGTAACCGATAGAGCTAAAGTCAATCCAGCAGCCGAAACTATGAGCCAATGATTGAAACTTCCTGAATTTCCATAATCCATGAAGTGCAGCCTAAACATAAGATCACGCAAGCGCCGATCATCGTCAATATGGCTGATGACTCGTCCAGAATTTTTGTCAATGTAAACATTGGTGTGACTGGGATCATCGAATGATACCTTCCAAACAGCATTTTCTTCTCTCGGCAACTCGCGAACAGGGGGCTTTACCAAAGACACAGCAATAACATTTGCAGTTCCGGTGTAGGAACGATTTGCTATCTTTTTTACAAAAGGTTCTGTTAGAACAAAAAGCTCTCCAGAATAGGCATCGAAGAGTTGCACATAATGCTTCTGGTAACGGTGTTCGGGTTTCGTATGTATAACCTGATAGTAAGGCTGCTCCAATATCCACAGTAGTTTTACGCTCTCAGCACTTTGCTCAGTTAAGTTCATCCACGGTATAAGTGGCTTTGTTTTAACTCCTTGGTGGTTAACCGAGGTTTTACTGGCATTTCCTCCCGCTACATGATGATCGACTAGAGCAAAGTAGCCTCCCGTTCCTATCCAAACAATTACTTGGAGCCCTACGGCGACAGAAACCCATTTATGTATCGATTTAGTGAAGCCAAGGAGGCTCATAAACCCTCCTTGGCGAAGGAGGATCGCAACCGCAATACCAATAATATGATGCCAGTCAATGCTGCTGCTAAGGCCGTAGTTGCGCTTAAGATGAACAACAAATTTGAAACATTTTCTCCTTCGGTATAGTCCATAATGTGAAGCCGCCACATCCAATCAAAAATTCTCCATGGGCTATGACGTTTAGTCACAATCTCGCCAGTATATTCACTGACATAAAAAGTCGGAGCCGAATAGTGATCAAATGTCACTTGCCACACAGGAAGGTGTCTAGCAGATATTTCTGAAGGCTTAAGAGACGCATCTGATATGAGTTTTACGTGACTGATTTCGTCATTACCTGCGTAACTGTATTTCGCAATCTGCCTTGCTTGATATTCTTCAACTGGAGGAATTCTTTCACCAGTATTTGCATCCACCGCAGCTCCGTGACCTTGGGGGGTTACAAATCGATAGATAGGATGCCCTGAACTCATTGTTAGCTCGACATTGATAGCTTCTGGGTTGTCTCTAACTAATGAATCAAATGAGTAAGTTACCTCCACGCCCTTTATCTCTTCTCTAGAATCAACTGAAAGAAATTCACCATGAACATAGTGAATATTCATCAGCACCATGTATAAGCCACTGATGGCCCACAACAGAAACTGCGCTCCCACGACTACCATCAACCACTTGTGGATTGCTCTTATGACTCTAATCATTTCTTAACCATATCGGTAATTAAGATTCGAAGGCATTACACACTAACTCAAACTAGCTAATGAACGGAGCAAGAGGGTCTCTTCCCCTCATGCTCCGAAGTCAAAGCTAGTGAGCTGCCGTAGATTTCACATCAATAACGTGTTGCTCCAATATGTTCTGACGAGCCAACAAATGTTCAAGCAGCGTCACCACCATAATCAATTGAGTATCCTGGTGGCTTTCTAATTGATAACAGGTCTGCTCATCTGCTGTTTGCTGCTCTAAACATTCAGCATTGGCTATGCGCTTTGCGCGGACCATTTCAGTCAATTGCTCAATACCCGTTGCCATTGCCTCTCGGTGTTCCTTCATAACCCCTTGATTTGGAACTGTGGTGCCATTCACCAGAGTATTTTCTAATAACGAATTCATCGACTTTATCGTCTGATGCATCTTTTCTTGGTGTTGATACATAGATACAGAAGTATCGTTGGCCATTACAGCCATAGAAGGAGCCGTTAGTAGCAAGGCAACAATGAGTTTTTTAGCAAAAATTTTCATGGTGAGATTCTCTATTTGAGTGAGTTCGAGTCATAAACGGAAAGTTATATGGGCTAAGAATCTCTATTCTCTAAACACTTCAAACAAGAGGAAAATAGGCGTCTTACGTTGGGCACTTGGCCTTATCAGCGAGCAGGCATATCTCCTTTGCCGCTCAAAATTTCGCAGCAGTTGCATGCAAGAGTCACTATGAGCAACATCAAATTTTCGCTTTGATTGCGACTCTAGAGCCTGCGCAGCCCTGCAACTTGACAATTCACAACAATCAGTTCGTTCGGCAGAGCTCACTTTTACTGAATGGCAGCCTATCTTTTGCATACCATCATGTTGATCTACTTGGGGGGGCGAGAAGGATTCAGCACAGGAGCTTAAAAAGCTCATCGCGGATAGCAGCCCAAGCAATAAAATCGAGGCAAGTAACTTGGCTTTACAACTAGCAAACCTACCGTAGTTGCCATACATCAAGGCACTCATCATACGTTCCAGCTCGGTGCTTCCGCTCTACGGCTCCTCACCGCTAAGGATTGAGCGCTATAATTCATGTGAACGTCCTCGAAAATAGCAATGGGTCTGCCCAAACAAGCTTCAAACACAGTTGAGCTGACGAATAACCGAATCGCAATATGTGGCTAAAGAGGCGACTAGAAGTCGCCTCTTGGCTATCAGTGGTAATGACTAAATTGCGAAGTTTGTCCATCGTGATGAACAGCAATCACGCTGTAAGCATCTTTACGATTCCCTTCCATTCCAGGTGAGCCCATCGGCATGCCGGGCACTGCGATGCCTTTAATATTTGGGCGCTCATCCAACAATCGCTGAACATCTTTAGCGGGAACGTGACCTTCAATAAAATAACCACCAACAAAAGCGGTATGGCAAGAAGCTGCCGCTGGTGTCACTCCGGCTTGCTCCTTTAACTTGCTGAGATTGTTTTGAATAACAACATTCAACTCAAACCCTTGCTGTTGCATGTAGTCCACCCACTTCTGACAGCAGCCGCAATATTCAGACTTGTACACTTCAATCGTCTCAGATGCAGTGGCAGCCCCGATACTGAGCAAGATACTTGCTACTAAAGCTAACTTTTTCATTTTCACTCTCCGCTATTCTTGCTCGACATCCGGTGGTGCTCGCTATGGTCCATACTCTGATGGTGACTATGATCCATACTCTGATGTTGGTTATGTTCACTTTTTCGATGTGGGCACTGCTTGTGCTCCTCTTTTCCAGAGTGAGCAGCCCCTTGTTCTAGGTGAGGACACTGTTTTTTGTCTTCATGTGTGCAGTCGCCAGAGTAGTGGTGAGGACACTTTGTCTGCTCTTGGTGCATACCTTGATGTTGGCTGTGATCCATACCATTCATCTTGGAGTGTTTCGCCATAGATGTTTCAGCAGCATTAAGGCTCAAAGAAATAGAAGCTGTAGCAAAGAATGCGGCGAATAGAATGTTTTTTAGAGTTAACGTTTTCACTTTATTTTCCTTTCAAATAAGGTTTGATTGTCTGTTTGCACCACAGGTAATACACAGCAGGCACAAGCAATAGCGTAAGTAAGATGGAAGAGACCATGCCGCCAACCATTGGGGCAGCAATGCGTTGCATGACTTCGGAACCAGTTCCTGTTCCGTACATGATGGGTAATAGGCCGACGATAATAGTGGCTGCAGTCATTACTTTGGGGCGTAAACGTAATGCCGCGCCTTCGATCATTGCATCCTTCAGTCCGCTCAAGGTAATTGGTTTTTCTGCTTGCTGACATTCATCGAGCCAGTCATCAAAAGCGTGCCGAAGGTAGAGAAGCATTAGCACACTCGTTTCCACAGCAACCCCAGCCAAAGCAATGAACCCAACGCCAACGGCAACCGAAAAATTAAAGCCTTGCCAATAAATCAACCAGATCCCGCCAATCAAAGCCAACGGAAGCGTCCCCATGATGATCAGCACGTCACTAAACCGACGGTGGCTCAAATAAAGCAGTACCACAATGATCGCCAGTGTTAATGGAATCACATAGGAGAGCTTCTCTTTAGCCCGAAGCATGTACTCATATTGGCCGGACCAAGTAATCGAGTAGCCCGGAGGCAAAGCAAGCTCTGAAGCAACGATTTCACTTGCCTGCTCGACATAGCTACCAATATCTACATCTTCCAAGTCAACGTAGGTCCAGCCATTCAGTCGGGCATTTTCACTTTTGATTCCTGGAGGACCATCTTCGATATAAACATCGGCAACATCACTCAGAGCGATCCGTTGATTAGACGGGGTTACGATCGGCAGCAGAGCAATGCTTTCGGGTGAATCACGATAGGTTTGGGGGTAGCGCAAATTGACCGGGTAGCGCTCAAGTCCTTCAACGGTTTGAGTCACGTTCATCCCGCCGATTGCTGTCGCTACGACTTGTTGCACATCAGCAATGTTTAATCCATAGCGAGCAGCCTGCGCCCTATCAATATCAACTTTGATATAGCGCCCTCCCGCGACCCGCTCGGAATAAGCAGATGCAGTGCCAGGCACATCTTTAAGTATTTGTTCTAACTGTTGGCCAATGGTTTGGATTGTATTTAGTTCCGGTCCCGCGATTTTAATGCCAACGGGTGTCTTGATGCCTGTCGCTAACATATCGATGCGAGTTTTGATGGGCATGACCCACGCATTTGTTAACCCAGGGAACTGAACTAAGCTATCGAGCTCTTGTTTAAGAACATCGGTTGTTACTCCTTCTCGCCACTCTTCTTTCGGTTTCAACTGAATAAAGGTTTCAACCATCGTCAAAGGAGCAGGATCTGTAGCAGTATCAGCACGACCAACCTTACCAAAGACATTCTGCACTTCGGGAATAGTTCGAATCAGTTTATCGGTTTGCTGTAGCAGCTCTCTTGCTTTGCCAATCGAGACCCCCGCGTAAGTGGTTGGCATGTACATTAGATCGCCTTCATCCAGAGGAGGAATGAATTCCGTGCCAATTTTATTGACCGGCCAAAAGCCTATAGCGGTGATCAAAATCGAAACTGCGATGGTCGATTTGGGGTATTTCAGTACGCCGTTTAAAAGCGGCATATACAAAGCCATCAGGATACGGTTAACTGGGTTTTTGTTCTCAGCAACAATTTTGCCGCGAATGAAATAGCCCATCAGTACCGGAACCAAGGTAATGGCCAGAGCAGCAGAAGCTGCCATTGCGTAAGTTTTTGTAAAGGCCAATGGAGAAAACATCCGCCCCTCTTGCGCTTCAAGAGTAAATACCGGAAGGAAGCTAACGGTAATAATCAATAGCGAAAAGAACAGTGACGGGCCAACTTCAATTGCAGCCTTGGAGACAACTTGCCAACGGTTCTCATCTGTCACCTTCTCTTTTTCCATGTGTTTGTGCATGTTTTCAATCATCACGATCGCGCCATCGACCATTGCGCCAATTGCAATTGCAATGCCTCCTAACGACATGATGTTGGCGTTCAAGCCCTGTAAATGCATCACAACAAAAGCGGCTAATATGCCCACTGGGATAGTAATAATGCCCACCAATGACGAGCGCACATGAAAGAGAAAGATCAGGCAAACCAATGCGACAACAATGAATTCTTCCAGTAGCTTGTGCCAAAGGTTGTCCACCGCTCGCTCTATTAACCCAGATCGATCATAAACAGGCACTATCTCTACACCTTGGGGGAGGCTGGGTTTGAGTTGCTCTAAACGACTTTTAACGGCCTCAATTGTTTTTTGTGCATTCTCGCCAAAGCGCATTACAATGACACCACCGACCGTTTCACCTTCGCCATTCAGCTCAGCAACCCCTCGTCGCATTTGTGGCCCTAATTGAATATCTGCAACATCTCTTAAAAGCAGTGGAGTGCCTTGCTGACTAACGCCCAACGGAATGTTGTTTAAGTCGTCAATGCTTTGAATATATCCGGTCGCCCGAACCATATACTCAGCTTCTGAATTCTCGATAACCGACGCGCCAACCTCCTGGTTTCCTCGTTGAATAGCGGTTTGAATCAGGCTAAGGGGAATACCAAAGGCACGGAGCTTATCGGGGTCAACTTTGACTTGGTACTGCTTAACCATGCCGCCGACAGTTGCTACTTCAGAGACCCCAGCAACAGTCTGTAGCTCATACTTTAGAAACCAGTCTTGGATGGAGCGAAGTTGTGATAAATCACGCTGGCCGGAGCGGTCTATTAGCGAGTAGATGTAAACCCAGCCCACACCTGTTGCATCAGGACCAAGTTGCGGCTTAGCGGTACTTGGTAAGCTCGGAGCAACTTGACTCAAGTATTCTAAAACTCTACTTCTGGCCCAATACAAATCGGTATCATCGTCAAAGATCACGTATACATATGAGTCCCCAAAGAACGAAAAGCCTCTCACAGTTTCAGCACCAGGCACCGACAGCATGGCGGTTGTCAATGGGTAGGTAACTTGCTCTTCAACAACCTGCGGTGCTTGGCCTGGGTATGACGTTTTAATGATGACCTGAACATCAGAGAGATCAGGAATCGCGTCGATCGGTGTTTGCTTGATTGCCCATAGTCCTCCCACCACTAATATCAGCGTCATGAGCAGTACCATGAACCGGTTGTAAATCGACCATCGGATAATGGAAGCAATCATTGCTGTTCTCCACTCTTAGCCTTGTTGGAATTAGAAGCAGAACCTGAATGCTGACTATGATCCATGCCTTCATGCCCGCTGTGTTCCATGGTTTGATGCTGGCTACGATCCATGCCTTCGTGGTCACTGTGATTCATGGATTGGTGCTGGCTATGAGCCAAGCCTTCGTGGTCACTGTGATTCATGGTTTGATGCTGGCGATGATCCATGCCTTCGTGGTCACTGTGATTCATGGTTTGGTGCTGGCTATGATCCATTTCTTTGTGGCCATTGTGTTCCATGGTTTGATGCTGGCTATGATCCATTTCTTTGTGGCCGCTATGCTCTCCCGCAGAAGTCGAAGAGCGGTCTGGTCCCGAAGAAATAATGTGAATGCCCTGAATGCTGTATGCATTGTTGGCTTCGGCGATTTCGAAATGCAGGTGTGTCTCAGGCGTCAGCAATTCAATGTCTACTACCTCAGCAACACCGAACTTCATTGTCATAGCGGGCCACTGCCACGCATCAACAGGCTCGTGTTCAACCGTTACTTCTCTATCGAGAGGGTTAACCGACTTCACAACACCTTCAGCCCAAACCGTTTTCGCAAGTGCAGTATCAGCCGATGACATCCGTAAAAAATCTGAACTAATGCTGGATTCAGAATCGAGCAAAAACTGTGAAGAAGAGACGATGGAGTCTCCTTGCTGAACTCCGGCAATCAACTCCGCTTGCTCCGAGTCAATGCGGCCCACTTGAACTGCAACAGATTTGTATTTTCCTTCTCCCA
Source organism: Neiella litorisoli (assembly GCF_014773395.1). GTDB lineage: Bacteria > Pseudomonadota > Gammaproteobacteria > Enterobacterales > Neiellaceae > Neiella > Neiella litorisoli. The sequence continues at coordinate 211,954 of NZ_JACXAF010000003.1, read as the reverse complement.
TAGCGAGAACAACTCGATCTTGCGAGCCTGTTCTTATGAGCGCTTCCCGAGGCACTATCAGGGTATCTTTGTCAGAATCTGCGTGAATGGCGACTTGAGCAAACATGTTCGGTTTTAACGTCTCGTTTTTATTAGCAAACCTGAGACGAACTCTGGCAGTTCGATTGTCTTGATCGAGCATTGGGTAGATGTAGTCGACACGCCCTTGCCACTCTCTTCCTGGCGCGTAGTCCAATGTCATCGAGACCTTGTCACCCACATTGACTAAGTTAGCTTGTCTTTCGAATAACTCTGCCGTAACCCAAATTTCATCCAGAGGCCCCACTGACAAAATTGTCTTGCCGGGCTTGACGAAGAACCCCTCATACACATCGAGATTGGCAATTACACCCGATTGAGGTGCCACAATTGTTACCGTCCGAGACACTGCTCTATTCTCGACAACAGCTTGTATTTGGGATTCGGGAACCTGCAATGCTCTCAGGCGCTCTTTAGCGGACTTGATGAGTTTTGTACTTTTTCTATCTAGAGCAAGAAGAAGTTCTTCTTGAGCATTGACGAGCTCTGGCGAATATATCGAAAATAGCGGATCCCCCTGAGTCACTCGCTCACCTTCAACTTTGACGAATAACGTCTCAAGCCAGCCTTCAACGCGAGGGTGAACGTGAACTAGCGCATCCTCGTTGAAGCCTACGTAGCCAACCGTGTTAATTTCCGAATGGAAAGGTTGGTGACTCACGTTGATTACTCTGACGCCTAGGTTGTTTTCAACTTCGGGAGAAATGGTCACTGTTCCGGGACTATTTGCACCTTCGCTGTCTGCATAAACAGGAATCAAATCCATTCCCATTGGAGACTTTCCTGGTTGATCTCTTCGGTAATTGGGGTCCATAGGCGCAACCCAATAGAGCGGTTCATCAGCCGCGCTTTGATGTTGAAGAGTTAGCGTCGGACTCAACACATGGTAACCAGCGGCACCTAACACAACACCCACGGTTATTGTTAGTGATGTTTTGACAAAAGTATTCATTAATTCAAATTCCCTTAAATAACTTCACCGGCTAGTAAGTAGTTGAGCTGCACAACCTTTTTCAAACGCTCGACTTGAATTTGGCTAGCTTCAATCTGAGTGTTGAGAACAGCAATGTATGCACGCATGACTTCTGCAAAGTCTCCACGATCAGCGGTGTAAGCATTCAAAGCTGAGTCGGCCTGCTGATTGGTTTGCTGCAACAACTTTTGGCTGTATTGAAGTTCACGTCGTTCTAATCGGTTGATTTGAGCAGTGAGCGATTCAAATTCGGCGCTCAACTTTCGCAATAGCAGTTGGCGTTCGGTTTCAACGGAGAGTGCTCGATAGCGAGCAGCATCGACTTGCTTGTCTTGGCGAGACTCGGTGAAAACAGGCAAATCAAAAGTGACCCCTACTGATAAAAAATCAGCGCGACTGTTGCCGTAAGGATCATCTTGACGATAACCATAGCTTGCGGTCAGTCCCCACTCTGGTTTGTAACTTTGCTTAGCTATTTCAACATCGGTATTTGCAATTTCTCGTTGTTGCTCAATACCTCTTACTGTTGGATGCTTGGCCAGCACTCGTGTCAACGCACTTAATTCTCCAGCTTTGAATACAGCTAGTGGTTCGATTTCAGGGGCGTCGATCGTTAGCGCATTTGCTATTGCTTCAGGTGGTAACCATTCCAATAGCAATTGGAGATTAGTGTCGAATTGTTGTCGAATTCTTAATACGCGCTCATCTAAACGAGCCAGCTCCAAGTCGGCTCTAATTAAGTCCTGCTGGCGAGTGTTGCCTGCAGCAGATGTGTACCCTTTTTCGGTTACATCAACCAATTGCTCGAACAAATATCGATTGTTTTCGATTAAATCTGCAATATGTTGAGCTAGCCATGCGTCTAGGTATATTTGACTGACGAGTGAAGTGACTTTGGCAGATCTAACTTTTGCAGCAATTAACGTAAGCTCATTTTTTTCTTTTCCCTGCTCACGTCGCAGCTGCAGTGTATCCCCTCGGGGAAACATTTGACTCACGCCAACTTTCAGCTGCGTCATACCTTCTTGGTCGAAGTTGAAAGTGTCCGTTGGAATATTTGCTGCGGAGATGTTTATTCTCGGATCAGGCAAAGAGCTTGCGGCAGTCGCCTCACTCAAAAATGCTTGCCCATTGAGTTTGTTTCCCTCTTGCCAAATATCGCCAGATAGCGCCAGATTGACAGCTTTAGCCAACGATAGTTTGGTTTCTTCAGCCCAAACTCCTGAGGTGTGAGCCAAGGGCAAAAATGAAGCAACTACCAGCGCACACAGGCGCAAGTTACGATTTCGGTTCATCATGTACGGGCCTCTATAAGCCAAATGATTAAATGTACAAATAGGGTTGTGCTGCACTCAAAGAGCACAGTTGATTGGGGTGTTCGGAACTATGTGGCTAATTCAGCAGGCGCTGAATTGTCAGGAAGATGGGGGGGTATCCCGATGTGGGTACTATATGACGCTTTGGTCGAAGGATTGGTTTAGGTCGCACGATGAATAGCGATAGCATTAGTGCCAATACAACAACAACGGCAAGCGTTTGGAAGTTATCTGTTTTAGAGTTAACCAGTTTGGTTATAGAAAAATCATCAGCATTGTCACCACAGCATCCGTGCTCCGAAGCAGCAGGGTCTTCCGTAGTCATGGGTTGGTGGCGCGCATGGGAATTTGCTTCTGTGAAAGCAATATGCTCGGAAGTGCTGACTTGAGAAACGGTATCATCATGAGCAAACAGATTTGAGCAAGTCACCGTGACACAAAATATAAACCACACAGACAGAAGCGCTGCCGTGCGATAGTTGTATTTTTGTAGACGCAATAGTGACATTGATCGGATTGCTAAAATGAACGTTATAAGATGCATCTTAGACCCTTCCCTAAGGGTAAGGTCAATAATAGTTTTAAATTTTTTCTAACGAAATGTTAATCCACTCACTTGGTCAATGAAGCTAAAATTGAGCATGTTGATTTTTCATTGTTCTCACATCGACTAGCCAACGCAATCAAGTGTTCTTTGATGTGTTCCAACTGAGCTTGTTGCTTTTCAATAGCTTCAACTTTTTGGCAAATAAGCTCATGTACGTCTGCACTATGACGTGCTGGGTTGTTGAACAGCTCAATCAACTCCCGACACTCGTCAACAGAAAAACCTGCGGCTCTTGACCGATGAATCAAGTTGAGGATCGGAAGCACTGAATCGTCATAGCTTCGATACCCGTTTTGCTGTCGAGCTGGCTTTGGGATTAAACCTACATTTTCATAATATCTGACGGCCTTAACCGTCAACCCTGCTTTTTCTGCCACTTCGGAAATTTTCATTGTACTGACTCAAACCTTGACCTTACTGCAAGGGTAAGGTTTAAGCTATTCAATAGCAACACTCATTAATAAAGGTCGTGATATGAAAATGTTTGCCACTTGTGCTCTGCTCGTAGCCATTGTTTTGCTGTACTTGAGCGCCGGTATCGTACCAATCGCCGCTTTAATCCTTGTTGCATTAATTGCGCTTGTTTTCATCAAAACAGCATCTCAGGGCCGCGACTGTTGTCAAACTAGCAGCTCAAAGTCCAACTGCTGTTCATCTAAGGAGGAGTTGTAATGTCCTTATCTCCAAGCCGGCCTAAAGCGGGTTCGACGCCCAACGGTGAAATTTGGTTATCGGTCACTGGGGCTAAATGTGCCAGTTGTGTCAGTAAAATTGAACAAGCCCTTATTCAAATCGAGGGTGTCAGCAATGCCCAAATGAACTTTGCTGACCGGACCGTTGCCGTAACCGGAAATGCTAGCGCAGAGCGGCTTATATCAACCATTGAACAAATCGGTTACCAAGCCAAGAAATTCGATGAAGATAATTTGTTAGATTCTCAATCAGCGCAGGAGCAACAAGACATATCTACGTACCGCAGCCGTTGGCGACATGCAATCCTGGCCCTAGGGCTTGGTTTCCCCCTGATGCTTTATGGACTGCTCGGTGGTGATATGTCGATTCAAACTCAGAGCCAGCAGTTCATTTGGTTGCTGATTGGGCTAGCGACCGGAGGAGTTCTTTTTGCCTCTGGCAAACACTTTTTTGTAGGTGCATGGAAATCGCTCCTCAATCATACGGCAAGTATGGATACCCTAATAGCATTGGGGACAGGAACGGCTTGGCTTTATTCCATGGTTGTTGTGCTTTTCCCTGACGCTATTCCGTTGGCCGCGCGCCATGTTTATTTCGAAGCTTCAGCCATGATCATTGGTCTAATCAACGTAGGCCTGGCGCTAGAACTTAAAGCTAGAGGCTCGGCCTCTTCTGCGATTAAAAAGTTGATCGGCTTGCAAGCGAAAACAGCAAGAGTCTTGCGCAAAGAGGTAGAGTTAGATATTCCCATAGAGCATGTTTTGGCTGGCGATCTGATCCGCATTAGGCCGGGAGAAAAGATTCCGGTCGATGGGAAAATCATAGACGGAAGATCTTCTATTGATGAGTCCATGCTGACCGGCGAGCCGATGCCTGTCAGCAAGGAGTCGGGCGATCGCGTATCTGCAGGCACTATTAACAAAAATGGGACGCTTGTTTTTCAAGCGACGCATGTTGGTAAAGAAACCGCTCTTGCGCGAATCATTCACATGGTTAAGCAAGCTCAAGCCTCTAAGCCTTCAATTGGTCGACTTGCCGACTCGATCTCATCGTATTTCGTGCCTGCCATCATGATCATCTCAATCGTCTCTGCGCTTGCTTGGCTCAATTGGGGGCCGGATGGAGCACTGAGTCTAGCCATTATCTCCGCTACAACTGTGCTTATTATTGCCTGCCCCTGCGCATTGGGTCTAGCAACTCCAATGTCGGTTATGGTTGGCGTTGGCAAAGCAGCAGAGTCCGGCGTTTTGATCCGCAACGGCGAAGCACTGCAAACAGCCTCACAATTAACCACCATGGTATTGGATAAAACCGGAACCATCACCGAAGGCAAACCGCAAGTGACGGATCTCAAATTGTTAGGTGACTTGGATGAATCGCAGGTTTTAACTCTATTGGCAAGCGTTGAGTCAGGTTCAGAACACCCTATTGCCGAGGCCATATTGAGCGCAGCTCAAGAAAAAGAGCTTTCTTTAAGCCCGGTCGACCAGTTTGACTCAATTGATGGGCATGGCGTGAGTGCCAAGTCTGTCGGTAAACATATTCTGATTGGCAACGATAAGCTGATGAATCGATTTTCCATCGAGTATGAGGCCCATGCGATAGCAACCAAAGAAATTGCACAACAGGCCAAGACCCCGATATTTGTTGCTATAGATGGAAAACTAGAAGCCTTAATCGCAATTTCAGACCCAGTAAAAGCAGACTCTCTAAGCGCAATTCAGCGTCTTAAAACTAGTGGTCTTAGGGTCATCATGATTACTGGTGATAACCAGCACACAGCTCAAGCGATAGCTTCTCAAGTCGGAATTGATGAAGTATTCGCTGAAGTTCTGCCAGAAGGAAAAGCACATGAAGTTCAAAAGCTACAGCAAGCCTTTGAGGTTGTAGGAATGACTGGAGATGGGATTAACGATGCTCCAGCCTTAGCACAAGCTGATGTTGGTTTTGCTATTGGTACAGGAACCGATATAGCAATCGAAAGCGCGGATATAGCACTGATGCAAGGCTCTTTGCACGGCCTCGCTGACGCCATTAATATCAGTAAAGCAACGCTCAAAAATATTAAGCAAAACCTATTTGGAGCATTCATCTATAACGCTGCGGGGGTTCCAATCGCCGCAGGTGTTTTGTATCCGTTTTGGGGAATACTGCTGAATCCAGTTATCGCGGGAGCGGCAATGGCTCTTTCATCTCTCACCGTGGTTAGCAATGCCAATCGCCTGCGTTGGCTTAAACGAAACATGAAGGGGGCTTAGCAGCATGACCACCATCAATATTATCGGGCTTGCTATCATCTTACTAATCGTTTGGTGGTTCTGGCTTTATCGTCCTAAGCCCGCTGTTAAATTACAAAGTAACCTAGTTATTACCGTCGAGAATGGGGTATACACACCAGCTTTTATTCAAATTAATGCGATGCAACAATCTCAACTCACTTTTCATCGTAAAGATCCGTCCCCATGTGCAAGCTCTATTGTTATTCCGGCAGCAGATTTTTCTGTTGAGCTTCCATTAAACAAGTCGGTGAGCTTAACATTACCGCCACTTGCAAAGGGGGAATATGAATTTCATTGTCCGATGAAGATGTATCTAGGAAAAATCCGAGCTGACTAGCCACCTATGGAAAAATAACCTCGCACTCCCAAACTTGAACTTGGGAAAAACAAACCAGTTCCCCTTTGGCCATTCAGCTGAATGGCCAAAGCCATTGATAAGCTCAAAACAAAGCAACAGCCCTAAAAAGAAACCCACCGAAATTGGTGGGTTCTTATTTTCTGCTTGTTCAGCAGGTTTGGTTGCTTTCTTCCTGACCTATTTTTAGCTGCCTATGCGGCAGGTCACCTCCACAGGCTGGAAGCCCCATCGCTCATAATTTTATTAGCTGCCTATGCGGCAGGTCACATACCATGCCCGGATTGTTATCGTGAGGTATGCTTTTTAGCTGCCTATGCGGCAGGTCACTATGAAAATTAGTCAGCAAAGCCTTGAATATCAAGTTGTTTATTGAACAAAGGGTTAGAAAAAAAATTGTTTGCAAGATCAAATAACACTCTGATTTAAAGGAACAAATTAATATCCTAAGAAAAAAGGGTTAAATCGATATTCGGTACGCTTCCCTGCCATCGCTGATTGGTTGCCAATCCATAAGAGTTGAAACCAGCGACGTTAACCTCAAGAGCATCTTGCTTTTGTACATGCAAAACAAACTCTTGTTGTGAGCATTTGCTTTCAATGGGTATGCAGTGAAAAAAATCGAACTCTCGCTCTTCTGAAGCTTTCGGTGTGTAACTATCGCTGCCACTCCGCTCAATAGCCCTGTTCATTCGCCTCCGCTTCGATGCAACAAAGGTTTTAGCAATAGTCTGGTTTCTCACAAAGCGTACTTCAGCCAACTGTTTTGGTAACTTTTTCACACTAGACATATTGAAAAGCCCTTCCTCTTTCATCATCGAGAAATACGGCTGGTAGCTTAGACCGACTAGTTCTTTCTCTGAAGGACCGACAAAAGCGATGGCTTTGCCAACCGACTGAATCCCCCAGAGCGGGAATGCAACACCAATGGAGTTTGCTGCGTTTTTATTCGCATTTAAGAAACCATGCAACGTTTTGATGCACCGGCCTGCAAGCAAATTGCAGTCGCCAGACTCAGGAATAAACTCAACTACAAAGCCGTAGCGGCAACTCATGCCTTCCCCTTAGCTGCGCCGTTGAATACGCCAGCTTTGACCAAAACAGCCATGATGAAATGCACTTCGTCTGGGATTTCATTTCCCTGTTCCAGTTGTTCAACCCAGCGCTCGGACCGCCCGACAAGCTGGTAAAAATCATTCCCATTTTTAGGGTGTCTGCGGGCAATCACATATTCTCTGTCAGCGCCGTACTCATTCACTCTCAAACGCTTATCCGCATTTGGCTGCCACCAGTCATCTATCATTTGCAACGCAGCGCCTATCTTTTGCGCATGAAAGGCAACGGTTTCTTGTCCGTTGAGCTGGGTCTTTGCCAACTGCTTTGTGGGCACACCATCTTGCTTTGAATCAACGAACTCTTGGCTGGGATAAATTTCATCACCTCCGCCTACTGCTAGTTTGGCGTTTACATCAAGGTAATAAAGAGACTTTGGATCGGTGAGGCCTTTTTCGATGAATGTTTTGAGGTTTTCTAGCGCGTCTTGTGCTTCCCCCTTCCAAGAGCTTGCCCATTGGAGGCTAAATGCGTTTGAGATTGTTATGACTCGGTCGTCGTTCGTCAAAACCTTAATATCTAGTGAGCGGCAGGTGCGATTACGCCACAGCCATGTTCCCATGAGTATGTTCTTCGCTATCCTCTTGGCTATCTGGCCGTAGCCTCCGCGCTGTTTATAGAGCTCAGCGAGAGCAGTTAAGGTTTGTCTAGTTTCATCAAGAGCACACACGTTGGGCTTCAGGGAATTAGCATTGATACGCAGTGAAAAGTCACAATAAATCTCAGAAACCCTTGGCGGCACATAACACTCTTCAATGAACTGCGGGTTCGAATAGGCCAGATCTTGCGGTGCCGTATCCTTAGGTTTCATGCCTTTGGGTTCAAAGCCCTCTGAAAAACCAGATTTTGGCGCTCTAATACGAGTTCGATCGACACCGATAGGCTGTTCTTTGCCATCAACGAGATAATAAAAATATGCCTTCCCCGGAGAGAGCGAGCGACAATAATTCAGCTGGGAGCACAATTCCATAGAAGCTTAGTCCTGATCCTTTTCTATAAGAATAGACTCATGGCTTGAGCTCATGCGCCAAAAAGCGCTGCTAAAAAAGTGAGACTGGCCAAGTAATCGCACTTCAATGGGATTAAACGCCTTCGCGATTCCCAGCAAGTTATCTGCGTAAGCATGCATCGAAGCAACGCTCCCGCTTCGTTCGCAGGGCGTATGCATATGTTGATAACCAGACGCCGTTGCGATGAAAGATTCATCCTGCTCTAACTCGTTTAACAGTTCGTAAAACGAATCCGTATGAAACCCTGCCGGGTAAACCCAACTTGCACTGCAATCGATTCCCTTAAGAAGAAAAAACAGCTCCGACCGGCAGCTAAAACTTCGAAGCCATAATGTGTTTTTTTTAAGCTCGGGCGGAAAGACAGTTCCCCCGGCCAGCGTTAAAGGAAGGTTCGCCTGAAGACTTTGATATCGCGTCGCTAAGTCGATATTTGTACGGACTTTGATAACAAGATCGAACTCTAAATCAGATCGCCAATTGCATCGAGTGGTAGGTCGCTTAGCCGCCGAAACCACTCGTTTTTTTGCAACGCTTTTGGGCTCAGCCAAGTTTGCAGCATTAAAAAGACGTTCTGAGCGCACGACCAAAGCGAAACTTATGAAGCTTAGCTCTTCACTTTCTTTAAGGCTTGCCCTCATGCCTCGTTCAAACTGATGCATAAAGCCCCAAAATGCAGTCAAACTTGGCAGGCCAACCACAAAAGGGCTGCTTTGTGCATTACAATCTTCTGCTCGCATTTCGGTTAGATAAATATACTGTTCAGTCGATGGCAACTCCGTTGACAACGTTTTTTGAAACTGTTTCAAAATCCAATTGATTTGAGTTCGAATGGGCTGGATCAATCGACCATGAAACGCAAATCGTTTGGAATACTTATTGTTCTGCAAAGTTAAGTGAGCCTGCTGGCTCAGCGCTTTGCCAAGCCTGGTGATCTCATCAGTAGGTAGCTGAATAAACGCCTTAGCAATAGGAGTAAGCTCCTCTGCATCAACAGTTGTCTCTTCGTATTGGTCCCTCAATTCAATCATTGGAAGTAACCACAGCGCCAAATGCTTGCGTAAAACTTTGACCTGACTTTTGCGGGCTCGCTGGTAATCTTGACGGGTAATTGCAGGTTCATAACCGCACAAATGAGCTAATACGTTGCAAATTCGCCGATTGGTGAGCTGATAATCATCAAAATACTTGACGGTGTTCTTTCGGCTTTGCAACAGGCTATGTTGGGGCTTATGCTCCGCCTGGAGCGGCGAGAAAAGTAGTCTGTGATTACCACCAATACAGGCGCTGAGATTGCCAACGCTAGCAGGATGTGGCAGTTCCGAACTCACAAAGCGATGGTCTGTTTGCATGCGACTTGCTCGCTCCGCTTGAACTTGCTGGGCATGGCTAACAACAGGTGTGACAGAAACATAACCCTGCTGATAAGGAAATTGAACCTGAGGTGAATATGGGTTTACTTCATCTGGGTACGATGGAATTCTTATACTTTCTCGGACTGTTTCCGTTAGCTTTTCTAACCGATCGTTGTTTAAGCCCAGTTTTTTGAGAGCCCTAAGCCACGCACGGGCCCCCTGCAGCACTTCCACCATCAAGGAAGTTTCTCTGCCTTCCCACAAAAAAGTGTTGAACAACCAGATCGTATGACGGTAGTAACCTGAGTTGTGTGCCCAGCCAAGCTCTAGCGGGTCGGTATGCTCAGCAATAATGCGCTGCCCATACACTCGCGAATCTGGATATTTAAGGTTGTGAGTATGCGCCCATACCAACTCGCCTAGAGCAATCTCAAAAAAGCTCTCGTGCTCAAAGTAACTTTTGGCACGTTTAACATCTAAATAGTCGTTGCAAACTGGTTTGCTTAGCGACAGGTTGAGTAAAACGACCAGCGCATTTAATTCGTCTCCGGTAACATCCACAGGCTCGGTATACAGCATGAATGCCCGCTTAATAACCTCTTGCTGCTTTGTCACAGGCTCAATTATGGTGAGCTCTCGTAATTGCTTCATAATCCACCTTGGCCGCAGTCATTAGTGGAACTATTGAGAGCAGTCCCCAACAAGGCGAGCCTCGTATCGAGGATCGAGCGAAGTGTAAAGGCGGGCTGATATGAGGGCAGCTTGCTATGCAGGCTAACTTTGGTTGCAAGCTTGAGCTCGCCTTGTTCATACAGTTGATAGATTCGATTGGTCGAGCAAGACAGCAACGCAGCGGCATCAAGTACACTCACTAAAACATCTCCAAGACCACCACTCTTCGAGGTTGGCACCGATACTGCAGAAAGTAGCTCATCAAACAAAACACTAAGCACGATATTACGTTTGAAATCTCGATACGGTAATCGCAAACAATCGCGTAAAGTTGCGCCCAATACATCATCGAGCGAAGTTTGTTGCCAGGGCTTCATCCGTGTTTGATCCGCTTTAGCTATGGCTTCTTTGAGCTCTGATCTGAAGTTTTTGGGCCATTCTCGGCAATAATCATAAAAACCGAGAATGTCGATATCAGATTCAGATCGGGAACGAAGAAACCATGACAAGAAGCCGAATCTTGCCGAGATATCTAAATCGTTCAAGCAATACCCCTCTGCTTCGGTTACCACCAATATGGTTGATAGCCACAGGCTAGCCTCATTTGCCGGCTTCGTTTGCGCATCGCGAAAGTCAAAACCACAATCGCAATGAGTTATATCCTCCGAGTATTTAAAGTCACAACTTTTGCCGCACTCTGGGCATCGGTGCAGCAACTCACATCCATGAATATGGCAGGCTGTGTATGGAAGCAACTCCCACCGCTGTCGGCTATAGGGGCTATGACGAAGGCATTGAGGGCATACAGGCGTGTTATTCGTACGGAGCACTGCTTGTGGGAAATCAACGCCCATTCGGTGAACGGCTCGTTGCTCTGGTGAGAAATGAGTATCCGAGCGTGTCAAAGCCAACTTGAGAATGGAAAAAGGCTCTAACTGCAAATCCGCTTCTAGTTGGCGCAGGACTCTAACTCGCAGTTGGTGACTGCTTTGGGCATGATATACATTGATGCGCTGTAGCTCTCTGGGTAATGCCCCCGAAACAGCTTCATTCTCTTCCAGAAAGCGACAAAGACACTCTTCGGCAAAGTGAGCAAAGCGATCATAGCCTTGATGCTGACCAAGGCGTAGCAAGCAGCTTTCCAGCGACTCATCAGGATATAGGGCGATATTGCGGTTTTCCATAACACACCAAAACTTAGGTTAACTAAGTTTTAGTGTGTATTAATTTACGACAATTACCATGCGACACTCTCTTAATTCATTGGGCTTGTGATGTCGGTCAATAATCCCTTTTGTCAGGTTAGGTTTGAGCAGCCCAAGTTAAATCACCGTATTTCAGAAAATACTTTAATCACTCGATGGTGAAAGTGACCAAAACTCAGCGTATCAAAATTTGGCTTGCTGGCATGAAGTGTCAACTCGTTATGACTCAAAGGAGTCGTGTCCAAGGTTTGCGGCGGTAGTGCTTTAGTTGATTCATGCTCGCAGTCTATCAGCACAGTATCAGGCAAGGTTTTGTTTTGAGGTTCAATGGTCACCAATGAGCAACTTTCTGGGAGGTCGTCTTGGACTCGTTGCGCATATTCAATTAAACGGCGCTCAGCAAACGTATACAGCCACGCTTCTTGGTTAGGAGCTTGATTCACTCGAAGGATTCGCCCCAGAACCTGTCTGAAATAGAGCTCCGTTCGTACTGTACTGACGTGGCAACAGACTTGTAGGCGCGGAATATCAGTGCCTTCGCTAATCATGCCAACGCTAACAATCCACTGCAGCTTGCTGTGGCGAAACGATTCGATTTGCTGGTGTGGACGCTCTTTTTGATACGTGACGACGCAAACTGACTGACCAAATTCGCTCGTGAGCAGGTGAGCAATTTCATTCGCATGAGCCACTGACGATGCCACGACCAGTCCGCCTGCATTTAGGGACTGTTGACGTATTCCTGCGAGCTTAAGGCACGCCAGTTTTAGCAAGTACTTTAACGCATTAGGCTCCTCAACAACACTGCGGTATGAGTGTTTGGTTTCTTTAAGCATCTGCTGCAGGCTGGAAAACTGCTTTACACCTTCATTTTGCGAGCGACTTTCAACCTGATTATCAACTAAAACAATTTTAGGAATGCGGCACACTCCATCCGCAACGGCTTGTTTAAGACCATATTGGTAATCAACCACAAGTTCACCTTCCGGATTGGTGTATTTTGCCAATGCAATAGGAAGTTCATCTGAACGCCATGGCGTGCCTGACATGGCAAGAGTGTAACTTGCAAGGCTTTGCACTCGCCTCATGATCATTTGCCCCCACATATTGGCCTGTACCGAACCTGTTGAGCAATGATGGATTTCATCAAAAACCACAAATACCCGGTAGCGAGACAACGTCTGCCAGAAGCTTTCAGGAAGGAATTGTATGGCTTGATATGTAAGGCATTTTCCTAGCGTGCCGAGCCCGCCATCAAAGGAGCAACCTAGGTGTTTTGAGAATGTTGCAGTGATACCGTTGCAGACTTCTTTAGAAGGCGCAAAACAAAGCACTAAATCTATTTGGCGGTTCTGATGCAGCCGCTTAGCAACTTCTGCTGCAAGGAAGGTTTTGCCGCTGCCTGGCGTTGCCTGTAGGAAGAAATGAGCTTCATCATAGGTGAATTTTTGTTCTACACGTTGTGCACACTCTTGCTGCCAACCTCTTAGCACTTGGATTCACTCCGCAGCGACTTGATAGTAGCCGAAACAGCTTTGACTTTACCCAACAAATTTGCAGAGCGAATTTGTGCTTCGTGCAGTAATTTATTTAGCGATACACTAAGGCTTGGAAAGCGGCAGAGCAGGGATTGGTATTCCTCGATTTCGCCCAGCGTAATTTCAAGCTCGCCTTTGTGGCGGCTCAACTCTTCACCCAATACCTTTTTATCTTCATTTTGAATCGGTTGATTTGCTTTAGGCTGCTGATATTTGGCTTTGTGTGAGGCAAACGATTGCGCAAGAAATTCGTCTGAAACGACATAACGCTTGGCTCCATCCACCTCAGTCGAATTCAGCCAGCCTTTGCGCTGGAAGCTCAGAATTTGCCGGTATATTTTCTTTCTCGCCTCATTGGGGTCTTGCGGCAATAAGTCCGCTTCTAACGCTGCATTCCTCAATTCTACAACCGTAAAATTGTTCATCTCCTTTTCAATCAGCAGCTTAAACATGATGGCATTAATTTTTGGAACAGCTTTCACTAACGTCAAACACCCTGGTTAAAACTTAGGATTGCTAAGTATACAGAAATCAGCAAAACTTAGACAATCTAAGTTACCTACGGTTGTTTGATGATGAATAAGTGCTCAACGAAAACCCAATCCCAGCGAGGCTCAAAGCCGCCCGTAAAAAAGCCAAGATCACGCAAAAGGAACTTGGGGTAAAAATTGGCATGGAGGAGAGCTCAGCGAGTGGCCGCATGAACCACTACGAAAAAGGCCGACATATGCCCGACATAGGAACGTTGCGGCGAATGGCACAAGAGCTCAATGTGCCGCTCAATTACTTTTTTTGCGATGATGACCTAAGCGCTGAATTAGCCTGTGCAATTGCAAAATTAAACCCTGAACAACAAACCAAATTACTCGAAGATTTGGCAAAACAATCAGACTAGGCTTTAAGCGGCTTTTTGCTAAGCAGCATACTCAGTGACAAATGGTCACTAAACCGAGGTTTGAGAAGTTTGTCCTCATCGTTAGCTGCTGTGGTGTTATAGCTAGAACTAGCTTGAATTTGACTCAAGCCAAGATCGTCTAGCGATGTGGTAAAAGGGTTTTTATCTTGCTTAAACTTTTGCTCAAAAGCTATGGCCAGTATGGCTTTATCGAGTGGAGCGTCTTGTTGAAGGCTCAGCATCAACGCATATTGCAGGAAGTTCTTTAAAGCTCTCGGTTCGCCCTTCGACATTGCAAATAGCGGATAAAGAACGTCATTACTTGTCAGGTTTGGCTTATCCTCAAAGCCCATTCTTGACGCTAACCCAGCCACAAACATCGCAAAGTGGCGCTTTTTTTCTGTATCGATTCGATGCTCAATTTTTCCTGACTCTTCGAGCGTGTGTATCAGCTTGAAGTACTCCAACTCTCGCCGCCACGTTAGACGGGAATTCCATTGGGGCTCTTCCGCTATAATTTCTGCATACGGCATCCCTAAGAGCACAAAAGATACATTGGCCTCTTCACTGATGTACTTAAACGCATTCGCGATCTCCTGCCGCTGTTTAGGAGATGAATACTCAACCAATTCTTGAACTTCATTGAGGATGATTAACTCTACCGATTTACGTTTAAGCTGAACCACAAGGCCTTTGGCAAGCGCTATATCAATGCGACCTCTTGTAGGACGAAATCCCGTGTTTTGGCCTAAATCGATACACAATTGGACTAAGGAATTACGTTCGGATATTTTACTCGGAACACGGGATGACAAAACCGGCGTTTTCGCGAAGCTACCTGCGGAAGTTTTAAAGCGAGATAAGTAATTCGCTATTAGCGCTGACTTTCCTGAGCCAGCCTCACCAGTTAAAAGAAATGATTCCGCCTCAGCCCCTAGCGAATGTTGAAACCGAAGCTGATCAAATATGTCATATATTTCGGTTATTTGAGGGTACTCAATGTAGCAGTTGGCAAATGTAGATAACTGCTCAAGTTGCGAGGGACTTAGATTCTTCAATTTTAATAGCCCTCAATATCGCCAAGATCATCATCGAGAGAACTCGAAGGATGTTCGTGCGACGAGTTTGGGGTTTGAATGGCTTTAGAAACTATGGTCGTTGGCCCATCACTGCCAACATCCCGGATTTTGGCTAATTTGGATGTATTGCCAGTTTTGGTTCTGGAAGCTTTGTTCGTTTGTCGCTCCGCAATCCTTTTTGTGTCTTGTTGGATTCGTTGCTCTAGATACATTCTTGTATCAGCCAAATCCTCTTCGTCCACCATTGCTCTGGTGTTAGTCCGATTTACTTGTTGAATCACCTTGTGTTCAAAAAGAGATAGCTCTTTGGTGTAACCAGTGACATCTACAGCAGGAACCTTGATATAGCGCTCTTCTTGTTCTAGGTAGACATAAATCGCACTAATATCAGATGGATCGGTCTTGGTTTTTACCTGAAGGCTGCCGTTTAAAGCAGGCGTGTATTTTCGATAATTGTTTAACTCATCCGACTGATAGCGCAGCCCGTGTATATTGATGCCGTTTTGCCTGACGGTAGAAATGTTTAGCAAACCGAGTTCTATACTCAAACGGACGGCTTCTTCTTGATTGTATGTAATTGGAGGCCATTCAGAGCCTTTCCAAGTATGGTAAGGGATTGCGCGGACTCGGGCATCTGGCGTCATGTGGTAATGGTCGACAATCCATTTGTGAACAAGCTCCATAAACGTTGAGATTCGAATCACTGACTCTTTTTTGGGGTCGTAATCTTCGAGCTGCGTGGGGTTGGTGAACGTTTTCCCCGGCATTTCATTGATGAGCCCCTTGTTGAGTTGATCAAATAGTTTTTCAATGCCGGTTTTGCGCCAAGGTTTTGCTGCTTGGCTGTAGTGAATGTCAGTCACTAAGGGTTTAAGTGATTCTTCAAGGCTAGCACTCCAAAATTCAGCGCCATTATCAACAATTAAGTAGTCAATTTTACCGCAGCAAGGCCACTCATTTTTTATTGACGGATATTTTTTTCGCAGCCACGACTTATCAAGCAAGGTATTGAGCAGAGCTTTCCGGACTGAGTCATAACTAGGCTCTCTGAAATTAACGCTCAGACCAACAATACACTTACTGAAGCGATCATAGAGCATCGTCAGGTAAGGCCGTCCGAGAGAAACATCCAGCTCATCATCAATAAGAATTACAGGAACTGGAGTATGGTCAATTTCAACGTACTCCATTGGTTTAGTTGCAGGAATTTGCTGGCCAACGGTTCTAAACTCTCGATCCGCATAACGCTTACCAAACCTTGCTACAGCAACATCATACGGAGGAAGACTATTCACCCGCTGGTAAAACGCACGTTGGCTAAGAGGTTTGATTTTCCCCTCAACAATCGAGCGGTTTTCAATTATGACTCGACTCTTGTAATAACGGTAAGTCGCAGCAATAGAGACTCTTTCTCTGCTCAGATACTTCGTTCTAATTGCCTCATCAACCAGCCACTGTGAATCGCGCACCATTTGACGGTTTCCCTTGGAACGGTGCTTTGGAATTAATGCATCCACTGATTTGCCAGACTCAAAGTAAGCCTTTTTCCAATTTACAAGCGTCCGCCAACTTGGTGGAGATATATCTAACTGTTTTTCAACGAGCGTTAGTAATGGTTTGATGTTTTTTTCGGTCCAGCCGCCATCTAGGCGATTTGCAACAAAATGAATGATTTTCAGTCGTTGCATCGCTTCCTGTTGCAGGTTCGGGGGAATTGAATCAAAGCTTGGTTCAGAAAGTTTAGGCGGTGGGGCGATAACATTCGATGCTAACTCTGGTTGCGCATCAAATTGCTGTTCGCTGGCAGCCATCTCATCGATGAAGTCAAACATACCGCCATCACCCATATCAAGTTAACTCCACACAACGCTATCTAAGCCGAACGCAGTGTTGCGAATGTTGGTTTTTAGTGTGCCGTTAGAAATCCATGACAATG
The DNA here is from genome assembly GCF_014773395.1 of Neiella litorisoli. Taxonomy (GTDB): domain Bacteria; phylum Pseudomonadota; class Gammaproteobacteria; order Enterobacterales; family Neiellaceae; genus Neiella; species Neiella litorisoli. The sequence goes on along the minus strand of NZ_JACXAF010000003.1, from coordinate 194,853 downwards.
CTGAAATGAGGGTTTCACTCTCAGAAGTTCCTAGTGATAAAGCAACGTCCAACAAGGTCACGCGCTGATGTTTTCGCACGAACTTTAATATTGCTTTTTGTACCTCGGTGATTGTTTGCAGGCCCGAGTAGCGGTGCAACAACTTAAGGTTGCCGATCACTGGGTCTAGCCGGATTTGCTTTTCGGTTACGAGAATCAAACGCTTTCCATGCTCGCCTAACGAAATGCGCTGTTTTTCGGCAAATCTGGCCCGAAAGTCGGGTTTGAGAATTTGGCTTGAGTGTTTCACCTCAAAGAAAGCAGCTTCAGAGTTTCTGCTTTCTACAAGAAAATCTGGCGTGTAGCGACAAAGACGATTGTTGAAACGATATTGAAATCCGAAAGGCTGAGAGTGGTAGCGAGCGATATCTGAGTTGTATTCAAGGTGGAAGCAAAAATCAAACTCAAGGAGAGATTGGGTGCGCACAACAGCATCATTCTTCAAGCTCATAAACTTGCAGATGTTGTGGACATGAGAGGATTTTTTGGTTTGGTCGTACATGTCAGGCTACCGTTTTGTTGTAAACCTACAACAAAAAGTAGTTTATGCAGACTTAGTGTGCAAATTTGCAAACTTCTTTGCAATTTATGCAATCTTTTGATGCAAACATCAAGGGTGGCAGCCCTACCAGCCACATCCCGGCACTCGAGTCACTTGCTGTGGCTGCTACCTTCCGGTCCTGACCAGGTTCACAAGCTATCAATGCGAGAGGACCCGAAGGGCCACCATAAAAGCGGCGAGCATTATTACTAATCGCCGCTTTAGTTGCAAGGGATTACTGACAGTTCCGCCCGTTCTAGTCTTTTCCGCCCAAAAAGCCACCAAGTTTGTCCGATAACTTCTTCAAGCCCTTTTCTTTTTTCTCTTCGATCTTCTCTTTGTACTCGCCTTTGAGTGCTTCCCCAAAATCAACGCCGTAGCTTAAATTATCGAGCGGGCCGCTGACTTTTAACGGCACTTTCAAGCCGGTTAAATCATCGGCATCAGCACCGCCTTGGCCTTTTGAGGTTGCCACAATTTCTGTCGTTGCGGTGTAATCTAGGGTGTTTTCAACTACATTCATCGAGCCTTGGCCATTAACTCGAAGCAGCGGCGACGCAAGTTTCAAATCGGGGTTGGTCGCAACGCCTTTGGCTAAGGTGAAACTACCACTTAACGAAGAAAAGTCGGTTTTCTTTTCTTCTTCAGGCGCTTTTTCGCCTTTCATCAATGCTTTCGCAGAACGAATCAACTGGGCGATATTGACGCCTTCCAAGGCGCCGTCGGCAAACACGAAGTTGCCGCTACCTGCACTGGCCGATTTCAGTTTATTAGTCGACAAACCGGTGCCGCGAATATTCATGTCGAAATTGGCATTTCCGCTCACCATTTTAAGATCGGCCAGATCAGTGAGCAATGGCAATGCCTGAACCGATTTCAGACTGAACTCAGTGCGATAGCTACCAACCGCCTGCTGCGCATTCAACACCGCTCTGGCATTGGCGCTACCGTCATACAAATCGAGGTGGATAGGGTTTGCATCGAGTACACCGTCTTTGAGGTTGGCGTGCAGCTTAACGTTGGTCACAGTCAGCCCTGCAACCAGCACTTTATTGAATGTTAAATCGCCATCGAAATTGATGCTTTTAAGCGCACTCAGATCGGGCTCAGCATCTGGGTCGCTCGGCGTTTTTTTTGCCTCCTCTGGCGACTCGCCATTGCTCACTGGGGTGAATTCATCAACATTAAGCGTATCGAAAGTCAAAGCGACCTGAATATCCGGCACTGTCTGCTGGCGGAACTTAAACCAGCCAGAGCCGGTTAAGCTACCTACTTCAATTTGAATATCATCTAAATCGACGGTTGGACCAGCCAGGTTAATGGTACCTTTACCGCTGACATGCTGCTTTAACTTGCCGTTTGGAATGCTTGGCCCGGACATCAAGGCATCCAATGCCAGTTCATGCAATTCAATGAGATCAAATGATTTAGCAATGGTGATTGCCGACTCAATTGCCAGTTCAATTTCCGTATCATCACTACGAACCAATGCCGCCAGCGAAGCGTCAGAGCGAGCTCCGGGCACAAACTGGTTCAGTTTAAAGTGTTTAAGCTCCGCCAGTTGCTTAGTGCCTAACTGGCGATTATCGACGTTAATGGCAATGTTGGTAATCGAAATAGCGCCAAGCTCGACTGACCCGAGGCCTTTACCACCACTCTGCTTTTCTTCGGGGGCCGCCTGCTGACTTGAATCAGCGCCAGAAGTTAAGTCGGCTAAATTGTCGGTGCCGTCAGCGAGCGTGATGAAATTGAGCTTAACGTCATCAATGGCAATGTGGCTTACCTTTAGATTGCCACCAAGCAACGGCAGAACCGCCACTGACACATCAAGGGATTTCAGTGATGCCATGGTCGGCTCAGGAAATCCTTGTGGGTTAGAAAAAGAAACATCAGCCAGTCCCAAGCCAAAGGATGGGAACAAGTTCCAGCCAATGTCGCCAGCTATCACTAACTCTCTTCCGGTTGCATCCCTTACCGCGTTACTGATTTCATCCTTATAATCATTGGGATCAAACACTGCAGTGAAGATCACCACAGCAAGTATCAAGGCTGCGAATAAACCACCGACGATATAAACAAGCTTTTTCACGAATCTGTCCTTTTTTGTCAACGACTCAGCATATTCCTACTAGGATAGTTGCATTTAGCCCTAACTCATTGTCAAATTTATTATAAATGTGGAAATATTTGGTCTGAGACGAGCATGATTAAGATTTATAACGGCTTTATTGGCACCGTACTGCTGAGCGCAGCATGCTTCGCTCAAGCCAATGAGCAGCAACAAACTGAACAACAATGTCAGCAACAATTAGACCGCTTCGTTGGTATGCAGAATCATGTCCGGCAACAAAGCAACTCAAGTGTTCCGACAATGGCTGTCGGTTTCAGTTCAGCTGAAATTGAACGCCTAAGCCAACAACAAGGCTACTGTGCGACGTGGCAACAACTGATTGTTCGCCTGCAGCAGCAACACTCCACCATTCTGGATAAAACCGAACAGAAAACTGGCCAACCAGCACCCAAACGATAACTACAAAAAAACCGGCCAGTTGGCCGGTTATTCCACCAAAAAGCGAACCGCAATTACACAGTTGCCGCGCGGGCTTGCTTAATGTGCTCGGCAATCAAGAACGCTAATTCCAAGGCCTGATCGGCATTTAAGCGCGGATCACAGTGGGTGTGATAGCGCTCTGCGAGGTCATGCTCAGTGATCTCAAATGCACCACCAACACATTCAGTGACATCACGACCCGTCATCTCAAAGTGAACACCACCGGCATAAGTGCCTTCGGAGCCATGGATCTCGAAAAACTGGGTCACTTCTTTCAGAATCGAATTGACCGAACGAGTCTTGTATCCGTTATCCGCTTTAATGGTGTTGCCATGCATCGGATCGCAACTCCACACTACCTTGTAACCTTCTTTCTCAACAGTTCGAATGATTTGCGGTAAATGATCAGCCACCTTATCCGCCCCCATCCGTACGATCAGGTTCAAGCGGCCGGCTTCATTGTTCGGGTTAAGGGTATCAACCAATGTGCGCAAATCATCCATTTGCGTGGTTGGGCCAACTTTCAAACCGATCGGGTTGTGAACACCCCGGCAGAATTCAACATGAGCACCATCTGGCTGACGAGTCCGATCACCAATCCACAGCATGTGCGAAGCACAATCGTACCAATCACCGGTTAGAGTATCGCAGCGCGTTAGTGCTTGCTCGTATGGCAGCAACAAGGCTTCATGGGAGGTATACAAGGTCGTTTCGTGCAATTGCGGGGTGTTTTGCGACGTCAAACCACAAGCATTCATGAAGGCTAGGGTTTCATCAATCCGATCCGCCAATACTTGATAGCGCTCGCCAAGTGGACTTTTCGCAACAAAGTCTAGATTCCACTTGTGAACCTGATGGAGATCTGCCAAACCACCTTGGGCAAAAGCACGCAGCAAGTTTAAGGTCGATGTTGCCTGATTGTAGGCTTCAACCATGCGCTGCGGATCAGGAATACGGCTCGCTTCGGTAAAAGCAATGTCGTTAATGATATCGCCGCGGTAAGAGGGCAAACTAACACCATCAATCGTTTCCATATCAGCCGAGCGCGGCTTGGCAAACTGACCGGCAATACGACCAATTTTCACCACCGGACACTGGCCTGCAAACGTCAGAGCCACGGCCATCTGCAACATCACTTTAAACGTATCGCGAATATGGCTGGTGCGAAATTCGGCAAAACTCTCCGCACAGTCGCCACCTTGCAGCAAAAATGCTTCGCCGCGGGCTACGCGGGCCAAGTCTTGTTTCAGTGCTCGCGCTTCACCAGCAAACACTAGCGGCGGCTGATTCGCTAAATGCTGCTCTACCGCTTTTAGCTGAACGGCATCGGGATAATTCGGCAGTTGCATGGCTGGCTTTGAACGCCAGCTGTCAGGGCTCCATGGGGTCATGATTGGTCACCAGTTTTTATCAGGGATTGAGCATTATACGAATTACAACGAAGACGTCAGCTCCGTATTGCAGTCTGCGGTCAAAATGACCGCGAAATATCAGCGATTATTGATATTCGTCGTAACTTTTAAGGCTGCTATATCAATCGGCCTTGTAGATGTCGTATTTGAATCTAAGCTCTAAATAAACCGCAGTGTGAGCAAGGAATTTATGCGTAACAACCAGCCTGTCACTCAAGTCGAGCAAACCTTCAAAAGCAAGGAAGACCTAGTCTCAATTACCGATCTCCAAGGCAAAATTCAGTATGTGAATGGCGCTTTTATCGACATAAGCGGTTTTAGCCAGCAAGAGTTATTGGGTCAAGATCATAATATTGTTCGCCACCCTGATATGCCGCCAGCTGCGTTTGCCGATTTGTGGAGCACCATTAAAGCTGGCAATGCTTGGCGTGGTATGGTCAAAAATCGTTGTAAAAATGGCGACCATTACTGGGTTGATGCCTTTGTCACTCCAATCATCAAACACGGCAAAACAGTCGCTTACCAATCGGTTCGCTCGGAGCCGAGCCGCAAGCAAATCGAACAAGCTGAAAAACTGTACGCATCAATGCGGACCAATAGCCAAATTAAGCTACCTGCCCCGCCTCTTCGACAGCGCCTGTCAATGAAAGCCATCAATACGCTAACGACGGTTCTGGTTACACTCATTTTGCTTATCGGCTTGATGATTAGCGCTCAACCCTCCCTACAAATACTGCTTCTGCTCGCGCTTATTGGCCAACTTGGACTGTGGTTGTTCAATCACCGGCAGTTGTTCCTGCCGTTGGCCAAGGTCAGCCAGCACAACAAAGACATCGCCTCCGGTGACTTTACCCGCCCAATTGCTGTCGGTGGCACCCAAGAAGTAGTGACCATGCAGCAATCGAGCAAACTAGTCCAAGCCAGATACAAAGCTACTTTTATGCAAGTATCCGATTCGCTAAAAGAAATGACGGCGGTCGCCGATGAACTGTCGGCAGCCAGCCATGATGTGCTGGTCAGCATGAAGCAGCAAAACAATCACACCACCCAGATCGCAGCGGGCATGAGTGAAATGTCAGCAACGGTTGATGGTGTTACCGATAATGTGCAAAAAACGGCAGACACCACCAGTTACTTGTCGGAGAAAGTCTATGAGAGCGACCAAGTGTTTGCCGACGCCTTAAGTACGATGCAAGATTTCTCCGCCCAAATGACCCAAACCACAGAGCACATCAATAAGCTCGCCCAGGAAAGTGAACAAATCCGCTCGATCACCGACACCATTACCAGCATCGCTGAACAAACCAACTTACTGGCGCTCAACGCAGCCATTGAGGCCGCCCGAGCCGGCGAGCAGGGTCGCGGTTTTGCGGTGGTCGCCGATGAAGTGCGCGGACTGGCTGGCCGCTCGCAAGAAGCAGCTTTGGAAATCAGACGTATGCTGGAGCATTTGTCAGATGAAATCAGCCAATCGGCCAGCACCATTGAGAATAACAACGGCGCCGCTCACCTGGCGCTCGACAAGGTGGCTAACTCCAGAGAAAAATTTAAAGACATTACCGAGGGGGTCGAGCAAATTAATCAGATGAGTACCGAAATCGCCACCGCGGTCAGTCAGCAGGCTTCGGTAACTAATGAAATGGCCACCAGCGTCGAAACCATTAGCGATCATAGCGCAGCGACAGAGCGCAAAGGCGAAACGCTGCAACATAGTGCCATGGTGATCAATCAACATGCCTCTCTGCTGCAGGATCAAATCAACGAGCTGGATCTGTCGGAATCGCAAATGCTCGATTTTCAGTCAGCTAAACAAGCGCACTTGGCTTGGAAAACTCGGATCCGGTCATTTCTCAATGGCGATCGGTCCGCGATCACTAAAGAGCAGGCTTGCTCCCACCACCATTGTGCGCTGGGCAAGTGGTACTACGGCGATGGTAAAAAGCAATTTGGCACGCTGGCTGATTTCAAGCATATTGAACCGCCGCACGCCGAACTACACCGCACCATCAAGGCAATTTTAGAAGCCGTAGAAGACAATGATGAATCATTAGCAGAAAGTCTTTATCAGCAGATTGACCCACTATCGACAGAAATTGTTGCCTATTTGGATAAGCTTGAACGTTCGATACGCTAGGCTTGACCTTGGCGCAATTGGGACAACTGTTCGAGCGGTTTTGGCTTGCTGTACAAGTAGCCCTGATGAAGAGTGACATCGCGGGCAAGTAAGTATTCGGCTTGGCTGCGATGTTCAACGCCCTCGGCAATCAAATTCAGATTCAAACCGTGAGCCATGGCGATAATGGCATCCAGCACCGGCGTATTGACGCTATCTGAGCCTATCGTATCAACAAAACACTTATCGATTTTTAGGTAGTCAATCGGCGTACTTTCTAGCATCGCCAGTGACGTTTGGCCGGTGCCAAAGTCATCAATCAAGACTTCTAAGCCAAATTCTCTTAAATCCGTAATGGCAGCTTTGGCACGCTGATCGAGCAATTGCCGTTCGGTGATCTCTAAGCCGAGCTGAATGCCGCGCGACTTTAGTAACTTGGCTTGGCTGATCAGACCTTGACCATGTTTATCCGACAGGAAGTAGTCAGGAGGGAAATTAATGCCCAAGTGAAATCGTTCAGTAAACGTCCAATCGGCAAACTCAGCGGCCGCTTGCTCAACCACCAACTCGGTTAACTCGGTCATTAAGCCAAACTCTTCTAATACCGGAATAAATACATCCGGATAAATCAGCCCTCGTTCGGGGTGCAGCCACCGAACCAAGGCTTCGACACCGACCACCTTGCCAGTCCGAGCATCAACCTGAAGTTGAAAATGGAGGATGAATTCCTTGCGTTTGATGGCGCTCTTCACTTCACCATGGATGCCACGATGGCTGAACAAAAAGCGGCGAGCAATGACAATAGCAAGACTAGTGATCAGCGAGCAAACGATGGCAGCAAACAGGCAAAACCACGCTTTTTCTTCGATTAACTCGTCGCTGGCGATCACCTGTATTTCATTGTCATCAACACCAGCTAGCGCGGTATAAACGAACCAGCCGTGCGTTCTGACGGCATTGGGTGGCGCAACATCATCGCCCACAAACAAGGCCGCCGACTTCGCTCGCTGCTCGGTCCGATAACCTAAATTAGCGCGCATATAATCAAGATCTACCAGTGAAGCAGCATAATAAACCTTGCCGTCAACGACCCGTCGATTAACAACCGCTACCGAAATATCTTGCGACATCGGCATCAGCGCTAACTCAACTCGTTGAGGTCGCTCATCTAGCTTTTCAATATCGATAATCGCACGACGATCGGCATGATCGAGGGATGAACAAAGGATTTGACCGTCAGCAATGGTCTGCAGTTGGTAAATTTCGCGTTCATAGCGCAGTGCTTGTTGCAAGTAATCGCAATTGTCCGGCTGCAGCAGTGCCGATTCGTTTTCAATGGCAACATTGGCCACAATCCGGTTGTAAGCTTGAGCATAGCCCTCAGCTAAGGCTTGAACGGTATGCCTGACATTGAGCACACCAAGTATCGCCACCGCCAATGTCACCAAGATAACGGGCGCGATATAAATCATCCAAACTGATACTTTGCTGCGCGTCATCATCAGACTCCTGATTTAACGAGGGCATCCTTAAAATTTAAAGAGCCTGAGCACAAGCCCAGCCGCTGCTCCAAGCCCACTGGAAATTGTAGCCGCCAAGCCAGCCAGTCACATCGACAACTTCACCAATAAAATAAAGTCCCGGTTGCTTTTTCGATTCCATGGTTTTTGATGACAACTCATTGGTATCCACCCCGCCCAAGGTAACTTCCGCAGTGCGATAGCCTTCGGTGCCGGACGGCTTGATAGGCCAGCGCGCTAAGCGCTGAGCCAATGCTAGCAACTGCTTGTCATCGAATTGCTTGAGCGGTTTATTGTCGACTTGCTGATGCCCCAGCCACTGTTCAGCAACGCGTTTGGCGAGCACCTCACTGAGCACAGTTTTAATCGTTCGTTCACCATTTTTATGACGTTCGTTGAGCAGCCATTGTTCATCATTGTGGTCAGGCAACAAGTTAATCAATATGGCTTCACCTTCTTGCCAATATGACGATATCTGTAGCACCGCTGGGCCACTTAACCCCCGATGGGTAAACAGCAAGTTTTCTTTGAAACTGACGCCAGCGAGGGATTCAATCACAGTGGGTGCACTCACCCCAGAAATGGATTCAAAACAGGCTTTGTCGGCAGGCTGTAAAGTAAAAGGCACCAAGCCGGCGCGTGTCGGCAGCACTTGCAAACCAAACTGCCGCGCAATATCAAATCCGAAACTAGTGGCACCTAACTTTGGCATCGATAAACCGCCGGTTGCGATCACCAGCTTGCTGGCGCTGAGTACGCCAGTTGATGTCGTCAGCTGATAGCGTTCATTAGCAAAATCGACCTGCTCGATCGCGGTTCGTAAGCGGATTTCTGCGCCCGCTTGCTGACATTCAGACAACAACATATTGACGATGTCTTTGGCGCTGTCATCGCAAAACAATTGGCCCAGGGTTTTCTCATGGTAGGGGATCTGATGTTTATCCACTAAAGCGATAAAATCCCACTGGGTATAACGACTTAATGCAGATTTGCAAAAGTGCGGATTGGCACTCAAATAAGCATTTGGTTCGACATAATAATTGGTAAAGTTACAGCGCCCGCCGCCAGAGATGAGGATTTTTTTGCCCGCTTGTTTGGCGTGGTCAAGCAATACCACCGTCAAGCCCTTTTTCGCTGCTTCTGCGGCACACATTAACCCCGCGGCACCGGCGCCAATAATGGCAACATCGACCAGTTCAGGCTGTTTTCCAGACGTCATTGCGAAGACTCCTTGGCAGCCAAGGTACGTTCAATGTAACTGGCAATTTGTTGCTCCAGCGCGCTCAGTGGCACCGAGCCATGTCGCAAGATCTGGTGATGAAATTCTCGGATGTCGAACTCTGCGCCAAGTTGTTGTTCGGCTTGTTGGCGCAGCTGACGAATGGTGATTTCGCCCACTTTGTAGGACAAGGCTTGCCCTGGCCACGAGATGTAACGGTCCACTTCGGTGGTAATATTATGCAAGCTCAAGGCGCTATTTTGCGCCATAAAATCAATCGCCTGCTGGCGAGTCCAACCTTTGGCGTGGATGCCGGTGTCGACCACCAATCGCAACGCTCGCCACATTTCATAACTCAGCCGACCAAAGTTATCGTAAGGGGTTTGATAGAACCCCATTTCCAAACCGAGCCATTCCGCATAAAGACCCCAACCTTCCCCGAAAGCAGAGATATACGAGTAGGTACGAAATGGCGATAAATGAGTCATTTCGTTATTCAGCGCAATCTGCAGATGATGGCCCGGCACCGCTTCGTGCAAGGTTAAGGCTTCGAGCACATACAATGGTCGCTTATCCAAGCTGTGGGTATTTACCCAATAAGTGCCCGAATCGGTGTCACTGCGAGGCGAAACGTAGCGACCGGTGGTGTACTTAGGCGCGATACTGGCGGGCACCGGCTCAACGCCATAGGGTGTGCGCGGCAAGTGATGAAAAAATCTAGGTAGTTGGGCGTCCGCTTTCTTGGCGATGTAGGCCGCTTGTTGCAGTAGTTGCTTGGGCGTTGTTGCGTAAAACTGAGGGTCCGTTCGGAGAAATTGTAAAAAGGCGGCAAAATCGCCATCAAACGCCACTTCCTCGATCACCGCTTCCATTTGCTCGCGGATCCGCGCCACTTCTTGTAGCCCCAGTTGGTGAACTTGCTCAACGGTCAAATCTCGGGTGGTAAAGTGGCGCACGCGATTGGCATAAAATGCCTCACCGTTTTCGGTATCCGCGATGGCAATGGTTGTTCTTGCTCCGGGGATGTAGCGCTCGACAAAAAACTGATACAACTGATCAAACGCCGGCATCACTTGCTGTTCAATCAGCGTCAAAGCTTGCTGCTGAGCCTGTTGCCGCTGTTGTTCGTTAAGCCATGACGGTAACTGCTGCAGCGGTTTGAACAATGCATGATCGGCTGGATTATCGACCTGATAAGCGGCGATAGAATGCTCAAAGCCCTTGAGTACAACTTGCGGCTGAGTATTGCCCGACTCTAACCCTTTCTCAAGCCAACCGATTTGTTGCTCGAAATACCGCGGGATCTGACCGAGCGTGTCAAGGTAGTCACTAATTTGTTGCTCGTTGCGAAGCTGGCGGTGTTGAAGGTGATTCACTACGTCATTGTGAAATCCACTTTCGGCCATGATCGGCACAAAGTGACGCTTGAACTTGTAATAATGATAGTTATCGGCCAGTTGATAGCGCAAAATCGCCAAATCGACCTGCCGCTCTGAAGGCAGATCAGACTCATCAATGGCGTTCGCCTGTTGAAGAAATTCCTTAAAACTGAACTGACGAGCAACTAGGGTTAACTCGGACATATCGTCCAGCCCGATGGCTTCAGGCTGGCCCATGTATACCGCGCTCATTGGCGATGTTTGCAGCCGGTATTGCCAGCTTTCGGCGATCAAATCATCCAATGCTTGCTCGGCTGAGGATGACTGAGATGGGGCCGGTGAGCAAGCCGATAGATTGATCACCAACAAGGCGCCAACCAACAGCGCGCTCAATGCGGGGCGTAGAACACTCACAAAATTAACCTGTTTGATTGGCTCGCGCTTAGCTGCGGCGCTTGATGTACGCTGGGAAAATATCAATCTGTTGTTGCTTGCGCAGCAGACCAATGGCTTGCTTAAATGCCTTCTTGCTGCAATGAAATTCATTTTTGATCAGCTCTGGGGCCGACTTATCAGACAGTTTTAATTCACCGCCCGACTTTTCCAATCGCTCGATAATCCGCTCCGCTAAGCCAGAAACTTTACCGTAGCCGGGCTCTTGAGTAGACACATCTAGCAGACCATCGTCGCGGACCTGACGAATAAAACCGCTGATTTGGTCGCCGACTTTGACATTGCGAAAAACCTGATCGGCATACAGCAGCGCCGAGTGTTGATAATCAACCACGCAGTTATAGCCTAGGGGGGTTGGTTCGGTGATGGTTAAGTGAACCTTATCGCCATCACGATAGGCGTGGCGCTCCTGATCAATGTATCGTTTGTAACGACTGCTGGCCGCAAGCCGCTGCTGATCGTCGATGTAGACGTAGACCAAGTAAGATTGACCGGCTTCCATTTGCTCATATTGTTCACGGTTTGGCACCAGCAAATCTTTACTCATGCCCCAATCCATAAACATGCCGTATGGACTACCGTGCTTAGCTTTTAACAATGCAAGTTGACCAGCCATGACTTTCGGCCGAGCGGTTGTTGCCACCAGATCGCCCTCGGTATCGGCAAAGACAAATACGGATAGCGACTCACCAAGGGTTAAATTCTCTGGAGCATTGTCGCTGGCGAGTGTCGCTTGCTGTTGAGATTCAGGCTCAATCAGCAGCCAGCCATCGGCTAATTGCTCGGTCAGCTCTAATCGATTCATTTGCCCCAGTTTGATCACGTATCGGTCTCCGCTATTGATTCAGTGAAACAGGTTTGCTGGTCGCGATAATAGCATTGCCCCGCAACTGTCGGGTTAACAATTATCAGACTTTTTACAAAAACCACTCGAAAACAAGGGATGACGGGTGCACAATCAATCAAGTACAGCGCCCCTTGTTGACATCAGGATTGGAGAATAACGATTGATTGAGCTGCTGTTTTACATGTCAGTCGGTTTTATGGGATATGCCGCTGTACAGTCGGTATCCATGTTGATATTGAACAATCAGCGCCTGCGCCAATTTGCCCTATTCGCACTCACCTGTACCGCCATCGGTTATCAATATGTAACCCTCAAATATATGCAGACCAACGACGTTAGTGCGATGGTCGAATTGCTGCGCTTGCAAACCAGTTGGGCGATTGTCGCCACTGCCTTGATGTTGTGGAACATCAATTTACACACTTCCCCGCCGCGACCTTATGCAGTACTGGCGGTATTCAGTGTCATCAGCATCGGCATGCTACTGCTGAACCATCAACTACCATTTGGCATTCGCTTTTCAGCTATCGATGATGTCCGCCACTTCACCGTCGTTGGCGAACAGTTTTCCATTCTCAACGGTCAACCCAGCTTGTGGCGGCTGTTGTTGTTGACGAATAGCTTATTTATCACCGCTTGGGGTTTGAGCAACTGCTGGCGAGTCCGCCACCAGCGCCCAGCGGCTTTATTGCCAACCGTGATCGGCATTTTTATTTTGTATTTGATCACCTCTTACGTTGGTCATGGTGTTGATCAGGGCGAGCTGGATTTTATCTATGTGGCGGGCTTTGCCATTATTCCGGTGCTGCTGTTGTTTAGTGTGTCGTTGATGGTCAAAGCCAAGAAAACCAGTCAGCAATTGTCGAGTAAAAGCGAAGCGCTAGAAAAAGAAAAAATCCGCCGCCAAAATCAGCAAGTCCGCGCTTATCAGCTGGCACAGGTAGTCTATCAATCTCCGGCACCGCTGATCTTAATGGACACAGAAGGTCAAGTGTTATCGACCAACACCGCGTGTAAGGATTTTTGGGGCATGTCGCTTGAGCACATGGAACTCAATTTGCTCGATGTGCTACGCCCGATTTACCCCGAACAAGAACTGAGCGTCAAGCGCATTCAGCAAGCTGGGCGCTTGCCGCTGAGTACCGTTGCCAACGCGCAATTGCCGCAACAGTTATCGGCCAACCTGACCGCCAACGGCTGGTTAAACTTTGAGTTATATTGCAGCCGCGATATTGAAGGTTCAGTGGATTTATTGGTGGCGCAATGCACCGACCAAACCGAAAGTTATTTCAGTCAAAAAGCCTATGAGTACCTTGCGCAGGGCGTATCGAGCCAGCAAGAGCAGTCATTTTTTGATGGCATGGCACTGAATCTGGCCAAGTTATTTAATGCCAAATACGCCATCATTGGCTTACTTCAAGCAAACAATCAGGCCATTCAAACCCTATCGCTGATGGTCAATGGCCACAAAGCCGATAACATCGTTTATCCGCTAGATGGTTCTCCTTGCCAGCAAGCACTTGAGCAAAATCAGGTGTGTTGCTACCCGTCCGACATTCAGCGTCAGTTTCCTGATGACCAAATGCTTCAAGACATGGCCATTGAGGGATACATTGGCGCCGCATTGGTCAATGCTAAACAACAGCCCATTGGCATCATTAACGTATTTGACACCAAACCATTTAGCCAAAGCCATAAGCTCAACCATATCATGCATATTTTTGCCGCCCGCGCAGCGGCTGAAGTGCAACGGAACCAAGCTGAACAAAAACTGTTGGCGGTGGCTTACGAAGATTATTTGACCCGATTACCCAACCGCGCCCAGACCCACGAGTATTTATCCCAGCAACTACTCGATCCAATGATTGCAGATGGCTATTTGCTGATGATGGATATCGATCATTTCAAAACCATTAATGACCAGTTGGGCCATGACGTTGGTGATGATGTCCTGCGCCATGCGGCGGATAAACTCAGAGAGCAGATCAGCGACGCGGTGTTTATATCTCGCCAAGGCGGAGATGAATTTATTTTCATTGCACAAGAGCAAACGATTGCGGCGGCAGAACTGGCCAAGCAGGTGCTGAGCATTGTGCGACAGCCATTCCAGCTTGGTTCACATATGATCGATCTCGCCGGCAGCGTCGGCATTGTGTCATTATCCAAAGAGCTGACGGCGCTAGATGTGATCCGAAGGGCAGAAATGGCGCTCTATCAAGCCAAACATGCAGGTCGTGGTTGCTACAGCTACTACCAACAAGCGCTCGAACAACAAACCAACCACAAAAACACCATTCGGCAAGCGCTGAAGCAAGCGATTGCCAATAATCAATTGTCATTGGTCTACCAACCCCAAATTGGCTCTGATGACCGCTTATACGGCGCCGAAGCCCTGGTGCGTTGGCACGATGACGAATTGGGGTTTGTTTCTCCAGCGGAGTTTATTCCAATTGCCGAAGAAAGCGGACTCATTCACCAGTTGGGCGATTGGGTAATCCAAAAAAGCTTGTCTGATTTAATCATCTGGCAACAGCTCGGCATGCGAGTGGGCCATTTGTCCATTAACGTGTCGCCATGGCAGTTTGCCTTGTCTGGCTTTGCCGACCGACTGATTGAGCTGGTGCAAGTCAAAGGGCTACAAGCCAAGCACATTTGCATTGAATTGACAGAATCCAGCTTACTGACCGATTTAAAAGAAACCATAGCCAAGTTGAATAAGCTGCGGGCTTATGGCTTTCGGGTTGCGTTGGACGATTTTGGTACCGGCTATTCGTCGCTGGCCTATCTGCGCGATCTACCTATCGACATTTTGAAGATTGATAAAGCTTTTATCGATGAGTTAGAACAATATCAATCTTCGCCATTAACCGAGTCGATGATTGCGATTGGCCAGCATATGTCATTGGATGTGGTTGCCGAAGGGGTGGAAAGCGCCAATCAAGTCGAGAAGTTAAAAGCGCTCGGCTGTGATGTTTATCAGGGCTACTATTTTTCGAAACCGCTGACCGAACAACAATTTAGGGTATGGCTCAGCCATCATAACCAGCAACAGGAAGGAATCGATAGTCGCCCGACTTGACCGTTTCAACTCAGGCTCGTCGACTCAATCGCCCCTGTTTAAGCGACTGTGAAGTTGCCGCAGAACATCGCCATTGCCGTCCATTTTTAACTGGTACAGCAATTGCAACTGCTCCCCTAACGTGCCTTTTGGGAAGCCTTTGTCGGCAAACCACGACAAATAAGCCACCGGTAAATCAATCAACCACCGCCCCTGATACTTGCCAAAGGGCATCCGCTGCATGACTAACTGATGCAGTTTTACTGCGAGTTCTTCCATTTTTAGACTCGAATCATGATTTAGGCAAAAATTAACACAGTTCCACCTGATAACCTTGCTTGTATTCGTCAAGTTTTGAATGATGCCTATGGTCAATCCATCAGTTCCTGATGTGTGGAGTTTATCAGGATGAAGTCTGTTGTTTGCTTATTGCTCGTTGTGCTCATGGTGTCACCCATGACCTATGCTGAGCGCTCGGTTCATTCAATCGAAAAAGAACTCAAGCACATCATACTTGGCGAATATGCTGAGAATGAGGCCAAATCTCGTCGCCAACAAATTGCCCCGCTGATTGCTGGGGTCAGAAAGCGCGCACAATTTTTATTTGAGCTCAGTGAGTGTGGTATTCAGTCCAATTTATTAACAAAAGACTGGATTCGACGTTCCACCGAATTAATTAAGCGGGCAAAAAGCTGGGGCTCAAAAGAGCTCGAGATGTTTGCTCGCTATTGTCGTAGTTACGCTCACACCATCCATGACGATATCGATCGAGTGCTTGAGGATTCAAACCTAATAGCACAATGGTCAGAGCAAAATTTACCGGCCTACCGAACGTTGGCATTTGCCAACCGCATCCGATTACTGGCTTTTGTTCGCTCCAGCGCAACCATTGCACCCGATTCGTACCGAGATTTTATTATTGCCCAAAGCCTCGCCGAAACGCCCAATCAACTCGCCGAAGTAAAAACCGGATTGGCCGATCTGATGATTCATTTACGCGATCTTTCCGAGGCGGAAGTGCTGCTAGCCGACGCCAAAGCATTGCTCACGGATGTCACTGCCGACTGGATTAAAGGCGATTTTCATATCGTCAAATCCTATTATCACAGGCAGTTAGAACAGCATGAGCAGGCATTAAAGGATGCTCAAACAGCTACCGAGTTATATCACCAGAGTGGCATCAGTTATGGCGAGAGTGCCGGCTTAATTGCGCAAATAATTAACCTGAGTGAGTTGGGGCGATTATCTGAAGCGTTAACGCTCATCGAAACAATTCCCGAGCACAATACATTTCTATCTGGAGCCCGCCGAGATCCCTATCTAAGTATGGCTTTTGCTCACATATATAGCGGCAATGGTCAGCCAGACAAGGCCATTGGCTACGCCAAAACAGCCTATGAAGCATTCGCGAAGGTTGATAGCAGTTCATACCGAGTCACATCAACATTGCGTTATGCCGAACTGTTAGCCGAGACGCAACAGTGGCAACGAGCCACCAGAATGTTTCAGGAGTACGCTGAATTAAGCAATACCTACACTCAGCGCATCAAGTCCCAATACAGCGACATGTCGAGTACTCGACTTAATCTCGAAAAACAGCAACACAAAGAACAGCAAGCGGAGTTAAAAGCACAGCTACAGGAGCAGACCATCGCTAACCTGAAGCAAGCACAACAGTGGCAGGTAATGGCAATTGCGGCTTCGATCACTTTGTTTCTGGTCATGACGGCCGCGACAATTGTCGTCCGTCAACGAGCATCGCGAATGACACAGATGATTGGGCGCGATCAGCTGACCCAGCTACCCAACCGGCGCAGTATCACGGTGCAGTTGGCGCGAGCTTTAAAAGCCAGCGATTCTCTGAATCCAACCTCAATTGCATTATTCGACATTGACCACTTAAGCCAAATCAATGAGGATTTTGGCCATTCGGCTGGCGATCAATTGCTACAGGAAGTTGCTCAACAGGCGCAACAGCTATTGGCTGGGCGCGCTGATATTGGCCGTTTCGATGGTGATGAGTTTTTGCTGATTTGCGCTGGCCGTGGCAAGCAAGAAACCGAGCAACTTTGTCATCAGTTAAAAGCAACTCTAAGTGAACTAGCACTGCAACACATCGGCATTGATCATCAACTTAGCCTCAGTGGTGGCATCGCAACGGCCTCCGGCAGCAACACGCCATCCTCGGTATTACTAACCAGAGCGAATGATGCGCTCAAACTTGCCAAACAAAAAGGCAGGGATCGAATCGAATCCTCTGCCTTTTAAGTTGGTGTAATTAGAGCCTAAATCGAATTACCAGCCTTCAACACCCGACATGTCAGGTAAGGCGTGCGCAATACCTTTGTGGCAATCGATACAGGTTTTATCGCCCGAAGCGAGTGAAGTCGAGTGCATGGTTACCGCGCGCTTGCCTTGCTCGGTAAAATCCATGAACTGGAAGTCATGACAGTTGCGGCACTCCAACGAGTCGTTCTCTTTTAATCTATGCCATTCTCGCTCGGCAAGATGTTTGCGCCGTGCCTCGAATTTTTCAGGCGTATCAATGGTGCCAATAAAGTGCATCACCAATTCTTTGCTCGCTTGAACTTTACGCACAATTTTATCAGTCCACTGGTGCGGCACATGGCAATCAGAACAAATCGCCCGCACTCCCGACCGGTTACTGTAGTGAATGGTCGATTGGATCTCTTCGACAATCGGCGCATGGCAACCAGAACAAAAAGCTTCGGTATTGGTGGCTTCCATTCCCCAGTTAAAGCCCCCCCAAAACAGAATACCGCCAATAAAGCCCATCCCCAGAACAGCACCAGTCGCGATTTTGGCTGGCTTTGAGAACAGCTGCCAAAGGCGGGCGATTAAGCCAGTCTTGTTGTTATCAGACATCAAAAGTACCTCGCTTATCTAGACGAATTGGCAGCATCCAGCGCATCAACCGCCTTAAAGTCATTGGCAATTAACGGTGGCGCATCAGCCTGCGGCACGTGGCACTGAAGACAGAAATAACGGCGAGGAGCAACGTCAGAAAGGGTCAAACCATCGGCGGTTTCAAAATGTGTTGGGCTAATCTTGGTTGCCCCAATTTGTCCGGCAAACTTCCAGCCGTGGCAAGACAAACATTTATTGCTCTTCAAATCGACCTGATAATCGCGGATCTGATGAGGGATCAGCGGCGGCTGATGAACATAGTTGCGGTCGATGACCTTGTCGTCTTTCACTTGCTTTTTCAACTGTTCAGCCTGTTTGGTGTCATTGAGTTCGGATTGTCCGCGCAATGACGACAGTCCGCCGTTGCTGACAAACTCCTCATTGTCGACAGCATTGGCACTTGCCCAGCTCGTCACCAACAACAAACTCGCTACCATGGATGAAATTAGAGTTTTCATTTATTGTTCTCCACTTTTTGTTCGAGCTGAACCCGAAAGCGATGCGGTAATATCAAATACGTTCTGACTGCAAACATCCATACAACGTAAACAGCGTGTGCAATCCTGAGGTGAAACTAGTGGGGAGCTTCCTTGTTTAGCCTCCCGCAATGGCCCCTTTAATATGTGTGGCTCGGGGCAAACCACGTAACAATCCATACACTGGTTGCAGGCTTCTCGATTGCTGGCGATCACCTTTAACGGACTGGTCTTGCCGACTAAGCCATAACAGACACCCATCGGGCATAAATGGGCACACCAGCCTTTTTCAACCACAAACAAATCGAACAAGAACACTGCTGCAATTAACAGCCAGCCGGCTCCCATTCCAAATAAAAGGCCTCGGTGTAGCAGCGACACCGGATTAATCATTTCCCATACCAGCCCTTGTACCCAGGCTGTAGCTATCAAAGCACCGGCAAACACACCCCAGCGAATTGAGCTGGGCGGGTTAATCTGGCTTCGTACTTTTAATTGCCGACGGAGCCAATGGGCGCTATCAGTCACCACATTCATCGGGCAGACCCAAGCACAGTAACTTCTGCCACCAAGCACCCAGTAAAATGCAATCACCAGAGCCGCACCAAGTAACAAGGTCGCTTCCGGCCAGTACCCTGACACCAAACTTTGTAACAACATCCACGGCTCAGTGAGTGGCACGGTGTCGAGCAATTCGCTACTGCTCAAATTGCCGCGAATGATCCACACATCAAACCAAGGCCCCAGCAAAAATAGTCCTAAAATGCTTGCCTGGCTGAACCGGCGTAACAACAAAAAGCGGTGCGCCCGAAGCCACCCAAAGTTATCGATTACTTCCTGGCCAACGCGAGCCTTCATCGTTAGCCGCCCTCTGGCCGTCGGTCGGGCAAATCCAGTACATCTTGTTCAAGTAACGAATGCCCTGCTTTTTCCTTTTCCTTCCAGCCCCAACGGTAATGGCTGCCGAGCTCACCTTTGGCAACCTCGCGCGATAACACTTTGATCGCCGAAACCTCTAACACGCAGGCCTGTTCACACTTACCGCAACCGGTGCAGACATCAGAATGAACCGTGGGAATAAACATGGCGTGATGGCCCGTTCTGATATTTCGCTGAGCCTCAAGCGTGATGGCTTCATCAATTAATGGGCAAACCCGATAACAGACATCACAGCGCAAACCTTGCCAGTTGAGACAAGTCTCCTGATCAATCAGCACGGCCAAGCCCATCCGAGCATCATCAATGCTGGCGAGATCAGGCGATATCGCGCCACTCGGACAAGCTTGCTGGCAAGGAATGTCATCGCACATTTCACAAGGAATGGTCCGCGCCTCAAAATAAGGCGTTCCCATCGGCGCTGCATCAAATAACCTGGCAAGCTTGAGGGTGTCATATGGACACGCTTCAACACACAATCCACAACGAACACAAGCATCAAGAAAGTCTGCTTCTGGTATTGCTCCTGGCGGTCTTAACATCTGTGGCGCTGCCGCCCCAGAAGGTTTCGCAACCAACCCCATCGCCGCAACAGTCACTCCGGCAATACAGGCACCTTTGGCTGTGTTGTGCAGAAACTGGCGCCGCGAAATAGTGTGGCTGCGTTTATCGGCCATCCGCCCTGCCTCGTGCTGAACTAAGCCTTGCGGATCCGCACCGCGCACTTCTTAAAGTCAGTTTCCTTTGATAGCGGATCGGTCGCATCAAGCGTCAGTTTATTAACCAGTTGCTTGGCATCGAAAAATGGCATGAACACTAGCCCTTTCGGTGGTTTGTTACGGCCTCGGGTTTCGACCCGAGTTTTCACTTCACCACGACGAGATTCCACCACCACTTCATCACCACGGCGGACGCCAAGTTCTTTGGCATCGGCTGGGTGTAAGAAAATCAGCGCATCAGGATAAGCCCGATAGAGCTCAGGCACGCGACGCGTCATGGTGCCGGTATGCCAATGCTCAAGCACTCGACCTGTGCTCAACCATAGTGGGTATTCGTCATCTGGCGACTCCGCCGCGGGCTCATAAGGCAGTGCAAAAATCACCGCTTTGCCATCTGGCTTACCATAGAACTCCCACTCGGCACCGGCTTTGACATAAGGATCGTAGCCTTCTTTGTAGCGCCACAGAGTTTCTTTGCCATCAACCACCGGCCAGCGCAGGCCACGGGCAGCATGGTAGGCATCAAAGTCGGCGAGATCGTGGTGGTGACCACGGCCAAATACCGCATATTCTTCAAACAAGCCTTTTTGACAATAGAAACCGAATTCTTCTGATTCGAGGTTCATTTTTCCCTGACATTCGGCGGTGTCAAATTTGTCGACGTTGCCGTTTTGATACAGCACTTCAAATAAGGTTTTGCCCTTCAATTCAGGCGCTTTCGCAACTAGATCGGCAGGCCATACTTCCTCCACTTTGAACCGCTTGGAAAACTCCATCAGCTGCCAAAGATCAGACTTTGCTTCGCCCGGAGGCAGTACTTGTTGGTGCCAGAATTGGGTGCGACGCTCGGCATTACCGTAAGCCCCTTCTTTCTCTACCCACATCGCCGTAGGCAAAATAAGGTCAGCAGCCTGAGCGGTTACCGTAGGATAAGGGTCAGAAACAACGATAAAGTTGCGCGGGTCACGATACCCCGGCAAACGCTCCTCATTGATATTCGGGCCCGCCTGCATGTTGTTATTACACATCACCCAATAGGCATTGAGTTTGCCATCTTTGAGCATCCGATCTTGCAATACCGCGTGATAACCAACCTTGCCTGGAATAGTGCCTTCCGGCACCTTCCAAACGTTTTCGGCAAAATCACGGTGCTTTTTATTGGCAACAACCATGTCCGCTGGCAATCGGTGGGCAAAGGTACCCACTTCTCGCGCCGTACCACAAGCTGATGGCTGTCCGGTTAACGAGAACGGGCCATTGCCTGGCTCGGAAATTTTGCCAGTAAGCAAGTGAATGTTGTAGACCAAATTATTGGCCCACACGCCACGAGTATGCTGGTTAAAGCCCATGGTCCAATAAGACACAACTTTCTTGTTCGGATCGGCGTAAATCTCAGCGAGCCGCTGCAGATTATCCTTCGGCACGCCTGTCAACTCTGCAGTGTAATCAAGCGTGTAGGTGCTGACGAACTTAGCAAATTCGTCCATGCTGATGGGTTGAGAACCGCCGGAACCGGCGTTTTTCGCTTGCTTTTCGAGCGGATGCGTTGGCCGCAGACCATAGCCAATATCGGTATCACCCTTGCGGAAATTGACGTGCTTGGCGACAAAGTCTTTGTTCACCTTGTCGTTTTCAATAATGTAGTTGGCAATGTAGTTAAGGATTGCCAGATCCGTTTGTGGCGTGAAGATCAACGAGTTATCCGCTAATTCAAAGCTACGGTGCTCGAATGTAGAGAGCACATGCACTTGCACATCGGGAGCGCTCAAGCGACGGTCCGTCAAGCGCGACCACAAAATCGGGTGCATTTCCGCCATATTCGCGCCCCACAGAACGAATGCATCGGCGTTTTCAAGATCGTCATAACAGCCCATCGGCTCATCCATACCAAAGGTACGGGCGAAACCAACCACAGCCGAAGCCATGCAGTGGCGAGCGTTAGGGTCGATGTTGTTTGAACGGAAGCCAGCTTTGTAGAGCTTGGCGGCAGCATAGCCTTCCCATACGGTCCATTGGCCAGAGCCGAACATGCCCACCGACGAAACAATTTCGGTGACTTCTTTACCGGCATTGCGTTCATTGTCAGCTTTAATTGCGGTTTTCCACTTTTCCGCCATGATATCGAACGCTTGATCCCAGCTCACTGGCTGGAAGTCGCCTTGCTTGTCGTACTTGCCATTTTTCATCCGCAGCAAAGGCTTAGTGAGGCGATCCTCACCGTACATAATCTTCGACAGGAAATAGCCTTTAATACAGTTCAGGCCTTTGTTAACTGGCGCATCAGGGTCACCTTGAGTAGCCACCACGCGGCCATTCTGAGTACCAACCAACACGCTACAGCCGGTGCCACAAAATCGGCACGGCGCTTTGTCCCAGTCAACTTTGGTTTGGCTTCTTTGGGTTGCAACATTGGTTGCCAGAACTGGCGCACTAAGACCTGCCGCGGCTGCTGTTGCAGCGACAGCTTGAGTTTTAATGAAGTCACGACGATTTAATTTCACGACGCCATCTCCTTGTTGCCGGTTTCGGCAGTATCGTTGTGGTGGTAAATCAGTGCGGCGGACAACACGCCCTGAATATTTTGAATGCGAGAGATTTGTTCGGTCAGGAACATGGTGGTGGGTGTTTCCTCGATAATGACAATCAAGGCATCATCACTGCTCTCAGGCTCAACTGAGGCCCCAGCATGGGACTCAATTTCGGCGACTACAGCAGCACGGCGCTTTGCTTGGCAACGCACCAGCACGCCTGCCAACTTGACCAAATCAGGGGCAGAATCTTGGGGAAGAGAAGTCATCAGCTAGGCGTCCGTATCGACAGTTTCGACGCCCATCCAATTCAGCAGCAGTAAACAGCCTATCGATACTGCGATAAAGCCGAATAAAAAAATGACAGGCATTGCTGCATAGCCCAGCACATGCCAGATGATAGACTCTAGTTGACTCATAGTGATCTCGTAATTCTGGCCAACGTGTCACCACGCTGACATTTATATTTTTTATATATATTAGTTGAAAACTAGCCAGTTATACCTAGCGACTACAATCAACTACAACTCTTTTCGAGTCCATTTTATGGTCGTCAAGTATAGTCGAGAATTTGCGGCACAAATGTGACAATCGCGATATTTTTCATTTGAAAAGCAACATAGTGAGATCTGAAATAGTTTTATTACGTAGTCGGTCTGTTATCGAACAATTGAGCACACCGATACATTGCCTTTTTTGGAGAAAACCGACATGAGCGAATCATCAAGCTATCAGCCTCCCAAGGTTTGGACTTGGCAGCAACCTAGCGGCGGCCAATTTGCCAATATCAACCGCCCTATCGCGGGGCCAACTCACGATAAAGCGCTACCGATTGGCCAACATCCGTTGCAACTTTATTCGCTGGCCACGCCCAATGGTGTGAAGGTGACCATCATGCTCGAGGAGTTGCTGGCACTGGGTGTTAGCGAAGCCGAGTACGATGCTTGGTTGATCCGAATTCAAGAAGGCGATCAGTTCTCGTCAGGCTTTGTTGACGTCAATCCAAATTCCAAAATCCCAGCATTAGTCGACCACTCCGGTGACACCCCAACCAAGGTATTTGAATCAGGCAACATCCTGTTATATCTGGCAGAAAAGTTCGGCCAGTTGCTGCCCCAAGATCACGCCGGTAAAACTGAAACAATGAATTGGCTATTCTGGCAAATGGGCTCGGCGCCCTATTTGGGCGGTGGTTTCGGTCATTTCTATGCCTATGCGCCAGAGAAATTCGAATACCCAATCAACCGCTTTACCATGGAAACCAAGCGTCAATTGGATGTGTTGAATCGTAATCTGGCCAACCGAAACTACATTGCAGGTGATGACTACACCATTGCCGACATCGCTATCTGGCCATGGTACGGCGCATTGGTGTTAGGGCGCTTGTATGATGCCGCTGAATTTTTGTCGGTCGATGAGTATTGCCATGTCATGCGCTGGGCCAAAGCGATTGATCAGCGGCCAGCCGTGATCCGCGGCCGTAAAGTCAACCGGACTTGGGGCGAAGACGCTGAGCAAGTAGCCGAGCGTCATGACGCCAGCGATCTCGATTAACTCGCTTGGGGGTTGAGCAAACGCTCAACCTCCTCAATGGATTTATTCTTGGTCTCCGGCAAATAGCGATACAACAGGACTAAACCAATCACTCCGGCCACCGCGTAGCTGGTAAAAATATCGGCGGCGCCGAAGTTAGCCAACTGCCACGGGAAGAACTTTTGCATGAAGTAGCTGATGGTGCTGGAGATCAGTGCAAAGGTCGGAATGGCGACCCCACGAATTTGAGTCGGCACGATTTCGGAAAACACCACCCACATTAAAGGCCCAATCGAGACGTGAAAAGCAGCAATAAAGCCAACAATACCGATTAGCACCAACATGGCATTAATGCTGACGGCGGCTTGAATAAGGCTGCTTTCGTGGGCTTTGTAGGTATCCTGCCCTATCGCTGCGATCAACGCATTTTTATAGCCAGTATCAGAATCAAAGGTTTCCCCAACCAATGGCTGCAATTGTGCCGCGACATCGCTATCAATGCTGACTTCGATTTGGCCAATTGCGTCTTGGCTCAGGGTATAACTGGCCTGCTTAAACGCCGTCACACACAACACTAAACAGGCAATCGATGCAATGAGGCCAAAGTTGACCAATGGCCGGCGTCCTAGCCGATCCACCAAGACAATCGCCAAAGCAGTAAAGACAAAACTCACCACGCCAATAATTAAGGTTTGAGCGAAAGCGGCATTGGTACCAATACCTGTTTGCTCAAACACCATCGGCGCGTAAAACAAGATTGGGTTAACGCCGGTCAGCGGCTGTACTGCGGCGAAGATCACGCCAATCATGATGGCCAACCGAAAACGCTTTTCGAACATCACCTGAAACTGTTCAGTCAGTTTCATTGGCTTTTGGTGCTGCTGCTGTGAACTGGCAATAATCGCCGCTAATTCATCGTCAATTTTGTCGGCAGGCATCAACTTCGCGAGCGATGCTCGAGCCTCATCATAACGACCTTTTGAGACCAGCCAGCGCGGGCTCAGTGGCACCAACAACAGGAGTAGCGCCCAAACCACGGCAGGGATAATTTCAACCCCCAACATCCAACGCCAGATATCTTGCTGCAAGTTATAGTCGATCACCCAAGTTGCATCGCTTTGCAGCAGCCCTACCAACCAGTAGTTGGAAAAGTAAGCGGCGGTCAAACCTAATACGATCATCAACTGATTCATCGACACCAGCTTGCCGCGCTGCGCTGGGGGCGCAATTTCACCAATGTACATTGAGGCCAATGACAACGAAGTAAATGCTAAGCCGCCGATAAAGCGAGCACCAACCAGCATTTCATAGCTGGTCGCCCACGCCGAACCGACAGCAGATAAAACATAAAGAATGGCAATGAGTAATAGTGTTTTTTTACGGCCAATCGAGTCGCAGATAGCGCCCGTGATCACCAGAGCAATGAGCACGCCCAGTGCTGGCGCACTGACCACAGTACCGACTTGCAGATCCGAAAGGCCAAACTCAAGGGTGATGTACCTGAGCGTTCCGCTAATCACCGCAGCATCAAGACCAAAAACAAAACCACCAATGGTGACAATCGCCGCGTAGGCAAAAGCCCTGAGCGTGTACTTATCCATAAACAACACAATTCATTGTTAACAACATACAATCAGCCTAACCAATCAGTTTCGGCAAAGCCAGAGGCGAATCGCAACAATGTCTCGCTTAGGCGCGAATAAATATCATTAACAATATGATAACAATAATAAAAATATCGCAATTTGGTTCAATACATGAAAATCGCACTGATTATCAAAACAGTGCGTAAGTTCAAACTTCACTGATTTTTTCTCACTGAGAGTGACTTAACTATTGAATCAAGTCAGAAACAACTTCGATACTGACGCATCTGAACGCGGCGCTGTCAGATGCCAAATTCGAGCCGCCGAACACAGTGATCATACCAACACCCTTGGCTACCTTAGCTACATTGAGATTTAACTTTGACCTCAGTTGAACACAAACGTGAGCGCCATTTGCACCTATCGCACTTGCCAGAAGAAGTCGCATTGGCATTGAACATCAACGGCATTAACTACGCCGTCATGCTAGCCAGCCCAGACGATATTGAAGATTTTGTCGTTGGATTTTTGTTTTCAGAGCAACTGATCTGCCACAATCGCGACGTCCATGATATCGATATCGTCACCAGCGACGATCAATGGCAAATCAATGTTCAACTGGCTAATCGCTGCATCACCAAGCTCAATCAGCGGACACGAAATCTGCGCAGCTCAGCATCCTGTGGGTTATGCGGCATTACGGCGCTGCAGCAAGCGTTTCCTGAATTGCCAAAAGTCAGCAAGCATTTCCACTGTAGCGGCAACACGCTCACTAACATTCGTGCGGCAGTGGCCAATCAACAAGTCAAATCAGCCCAAACTGGCGCCCAGCATGGTGCTTGTTTGCTGTTACCGGATGGCGCCATGGTTGCCGTTCGCGAAGACATTGGCCGCCATAACGCTCTCGACAAGCTAGTCGGTTATCTGCTGCGCCAGCCGCAAATGCCATCATCTTTTGCCATCGTCATCACCAGTCGCTGCGGCATTGAATTGGTACAAAAAGCCATTCAAATCAATTGCCCTTGTCTGATCTCACTAGCATCTCCGAGTAAGCAAGCGGTGCAATTAGCGCAGGCCCATGGCTTGCAACTGATCCATATTCCCAAATTCGACGGGCCCATTAGTTATCAAGGAGAGTCGCATGAGCTCTAAATCTCACAAAGCGGGCGGATTAGCGTCGTTGCGCTCCACCCTCAACGAAGTCTTGCGCTCCCAGCGTGCCAAAGACAACTTTAAGAACCTGATGCGAGTCAACAAAGATGGTGGCTTTGACTGCCCTGGCTGCGCTTGGGGCGACAGCAAAGATGGCGCTTTTCAATTCTGTGAAAACGGCGCCAAAGCAGTTGCTTGGGAATCCACTGCACGCACGGTTGACCGCAGCTTTTTTGCCGAGCACTCGGTGACTCAGTTGATGAAACAAATGGATCATTGGTTGGAGTTTCAGGGCCGCTTGACCGAGCCGATGCGCTACAACCAACAAACGGACCATTACGAAGCCATTAGTTGGGCCGATGCTTTTGCCTTAATTGCAACTCACTTGAACGCTCTTGAATCCCCCAATGAAGCTGAGTTTTATACCTCCGGCCGCGCCAGTAATGAAGCAAGCTTCTTGTATCAGCTGTTTGGCCGCGCATTTGGCACCAACAACTTTCCTGATTGCTCGAACATGTGTCATGAGGCCAGTGGCTTAGCACTGAATCAGTCAATCGGTGTCGGCAAAGGCACAGTAGTGCTGAGTGATTTTGAACAGGCCGATACTATTTTCGTCTATGGCCAGAACCCCGGTACCAATCACCC
Organism: Neiella litorisoli; assembly: GCF_014773395.1. Taxonomy (GTDB): domain Bacteria; phylum Pseudomonadota; class Gammaproteobacteria; order Enterobacterales; family Neiellaceae; genus Neiella; species Neiella litorisoli. The sequence continues at coordinate 167,218 of NZ_JACXAF010000003.1, read as the reverse complement.
TCGGATGATGAATGCCTTGAAAAAGGCCGCCAAACGGGGCTGCACCATTGTTGCCATTAACAACCTCAAAGAAGTGGCGCTTAATCGTTTTGCCAGTCCGCAAGATCCAGTCGAGCTGCTAACCCCTGCCGCGACTCAAATTTCCAGCCTCTACATTACTCCGAAACTTGGCGGCGACATGGCATTTGTCCGTGGCATGGTGAAAGCCTTAGTAGAAGCCGAAACGGCATTCAATCAAGAGTTTATCGATCGCCACACGATCGATTCAGCGGCCTATTTAAGCCGCGTCGCACAAACCAGTTGGCAAGCCATCGAGCAGCAATCTGGCGTCAGTAAATCAGACATCGAACAAGCGGCGCAATTGTTTGCCAAATCGAAACAAGCCATCAGCACTTGGGCCATGGGGCTGACGCAGCATAAGCATTCGGTCGACACCATTCGAGAGTTAGTTAACCTGCATTTGCTGTTCGGCCAAATTGGCCGCCCCGGCGCGGGGTTATGTCCAGTGCGCGGCCACAGTAACGTGCAAGGCAATCGGACCATGGGCATTAATGAAAAGCCACCAGCGGCATTTCTTGACGCTTTAAAGCATCGGCTCGGCTTTGAGCCTCCCACCGAACACGGCCACAACGTCAACCAAGCCTTACAGGCCTTGCATCAGGGCCAAGCCAAAGTCTTGGTGTGCTTGGGTGGCAACTTGGCTGCGGCAGCACCGGATACCGAGTTCACCTACCGTGCCATAGCCAACGCCAAGCTAAATGTTCAGATCAGTACCAAGCTCAACCGCTCGCACTTGTTGGTGGGTCAAGATGCCCTAATTCTGCCTTGCCTTGGCCGCACGGAAATCGACCAAACCAGTAAAGGTCTGCAACAAATTACCGTTGAAGACACCTTCTCCATGGTTCATGCATCAGCAGGCGGCAATGAGCCAGTTGGTGCCGATTGCTTATCTGAGACCCGAATTGTCGCGGAAATAGCAGCTGCGACGCTAAAATCCAAGCCCATTAACTGGCTCGATTATGCTCAGGATTACAGCTTGATCCGAGCACTAATTGCCGATGTGCTGCCTGCGTTTGCCGACTTTAATGACAAGATTAAACAACAAGGCGGCTTTCATTTGGCGAACTCAGCGGCGTTGCTGCAATGGAACACCTGCTCAGGCAAAGCGCAGTTTCACGCCGTTGACTTGCCGGCGGACATGTTCCCGCAATCACTGTCGGCTCAGCTTGCCACCAGCGAACAACCCACCTTAACCTTGCAAACCTTGCGTTCGCACGATCAGTACAACACCACCATTTATGGCATGAACGATCGTTATCGTGGCATCAAAAACCAGCGCCATGTGTTGTTCATGAATGCATCAGATGCCGAACAACAAGGGTTATCAGAAGGTGATTGGGTGCAAATTAGCTCGCTATGGCCCGATCAGACGCAACGCCAGGTCGATGGCTTTCAAGTGGTGTTCTACGATATCCCCAAAGGCAATGCGGCGGCCTACTACCCAGAGACCAATCCGCTAGTGCCTATCGATAGTTATGGCGACTTATCGTTTACCCCAACATCGAAATCAATTGCCATTCAGATCGCCAAAAGCACCAGTAAAATACCGTTGGCAACCGCATAACCAATGAAGACAAAAAACCGCTGACAAGTCAGCGGTTTTTTATGTAAGTGATGAATTGCGGAGTTACTTCATTTGCTCCGGTGGCGTCGGCACGCGGTACTTATCCATCCGATCAATATCGTATTGCTCGTACTTGCGCTGCAACAACCAAAGCGGACGCTCCAAGGTCATTTCCCAAGCAAAAAACTTTTTGTACATGGCCCGAACACGATCAGGGTATTGATCGGCGAGGTTATTCTGCTCAGCAATATCATCAGCGATGTTGTACAACTCAGCGGGACGGTCAGCAAAGCGGATCAGCTTCCAGTCACCATCACGAATTGCGCCACGCACGTCTTTTTTCCAGTACATGGTTTGGTGTGGACGCGATTTGTTTTCACCCAAGACGTAAGGCAACAGGTTGACGCCGTCGACTTCAGACTTGTATTCAGTACCACCAGCAGCTTCGTAGAAGGTCGGCAATAAATCCATGGTGCTGACCGGCAAGTCATACACGGTACCAGCAGGGATCTTAGCCGGCCAACTCATGATGTACGGAATGCGAATACCGCCCTCAAGGTGGTTGGACTTGGTGCCAGCCAGTGGCCAGTTATTGGAGGCATTTTTATCCGTTGGGCCACCGTTATCATTGGTAAATACGATAATGGTGTTATCGGCTAAATTAAGCTCTTCAAGCTTATCAGTGACGCGGCCAATGGCTCGGTCCATTGCCAAGGTCATTGCTGCCACTTCCTGACGCTTGCCAGTCAAGTGAGGGAACTTGGCTTTATCTTCTTCCAGCGCTTCCATTGGCGTGTGAACCGCGTTAAATGCCAGATAGATAAAGAACGGCGAGTCCTGGTTCTTTTCAATGAACTTGACCGTCTCATCACCCAATACGTCTGTGAGATAGCCATCATGTTCTTCCATGTGGCCCATGCCGCGCTCTAACAACTTGTCAGAAACCATTGGGTTAGCGGCAATCTCGTCTGCATCCTTATATGGGAAGTAGCTGCGGTCGCCACCACGGAAACCGAGAAACTCGTCAAAACCGCGATTAAGTGGGTGATAACGGTCAGCATTACCTAGATGCCACTTACCATAGACGGCAGTTTTGTAACCTTGCGATTTCATGTAATCAGCCATGGTCACTTCATCAACCGGCAAGCCCATGTCCTCGCCCAGCAACGCGGAGTTAGGGCTCATAAAGCCAACCACATTGATTTCTTCATAGCCGAATTTTTGCTGGTAACGGCCAGTCATCAAGCCCGCGCGCGACGGACCACAAACCGGATCAGAGACATAACCTTGCTTAAACACCACACCTTGAGCGGCAATTTTGTCGAGATTTGGCGTAACCATGGTTGGACTGCCTTGAAAGCCAAAATCGTTATAGCCGGCATCATCGGCAAAAATCAGAATCACGTTAGGCTTTTCAGCAGGCGCAGCGGCCGTGCTGTCGGCTTTGTTTTGAGCGCAAGCGGTTAAGCTGACCGCTGCTAACAAAGCACAAATGACCGATTGTTTTATCATTGTTTTGTCCTGTTATATCAATCGAAATTGAAAGTTTTCTGGTGTTATCTGCGAACGAAAATCGAGCCCTGTTCGCTAATTTCAAAAAATCTAACCCTGTTTAATAACCGTCTGGGTTTTGTGATTGCCAGCGCCAGGTATCAACCATCATGTCCTGCAATGACTTGTTGGTTGTCCAACCTAAAACTTGTTTCGCTTTACTGGCATCGGCCCAAAACGCCGCTAAGTCACCTTCTCGGCGAGGTGCAATTTCATAAGGCACAGGCTGGCCGGAGTACTGCTCAAAACCCTTGACGATTTCAAGTACCGACAACGGCTCGCCAGTTCCCAGATTGAAAGCTTCGGCACAACCAGAAGGCTGTTTGAGCAGCCAAGCCAAGGCATCCAAGTGACCATCAGCTAAATCGGTGACATGAATATAATCGCGCTGACAGGTGCCATCTTTGGTTGGATAGTCGTCGCCAAAAACGGCCAATTTGTCGCGCTTCCCAACAGCAACCTGAGCGACAAATGGCATCAGGTTATTCGGAATACCATTTGGGTCTTCGCCAATATCACCGCTGACATCAGCACCAATCGGGTTGAAATAACGCAAGTTAGCGACTTTAAATTCCGGATTAGCACGCGCCACATCCATCAGGATTTTTTCCACCATGGCCTTGGTTTGGCCATAGGGGCTGGCTGGATTGCCAAGCGGCTGAGTTTCAACGTATGGCGGCTCATTCGCTTCGCCATAAACCGTCGCCGATGAGCTAAACACCAGCGAATTGACGCCGTGCTCTAGCATCACTTCAGCCAGCGCGACGGTGCCCTGAACATTGTTCTTGTAATAAGCCAATGGCTTTTGCACCGACTCGCCGACCGCTTTGAGGCCAGCAAAATGAATCACGGCATCAATGTTTTCGCGAACGAAGACGCAAGCCATCGCCTGCTTGTCGAGAATGTCTGCTTGGTAAAATGTCACTGGCTTGCCTGCCAGCTTTTCAACCCGAACTAACGATTCTTTTGAGGCATTACAAAGGTTGTCAACAACAACCACGCCGTAGCCAGCATTTAACAACGCCAGTACAGTATGACTGCCGATGTAACCTGCACCGCCGGTAACCAGAACGTTGGTCATGTGATAACTCCTAGGCCATTTCCAAAGCAAGGGTATCGACACCAGCCATCGGGCCGCTGATGTAAATCGTTTCTTTCAAGCCGGTGTCGGCCTGATAGTTGTCTTCAATCAGTTTAGTGATCTCATCAACCATGGTTTCTGGCACCAGCGCGACCACACAGCCACCAAAACCACCGCCAGTCATGCGCACGCCGCCCTTGTCTTGCAACACGCCGTCGATGAGTTCAACCAAGTAGTCAATCTCTTTGGTGGTGATCTCAAACAGGTCACGCATTGACGCATGGCTGGCAGCCATCAATTGGCTGATCTTGGCAATATCGCCTTTGTTAAAGGCTTTCATGGCATCAACAGTGCGTTTGTTTTCATACACCACATGCTCGGCACGTTTAGCAACCACAGGATCAAGCTGGTCTTTTTTCATTTCGAACACAGCCACGGTAACATCACGCAAATGGGACACACCAAAGTGAGCTGCCGCCTGTTCACACTGAGCACGACGGGTGTTGTACTCGCTGTCGACTAAGCCGCGTTTGACATTGGAGTTAATCATCATGATGGTCATGCCAGCGGGAATGCTAACTTCAGTTAGACCCAGTGTGCGGCAATCAATACCAATGGCCATTTGCTCGCGGCCACACGCAGAAATAAGCTGATCCATAATGCCGCAGGCACAACCGACAAAGTTGTTTTCTGCCGCCTGACCAATCAGGGCAATATCAGCCTTGGCAATATTGAGCTGGCAAAGTTGATCAAAGGCATAACCAATGCCCACTTCCAGCGCCGCTGACGAGCTTAACCCCGCGCCTTGTGGCACGTTGCCGGTAATCGCCAGATTACAACCTTTCAGTTGGTGGCCACGTTTTTGCAGCTCAGTGACGACGCCGCGAACATAATTGGCCCACAACTTGTTTTCCTGTGGCTCAATGGTTTCGGTTAGAACAAACTCATCGCGCTGGCCATCGTAATCCAGCGCAGAAACCACTACTTTGTCATCTGCTCGAGCAGACACCGCAACCAAGGTGGCATATTGAATGGCACAGGGCAGCACAAAACCATCGTTGTAATCGGTGTGCTCACCAATCAAATTGACTCGGCCAGGAGCGCGCACAATAAAATCGGGCTGGTGGCCAAATGCGGCTTCAAAACCGCGTGTAACTTGTTCTTGCTGGGTCATTGTCTTACCTATGCTTATAGTGAACATCAGGCAATGCAGCCAGGCGTTCTGCAGCTTGTTCTGGGGTTAAATCTCGCTGGGCTTCTGCCATCATTTCATAGCCAACCATGAACTTTTTCACGGTGGCAGAGCGCAGTAATGGCGGGAAGAAATGGGCATGTAATTGCCACTCGTCATGAATATCGCCATCGTATGGCGCACCATGCCATCCCATCGAATAAGGAAATGAACATTGGAACAGGTTGTCGTACTTGGCGGTCACTTTACGCAACGCATCAGCCAAGGTGAGCTTTTGCTGATCGTTCAGCTCAGTCATGCGCGTAACGGCAAACTTGGGCAACAACAAGGTTTCGAATGGCCATGCTGCCCAAAAAGGCACCACCACAATCCAATCGTCATTTTCCACCACGGTACGAGCGCCATCCGTCGACTCACGTTTGGCATAATCCAACAGCAGGTTACTGCCCTGCTCGGCAAAATAGGCACTAAAGCTGTCCTGCTTTTTTTGCACTAACGTTGGCAGTTGGTTCTGCGCCCAAATCTGCCCATGGGGGTGTGGGTTGGAGCAGCCCATTACCGCACCTTTGTTTTCAAACACCTGAATCCAGCGGTATTTCTCTGCTAACTCGGCACATTGCTGTTGCCAAGTGTCAATCACCCCAAGTACTTCTTGCTCGGTCAATTCAGGGAGCGACCTTCCGTGGTCGGGCGAAAAACAAATCACACGACTGCTCCCCTGCTCTGCGGCAAGGGTGAATAGCGGGTCGTTCTGCTCGAATGCTGGCGTTTCCTCATTAAGGGCAGCAAAGTCATTGGTAAAAACAAAGGTTCCCTCATACTCCGGATTCACTTCACCGTTGATGCGGGTATTGCCTTTACACAGGTAACAAGATTGGTCATAAGCAGGCTTCTCACTCAAATCAGGTGATTCTTCCTGCCCTTGCCAGGGACGTTTAGCTCGGTGTGGAGACACCAGCACCCATTCTCGCGTCATAGGGTTGAAGCGACGATGCGGATGTTCCTTCGGGTCGAATTGATTGGTGACATTGATCACAGCATTGTCTCATCTTTGCATACATCATATGTTTACATAAAAAGGTAAATGTTTTAACACTTGATCGCAAGCAAAATCTTTGTCGCAAGTTGTTATCTAATGTTCGCAGAATGAAGTAGTGTTGGTGCGCCAACCGATTTGGGAGATAGCTGTTGTATTCGTTCAAACTCACCGAAAAGCTGAAATTAGCCCTTTATTGCCTGCCATTTGTGCTGGCCGCCACTGCTGTGGAGGCAAAAGACCGGCCCCGTAGCCACTCCAATGAAAACTGCATCGAGTGTCACCAGCAAGAAAATGACCATTGGCAACAGTCAGACCACTACCGTTCAATGGACGTCGCCACAGCTGAATCCGTGATTGGCGATTTCGACAATGCCGAGTTCAGCCATTTTAGCCAGCACGTGCGTTTTTACACCCGAGATGGCAACTATTACGCTGCGTTAACTGAAGCCGGTGAAACCACTGAGTACCACTTACAGTACACCTTCGGTTACCGTCCGCTGCAACAGTACTTAGTGGATACCGGCAAAGGCCGATTACAGCTATTCCCATATGCTTGGGATGCCCACCCGAAAGAGCAAGGCGGTCAGCGTTGGTATCACAACTATGCTGACGAAGACATCAAACCTGCCGATCGTCTGCATTGGTTGCAGCCCTCGCAAAATTGGAATGGCATGTGTGCCGATTGTCATTCCGACGGTCTGGTTCGCGGCTTTGACCATCAAACGGATCACTTTAATACCGGCTGGGATCACATCAATGTCGGCTGCCAGTCGTGCCATGGTGAAATGGCCGAAGACCACGCCAAAGCCGAATACCAAAAACCGAATAGTCTGGCGGCCAGTGACTGGCACACCAGCAAAGCGAATTTGCAATCAATTGATGGGTGCTATGCCTGCCACTCGCTGCGCTCACCGCTCACCGATGGCTATGACCCAACTCAACCGTTTCTGGACCAGTTCTCGCCGTCCATGTTGCAACAGCCGCTTTACTACGCCGATGGTCAAATCAAAGAAGAAGTATACGTTTACGGCTCCTTTCAGCAGAGCAAAATGCATCAGCTGGGCGTGACCTGTTTTAATTGCCATGACAAACACACCTACAAAATCATCGACCAGACCAATGGCTTGTGTCATCAGTGTCATGCTGAAAGCGTGTATGAAACCGAACAGCACCTGATGCACAAGCCGGGCACGAGTGGCAGCGAATGCGTCGAGTGTCACATGCCAAACACCACTTACATGGGCGTTGATCCACGGCGCGATCACAGCATGCGCGTACCGCGGCCTGAGTTGACCGTGCAATACGACATTCCAAACAGCTGTAATCGCTGCCATGACGACAAATCAGCCGAATGGGCCGTCGAGCAAGTCGCTGGCCACTACCCCAATAAACGTCCGCTAAGCGACAACGAAAAAGCTTATATCGAACTGCAGCACAGCCTGAGCTTACCGCTGCCGATGCATCTTGCCATTATCAACGATGCCACCTTGCCCGAGCTAAAACGGGCCAGCGCCTTGGCCTTGCTGCCAAACACCACCCAAGTGCTCGATGACGCCACCATCAAACCTTGGGTTGAATCATCGTTACCATTGATCCGCTTAGCCACGGCCCAAGTTGGCTTCCTGCTGTCACAAGCCGATCGTAACAAAAGCTATGCCGCTCTGCTCAACGATCAATACAAAGCCGTTCGGGTCAAAGCGGCGATGCAAATGCTACACAAAGACATCAGCAAGCAACCGGCTCTGAAAAAAGCGGTTGAAGAGCTGAATACTGCCAACGACATTACTCGCTGGCGCGGCGAAGGTGGTCTCAACGCCAGTTTGGTTCACGTGCAACTGAATCAGATGCAACCGGCGATCGATGCCCTTAATCAAGCCATTCAGGTTGATCCCTACTTTGACGGCTCATACGTCAACTTGGCCGATCTCTATCGCAATCTTGGCAAAGCAGGGCTAGAGAAAAATACCTACGTCAATGGGATTAAAACCAACCCCAACTCCAGTTTGCTGCATTACAGCTATGGCCTATCGCTGATCCGCAATCAGCAAAAACAACAGGCCCTACAGTATTTACAAAAAGCCCATCAGCTAGAGCCTGATAACGCCCAGTTTGGCTATGTCTATTTGGTTGCCCTCGACAGCCTCGGCCAGAGTCAAAAAGCGCTGGAGCTGCTGAAACAAAGCATCGGCAACTATCGCAACGGCCAACGGCTCGCTGAGCTAGGTATGTATCTGTCCAGCAAGCTGGGTGATGAAGCCAGTTTTAATTGGTTCGCTGCGCAATAAGCAAGGCAACAGCAACGCCCCTCAAGGTTTTCTAGGCCCCTATTGTTCGGGGCCTTTTTATTGGCTAACAGCCAGCGATTCGCGCAATTGTCAGCCGATCGGTCCATGACATCTTCCATTTTCAACTAAAACATCATATGTTTAATTACATAACATCTACATTGATCACTGAAACAGCACCAGTCTCAATGTAACGTGAAGCCATCACAGCTGTGTCTGGATTGGATTGGTCGTTGCCGAGTGTTTTGATTAACGCTTCGGTGGCCATCAACGGGCCCGAGCACAGGCTGGAGAGATTAAAACAACCACAATCCATAATAGAGTTGATGACATGAAGACCACCCTATTGCTGACCGCCATTAGTGCGAGTATCGCCGTGGCCCAAGCGGAACAGTCTTGGCCAAACGGTTTTCAGGAAGGACAGATCCGCTGGCAACAGCAAGCCGATCAAAGCGACGATTTCGAGTCCGGCGAAATGGACACCAATAAATGGGAAAATGCGCCAGCGAGTCTCAATGTCGGCGCTTGGACCTTTGCCAAACCCAACGCCTATGTCAATGATGGCAAGTTAGTCATTGAAACCACGCAGGAAACCCACAGCCGACCATTTCCCGACAGTTGCTGGGATGGTAAGGCAGGCGGCCCAGCGAAAACCGTTCAACGCGAGCTCTACTACAAATCGGGCGCCGTTCGCACTCGCGTCGAGGGCGTTTATGGCTTCTACGAGGCTAAAATTAAAGGGGTCGAAATATTCCCCGGCCTAAGCCCTGCGTTTTGGCTCTACAGCGATGGTCACCCCTACCCCGATCGCCATGAGCCTGGGCAATACGTTGACTACAGCGAGATTGATATTGTCGAATTGCAGCAAGCGGACTGGCGCAGCCCCGACGACGTTGATGATCAGTTCGACATGGACCACAACCTCCATGCCCGCGTTGAAGAAAACGGCAGAATTGTCTGGAAGCGGCCAAAACCCAATCGCGAAGCGCAACTGCTGCATTACCGCGCACCATTCGATCCACGACTCGGCTTTCACACCTACGCGGTTGAAAATCGGCACGACAAAATCACCTGGTATGTAGATGGCGTCGAAGTCGGCTCCAAACCCAACAAATGGTGGCATCGACCGATGCATTTAATCTTCTCGCAGGGATTACGCCGCCACCTGATTAAATACAACCCGGCGTGTCAGCGCGCCGACCCGAACCCAAACAAAATCATCACCGAAGGGTTTCCAGAAAAAGCGCGGATGCAGGTTGAGTACGTCAAAACTTGGAAGGCATTACCGTCAATCTGGATTGAGCAAGCTGAACAATATCAGCAGCGCAGCTATCCAACTGGCACTAATGTCCAGGTTAACGTCGGCTACCATGCTGGCAGTGACTTTTTTGTCAGCGATGACAACGGTCGCGGCGTGACCCTGCACTTGGTTGAACGAAATGCTGAAGGAACGGTGCGTACCATTGTTTCGGCCGATGATCCAACGACCTTGGCCAACGATAAAAAATACGCCGGTAATAGCGAGTTAACGTTAGCACTCAACGGCGTCAAACCGAGCGCTGAGCTGCCAGCAGGGCATTACTATGCACTGGCGCCGGAATTCCGCTCATCCAACGGTTCAGATATTTTTTCACAACAGCCGTTAGTGACAATCAACGTAGTAAGCAGCAACCACTAGTCGCCGCTTTGACCCATTAACTGACTCAATATTTGGAGCTCTAATGAAAACCCAATTATCAATCGGCTTAATCGCTCTGGTCAGCCTGCTCGCGGGTAACGCCTGCATTGCCGCTACCAACAAAGCCGACGACAGACCCAATATTCTGTTTATTCTGACCGATGATCAGGGCTATGCCGATGTTGGCTTTAACGGCTCAACGGATCTCAAAACCCCTTCGATCGATGAGTTGGCAGAAAACGGCACTGTGTTTACCTCTGCCTATGTGGTGCATCCATTTTGTGGGCCAAGCCGCGCCGGCTTGATGACCGGCCGCTATCCGCATAAATTTGGTTCGCAATTCAATCTACCAGCCACCAAAGATTCCGGTGGTTTAGGTTTGCCAACCGACGAAAGTTACATTAGTGAAGTGCTGCAAGATGCGGGCTACTTTACCGGTATTGTTGGTAAGTGGCACCTTGGTGAAATGCATGAACATCACCCGAATCAACGGGGTTTTGATGAATTTTTTGGTTTCTTAAATGGTGGCCATAGTTATTTTCCTGCCGATTATCAGAAAAAGTACCAAGCAGCCAAAGATCGCGGGCTGGACAGCGCTATCTGGCAATACCTAGCGCCGATGCAATACAACGGCGAAGAGGTTAAAGAAACCGAATACGTTACCGATGCGCTATCGCGTGAAGCATCACGCTTTATCGAAAAAGCCAGCCACAAAGATGAGCCCTTCTTCTTGTACCTTGCCTATAACGCGCCACACACGCCGCTAGAAGCAAAAGAAGAAGACATGGCGCTGTTCCCAGACATTAAAGATAAAAAGCGTAAAACCTACGCCGGCATGGTCTGGGCGCTCGACAGAGGCATTAACAACGTCGTTAAAACCCTTAAGGACACCGGTCAGTACGACAACACCTTGATTGTCTTTATGAGTGATAACGGCGGTCGTCCTGATCAAGGCGCCAATAACTACCCACTTAAAGAAGGCAAAAACAGTGTGCAGGAAGGTGGTTATCGCACGCCAATGTTTATGCACTGGCCAGCCAAAATGAAGGCTGGCAAAACCTACAAACACCCAGTGTCATCACTGGATATGTTCCCAACTCTAGCGCAATTGGCGGGAGCCACAATCCCAGCAGATAAAGATTTAGATGGCGTCGACATTCTGCCTGCAGTACAACAAGATGTGAGTGCGCGCCCAGGTGATCTGCTCTATGTCATGGTGCACTGGGCTGACCACACCAACGTCGCTGCCCGCCGCGATAATTTAAAAGTGATTCGTACCGAGAACGGGCCATGGCGCTTGTATGATGTGCAAGCCGATCCAGCTGAAAATAATGATTTAAGTGCTCAGTACCCAGATACTGTGCGTGAAATGGTGTCAAAAATGTCGGTGTGGAGCTGGTCTCATCAACAACCTGCGTTTTTCTACAACCATAAGAGCGCTGCTCAATGGCGCCTCAATGGCATGCCGAGGTTTGATCAAACCTTTGAATTGAAAAACAAATAACCCATTTCATTACCATCAAGGTAGAACAAAGCCCCAATTCATTTGGGGCTTTGTTGTTTAAGCAGCCTACCAACCTAACAGCGAGTCGCTGTTGACCAATAACCGACCTCGTTGAGTGTCAAAAACTTTTACATCGACTTCCAAAAACCACCAATAATATGAGATCAAGATAAAAGTATGATGTTTACATTAATGAAACAATCTAAAAGCGTTCGATTGGTCGCAAAGTGTTCATATTTAGCAATCTCATATCGCTATCACTGAGCGCCACCACCAATCAGATCCAATAAAAAGCACGGCGCCGATCGTGCTCAAAGCGAATTCAAATTGGGAGGTCGATTGCTTAGCCACAACGCAAGGTAATCGCCAGACACAACACATGTAGGGAAAAATAATGTTTTCAAAATTAACTGGTAGCCACTTGTTCCAAGGGGCTGCATTAACTGCTGGTCTGCTGCTATCAGGCTCGGCATTTGCCGGCCTGATAAATGCTGAGTTCGATACCAGCGCAAGTGACTTTGGCTGGAGTGGTTTCGTCGTCGACGAATTCGGAGAAATTCCGGTTGATTTAGCCACAGATACCAGCGGCGTCTTTTCGTTTTCGAGCACAGGCAGTGCCACTATCACGCCAACCGACCTGTTGTTTGGCGGTTACATCTATCAAGAGTTTTCTGTTGGCGCCGACTACGACCAACTCTCTCTCAGTTACGACTACTTCGCTTCAGACGATAGTTTTTGGGGTGATATCGTCAATGTTGCGCTGTGGTTCGAAGGCGACATCATTCACGACTTTCTCGACCCGAGCGACGGCCCGAGCTTTGATTTCAGTAGTTTGAATGTCAACGACATGGTCGAGCTAAGATTCGGTTTTGAAGATTGGGATTTCAACTACTTCGACGACTATCTGACCGTCTCCGATATTGCCATTAGTACCAAGTCGGCTGCGCCGGTTCCGGAACCATCCACTTTGGCAATGTTTTCGCTAGCCATGCTGGCCCTCGGGCATCGCAGACTGAGCCGCAAGCCTGCAGCAAAGTAATCGCCAACGAAGCAATGACATTTGAGTTTGTTGCTGCGTTGTCCCCCCGATTCAACCGGAGAACGGATCATGATTGGTTGTCAAACCAAGCACACTTATTTCGCCCCGACCAAACGCTGCAATCAGGCGTTATTTGCGGTGGCCCTAATGGCTTGCACAAGCCAAATCCCTTTTCATGCAGTGGCCCAAGCAGATGGTTCCTGGGTCATTGTTGATCAGGCAAACATCGAGAAAAGCCGGATCTACATGGAACGCGGCGTGGGTTATTTTACCTACAACGACATTGTCATCGCCGATGACTCCCTGTTGGCCGAACAATTACGATTAGTGGTAACAGACAACACCCACACTGTGCTTAATGCCGATGGTGTCGATGCCAACGAACAACCTTATTTCAATGTCGAATCGCTGAGTGATCGCAACAAAATCTATTTTGAACCCAAGCGCATTTCATTTTCTTATTCGCTGGAGTTACAACAATTCGTTGAGCCGCAGCTACCGGGCGCATTTGAACTCAGCTATGACTTTGACAGCGCTGCTGATATCCAAACCGAAAACAATAACTGGGAAGGCTGGGTTTACCCAACCGCTAATCGCGGGGTGATGGCCTTTGAAGCAGGCGCTGGCGAAGATGGCGCTGGCGCCTATTCATTTGTAGATACCAGCAGCAACAGTACCGCCTCTCAACATGGCTTGCGCTTTAACAACCGAACCAACCAAGCGAATATTAACCCTTGGTTTGATGTCCTCGCCTTCGCTCAGGGCAAGACGATTCACAAAACCTCGGTAAAAGTGCGTGTTGAAAAAGCCACGCCAGGTGATGTCACCGTTTATCACAACCTCATTCCTTATCCGCTAATCGATGGCACCAAAGGCGAACAAATCAGCGCCGGCATCGCAGCCGGACCGCAGTATTCAGCGGTAATACCGGCTGCCGATAATGGCACCTGGGTCGATATTGAGTTTGTGGATAGCAACTCAGGCTCCACTGAATTCACCATCCCTTATTCTTGGGCTCATTACGATGGCAATTCAGAAATTCAGGTCTATCCGCAGTTTACTTTTGGCGGCTTAGAACAGGGCGATAAAGTTTATATCGACGACTACCTGCTCACCGGTGCCGATGTCATGCTCGACGGCTCAGTCGGTGATGCCTCAGGTAATACAGGCGAAGATCAAGAAGCACCTTCGACCAGTAATCCAGTGGCAGAAGGCGAGTTTAGCTATAACTTCAACGTCAATCAGATCCAAACCGAAAACAACAATTGGGAAGGCTGGGTTTACCCAACTCAAAACCGCGGCGTAATGGCCTTTGTCGAAGGGGTTGGCGAAGACGGCAGTGCCGTGATGTCCTATCAGGACACTTCCACCAATACCAATATCGCTCAAAATGGCGTTCGCTTTAACAATCGCACCAACAAGGACAACATTAACCCATGGACTGACTTTTTGGCCGATGTCGTTGGCACAACGCTGAACTCGGTGTCTCTTTGGGTCAAGGTCGAGAAAGCCACCGCTGGTAATGTCACTGTCCGTCACAACTTAGTGCCCTACCCGCTGATTGACGACACCAAAGGCAAGCAAATCACTGCCGGTATCGCGGTTGGACCAGAATATGAAATGGTCATTCCGGCATCAGCTAACAACACTTGGGTACAAGTGGAGTTTGTTGATAGCAAAACCGGCCAACGCCAATTCACCATTCCTGATACCTGGAAACACTTTGACGGCACCTCCCCCATTCAGGTGTATCCACAATTTCTGTTTGATGGTCTTGATGTCGGCGATAAGGTCTATTTCGACAATTACCTGATTGCCAATGAGCCTTTGCTCGACCCATGCTGTGAACCTGTTGAGGATGATGGCGGCAACACAGGTGGCGGCTCAGGTGGTTCCGGCGGCAACGATAGCAGCGCGCAAACCAGCACGCTGACCGGCGCAACCGGTGCTAATGGTGCCTTTAACCTCGGCGATCAGCTGACCTTTACCTACAACTTTGATGTCAACGAAACCACTGCAAGCCAGGGCGATCAAGGCTGGATTTATTCGGTCATCGATCGTGGCGCCATGGCCTTTGAAGATGCCGGCGGGCAACAAGGCTCAGCACTGTCGTACACCGACACCAGCATCAATGTTAACCCTGAGCAAAACGGTGTGCTGTTACAAGACTGGAGTGGTAACCCGTTTACCGCCATGTTCATGAATCACGGCCATACCATCAAAACTGTGTCGCTATGGGTGAAAACCGAATTGGTGGCAGAAAAAGACATTGAGATCATTCATTACCTGATCCCATATGGCTTAGTTGCCGGCAATAAGAGCGTTAACTACCCAGCTGGCATTGCTGCCTCACCCAAACTGGTTGGTACCATTCCAGCGGGCAGCAGCGATTGGGTGAAAGTGGATTTTGTGGTTGAAGGCAGCGAAGCCATCGACTTCACCATTCCATCAACCTGGTTCCATGTGAATGCCGGTGATGAGCTGCAGATCTATCCTGAGTTCAAATTTGCCAACACTGAAGTCGGCGACAAAATCTATATCGATGAGTATCGCGCCACATCGGTGGTTGGCGAACCACTGCCGATCCCAACGGATTTCAGCGTCGAATACGACTTTGAAAACACTCAAATTGCTCAAAATGGCGGCTGGGGTTATATCGCCAATGGCTTCGGAACCTACCTTTACGAAGACGGCACCGGTTATCAAGGCAGCAAAGCCGTGTCTTTCACCGACACCAGCGCAGGCACTTTCATTGGTAACCATTCGCTACTTTGGCACAAGTGGGGCACGTCTAACCCATGGAGTGGCGCACTCGCTGGCGGCAACATTGACACCGAGGTCCGCAAAGTCACCCTCAAGGTCAAAATTGACAAAGCAGCGGGCAATCTCGGTACCGAGGCTGTCACCATCAAGCATCACTTATTGCCATGGAACATCGGTGGTTCTAACAAGTTTGATAAAGTGGCTGCCGCGCAAGCGGTGACGGCTGACTACACCGCAACGGTCAGTGCCGATCGCTTTGGCGAATGGGTGGAAGTGACCTTTGTCGATGCCAATACCGGCTCGGAAGTCTTCGTCATTCCGGATACCTGGAAGCTCACTAGCGGCGGCGATATTGTCGATGTGCTGCCAGCGTTCTTCTTCGGTGGTTTGGAAGTCGGCGATAAGATCATCATCGATGACTACCTGCTCATCGGTGACAATGAGTTTGCCCGCACCGTGGTCCCAGATGAGCCTGCTCATGACTATGGTTTCCACGACGGCAGCGGCACCTACACCGAAACCGATCGCCCCGAACCTTTGCCTGTGGTCGATAGCGACTTTTATGTTGAACCTGCTTCATTCGCAGTAGTGAAAGATTTAGTCACTGATTTGGGCTTTACCCCATCGGGCGCTGATGACACCGCAGCAATGCAGGCTGCCATCGACACCATAAGTAATATGCTGGCAACAGCCGAAAGCGGTAAGCTAATCGTCCCCGCCGGTGACTACTATGTTCGTAGCTTGAAGTTCAAATCCAATGTTCACATGGAAATGGCCGAAGGTGCGGTGTTCCACATCGCCGCTGGCGGCGGTTATAACGTTTGGATGTTCGAAATGGGCAACGGCAACGACGGCAAAGTTGAAAACTTCAGCTTTGTTGGCCAAGGCAATGGCTTCACCATTGACCTGACCGATGCGCCAAATATCCGTACCGCCGTATTCAAAATGGGTGATATCGAAAACTTTAAGTTCTCCAACTTCAAGATTGCCGATCGCAAGTCCATTTTTGCCTCATTCTTAGTGGGCATTACCGAACGCGACAATGATATCTTCTGGCCGGTCAACGGCATTATCGAGAAGATTGATCAATCCAATTCGCTGTTTGGTTACGGCCTAGTGCAAATGTACGGTGCAGACAACATTCTGTTCCGCGATCTGCACAGTGAAGGCGGCATCACCCTGCGTATGGAAACCGACAACCTGACCATGAAAGACTATGGCAAAGGCGGCATCCGCGACATCTTCGCCGAAGATATTCGCGGTACTGACTGTCTGGCTCCGGTCATGTTTGGCCCGCACTTCCAAGAAAATGGCTCAGTGCAAGTCAATGGTGTGACCGCCAATGGTTGTGGCTTTGCAGTGCGGGTTGACGATGGCTTTGTCGAACTATTCAGCCCTGCTGGCGAAAGTTACACCCGCAACGGCTGGAAAGATAAGGTCAACGAGCTTTACGGCGACAACTGCTCGGCGCAACCTTATGCTCGTGGCACGAATCAATGGGCGGCGCGCATTAACCCGACCAAGGCATGTTTAGATGCAGTGCACCAAGCAACCGGCTTGAAACCTGGTTGGTTTGCTGAGTCTTACATCTACAACGTGACAGCGAACAACGGTAGCAATGCTCACTTGAAACAAAATCAACTGAACTACTTTGCCGATACCAACCCAGCATGTGAAAACGTCTGTATCGCCGCAGAGAGTCAGTGGGACAAGCCTGGCCAAATCTACATGGGCCCATCGTTGGGTGGCGTGTATGATTTGAACGAGCCAGGTGTTGATTACCACTTCAATATCAATGTCATGAACCTTGACATGGTGAACTTCCCAAGCACAAATCTACCGCGGGTCGATGCCCATACTCGCACAGCCAAAGTCTGCCCGTATTATGTCGCTGACGGCGCCAGCGAATGTAGCGATGCACGATGGAATTATCAGGATTCTCCTGAATAAACTGAGGTCATACTACAAACCACAAAAGGGCTCCTCGTGAGCCCTTTTTTATGTTGTGTCACAGGCAATTGATACTGCCAACTCTCTTTATGCTTTCTTTTGGCGCGCTTTTACTTTTGCCGTAACTATCTCTCGCCCAAAAACAAACATCCTACGTTTGATCACATAAAACAAATATAAACATCATAAATAATTAACAAGATCGGCCTTGTTGGTTATCGTGATGAATAGTGAATGACATCCAAGTGATTCGCTGATTGTACAAAAAACCAGAAAAGAGCTGAGCAAGGCAGCCTTGTTTGCCGCAGTGGTTTGGCCACCGTTTAAAGCCACTCCCAATGCTCAGAAAAGATAGAGCCTGTTGATCTTTGCTGTATGTTTTTGCAGCAATTTATTGGTGATTTAGGCAAGGAAGTGGTTATGAAGTTGACTGGCCGTCAATGAATAATCGCTGACGCTGAATAAATTGCCAATAAACGCTGCCCGAAGGGTTCGTCAAAATGCTCATTTCGCTGCGTCGCTCGCTATTTATATAGATTGCTATATGGCATAGCTCGCTTCTTGCTCAAAAGAGCATTTTGAACGAACAACAGTTTGTTTGGAACAAACTATCGCGATAGCCGCATAGCGGTAAAGCTCATGGACGAGCTTTACAAAATTCATACACCAAAGATCAACAGGCTCTAATAAACAGATAATTAAAGTAGATACCAATGCATAAAAGTATACTCACAACTTCGCTGTTGCTGGCCATTAGCGGCTCGGTCGCAGCGGAAGTCATTCGCCCTACGGGCTTTCAACAAGGACAAATCCGCTGGCAAGAACAAGGCAATCGCACCGACGATTTCGAAAGCGGTTCGCTTAACCCCAGTAAGTGGGAAAATGCTCCGGCAAGTCTTAATGTTGGCGCCTGGACCTTTGCCCAACCCAACGCGTATGTCAGCAACGGCCGGTTAATTATTGAGACCACCCAGGAAACCCACACTCGCTCATTTCAGGACAGTTGCTGGGACGGCGTGGCCGGCGGTTCATCAAAAACCGTACAGCGTGAACTTTATTACAAATCCGGCGCCGTTCGCTCAAGCGTTGAAGGCGTCTATGGTTTTTACGAAGCCAAGATTAAAGGCGTTGATATCTTTCCAGGCTTAAGCCCTGCATTTTGGTTGTACAGTGACGGTCACCCGTTCCCCGATCGCAACGAGCCAGGCCAATATGTTGACTACAGCGAAATCGATATTGTTGAGTTACAACAAGCCGACTGGCGCAGCCCAACTGACTTCGACGATCAATTTGATATGGACCACAACCTTCATGCCCGAGTTGAGGAAAATGGCCAAATCGTCTGGAAGCGACCAAAGCCCAACCCAGAAGCTCAGTTGCTGCACTACGAAGCACCATTTGATCCAGGCTTAGATTTTCACACCTACGCGGTTGAAAATCGCCCCGACAAAATCACCTGGTATGTTGATGGCGTCGAGATTGGCTCGAAACCCAATAAGTGGTGGCACCGGCCGATGCACCTGATTTTCTCTCAAGGCTTGCGTCGCCATTTGATTAAATACAATTCAGCTTGCCAACGTGCCGATCCAAATCCAGACAACGTCATCTCACAAGGCTTCCCTGAAAAAGCTCGGATGCAAGTCGAATACGTGAAAACGTGGAAAGCACTGCCATCGGTGTGGATTGCCAACCCAGGTCAATATCAATCAACCAACTACCCGGCTGGCGGCGATCTGCGAGTCACCGTGTCATACCACGGCGGCAGTGACGATTACGTTGACAGTGGCAATTACAATGGCGTGACGCTCAACCTGATCGAGAAAAACGCCAACGGTCTGGTGCGCGTCGTGAAATCAGTTAACGATCCAAGCACCACCAATGATGACAAGAAGTACGCTGGCGACGCCGTCATGACCATCGATCTGAGCGGTGTGACACCAACGGCTGATTTGCCCAATGGCCACTACTACGCATTGGCGCCGGTATTTAAGTCATCGAATGGCTCTACCATTTACGCCCAAAGTGCGGTCGCCAATATTAATATCACCGGCTCTAATAATGGCGGTGGTAATGTTGCGGTGACTGGCGTCTCGTTGTCGCCAAGTTCCTTGTCACTGGCCGTTAACGCCACCAAGCAATTATCAGCAACGGTCAGCCCATACAATGCAAGTAACCCATCGGTCTACTACTACTCGGATGATAGCGCCATTGCCTCAGTCAATGACTCAGGTTTGGTGACCGGCAAGCAAGCTGGCTCTACCCAAATCACAGTGACGACCAATGACGGCACATTTACCGACACCAGTTTGGTTACCGTCACCTCAGATTCCAATTCTGGTGGCGATCCGGGTAGCTGTGACGGCAGTTGGGTCGCAGTCTCGTCAGTCGAGTTATCGGCGCCAAAAACAACGTTATCGCCAGGCGAAACCGTTAGCCTGACGGCCAATGTGTTGCCAGTATGTGCGAGCAATAAAAACGTCACCTTCAGCTCCAGCAATACAAGTGCTGCGATCGTTAATTCCAGCGGAGTGGTCACCGCCAGAAACGTTGGCACTACTATCATTACGGTGAAAACCAAAAACTTAGGTAAAACCGATACCGTCACCATTACTGTGAAGTAGAGAAACGGTGTAATCATGAAACGGTGAAACAGCGATTTTACCCGCTGCAGTAAGCAGCAACATCAATCAAACGGGCCGCATTCGCGGCCCTTTTTGTTGTTGTTTTCATTAGCAGTATTTAGGATTGGCTGAAACAATGACTAGCACTAGCGAACGAATGCACTATTCCATCGCTCAACGGCTTCAACAAAAATCAACCATCACAAAATGACCAAATCAACAACCGCACTATTAACACTCAGCGCACTATTAGCCTTGTCCGGATGCGCTCAACCATTACCTACAATTTTGAATGTTGACCCCAATGAGCTGAGCAATGAGCAAGCAGTGTTGATTGTCAGTGCCGGAGCAGCAGAAACATGCATTTCTTTTTCATCGGCCTTCGTCATTAAAGAAAGCGCCAAGCAGCCAACGCTGGGCGATAGCATCGGTGTCTACCAATTG
The DNA here is from genome assembly GCF_014773395.1 of Neiella litorisoli. Classification (GTDB taxonomy): domain Bacteria; phylum Pseudomonadota; class Gammaproteobacteria; order Enterobacterales; family Neiellaceae; genus Neiella; species Neiella litorisoli. The sequence continues at coordinate 146,447 of NZ_JACXAF010000003.1, read as the reverse complement.
AACAATAATTTCGTCGATAGCGATTTTGATGATGAATATGCCAAGGTTTACTCAACGGTGTTAAAGCCGGGCCAATACGATTTGTGGTTGTATCATCAAAACCCATACTTCAGCTTTGACGATCCGGTGTTTACAAAGCCCTTTACGCTTGAAGGTGGCCAAGTGACATACATCGGCGAAGTGCACTCTGATGGCTGTAACAGCATGCAGATTACCGTCAAGAACAAAAGTGAACGAGATCTTTGGCAAATTAAAAGCTATCAACCTGAGATCGATCTGAGCAAGGTGATTATTGCTCCGGCGGAAGTGTATATTGGTAACAACAATAAGGCTAAAAGCAATTGAAATAGGCCAGCGCAGACGCATCTGGCCTACAAGCAGGAGCTTACGACTGAGGCATAACCTCTAATAGCAACACGCCGTTCGATGGCAATTCAAATTCACTACCGAGCAGTTGCCCTGTCATCAGGTTAGTGCTGCTGGCAGCAGCGCCACTTTTCATCGCCGTGGTCAGGGTCGCGGTGCTATTGCCGAGGTTGACGATGGTCATTAAGTAACTGCCATCGGTCTGACCAACCACCCGCCAGTAACACGCCTTGTGGCCAGTGCCATTGGTTTCACTCAAGACAACCGTTTCTGCTGGATTAGCTTGCGCAACTTGTTCCAGCGCTTTATTGGCAATATCGGTAACCGCGGCTCCGGCGGGCATCGTCAATAAGGTGCCTTGCCCTGCATTCAAGCGGGTTTGACGGGGTTGGCCATATTCGTTGAGAGCCAAGCTAGTGCTATCCACGATCACCGTACCACCGTTATCAAGATACCCTTGCAGCGCAGCGAATTCGGCATCAGTGACATATTCTGTTTGATAGACCACAACCACATCCCAAAGCTGGTTATGTTGTTTTTCGATAATGTTTTTGGTGGCATAGCCCATCGGAAAACCTTCAAAAAACAATGGCTCATAGAGCTCGAATAACTGGCTCATGTGGTTGTTTTTATTAATCGCCGAGGTTTCTGAGTAGAACAAACGCAGTGGTCGTTTTTGCTGACGCAACGCCATGATCTCTTCTGAGAAGCTATTCATGTCCATCATTACCTGGGTCAACTCATTGGCCACTTGCGGCTGCATTGCCGTTGATGCGGCATAAGAGCCAGCCAATGCGGGATCGGCAAAATTCAAATCACCTTCAAGACGATCTTCTGGCGAACCATCGGGGTCGCGGGCCCAAAACCAGCTCATGCTGGCATCCATGCCCATTACGGTTGCTAACCAGAACGTATTGCGAACGTACTCCGGCGACATTCCCAATTCGCGATACCACGAGGTGGACAGAAAGTGGCCTTCGGAATTGACGTGGATTTTATTCGGGGCAACCGACTCCATGAAGTCGTAAGAAACCGCTAACTCCTCCCAGAAGTAGGCATAGTGTGCCTCCCACTCCTCTGCCGAGGTTGATCGCAAGTCGCGGCCGCGGGCTTTGGCGTCGTCACCAATCATGGTGGTCAGCTCGGTCAAGGCTTCTAAGTCAATGCCATGGGAGCGGCTGTTCTCAGTGAACAAATCAGGCATGATCTTAATGTGGGTATCCGCCTGAGGGTTCGCTGCATGCAACTCGTCCTGCAACATCTTAAACCAAGCAATGCCGCGGTCCATGTTGTAGCGACACCAGTCATACCACATGGGCTGACCGCGGGTCGCCAAACGAATTGGGATATCAATGGTGACTTGCTCAAAACTAGCAAACTGACTGTCCCAGTTGTTGTTCAACGCAGCAATGTCGTTCTGATAAGTGGTTTTTAACCAGCTCCGAAAACCATTGAGAGTGTGTGATGAAATGCTATTCATCTCGCCATAGTTTTGAGTCCAGTGACCCTGCTCGGAAAACCAATGGGGCTCATTGGATAAAATGACGCCCGCTTGAATACCTTTTTTGCCCTGAGTGCGCTGGCCAAATTCTCTGACAATGTTGCCCCAAGTGGATTGCACCAGTGGGTTGTCGATATCAAAGCCGGTGAATAATGAGCGACCGGCGGTTATCTCAGGTTCACGATCACGCATCCATTGCGGCACATTGGTGTTCCACAACAAGGCAAAGCCAACTTTGCTGTCTTCTTTGCTGGCTAATTCGTTGGCTTTGGCGCTCCAAATCGAATCGCCGCGATCACTCCAAGACAGGCTGACACTTGGCATGGAGTCGATGTTACCGAGGTGATCATTGTACAAATCGCTGTCGGTAGTTGGGTTGCCATGGGACTTGGAAAAATAGTCGTACAAGAACACCGGCTTGCCATTGCTCATAAACATGTCGTCGGCAACTTCAATATTGGCCCAGTCAACTTTCGCGACCGCGCGACGTTGTATGGTGCCGTCCAGCACTTGGTTCAACTGGCGAATACCGGTGTCGAGAATGGCAATGACCTGCTCACGTTGAAAATCAGGCAGTAGTTGGGCGTACTCAGTTTTCTGATTACGAAATGGCCCGTAAATACCAAATAAGTCCTCAACCTGCTGTTGGTTGTTTTCGTCCCAATCAGCAAATTTGAGAAACTCATTGGCGAACCACACAATGCTTTGTTCACGCGTGGTATCAACATCAAGCAAGGCAGCATCGGCCATTAATTGCTCGAGAGTAGCGAGTTTCGCCTGCGCTTGTTCGGTTAGGGTCAGGTCCGGTTCTGGCTCAGGGGTTGGGTCCGGCGTTGGGTCGGGCGTTGGATCCGGTGTCGGTTGTTCGACAACTGGGCCGCCGGAGCTATCACTAGATCCGGACGAGCTGCCACAAGCAGACAAGCCCAGCGCGATTAGCGCCAAGGCGATGGGGGCGATTTGTTTACTGTGATTCATTTTATTGTTCTCGTGGGTATGTACTGTGGGCGCACGAAGCGTATTTTCTGGTTTGACAGGCGCTTTAATCGAAGTGACCAAAGCGCCGAAGAAAGCAATGATTAAGCTCTGACAGTAAAGGTATTGACGTAATCGCTGAGTGATTTACCCGACTGGCTAAGGTCGCCGCAGGCTTGCACGGTAGCGTCAGTTTGCACCGTCATTTCATGGGTATCGTCTTTCACTAGGTGAATCCTTTCGTTAATTTCAGCAGCGACTACAGTTTGCTCTTCCGCAGCGGTGGCAATTTGGGTCGACATACCGTTGATCTTATCGAGCTGTTCACGCAGCTCATCGAATGCCGCCAAGCTCCCCATCACCACCTCAACGGCCTGCGCGCCCTGCTCTTGCAGCTGCGCCATGCTGTTGGTGGTGGCCCGTGAGCCGGCTTGTAAGGTTTCGATCTGGCTGCGAATTTGTTCGGTCGATTCTTGCGTCCGACTCGCCAAGGTCCGCACTTCATCCGCCACCACGGCAAAGCCACGGCCCTGTTCGCCTGCTCGGGCCGCTTCAATGGCGGCATTCAACGCCAGCAGATTGGTTTGCTCGGCAATGCCCTGAATCACCTCAAGAACGCTGCCAATCACTTCGGTTTCGCTATTCAGTTGTTTGGCTTGTTGTTGCGTGCTGGCTAATTCGGCGATCAGCCGCTCGAGGATGTCCTTGCTATCGTTAGCATTGTTGGCACTGGCCACCGAGCTTTCATGGGCGCTGAGCACGGCAGTGGCGGTATCTTGGGCAATGGTCGCCACTTCTTGAATGGTGGCACTCATTTCATTGACCGCGACCGAGACGCTATTGGTGGCTTCATCTTGACTGTTCGCCCGGCGTTTATTTTCCGCCATCGACTGCGACACCGAATCGGTCAACTGCGCCATATTGAGGGTTTCACCACGAACCCCTTGCAGCGCTTGATTAAAGCTATCCTGCAAAGTGTTGAAAGCGCGCGACACTTCGGCCAGCTCGTCACTGCCAGTAACCGGTACATCGCGGCTAACATCTTTGCTGTCGGCCACTTGTTTGAGCTCTTTCACCAGTACTTTGAGTGGCCCGATAATCGACAAAATAATGAAATAGGAGACGCTGCCAATTAGTAAAACGGAGCCAATCAACAACACAATGCTGTTGTTCACCTGGCTTTGGGCGTCGTCCAGTTGGGTCAGCGTTTGCTGGCCAATTCGCTGATCGGTATAGTCAATCACCTCTCGCAACGCGGCAATATTCTGCGATGACATGTCAAACCACTGATCGGGCGACAAGTCATAAGATTTGCCGCCCATACCTGCCAACTTAAAGCGCAGTTTTTCAAGCTGCTTGTGAATGTCGGTTCTCATGTAGGTATCGCGAAACAGCAAACCAACATCATCGGGAGCATAAGCGCGGAAATTATCGGCTGCATCTTCGGCCTGACGCAGCGCCGCTACCGCAGATGACACCGACACGTAATCTAAACTTGGCTGACTCAGCGTGCGGATCATGGCGCCGCGCTCAAACGAAACAATGGTGTCGAGCTTAATCAAAGCACCATAACTGCCGAGCAGCAGACTTAATTCGGAATCAATAGCGGCCAGTTTAATCACGCCATTGATGATATTTAACGATCGCTTGACCAGCGGAAAGTAGTCATTCATCACCCACTTTTTATCATCGTACTGCAGTTGATAGCGGTCGATATGGGCGCGGGTGCGTGGCAACTTGTCGGCCCCCTCAAGCAAGCTGTCAATGCGACCATCAAACTCGCTGAGCTGCGACTTTGCAGCATCGACATATTGCTTGTAATCAATGAGTGTCCGATCAACCCGCTGCCGCTGCTGCAGCAACTGTTGGCGATAGCGCTCGCCCAAAGCGCGGTTGTTTTTGCCCTGAACAAAGCCATAGGTATAGTCCCGCTCGGACTGTATTTGTTGCAACAAGGCGCCAGTTTTACGGGCCAATTCCATCGCGGTGGATAGTTGCATCAGAGCATCGCGCTTAGCCGACGCCTGAAAATAGCCCTGCGCGGCAAGCGCAGTGACAACGGCAATAGGAAGAAGGGTTAGGATTAGGATCCGAGTTCGGATCTTTAATTGATTTAATACACTCACAGCTCAACTCCACACTTGAGGTTCATCCTTCTACCCAAACTAAATAATCAGACAATATATAACATATGATGTTTGATAAATTTACACGTTTGTAAACTCAGGCGTAAGCTTTGACGATTTTCCCTCGCCAGAACTGCTAGCGAGATCATCTTTTTAATTTTATTTGAGAGGTGAATAAGGGACTAAAAAAGTCTGCTGCCCAAACAGACACAGGCAGCAGCAACCACACAAAAGGTGACGCCAACGCTGACACGTGGCGTCTCAACGAAATTAATTAATCAAGTGAGTTTGGTTGAGCTTGGCATTGCTCTGCTTGCTGATACCACCATCGCTCCACTTCACTTCAATGGCAGCATTATCGCGGCAATCACCCAGACCAAAGTGAGCCAAGTTGTCGAAGCTTGACGAATACATCGCCCCTGACGCGCCGATGCGCTGTTGCTGCGTTAGGCCACAGGCCTTAACGGTGACCACAGCGCCAATCGAGGTACGTTTGTTGGGGTGAACCAATGGCACCGCGACTTTGATGTAGCTGTTGTTGGTCGTTTGCTGCAATTGATTGGCAAACAGATGCCATTTGCCGCGCTCATGGCCAACCACTAGATCAACATCACCGTCACCGTCGTAATCAAGGCGCTCAATGGCCATGCCCCAAGAGCCAATATCGCTGGTGATCAGCTGATGGCCTTCGGCCTTGATAAAACGGCGCTTGCCGTCTTTACCTAAAGCATTCAGCCAAACCAACATGGTGTTATCTTCAACCAGCGAACCCTGCGGGTTAATGATGAGGTCGGCATAGCCATCGTTATTAAAATCAGCCGTTGTCACCGCAGTGCTGTGATTCAATTCGGCCAGGCCCGTCTGCGCCGTGACATCAACAAATTGACCGCCGCGATTTTCCAATAACATATCGCTGACACCAGCATGATGCGGATAGGCCGGGTATTTCGCTACCTCAGCAAATACAGCGCTTGATTGATGGAAAATATTGCCTGCCACTCGCCACTGGTCGTTACCGATATAACCAATGTAGAGGCCTTTGCCTAATTGCTTATCGGTAAAGCCAAGGGCGTCGCTACTGACCAACTTGGTATTTCGACCCGAATGCGTCTCGCCATCAAACTTGAATTCGTAGGCTGACTCACCCACCTTAAAAGTGGAATACGGCCAAGGGGTTTGCAGGTTTTCAATGCTCAGTACTTCACCGGCAGGAAAGGTAAAGTCAAACTTGCCCCGCATATTAAAAAAAGCCCATTTTCGGGTGGTTTGGTTGTAGAAGGTTTCACCGGGCCGAAATGCTTTACCACGGGCAATGAAAATATCGAAATCGCCATCATTGTCATAATCGAGCTCAACGATGCCGTTTACATCATCGATTTTGCTTGGCAATACCGTACTCGTGACATCGTTAAAGGTCAGATCGCCGTTGCCCTGATAGGCATGGGCAGGACCATGACCATAGATAATCAAATCGGGAATACCGTCATTATTGAAGTCAGTGACTAGGGTTTTCTGGCCATCGCCTCGCACTGGCGGCAGCACGTTGTTGACCTCGAAATAGCCTTTGCCTTGGTTCTGATAAACATAGTTTTCACTTTCGCCAAGCCGCTCCTGACTCGGAAACGCAAAATTGAGCAAATCAAGGTCGCCGTCACCATCAAGATCGACCAACTTTAAGGTCCGCCCCCGCATCATCGCCAGTGGTGGATCTTGCTCATCAAGGGCAACAAAGGTGCGATCCTTTTGCACCCGAAACAACTTGGCATTGCGCGAGTTGCTGCCCGAGCCACCTCCGCGCGACAGCAACATTTCGAGCAGGCCATCGCCATCAATGTCACCAATGGCAACACCGTGAATATCGCCCATCAACAGATCGTAAGGTTTCGCCAACTTACCCTTGTTATTCCACATAATGCGGATCCCAAAGCCATGGTCATTGATGATCAGATCAGCAAAGCCATCCTGATCAAGATCGGCGACCACAGGCGAATCCCACTTGCGGCGATCTTTGTTTTCTCGCTTAAAGTCCTGCAACGCTTCCTTAAATGTGGCCAACTCAACTTGGCTAGATTCAGCGGCGGTCAGATCCACTGGCGAACATGCAGTCAGCAGAACAACTGCTGCTGCGAACATTTGGTTTTTCATCCGAGTAACCTTAACTACATCAGCAAGCTGATTGGTTATTTCCCTAAAGTGAAGTGTTTACCGAGTTTGGCAACAACTTCTTCGTTTTCGTCCAAGATCTGCACCACCCAAGCGTATTTGCCCGGCGGAAACTGAGCGGCTAAGTTTTCCAGCGGCACATTGAGGTCGCCATTGCGCTCAACAGGAAAGTCCAAGGCACCAAACTCTTCCCAGTTTTCGCTCGACAATAATTTAACCTTTAAGGTGCGGTTCTGAGTGATTTGGAACTTCACTGCCAAGTCCACCGGCTCATCACCCACTGTCTTTGGAAACTTCACCTGCAGCACTTTGTCTTCTTTGGCGAATTGCGGCTTCTGCTGGCTCTTGGCCTGTTTGTTTTTAGCCAGTTGAGCATCGCTGACCACAGTCAAATTGGCACTCACCGGTTGATCCAAACGTTCAGTCCAACCTCCGCGGCGTGGCGCCAGATAAGCATCTACGCGATAGCTACCCGGTTTCAAATCCGCCACCGGTAACCGCAATTTGACTGGGCCAGATTGTTTAATCCGCTTTTGAATGCGCTTGACGTTTTGCCAATCTTCCAAGCGGATCATGGCAATGTGCAGCTCGCGTTGCTTTGAGACTTCCACGTCCATCTCAATCAGCGACGGCTGATTGGGGCCAATTTCCTGCTCCACAACCAGATTAGTAATTTGGTCGGCAGCGTGGGCGCTACCAAACCAGCTGAGGGCAATGGCCAACACAATACGAACGAAATGTTTGCTAATGATCATGAGTCAGACTCCTGTTACTTCAAAGGACGGATGGCAATATCATCAAGGTACACTTGACCTTGATTGCCACCTTTAAAGACAAGGCGCATACGGTCCTTCGCAGCAGACGCTTGTTGCTGATTAAATTCGACGGCAATCTCACGCCACTGACCGCGCGGCAGCGTATCGAGAGCAATCGGTTTGAGTTGTTGCCAAGGCGATTCCAACACCACTTGCAACTGGCTGTTCTGAACTTGCTCAGAAACCCAAACATTGGCCGTTAAGCGGTAGCGGCCAGGCCCAAGTTCGACCGAGCCAGCAGGCGAAAATGCGGTTGATTCGGCTTGCTTGTCGGTTTTGCCAAGGTCGAAGCGCAAGCTTTTGCGACCAGTGGTGTAAATGTTGTCGGCAAAGTCGGTCACCGCCAGCGCAACACTGGATTGGTCATCGATAAACCAAAACTCAGCCGACTTCATCCGCGGAGCCGGTTTATGATGAGGGTTCATCTGCAGCGGCCCTTCAAAGCCGAAAAAGGCGCGATCGAGTTGGTTGTCGTCTGGGCGTTGCCACACGCGGACGTAATCAATTTCAAAAAATGCGGGCAAATGCTGTTGTTCGGGAATGCCATGCCAAGGGAAGACTTCGGAGTCGAACCAGAGCTCCATTGGGTTATTCAGTACCCAACGGTCGCCTAACTCTTGCTGCTGAACCTGATGAACCAATTCGCCATTGAAGTACATTTTGAGGCCGTCAGGGAGCCATTCAACGCCGTAGACGTAAAAGTTCTCCGCAGTGCGGCCTGGCGTTTTGTGCGGGTGTTTCCACACTTTATTTTTCTTCGGGTGGCCCGGACGCCAATCATGAAATGAGGTCACGAATGTGGTTTCCGGATTCTTATTGCCTTTGGTCACCAGCCCTACTAATTCAAAGACATCAAGCTCTTGCTGGTAGCCAGTGCCCCAGAATGCGCCGGTCATCGGTGCATCAGGAATTTTGACCTTCACTTCCATGTAACCAAACAACACAGTGTGGTGGCTAATCACCGCGGCTGTGGTGATATTTTCATACGCTTTAATTTCTTGGCGCTGAGGTGGCTTGCCAACAAATGGATAATCAGGCTGCCATTGGGTGCGGAGAATCAGTTTGCCATCTTCGACATAGGCATTGTGGGGGGCAAATTGCGACGGTGCGCGACCTTTCCAGATGTAGAACTGGCCATCCGTACCGGACACGTACCATTTATTCAGATCGAGTGAATCACCGTTAAATTCATCGCTGACCTTGGTATTCAGCTGCCAGTTTCCGGCATTGTCCGGATCGGAGGCCGGTAGCAACGGATTATCGGCATTCGCAGGAGCAACCCAAAGCGACGCCATTGCTGCGGTTACGACTGCCACTGCGCTGAGCGATTTCAAATAATGACAAAACTGCATCACATTCTCCTGAGGTAAGGCGCTTGAAATAACGCGTGCAAACAAGCGCCCCTAAAAGAAAGCCACCCAAAACTGAGTGGCTTTTTACTGGTTTTCTAACTGTTATTGGGCGATGAGATCAACGTTGGTCACGCTGTATTCATCCAGCAGGATGCTGCTACCTTGCGGCAGGTTAAAGACTTCCCACAAGGTGAATACCGGCGTCGCTGCGTTCCAAGTTGCAGGAACAGCCCAGTCGCGTTCACCGGTGCGGTCATCGATAAACTCGACGTATTGCCACTCGGTGGTCGACTCAAGCACTGCGCTGAACAAACCGGCACCGCTGTAACGGCCCTGGAAGCCCACCGCGTCGTCTGGCTTGCCTTCGTAGTTCCAGGCAACAATCGCTTGACGCAGCGTTACCGGCTCAGCCGGAACTTGCTCCAACTTGACCCAGACACCAAAGCGATAAACATCACCAATTGAGTTCAGGCCTTGGCCATAGTTGGCGGTGTACCAGTTGCGCTGGTTGTTCCACACTTGTTGCGCGCCCCACGAATATGGCACTGTCTCGCCATCCCATTCGGCCTCGCCAGCACCAGCGGTAATTCGTACCGATGCGGCAGAGCCTGCGACCACATCATCAGACGCCGAGTAGCTCGCATTACCGAGATAAGCGGCTTGGACAAAGTCCAAATCAAAGTCGATAAACCAACCGGCTGGGTGAGCGGAGGTACCCGGATCACACATCTGGTTGTTAACGACCGTCATGTCCATTGACTTAGGCGTGACTTCAGAGATTGGCGTACCGCCGGTCTCACCTGAAACCAACTCAACATCAACGGTATTGATGGAGCCAATGTCGGCTGGCATTTTCACTGCCAATACTTCACCAAAGCCGCCAACACCGCTGTCCCAAGACATGCCTTTGACGTAGTCCACTTCATTGGTCAGCGTCCACTGGTAGCCGTACTCACCGGTCAGGTTGTCGTTCAGTTCAAATGGCTGAACATTAATGCCGGTGGCGGTACACGCAGCAACTTGCTTGTGGCCAGTTGGCGTGCCGAGGTCATCGGTGTCCTGATTGGTAATGGCAATGCTGAACGCAGAGGTCACGGTCACTGTATCAGTGGCCGAAGCTTCTGGGTTATCGACGCTCGTTGCTGTGACGCTGGTTTCACCAACCATGACACCAGTCACCAAGCCAGCAGCATCAACCGTTGCAACATCTTCGTCAGCCGAAGAGTAAGTCAGCTCTTGGTTACAAGCGTACGTCGGCACCGTTGATGCAACCAGCTGTGCAGTGCCACCAGCAGGCAGTTCCAGCGGCGCAATATTAACGCCGGTGACCGGATCGTCAGTGGCATTAATGGTTAAACGCAAGGTGCGCTCTGGTAACGGTTCACCCGGCGTCATTGGATAACCATGGTCAATGGTGTAGGTAATTTCATAGACCGCTTGGGTTGGATAATCCGGGAAACCATCTGGGATTGGGTTATTGTCACTGTCCCGATCGCCGCGCACGTCGGTGTCATCACAGGCGCGCAATGCTTCGGCAAAGGCATCCGTGTCAACATAGAGCATGCGGCTATCTTCTGATTTCACAAATGGTGAAATGGTTTGGTTTGGCACTGTGTTTGAAGGCCCCTGCGGAGTCTCGAAGTTGTCTTCTGCCTCAAACAACAGTTGGCTGGTCACGATGCGCGTGGTCAGGTTAGCCGCAGGCTCACCATTCACCACTGCACCTTCGAGCAAATCAATGGTTTGCAGGCCAGTTTCTTCATCAAACTCAACAACAATCTGCTCGGTTTCAAACGTCAGTTCATTGTTATTTTTCTTGTAACCTGAGTCGTAGCCACTGTCCGTGCCGCCACAGGCTGATAGTGCGGCCGCTAAGGCACTTGCGATCGCAGTTTTTAATAGTAAGTTTTGTTTCATCTTACTTCTCCAATTCTTTATCGGCTGGCCTTTTTTAAGGCCAGCACTTAATAAGTTCACTGATGCTTAGAAGCTGCCACGGATACCTAAACGCCATTGACGTCCGGTTTGCCACGTTGACACGGTACGGTTCTTCGGTACGCCGCCATCAAGGGCATTACCTTCGTCCATTACCACTTCAATGCTGTTAGGGTCGTTGACATTACGAGTGTTCGAACTGGTGTAGTAAGTCCGGAACGACTCTTCTGTCAGGTTCAACACCTGGAAAGTGACACTTATTTGGTCAGTAATTGGGTACGCTGAGCTGAAGTCCAGACGGTGGGTGTCTTCTTGCCAAATGGCACCACCAGCTTGACCACGGCTAACCAATACGTCGTCTTGATAACGGCTTGCTAAGCGCAGCTGAATGCCACCATCTTCCCAGTACAAGGTTGTATTCAACGAGTTTTCTGGCGTGTAAGGCTGTGGCAGTGGCTTCAGGAATACGCCGGTATCACCGATTTCTTCCTTGTCAGACTCTGAACTCTGATAGGTGTAGTTCATGTTGAGACCCAAGCCAGACCAGATCCCCGGTAGGAAGTCATAGTTCTGGTTGTAGGTGACTTCGAGACCTTTGATCTCGGCGCCTTTACCATTGGTTTGGGTGACCACGTTCACCACATCACACTGGATATCCCACTGGTCGAAGAAGCCAGCCACCTGACGCATTGGGCTACAGTCATCTTCATCACCTGGTAAACGGTTTGGATCGAATGGCAGTAACAAGTCTGCGGTTTCTAGCTCGTATTCGGTGCGGATGTCTTTGTAGTGGAACGGAATAATTACCGTCTCTTCAAAGTCTTCCATGTCCTTGTAGAAACCAGCAACCGACAGCAAGCCTGACTCGTCGAAATACCATTCCCACGACAAATCAAGGTTGGTTGATTTCAGCGGTTTCAGTTCAGTGTTACCGGCAGAACCTGTGGCTGTAGGCGCCCACTGTTCTTCACGAACTTGGTTACGTGGGTTCAATGAGTCAAAACGAGGACGGGTCATGGTGCGAGTCACGGCGAAACGGCCAATCATGTCATCGTTAATGGCATAGTTAAGGTTCAAACTTGGCAGCCAAGTATCTTGTTCACCAGAACCTTTGGATTCGAATTCGCGAACCTGTACTTCCTGACCATCGCCACCTGGGCCGGTGAAGGCGGTGGTACGATCAAGCCATGGCCAAATGTGACCGGCAGAACCAAAGTGAGCCCACTGACTGCGTGGCGAATTAACGAGGTTGCCATCGGCATCATAGATTTGTGATGGCAATTGATTCAGTGTCAGGTTGCCATTTTCGTCCATAAAGACGAGGCGGTTAACATCTGGACCAGTCTGGCCATCAGGGCCTTTAACCAACCATTCACCTGTGGTGCTGTCATAAGGAATGGTGGCGTCATTGGTGTAGTTGTAAGCATGGGTAACTTGCCATGCCCAACAGTTACGCAGTTGATCATCGTTTTCTGGGGTATAACGCGTATCAATACCCATGATTGCGTCTGGACAAGGTTCTTGGCTCATGTCCGCGAGGTTACGGGTCACCAGCAAATCATAGGCATCCAGCATTTGTGGGAACTTGACGTAGGTGATACCGCCAATACCTTTGGCAGAGTTCTCATCACGCACCCAACGAACACCAACGTTACCCGTCAGCTGACCTTCAAGCGCCTCAAAGTTGGCTTTGATGTAAGCCGCTTTGGTTTTGGTTTCAATGTAGCGGGTACCGGCACGAGTTTCGCGCAAGCCAACCTCGCTGGCATCTTTACCGGAGACCAACTCCAATGCTTTGTCAGCATCGAGCATTGGCCAGCCGCCGAAGAAATCATTGCCACGGCTGTTAACCAAATCTTTGGCATAGTTGTCGTACGGGAATGATTTAGTCGCAAGAATATCGCCTAAACGAATCGAGCCCATACCACGGACTTCAAAGTCGGCATCCGGATCATCCAAGTCAACCAAATCAGAGCCATTGGTGGTGGCGCGGTTTTGAATGTTGACGTCTTTGGTACGATCAGACCATTTACCACCAAACTGAATCGAAGTCAGGTAGTCAAAATCAAACAGGTATTCGAAATCAACGAACACTGATTTGATTTCATCTTCTAGCTTGTTTTTACGTAGGGTTAAACCACCTAAGTGGTTGTGGTTCATATCAAATGGCGTAAAGCGGCTGTAGGCAATATTAGTGGTGCCATCAAAGGCATCAAATACTGCAGGAGTAACACCGGCGGTGTACGCACACTGAGCGCCACTACAGTCATAACCGACACGCTCAAAGGCGTCGTGATTCATCTCTTCGACAACCTGACGGCCGGCAGTACCCCAAGTGTTGGTGCTGATCGAGATGAAACGATCCTTCTCATCATCATCTGGGTTTTCATCAGTGGTTTTTGAATAACCTAAGCGCAAGCTACTGCTGAAGTTTTCAGTGATGTTGTAATCAATGGTGAGAGAAGCAACGTCCGTGTCGACTTCACGCAAGCCGTAAGAACGGTTGAAGTTACCAGCAGCAGAACGGCTGGAGTACTTGGCTAATGTGTTGTTGCCAAAATCAATGCCATTCAGGCCAGTGACATCTTCACCCTGGTAAACATTGGTGACCGGCGCATAGTTCAAGCGCAGGTTGTGATAGTCAGTGGTAATATCCTGCTCGGCGTGGGTGACATCCAACTGAATATCTAAATCATCGGTAGGACGATACTGCAGACCAACAGAAACAGAGAAACGATCACGCTCATCTGTACTCAGTGAGAAGTCGTCGTAGTTGCGCGCCAGAACATAGAGGTCGCCTTCATATAGGGCCTGAGTTTCTGGGTCATAGCCTTCCAATGAATCAATCGGATTAAGCTGTTTGTTGCCGTCGTCATCAAGAATGTAATCGCCATTCTCATCACGCTGATAACCCAATACACGAATTGGCTTGCCGGTGGCAATATCGTGAGCGGTGTGGCCACCGTCTTTCATCAAATCGTCAATTGGCAGTGCGCCGTTAACCCAAGTCGTACGAACGCGGTCTTGACGAGTTTTTTGAGTGTCTTTTGATGCGGTAATGACAACACCGAAGGTCTCATCAAAGAACTTCTCCGAGAAGCTGGCATTGATGCGATAGTCGTTCTCATCAGCGAATTCGTTGTGACGACCTTCAACGGTAAAGGAGCGACGAGAGTTGTTCAGGCCCAACGGCTTAACGGTGCGAAGCTCGATGTTGGCACCCAGTGAACCTTCGTTCTGATCGGCGGCAGCGGTTTTCACCACGTCAATCGACGACAAGATGTCGGATGAGAAAGCACTCAAGTCGACACTGTTATCGTTGGTTGCACCAGCGTCTGAACCATCAGTACTCAGACCACCGGTCAAGGTAACGCCGTTGACCGATACTTGGTTCAATGATGGGCCAGCACCACGAACGGAAATACGAGTACCTTCACCGCCCTCTTCTTGTACCGATACACCGGTTACACGAGATAGTGCGTCGGCAATGTTTTGGTCGGTAGATTTACCCACGTCTTCGGCGTGGATAGAGTCGGTGACGTTATCAGCGAAACGCTTGGCGTTAACGGCTTTTCTTAGACTGGCACGAAGGCCACGTACTTCAATCACCTCGACTTCTTCATCCGCGCCTTCTTGATTTGGTTCTTCGGCGGCGTAAATGGATGAAGACATGATTGAAGTAATAATCGCAGCGGTTAACGCTGACAATTTGAAATTACTCTTCATCGTATTGAATCCTCTTCTAGTTCTTATCGGCAAGCAGTACAGCCCTTCTCTGCACGCCTTTTTAAGCATCTGGTTTATGGCTAATTGCCCGGCCTCTTGGGGCCGAGATCATCGATTACTTGATATTCGAGTCCCCCATTTGCTCAATCCCCCCTCGGATGTGTTCAGTTAATTAATGTGCTGTTTTAACAGGTCGACTCAGCGGCTAAGCTGGCCGACCGCTTCACTAGTCGTTCACCAGCACAGACACGCGTTTGTTGGTTAAATACTCTTGCAGGCTGTAGCGTGAGCAGTCTTTACCCACACCACTTTGTTTCAGGCCACCGTGAGGCAGGTGCACGGCATAATGCACCTCGTTAACACACACACTACCGGCGGTAATTTGATTGGCGGCTTGCATACCACGCTGCAAATTGGTGGTGTAAACGTAAGCCGCTAAACCAAACTCACAATCGTTGGCCATGGCAATAATGTCGTCATCGTCGCTGTATGGGATCACCGGCAGCACGGGACCAAAAATCTCATCGGAGGCGACTTCCATGTCGGTGGAAACATTCGAAAGAATGGTCGGTTGTAGGTAAAAACCTTTGCGGTCAGCAGGTGCCTTGCCGCCCAATTCCACTTTGGCGCCAGCAGCAACTGCACTATCAATCAAGCCTTGAATGCGGCTGCGCTCTTTTTCATTAATCACTGGGCCCATCAAGCGCCCTTGTTGGCGACCGGCACCAAGCACTAAGCCTTCAGCGTGGGCCTTGGCTTCTGCTAGGAATTCCTGATAAACCGACTCATGGACGAAGCAGCGATTGGCTGACACGCAAACTTGACCCGAGTTGGTGAATTTCAAATCGACAATGTTACGAGCTGCTTTTTTAACGTCGGCATCGTCATAGATAATGACCGGCGCATTGCCACCTAGCTCAACCGAGAAATGTTTGATGCTGGTACATGCCGTGCGCATGGCTTTAACACCCGAATTAGTCGAGCCAATCATGGTGAACAACGCTGGAATATCGCTGGTCAGCAATGGATTCGTAACGTCATAATCACTGCTGGTAATGATGTTGATGACGCCCGGCGGGAAGCCAACTTCTAACGCTAATTCAGCACAACGCAAACTGGCCAGAGGCGTCACTTGCGATGGTTTAATGATGCTGGCACAACCGGCGGCCAGCGCTGGCCCCAGCTTGTAGCCTAAGTTCAGCAGCGGGAAGTTCCATGCTAGGAAGCCAACCACAACGCCTAAAGGTTGGCGTGTGACGTAGTGGTGGAAACGACCATCTGGATCAACGATCACCGGCTGATCAACACGCTTGGCTTCTTCGATGAAATAGCGCAGGCAGGTGGTGAACATGCCAAAATCGTATTCGGCATTGTCCAGCGGCTTACCGGTCTCTGCGATCAGCAAATCAATAATTTCGTCTTTGTGGGCTTCAAGTACTTCGGCGTACTTGAGCATCAGCGCCTCGCGCTCAGCTAGCGATGTTTTCGACCAAACATCAAAGCCCGCTTGAGCACTGGCGAGCACCTGCTCGACCTGCTCAGGATCCATTTGTGGCACATGGCCAATCACTTCTTCATTATCCGGGTTGACCACTTCGAATGTGGTTGAAGAGCTAACCAGCTCGCCGTTGATCAACATTTGATATTGATTGGTAGTCATTTTGTTTCCGTCGTGCTAATGGTGAATTCGGTTAATGCATCGGTATCAATCTCTACGCCAAGGCCTGGCGTTTTCGGAACTTTGGCGAAGCCTTCAACGACTTCAACATTCACTTTGTAGAGTTGGTCCCGAAGCGGATTCTCGGTGCGGTCATATTCCAGATAGAGCGGCTTCGACTCAGCTCGGCCCGGCTCTGAGTATGAGGTTGCAAGGAAGTGGGTTGCCGCCGCTAAGTTCAATTGCGTTCCCCAAACGTGTGGGATCATATTGATGCCGTTCGCCGAGGCAATGGCGCGGATTTTCAGCGCCTCACTCGGGCCGCCGCAGTACGCCAAATCAGCTTGCACCAGCTGAACCCCGCCTCTGGAAATCAAATTATTGAAACCATAACGGGTTTGCTCGCACTCGCCGGTGGCAACAGGCAAGTTGATTTTATCTTGCAACTGGCGGAATAAGTCGGGATGTTCAGGTGACAGCGGCTCTTCAAACCACAGATAGCCATGCTTATCTAACACCTTACCAATGCGAATCGCCTCTGGCAGGTCATAAGCATGGTTAGAGTCCGCAGCCAACACTGTGTTTGGCAATGCTTCGCGCATCGCAACAATGAGTTTCTCATCAAAGTCTGGGTTTTTACCGACTTTGATTTTCATTGCTTTGAAGCCTTGTTCGGCATAACCAACCGCTTCATCAACCAGTTGCTTGAGCAGTACATCTTCAGGTAATTCCTGGAAGTACATGCCTGTAGCATAGCAAGGCACTTGATCGCGACAAGCGCCGCCCATGAGCTGGCTAACGCTTTGGCCAAGCAGCTTGCCTTTTAAGTCCCACAACGCCATATCGATGCCGGACATCGCCGCCATCATCACGCCGGAACGACAGAAATCTAACGAGGCGCGCCACATGTGGTGCCAAATTTGGTCGGTAGAGAGGACGTCCATGCCTAAGATGCGAGGCGCATAAAATTTTTCGACTGCGCCTTGAATAACGTCTGCAGGCCCGTAGCACTCACCCCAACCACGAACACCATCAGTGGTGATAATTTCAATCAGCAAGACATTGCGCTGATCATAGAACCATTGGGAAAAACCGAAGGGTTCGTTCAGTTGGCATCTGATGTGGTGCGTTTTTATACATTCAATTTTCATAAACAAAACCTGATTTGGTGTGCTGACGACATAACAGTCACAACGAACGCACGGCTAACAAAAGAGTTAAATTCATTGTAGGACTTATTCAAACGTATGATGTTTGCATTTGCAAGATGTAATTCAAAAAAACGTGAGCGATGTGTGAATTTTATGTTGGTTATTTTTGACGGCTTATGCTTGCACTCAAATGATCGCGAGCAAGCGCTAGAAACGGCAGCAAGCTAACCACAATGAACCAAGGTTGAAGTGAGCTCACAGTCATAAAAAGCAACCATGAAAGCCCTTAAAAGGCCGAAGGGCCTTGAGCTGCGGTGATCAGGACCAGTTGCCTGATACACCGGCTTATGGAGGTAAATGCTTACTCTAGCTCGCTTGCTTTAATTGAAAGGCTGACACGTATGAGTCGAGGATCTCGGCGGTCTGATCGAGCTCATTGCTCGCCACTTGCGTCGATTTAACATGGGTTGTCATCTCATCAGAATCCGACTTAATTTCATGGATTTGACGATTAATATCGCCTGAGGTAACCGATTGTTGCTCTGCCGCGGTAGCAATTTGGGTCGACATTTGGGCAATGTTGTCCAACTCTTGCTGCAACACTTCAAAGGCTCCGAGGGTTTCAACAACAACAGCAACCGCTTCGCTGCCCTGACCTTTTAATCGGTCCATAGTGGTGGTGACAGTATGCGCACCGTTTTGTAGGGCCTCGATTTGCTGCTTGATATGGCCGGTGGATTCCTGAGTACGGCTAGCAAGGCTGCGAACCTCATCGGCTACGACTGCAAAACCGCGCCCTTGTTCGCCAGCCCGAGCCGCCTCAATCGCGGCATTCAAAGCCAGTAAATTAGTCTGCTCGGCAATATCCTGAATGACATTAATGACCGCACCAATGGCATTACTTTCTTCATTGACACTTTCGACCATCTGCGTGGCGCTATCCAATTCACTGGTCAGCCGCTCCATGATGTCTTTACTGGTATTGGCACTGTCGGCACTTTTCACCGACATATCGTGGAGTCGCTGAACCGCATCTGAGGTTAGCTGGGCACTGACAGAAACTTCGCCTACCGAGGCGGTCATTTCATTCATTGCCACCGATACGCCGTCAGTATTGCGATTCTGATTTTCCGCCCGCTGTTGGCTAATGGTCATCGACTGCAGCACATTGGACGTCAGCTGCTTCATTTTCATTTCCACTTCCAGCACGCCCGCCAGCGCCGAATGGAAGCTGGTCAACAAGGAATCAGCGGCTTTGGCGACGTCAGACAATTCATCATTACCCGCAACATCCAGCTGATAATTTAAGTCTTTGTGCTCTGCCACGTGGGTGAGCTGCCGTACCAAGCGCTTGAGCGGCCGGATGATGGACATAATGATGAAGTAAGACACCACACCAACGGCAACGCAAATGCCAAAAAATAGTAACAAGCTTTGCCACACTTTGGCGGCTGCTTGCTGATAGAGCTGATCGGCTTTCTCGACTATCTGAAGGGCTAACTGATCTTTAAAGCGGTTCAATGAATCAATGTTCGCAGAGGCGCGCGGGTACCAGGTTTTGGCATCAAAGGGTAGTTTCTTGCCGGCTGAATCACGATAGGCTTTCCAATCGGCAATCACTTGTTGCACGGCGCTCGACTGCAAGTGCTGGCGGGTAAACTCCTGGCGCAAGGCTTCGTCGGCATAGGCATTAAAGCGCGCGATCAAGTTGCTGATCTCTTGCCGAGTGGTTTTCTCACGAGCGTAAATATTGTAATCCAGCTCGGCCATGTACGAGGCGCGCGCAACGACGCCGCGTTCAACCGAGTAACGGTCACCTAAATTGACCAACGCCAGATAAGCATTGGTTAACAAACTTAATTCCGGATCATCAGAGGCTATCCGAACAATGGCTTCAAACAAGCGAAAGAAGCGCTCGGAAGTGCTGTCATAGACGGTCAGTGTCCAGACTTTACCATCTAGGATCAGGTACTGATCGATCTTATCTCGCACCGCCACCATGGCGGCCAAGCTCTCGTTGAGTCGGTCGAGCACAGCAAGTACCGATGGCATCGATTGATACGCTTTATTGTTGAGGCTGACGTAGGTTTTGAATTCTTGAATTTGGCGGTTAACCACTTGTCGCTGCCGTTGCATATCGGCTTGGAAGTCGTTGCCCTGACTGCCAAAGTAGTCGCCTTTAGGGCCAACGACATTATTCTCTCGGGCGAGGAAACCATTGGCCAGATCACGTTCGTCCTGAATGGTGTTCATTAGGGTGCCCGCTTCTTTCGCCAGCGCCATTAGACTGGTGAGTTCAGCGATGCGCTCTCGTTCGGCGCTAGCATGTCGGTACTGATTAAGTGTTAATACCCCAATCACAATGATGGGTAAAAACGCCAGCGCGATGATTCGCGGTGCAATTTTGAATCGGCTTAGAAAATTCATCGACAATCCAACCTCTTTTATAATTTTATCGTCAGAGTCTTGGTCCGTAAGACAAACTCAGATCCGTCTTGTGTGGTTGATGTACTTATTGTTTTGGCAATCGCAGCTGGCGCACAGCGGTAGGGGCGCTCGTGCTGACAACGCGATTCACCTTGGTCTTGGTTACAGTTTTCTGGTGCTCTCCTCCAACTGAGGCTTTGCCTCAAAATAAGGTTCGGGCGCGATAGGGAAAATCGCCCCGAACCATGCATCTTAGTTATTGTTTGATGTTGAACGTTTCATGGAAACGAGGCATCGCTTTCTCGCGCCAGTGAACACCTTCTTGGTGGATGTGGAACCACTTCGGCTCAGCATGCTGCCAGCTCCAAATTTCCATATCGGCGACCATTTCACGCAGCACGTTCGGATATTGCTTGCTCAGATCGGTGGTTTCGCCAATGTCTTTCTCAATATCAAACAACTGCCATTTGTTGCCCGTTACATTGACAATTTTCCAGTTGTCTTTGCGCCCAGAAACTTCCGAGAAGCCATTGCGATGACGCATGACATAAAGCATTTCTCCAGCTCTAGGGCTGGTGCCATCTTGCAGGCTTTGCCAGATATCTTTGCCGTCGAGCTGCTTACTTGCTGGAATGTCAGCACCGGCTAGGGCGGCAAATGTCGGGTAGAAATCAAGTGTTGAAACCGGGTGTTTGAAGGACTTGCCAGCTGCAACCTTGTTCGGCCAGTGGAACAGCATTGGTGTCCGGGTACCACCTTCAAGCGCACTACCTTTCTCACCGCGCAATGGCGTGTTGCTGGCGCCAAGCTTCGGCTTACCGCCGTTATCGCTGAGGAACACAATCAAGGTGTTATCGAACTGATCAGTGGCCTTCAACGCTTCGACCACACGCTTCACGCCACGGTCAACGGCATACACCATGCCCGCATAAACCTTGCGCTTTTTATCTTTAATCTCGGGGAATTGATCCATGTCCTCTTGTTTGGCTTGCATGGGTGAATGCGGCGCGTTGTAAGCGAGGTACAAGAAGAATGGCTGGTCCTTTTTCTCTCCGGCTTTGTTAATAAAGTTCACCGCTTCACGCGACAACCCATCGGTAATGTACTCTGTCTCTTGAACTTCTTTGCCGTTGTATTCAAGCGGATGGAGGTAACCACCAATGGCTTTTTTCAAGCCGTTTTTGCGCTGGCGTTCATAAGCCGGAGCAAAACTTTCTGGAAAGTAATCATGACCGCCGTTTAAGAAGCCATAGAATTCATCAAAACCGCGATTATGCGGATGATACTGCGCAGTTTCACCCAAATGCCATTTACCCACGACACCAGTAAAGTAACCCGCTTGCTGCAAGGTTTTACTAATAAATGTTTCTTCAACAGGTACGCCTAAGCCACCAGAGAGATAGCTGGTTGGCAGGTTGAACTGTGAACCGAACTTGTGTGGGTGACGGCCAGTCATCAACCCCGCGCGGCTTGGTCCACAAAACGGGTGAACATTGTAAGCTGCGTTAAATGTGGTGCCATCAGCTGCCAGCGCATCTAAGTTCGGCGTGCGAATGTCTGTTGCACCATTAAAGCCGACGTCGCCGTAACCTAAATCATCGGTGATGATCACCAGAATATTGGGACGCTCAGCGGCACCTGCGGCAAAAACACTGGCAAGGCCTAACAACGCCGGAGCCAATCGTTTGATTAATGTTGTTTTCATAACTTCCTCTATCTGCGAGGTGAGCGACACCCCGCGTTAATCATTACAGGTACGCTTTGGCGTGATGCTCTAATTTAGTCAGTGACGGATCGTCAACTCGCTTTAGCTCTGCTTTCAGCAACTCCACCATCATGGCGATTTGATTTTTGTACTTGGCGTTGCCAATCAAGTTGGTGACTTCACCCGGATCTTTTTTCAAGTCATAGAATTCATCGACGTTGTCACCTGGGTTCCAGACAAACTTGAATTCTGGTGTGCGAATAGCGCGAATGCCGAACCAAGAGCCGTTGTACCACTCGTAGGCATAAAGGGCGGTGTCTGGCTGACCGGCTTCGGCTTTGTCGCCTTGGCTCATTAATGGCGTCAGGGTATGGCCATCAACATCACCATCGCTGGCCAAGCCCATCAATTCTGCCAGCGTTGGCGTCACATCAAGCAATGACACCTGACGTTCAACGGTGCGCGGTTGCAGGTTTGGATTTTTAATCAGCAACGGCATCCGCATCAGCTCATCGTAGGCATAGGGGCCTTTGTCATAGAGTGTGTGCTCTCCCAACATGCTGCCCTGATCGCCAAGCAAGACAATATGCAGATCGTCGTAAATACCTTCATCTTTGGCGGCTTGCAGCAGTTCCCCGATAATGCGGTCAACCATAGCAATAGCGCCATAGTAATAGGCGCGAGCTTTGCGCCAATCCATGTCCGTCATATGACCGACATCGTGCCAAGGCCACCAAATACCGCCCTGAGCCAATGGTTTTTTCACGCGCTCTGCGAGGTGATTAGATGGCAGCTTGAGTTTTGCTGGGTCGAACATGCTGGCGTAAGGCTCAGGCACCCGATAAGCAGGATGCGGCTGATTGAAGCTGATCACACCAAAGAAGGGGCGCTCGTCACTGGCCATTTGCTTGAGCATTTTCTTACCCGCAACGACTTTCTTATAAGCCTCGGTGTCTTCATAACCGCCAGGCAGCGTACGATAGTATTCGTGCTTTTCATCGCCCTGATCGAGCTTACCTTCATAGTAGCCTTCGACTTGAGCGACTTTTGAATACGGCGTGTAAACCCGAGTGAAGCGCTCGCGTGGTTCGTGGCCGTGCGCTAAATCGATTTCCGCGCCACGCATTGCTGTGCCAGTACCACCTAAGTGCCATTTACCAACGTGGCCGACCAAGTAGCCCGCATCCTTGGCGCGCTTGATCAGCGTACCTTCACGAGGATCCAATTCCATCAAGCGGGTATGGTAGAGCTCGACATTGTCATCAAGGCCGGTTTTATGGCCCCAGCGGCCGGTGTAAAACGCCGCTCGAGATGGCGAACACAGCCCCGTTGTTGACATGGCGTTGTCAAAACGAGTGGATTCAGCAGCCAACTGGTCAATATTGGGTGTATTAACCGGGCCACCGCGGTAAGAGAAAGTGTCAAAACGCATATCGTCAAACATGAGTACCAGCACATTTGGTTTTTCTGCGCGCTTGACATCGGCCCAAGAGGGTGAGGCCAGAAACGGGGTTACCAGACACAGCACAGCTGCTGCGCCTTTAAGTGTTTTAAGAGAAAACGAGTTCATGAAAGCAAGCTCTTGTTGACTCCAGTTATGGAAGCCTTATTGAAAAAAGCACGGTGTCGTGCCACTCATTTGTCCTGTTTAATTCGGTTACAAGCAAATCTCTGAATCGAGCTGTAATCCAGTACCAGCCAAAGTGAAATCAGCCGAACGATTGTCATTGTTGACGCCGTTTGCAGCGGCCACTTGCTGGCATGGTGTATCAATCACGTCAGTTTCAGCCGCCACCACGTTGTTACAGGCCGACAGCGACAGTGCTGTGGTGATGGCAAAGGCAAAACTGCCACTACTCCCCAATTGATTCATCGCTCAATACTCCGATGCTCATTGTTCTTTATGGTTTGTTCCTGCGACTACGGCAGGATTAATTGTGACACCTATGTAAACATATGATGTTTATGCTTTCAACAGCAGTTCATGCGCGAGTGCACAGTTTGTTAACGAATATTTTTGATTCCGTGAGACCGATGAAATAGTGAAGGTGGCTCGCTGATACCGTTATCACACCAGGTTTGAGTGGCTTTGGCTGGTTTTAGTAATGAGTCGCACGCTAGGCAATTTAACAAACCAGCAACAAGTGTAGTGATTTGTAAAGCTCATCATTCCACTCCATTAGGACAAAAAAAACGGGAAGCCAAAAGGCTTCCCGTTTCGTTTCAATCTTGGTGCAGCGGCTGATTAACGCTCGACGTTGAAGTTCTCTTTGAGGCGACGAATGGCGTCGGTCAACAGTTTTTCTGTCAATTGCTCAGCCTTATCGCCATCACCAGCCGCAACCGCTTCGTATACTTCACGATGGAAGGCAACCGAGTCACTATTCTTGCGAGGGTCTTGATTGGTGATCCGCACACTCACCAATAAGGCGGAGTAAATCACCCCTTCCATGGCATTAAGAAACTCATTGTGGGCGGCACGCAACATGGCTTTGTGGAACAAGGCATCGGCCACGATAAACTTCTCGATGGAGCCGGTTTCTTCTTCCATGCCCTTGCAGGCTTTATCGATTTCAGCAATGTCTTCTTCGGTCGCGCGCTCGGCAGCCCAGCGAGCAGCTTTCGGCTCAAAGGCGAGGCGGATATCCATCAACTGGTTAATAAAGTCAGCACGCGGGGTTGCCGTGATGTGCCAGGCTAAGACATCGTCGTCCAGTAAAATCCACTCATTACGTGGTCGGACTTTAGTGCCAATCCCGCGGCGAACATCCAGTAATCCTTTACCAACTAAAATTTTAACCGCGTCGCGTACAACCACGCGACTCACTTGGAAGCGCTCGGCCAAGGCATTCTCGTCGTCAATCAAGGCGCCCGACTCAATCGAGCCAGCAACAATGCGACGGCCCAGTTCGCGGGCAACTTGCACCGACAAACTTGGGGTCATTTTGGTCGACCGCTTCAGATCGTAATAAACTAATTCACTCATCGGCAAACATCTTATCTTTCTGCTGACTATTAAACATATTATCTTTAATTACTTTGAATAGTATAATAATTCGTTAATTTAAGACAGCTTCGTTACCTGCATCAAATCAATAAATTTGCTATCAGCCACGTTGTTGCAAATTTAACCGAGCAACTCTTTAAAACTGGTGACATACCCTCTGGCATTGGCGCGAACTTGCTCCAGCGTCATCGAAGGCTTATACAACGCCGAACCTAAGCCAAAACCATCTGCGCCAATGTCGACATAGGGCTTCATGCTTTCAACCGATGGCGAGACGCCGCCTACTGGGTAACATTTGGTGTCCGTTGGCAACACTGATTTCAACGCTTTAAAACCATCCAAGCCGACCATTGAAATCGGGAACAACTTCAGCCCAGTAGCGCCAGCGGCTAATGCGGCAAAGGCTTCGGTTGGTGTCACCACTCCGGGGAAAGTAGCACAGCCCGCTGCAACTGACATCTTGACCACCTGCTCATTGAAGTTCGGCGTAACCACCAAATTAGCGCCAGTGGCAATCACCTGCTCGGCTAGCTCTGGTGTCGTCACCGTGCCAGCGCCAATAATATATTTGTCACCATACTTGGCCACCAGCTTGGCAATGCTGGTCAAGGCATCAGGGCTATTGAGCGGCACTTCAATCATGGTGAAGCCTTCTTCAACCAGCACCTCGGCAACATTAAGCACCTGCTCTGGGGTGACACCGCGGATAATCGCGATCAGCGGTAAGTGTCCTTCCAATGACACACAATCAGTCATTTGATAAATCCTCAATCAATCGGGTCATGCCCGCAAGAAAACAGGCGTTACCATCAGCAATGGTCGCCTCAATACCCAAACAAGTGGCAGCTTTTTGATAAAGCCTTGATAAGGTGTCGCCACCAACGATGTAGACTTTTTTGCTGGTTAATTCGCGCAATTCAAAGCCAATTAACAAACCCGAGAGGTAATCTGGAATTTGCTCGCGGCTGAGCTTTTCGAATAAACGATTGGTCCAAGCCAAAAACAAGCGGCTGGCAAAAGGACCAGACTGACCATCTTCGACGCCTTTGATAAAGGCTTGTTCGTCGCCGCATGGCTTCGGCAAGTCGCGGCCAAGCAACATGTGATTGGAAATTACTGAATAGAGCTCGCCCGTTAGAAAGCTGGCAAAAGACCACAATTTACCGTCTTTAAACAGCAAGTGCTTACTGTGGGTGCCCGGCAGAATCGCTTCGTAATCGGTGGCATCAATGAGTTTCGCCAAGCCTAGGGCTTGCACTTCCTCACCGCGGATCACATCGTATTTATCGCCTTCATATTCGTGGCTAACGCCCGGCATGATGATGGCTTCAGGCCCCCAAGGCAGGGTAAAGCGGTGAGCCTTGGCAATCAGATCGCCCGCCCCCACTGGCGTTGGCGCATAAGCCACATTGACCCAGCCTTTGAGCGAGCCAATCATACCGGCCATATACACCGGCAGTTGGCTGTAGTTGGTTAGCCAGTCTTTTAAAATGGCCTCTAGCGATTCGGCGAATTTGCCGTCCTCAACTTGCAAGATCCCCATCGGGTGTTCTTGCGTGGCCAGTAATTCGTGCTCTGCCGACATGGCAAAAGCACGAAAGTTGGTGGTTCCCCAGTCGAGGATCAGGTAGTTGGTATTTTCAATTGACATCTAAACAGCTCCCTATGCCTTGGCCAATTCCAATTCAATTGCTTCAATGGTTTTGCCCTTAGTTTCCGGCAAAGCAAACCACATGACAATCAAACCTGCGAGGCCCAAACCGGCATAAATCAGGAAGATAGTGGATACCCCTAAGTTATTGAGCTGCCATGGGAAGAATTGCTGGATGCTCCACGACGAAATGGTTTGCACCAAGGCAGCAAAAGGTAATGCAACACTGCGGACTGAGTTGGGGAAGATTTCCGAGAACAATACCCACATAATCGGCCCAATCGACAAGTTAAATGCCGCGAGGAAACCGAAAATACCAAACAGTACTAAGGCTGCATTAACGCCACTAATGGTTTCATTAATGACCAAACCACTGACCAACGGAAACTCTTTCTTATCAAAGTTGGCGGCCAGCGCTTGCTTTAGCTCCACATCAGTATCAAAGGTTTGACCGACAAATGGCTGGATCTTGGCAACATCAATACCTTGGGCCTCAAGCTGCACTTCAATCGCAGCAATAGCCTTATCGTCAAAGGTGTAACTGGCTTGGTTGAATCCCATCCATGTCGCTCCGTGGGATAACACCACCAGAATCAAACCGGCAATGGTTAATATTCGACGCCCTAGTTTTTCTACAAAACCAATCGCAATGAGGGTTGCAGCTAAACCGACAGCGCCGGTGGCAATGGTCTGCAAGAAGGTGTCTTCAACACTCATGCCGACCTGCTCAAACACCATCGGGGCGAAGAACAACACCGCGTTCATCCCCGTCGCGCCCTGCACAATGGCATAACAAACAGCAATAAACAGAACAAAACGCATCCGCTTACTGAACAATTCTTTGAGCTGTTTGGCGGTATCGAGTTTGTCTTCTTTTTGCAGACTTTGTTTAACGTCGCTCATCAGCGAGTCAACTTGGTCGTCATGGGCAATGACCTTGAACACTTCGCGCGCTTCGTCATCGCGATGCTTGGAGATCAACCAGCGAGGCGACTCAGGAATGCGCAGTAACAGCGTCACCCAAATGGCGTTGGCAATCAGCTCAGCGCCGAGCATGACCCGCCACACGTTGGTGTTGTCAATCCAGCTAATGCTTGGCATCGACTTAATGAGGAAGTAGTTGATGATAAAGGCAAGCAGCAACCCGAGGCCAATCATGAACTGGTTCACCGAGACAAACTTGCCACGGCTCTCGGGTGGTGCGATTTCACCGATGTACATGGCCGAGACGGTAATTGAAGCGAATGCCACACCACCAATAAAGCGGCCCACGATCAGCATTTCATAGTTCACCGCAGTGGCCGACAGAATCGACGACAACGAGTAGGCAAAGCCAATTCCTAGCAACACCTTGGCGCGACCGAAGCGCTCACAAAGGGTGCCCGTAAATAGCAAAGCAACAATAACACCTAACAAAGCACAGCCAACAACGGTGCCCTGTTGAATGCTATCGAGCTCAAACAAGGAGCTGACGAAACGAACCGCCCCGGAAATGTTGGCGGCGTCGAGCCCAAACACAAAACCACCGAAAGCGGCGATTAATGAGTATTGGGTCACAAGACTGTCTGGACTTTTTCTCATAATTTGTCAGAAACCTATGTACATCACATCATTTCAAACATATTATGTTTAAAGTTTTTGAAACTCAAGGGCCATGTTTATAAAACTTGGTTAACAATCATCTCGGGATCACATAATGACAAAGTTGTTACCTAACGCTGGATTGATTGCGCTCATCGCGGGCTTATCGCTGCCCTCTGTTGACGCGACTGAAGTTGAAAAAGCAACAAATTTACAACCGGCGAAGCTATTCGCCGAACTACCGGCAAACTGCCCCACGCCCGATGCCTTTGCCATCGCGCCAAATGGTTCGCTGACCTTATCTTGCCCCAACTTCGCCAATAATAAGTTGCAGGGCGAATTACTGTCATTGAGTCCGACTGGTGAAGTCAGTCACCTGGCAACAGTGCCAACCTTGGGCCTGAAAAAGAAAGCCAACCCAATGGGCATTGCCTACGATGAACACGGTGCTCTTTATGTGGGTGATTCTCGCGGACCAAAATTTGGCCGTATTCTTAAACTCACTTTTGATGGCAACGACATTGTTAATACCGAAGTCATTGCTTCGGGTATTAATCCCAATGGCCTGCGCTATCACCAAGGGCAGATATACATTACTCAGCTGCAAATGCCGAAGGTGAAGTCCGCTAAAACTACCAGCGCTATCTATCGTTTCAACGCCTCAGATCGCAATTTGGCAATGACTAATACATTAAGCGATGCCCAGCTGATTTTTCATACTGAAACAGACAACCCGGCAATCAAATTTGGTCTCGATGGCCTTGCCTTTAATAAAGCTGGTGAGTTGTTCACTGCCGATTTGGGCGACAGCGAAGTCTATCGCCTCACCATGGACAAGGACGGTAAGGTCACCGGCAAAGAATTGCTGGCGAAATTGCCCAACGATACCCGTATTGATGGCATCGCCTTTGATGCCGACGACAACCTATATATGGCCGGATTTGGCCTCAACCAGATTTTTAAACTCAGCCCTGATGGAGTGGTCACGCTGTTAGCCGACTACGCTGACAACGACGGCTCCAATGGCCAGATTGATCAGCCAGCCGATCTAATCGTCTATGGCAACAAACTGGTCATCTCTAATTTTGACTTAATGAAAGGTAAAGGCATTCGCAACAGCAAACACAGCAAGCCATACACCGTTTCATATATTGAACTTAACTAACAAATAAGATTTTTGGCCGCGGTTGGTGAACCATTTGGCCATTGAAAAATAACCAAGAGGTAAAAACATGAGCGCGATTGAAGTGACAGACAAAGCTATCGTAGCGAACTCTGCAAGCCCACATGTCAAGCTAAAGGCCACCAACTTTGGCGACTGTCAGTGGACCAACGGATTCTGGGCTGAGAAGACTCAGAAAGCCATTGAGACCATGATCCCATACATGGGAGATGTGTTGTGTGGCGACATTGGTCATGCCCTGAACAACTTCAAAATTGCCGCTGGCATGAAAGAAGGTGAACACAAAGGTATGTATTGGCATGACGGTGACTTCTACAAGTTCATGGAAGCGAAAACCTATGCCTATGCCCTGACTAAAAACGAGTCACTGCTCAAAGAGTTGGATGAATACATCGCGATTCTGGCCAAAGCGCAAGAGCCTGATGGTTATCTGCAAACCCAGATCCAATTGCGTGACGATGCCGACCGCTACGAAAACCGTAAATATCACGAGATGTACAACACTGGCCACTTGTTGATTAGTGCCTGTGCTCACTATCGCTTGACAGGTCAGCGCAACTTCCTCGATTTGGCAATTAAACACGCCGATCTGCTCTACACCATTTTCTTCCCAGATACCAAGCACTACCAGCGCTTTGGTTTTAACCAAACTCAAATCATGGGCTTGGTCGAGCTGTATCGCACTGTCGGCGACGACAAATACCTGAAACTGGCACAGAAATTCATTGACCGCCGCGGCACCTATGAAATCGAGCACGACTCGACCACTATCGGCTATCCGATTGGCGACATGGTCCAAGAACGCACGCCGCTGCGCGAAGAAACCTCGCCCGTTGGTCACGCGGTATTGGCATTGTACTACTACGCCGGTGCGGCTGACGTTTACGCCGAGACGGGTGAAGAAGCGCTGATCACAGCCCTCGATCGCCTGTGGGAAAGCGTGACGCAAAAGAAAATGTACGTCACCGGTGCAGTCGGCCAGACCCACTATGGCGCGTCAGTTAACCGCGACATGATCGAAGAAGGCTTCATTGACGACTACATGATGCCGAATCTAACCGCCTATAACGAAACTTGTGCCAACTTGTGTAATGCCATGTTCAGCTTCCGCATGCTCGGTATTCACGGTGATGCCAAGTACGCCGACATCATTGAATTGGTCATGCACAACAGCGGCCTGTCCGGCATCAGCGATGACGGTAAGCACTATTTCTATGCCAACCCGCTGCGGATGATCAACAACACCCGTGATTATGATGCCCACGCCGATGTCACCGAGACACCAAACCGCGAAGGCTACCTATCATGCTTCTGCTGCCCACCAAACCTAGTGCGGACCATTTCTAACCTGTCAGGTTGGGCGTACAGCATTGCTGAAAATGGTGTTTACGTGAACCTCTATGGCGGTAACAAGTTAGCCACCACCATGCGTGACGGCACAGCATTGAAACTGTCTCAAGATACCGACTACCCATGGCAAGGCTTGGTCAAACTCACCGTTGAAGAGTGTAAATCAGCAGCCTTTGACATCTGCTTGCGCGTACCGGGCTGGGCCGCTGGTGCTGAAATTACCATCAATGGCGAAAAAGCCGGTATTGAGGCCATTCCAGGCACCTATGCCGTATTGAACCGCGAGTGGAAAGCTGGTGATGTGGTTGTGATCGACATGCCAATGGAAGCCACCTTCGTCGAAGGCCATCCTCGCATTGAGGAAGTCCGTGGCCAAGTCGCGGTTAAACGCGGCCCGCTGGTTTACTGCGTGGAGTCCCCAGACTTACCAGCTGGCACCGAGATCCTCGACGTCTACATTGAAGGCGATGCTGATCTCAGTGCAGTCCATAAAACTGATTTCCTTGGCGGCATTACCACCATTGATGCCAACTTGTTATTGCGTCCAGTCGAGAAAGAGAGCATGTACCGCGCTGTGACGAAACCCGTTTGGAACGAGCAGCGTGTGCAGCTGGTTCCTTACTTCGCCTGGAGTAACCGAGGCGACGCCGAAATGACCGTCTTTATGCCGGTTGTTTGGAAGTAGTGTTCTAGGGACCTTGTCCTACTTTCCCCCCACACCTTTGCCGCTCAGTTTTCTGGGCGGCTTTTTTGTTAGGGGTGTCGGCTACGGCAAACAAGGAACAAAGCACACAAGGCAAAAACTTACCCGAGTAACGAACTGATTAATACGTTAGCGAAGCGTCGCTGGCATGGAAGCCAGCGCCGAGCCCACACGGACGTGTTTACGGCGACTGAGCGTTGTCTTAATCGGTTTGTTGCCAACGCTACTTCGCTAACGCCTTGTGCCCTTTATTTTCAAGACAGTTTAACTAGGAGCAACAAACCTCATGAAACAAGGATGGATCATACTAACCGCAGCACTACTATTTGGCTGCGCATCAACGTCTGAAACAACGTCCACTTCCAGTCAATCGGTCCCACAATTAGCTGAACAGTTTCAGTCAGTAAATCCAATCGTTCGTATTGAACCTAAATACCCTAAGCGCGCTGCTGAAAAACGTAAGTCCGGCTGGGTTCACTTGCGCTTTGATATATCGACACTCGGTGCAGTGCAAAACATCCGCGTGGTTGACTCTTACCCCAAACGCTATGGATTTGAAAAGAATGCTGGTGAGGCTGTTAAACGCTGGAAATACAAACCGCTGTGGATCGATGGCAAAGCTGTGGTCAGAAAAAACCACGAAGTAGTGGTTAGTTTTGATCACAACGCGTCAAGGCCAAATAAGCCAACCGTTAGTGACAACTTAATCGAAAGCACCATCGTCGATATTGAGACGCTCACTTGCCGAGAGTTCAACTCGATGGCTTTGGTCTATAAGTTTGTTGACAAAGGCCGGTACAAAGCATTGTTGTTTGCTTCCTTCCTCTATGGCTACACCGCTGGGCAGAACTTAAGTACCCAGTACCAACCCAAGCAATTCAAAGCAACATTCGAAAAGCTACAAAACGTCTGCCAGTCAGATCTAGACCAGCCGCTACTGCCAGCGCTTAATTTAGCTTACCACCAGCTTCTAGAAACATAACCAAGCTGCTGCCCCCTGATTCTAGCGGCGAAAACCTTAACACGGCGCTATATCTAGCGTGCCCTTGCTGACGTCAACATTTGTTTTCGCTGTCGGCGGCGAGTAACAAAGAGCACAAGGCAAAAAACTGGATCGAGTAACGAACCGATTAATACGCTAGCGAGGCGTCGCTGGCATGGAAGTCAGCGCCGAGCCCACACGGATGTGTTTACGGCGTCTGAGCGTTGTCTTAATCGGTTTGTTGCCAACACTACTTCGCTAACGGCTTGTGTGTTTTGTTTTCATTGCACTTTAACTAGGAGCGACAAAACTCACTAAACCGATTCAACAGCTCCAGCCTAGCGAAGCCACTCCAACATCCCGTTCCAAAACAATTCGATGTGTAAATTTAGCGCCAGTGTGGTTAACTTGGCAGCGATAAAAAACAAATCTAGATCGGGATTGGCTTGCTGAAATGATTCAAGGTACTTGGTGGAATTGGGCACATCGAATTGCGGGTGCGATAACGCTATCGTTGGGCATTCTGGTGATAATCGGCTGGTATACCCACAACGAGCTGCTAATTCAAATCGACCCGTCGTTTGTCCCCATGCAGTACAACACAGCACTGGGTTTTGTCGCATCGGCCATTGCCCTACTTTGTGTTCGCTCCGCCAAGACTGCCGGCTTCATGTCGGTGTTTTTGATTGTGCTAGGCTCCTTGACGCTGACTGAGTACATCGCCGGCGTTGATTTGCACATCGATCAACTGTTGATGGACCACTATGTCGACATCAACACCTCCCACCCAGGCCGAATGGCGCCCAACACCGCATTGTGTTTTTTGCTCTTTGGCATCGGCTGTTTCATCGTCTCTCGCACTCACAATTATCCGTGGAAATTATCGAATTCGGCGATAGTCGCCTCGCTGGTGTTTTCTCTTGGTTTTATTGCCTTTACCGGCTACTTAATTGGCATCGATACCGCCTATGGCTGGGGTAAGCTCACCAAAATGGCGGTGCACACCTCGTTTGGCTTTGTCATTCTTGGTCTTGGTCTACTGGCCTACACCGTCAATGCGTTATCACCGGAGAGTAAAAAGCCATTACCGACCTGGCTACCATGGCCCGTTGGCATTGGCTGTATGTCACTGAGCATCGCCGCGTGGCAGGCGCTAAAGTCCCACGAATATAAGATGGTTGAATTACTCGGCTCATCAGCCAATTCGTTTGCCGATGAAGGCGTACTGTTCTTTGGCATTATTGCTACGCTGGGGCTCACCTTAGCCATTCGAACCAGCTTGTCAGCCAACAAACCCGAGGACAAAAAACTCAAAGACTTTGCGCCACTAGTTGCCCTGTTCTTTGGCTTTGCGCTCTCCGCTTTGCTTTACACCATTCTTGATAAAACCGCGTTCGAAACCACCAAAGCACGCTTTGAGGCGGCTGCGCAAAGTCACGCTAGCGCGATTACTCGTGGCATCACCGCCTACACCGAATCGCTTTACGACATCGAAAAGCTATTCAATTCATCACGCCACATTTCTCGAGAAGAATTTGCCAGTTATGTACAACGTAACTTGAAAATTCAGCCAGGCTTGTTGGGTTTGCAATGGTTACCAAGAGTCAGTGGTGATCAGCGCACGGTGTTTGAGCAGCACATTAGCGAGCTCTATCAAACCCCGCTAACGATTCGGCTGTTTGACGGTCAGAATTACATCGAGATCGGCAATAAAAAAGAACATTACCCAATTCTCTACACAGCGCCTTATGAACCAAACCAAGGCGCCATTGGCATTGATGTGACCTCGCATCCACATTCTCAGCCGGCGGTTTACAAGGCTATAGATAGCCGCGCACCAACGGCGATATCACCACTGAACCTGGTGCAACTTAAGGATCGCAAAGACGCCGTCGGTGCGGCAATTTTGCTCGCGGTGTACCACAAAGGAGAAACCTTAGGTCATGTTGCTGACCGTCGTAGCGCCATTTTAGGTATTGCTGCGGCAACCATTGAAGTGGGCACCATGATTGAGGATATCCTCGACAATTATTCCAAACCCGGTGGTATCCACATGCGCTTTGTCGATATCACCAACCCGACGGATCCGCAGCGGTTATACACTCACGCCAGTCGCTATCCTGGCGCCACCGCGCCGCCAGACGTATTCGATTTGTCGTTAGAAAACATGCACGCCGAAAACATCATTGCATTCGGCGATCGCCAGTGGCAGATGATTGCCATTCCGGCGCATCCATCACTTTACCCCACTTGGGATCCAACCAGCTTAGTGCTGCCCATGGCGGTGATTTTGCTGACCATATTGCTGTTTGTTTACCTGCGTCATTCGATTCGACAGGAACAAAAGCAAAGCCAGTTGATCGATGAAGTGAAAAAATCGCGGCAAAAACTCACCGAAACCCAAGAGCGTTTTGAGCTATCAGTGCGTGGTAGTGGCGACGCCTTATGGGAGTACGACTCGCGCAGTGGTGAAAACTGGTTCTCCTCTCGGTTTACTGAAATTCTCGGATATCTGCCAGGCGAGCTGCCCAATACACTTGATACTTGGCGCGATCATGTTCATCCCGACGAATTGGAAATGGCCAATACCGCATTTCTCGCCCACCTCAGTGATGATGTGCCGTACGATATTGAATATCGCATGCGCACCAAGTCGGGCGCTTATCGCTGGTTCCGCGCCCGCGCTAAATCGTTGCGTAACGCCAGTGGCGAAGCCTATCGAACTAGTGGCTCGGTGACCGACATCACCACCCGCAAAGAAATGGAAAACCGGCTGGCGCGAGCGAAAGAAGCGGCCGATCTAAAAAACAAAGCGTTAGAAGAACTGACCCGCGACTACAAAGCAATCCTCAACTTCTCCAGCGACTTCTTATTTATCAAAGACGCCCAGCATCGGTTCAAAGCCCACAACCTCAACTTTGGCCATTTAATTGGCGTCGACTCGGTGTTTGGTGCCAAAGGTAAAACCGACTTCGACGTATTCCCCGCAGAGGACGCCAAAGCCTACTATGAAAATGAACGTAAAGTCATCGAGCAGGGCGAGCCACTCATCGATCATCTCGAAAGCTACCTTCGACCCGACGGCTCTACCGGCTGGGTGAAATCCAATAAGCGCCCCATTTACGACGATCAGCAAAATATTGTTGGCTTATTTGGCTTTTCAGCAGAAGTCACCGAGCTGATTGCAGCCAAGAAGGTGGCCGAAGAAGCGACCCAAGCTAAATCCGACTTCTTGGCCAATATGAGCCACGAAATTCGAACCCCGATGAATGCCATTATCGGCATGTCGCACATGGCCCTTGGCACCGATCTGGCGCCCAAGCAACGCAACTACATTGAGAAGGTCCATCGCAGTGCTGAGAGCCTGCTCGGCATCATCAATGACATTCTCGATTTTTCTAAAATCGAAGCCGGTAAGCTCGAACTGGAATACATCGACTTCCAGCTCGAAGATGTCATGGAAAGCCTCAACAACCTGCTGGGCTTAAAAGCCGAAGAAAGCGGTGTTGAGCTAATGTTTGACCTGCCATGCGACTTACCAACCGCGCTGATTGGCGATCCGCTGCGACTCGGTCAAATCCTGCTGAATTTGGGCAGCAATGCTATTAAATTTACCGAGCCAGGCGGCGAAGTAGTGATTCAAGCGCAAGTGAAAGAGCGCGCCAAAGATGAAGCAGTGCTACAGTTCTCCATTCGCGATAACGGTATTGGCATGAACAGTACCGAGCAACAGCGCCTATTCGAGTCCTTCAGTCAGGTTGACTCGTCAACCACTCGCAAGCATGGCGGCACCGGTCTTGGTCTGGCAATTTCCAAACAGCTGGTGTCATTAATGCAGGGCGACATTTGGGTTGAAAGTGAGGCCGGCCAAGGCAGCACCTTTTCGTTCACCACTTGTCTTGGGTTGCAGGAAAATACCCAGCAACCAAGCCTCAAACAAAGCAAAGATTTGGATGATCTCAACATCTTGATTGTGGATGACAACAGCTCATCGCGGTTAATCCTGCGTAACATGCTGGAGACCTTTGGCTTCGCGATTGATGAAGCAACCAACGGCACAGATGCCATTGCCATGATTGAAGCTGCCGATAAGTCCAATCCTTACGGGTTAGTGTTGATGGACTGGCGGATGCCAGGCATTGATGGCATCGAAACGGCGCGTCAAATCCAGAACGATCCCAAGCTGCAATCGGCACCAACGGTGATCATGGTCACCGCCTACGGCCGTGAAGAAGCGCAACTCGAAGCCAAGGACGTCAACTTAGCCGGCTTCTTATCAAAGCCGGTGATGCCATCGACGCTACTCGATACCATGTTGCAGGCCCTTGGTCATGGCGTGGTTGCTGACTCCCGCAGCTCGACCAAGCAAGAAAGCATCAAAGATGCTATCCGGCGTCTTAATGGCGCAGAGATCTTGCTG
Source organism: Neiella litorisoli (assembly GCF_014773395.1). GTDB lineage: Bacteria > Pseudomonadota > Gammaproteobacteria > Enterobacterales > Neiellaceae > Neiella > Neiella litorisoli. The sequence continues at coordinate 109,671 of NZ_JACXAF010000003.1, read as the reverse complement.
GTCGAAGACAATGAAATCAATCAGGAGTTGGCAGTGGAGTTGCTGCGCAGCCACGGCTTAACGCCGACCGTTGCCAACAACGGTCAAGAGGCGTTGGACTTACTCAACGAGCGCCAATTTGATGGCGTGTTAATGGACTGCCAAATGCCGGTGATGGATGGCTACACCGCAACACGAGCAATTCGCGCCCAGCAACGCTTTAGAGACTTGCCCATTATTGCCATGACCGCCAACGTCATGGCCGGCGATCGGGAAAAAGTACTGCAAGCAGGCATGAATGATCACATCGCCAAACCAATCAATATTAACCAGATGTTCCAGATCATGGCGCACTGGATCACGCCGAGCAATCGCAGCCAACAGAGCGATCAACAGAGCAGCCAACAAGCCCCCGAGATCGAGCTACCGCCGCTGACCGATATTGATATCAGCACCGGCTTGCAAGTATCAATGAACAACAAAGTGCTCTACCGCAAGCTGTTGAACAAGTTCTATCACAATTACCAGGACTTTGAGCCGAGCTTCAAAGCGGCCTTGGCTGAACCCGATCTGACCACCGCCACGCGCCATGCCCACACCCTGAAAAGTGTCGCCGGGAGCATTGGCGCCAAAGGCGTACAAGAGGCGGCCAAAGAGCTCGAAGCGGCATTGATTGATGGCTTGGCGCCTGAGTATGTCGAGCGCCGGTTGCAACAAGTGATGCTAAAACTGGCACCAGTGCTCACCTCGCTGGCCCAACTGCAAGCGGAGCCCAGTGCCTTGAGCGAGCAGCAGCGCCAGCAGTTGCTTGAGTTACAGGATCATTTGCAGCGCTATGACGCCGCAGCAATGTCACTGCTGGAGCAGTTAATACCGGCATTGGCAACAACCTTACCGGAGCTCAAGCAAATTGCCGAGCAGGCAGAAAATTTTGAATTTGATGAAGCACTGAGTACGCTTGCACCACTGCTTAAACGATTAGCGATTAGCGATTAGCAAATAAAAAGGTATAAGTAAGCCATGATGAAACCCAGAACGATTGCAGGCGTGTGCCAACAACAGGTCATGTCAGCGATTCGCGGCAGTCGGGTACTTTTTGTCGAAGACAATGAAATCCATCAAACCTTGCTGCTGGATATTCTGGCGCGCGCCGACATTCAGGTGGTACTGGCCGAACATGGCCAACAAGCGCTCACGGCGCTCAGCCAACAAGGGGTTGATTTAGTCTTAATGGATTGTCAGATGCCGGTGATGGATGGCCTCGAAGCCAGTCGCCAGATCCGACAACAACCGCAATATCAGGCGCTGCCGATTATTGCCCTCACCGCCGCCACCGAAACCGCGGAAATCGAGCAGGCCCTAGCATCAGGCATGAACGCGGTTGCCAGTAAACCGGTCGAGCCAGAGCAGTTATTTGCGTTGCTTTATCAGTGGCTGCCCGACTCAGCAATCCGCAGCGCCAGCACCAGTTATCTCGATCGGCCGCGAGTCATCGCCTTTAGCGAGCAAAGTGACCAGCCAATCGCAGCAATCCTGACTGATTTTAACAGCCAATGCGTGCCCCAAATGATGGCACTAAAAAAAGCCGCCGCCAGCGGACAACCCACTGCTTTGGCAGCGGCAGCACAGCAAATTGAGCAAGCCATTGGACCTATCGCCGAGGCCAGTTTCACCGCCCAAGCAGCGCAGCTGGCACAACAGGCCGAGCAATTATCAGCGCAGCAAGTCAACGACATCTGCCAGCAGCTCATCAGCGGCTACCAGCAATTGATTAAAGACATTCGCAGCTGGCAGCAATCGCTGCAAGATGCCGAAGCGAACCACTCAGAACAAGCAACAAGCGCACTGGATTTATCGGCCCTTGAAGGCATTGATGTTGAAGCCGGCCTTAAACGCTGTGGTGGCGATGCCCAGGTGTATCGCAATCTGCTCGTTAGGTTTGCAGAGATGTACAACGAAGGATTGCCAGAGCAGTCTGCCGAGCTCGCTGGCTATATCCACGGGATGAAAGGCGCGGCGGCCTATTTGGGGATCACCGCCATTGTTGATCTGGCAGTCAGTTTGGAACAACAAATCGCCGCATCAGGCCAACCTGAATCCGGCCATTTGGCCCAAGCTTCAACCCGCATCCAACAGATTTGCCGCCAGCTTGGCAATCAGTTGTAAGAGGTTTATTCGGCTTCCAATACTCGAATTGAAATAGCGGAAGCCGATGTTCGGTTATCAACGCCGAGCTTTTTGAAGATTTGCTCCAGATGCTTGTTGACCGTGCGCGGACTCATCGACAGGATTTGAGCCACTTCCCAGTTGGTTTTGCCAAACGACACCCAATACATCACTTGCGATTCGCGCTTAGTCAGTCCTAACTCTTGTTGTAGTGCTTCTGCGGTTTTGGTTTTCTTCGGCGTCACCAAACGGATCAGCTGATAAGCGCCCTCATGTTCTCCGGAATAGAAAGCTTTCATTGGCGGATCAAACGCCTGTAGCTCCAACCCTGAGGCTTTATCTGATTGCGTCAACCACGGTGCTAATTGCTGTTCAATTTGCTGCCATGCCCGCTCGGGTTGTTCGGTCAGCGTGCCCACCAGCTCCTGAGTGTTGGGCGTCGCCCATTGCATTTGCCCTTGGTTATCAACACAAAACACGTACTGGCCGCTGTAATCCAACGCAGCTTGCGCGGTTTCGGCAAGCTTGGCGTTCTGGCAGTGGACTCGAATGCGGGCCAGTACTTCATCCGGCACAATCGGCTTGGTGACATAATCGACACCACCGACTTCAAAGCCTTTCAGGACATGCTCGGATTCCGTCAGCCCCGTCATAAAAATAACCGGCGTTTGCGGCAGTTTGGTTTTCAGTTGCCGGCAGGTATCAAAACCGTCCATTTCCGGCATTACCGCATCCATCAACACCACATCGGGCGTGACCCGCTCAACAATGGTAAGCGCTTGCAAACCATTCAAGGCCACCAATACGGTTAAGCCCGCGTTGTTGAGGGTGACATTAAGCATGCCGAGCGACTCTGGCGAGTCGTCAACGACCAATACGATGGAGCTGTTAGTTTGCGCTAGGTTCATGAATCAAGGTATCTAGGTATTGAGTAATATTGACGAAATTGCACTGCTTTAAATCAGCATCGAGGCGCTCAATAAACTCGCCGCAAATCGCCTGATCTTTTTCTAAATCTCGAAACGCTTGGCTGAATGCACTCATGTAGCCAATTTCCGCCCAGCCTTTGAGTTGTAATAACACCTCAACCGGAGGAATTTGATCGCCGCGCAGTTGCTGCTTGCTTTGGTTGCCTTCATCGTCGGCAAAAATCCAATCCAATTTCAGGTTGCGCTCTAAGGTTTCGAGTAAGGTTTCAAGTGCCACGGGTTTAGTGATGTAGTCATCATGTAGCTGAGCAATCATGCTCTTTTGCTCCATTTCCAGAGTGTTGGCGGAGAACATCACGATCGGCGCAGTGACGCCAGACTGGCGCAGTTGTTGCGCCAGCTGCCAGCCCGATAAGCCCGGCATCTGAATATCGAGGAAGTACAAATCAAAGGCCGATTGTTTGGTTTGCCGCAGGCAATCCGCTGCATCTGGCGCTTGCGCGATGGCAAATCCCAAAGGCTGCAACATGTGATGAAGCAGCTCACGTTGGGCGGGCTCATCATCAACCACCATAATCTTGAATGGTCCGCCCTGATAGCCAATGACAGTCGCAGAATGCAGTTCCGCACTGGACTCAGGCTGCTCAATTTCAGGCAACATCAAGCTCAAAGTAAACGTACTGCCCTTACCGAGTTCGGTATCACAGCGGATCTCACCGCCCATCAACTCAGCCAAGCTATTGGAAATGGTCAGTCCCAAGCCGGTCCCTCGAATGCCTTTGGCGGACGAGTCCTCGCCACGTTCAAAGGGCTTGAAGATACGCTCAACATCCTGCCGTGCGATACCAATACCGGTATCGGCAACAATAAAGCGCGCAACATCACTGCGGAAACTAACGGTTAGCTTCACGCTACCTGAGTCAGTAAATTTAATGGCATTGTTCAGCAGGTTAATCAGGATCTGGCGTAAGCGCTTTTTATCAGCGGCAACATAGGATGGCAGGCGGTCACTGATCTCAGCAGTAAATTCAATGCCTTTGCGCTGTGCTTGCAATTGGAACATATCGACCAACTGCTTCATCAAAGCACGGACATTGAATTCATCGCGCGCCAACTCCAAGCGCCCCGCTTCAATCTTTGAAATTTCCAGTAAGCCTTCGAGCAAATCCGACAAATGCTCGCCGCTGCGCTTGAGAATTTGGGCATAGTCGCGCTTCTCTCGACTCAATTCATTGTCATTACACAGCAACTGGGCGTACCCGAGTAAGATGTTCAACGGGGTGCGTAATTCGTGGCTAATCCCCGCTAAGTAACGACTTTTCGCCTGATTAGCGGTTTCCGCTAAGTCTTTGGCATATTGCAGGGCTTTGTGGGTTTCTTGGTGCGCTTCGACTTCCTCGGCTAGTAAGCGAGCATGGGATTGCACTTCTTTCATGGCCACCATGCCGCTAGAGCGCGCCAACACAAATAGCCAACTGACCACACCAATAAGAATCAATAGCAAGAAAAAGGCTTTGGTGAAGGCCCAGAAAATTGGATCTTCGGCGTAATACATCCGGTGCGGCAGTTGCGCGTAGGCGAGCGTCAGGATCACCGCCATGATGATGCTGATAGTGGTCATCACCAATAAAAACTGGCCGAGCGATGATGACAACCGAGTCATCCACGCCGGACTCAAATAGGGGCTGAACCAGCGTTTGAACTGCGCTGCCAAGGTCGCTTTCGGACGGCACTTATCACCGCAGCGAACATCAAGCGAGCAACACAAAGAGCAAATGGGCGCAGAATAAGCCGGACACCAGACCATGTCTTCGTGCTCAAATTCCAGCTCGCAAATGCCGCAGGTGCTTTGTGGTTGATCGATCGATAAAATCTGATTCGAGCGCACCAGATAAAACCGGCCAGCGGTCCAATACGCGATCGCAGGCGCCGTGACAAATGGAATAACAAAAGCGAGATATGACGCCAAGGCTTTGGCCACTTCGCCAAAGCAGTTCATATGCGCCAAAAAACCAACCACCGAGGCGATGATCATCGAGCCCAGCCCCACAGGGTTGATGTCATAGAGCTGCGAACGCTTAAATTCAATGTGTTTTGGACTCAAACCCAACGGCTTGTTGATAATCAAGTCGGCAACCAAGGTACCAATCCACGCCAGTACCAGCACGGAGTAGACCTGCAACATGCTTTCAATGGCTTGATAAACACCCAATTCCATTAGCAGCAAGGCGATGGTGACGTTAAAAAACATCCACACCACGCGGCCCGGGTGGCTGTGGGTCAGTCGCGAGAAGAAATTTGACCAGGCTAGCGAGCCGGCATAAGCATTAGCAACATTGATTTTTAACTGCGAGACAATGACAAATACTGCCGCCAGCAGCACCCCTGCTCGCGGGTTATCGGTGACGTAACTGAACACCACCTGATACATGTGCGCGGGGTCGTCAGCCAACGCCGCAGCAACGCCATGTTTAAGCGCCAAATAAGCCAGAAAGCTACCCAACACCAACTTTGCAGCGCCAACAAACATCCAGCCGGGACCGCCCAAAATCACTGCGCTCCACCACTTCAACTTGGTGGTTTTCTCTGGCTGCGGCAAGAATCGCAGAAAGTCGACCTGCTCGCCGATTTGCGCAACCACCGAGAGCAACACCGCCGATGCGGCACCGAACATGAGTAAATCAAAATGCTGACCGCCGACGCCGTCAACACCGGCAAAGCTAAGCCACTCATCCACTCGGCTATCGGGATGAGTAAAGACGTAAAACAACGGGATCAGCTGCATCAGCAGCCACAGCGGCTGGGTCCACAACTGAAATTGACCAATCCGACTAATGCCGTGCATCACCAGCGGGATGACCACCACGGCGCTGATGATATAGCCCACCACCAGCGGGATCCCCAACAGCAATTGCAGCGCCATCGACATAATGGCGGCTTCAAGGGCAAAGAAGATAAAGGTAAAGGAGGCGTAAATGAGCGACACCACAGTAGAGCCGATGTAGCCAAAACCAGCGCCACGACTCAATAAATCGACATCAACACCGTACTTAGCGGCGTAATAGCTAATCGGCAAACCACTAATAAACACCACGCAGGCAACCGCGAATATCGCCCACAGCGCATTGGTCACACCATAGTTGAGGGTAATGGCACCGCCGAGTGCTTCAAGCACCAGAAATGACACGGTGCCCAGTGCAGTGTTGGCGATCCAGCCCGACGACCATTTACGCGCTCGCTTGGCGGTAAAACGCAAGGCAAAGTCTTCTTGCATCTCATTGGCAACGAACTTGTTGTAGATCCGGCGCGTGACAAGGACTTTTTGCATCTGTTGGCGGGGCTGTCCATCAGCGGACAGATTTGCTTCCTGCGGCATAGGGTAACTTCATTCCTAAGTCTATTGAGTCCGCGTGTTTTCGAATATGCGTTATTTAACGTAGCCCTATGCGCCGATCACCTGATTGGCCCCATTGCCCTTTCCTCGGATAGTAGCCACAAGCCGACGTTGCTGGTTCGCGAATCACTTTCATCGAAGAGTCGCCAGAGCCTGAAACGTTAGCGACAAAAACACTCTGCGAAGGTTTTTAACCAACAAACAACATAACATTTTTCAGGAGAAATAGCGTGATGAAAGGCTTTCAGAAGAACGCACTCGCTCTAGCAGTACTCATGGCAAGCCCAATGGCCAATGCCTTGACCGCCGATGAACTTGCCGCTCAATTCGACAAATTCAGCATTTCTGGTTTCGTCGACATGTCGTACTACTACGAAGACCCAGATAACGCGAGCTCAGACTCTAGCGCAGCGCTCGATCAGGCCGAAGTTCAACTTGGCTATGCCCTGACCGACCAACTCAGCATCCACGCTGACATTGAGTGGGATGACAACGGTGATGGCGAGGAAATGCACCTCGAGCAAATGACCATCAACTATGCCTACAACGACCAATTCTCCGTTAAAGCCGGTCGCTTCCTGAGCTACTCTGGTTGGGAAACTGAAGATCCAACAGGCTTGTACCAGTACTCGGGCACAGGCTACGCAAAGTACTTCTACGGCGGCTACCAGCAAGGTGTGTCTGGCCTGTATAGCGGCGGCATGTTTAGCGCGGCAGTATCCTTGGTCGCAGACACCGGCGATCTCAAAGGCGAAGGTAGCGATTTCTCAAATCCAGCCGTTGAAACCATGCTGGCCTTCAACCCCATCGAATCGGTCACAGTGAAAGGTTTCTACCTTGCCGATAAGAACGACGCCACCGGCGAAGACATTAGCATGATTAACGTCTGGGCAAGTTATGCCGCAGGCCCAATCACCCTAGCTGCGGAATACAACACCTCAGAAGAAACCCCTGCTGCGACCGCAACTGCCGGTGGCCCAGGTGCTGATGCCGATGGTTACTTGTTGATGGCCAACTACGCCTTTGACAAAGCCGGCATCACCTTGCGTTACCACGCTTGGAACGTTGAAAACGATGATGGCGATAAAGTGGAAGACATCAGCGGTTTCACCATTTCACCAAGCTATGCCGTTAACGATTACCTGCTGATTGTTGCTGAATACCGCATGGATACCGACGACGCCACTGACGTCGATACCGACAGCTTTGCGCTCGAAGCGCTGCTGACTTTCTAAGCACTCGCCCAACCCCACTCGTTAAACAAGGATAATGACGATGAACCTGAAAAAATTAATGTTAGCTGCCGCCATCGCCGGCAGCATGAGCGCCGGCAGTGTGATGGCGGATGAAGACACCATCAAAGTAGGCGTGCTGCACTCACTCTCTGGCACCATGGCCATCAGTGAAACCACCCTCAAAGACACCATGTTGATGCTCATTGATGAGCAAAACAAAAAGGGCGGCCTGTTGGGTAAAAAGCTTGAAGCCGTGGTCGTTGACCCAGCCTCAAACTGGCCACTATTCGCCGAAAAAGCCCGTGAGCTGATTGAAAAGAAAGATGTTGATGCGGTATTCGGCTGCTGGACATCGGTGTCGCGTAAATCAGTCCTGCCAGTATTCGAAGAACTCGACAGCCTGCTGTTCTATCCCGTTCAGTATGAAGGTGAAGAATCATCGAAAAACGTCTTCTACACCGGTGCAGCGCCAAACCAACAGGCCATTCCTGCGGTTGATTACCTGATGGACCAAGGCGTCAAACGCTGGGTACTGGCTGGTACTGACTATGTCTACCCGCGTACCACCAACAAGATCCTCGAAGCCTACTTGAAAGACAAAGGCGTACCAGCATCAGACATCATGATCAACTACACCCCGTTTGGTCACTCTGATTGGCAGTCGATTGTTTCTGACATCAAAAAGTTCGGTTCTAAAGGCAAGAAAACAGCCGTCGTTTCAACCATTAATGGTGATGCTAACGTGCCGTTCTACAAAGAGTTGGGTAACCAAGGCATCAGCGCCGATGAAATCCCAGTGGTTGCTTTCTCGGTCGGTGAAGAAGAACTGTCTGGTATCGACACCAAGCCTCTGGTGGGTCACTTGGCCGCTTGGAACTACTTCATGAGCGTTGAATCAGACGTCAACGAAGAGTTCATCGAAGCATGGCATGCCTTCATTAAAGATGAAGATCGCGTCACCAATGACCCAATGGAAGCGCACTACATCGGCTTCAACATGTGGGTTGAAGCAGTGAAAAAGGCCGGCACCACAGACCCAAGCGTGGTCGGTGATGCGCTGATTGGTGTTGCAGTCCCTAACTTGACCGGTGGCTACTCGGCCATGATGCCAAACCACCACATCACCAAGCCGGTGTTGATTGGTGAGATTCAGGATGATGGTCAATTCGAAACCGTTTGGAAAACTTCTGGCTTAGTCGCAGGCGATGCTTGGTCTGACTTCCTGCCGGGTTCGAAAGACTTGATTTCAGATTGGCGCGCACCTTTGTCTTGCGGTAACTACAACGTTAAGACCTCGAAGTGTTCAGGCCAGAACTACTAATCCTGAACACCGTTGAAACACCCTTTACCGGACTGGCTTCCGGTCCGGTAAAGGTCAGTCGTTCATCAAGTTCTACTCCTTTTCAGTTGGAAAGGAATCACACGTAATGTGTACACCTGGATTGATGGCTCCGAGAGGCGCCATCCTTTTTCCGTTTAGTGGCTCTGGAGGATTACAGATGTTACTTCGAGTACTTTGGGTAAGCTTGCTGCTTGGATTTGGACTGGCAACCAGCATTGCCCGGGCAGATTCATTTGAGCAAGGATTAGAACAATTAAAATCCAAGGACTTCAGCCATATTGAACAAGGCATAGCTGCCATTGCGAGCAGTGGTAATGCCAACACCGAATTGGTCCTGAATCTATTACTCAATGGCGAACTCTATCGCCTGAAAAAAACCGATGAGTTGGTTGTCGTGCAAGGCAAGCAAGATAAGAAACTTATCATCGTCAACTTGTTCGACGACAGCGGCGCTTCCGCTCAAACCGTCAGCAAACGCAAAATTAAAAAGGTGCGGATTAATAACAACATTCGCGCCAGCCTAAAAGCAGCATTGGCCTCGTTAAAACTGTCAGCGGCAGAGCCAGAGCAACGTCGTCAAGCCGTCAACCAATTGATCGGTAAACTGACACCTGAGCTGTATCAAACGCTCTCTCAACGGCTCGACGTTGAGTCAGATAGTTCTGTGCAAGAACTGATTGCCGTCGCCCTCGCCGTCACCGACTTGAACAGCGCAGATAGCGACTCAGCCGTCCAACAAACCGCCGTTGCCACCTTATCTGACAGCCTACAACCGGCTGCCCGCAACGCACTGGCGCAGTTTGTTGAAACAACCGATAACGCCATACTCAAAAGCCAAGCCAGTAAAGGCTTGCGTAGTATCGATGAAAAGCGCAAATGGGCTGGCCACGCCGAAACCTTATTTTTTGGCTTGAGCCTTGGCTCGGTGCTCGTTTTGGCGGCAATTGGCTTGGCCATTACGTTCGGCGTGATGGGCGTGATTAACATGGCCCACGGCGAGCTTATTATGCTCGGCGCTTACACCACCTATGTGGTGCAGCTACTGATGCCAGACAATATTGCCTTATCGATTCTGGTGTCGATTCCAGCGGCCTTTTTAGTGTCCGCCTTTGTTGGCATTTTGATTGAACGTGGCGTCATTCGCTTTCTTTACGGTCGGCCTCTGGAAACCCTGCTGGCGACTTTTGGTATCAGCCTGATTTTGCAACAAGCCGTGCGCTCGATTTTCTCGCCGCTAAACCGCTCGGTGGCAACGCCTGAGTTTATGAGTGGCGTCATTGAGATTAATCCAGTACTCAGTCTGACCCTTAACCGCCTGTACATCATTGCCTTTTGTCTCATTGTTTTTGCCCTGTTGTTTATGCTACTGCGCTACACCCGCTTGGGGATTGAAGTACGTGCAGTTGCCCAAAACCGAGCCATGGCCCGCGCTATGGGCGTTCGCTCGGAGTGGGTTGACGCCATGACCTTTGGTTTAGGCTCGGGCATTGCCGGTGTCGCTGGGGTTGCCTTAAGTCAGCTCACTAACGTCGGGCCAAATTTGGGCCAGGCCTACATCATCGATTCCTTTATGGTGGTGGTGTTCGGCGGCGTGGGTAACCTTTGGGGCACTTTGGTTGCTGGTTTATCTCTGGGTGTTGCTAACAAGATCATGGAGCCTTGGGCTGGCGCCGTGCTGGCGAAGATCTTGGTACTGGTATTCATCATTCTCTTTATTCAAAAACGGCCACGTGGATTGTTCCCTCAGAAGGGCCGTTCGGCTGAGGGCTAAGTTATGACAACACATCCACAAATGTATGAAGGCATTTTCAACAAAAGCACCATTCGCTTTTTGACCGTGTTAATTGTCGTGGCACTTGCTGTGCCACTACTCAATGCGCTGGACAGCTCAAACCCACTGCATGTATCGACCTACACCATGACGCTGATGGGCAAGTATTTGTGCTATGCCCTACTGGCAGTTGCCGTGGACTTGGTCTGGGGTTACCTAGGTATTTTGAGCCTCGGCCACGCCGCCTTTTTTGCCCTTGGTGGTTACGCCATGGGCATGTACTTGATGCGTCAGATTGGCGACCGCGGCGTTTATGGCGACCCACTATTACCGGATTTCATGGTATTTCTTAACTGGCAAGAGCTGCCTTGGTTCTGGTACGGATTTGATCAGTTTTGGTTTGCTGCCTTGATGATTGTATTGGTGCCTGGCTTACTCGCTTTTGTCTTTGGCTGGCTGGCCTTTCGCTCGCGGGTGACTGGCGTGTATCTGTCGATCATCACTCAAGCACTGACCTATGCCCTGCTACTGGCCTTCTTCCGCAATGAAATGGGCTTTGGTGGTAACAATGGCCTCACTGACTTCAAAGACATCTTGGGCTTTGATCTCCAGTCCGATGCCACCCGCATGGCCCTATATGTTGCATCAGCAATAGCGCTGGGCTTGGGCTACATCGCTTGCCGGATGATTGTCACCAGTCGCCTTGGCCGAGTCGCAGTCGCCATTCGCGATGCCGAAGCCCGCACCCGCTTTATTGGTTACAAAGTTGAGAACGTCAAACTATTCATCTTTGTCGTCTCAGCGGTGCTAGCCGGTGTTGCCGGGGCGTTATATGTGCCGCAAGTTGGCATCATCAACCCGTCGGAGTTTTCGCCGCTTAACTCGATTGAATTGGTGGTTTGGGTCGCTTTGGGTGGTCGCGCGACACTTTATGGCGCCGTGGTTGGTGCCGTCGCCGTCAACTACGCGAAAACCTATTTAACCGCCGCCATGCCAGAGATTTGGCTATTCAGCCTCGGCGCTATGTTCGTGTTGGTGACCTTGTTCTTGCCCAAAGGAGTGATGGGGATATTGCAGCGCGAGCGGCCAGACAATGACGATAGCGACGGTAACAACTTGGACAATGGCAACGATTTGGATAACTGCGGAGTAAAAGCATGAGGCTCATCGAAGAATTTCAGCATCGCGACAAGGTGTTCGATTTCATGATGCCGAACACCAGCCCAGCATTAGACGTTGGTCAAGGTTACCTGCTCTATTTAGAAGATATCAGCGTCAGCTTTGATGGTTTCAAAGCCATTAACAAGCTCAACTTATACATTAACGAAGGCGAGTTGCGCTGCATCATTGGCCCCAATGGCGCGGGTAAAACCACCATGATGGATATCATCACCGGCAAAACCCGCCCCGATGAAGGCTCAGCTTGGTTTGGCCAAAAAATCAATTTGCTGGAAATGTCGGAGCCAGAAATTGCCCAAGCCGGTATTGGTCGTAAGTTCCAAAAACCAACCGTGTTTGAACAGCAAACGGTATTCGCCAACTTAGAGCTGGCGATGACTGGCCCTAAAGGCGTATTCACCACCTTGATGGCAAAACTCAGTTCATCGCAACTTGACCACATTGATCACGTGTTGGGCCAAATTGGTCTCAAGCAACAGCGCAACCTGCTAGCAGGGGCGCTGTCTCACGGTCAAAAACAGTGGTTAGAAATCGGCATGCTGTTAATGCAAAACCCGAAACTGTTGCTGGTGGATGAACCAGTGGCCGGCATGACTCACCAAGAAATGGATCGAACCGGCGAACTGCTGACCTCATTGGCAGGCGAGCATACCGTGATTCTCGTTGAGCACGACATGGACTTTGTCCGTTCGCTGGCCAATCAAGTCACTGTGCTCCATCAAGGCTCAGTGCTTGCCGAGGGCACCATGGACCAAGTGCAAAGCGACGACAAAGTCGTTCAGGTTTATCTAGGAGAGTAGTCGCGATGAACAGCATGTTAAGTATTCAACAGCTCAATCAATTCTATGGTCAAAGCCACACCTTGTGGGATCTTGATTTAGAAGTGGAGCAAGGTAAATGCACGGTTTTGATGGGCCGCAACGGCGTCGGCAAGACCACCCTACTGCAAAGCATTATGGGCTTATTGCCAGTCAAAAGTGGTGAGATTATTTATCGCGGACGTGGCATGGAAGTGGGCTTGCAAAAAATGTCGTCGGAGCGCCGAGCCACCTTAGGCGTAGGCTACGTGCCACAAGGCCGGCAGATTTTTCCATTGCTGACAGTCGAAGAAAATTTGCGCATTGGCTTACCTGCCCGTCCTGATAAGCTGCGACAAGTACCAGAATTCATCTTCGACATGTTCCCGGTATTGAAGCAAATGCTGAGCCGCAAAGGGGGTGATTTGTCCGGCGGTCAGCAACAACAGTTGGCCATTGGCCGAGCGCTGGCAATTAAGCCTGAGCTGCTGATCCTTGATGAACCCACCGAAGGTATTCAGCCCAACATTGTCGCTGAAATTGGCGATATTATTCGCAAACTCAACGAGGAAATCGGCCTGACCGTGCTGTTAGTCGAGCAAAAATTGCCATTTGCCCGTAAAGTAGCGGATAACTTTTGCTTGATGGATCGAGGCCGTCAGGTTGCCAATGGCGACATCGGCGATTTAGATGAACAGCTGGTGAAGCAGTATCTGACTGTTTAACCTGATAGCAGCCCAGTGGTAGGAAACCGCCTTTCGATGACTGATTATTTGAATGCAATCAATAACAACCAAGCCTCTGAAGCCGACCAGCAGCGCCACTGGCCGGCTTGGATTGCCCTAGGGTTTGACCAAGCGCGGGGCAAAACCCGAATGAATCAAATGCAGTTCGCTGGGCCTTTGCGCGTGCAACGGCCATTTTACCCAGAAGGCGAAACCAGCCATGTCTATTTGCTGCACCCGCCTGGCGGGCTGGTATCCGGCGATGACTTGCACATTCAGGTTGACTGCCAGCCTCAATCTCATGCCCTACTCACCACGCCTTCGGCGGGCAAAATCTATCAAGCCGATTCGGCCAATATTGAGCAGAAGCAACGCGTCGACATCAGCGTCGATAACGCCAAATGCGAATGGCTGCCAATGGAAACCATTGTCTTCGATGGCGCCCATGGTTTTCTCAACACTCAGATCAACCTTTATGGCGATGCCCGTTTTATTGGTATGGATGTGTTTTGCTTGGGTCGCACCCACAGTGGTCTGCCGTTTGAGCAAGGAATGATTGAACAAAGCTTCAATCTCTATCACAACGACAAACCATTGTTGCTCGATCGCCAGCGATTGGGCAGTCAAGATCCGCTCATTGAAGCGCTGGTTGGTTTTAATAACTGTACGGTGTCCGGCACCTTAGTGGCATTTGGTGCCGATGCACCAGAGCAACAAGTTGAGCAACTGCGCCAAACGATGACTGACATAGAAGAGGAACGCTGCATTAGCATCACCCAACGGCTTGACTTGATTTTGGTGCGCTATTTGGGCAATTGCTCAGAGCAAGCACAGCGCCTGCTGCGGCAATGCTGGCATATCTTGCGACCGGCGATTATTGATAAAGCGCCCTGTGTGCCGCGGATTTGGAACACCTAATAACAAACCGACCATAGGCCCATCTTGATGATTCGAACAGCAACGAACAACGATGCCAACGCCATTGCCGCAATCTACAACCACTACATAGAAAACACCGTGGTGACGTTTGAAGAGCAGCTTGTTGATGAAGCGCAAATGGCCGAACGGATTCAGCGGGTCCAGCAACAAGGACTACCATGGCTAGTGGCGACTATCGACGATAAGGTGGTCGGTTATGCCTATGCAACCCAATGGAAAGAACGCAGCGCTTATCGCTACTCGGTGGAATCAACTGTCTACTTGGACCGCAGCTATCACGGCAAAGGCTTAGGCACCGAGCTTTATCAGGCACTCATTGAGCACCTTAAACCGCTTGGCTTCAATAGTGTGATTGGCGGCGTAACACTACCTAACCCAGCCAGCGTTGCGCTACATGAAAAGTTAGGAATGGAAAAAGTCGCTCACTTTAAAGATGTTGGCCTTAAATTTGGCCAATGGCTGGATGTCGGTTATTGGCAGCGAACATTGCATACCGAGGGAGATAGGCAGAATGGTACTGAAAATGGCCGCTAGCGCCGATGTCGATTGCCCAACTTGTTAGACAGCTGGTTTAACTAGCTTGTTATATTCCATTGACTAAAATCTACCTTGAACCATCTATTTCAGGGTGGCCAACTAAGCGCCCCCAGAAAGCTATGAGTCCAACCCCCCTTCGGACTTTTTCCGCCCACAAAACTCCAATCAAGATGCCTGGTGTAATGAAAAACAGCATTACTAAGCCAAATGAAAATTCAACCATTTGAAATACCGCGACACCTAAAATTGACGAGACTAAAACCGGAGAAGCTATCACCCCAAGCCAGAGTAATGAAACGACCAAGAGGCCAAGTAGTCTGATCATTTAACAATCCTTTGCATGATGGAATATCAACGCTTTGCTAACGGGCGAGCATTAGCAAGTCCGAGCCAGCGCTTTTCGCTGGCATTTTTGTTGAGTAACTTGTTATGCAAACTTATTTTTTACCTTATGAACTGATACCCAATCAATATGAGCTTTTAGCGCTTCGAATTCTCTCAAGTCAATATGGCGATTCTTTAACTCTCTCTCGCAACGAGATAAATACTCTTCGATAGCTGAAAGTATACCGCTATTGGTTTTATCCCAAATTTCACTTTCAGCAGCCAACTTATGTGCTTTGAATTCAAATTCCTTCTTTCTTGTTTTAACTTTTCGTCGTGGCTTAGTACTCCAATACTCACCTCGAACTTGGCTGCCCATAAAGAAAAGTTTTATATGCCCAATGATTTCATTAAACTCCCAATCTCCCCCATAAGAGGAACGATGGCTTCTTTTCCAGTTTTCAACTAAATCGGGGTTGTTCTTTCGAAAGTCCTCGTCCCAAGTGCTTGAGACAAGTTTTTCGAAATCTTTGTTCATTTCTGAATAGTACTTATCTTCAGGTAATCGATAGACTGGAATTACTATAAAATAATCATCGAATATCACGTTCTATCCTTGTTTGCATAACAGTGTATTGCTGCGAATTAGCAGTAAGCCCGAAATTCGCAATACAATTTTTCAATTGATTCATTCCTAATTTTTCAATCAAGAACAAGGAGGTAGGTGAGCGAGAGCGCAGCTTTCGAACCAATCCTTGGTGTGGAAAGTGAGAATGAAAAATTATGTAGGTCTATGTAAGCACATTAGTCGATGCTAAATTGTGGTTCAAATCATAAAGATAAAAACTGCCACTTTGGGGAGCGGAGAGCTAACCCGTCACATCAAATTGAAGGCCACTTAAAACCGCCGTTGGTCGGCTGTTTTTTGTTGGTAGTCGGTTTAGCTGAGCGGCGTTGTTTGCTTTGCTCTTTAGGCCCTGCATCACCACGATATTTAAGTTGCATGCCTTTTAGCAGGTTGCGGATCACTTGATCTTTGCACTCGCGAAAATGTTTATGGTCTGGTCTGCGGCTAAAGGCGCTGAGCTCATGTTTACTTAAATTAAATCCAACGCTGCTGAGCAATTCTAGAATGTCTTCGGCTTTCAAGTTAAGCGCAATCCGAAGCTTCATCAAAATCAGATTATTGGTCAGGCGGCTCTCAGGTTGAGGTTGCTCGCCCTCGCGCTTGCCGCGTTTGTCATTGATCAAGCCATTGAGAAAAGTGGCTAAGGTTTTGTCATTGCAGGGCGTAAAAGCTGGATCATCGTCGCGCTTTAGCCAGCCGGAAACTTGCTCTCTGGTGACCTGCAAGTCGGCCAATGCAAACAGTTCAATGACCTTGGCATCATTGAAATTAAAGATGTATCGAACACGGCGAAGGATGTCGTTATTGGTCATTTTGGGGGCTACATGAGTGCATTACAGCCGCCATGATACCCCGTGCGCCAAACGACTAAAAGCGATCAGGCTGTTGCATTGATGGGCTCGGCCATAGCTGCGGCATAATCCCGTTGCGATGCGATTTGCGCTGCTAAGCCGGCGACTCTAGCCGGCGGTAATGCTTTCGTCACAGGTAGATAGTGATCAGTGAGCTTGTCACCTAGCGCCTCGCCATCAATCACGTTGAGTCGAGCTAAGTCCGCTAATATCGCATCGGATGCAGCCAGTGCTGACGATGCTTTGACAATCTCTGCGCGAGCATAGCCATCGCAGCAAAACGACACATCTGCCGCCCGTAATCCTGGGTCTGAGCCGGGGATCTGCTGGGCGCCAAACAGTGGTTTAGTGCCCACTTTGGCGTTGGCAAATGGTGGAATGTACTGCGCAACATGGGCAATCGCCGCTTGAGTTCGACTTTGCACTTCCTGCGCTGGCCAATGTTTTTCAATCTTATGCAAAAAGGGTTGCGCCAGCTTCGGCTGAGCACTCTCGGCGCAGGCTGCCACTAAACCATCTTCAAACAAGGTAATGGACTTGGTCATGCCATGAAGCTGGAAAAAACCGTTTGCATAAGGCGTCAACTGCGCCATCCCTTGCGGCGTGCCGCGCTCGCCATGAATGATAACTTCCGGCCATTGGCCGTCGGCGTCATGCCAATAAGCAACATAAGCGGCTTTAAACTCAACCATGCGCTGGCGCGGCTGCTGCAACAAATCATCGATTTCGCCGGTTTGGAAGCCACATGCATTGACTACGTAATCGACATCCCAATAACTCAGTTCGCCCGATTCTGAGCGGCTAGTCAGACGCCACTGGGCTGACTGAGGCGACGAGTGACCAGCGCGGGGCTGCCGTTCAATGGCGATAATCCGATGCTGCAACCGAAGCTCGCTGCTGGCTAACTTGGTCATTGCCAACGACGCGGTGGCAGCGAGACGAAAGGCGTTTAAGCCATATTCCTGCACGAGAAAAATTGGAAATTGCAGGGCATCCAAATCCATCGATTTGGCTACCGGAATTAACCAGTCATCAAAATGTTGGGCAAATTTAGGCGTGGCGCGCTGAGCAAGCTGTTCTAGCTGTTCACGCTCATAAGCTCGGAAATAATGCTCAGGTTCGCCCAGTACCGCATTGGATTCATCTTCATCAATCAATGCCTGATAATGCGCCTGCAATTTATGTAATCGCGGCAATAGCGCAGCAGGTTGACTTTTGTCAGTAGTTGGCAAGGCAATGACGGTGGGGCGCCAATCAACACAGTTGCGGTAAACCTTGAGGGTATCAATCGACTGCTCAAGTAACGCAAAACATTGCTGATCTGAAATATCACGATAGAGATTGCCGCCAGCGTGCAAATGGCACATCGGCGGGCCATTGACCAGGCTTGGGCCTTTATCAAACAGGATGGTTTGAATGCCTAGCTCAGACAGTCTTAATGCAATCGTCGAACCCGCCATACCACCGCCAATTACGGCGACTTTCGGCTGCGTCTGTGGAGCAATGTTTGTTAACACCAATTGAACCCTAAGCAGATGTAGATGCTAGTTATACCCGATTCTACGTGTTTGGGTCACAAAAGTTGTTATTTTTCAGCAGGACCGGCCTCCCGGCCCTGCCGATTGATTAACTTTCTAACACCGGCTCGGCGTTTACCGTTGGCTCTTCAGTATCCAGCGCGGGTGCTGTGCGGGCGTGAGTCATGTAGAGCGGAATGCAAGTACAAACCAAACCACCGACGATATTACCCAAAATGGTTGGGATCAGGTTGTAGTTCAACCAAGTCACAACACCAAAATCGGCGCCCAACATCATGCCCAGTGGGAACAAGAACATATTGACCACGGTGTGCTCGAATACCAACACAAAGAAGATGAAAATCGGCAACCACATCGCGGCAATTTTGCCAGCAACCGTGCGAGCCGCCATGTTGCCGATAACGCCAAGGCAGACCATCAAGTTACAGAAGATGCCGCGAACAAAGCAGGTCAGCCAACCATCGGCGCCAAGGTTTTCAAAACCGACAGTGCGTGCGGTGGAAACGGCAATGATTTTTTGTGCCACTGCGTTCGGTTCAATGGTGAAGTTCATGGTCAATGACAGCGCAATTAAAAAGGCGACGATCAAAGAGCCAATCAGGTTGCCCAAGCCAACCAAGCCCCAACAGCGCAACACTCGCCCCCAAGTAATACCCGGGCGATTTTCCAACTTTGCCAAAGGCGCCAAACCAAATACGCCGGTGACCAAGTCGTAACCCATCAGGCTCAAAATACAAAAGCCCACTGGGAATACCAACGCGCCAACTAGACCAAGACCGGTTTGGGTAATCGCGGTAATGGCAACCACTACGGCAAATGACAAAATTGCCCCGGCCATGACGCCACGTAGCAATAAGTCTCGGCTGCTGGTTTTGGTTTTGGCTTCACCAACATCAATCATTGTTTGTACAAATTCTGCAGGTTTTGGAGCAGACATAGATACGTCCTTAATTTTATTAAAAGTGATAAAAAGTGGGTTGTTTTAAAAACTTAAAATTCAATAGACAAAGACTTCCTGTGGCGCCCGACAGTCACGCCGTTGTGACCGCCGGTAAGAAACCTTGTCGCTAATTAATCTGTGTGATTTAGGAATAATTCTGATCAGGCGGCGACTTCGACAACGCCGTCGACCACACGCGCCTGATAGGCCTTGATATTAAATTCGGGATTTTCCATGCAAACGCCAGTACTCAAGTTAAAGCGTTGCTTCTTCAACGGGCTTGCGACCCATAACTCGCCTTGGTGCTGACAAATCAAACCGCGCGATAGCACGTTCGCTTTGAAAAAGGGATCGGTGTTGCTAATGGCCAACACTTGCTGATCCGCTGTTGGCCGAAACAGGGCAACTTGTTCGCCAGCCACTAAGGCACAAACACCGGTACCTGGGATGATGTCGTCGATATTGCAAATCGTGGTAAATGCCATGGTACTTCTCTCAATTACTCGGCTGCGACGTGGAGGATGTCACCCTTCACTTGCGGATTCTTTTCACTAAAGGTGGCAGGGCGATGCTGGGCCCGCTCAGGGACAAACACCACATTGGCATCACGCTCATCTGAGTTGATGAAATGAGCAAAACGCTTGAGCTGCTGCGGGTTGTCAATGGTATCGGTCCATTCGCAGCGGTATTCCGCAACCAGTTTGGCAACATCGGCTTCGAGTTGGTCATTGATACCGAGCTTGTCGTCAACGATGACTTCACGCAGGTAATCAACGCCACCTTCTAAGTTTTCCAACCATACGGAGGTACGCTGCAATGGCGCGGCAGTGCGAATGTAGAACATCATGAAGCGGTCGATGTACTTGATAAGGGTTGCTTTATCCAGGTCGCTGGCCAGCAAATCGGCATGGCGCGGCTTCATACCACCGTTACCACAGACGTACATGTTCCAACCGGCGTCGGTGGCAATAATGCCCAAATCTTTACCTTGGGCTTCAGCGCATTCACGGGTACAACCGGAAACACCGAATTTCATCTTGTGCGGGGTGCGAATGCCCTTGTAGCGATTTTCAATCATCACCCCAAGGCCAACCGAGTCTTGCACGCCGTAACGGCACCAAGTGGAGCCGACACAGGTTTTCGCCATCCGCAGCGCTTTGGCATAGGCTTGGCCGGTTTCATAGCCTGCGGCAATGAGTTTTTTCCAAATGGCTGGCAAGTCATCTTTTTGCGCGCCAAACAAACCAATGCGCTGGGCGCCAGTTATTTTGGTATACAAGCTGTATTCGGCTGCCACTTTAGCGAGTGCTGCCAATGCTTGCGGGGTCACTTCACCACCGGCCATCCGCGGAATAACCGAATAGGTGCCATCTTTTTGAATGTTGCCGAGGAAGTTGTCATTGGTATCGTGCAATTTAACCAACTCAGGTTTGAGAATGTGCTCACCCCAGCATGACGCCAAAATAGAACCCACCAGCGGCTTACACACCTCACAGCCGTAACCGCTGCCATGCTTGGCAAGCAGCTCATCAAAGGTTTTGATTTCTTCAATGCGGATCAGGTGGAATAGCTCTTGCCGCGAGTAGGCAAAGTGCTCACAAACATCGTTCTTCACTTCGACACCGGCTTTTGCCAGCTCGGCATTTAACACTGAAGTGACCAGTGGAATACAACCACCACAGCCAGTGCCTGCGCCTGTCGCTGCTTTGACTTCAGCCACGGTGTGATGACCGTCGGCCACCGCTGTGGCAATTTTGCCCTTAGTGACGTCAAAGCATGAGCAAATCACCGCCGACTCAGGCAGCGCGTCAGCACCTAATGTTGGTTTTTCTGCACCAGCATGGGCTGGCAGAATTAACGTATCTGGATGCTCTGGCAGGTCGATTTCATTGAGCATCAGCTGCAATAAATCGCCATAGTCAGAGGTATCACCAACCATCACTGCGCCAAGCAGCTTTTTGTTATCGGCCGAGACGATTAGACGCTTGTAGACTTCTAGCTCTTCATTCTGATAGACGTAGCTCTTGCAATTCGGCGTGCGGCCATTGGCATCACCGATGGAGCCAACTTTAACGCCCAGCAGTTTAAGCTTGGCTGACATATCTGCACCGGCGAATTGGCTTTCAGCTGGCAGTTGCTGACCGTGGATAAGATGATCAACCGCCACTGTGGCCATCTTGTAGCCCGGTGCCACTAAGCCATAAAACATATCATTCCACGAGGCACACTCGCCGATGGCATAGATATCCGGATCGGACGTTTGGCAACAGTCATTAATGGCGATACCACCACGGGCGCCAGTGGTTAAGTTCATCTCCCGAGCGAGCTTATCTTGTGGCCGAATCCCGGCAGAGAACACGATGAAGTCAGTCTCTAACTCGGTGCCATCGGCAAATCGCATGACATTGCGAGACGTAATGCCTTGCGGCGCAATTTCAAGGGTATTTTTGCTGGTATGGACATGCACGCCCATGCTTTCAATTTTTTGTCGCAGCTGATTACCGCCCGCCAAATCAAGCTGCTCAGCCATCAATTTCGGCGCAAACTCAACGACGTGGGTTTCAACACCTAGTGCTTTTAGGGCACCAGCGGCTTCCAATCCCAACAAGCCACCACCGACAACAACACCAACGTTGCTGTGTTTGGCACATGCTTCAATGGCTTTGAGATCTTCGATGGTGCGGTAAACAAAGCAATCTTTGCTTTCACGACCTTTGATGGGAGGAACAAAAGGATATGAACCAGTGACCATGATCAGCTTGTCATACTGCACTTCCCTGCCGGTGCTGGAATAAACAATACGCTTATCGCGGTTGACGTTAATTGCCCGCTCCCCAACCAACATTGTGACGCCATGCTTGTCATAGAAGCCCTCTTTCACAAGCGAAAGCTCATCGGCCGTGTGGTGGGAAAAATACGACGACAGATGCACGCGGTCATAGGCGACTCGCGGCTCTTCACAGAAAACTGTCAACTCAAACTGGGCCAGTTCTGTTTTTTCCACTAGGTCTTCGATGTAGCGGTGACCAACCATTCCATTGCCGATCACGACCAACTTCAACTTGCTCATACAACTTCCTAAAACTGCAAAAATCTGAGCGCATTGTGATTGGCCTGACCAAATCATTATTTGATGCATATCAAATGCAACAAATAAAATACAAATGAAATGCAACAATCGAATTGAGCGAGAAAAGGTCGCCGCTAACAGTTAAGCCATGAGCGGCGAAAATTATCGGCCCTGAGC
The DNA here is from genome assembly GCF_014773395.1 of Neiella litorisoli. GTDB lineage: Bacteria > Pseudomonadota > Gammaproteobacteria > Enterobacterales > Neiellaceae > Neiella > Neiella litorisoli. Next base: position 87,150 of record NZ_JACXAF010000003.1, on the reverse strand, counting down.
TGTGAGCCGAGAGCCCTGAGAATGAAACCGAAAAAATCTGCGCTAATTAGAGCCTGTTGGAATAGCGATTAAAGCTCAATATAACCTTGCAGATAGTGCACCGCGCCACCAGAGATAAACACCCGATCATTCTCGACTCGACAATAAAGCTCGCCCCCTCTCTGCGATGCCTGATAGGCATGGAGTTGCTGCTTGCCGAGTCGCTCAGCCCAGTAAGGCGCTAAACCGGTATGAATCGAGCCCGTTACCGGATCTTCGTCACCGCCATTGGCAGGCCAAAAATAGCGCGAGGCAAAGTCGTATTGCTCACTAGCAGCAGTGACCACTACATCGTATGGCGCCAGCTTTTTCAGCTGTTCAGAATCGGCAACCACGGCCCTAACATCCGCCTCGCTATCATAAACAGCAAAGTAAGCTTGATTATTTAACAGCACCTGCGCCGGTTGAATCGACAACCCGTCGAACAACGCTTGCGGAATATCAGCCACAGCTGCTGGTTTACGGTTGGGAAAATCCATCTCAATTAAACCTTCAGCAGTTTGACTAATGGTCATCCGCCCCACAGCCTCTGCGACCATCACCAGTTCATTGCACTGTGGCTGCTGTTTGAACAACACCGAGGCTGCAGCCAACGTGGCGTGACCACAAAAGTCGATTTCATTAAGCGGTGAGAACCAGCGGATGTGATAGCTACCATCGGCTGACTGTACTAAAAATGCAGTCTCGGACAAGTTGTTTTCTGCGGCAATCGCTTGCATCAAATCATCGGCAAGCCAAGCTTCGGTGATCACCACGGCAGCAGAATTGCCTTTGAAACGTTGTTTGGTAAATGCGTCGACGACGTCTACTCTGATTTTCACAGTCACTCCTTGGTTGTAAAAAATTTTAATAATTTCAATTGACTGACTAAAAACTACGTCAATTAGCGTACTTACTCTTGCTGCCCGTTCCGATAGCCTAGCCGTTAGCTTTAGTTTTAGGAGCTGACGATGGAACTGTCCCCAAGAGACAAAGACAAATTACTGCTTTTTACGGCGGCACTATTGGCCGAGCGCCGCTTGGCCCGTGGCACCAAACTCAATTATCCCGAAGCGGTCGCATTGATCTCAGCCGCCATCATGGAAGGTGCTCGTGATGGCAAAAGTGTCGCGACGCTAATGGCCGAAGGGCGCCATATTGTCAGCCATGATGATCTAATGCCTGGCGTTGCTGAACTGATTCACGAGGTTCAGGTCGAGGCCACCTTCCCTGACGGTACCAAACTGGTCACCGTTCATGATCCCGTTCAATAGGAGTTGGCCATGATCCCAGGCGAATATCAATTACAAGGTGATGACATTGAATTGAATGCGGGTCGCCCGACCATCACCATCAATGTGGTCAACCATGGCGATCGCCCTGTTCAAATCGGCAGCCACTATCACTTCTTCGAGGCCAACCCAGCACTGGAATTCAATCGCAGCAAAACCCGCGGCATGCGCCTTAATATTCCGGCGGGTACTGCGGTTCGTTTTGAGCCCGCCCAAAACCGCGAAGTCGAGTTAGTCGCCTTTGCCGGTTCGCGCCACGTTTATGGTTTTCGCAACGAAGTTATGGGACCACTTGATGGCAACGAGCACGCAACCGAGACCAGCGTTCAAGGTGACAGCAAATGACTAAGATATCCAGAAAAGCTTATGCCGATATGTATGGCCCCACCACCGGCGACCGAGTCCGCTTGGGCGATACCGAGCTGTGGATCCAAGTCGAAGAGGACAAAACCCAGTACGGTGATGAAGTCAAATTTGGTGGCGGTAAAGTCATTCGCGATGGCATGGGCCAAGGTCAAAAGTGCCGCGATGAAGTGATGGACTGCGTGATCACCAATGCACTGATTCTCGATCATTGGGGCATTGTCAAAGCCGACGTCGGCATCAAAGATGGTTTGATTGCCGCAATCGGCAAAGCCGGTAATGCCGACACTCAGCCGGGCGTTGATATTCATATTGGCGCTAGCACCGAGGTGATCGCCGGTGAAGGGCAAATCCTGACCGCTGGCGGCGTCGATTCCCACATTCACTTTATTTGTCCGCAGCAAGTCGAAGAAGCCTTGATGTCAGGCACCACCACGATGCTCGGCGGTGGCACCGGACCGGCAACAGGTACCAATGCCACCACCTGCACGCCAGGCGCATGGAATTTGCAGCGGATGTTTGAAAGCTGTGATGACTTGCCAATGAACTTTGGTTTCTTGGGAAAAGGCAATGCTAGCTTGCCCGAGCCGTTAGCTGAGCAACTTGATGCCGGTGCTTGCGGCTTGAAATTGCACGAAGATTGGGGCACCACGCCTGCGACTATCGATAACTGCCTAACCGTTGCCGAGCAGTATGACGTACAAGTGGCGATTCATACTGACACCTTGAACGAATCGGGTTTTGTGGAAGACACCCTCGCGGCATTTAAAGGGCGCTGCATTCATACGTACCACACCGAAGGGGCTGGTGGCGGCCATGCGCCAGACATTATCAAAGCCTGTGGCGAATCCAACGTATTGCCCTCTTCGACTAACCCGACTCGCCCCTACACTATCAACACGGTGGATGAGCACTTGGATATGCTGATGGTTTGTCATCACCTTGATCCAAACATTCCAGAAGATGTCGCATTTGCTGACTCTCGAATTCGCAAAGAAACCATTGCTGCCGAAGATATCCTCCATGACATGGGGGCGTTTTCGATGATCGCCTCGGACTCTCAGGCCATGGGCCGAGTCGGTGAAGTGATCTGCCGGACTTGGCAAACAGCCCACAAGATGAAGACCCAACGTGGCTTGTTGCCCGAAGATGAAGCCATTGGCTGTGATAACTTCCGAGCCAAACGTTACATTGCCAAATACACCATTAATCCCGCCATTACCCATGGTGTTGATCATCTGGTGGGCTCAATTGAAACCGGCAAATTGGCCGATCTGGTGCTGTGGAAGCCAGCATTTTTCGGCATCAAACCATCGCTGATTATCAAAGGCGGTTTTATCGCCGCGGCGCCGATGGGCGATGCCAACGCTTCGATTCCAACGCCACAACCGGTTCACTACCGCTATATGTTTGGTGGCTTCGGTTCATCGGCGTCACAAACATCAGTGTACTTCGTGAGTCAAGCTTCGATTGACCAAGGACTGGCCGAGAAAATTGGCGTGAAACGCCGCTTGGTGCCATGTATTGGTGCCCGCAAGGCATTCAAAGAAGCGATGATCCATAACACCGCCAAGCCAGAAGTGACCGTTGATGCCCAAACCTATGAAGTCAAGGCCGACGGCGTGCCACTCATTTGCGAACCAGCGAGCGAACTGCCGCTGGCGCAACGTTACTGCCTGTTTTAACGCTGGCAAGGTAAAGGACAGATCGATGTATAAAGTCATCAGTAAATCAGATCATTGCCACGGCAAAGTGCTAGATATTGTCTCATTGCCGTTTGAAACCCGCCAACGCGGCCGGTTCAAAGCCGCCACAGTGACCGGTAAAGAAGTTGGAGTATTTCTTACCCGTGGCGAAGTGCTGCGCGAAGGTGACTACCTCACTAGTGAATGTGGCGAAAATTTTTTGGTCAAAGCTGAGCCAGAACAATTGAGCCAAGCGAAAGCGGCCGATTGGCTGACCTTTGCCAAGGCCTGCTATCACTTAGGCAACCGTCATACACCGCTGCAAGTAGGCGAGATGTGGGTGCGCTTTCAGCCTGATCATGTGCTGGAGCAAATGGTCGAACTATTGGGCCTAACCGTATCCACAGTTCATGCTGGTTTTGCCCCAGAAAACGGTGCCTATGCTCAAGGCCTAGGTGGCCACAGTCATGGCCATAGCCACGATCATGAACATGCGCACCATGAGCATGAACACGCATGAAGCAACAGCAACTGTTATCGCTATTGCATCTATCCAGTCCTAGCTTACCGATTGGGGCCTTCGCCTACAGCCAAGGTTTAGAAACAGCGGTCGATTTGGGCTGGGTGAGCAACGAGCAGAGTTTGCTTCAGTGGATTGAGCCGCAGTTGAAGTACAGCTTGTCACAGCTTGAAGTGCCGCTGATGAGTCGTTGCTATCAAGCTTGGCAGGCCAAAGATTATGGCGCAATTCAGCACTGGCAAGCGATTCTTCTTGCCAATCGCGATAGTGCAGAGCTATTGAAAGAAGAGCTACAACTGGGCAGCACGCTGCATCGCTTGCTCAACAGCTTGGACTGTAATCTACCTGCTGAGTCAAAGGGCTTAGGCTACCTACCTATGTTTGCTTATGCCCTCGCCCACTTTGATATCGAACTCGAATCCGGCTTGTGCAGCTGGCTATGGAGCTGGCTGGAAAACCAAGTCACCGTTGCTTGTAAAACCATTCCGCTGGGACAAACCCCAGCACAACAAACCTTACTTGCGTTGATGCCTGCAATTGAAGCAAGCGTCCAGCATGGGCTTAGCGTTGACGATGAGCAAATTGGTATGACGCTGCCCAATCTCGCCATGGTCAGTGCCTGGCATGAAACCCAATATTCTCGATTATTCAGGAGTTAATATGACCACCCAATGTTTACGCGTCGGAGTCGGCGGCCCTGTTGGCTCAGGTAAAACAGCATTGCTGCGACAACTTTGCGCAGCCTTGCGTCAGCATTACAACATCGCCGTTGTGACCAATGACATTTACACCAAAGAAGATGCTGAATTTTTGCTTCGTAACGAAGCGCTGGAAGCCGATCGCATCATGGGGGTTGAAACCGGCGGTTGCCCGCACACCGCCATTCGTGAAGATGCGTCGATGAATCTGGCCGCTATTGATGAATTACAAGAACGTCATCCCGAGCTTGAATTAGTCCTTGTCGAAAGTGGCGGCGATAACTTAAGTGCCACCTTCAGCCCAGAACTGTCAGATTTGACCTTATATGTCATTGACGTTTGTGCCGGAGATAAGATCCCGCGCAAAGGCGGACCGGGTATTACTAAGTCCGATCTTCTGATTATTAATAAAACTGATTTGGCGCCCATGGTGAATGCCTCACTTGAGGTGATGGACCGGGATGCCAAGAAAATGCGCGGCGAGCGACCTTTCGTATTCACCAATTTCATGCGTGGTGACGGTGTCGCCACCATTATCGACTTTATCGTTGAGCAAGGCATGTTGGCTAAACGTGACTACCACGTTGCCGTTGAGCCAGCTACTGCAGAAACCGTCTAATCAAGGCAGATTAATCATGAAAAAACTAACCTCCATGGCACTGCTCGCCACAACCTGTGTTTTATCGCCAGCGGCATTGGCCCACGCTGGTCACCATGACGTTAGCCATTGGTATAGTGGTTTACTGCATCCGCTGACCGGCATCGATCACCTATTGACCATGTTGCTGATGGGCGTGGTTGCGGCTCGTTTATCAAACGGGCAAAGCAAAGTGCTACTCTCGATGATTGCTTTGAGCTTTGTCGGCGGCATGCTGCTAACGTCATTATTCACCGCGCCAGCCACCATCGAATACTTAATGATGGCTTCAGTGGTACTGGTACCCTTAGCGGGTCTAGCGATTGGCCGACATCATCTACTTGAAGCGGTGAGCTTCGTCGCCTTAGCATTATTCGGCGGTGCTCACGGCTTTGTCCAAGGTTCCGAAGCCAGTGGCTCGGTTATCATGTTTAGCGTCGGCGCAGTGATCAGTAGCATGATGACTTGTGTTGCCGGTTTAGCGTTAGCGCGGTTGGCTCAAACGCGGTTGTGGCCAGCTATTCAAGCCAATTAGCCGGATAGTCGTTCGCTGTATACTTATTTGCCAAACACTATTTAGTTAGACTATTTAGTTAGATAAAAGCCCGCTGTCGCAGCGGGCTTTTTTACAGCACAAGTATTACTTGATTTCAAAAGCGTAAGCGACCTGCTCTGGGGCTCCTTCTTTGAGCTTTATTTCCAAGCCATTTGGTCGTTGCTGCCATGACTCAACATAATCCCCATTGAGCGCGGAAACCGACAGGAACACTCTCTGATTCAACAAACTGTTATTGCGCGCCAAAGCAACGATGGTGAGTTTTTCCCGAGGCGTTCCTAATGCGATTGCGTAAATAACATCGCCTTTGGTCGTGAAGCGGATGTCTTCAGCTTGGTAATCGACATGTTTCGTAAAGTGCCCACTATTTTCCATTTCTGTTGGCCCTTCTCCATAAATGAGCCAAGGCCGCGTGCCGTAAATCGCATCTCCGTTGACTTTCAACCAGCCGCCTAATGCGTTTAATACGGCGCGCTGATCATCTGGAATGCTGCCATCTGCTTTTGGAGACACATTCAGCAATAGTTGGCCATTTTTAGAGACGATATCGATAAAATCATGGATAACCCAATGTGCCGGTTTCACCGGCAAACCGTCGATATACGACCAGCTCCATTTGGAGATCGTATCATCTGTCAGCCAAGGTGCCCCACTCAGTTTATCCCTGCGTCCTTGCTCAAAATCTTCCACTGAAAACGACGCCGGCATGTCCAAATCCTTATGAGTCATCATTACTTCTTTTGCCAAGTCTTGAGCCGAATTCAGATAGTAAGCTGCAAAATCATAGCGATATTGCTGTGGAATTTGATCGAGCCAAGTGTCAAACCAAACAATGTCGGGCTGATAGTTATCCACCACTTCTTTTAAGCTAGCCAGCCAAAAATCAGTTAACCATTTATCCTCAGGTATATTGCCATATAGCAAACGTAGCTTGGGATCCTCGGAGCTAGTTGCCAGCCCTTCAATCCAAGGATAATGAGAATTCCAAAAAGCATGATAGCTATTGAGGTGACCATAGCGCTGCATGGCCTGTTCAATTGACTGGCCTTTATAGCGTTGTAAATGGCGAGCGTGGTGAAACGTGGTAATCAACTTCATGTCATTGGCTCGCAATGCCGCAGCCAACTCCCCAGTAATATCACGTTTAGGGCCAATTTCTGCCGAGTTCCAAGGAGTGATCTGGCTATCCCAAAGTGCATAACCATCGTGGTGCATAGCAACAGGCCCAGCAAACCGAGCACCTGCGTCTTTGAATAACTGCACCCATTCTTCGGCATCAAAATTCTCTGCCGTAAACAACGGGATCATATCGTGATAGCCAAATTCGGATGGATGACCAAACTTCTCTTGATGCCACTGAAGGCGATCAATATGGTAACCCGGCTCACGCCCCTGCCATTGTTCTTCGCTAAAATCAAAATGCATCCATCGTGGGTACCATTCGTTGGTATCTTCAGCGACTGTATATGGCCCCCAAGTAAAGTAAATGCCTAATTTGGCATCGCGGAACCACTCTGGCGCGGCTTGATGCCGAGCCAATGACTGCTCAGTTGCCTGATAACGTTGCTTTGAGTTATCGCTTAACTGCGGGGGAGATTGCTCATTGCAACCAACCAACAAACTTCCAATAACTGTCCCAATAACAAGCATTGGCAACCGTTTAATAGCGCGATTTGATATAGCCATCTATGCAATTCCTCACTGTTTAGACCGTGATGAAAGCGATCAGCCGCTCACTTTCAAAGCTCGAATAAGAAGGAAGATTGTAAGGAAGAGAACCACCGAAGTAGAATGTAAACAATCAACAAAATGATGGATAAAATTGATACGTGACTAGTACACCAGTTGCGCAAAGTAAAGTGTGCGAAAAGCAAGAGGAGGAGGTCTCAGAGCGGCTGTTATCCGGCATACGGGCACATGTACAGTGCGCTTATTACTCTGAGCTCGGGCCAGATTGGCGGAGCGAGAAAATATCCGACATTTTCGCTCGACTGTATTTTATTGTTGGCGGCTCGGGCAAAATAAGCTTGGACAGCGGCGATGTCGCGCTCAAAGCCAATCACATCTATTTAATCCCTTCGGGCTGTCGCCATAGCCACTATTGCGATAACCATATCCGAATTTACTGGTGCCATTTTCAACTCGACACCCATAACGACATTGATCTGTTTGACCTCATCGAGGTTCCGCTTGAATTATCGGTCACGCAAGCGCCAAATACCGAACACCTTCTGACAACTTTATGCCAACTCAATCAGCAAACCGATAGTTGGATTAATGCTGAACGTTCAGCCTATGCATTATTAGCATTGCTTCCCTTCTTGCAGCGAGCACGCAATAGACGGCAACAGGGCAAAGCCGAGGACTATCGGGCGGTGCTACAATTTATCCGAGAGCATTTGCATCAACCGATCAAATTGCAAACCTTGGCTGATATTGTAGGCCAATCTAGTGAGCATTTTAGCCGCCGATTTAAGCAACAATTAGGGCTATCGCCTGTTGCTTATGCCACCCACAAACGCATGCAATATGCCCAGTTGCTGCTCCGTCAAACCAATCAACAAGTTAAACAGATAGCCTGTCAATGTGGCTTTGATGATCCCTACCATTTCTCTCGAGTATTCAAAAAACATACGGGAGTTGCCCCGCTGCATTACCGCTCAAACTATGGCTAAAGTAAGCGAGCACCGAAAACGCGACGGAAGCACTGCAAGTTGGTCGAAAATGAGTTATTTTTTCGCTTCCAATCAGAGCCTGTTGATCTTTGCTGTGTGTTTTTGCAGCAATTTATTGGGGATTTAGGCAAGGAAGCGGTTATGAAGTTGACTGGCCGTCAATGAGTAATCGCTGACGCTGAATAAATTGCCAATAAACGCTGCCCGAAGGGTTCGTCAAAATTCATACACCAAAGATCAACAGGCTCTTAGCGTATAGGAACCATAAACGTGAAAAAAATAACTCTATTGTTGTCATTATTATTAACCACACCCCATGTTTCAGCACAAATCATCTGGTCAGCCGATCCAAACCAGAGCACCAAGGTCGGCGACTTTTTCAAACGCTTTGATGATGGTAACTACCCGCAGGACTATTGCGTGAGCAAAGGCGATGAAGCCGGCGTCACGCCATCATCGGTGTCGGTGGTGACGGATCCAGAGTTTGGTAAGGTTTGGCAGATCAACAAACCGAAAAACAGAAAACGCGGCGAGTTCGCCCGATTTGAAGGGCTAGTGAATTCGCTGAGCCCCAAAGAAGGTGATGACATCTACATTGCGTGGAAGTGGAAGATTGATACTCAGGATGGCGCACAAATTGACAAAGAAATCACCGTATTTCAGTGGAAATCAGCTAGCCCTCACAACCAAAACTACCCACTTAACATGGAATACGATGGCGACCTAACGCTCAACGCCTTCGGTGCCGACTATGAAGGGAAAGTGGGCCAGTTCGCCAGACGCGCCGTGCTGTGGCGCCAACCCGTGCCACAGAATGAGTGGGTGTCGTTTGTTGTTCACATTAAGGTCGATAAAGATGATTTCGGCGGATTGGTGCGCTTTTGGTTTAATGGCGAGCAACAAGAGTTAGATAATCTCCAGTCGAAGAAATATCGAGTGAAGCTATCTGATGATCACAAAACGGTGTATCACCGAACCAATGATGGCCGCTTTGTTTATCCCAAATGGGGGGCGTACAACAAAAAGTCATGCCATTACAACGTCAATGCTTATTTCCACGATATGAAAGTGGGAACCACCTTGTCTTCGGTGTTACCGGAGTAATGACAATCGGTATTGGGCACTAAGCCCACTGATTTTAGAAAGGTTTAATTGGTAGGCGCCAGAGGTGGAGCGCCTACGCAATTAGCCCAAACTTGGGTAATCGTGAAAACCAAGTTTGGCCGAAATGGTTTTACCAGCCTGTTGCAGCAGCTTGATGTAGTTTTGGAACAGGCCCTCTTCGAACCGAACCATAGGGAACGAAATGGAAATGCCGGCAATGGTATTACCAAAGCGATCATAAATTGGTGCAGCGATACAACGTAAACCTGGCTCTTGCTCTTCATTGTCTTCGCCATAATGCTGGTTTCGGACATCTTCCATACCAGCTATCAGCTCAGCAACGCTGGTGATGGTTCGCTCGGTTCGCTTCACAAATTGAGTATCTTTGCAGATTTCAGCAATCTCTTCATCGCTGCGCGCCGCCATCAGGATTTTACCAATAGCAGTGCAATAAACTGGGTTGCGGCTGCCAATGCGCGTTTGCATACAGAGGTTGTAGCTAGAGCCGTATTTGTGAACATACACAATCGAATCAGCATCCAGTACGCCAAGGTGAACCGCTTCGTGAGTTTGTTCTGAAATGGAGCGCATCGGTTCATCAGCTAACGCGGTCAGATCAACATACTCAAGCGCTTTAGCGCCCAATTCAAACAGTTTCAAAGTCAACGCATACTTATCATCATCGCCTTCCTGAGCGACGAACCCCAACCCTTTCATCGTTTGCAGAAAACGATAGGTCGTTGCTTTCGACGTCATGAGCCACTGCGATAGCTCGGTAACGCCAATTTCCTTCTGCTCAGCAAGCGCTTGCAAAATGTTGAACACTTTAAGGACCGACGAAACGGCTTCAGGCTGTGTTGATTTTTCCATGTTTAATTTTCACCTCATTCGTTGCTGAGCATTATACAGCGGAAAAGGTCATATGAAAGTAATTTCAAAAACCCATTTCATAAAATTAAAAACAAGAGCTGGATCGAGAAAAAGAAACAAAGAAATCATTTTTATGAAACATCATTTCATTTTTTATTGAAGCGTATTCCCTTTTTATGTATCGTCAAGCCCGTAGTTAACAATATGCGTGTTGTCGCGCTGTAAAATATCCTAAGGAACATTAGATGATTCTTGATTCATTTGATTTACAAGGCAAAGTTGCCATTGTTACGGGCTGCGATACAGGTTTAGGCCAAGGCATGGCGCTCAGCCTGGCCCAAGCTGGCTGTGACATCGTTGGCGTGAACATTGTGGAGCCAACAGAAACGATTGAAAAAATGGCGGAAACAGGCCGTAAATTTATCGATATTCGCGCCAATCTAATGAAGCTTGATGATATTCCCGGCATTGTCGAAAAAGCCGTTGCTGAATGTGGTCGCATCGACATTTTGGTCAATAACGCTGGCATTATTCGCCGCAATGATGCGTTGGAGTTTTCAGAGCAAGACTGGGATGACGTCATGGACATTAACGTCAAATCAGTGTTTTTCATGTCGCAGGCTGTCGCCAAGCAATTTATCGCTCAAGGCGAAGGCGGCAAAATTATCAATATTGCCTCAATGCTGTCGTTCCAAGGCGGTATTCGCGTGCCTTCCTACACCGCATCTAAAAGCGGCGTGATGGGTATTACTCGCTTAATGGCCAACGAATGGGCCGCGCAAGGAATTAACGTCAACGCCATTGCACCAGGCTACATGGCGACCAATAACACCGCCGCACTGCGTGCTGACAAAGAACGTAACCAAGCCATTTTGGATCGCATTCCTGCTGATCGCTGGGGCACACCAGAAGATTTAGCGGGGCCTTGTGTGTTCTTAGCATCTGCCGCATCAGACTATGTCAATGGCTACACCATTGCTGTCGATGGTGGCTGGCTAGCTCGCTAAGCTCTGTCGGTTGACTGAGTTTACTTTCGATCCAGCACCTTATTTGACTCTGGCAACAAGGGTTTGCCAGAGCAGACCGAAGTCTTTTGGAGTGACCAATGTTTGTATTTAATCATGAGATAAAACTCGAAGATCTGGGAGATGGTGTCTCCCGCAAAGTTCTGGCACACAGCGACAATATGATGTCTGTGGAAGTATTTTTCGAAAAAGGTGCCGTTGGCCCTATGCATACTCACCCTCACGAACAGCTGACGTACGTGTTATCCGGCGAGTTCGAATTTACCGTCGGCGATGAAGTAAAAGTCGTTCGCGCAGGCGACACCATTTACAAAAAGCCAAATATTGAGCACGGTTGTGTTTGTACTCAAGCTGGCACCCTGCTCGATACATTCACCCCAATGCGTAAAGATTTTATTTAAGCCCTGACAGAGTGTGAGCAGGCAAGTGCTCACCGGAGATAAACATGAAAATTGCACTAATGATGGAAAACAGCCAAGCAGCGAAGAACGCGATCGTCCTTGAGCAACTACAAACGGTTGTCGCCGATCAGTCTGACGTGTTTAACGTTGGTATGGCTGACGAAGCCGACCATCACCTGACTTATATTCACCTCGGCATTATGGCGAGCCTGTTGCTGAACTCGAAAGCGGTCGATTTTGTCGTCACTGGTTGTGGCACCGGCCAAGGTGCGATGATGTCTTTAAACATCCACCCCGGTGTTGTATGCGGCTATTGCCTTGATCCTTCTGATGCCTTCTTGTTTAACCAAATCAACAACGGCAATGCGCTATCGTTAGCGTTTGCCAAAGGGTTCGGTTGGGGCGCAGAGCTCAATGTCCGATACATCTTTGAGAAAGCATTCTTAACTGGTGATCGCGGCCAAGGATATCCGCTTGAACGTGCCGAGCCACAACAGCGCAATGCGTCCATTTTAAACGACGTTAAATCGGCCGTTGTCAAAGACAACTTCCTTGACGCCATGCGCGCTATCGACCAAGAGCTTGTCAAAACGGCGGTTTCTGGTGAGCGCTTCCAGCAATGCCTGTTTGACAACAGCCAAGATCCCGAGATCACCGCCTATGTTCGCGAGTTACTCGGCTAACGAATTGAATAATAAAAATTGATAAAACCATGCGCCGTCGCTCTGACGGCGCGCTTAGTGGCTAACCAATAAAGCCGCTGTTAGTTGTGTCCTTTTGATCAACAAATGTCTCTCGGTTAACTTGAGGAACCCGAAATGAGAAGTCTGCTGTCCCTAGTGGCTTTCCTGGCCCTACTTTGTACATCCTGTACATCCACAAACAACGTCGATCAATTACGGTTTATTTCCTACGATTCAGTTGCCTTAGCAAAAAACAAACAGCTCGTTGGACCGTCCAATAAAGCGTATGTGGCGTTGATAGAAGAAGCCGATGCAGCGCTAGAATCAGCTATCGATCCGGTCACCAACAAAACACTGCTTCCTGCCAGTGGCGATCCGCATGATTACTTTAGCTTTGGACCTTATTGGTGGCCGAACCCAGACACTGAAGATGGCTTGCCTTATGTCAAGCGCGACGGCGACTACAACATGGCCACGAAAACTGCGGCAACCGATAAAATGCGCATGATTCGACTGGCCAAAGAGGTCAAAGCGCTGGGACTCGCCTATTACTTCAGTGAAGACCCCAAGTATGCCGAAAAGGCCAAAGCGCAACTACGGGCCTGGTATATCAACCCAGCGACTCGGATGAATCCGAATATGAATCATGCCCAAGCGATCCCAGGGCTTGTCGATGGCCGAGGTATTGGAATCATTGATAGCCGCTTACTCATTGGCGTGATTGATAGCGTTGAGCTGATTCGTCCAACCCTAACCGATGAAGAATACAACGCCATCGTGCAATGGTTTGCCGAGCTGAAACACTGGATGCTGACCAGCAAAAACGGCCAAGAAGAAGATGCCTATTTCAACAACCATGGCACTTGGTTTGATGCTCAAGTTGTGGCTATTGCCATTTTTGTTGGCGACATCGAAGAAGCCAAAACACGTTTGCGAAATATCACCACGGGTCGTATTCAAGCGCACTTTGATGCCCACGGCGAGCAAGAAGAAGAGCTGTCTCGTACCAGACCTTGGCACTATGTCAATTTCAACTTAGAAGCCTACAGCTTGCTCGGCCGCTATGCTGATGTTCTGGGCGTTGATCTTTGGAACTTCAAAGCGGGGGATATTTCTCTTGAGCAAGGCTATCGCTTTGTTGCCGACTACGCAGCCACTGGCAAAGCTTGGCCTTACAAGGAAAAAGGTGGCTACAAACCTTATCAGGCTTACGGCAACCTGATGTATGCCAACAAAGCCTACGGCACTGCAATTTATAGCGATGCCATCGAAGCCCTGCTTCAATTTGAAAAGGCTCAGGAAGACATTCACAACCTATTGTTTTAAGGCGGTTATCCGCCTTAAACCTCAGCGAGTCAGGCAGCAACCCAATCCAAAGGCAGTGATGGAACATAGATGAAACAATTTACACAAGAGCAGATGGCGCACATCCGCAGCAAAGCGACCGATTCGATAATCGAGCAATTGCGCCAAAGCAATGAAGTGGTTCTTGCGCATGATGTTTTGGTTCCGCCCGATGGCAGAGCGACATGGAATCTCTATTACTTCTGTCCAGAGCACGGCGTTCGCTTGGAATGGGATCGCAACAAACCGACCGAGCACCGCTGCCCGGTGGATGGCGAAGTGTTTACGGGCGAACCGTACGATGGCGCATGGTGGCGTTGGCTCAATGGCTTAAACGCCAAAGCCTGCAAACAGCTGGGCCTGCTTTGGCAGATGACCGGAAACAACGACTACCTGAGCAAAGTGCGGGAAATACTCGTGCATTATGCCCGCTATTATCCGGATTACGAGGAGCATGGCGGCATTCCCTACAACGGCCCAGGTAAAGCCAATGCGCAAACCCTATGCGAAGCCAATTGCCATCTCGATTTTGCCTTGGGCTACGATTTCATCAAACAGCAGCTAAGCGACACTGAACAGGCTGCAATTGAGCAACGATTGCTGCGTGAAGGGGCCGACTTTCTGATGGATCATCGGACGGCCCAGCTTCACAACCATGAAATGAAGATCAATGCCACCGTCGGTGTTATTGGACTGATCTTAGACGACTCAAATTACTTGGAGTTTGCCCTTCATTCTAAGTACGGCATCAATTATCAGTTGAACCATGGTGTCCGTGACGATGGCTTTTGGTTCGAAGGCTCAGTTCACTACCATTACTATGCCCTTGAAGCGCTATTGGCATTCGAAAAACTGGCGCGGGGAACAAAGCACAGTTTGGTTGCCAACCCCAACTACCGAGCGATGATTGGCTTTCCACTCCAGCTGATCTTGAACACCGGTGATTTTCCTAAGCTTAACGACTGTATCGCCGGTCAGGAAAAATTAACTCACAGCCATCTGTTTGAATTCGCCTACCGCGAATTTGGTGATGAATTATTCGGTGCGGCCTTGGTTAGTATTTATCAAAACCAACCGCGAAATAATATTGATGCCCTGCTCTACGGCGTCGATGCGCTGCCCAATCTGGCACCGCTGCAAGCCGGTAGCCTGCACACAGCAGAATCAGGCATCACCTTATTACATGACGCGAGTAGCAATAACAGCTTGCTACTGAAACATTCACCCTATGGTGGCGAACATGATCACTACGATCGCCTCGGCCTTATTATCATTATGGATGGCCAGGAAATTGTTCCCGATCTGGGCACCACAGGTTATGGCGCGGAGTTGCATTATGGCTATTACAAAAATACCGCAACGCACAATACCCTAGTCGTCAATCAACAAAATCAACCGCCGATTAATCCCGAGCTAATCAATTTTGTCGCCACAGACCGCTACAGTTGGGTCGACACCGTCGCCGATTGGAATGGGCCAGAGGCCACTGTTGATAGCCACACATTGGTTGCCTGGGATGCCGACAGTTACCAACATGTGCGCTTTCGCCGCAGCATTCTGTGGTTAGGCTCTGCGGCCATAGAGATCAATCAGATCGATAACCCGCGCCGCCAACAGCTGGATTTAACGTGGCACGTCCGCGGCGAGCTCGACAGTAGCTCGGCCTCGCTCAGCAATGCAGAAAACCCGCTCACCGGCCCATTACAGCGAATGCATTCGTGCCAGACGGCTCAAGATAGTGGCGCTAACCTGCGTTTTGTTTATCAAACCAAGGCGAGCAAGCCCTATCAGCAAACCGTCATTAACCTTGGTGCTGACAGCATTCTGATGGGCAAAGCACCCGATAACCCGGCCGTCAGTGATCTGCAATACTTGCTGGTACGCAGTCGACAGGACACACTGAGAAATGTGGTACTGCATGACTTGAGCAACGGCTATCAGCTCGAAGCGGCGCTATGGCAGCGCAATTCTCTGCAATTGCAGTTGCGCCAACATGGCAAACCACTTCAATGCACCATTGACTTTGACGCCAGCTCAGTTGCGCTCGGCGCTTCTGTTGATGCAAATAACTAATAGCGAGATTCACTCGCGCTGGAGAACGAACTCACAATGAATCAATTTGAATTAACTGGAAAAGTCGCCATTGTCACAGGTTGCAGTGGCGGTTTGGGTCAAGGCATGGTGCTGGCACTGGTCGGTGCTGGCTGCAGCGTAGTTGGGGTGTCGACATCAAGGCCCCACGACACCATTGAAAAAGTACAGCAGGCCGGCGGTAAATTTTTATCACTGCAAGCTGATTTAACCTACACCAAAGAGATCCCCGATATTATCGAGCAAACCGTTAGCACCTTCGGCAAAGTCGATATTTTAGTCAACAATGCAGGCATTATCCGCCGCAATCCCGCCATTGATTTTACTGAGCAAGACTGGGATGACGTGATGGATATCAACCTCAGAACCGCGTTCTTTTTATCACAAGCGGTTGCGCGTCAATTCATTGCGCAGGGCAGCGGCGGCAAGATTATTAATATCGCATCGATGCTGTCGTTTCAGGGGGGGATTAATGTGCCTTCCTATACCGCCTCTAAAAGCGGTATTGCTGGCCTGACTCGTGCCATGGCAAATGAGTGGGCGAGCCACGGCATTAATGTCAATGCCATTGCGCCGGGTTACATGGCCACTAACAATACCAAAGCGCTGCAAGCCGATAGTGATCGAAACCAAGCCATCTTGGACCGCATTCCCGCTGGCCGTTGGGGCACTCCTGAAGACTTGGCTGGTCCCTGTGTTTTTCTAGCGTCAAAAGCATCTGACTATATCAACGGCTATACCATTGCGGTCGATGGCGGCTGGCTCGCTCGATAGTAAATACCTCTCCACACTGCTCGCTGGTTCAGTTTGCAAATCAGTGAGCACCATCTCAATTAAACAAAAAACAAAACATTGTTTTAATTTTTATATAAACACCTTTCATTTATTTATGTAACATGCATCAAAAGTCGCAATTAGTTATCGAGGTTGTTGCGTGAATTTTGATTACATCGTCATGATTGGCTATTTCGTTCTTATGGTAGCCATTAGTTTAGCCTTTAAGAAAATGGCCAGCTCTAGCTCCAGTGACTATTTCCGAGGTGGCGGAAAAATGCTTTGGTGGATGGTTGGCTCGACCGCGTTTATGACGCAATTTTCAGCATTTACCTTTACCGGAGCAGCTGGCAAGGCATTCAGTGATGGCTTTGCAGTGCTCGGCATTTTCTTTGCCAATGCTGTTGGTTATTTAATTGCTTATTTGTATTTCGCCAAGCGCTTTCGGCAGATGCGAGTGGATACACCCACCGAAGGGATTCGCGCTCGTTTTGATGCGACCAACGAGCAATTTTTCACCTGGATGATTATTCCGCTCAGTGTCGTCGTCGCTGCCGTTTGGCTCAACGGCTTGGGCGTCTTTGCCTCGGCAGTATTCGGTTCCGATATTTCCACCACGATCTGGGCTACTGGCTTGGTGGTGTTGCTGATTTCCTTGTTGAGTGGCGCATGGGGCGTTGTCGCTTCCGATTTTATTCAAACGCTGATCATTGCCATGGTATCCATCGCCTGCGCCATTGTTGCGTTAGTGAAAGTTGGCGGGCCAGTGGAGCTGGTCACCAGCTTCCCCAACGAATTTTGGATTGGCCCAGATATGAACTATCCCTTGGTCATATTCTGCTCGTTTCTATTCTTTATTGTGAAGCAATTTCAAAGCCTGAATAACATGCAGGATTCATATCGGTTCTTATCGGCAAAAGATTCGCATAACGCGTCAAAAGCCGCTTTGTTTGCCGGTTTCATGATGTTGTTTGGTTGCATCATTTGGTTTATTCCGCCTTGGGCCGCAGCAACGCTGTACCCTGATGCAGCATCCCAATATTCAAGCCTCGGCGCTAAAGCCAGAGACGCGGTCTATCTAGTATTCGCTCGCGAAGCCATGCCAATTGGTACCATTGGCCTATTAATGGCCGGCTTATTCGCAGCCACCATGTCCTCGATGGATTCCGCGCTCAATCGCAATTCAGGCATTTTCGTGCGTAGTTTTTACGCCAACATTTTGCGCCAAGGCAAAGCAAGCGATAAAGAGCAACTCAGAGCCGGTCAAGTGGTGTGTGTCGTTAATGGCCTTGCCGTGATTTTGATGGCTCAGTACTTCCTCTACCTTAAAGAGTTAAGCCTGTTTGATTTGATGATGCAGGTGACCACCCTACTGCAAGGGCCAATTTTGGTGCCCCTCTGCTTCGGCTTGATCATTAAAAACACGCCGAAGTGGGCACCGTGGGCAACCGTGGTATTTGGTGCTTTGGTTTCCTGGTCGGTGCTGAATGTGTTTACCCCTCAGGTGGTGATGGGCTGGTTTGGTGTCGAAGAGATCACGCCAAGGGAACACTCAGAGATGCTGACGATGATCACGATCGCCGCTCACTTGGTGTTTACCACCGGATTTTTCTGGGCAACGACGCTGTTTTACAACCCCGAAACCGATCCGAATCACCAAAAAACCACAAAATTTTTCAAAGACATCGAACGCGAGGTTGTTGCTGAACAACAGCATAGTGAAGTGGACCGAGCTCAATGCAAAAAGCTGGGTACCCTCATTATGGCGATGTCCAGCGGATTAGTATTGATGACGCTGATCCCCAACCCGCTGTGGGGGCGTTTGGTCTTCGCAGGCTGCGCACTCGGCGTCTTTTCAATTGGCTTCGCGCTATCGCGAAGTGGTAAGGCGCCAGCGGCATAACTGCATCAGCCAGCTCATTTAACGGCAATAAATGAGCTGGCTTTACCGTACCTCGGTTCATTTAATCATGCACAGGGAAAAGTTAGCGTTTCGCGCTATCGGGAGTGTCAAAACAATACAATAGGTCGACCGATATGAAGTACCCTAACCTATCGATATGCATCACTTTATTCGTTTTATCTCTTGCTCCCCACCTCACTGTCCAAGCAACTCAATTGAGTTACATCCCGTTTGAAGCGACCAAAGATAAGTACCCATTTGAGTTAGTCCAATTTCTGCTAAGCAAGATTGAGCACGATTACAGCTTTCAACCAATTGCAGCAACATCCATGGTGGGCAGTCGACAAGTTTCGGAAGTGCAACGG
The DNA here is from genome assembly GCF_014773395.1 of Neiella litorisoli. Classification (GTDB taxonomy): domain Bacteria; phylum Pseudomonadota; class Gammaproteobacteria; order Enterobacterales; family Neiellaceae; genus Neiella; species Neiella litorisoli. The sequence continues at coordinate 68,146 of NZ_JACXAF010000003.1, read as the reverse complement.
GGCAATTTATCGTTCGCGGCCTTATCGACCTCCAATGACATAGAAGCCAAGCTGCGACCGATTCGAATTCCGATTTACAAAGGCCTACTCGGGCATCGTATTTTCCTGATCCGAAGTGGTGAACAAAGTCGCTTTGAAAACATCACCCAGCTTGCTGAGCTAAAGCGATTTACCGCTGGGCAAGGGCGCTTTTGGGGCAGCACCCCTGTATTTAAAAATGCCGGCATGCCGACTATTACGCCGACCAAGTACAAGTCATTGTTTTACATGTTAGACGGTGAGCGCTTCGACTATTTCCCTCGGGGTATTTTGGAAATATATAGCGAACTGGCACAGTACGCCGACCTCAATTTGGCAATCGAGCCGAACCTCATGTTGGTCTACCCAACCGCCATGTATTTGTTTACATCGAAAGAAAACGAAGCGTTCGCCGCTGATTTGGAGAGCGCCTTCAACTTAGCCATTAGCGACGGCAGTTTTGATCAATGGTTTTACAATCATCCGATGATTAAAGAAGCGTTATCGAAGGTCAACATCGCCAGCCGTAAGATACTCCACATCGATAACCCGCTGCTGCCGTCAGCCACGCCGCTCGAGCGCAACGCGCTATGGTTTAACAGTCAATCACATTGAATTGCTTGATCCAGCTGAGCCACACAGAGCCCACAGCAAGGACGACAAAAGACTCATACCGAGGAGAAACATGAATCAAGATTACATTCACCCGAACTTTCTCTTAGGCTCCGAACTGGCGCGGCGTTTATATCATGACGTGGCTGCTGGTTTGCCCATCATTGATTTTCACAATCATATCGAAGCGAAAGACATATGGCTGGACACACAGCACCAAAACCTTGCCCAAGCATGGCTTTACAGTGACCACTATGTGTGGCGAGCCATGCGCAGCAATGGCATTGCCGAGCACTACATCACCGGCAATGCCAGCGATCTGGATAAATTTACCAAGTGGTGTGAGGCCGTCCCTTACTTAATCGGCAACCCGCTCTATCAATGGTCGCACTTAGAATTGAGTCGCTTTTTTGATTGCCAGTTATTAATCAACCCGAGTAATCAATCGGCCATTTGGCAACAGTCGAATCAGGTGTTTAGCACTGGCAAAAATAGCACCCGTAGCATTCTCCAGCGGCTCAACGTCGAAACACTTTGCACCACAGATTCGCCGTTATCCAGCCTCGAGTACCATACCGCTCTGGCGCAATCAGCGTTTAATGTGCAGGTATTACCGACTTTTCGCGCTGATGAATTGTTTTGCTTTGCAAGCCCTGAAAAATTCCACGAGGTATTGAATCAACTATCGAGCCTATCCAACATCGCTATCGAGCGTTTCGACAGCTATCTCGAAGCCATTGAATCCAGGCTCAATCACTTTCATCAGTGTGGGTGCCGGCTTTCCGATTTGGGCTTGCCGCAGGTAAGCTACCAGCCATGCTCTTTACCTGCCGCACGAGCTATTTTTGATAAATTCCTCGCCGATCAGCCAGTCACCGCGAGTGAATTGGTCCAATTATCGTCTCGCTTGTTTGTTGAGTTAGGCAAGCGATACTTCGAGCTCGGCTGGAGTATGCAGCTGCATATTGGCGTGCTAATGAATGTCAACCAACGCCGACTTTCTCAGCTTGGTGCAGGAACTGGCTTTAGCGTCATCAATACTCAGTCAATCGCGGCTCCGCTGTCGCATCTGTTGAGTGATTTAGATGCATCGGCCTGCTTACCCAATACCGTTTTGTACAACCTGAATCCGACCGACAATGCCGTTTTGGCTTGTATCGCTGGCGCATTCCAAGATAGTGACACCGCTGCTGGTAAAGTTCAGCTCGGTGCGGCCTGGTGGTTTAATGATCATAAAGATGGGATGGAGTCTCAGCTAACGACGCTCAAGAATTTGGGCGCTCTGGGCCGGTTCGTTGGGATGTTGACCGATTCCCGCAACATATTTTCATTCTGCCGCCACGAATATTTTAGGCGGGTGCTGTGCAATCTATTGGCAACATGGGTCGAGGCTGGCGAAATCCCCAATGACCAAGATCTGCTCAAGCAAACAATCGAGAATATCTGCTATTACAACGCCAAGCGCTACTTTCGCTTCGATTAATCTAGGGGTTGCTGGTTTTGACACACGCCAATCGCCAGCAGCCCCTGTGTTGGCGCATCTAATAACTGCGGACTTTTATATAACCACAGTTGTTATTGGCCTGAACAATGAACGTATCGCCACTGAGCGAGTTAAAGGCGTGGTAATTCGATGAAATTGTCGCAACCACCGAGCTATTGTCGACCGACACCAATTCACCTCTGAAATCACACGAGTTATTTTCGTCACTATCCCATGCCTGAACGGTAGACCCCGCCACATCACGCTCAAACCGAATGCAGTTGGTTAGCGCTAAATCCACCTCGGTCTTTTCGCCCCAGACAAGGTCCAACGTGCCGGAACAATCGCCGCTCGGAGCTGTCGGTGGATCTTCCGGCTCAGTTGGCGGATCTGGAGTTGGTTCCGGATCGGGCTCGGGATCGGTCGGCACTGAACCACAGCCACCGTCAAGTTCGTCAAAACACGGATAAACCTTGGCGGGCTTTTCGATGCTCGAATCTAACTGGTCATCCCACTTCTTGTTCTGGTAATCCGCTTTGACGATTTTAGTGCCGCCGTCTAAGCGCACATTGTTCACGGCATGAACCGTTTCTTCGAGCATATGGAAAATAGCGCTGTCAGCAGCCAGGGTGAACTCGTTGTTATACACATTGGAGTTACGATGCTCTTGATAGGTAAAAATTGCGTGGTCTAGATCGCTATCGTTTGCCCAATCCATTTTGTTATGGCGGACAATATTGTTCGTGCCTTTCAGGTCAATGAAACTATCAGCGGCAGGATTGCCCGCGGTACCAATAATTCCTTTTGCTGAGATGTAGTTCGATTCAATGACAGTGCCTCTGGTTCCTGATTTAACGTCAAAGGCCTCGGCGGTCACATTCGGGCCAATGGTACAGCCACCGATACGATTATCATTGCTGTGATCGAGCTTGGCTGACGTGTGGCCATCGTGGGTGCCAACATACACCGCTTCACCATAACCCTCGCCGCCTGAGCGTTTGCCAGTATCGTGGATGTAGCAATTGGACAACTCATTGTCGGAGCTGAAATATCGAAAGTGCACCGCTTCTGCACCAATGTTGGCGATCTCAACGTTATCGATGGCATTGTTATTCGCACCTTCGAGCATGATGCCTTTTTGCGCTGTGGAGAATTTCAGATCTTTAATGACCCAATGATCCCCCTTGAGATAAAACACATAGCCTGAATCAACATTCTCGCCCATCAACACTTGCTTGTTGTTCGTCGATAGACTTCGCAGCGTGATCGGCGCATTTTCATTGCCACTTCTGTCGCTGAAAAAATGAGCTTTTGAGCTACCACTCGCAGTTGAATTCTTGTTACCGACATAGCTTCCGGGGTTGACTACAATTTCGTCCCCAGCTTGCGCGGTTCTCAAGGCTTGTTGCAGCTGCGCGGCATCGTATACATCAATTCTTTCTGCCGAGAAAGCGCATGATGAACTCATCATCAAAGCCAGTACTGCACTTTTTTCTAATCCAGTTTTACTAAACAATAGATTTGGCATAATTACCTCAGTTACTTTTAACTCATTGTTTTTATGGTTAATACCTCTATGGCTAATGGTTTTTCAGGCAGCACTACCCTATTCAATTAACGGCTTGTTAATTAAAGAGTTGCCTGAACATCGAACATTTGCCGCAAAGGGAACAGCAATTACTTTTAAAAAGTGGCGGTGTCGCCTAGTTGAGTGGAGCCACCTGCAAAGCAGGTGGCTAATGGTCGTTAGTTAAGAGTGAAACCAAGACCTACATGCGGTATCGCAAACTCACGTAATATTTGCGGCCACTGTGCTCAATCTGGTTGTAGGCACCTGGCGCAACACGGTACTGCAGTGCAGGCTCTTCAGTGAGGTTCATCACTTGCGCTTTAGCGGTAAAGTTATCGTTGATCTTGTAGCTCAAGCTCAAATCCAGAGACTTCTGGCCTTCAACAAAACGGTTGGTTTGACCCAAGTTAGAACCAAATGGCTTCAAGTATTCTGAACGGTATTTATAGGCAATACGCGCAGCAACCGATTCACCTTCCCAGTACAATTGAGCGTTCGCAACATGCTCAGACAAGCCCGGCAAGTTGCCCGGTTTCACTTGAGCTTGGACTTCTTCTGGAATGCTTGAACCAGCTTCAGGCGTTTCATAGTCTGAATCTGCGTAGTTATAACTACCAGAGAAACCAAGCCCATCAAACGGCGCAGGTAATTCAACGAATTGGTGCACTAAGGACACTTCAAAGCCTTTGATATCCGATTCATCGCTAAAGATGGTCGGCGTGTTCTTAATTTCAGCGTCGTAATCTTGGCCGTCTACCGTGACCGTATCCATCACCGTTGAGGCGCCAATTCGTGCTTCAAACCACTTCTTGTACAAGGCAACGGACAACATACTTTCATCGCCAAAGTACCAGTTCACACCGAATTCAGCGTTGTCCGATTCCAGCAACTCAAGATTTGGGTTACCTTTTGAAGTGACATCATCAAGTGCATCTTCAACAGACTCGTAGCCCTCATCAGAAGCGTCGATGTTGACATCGCGTCCAGCACCGTAGAACCACATATCTGGACGAGAAACCGCCTTGTAAGCGGCAAACCGCAATGCCACATCTTCGTGAACTTCCAAGGTCATATTCAAACTTGGCAGCAGGTTGCTGAAGTCGTTGTCATAGCGCTGTCGCTCAAAGCCGTCTACCGGCGTCAAGATATAAAAGCCTTCGTCGTTCACTTCTGAGGTGTAAGCTTGCGACACACCTGTTGAAGTGATGTCAGTTTTCACATAACGGGCGCCCACATTACCAGTGAGGTAGTAGTCACCAAGATCAGTCTCAAAGTCAGACATCAAATAGAAAGCAGTAATGTCTTCAGTCAGATCCACATCGCCATCGGATGGCGATTTGGCATCAGGCATCAACTCTTGATCACCGATAACGATGTTGTAGCCACAGCGAGTATTAATGGCTGCCCATTCAGTGAACGGTGCTTTGGAGTCATCGCCGTAGTCTTTTTGCGGCCAAGAAATGGAGCACTGCTCTTCGGTATCAACCAGCGCCTGAGCTTTGTCAGCGGGCTTGGCTGAAACGCGAGCTTCTTGGTAGTTTTGATGGTCGCGCGTTGAGTAAGCAATGCCCGAGCGGATTGTTTTGAAGATGGCTCCATCAAGGAAATAGTTTGCATCGAGCTTGAAGCTCTTGATTTCATCTTCAACGTCTAACCGGTACTTCCTCGCTTCGCTGTCATCGTTGTAGAAAGACAGCGATTTGATATCTTCAGAAAATGATTCAAGTGGCGCGCCCCCAAAACCATCGAGGACGGTGATATTAGGGAAGTCGCCGTTAGTGCCTTTTTCCCAGTCAAAGTATTTGCGCTTGCTGCGGAAACGAACGTAAGTTCGGTCCTGATAGCGCTCCGTTCCCGAATAGGCGGCATCGGCAATCAAGCTCAGATCATCGGTCACTTGCCAGTTTACGTTGACACCAAAGCCTTTGTATTTTTCGTCTCGCTCACGATATTCATTGGTATTGCCGATACGAGTTTCGCCGCTGTAGCTTTGCAGCACGTTGTTCTTATCGACAGTCCAGTCGTGAATTTTTCTGCGGCCATCATCAAAGCTCAGATCATGGCGATCTTCATAGTAAAAACGCTTTGACCATTGGGCATCGACATTGACATCTACGTCGCTATTGGGCTGCCACTGAATGGCACCAATAACAGCATCAAGATCTTCAACCGACTCCATCTGCCGATAGCTTTGCATGTTGGAAATGAAGTAGTAGTCGCCATTTTCAGGAGCACCGCCATTGGCCGCTTCATTACTGTCTTTAAAGCTACAGTTACTGCCGCCATCAACGGCGTAGTCAGAATTACAAGGACGCAACGTTGAGCTACCAACAAAGGTATCTTCCGGACGTGGACTTTTACCTCCGGCATAGCCCACGGCAAAACCAAACTGTTGGTCGCCGGCAATCTCAAAACTATTGACGTAGCTGAACGAAAGACGATGACCAAAGCCATCGTCGCCTTTTTGCTTTGCTTGATAATCTGCGTAGCTCGCTTTCGCTTCCGCCTGAAGACGCTCTTTACCGTAATCAATCGGACGAATCGTGCCCAATTCGACCGTACCTGATACGCCACCTTCGAGTAATTCAGCGGACTGAGATTTGTAAACCTTGACGCCATTTACCAATTCAGAAGGGAACTGGCTAAACGCAACGCTACGGTTACCACTACCTGATGAGATAGCGCGTCCGTTGATGGTGGACATACCAAGAAAAGGTCCCAAACCACGAATTGAGATTTCGCTAGCACCGCCTTTAAAGCGATCAGCAGTCACACCAGTGATCCGCTCAAGTGTTTCCGCAATTGAGTTATCTGGCAGCGCACCAATGTCCTTTAACGACACGGCATCAACTAGGTTTGCCTCAGAGCGCTTGGTATTGATTGAGCTAAGCGATGAAGCCCTCATTCCAGAAATCGAGATGACTTCTGTTTCTTCGGTGATTTCTGGTTCGTTATCAGCTGCGTACGCACCGATGCTGGCTAGGCCAATCATGGTGCTGAGTAGTGTTTTTTTAAAGCTGGGTAATAAATGTGTTTGTTGAGTGGCCAAAATTTGAACTCCTTGAATTAGAATTTTTATGGTTTATCCCACCACGGAAATTCCCATAGCCTTACTAAAATTCGCATTTGAAAGTAGCAAAACAAAACATCAACAAAAAGCTAACAACTCAACAGTTGTGATCTAAAACCTATTTTGTGAAACATTGTTTCGTTTTTATTTTTAGAGATCACAATTTTTGCAGATATAGCGATTTACTTTAATCTAATCGCGCTTGATTGCAGCAACATTCAACAACAAATTCTGGCCAGCTCGCTCATCAGATTGGCGAACAAAAGCGCCGGTGACACACAAGATTGGTCGCCTCTAAGTTGATAAAACCGACAGGTTCCCACCAACAGAAAAACAAAATAAAAATGATACAAATCAATAAACTAATGACAAGCACATTGATAATTTGTTTGCTATTGACACGACTAAAAAAGAAAAGGCAGCGCAAACTGATTGCGCTGCCAAGTCCGCAAGGGGGAGGATTTGCTGAGCATCGCCACCAAGCAACTCAGCAAAAATTGGGACTGAATAGTGTTGCTATACCCAAATCACACAAAGGCACAGCAATACCCACAAATTGATACTAACACTGCAAAAATATAAATAACAAAACTTTTTGAAACGATGTTTTATTTTTATATTTAAAATTAAATATAACAAAGAAATAACGTGACGAAAACTTTACACTCCATTTTTTAAGCGTGATTTTCGTCACATCATTTCGTTAACACCAGCTATTTATTAGCAAGCTGGCATGCGTTTGTAATGGCATCCCAATCTTGATTTTGAACCCAGTTTTTCTGAACAACCCAGGTACCACCAACAGCTACCACATTTGCCAGCGATAGAAATTCGTCTTTGTTGTCCTGGTTTATGCCGCCAGTCGGACAAAACTTAACATCACGGAACACGCTAGCGACGGCTCGCAAAAATGCCGTCCCTCCAGCGAGAGCGGCAGGAAATAGCTTCACTTCATGAAAGCCTGCATCTCGGGCCAAGGCAATATCAGCGCAATTAGATACCCCAGGAATGGCTGGCACCCCACATTCTTTTAACGCCTCGAGTAAAGCCGGCGTCACACAAGGCGTCACAATGTAATCAGCCCCTGCGCCAACCGCTTGCGATAAAATCTCAGCATCCAATACGGTGCCCGCCCCCACGGTTAGGCTTGGGTGCGCGTTTTTAATTGCTGTTAAGGCTTCTAGCGAAGCGTCTGATCGCAACACCACTTCCACAACATGCAAGCCAGCTTTCGCCATTGCTCCTGCTATTGCCACTCCTTCATTCACTGTATCCGCTTGAATAATTGGCAATAGTGTTTGCCCTGCCATCAGCTCAGAAAACTGTTTCATGTAATTACGGTTCCTCTATTCAATCGTTGTCTTGTTCGATGTAGGTGATGGGTCGGCTTGCTTTATGAGCGGGTGAATACGATTGACAAAACGCGCTTTGGGGATAATTGCTCCGCGGTGCTGAATCACCTCAGCCGCCGCAGCTGATGCTAGTTTTACCGACTGCTCAATCGAGATCCCTTGCAATCGCGCTCCGAGATACACACCGTTGAATGAATCACCTGCGGAAGTCGTATCAACAACATGCTCAACGGGGGTGATTTTCACTTCCAAGCTGTCGCTATCAGTAAAACAATAGACACTTCCAGAGCCACTTTTCAGAACCAGTTCATCAATCGCAAACGAGCGACAGAAGTTGCGAATGTCGCTCACGTTGTTCATGCCGTAAAGCTCATTAAAATCATCAACTCCGGGTAACACCAAATCAGCCAAACCAAATGCCAACTCAAATTGCTGTTTTGCTTCAGCGCCGCTGCTCCACATTCGGGCTCGATAGTTTGGATCAAAGGCAATTTGTACCCCGGAATCCCTTAATTTACGCAGCAGTTGCCAAAATGCATCTCGATCATTTGGCTGAATGACGGCCAGAGAAATACCTGAAAAGAAGAACATATCGCCCGTACAAAGCGAATCAACCAGATCAGAACTGACATATTGCATCACTTGTCGGGCTGCAGAATCTGAACGCCAATATGCAAAGCTCCGCTCACCCGACTCGTCGAGCGAAATGGTGTAAAGCCCAGGTAGTTTGTCACTAGAGCGCTGGACGAAATCGGTGTCAATCCGCTCGCTTTCAAATGCCGCTAGCATATCGGCACTCAGCGCATCGCAACCTAGCGCGGTCACAAAGCTGACACTGACATCGTCAAATGCGCGTTTCAGGTAAACAGCGGTATTGTAAACATCACCGGCAAACGATTGATTGAATGCCCCATCCTCTCGGCGCGACAACTCGACCATGGATTCGCCCAACAAAAATATTTTCTTCATATCATTCCATTAAATTGAGACTACATAATGACTATTGGTCGGCTAGCACAGCGAACACCCAGTCGGTCATTTCTGGAATCCAGTCTTTGTCCACTAGACTGCGATCCAAACCAAAACCATGGCCGCCACGTTGAAGCGCCACCGCTTTATATGGGATGCGTTGACGACTGAGCGCCGCAGCATAGATCTCACTATTTTGATAAGACACCGATTGGTCATCGGTGGCATACACCAAGAAGGTTGGCGGCGTAGTTGCTGACACCTGGTTTTCCATCGAAAAATAATCGATCAAACGCTGTGGTTCGGACAATCCGCCCAGCAAACGCTGGTAGGAGCCGCTATGTCGCAATGGTGCTTTGAAGGTAATGACGGGAACTCTCAAAATAGAGAAGGCTTGTTTTAGCTCATGGGCTTGTACGTCTGGCGCCACAATATCCGAAGTGAAGTTGTTCAAACTAGCAACAAGGTGACCACCAGCAGAGACGCCTTTCACGCCAATTTTATTGCGATCGATATGCCATGATGTGGCATTGCGATGCAGCATCGCGAGGGCTTGCTGTGCATCGATCAGCGGCACTTGGTGCGGGTTATCAACAATGCGTCCATCGGGGAGTCGGTACTTAAGCACCGCTACGGCAGCGAAGCCCATATCAAAAAACAACTCGGCCCACTCGGCACTTCGCCGCTTGCCCACCGCGACTCTAGCGTACCCTCCTCCGGGAACATAAAGCAGAGCGGGCCCAGGTGTTTCAATGCGACTATTTCGATACAGATAGATAGTCGGTTTGGAAATTTCAGTGAAGCGCTTGCCTTCTTCATCAAGCGTTTCAGCCAGTTCAATATTGGGCTTGTTGAACGGCACTTCCCGGTCTTGCCAAAGCTCAAGCTCTTCTACGCTGTAGTCTGCTGCCATCAGATGATTTGATATCAACCCAAAGGTGAGCAATAACAGTATCTTAAGCATGATTTGAACGGCGCTCCATATGATTTCTCAGATCTGCTATTGGCATAACAAAATGCGAGATTATCTTTTATGAACCACTGTTTCAATTATCCAGTTCGGTTTTTGTCAAAAACTTGATTCGAACCACAACTTATCAGGAATAACACCGCCTTAGCCGGTGCACCTCATCGTCAATGGAGTCTGTGCCAACGGCAGCGGGTTTCAAGGCACGCTCTGCATTCCTTGGCTCATCAACAGCCACCACTCATTGGCCACTCCGGCATTGTGATGCTTAAACGATCACGCAATACCGGAGCGACTTGGCAAGGAATTCGCCTAGCGTAGCGACTCAAGGGTGATTTCCATCATGTCGCGGAAGCTGGTTTGACGCTCATCGGAAGTGGTCGCTTCGCCAGTGCGAATGTGATCGGAAATCGTCAGCACGGCAAGAGCATTGGCCCCGAATTCAGCGGCAACGCCGTAAAGACCGGCAGCTTCCATCTCAACCGCCAACACGCCCATTTTCTCCATGACATCGAACATCTCAACATCTGGGGTGTAAAACAAATCCGCCGAGAAGCAGTTACCCACTTTGACCGGTAAATTCAGTTTAGCTGCCGAATCAACAACATTTTTCAGTAAGCCGTAATCAGCAATCGCAGCAAAGTCGTTGCCCTTGAAACGAGTGCGATTGACGCCAGAGTCGGTACAAGCGCCCATCGCCACCACCACATCACGCACTTTTACATCGGTGCTGACAGCTCCGGCACTGCCGACCCGAATCAGATTTTTAACGCCGTATTCAGTGATCAGCTCTTTGGCATAAATTGAACAGGACGGAATGCCCATACCAGAGCCCATCACCGACACAGCTTTACCTTTGTAAGTGCCGGTGTAACCAAACATGTTTCTAACATCAGTGACCAAACGAGCATCATCAAGAAATGTTTCAGCAATGAATTTTGCTCGCAGTGGATCGCCAGGAAACAGCACTGTTTCTGCAAAATCACCCGGCTTGGCATTAATGTGTGGAGTTGCCATTGATTGTTCCTCTATTCTTTTCATCCCGCCGCGACTCGGCTGACAGGTATTGGTAATAAGTTAATTGTTTAAAAAGCTAGTACCGTATGCCATTGGCGCCAAACCAAAGTAATCGGCGAGCGACTGACCAATATCAGCAAAAGATTGACGTTGGCCCAACGCTCCTGCGTTGACCTTGCCGCCATGCACTAACACTGGCACATGCTCTCTGGTATGGTCGGTGCCAGCCCAAGTCGGATCACAGCCATGATCAGCGGTGATAATGACCACGTCATCGTCACTCAATTGCGTCAGCAGCTCTGGCAAACGTTGGTCAAATTGCTCAAGGGCATCGGCATAGCCGCGGACATCGCGACGATGGCCGTAGCTGGAATCAAAATCAACGAAATTGCTGAAGATCAACGACCGATCAGAAGCGTTTGCCAGCGCCTCCAATGTCGCATCAAACAAGCCGTCAATACCTGATGCTTTGACTTTCTTAGTGATCCCTTGATGGGCAAAAATATCGGCAATTTTGCCTACCGACACCACTTCACCACCATCTTCAGTGAGCTTGTCTAGCAACGTTGGGGCTGGCGGTAGTACCGAATAATCGCGACGGTTGGCGGTGCGCTCAAAGGCGCCGGTTTTGTCGCCAACAAATGGTCGGGCAATCACGCGGCCGATGTTGTAGTCGTCCAATAATTCGCGAGCGATTTCGCACAGCTCATAGAGGCGTTGCAAGCCAAAGGTTTGTTCATGGCAAGCGATTTGAAACACACTGTCCGCAGAGGTGTAAACAATCGGCTGACCGCTGCGCATATGCTCCTCACCCAGCTGATCTAAGATCACCGTACCTGAGCTATGACAATTGCCCAAAATGGTTTCAACGCCAGCACGCTCAACAAAGGCATCAATCAAGTCTTGCGGAAAGCTATTGGTTTTATCGTGAAAGTAACCCCAGTCAAACAACACCGGTACTCCGGCCATTTCCCAGTGACCACTTGGGGTATCTTTACCTGACGACAGCTCTTTGGCATAACCATAGGCGCTAAGCGGTTCAATACTGCTATCGACACCAACAGCGAACGCACCGGTGCTGTCTCGATGAGCGTGATAGAGACCCATTGCGGCAAGATTAGGCAAGTGAATGGGGCCACGTCCCAAGCTTCCATTAGCGCATTGCTCAGCGATGTGGCCAAAGGTATCGGAACCGGCATCACCAAACTTATCAGCATCTGGCGTAGCGCCAACGCCAAAGGAATCGAGTACTAATATGATTGCTCGTTTCATATCGCCTCCTAGTAGGCACTTGTCGCGCGGTTTTGTTGCTCTGCTCCCTGCCCCAGTGTATCCAACAAGTTGTTTAACAGGCTGGAAGCACCAAAGCGGAAATTGTCTTTATTAACCCAATCGTCCCCCATCAAATCGCTTGCTAAGCCGATAAATGCTTGTGCATCTTCTACGGTTCGGACCCCGCCTGCGGGCTTGAATTTGATTGGCTTGCCACTGGCTTTGATCGCTTCAAGCATGATGCGGCAGGATTCCAAGGTAGCGTTGATCGGCACCTTACCGGTTGATGTTTTGATAAAGTCAGCACCGGAATCAATTGCAATCTGGCTCGCTTTGGCAATCAACGCTTCAGTTTTCAGCTCGCCAGTTTCAACAATGACCTTCAAGGTCACTTTGTCACCACAAGCTTGCTTGCATTGCGCCACCAGCTCTGCCCCTACCGTCGCGTTACCGTCAATCAAGGCACGGTAAGGGAACACCACATCCACTTCATCAGCCCCTAACGCAACGGCTTCTCTAGTTTCGGCGACGGCCGCAGCGACATCATCATTGCCGTGCGGAAAATTGGTCACGGTAGCAATTTTGATATCGTCGCAACCTTGTTGTTGCAGCGCTTTTTTGGCCGCAGGAATGAACTGCTTGTAGATACACACTGCCGCTGTATTACCGGCAGGACTGTGCGCTTGTTGGCAAAGGGCAATGACTTTGGCGTCCGTGTCGTCGTCATTTAAGGTGGTTAAATCCATCATCGAGATGGCGTGCCGAGCAATCTGTTGCAAATCAGTCATGAGTTATCTCTCAATAAAAAGGTGTATCACCTTTTTTAAATGAACACGTCAAATCAGCAGCCTAGCTCATCAATGCTCAATCGATCTCGAACCAACGAGTGAGCAAGACAGCTTGACGTGGCGGACTTGGTTCCGTGAAGAGACAAAAGGTAGAGCGCTGCAGCTAACAACTGATTCAATCAGCAACAGCGTCTAGGCAAACATCCGTGTAACCGCATACTTTAGGGAAGCCCAGCTTATAGCCAAGGTTCCCCCGAAAAATTGGCTAAAGCGCCAAGAACAAACCAGCCAAGGCTGCACTCATCAAATTAGACAGTGAGCCGGCCAATACCGCTCGCATTCCTAAGCGAGCAATATCATGACGGCGTGATGGCGCCATCGCGCCCAAACCGCCGATCAAAATAGCAATTGAAGAAAGATTAGCAAAGCCACAGAGGGCAAAAGTAATAATGGCTTGGCTTTGCTCTGACAACTGCGCTTTAACGCCAATGAAATCGATGTAAGCAACGAACTCATTAACAATTAATTTTTGGCCAATAAAGGAGCCTGCCATAAAGGCTTCGTCCCAAGGTACGCCGATTAAAAACGCCAGCGGCGCAAACAAATAGCCAAGGATTAGCTCCATGGTCAAATCAGGCATACCAAAGTACCCGCCAACAAAGCCGAACAAGGTATTAATCAGCGCGATGAGGGCAATAAACGCCATCAGCATAGCACCGACATTCAGCGCCAGCTTTAGACCAGAGGATGCGCCGGATGCCGCAGCATCAATGACATTAACGTGCTCTTTGGTTGCTGTTTCTGTCAGCGCCATCGAGTCCACTGGCTTTTCAGTCTCCGGCATCATGATTTTGGCCATCAATAAGCCACCCGGAGCCGCCATAAAGCTGGCCGCAATCAGATATTTCAACTCAACGCCCAAACTGGCGTAACCACCCAATACGGTGCCCGCCACCGACGCTAAACCGCCAACCATAATGGCGAACAACTCAGACTGAGTCATGGTTGGGATAAATGGTTTTACCACCAAAGGAGCTTCAGCTTGGCCAATGAAAATATTGGCGGTGGCTGACATCGATTCGGGTCGACTGGTTTTCAGCACCTTTTGCAAACCGCCACCAATGACTCGAATCACCCATTGCATGATCCCGAGATAATAAAGCACCGCGATAAGCGACGAGAAAAACACAATAATCGGCAATGCACGCAAGGCGAAAACAAAGCCTCCGCCACCAAACAGCTCGTACATGGTGTCGCTGGTGAGGCCGCCAAACATAAAGGAAATACCAGCCTGAGCACTGTCGATGACGGCTTGAACACCGCCGCTTATGGTCGCTAGCACCAGTTGGCCAAACGGAACGTAAAGTACAAACGCGCCTAAGCTTGCTTGAATGGCCAATGCGCCCCCGACGGTACGCCAGTTAATGGCGCTTCGATTGGTTGAGCAAGCAAAGGCAATCGCAAGTAAACAGACGATCCCTGCCAAACTGATAACAATTCCCATAGTGCTCTGGTTTCCTTTTGATGACGCCAATGCGCAATCAATTAAGTGATAACACAACAAAACTCCAGAGCTGTTTGAACAGCTCTGGAGTTACTTGGTGAATTCGGTCAAATCTTAGAAGAAATTGACTTTGAATTCGGCGCCGATGAAGCGCTCTTCATTGACAATTGCAGCATTATTGGTGAAGTCAACAGCACCAATTGCTTGCTGTTCATCGGTCATGTTACGAACGAATAGAGCGGCTTCATACTCGCGGCCATCGTCTTCCCACGCGTAACCACCACGGGCTCCACCTTCGAGCAGTGATTCACCTTCGAACTCTTTTGCTTCATACAAGAAGAAGTTGATTTCACTGCGATAAGACCAATCGGTGTACAAGAACACTTCGCCATCACCAAGCTCTTGTGACCAACGTGCGGTGAAGGTGTGAATCCACTCTGGTGCGTGTGGCAGGCTGTTGCCATCGATCAAGGCGCGACGGCTTCCATCAGGGTCAACAACAACTGGATCAGTAACGGCACAGTTAGCACAAACTGGCACCGACAAGCTGCTATCTTTCAATTCGGTGTTGTTGTAGCTAGTGCCCAAGGTAACGAACAAGTTGTCGGTGACGATGAATTCAGCATCGACTTCAAAACCATAACCTTGGGTCTCATCGGCATTCAGTAAGCGAGCGGTATTGCTGTCTCCACCGACGGAAGTCAATTGCTGGTCATCCATGGTGAAGTAGAACACCGCCGCATTCAAACGACCTTGGCCATCAAGAATGTTTGCTTTGGTACCGGCTTCAAACGACAAAATGGTTTCAGAGTCTGCAACCGAAATACCATCATCAAAGGCAAACAAGTTACGGCCTTGAATACTTGGCGCACGGAAGCTATCGGCGATGCGACCATAGAAATTCACATCGTCGTTGTATTTATAGGTGGCGCTCAGATCCCAGCTGACGTGAGTATCACTGGGGTTCACTTCACCTTTAACTTGATCAGGCGCACCAAAGCCAGCAAGCGGGCTTTTGAAACGTTCATTGCGATAGTCTTTGTCATCATCGGAGTAACGTAAGCCCGCAGTGACCGACAAACGCTCAGTGAAGTCATAATCGACCGAACCAAACACAGCCCATGCCGTTGTCTCTTGCCACTGTTTGACACGACCAGTGACATCACCAGCAGAGAAAATTGGATCGTAAGCGATGCTTTCGATTTCCAAATCTTCATCGAAATAGAACACGCCTACTTGGTAATTTAGCGGGCCATTGAAGTTGCTCGACAAACGCAATTCTTGAGTAAATTGGTCATGATCTGGGATTGCATCTGAGGTTTCAGAGTCAAAAGCGATGGAACCAGGTCCAGTAGGAACACCGCAACAATCTGCCGCCCAATTGGCACCATAACCGCCATCGACATCGGCACGTGAGAACAACTCGGCTTTTTCAACACCGCTGATCGACGTCACGGTGTAATCACCCAAGTCCCACTCAAGCTTGAGGTTATAGCCTTCGATCTCTACCTCTTGGGTCGCGCGGTCAGCAGAATCATGGAACACCTTGTCGCGCCCTTGCCAGCCTTCGCCACCGAGTTTATTACTGCCTTTCTTGATACCGTTGCCGTAGAAAGCCACCGGTTTGCCGTCAAGATCGCGCTTGTGGTAGTTAAGCAGCGCTGAGAAATCATCCGCTTCCCATAACAACTGCAAGCGGATGGCTTTGTCGGTGTAACCACCGAGGACGTCTTTCTTTTCAAAACCTGGGGCAATGGTATCGATGTAATCGTCGCGGTCTTGATGCAATACCGAAACACGAGCCGACAATGAGTCTGTCAAGCCGCCGCCCACTGCAGCGCGAATGTCGCTGGTGTTGTGGCTACCGTATGATGCAGACGCGAATGCATCAAATGCCTGTGATGGCTTCACTGAATCAAATTTGACCAAGCCAGCAGGGGTGTTACGACCAAACAAGGTGCCCTGTGGGCCACGCAAAGTTTCCACCCGCTCGACATCAAACACAGGAAAGCCTTTAAGAATTGGGTTTTCTTGGACGATATCGTCAACAACTAGAGACACTGGCTGTGATGCATTCAAGTCGAAATCTGAATTACCCAAACCACGCATGTAGAACCGTGGGAAGGTTCGACCGAATGACGATTCAACGGTCAAGCTTGGGGTACGGGCATTCAAAAAGCGAATATCCATCGCCGCAGAGCTTAGTGTTTCCAACGCTTCACCTTGCAGGGCCGTGATCGCTACCGGTACTTCCTGAGCATTTTCAACGCGTTTACGAGCCGTCACCTGAATGACTTCGAGTTTGTTTTTGTCCGCTTCTTGCTGTTGTTGCTCTTCAGCACTGGCTTGAAAAGCAACGGTAGAAGTTGTGGCGGCAAAAGCTAGCTGAACGGCAATGGCTATCGCACTATGGTTAGTAAACATTTGGAGTAGTTCTCTCATTGGTAGTTGTGTCGTTAGGAGGGCTGCACTGTCAGCAACGCTCCAATGTCGCCAGGGTTTTCGAGAACCCTTTGTTGTTTTTGTTAATCGAGCAAAAAACCTTTCGCTAATCCGTTCCAGGTAATTCATTAGCATGGTCAAACTTAAACCATTCGCTTCGATGTTACGAATCGATTAATTTTTCACGGCGAATATATAAGTGGAGAGAGGCTTGTAGCAATATTGATGCAAGCTTGCGCAGCCGCTTGACTGTTAAGTAAATGTGACAGTGATCACTATGTTCTAACCAAGTCAATGACTTGCCGATGGTCAGCCTAAACCGGCGGCCTATTAATCATCACTGCAATCTGGGTCATCTAACCATTTCAAGTTGGCCAACGGGTAGCCCAAGAACCATTTAGCGCGGTCCATGACTAATCGGGTACGAATGTGTTTGATGTGCAGAGCAGGATTCTCACTCAGAGCATCACAGGTCTCATTGAGTTTTTTAACGCTGGAAAAGCAACTTAGCGAGATAAAATCGACGTCACCACTGACTTGCATGCAATCCATTATTTCCGGTATTTCGCCCACGGCGGCAGCAAAATCACGACAAACCTGAGCAGTGTTGCGATCGAGGGTGAACTCAAGATAGGCCAACACATGCTCACATATCTGCTCCAAATTAATGTCAGCGTGAAAGGTTCTGAAATAGCCGGCTTCTTTCAGCGCCTTTACGCGTTGAAAACAGGCGCTGGGCGATAAGTTGACCTTTTCTGCCAGCTCGTTGTTGGTCAAATCGGCCTGCAAATGCAATGTTGCGAGGATCTTCTTGTTATAGGCGTCGAGCTTGATGTTTTTCTTCATGGTTTGTTTTCGCTAGCCGGACTGAAAGAAAATTTTGTCGAGCTGGTGCTAAAGGCACCAATTTTCTTTTCCCTGCGTTGTGAATTTAAGAATATTTTTTTGTGGCATAAATCCACAATGAGGATAACCAAACTGCAACTCATTGATCGAGTTGAACATCACCTTATCCGCCACTTTATCCGACAGGGAGTAGGGAATGAAGACCAATTTTTCTAGCTATTTTGCTCAATCAAGCATTGCATTAGCCGTGTGTGTGTCCTTGTCATTGCCTGCTCTGGCCGAACAACAGGCGCCCCTTTCGGGCGCTGATGTCGAAGTCGAGCGGATTACGGTGTCGGCTAGGGGGCGCACTGAAACGCTACAAAGTGTGCCAGATTCCGTCACTGTCTTTGATGCCGACTTTATCGAAAGTTCCCGCATCAATAACTTCCGTGATTTTGCCAATTTGACGCCCAACTTAAGCGCCCTAGACAATTTCCGGCCAGGGTTAGCTCGCGTCACTGTCCGTGGCTTGATTACTCCTCAGGTCGGCGATCCGCCGCTCGCTTTTGTTGTCGATGGCGTAACCGCACCCGATCTAGAGTTCATTAATCAGGATCTCGTTGATATTGACCGCATTGAAGTGATGCGCGGCGCTCAAGGAGCGCTTTATGGTCGCGGCGCCGTTGGTGGCGCGGTGATTGTGACCACTCAGCACCCCACAGAAGAGCTCGAAGGTAAGCTAAAAGGTGCGATTGGCAATGGCAGCAGCTATGAATTAAACGGCGTCATTTCCGGCTCGCTTAACCAAGCCGATACCGCTTTTTTCCGCATTGGCGGTTACACCAAAAACTCCGACGGCCTTATCGACAATGAGTTCCTTGATGAAGAAGCCGACCACTTGGATGAACAATCGGCATTCGCGCAACTGCAATTCGATTTGTTTGAAGATACCAGTTTGGCATTGCGTGGCCGCTACACCACCAGCGAAGCAGGCTTTGCTTACTATCAGGGCGTCACCGAAGCGAGTAAAGAAGACTTTGATATCGACACCTCTCAGAACATTCGCAACCTCGACGAGCGTGATGTTTATGAACTGAGCGCCAAGATCAGCCAAGATTATGAGTTAGGCACCCTTGATCTGATTGCCGCTTATAGTAAGTCGGAAAATGAGCATTTCTACGATGGCGATTACTCTGCTGATCCGACTTATGAAGAAGACGATGATGGTTATATTCTGCGAGCTCCTTTTGGCACCGAAGGCCTGTTCGATGTTGAAGCAACAACCCTTGAAGCGCGCTTTACATCATTCAACGATGGCGCCCTGCGCTGGGCGGTGTCGGCTTTTTATCAGGACAAGGAGCGCGACAATACCATCAACTTCTTTGATGACCTATTAGGTGACGTGCCGCTGAAACGTGATGATTTCACTGATGAGCTGATCTACCTCACCATCGCCGATAAAAACAGTTCCGAAGCTTGGGCTGTGGCGGGACAACTAAACTATGACCTGACGGACCAATTGGAGCTGACTGCGGCATTGCGTTACGACCATGATGCCCGAGAGTCTTATGATCCGAACTTTAAGGACGATACCTTCGCTGACAAAGATTTTAGTCAGTGGCAACCGAAAGTGTCGGTAGCCTATCAATACAATGATGACCTCTTGCTATACACCGGATACTCCAAAGGTTTCCGCAGCGGTGGTTTCAACGAGCCTGCCGAAGGTATTAGCCGAGTGTTTGATAAGGAAGTTTCCGATAGCTATGAGGCCGGATTTAAATCGACTTGGTTGGATAACCGTCTAGTAGTCAATGGCGCGGTATTTGCGATTGATCAGACCGATGCCCAAATTACTCAGTTTAATGTCGATACCTTCACCCTTGAGAACCTTGCTATCGACGATGTAGAAACTCGAGGCTTGGAATTAGAGGTTGCTTTGCAAGCAACTGACAATCTTGATTTGCGTTTTTCTGCCGGTATCGTTGATTCAGAAATCAAAGTATTCGATGAGCGACCGGAGTTAGAAGGTAAATCGCAGGTTTGGGTTCCAGAGTACAACTACGCCATTTCTGCCAACCATGAGTATGAACTGACTGCTGAGTGGTCATTGATCTCGCGCGCAGATGTCCAAGTGGAAGGCCCTAAATACTACGACATCGAGATGCCCGACGTGGAGTCGTCGACCTACACCTTTGTCAATGCTGGTTTTGGCGTCCGTTCAGACGATTGGCTAGTGCAGGTGTTTGTCGATAACCTGACCGACGAACGTGGTATTGAAGATATCTTCTTGTTTGCTGATGGCGTCACTGAACTTGCCCGGCAACCCAATAAACCGCGCAGCTATGGCGTTGAAGTGAGTTACCGCTTCTAATAACTTCGAGACTATCAGCCAACGCCAAACGACGAATCACTGACAGGTTGTAACCATTGAAAAGCCAAGATAACAAAGCGCTGGATCAGATGTTTGAGGATTACGCCACCACCCCCGTGCCGCAAAATAAAACGGTCGGTGGTGTCGGTATCGGCATGATCAATGGTGGCTTAGCATTTGCGGTGCCTGGACTAATTACCGGACTAGAACTGGGCACAGCACTTGGCTTTGAACAGAGTTTGTATGCTTTTCTTCTGGGCGGATTGATCTTATCAGTACTCGGCACAGTGACGGGACTGGTGGGCATGCACAATCGCTTTGCTTCCTGTATGACCATGAAGTTTGTGTTCGGCCGCTTCGGCGCCAACTTGATCAGCCTGCTGTTTGTCGTGGCGTTGCTGGGTTGGTATGGCGTCAATATTGATTTATTCAGCGACGTGGCTCAGCAACTTAGTTTTAAGTTGTTTGGTAGCGCGCCTTCGATTCTGGCGTTGGAAATTGCCCTTGGCATCATCATCACCTTGACCACGATCTGGGGATTTAAGCTGATCGAGCGGGTATCAACTTTGTTCGTACCGCTGCTGGCTCTGATCTTGGTGTATCTGCTGATGCAGAGCTTTGACTACCAATCGACAACTACCGATCCCACGGTTGCAACAGCGAGCATAGGATTTGGCGAAGCGGTATCTGTGGTGGTTGGCAGCTTTATCGTCAGTGTCGTATTGATGCCCGACTTCACTCGTTTTGCTCGCACTTCTAGTGATACCGCAATCTCGTCATTTCTGCCGTTTTTAGGCTTGAGTAGCTTTGTTTACATCGTCTCGGCATTCGCTGGCTTGGTGGTGCATGACGACGATGTATTGCAGGTCATGTTGATGCTGGGCCTTGGCGGCATCGCATTTTTCTTACTGATCGTGTCGAGCTGGGTAACCAATGTGGTCAATTTATACAGTGCTGCACTGGGCTTAAATGCCATGTTTACCCGCTGGAAAGAGTGGAAAATTATCGCTGTTGCAGGCGTGTTCGGAACTATCTTCGCTTCTTTCAACTTACTCGATCGATTTACTGACTTCTTGTTTGGCTTATCGGTGGTATTTACACCTGTTGCAGCCATCTACGTGGTGGATTTCTTCCTGATCCGCCGCAAACGTCACTATCAACTCGCAGAGCTATCCGAAACCAGTGCCATCAACTTGGCCGCTCTATTTGCCTGGGTCATGGGCATCACGGCTGCGTTGCTATCCAATCACGGTTACATCAGCGTTACCGGCATTGAAGCCTGTGATGCGCTATTAGTGACTGTGCCGGCCTATTGGCTGTTGCGCGCTTATCTTTTCAAACCTGCTCAATCATTTCAGTGAGGTAACTATGCGATCTCTGAGCCGAGACGATCTGACCGATATTCTTTACGGCTGCGCCATTCTTGGCACTGGCGGCGGCGGCGAGCTTGATGAAGGGTTTGATTACATCAACAAAGCACTAGCCGCTGGCAAGGAATTTAAGCTGGTATCAGTCGATGAAGTACCAGCTGGAAGCATGATTTGTACGCCCTATATGCTGGGCGCCTTGTCGCCATTAACAACCGAGCTGGAGCAGGTTTACCAAGGCTTACCGCAAAGTGGCGAGCCGGCCATCATGACAGCGTACAAACGCTTGGTTGAATACACTGGCGAGACCTTTTACGGCACTATCTGTTGCGAGCTTGGCGGCTCTAATACGGCAATTTCTTTCTATGTCGCCGCCATGGCCGATGGTTACATTATCGATGCTGATCCAGCCGGTAGAGCGGTGCCTGAAATTACTCACTCCACCTATTACTTCAACGGATTACCAGCAGCTCCTGTTGTCACCGCCAATGAGTTTGGTGAGTGTTTTGTACTGGAAAACATCATCGATGACAGGCGAGCTGAAGACGTTGTCCGCGCCCTCTCTATGGTCAGTCGCAACGACATTGCGGCTATCGATCACGCCATGCCGATAGAGCAAGTGAAAGATGCCGTGATAAAAGGATCCATATCGATGGCGTTGGGGTTAGGGCAAGCCTACCGTATCGCCCGCGAGCAAGGGCTCGATGTCGCCAATGAAATCGCCAACCATGGTGGTGGTTATGTCGCTTTTCGCGGCCGGGTGTCAAACTGTGAGTTCGTCACTCAAGATGGCTTTACTCTCGGTCGCATTGATCTTATTGGTTCGGGTGAATTTAGCGGAGACAGTTATCAAATTGATGTTAAAAACGAAAACCTGATGTCACGCCTTAACGGTAAAGTGGACGTGACGATTCCGGATCTGATTTGCTGTATCGAGCTTGATAGCGGAGAGCCCATTACCAACCCGAATGTCACAATCGATGCCAATGTTGCAGTGGTGATATTGCCAGCACCCAAAGAATTCACCACAGAAAAGGGTTTAGCCGCTTTCGGCCCGCAATATCTTGGCCTTGCTCTGCCCTACCAGCCGGCAATTAGCAACGGCAAATGACAAGATTTGCCAAGGGCTGGCGCCTCCCACCTAATACCAATCCAACGTTACCGCAGGTTCAGATCTAACCAATGTAACAACTTTGCAACAAAGCCCTCTCTCAAGTTACAAACCATCTCCGACTGTAACCGTGAGTTTTAATCAGCAGATCCCTTTTTGGTTTATGGTTATCGTTTAATTGTTAACAAAATATCCATAAATTAACATTTTGCTTTCAACCCACTGAGGGCCACCGGAGCAAAATAGGGGGAAAAGATGAAAAACTCAAATTGGAGAATACGTTAATGGCTGGTACTGATACTAATTTCAAATTAAGTGCCTTGGCTTTAGCTGTTGTATCCGCCATGTCACTGAATGCGGTGGCAGCGGAGCAAAACCAAGACAGTACAACCGCGGTTGCCGCTGAAGATCAATCGGAAGCAGTTGAAGTCATTGAAGTAAAAGGCCTTCGTGGCGGCTTACTCAAGTCAATGAACAACAAACGCTTCAACTCTAACGTCAGCGACTCGATTAACGCCGAGGACGTTGGTAAAACCACCGACCAAAATATTGCCGACGCACTCGGTCGTATTACTGGCGTTTCAGTGGTGACGAACGGCGGTAACGAAGGTTCCCAAGTCACCGTTCGAGGCGCGTCGTCGAACCAAAACCAAATCACACTGAATGGCCAAGTACTGACCTCAACAGGCGACAGCCAAGCCGTCGATCTCAGCCTCTATTCCGCCGACATTCTGTCAAAACTTGAAGTGGTAAAAACACCAAGTGCCGATCACGATGAAGGCTCTTTAGGCGCGACCATTAACCTAACAACAGTGCGTCCTTTGGATGTTCAAAACGAGCGTATTAACGTTGTTGCACAGGGTCGCTACAACGATTTTGCTGAAGAATACGATCACAAATTCCAAGTCTCTGGCGTGAAGAAATTCTTGGATGAGTCGTTTGGTATCGCTTTTACCTTCTATGACGAAACCAATAGCTATCGCAAAGATCAATTCCGTGTCGGCCGCTACGAAGCATCGCCTGAAATCAGCATTGCCAGAGACACTGACGGTAACTTGATTAATAACGTTCGCGCTATTGAGCCAAACAACTCGCACTACGAGGCTCACTTTAATGAAGACGACCGTTGGGGTGGCACCATCGGTTTGCAATATGCGCCATCTGACGCCACTAACGTGATGTTTGATGTCACATACAGCAAGAAGAAAAATCGCCGTGAATATGACGGTATTAGCGTCAATCGTTCAACTTCGCCGAACATGATTGAAGGCGAAACCACGTTGGCGAACCGCGAACCCTCGCTATTTACCGATCCGCAGGAAGATTGGTACGTCTACAACCCAGATACTTATACCTTGGTCAAACGTCTTGATCGCTTCACCAAAGGCGACATCTCGCGCTCCCAAGGCGGTACGGATGATGAAAACTACACCGCAAGCTTACGGTGGAACCAAGAGCTGACCGACACCTTGTATATGGATGCCGCAATCAGCATGTCGAAAAGTGAATCTGACACGGTGCCACTGGCTCTGTACACCAACATGCAGAACTACAGCCAAGTCAGCTCTGAACTATTGTTCGACAAAGGCCAGCAAGGCTTAATCACTGAATTGGTCGGCTACGATTGCACCACCGGCAAGTGCCGCTTACAGGTTGGCGAGAGCTTCGCTGATTTGGGTGAAAACATTACCGCAGCCGATACCCCTGATGGTGAGTTGCCGTGGCGCGATAATGAGGTCAATACTGCATTTAATCCAGCAGACGCCAACACTTTCCACCTTGGTTCGATTAGTCGTAACCAAAGCCACATCGAAGATGAAATCAAAACCTTTAAGTTAGATTTTGACTGGGATGTTGACGCCTTTGGCGTGACTCAAATCGAGTTTGGCACCAAAATTTCAAAACGTGAAAAGTATGTTGATCATCAGCAGTTTACCTACAATGCCAACACCAAGACTGAAGCTGTAGAAGACGAAAACGGCGATCCGCTGGTACCGCCTTCCGGTCCACTGACCAATATTTTAGCGCCGATGATCTTGGACGAGAGCGGCATGCGCTACGACAACGTCATGGGCTCGCTTGGTATACCTCGCTCCAACGCAACGCAGAACTGGACCACCATTGATTTGGTCGAAGCTTACAACCTAGTCGTCGGTGACCCTGAGCTGTCTGAAACCATCAACTCAACCAACACTCGCGAAACGGACATTGATACCAAAGCGTTTTACATCAAGGCGAACTTTGATTATCTCGATGGCGCGCTGACCGGTAACGTTGGTATGCGCATGGTCAAAACCGACGTTGATGCCAGAGGTTATTCCGGTGCCACATTTTATGACTTCCCACAAAATGGTAACGAATCAGAGTTTGACTGGCTGACCCTGCGTGATTTGCGCAACACCAACTTGCCGGCTTGTTCGCAACCATTCTTCGGTGATCCGGGTGAAACTACCTACTACGAGCAGAAGTTCCAACGGGTAGACGGTCTTGGTTGGCGCACAACGCAAATGGTCGACAATGGCTTGGGCCAGATGGTTGAGGTGAGCAATCCAGATCCAAGCACTTGGACACGAATCGCCGATCAAGGCGCATGTCACGATCCTGCTTATGCGGAGTGGGCCGATTATCACTTCGGTGGCAATCAAGGCAATTACCCAGCAGGTTACACACCACCAACAATCAACTGGTACACCATGTGGCGTTATGCTGATGTCAGCACCAGTCGCGACCATGGTTGGGGCGATCCAGCTGCGACCACACCACACTACGGCTACACAGGCAACGGCACAACCGACGTTGGCCCTGAGTTCTACCAGCTTGGCGAAGTTGATAAAACCATCGCGTCGTATCCAAGTAAAGGCAGCCATAGCTACACCAACTATCTGCCTAGTTTGAACCTGAACTATGCCTTTAGTGATGATTTTATTGGTCGTTTTGCTGCCTCTAAGACCATGACACGGCCAGAAATTGATGAGTTGCGTGCCGGTTTAAGCCTCAATGAAATGTGGGCGACCTATTGGGGTGGCGGGCGTGAACGGATTAATCCGGGCACCATCAACATGTACAACACCAAGTTGGATCCATTGGAGTCGAAAAACCTCGATGTGTCCTTGGAGTGGTACTTCAACGACGTATCGATGTTAAGCGTGGCATTCTTCTACAAAGACATGTCTAACTTCACCGATACCGAATCATTCCGCACCTACATCAAAGACGTGAGAGACGTTGACTCGATTGATCCGAACGACATTTTGCTCTCGCATGATCCAAGCTTAGAGGATGAAGGTCTATCAGGCTGTATGCCACTGCGTACTACGACCGACATCGCCTTCAACAAAAACGATCCATTAGTTGTTTCCGATGCGTGGTCTGATGTTTGTCACGAGTTCAACGTCAACCGCTTATTTAACGGTGATTCAGCCACTGTTAAAGGGATCGAAGTGGGCTACCAGCAAATGTATGACTTCTTGCCGGGCTACTTCCTCAGCGGTTTAGGCTTATCCGCCAACTACACCTATCAGGATAGTGAGTACGATAAGCAGATCTCTGATGTAACTGGCAAATCAATGCCAAGTTATCCAGTAGCCGACACCCCAGAGCATGCCTACAACGTGACAGGTTTCTGGGAGCAAGATGGCCACCAAATCCGCTTAAGTTTCCAAGGTCAAGATGACTCGTTGGTTGGTAAAGATTGGAACACTGGCCTTCGCGGCCGGACTTATCAGCAAGGCTCGTTGTGGCGTGAAGGGCGTAACTCGCTCGACCTATCTGCCACATGGCAAGCCAACGACTGGATGAGTCTGTCGTTCCAAGCAATCAACTTAACCGACTCAGAACACCGCACGTTCTGGACCAGCCGCGAATTAGAAGTGGTACCGGTCCTCAATGAAGCAGGTGATGGTTATAGCTATGCCGCATTATTGGAATCAACACCAATGGATGGCGCCACCAAGTCGCGGACGATTACCCGCTACAAAGTGGGTACCACCTACCGCCTAGCATTGCGCGCAACCTTCTAACTTGGATTCAGTAGGTGGACGAGCAATCGCGCCACCTACCAAACTTTGGTGTTTAAAGATGATAAATACGAACAAAACATTGTTAGCGGCAATGATAGCCGCATCCCTAGTCGGCTGTGGCGGCAGTGGCAGTTCTGACCCACAACTTCCGGATAGTGTGCCAACAGAAAATGTCGCGCCACAGCATCCTGGTGATATTGCTATTGCGTTATCAGAAAAAGGCATTAGCGATGACTCTCGATACTACTACTACCTGACCGGGCAAGTAGACGGCAGCAAAGCTGGCAATAACGGCGCCAACGGCGCTCTGGACGCCAATGGCGACCCATTACAAATCAAAAACGTTCGGATCACCCTTGATGGCGAAACCATTGAGCATGATGGTGGCGACGGCATGCCGAATTTGATTATCGATGACGGTGCATTTGAATTAGCGAGCTCGCATTTTCGAGTGATGGTTCAACCACGTGTTTACATGGACGAACTGGTCAACGAGACCACTAAAACGCTTGAGATCACCTACGATGTTTCCGATGGTGAACTGGCTGCAGAGCGCGTCATGACTGTGGTGATCCAAGGTGCAGATGTACCACCCGAGTTCCACGGAAATGTCGAGCACACCATAACCAAAGACGCCGCCAATGCACCGCAATCATTTGACTTGCTTGAGGGCGCGACAGATGGCGATGGCGATGATTTATCTGCGGTCGACTTGAGCCCTGCCGATGACAACTTGTTTAAAGATGCCGATGTTCACAGTGTTGACGGTGGCAACCTCATACTGGACTTGTCGTCTGTCAAAGACAGTATCCCGTTTGGTGTATCAACGCCCTTGGTTTACAACTACAACGTCTTTGATGGCCTAAGAAAAGTGCCTCGTCAGGTGGTCATTAATGTGTTTGGTGTCGAAGACATTCCCGGCGCACCAGATGTTACCGAGTACGTTCTCAACAAGACAATACAGTCAACTGACGCCCTCACCCGTATTGACTTGCTTGAAGGCGTAAGCGATGCAGAAGGCGATGCCATCACCGCATTTGATGGTGACTTTGCTGCGGAGCAAGCCTACAAATATGGCTTTAGTTTTGAAGGCAATGAGCTAGTCGTTGACCCACATGCATTCTACACCTTAGCAGTGGGCGAGCAGCAAACCGTATCAATGACGTACCGACTGAAAGACAGCAACGACATCGAGACCGATGGTTTCCGCACCGTTAATGTCACCGTTGTCGGAGCCGAGTCTAACTTGTTTGTTGAGACCTTTGATAACTACAACTTCGAGAAGCCACTGGCACTGCCAATTCACTGTCCATGGGGTTGCGGCGCAGCACCTTACCAAACTGAGGGTGATGCTGCGAACGGCAATGGCAGCATGTTGTTTGAAGGGAGTACGCTGCTGCGTTTGCCGAACGACAACCTACCTGATATGAAGGCTGATACCAAGTACTACTTGGCGTACAACCTGAAAACTGGTGGCGCCGCGCCGATGACGGCACTATCAACCATTGCTGGTAACCTACCGGATATTGGTTACAAGTTCTGGTTTAGCCCTCGCCCTGCCTACAACAACGCGGGCGAATGGGATGAAGCCATCCTATATCTCGATACTGGCGAATTCGGTAACTATCAACTCCACGCGATGATCAATACCTATGGCGCCGAGAACATCAGTATGTTCTTGTTCAATGGTTCCGGTAATGACGACATTCCACCATTGGCAATGGATGATTACCGCATGGTGGAGTTTGGTCACATCGACTCAGCCATACATGACATTGTGGCAGATGACGCCGGTACCTTTGAGGACCTGACTGCTGCTGTTGCCGTTGATGGTGGCAGCGCGACAATCTCAGCAGATGCTGCCGCGAACGGCACCACTGGTGGTTTAGCCGTTGATACCACAGGCGCTGCAGGACCAGTAGTTGTCAGCTTGCCAGTATCGATGGGAGCGGTGAAACCAGGCGCACGCTTTGCGGTATCGATGTCCGTGACCTACACCAATTTCAGCGACAACTATGGCAATGATGTATCAACGCCTGTTGGCGTGGCATTAGCCACCGCTTCTGGCGACACCATTAGCACTGTGGCGCAAACCTATGGAGGTTACACCATGGCGCCAACCGTGTTGTTGAATGAAGCCACGCAAGCCTCCAGCGCAGGTATTGATTGGGAAAATGAGACGGTCACCTTGGAGCTGAGCTTCACCGAGGCCAACGCCCAGTACAACATCGACAATGTCCGCGTCATTGAGATTCCTTAGTCCATATCGCTAATTACAACAATATGCCTCCCCCAAGGCTACGTTATTGCCCCGCAAGGTCGCGGGGCTTTTTTCTGGCCTTATCTCAACCCAAGTGATCTCAAGCACACTACTGGCATTCGAATGATTGAATCGGAAAATTGGTGATCCTTCCCTCTAGAAAGAAAATTGTTAACAATGTAACAATATGGTAACGATAACTATCGGAAGAATTGAGTGCCGAGCTTGTTTGCCGCGGTGCCATACAACTCGTATGTAACGATTCGGAATGGAGTTTGCGATGTGCGACAAAAAAACAATACTCGTTGTCGATGCTGATCATGAACACAATCGAGCCCTGCAATTAATGTTGGAAAACAACGGCTATCGCGTTTTATCGGCGCATAGTGGCCAACAGATGCAAGAGCTGTCGCGCCACTCCGCGCCAGATTTAATTATTTTAGATGTTATGTTACCCGGTGAAGATGGCTTTCAAGCCTGTCGTGACGTGCGAAGCTTTCTGTCGGTGCCGATTATTTTGCTAGCCGCTGATTCCGATGAAATGGATAAAGTCATGGGCTTGGATGCCGGTGCTGATGATTACCTCGATAAACCTTACGGCAAAAGAGAGTTGCTCGCCCGCATCCGAGCTCAATTTCGTCGCAGCAGCCGCCAAACCCCAACCAACCAGCGCTACTACTTATTTCTTGACTGGCTAGTCGATACCCAAATGAGACGCTTACAAAAAATCTCGTCTGGCGAGTCAGAGCCGATATCGAGCAATGAATACACACTGCTACGAATATTTATCGACAACCCTTCTCGGGTGCTATCTCGAGATGATATTTCCGATTACATGCGTGGGCGTCAGGCCTTGCCAACAGAGAGAGGGCTTGACGTGCTGATGAGCCGGCTGCGACAGCGACTCGGCGATTGTGCGAAAAACCCCCGCCTCATTAAAACGATTCGGGGATCTGGCTATGTCTTTGTTGCCGAAGTATCGCAGCATAATGAGCTTGACGAAATCATCACACCTCAGCTCAAGGCTGGTTGAAAATGTTATCGGTAACCATGCCCTACTAGAGCTTTTTAACGAGAATGGCCCACTCTTGGTTTGGGTGAGTCGGTGGTTGTCCTAAATCGCTCGCCACTCTGAGCCAGGAATACTTGCCCTCATCTTCGATCTGAAGTTGTTTTACCGAGCCGAACTGTAACCCGCCACCGCGCAGTGGATCGTACCACTGGACGCTGTAACGGGCGTTCTGAGGCAACATTTTCAGCATCAACTTTTCAGGCATACGTTTGACATAAACGATGTAAAATTCCCCCAACTCGGCCAGCACCCATGCGCCTTCGGCCAGATCATCATGATTCTTAGCTTTGTGCAGAGGAACGTCGACCGTTGAGAAAAAGTCGATGGCAATCTTGGCTTGCTGCCAAAACTTATCTCGTGAGCGCCAATCCTGAGCGGTCAGATCACTGTGGGCATGCTTGTAACCAAAGTACCACTCAGTGCCCCACGCGCCGGCCATATAGGCACCCCACAAACCATTTTGCCGCGCATCTCGATGCTCAGGGTTAATGGCATCGGGTTTCAAAGCATGCTCAGCATCCCCTGGCTCATCCACCGCTACCGCCCATTGGCGGCCATTGGCATTGGGCCAGCTAAGAATTTCTTTGGCTTGCTTGTGAACATTGCTGAAATCAGGCGACGACGTTTGCACTGATGCGCCGGTGTACCAGCTATCCGCCCCTCTGAGATCGTTAAAATACCAGCCATTGTGGATCACTCGATGATGTTGGTAAGGGTCAACCTGCTTAAAGTAGGCTGCCATGGCAAGGCGCTGTAACGTCCCTTGCGGCGCAGTGGTATTTTCCGGCACCCAGTCGCCATTCTCTTCGCCCATATTCCAGTTCAGCGCCAGATGATGACCAAAGCGGGCGATAAGCTCTCGGTAATACAGTTTGCGCTCAGCGCCCAATCCGCCGCCATCGAGCAATCCTTGGTTTTCCACTTCCTGAGTTTTGAAATGTAAAAACAAACCGAGCGATTGGGCATGGCTAAAGACAATATTCCACTGCTCCAGCTTACTCACATCAAAGCGATCGTAGGTGTGGTAATCGACATAAGGGAACACGTTCTTGTCATCGCCTTTAATGTTCAAGGTTAAAAAGCTGATTGAGTTCATTCCTTTAGAGGCAATGTAATTCAATGCACCAATCAGGTTTTTACCTTTGTCATCGGCCCAAGTGGGGTCGCCCTTTTGCCAATCAGCTCGGTGCGGTGCCCAGGTTTTCATCAGTTCATCGCCAAAACCATCTTGATGCTGAGAGCCATCAAAATCAGTGTAAGCCAGCAGGTTCTCCGGCGAATCGGGTCCAGCTTTAATGAAGTAATCGCCACTTCCTGTAAATCGCAAGTAACGTTCATTCACCCATTGCAAGCGACCTAAGGCGCGAAAATCTGGCGCTTGTTTGTTTGATGCCTGAACGTCAAATTGACCGCCTTGGCCATCCATGTATGCCCCTGAACGACCGGAGTGCTTGGCTTCAGAAATAGCGACATACGGCCCTTTACGAAACTGTGCCTGCCAGCTCCACAGCCCGACCTCGTCGGGACTAAATCGAACTTGCCATTGATTGCCGCGACTGGCAGCAGTATTCGCCGCATTGCCATCCGCGGCAAAAAAGCCCGGGACGACATAACTTTTGCCCGTTGTTGGGTGGCGGAACTCAACGTTCAAGCGGTAATTGAGAAATGGGTTGTATGGGTCTTGCTCCGAAACCTCTGGCCCAGCGAAAGCCAGTTCAATGGTATGCCACTGGCGGAGTTCGCCATTTAGCGCTACCGGCACCGAAGCTGAGCACAGACTGCTGTAGCCAAGTAGGGTAACGAAAAGTATGCAATGGAGAAGGTTAGCGTTTGTCATTAAGGGATCTCTACGAGTATCAGGCGCTTTCATCATCAATTGAATGGATAAACAGTTCGCCTAGCTGCAAACCAAATAGCCGCAGTAGAATTACTGCGGCCGGTGTTGTGCGCTCAAAATGTCGAGTTATTTGGTCCGAGTTAATGCGCGAGTGGTGTCAAATACCTGCAGAGTCATTGATAAGACATAACCTCCGCCATCCGCAAAGGTCACCTCCACCGTATTGTTGGCTTGCAAATCGGCCAGCGATACAGGGATTTCAATCAAACCAAAGAAACTTTCACGGCCATCGCCATTAAGGTATTGGTCATCACCGCGGTAATCTTCAGGCACGCTGATGGCCTTGCCGTTGAGCGTAATCGTCGGTAGCAGCGACAGATTAAAATCGCGGCCAACGCCCATCCGCAGCACCGCTTCCCCTTCACTACCAAGCTCAACGTCATTAATGTTGAAGCTAATCGCTTGGTTAGCCGCAATGGCTTGCTTGTAGCTTTCAGCGTAATACTTGGTTTCATGATTAACTTCACTGAGGCTCAGATCGTTGGCAAAGGTCAGCTCGAGCACCATAGTGGCACTCGCCTTTAAGGTAATGGTTTCGGCCAGTGTGCTAACCGTTGACTGCTCAATCACACCTCCCTCACCTTGCTGAAAAAAGTGCTTTATCTTGACGCTATCGATGGTGTTGCCATTCAGGCCAAGCGCGTTGAAAGTGAGCTCTTGATCGCTAAACTCAAGGTTATTCAGAATGACGTAGGCATTCGTGCCCTCAACATAGGCATCGACTTGGATATCCACTTCCGATGACCAGCTATCGACTCGCGTTCCTTTCACGTCTTTCCACAATTCGAAAAAGTGAATCATGTTGGTGTAAACCCAGTTGCCGGTGTCGCTATTGGGCTCATCCTGACGACGCATTAAGCGTGACTGATAAGGTTGGTTAGGCCCGGTGCGCCCCCACTCTCCTTTCACCACGATAAACGGCAACGTCTTCCAAATTAAGTCAGGACGTTCCATGAAACTCATCATCATGGCATTAAAGGACGCAACATTTTCCCAGTCGGTGTAAGGCGACCAAGGTTTCTTGATGTGGCTATGAACCTGTGCACCGTACTCAGACACAATCATTGGTGTTGGCGCACCAAACTGCATGTCGGTGTACTGCTCTAACATATCGAAAGTCGCTTCGAGATTACCACCGCGGCGATAGCGCTGTTTTCCTTGGAAGGCGGGAAAGTCGTATAAATGCAGCGACAAGAAGTCCATGTTGTCACCGGCAATGTCGATAAATGCTTTATCGCGCTGCTCCCATCGGTTGAAGTTGTCTTCCTCGAAATTAGGAAATGCCACTGTGTATCCACCAATCAATGCGCCAGGATTTGTTTTGCGGATCTCATTGGCAACGGCATTGTGAAATTCAAAAATTTGGTGAGTTTTATCTAACTTTTGCTGTTCAGTCAGCTCACTCTTAACCGTTACTAGGTCATAAAGCGGCTCATTCATCACTTCAATAAACTTAGGTTTAGGTTGACCAGCATTCGCATCAGTTGATGACACGCCAAAGTACTTACTGAGGTACTGCCCCATGTAATGGCCTGTAGCCGTTCCAAATGGTTCTGCTTGGCTATCCGCTTGAGAAAAAGCCCATTGATTGCCATCGAGCGAATTAATCAAGGTGCCATCTGGATAGAATGGATGCTGCTGAGCACCGATAATCATGTCGGTCGCGCGCTGTTCATGCTGGCGGCCTTTGACGTACTTTTCAGTAGTGTTGGTGACAAACTGATTTTTCACCCAGGCCGAGCGGCTCGTTGTCGACGCTTCACTGACAAAACCGGGCTTTGCCGGATCTTGGGCAACATTACGTAACTCCCAAGAAATGCCGCCGGTGTTCCGGCCAAGGTAGACATCATAGCCGTCCAAAAAATCGGTGATCAGATCATCGGATTCATTTGGCCCATATTGGTTTTCCCACAACCACTCGTTTTCCAACGGTGACGCATGGATACCAATGAACTTACGGCGATCAAAGGTCTCAACACCACCAACCACATGCTTCATATCGAGGTTAATATCAATCTGAGTTCCCATCGGCTCGGGTTCAGGATCTGGCTCAGGGGCTGGATCAGGATCTGGAGTTGGAGTCGGCGCGGGTGTTGGCGCAGATGAATCTGACGACCCACCACCTCCACCGCAACCACTAATCCCAAGAGCCATTGCAATAATTAAGGATAGAAGGATGTTGTTTATTTTTGACATGTTACCGCTCTCTTCCTGAGGCGTAAGAAAAGCCTCTTGTTAACGTGTGAATAACGCATCGTTCTTTGTAATTAGCGCTACTTGTTATGTTGATCAGTTAATGAAGAAAACCCACCAATCCCATACATTTAATTGTTAACAATAATTCAACAAGAGAAAGAAAACCGCGATCTGTATCTAGATTGCAGTTTTTTATGAATTCACGATTGCGTCATAACAAGCTGATTTCAAGCGATTAAAGGCTAGGTTATGCGAGCTTTTGAATAATGGCGGCAAAGTAGCTAAACATAGGGAGGGATGATGCGTCGCTTCGCTCCTTCCCTTCGGGCCATCGCCATTGGCGATGTTGTCTCGCGCTGCGCGCTCGACTCGAACCCACGAGGCTTCTCACCCTCCCAAGCTGCATTGAGGAGCTTTCAACTCAACATTTAACTGCGCTTAAACGACAAAAGCCCGCGTTAACACGCGGGCTTTCTAAATAATGGCGGTGAGGGAGGGATTCGAACCCTCGATACGTTGCCGTATACACACTTTCCAGGCGTGCTCCTTCAGCCACTCGGACACCTCACCATTGAAATCGAATTGTCTGCTTTTTTATCCATGTAGCTCATGTCTAACTACTCAATGGTGGCTGGGAGCACGCTTTGCGTGACTATCCTTTCGCTGCGCTGCTTAGCAGCCACTCGGACACCTCACCATTGAAATCGAATTGTCTGCTTTTTTATCCATGTAGCTCATGGCTGACTACTCAATGGTGGCTGGGAGCACGCTCTGCGTGACTATCCTTTCGCTGCGCGACTTAGCAGCCACTCGGACACCTCACCATTGAAACCGAATTGTCTGCTTTTTTATCCATGTAGCTCATGTCTAACTACTCAATGGTGGCTGGGAGCACGCTTTGCGTGACTATCCTTTCGCTGCGCTGCTTAGCAGCCACTCGGACACCTCACCATTGAAATCGAATTGTCTGCTTTTTTATCCATGTAGCTCATGCAAGGGCAATCCCTCAAGGCCGGCGTATATTAAGAAAAAGCCCTGATCAGGTCAATGATTTAGCCCTAAGAAATTTGTCTAAATGCGCTGTTCGAGCAAAATCCACTCAAAGTTAGCGATTTACCTGAAAGTTCAGCATTCGATTCAGCGGCACAAGCGCTTTTTGACGAATGTCTTCATCAACAAACACTTCTCTGCCGGTACCATCAAGCAAGGCTTCTTCGATCGCAACCAAGCCATTCATTGCCATCCATGGGCAATGAGCGCAGCTGCGACATGTTGCGCCCTGACCGCCGGTTGGTGCTTCAATAAAGTTCTTTTCAGGTGACAGCTGCTGCATCTTGTAGAAAATGCCGCGGTCTGTAGCAACAATAAAGGTGTCGTTATCCAACTCTTGGCTGGCTTTAATCAATTGGCTCGTTGAACCAACAGCATCGGCCATATCGACAACACTCTCTGGCGACTCTGGGTGGACCAGAATTGCAGCCTCAGGGTGTTCAATTTTCAACTGCCGTAACGCATTCGATTTGAATTCGTCATGGACGATACAAGCGCCTTGCCATAACAACATGTCAGCGCCAGTTTGTTTGGCAACATAACCACCCAAGTGCTTGTCTGGCGCCCATAGGATCTTCTCGCCTTCGGCATCAAGATGATCGACAACGTCCAGTGCAATACTCGACGTCACTACCCAATCAGCTCGGGCTTTCACTGCAGCCGATGTATTGGCATAAACCACTACAGTCCGGTCTGGGTGCTGATCGCAAAACTTACTGAACTCTTCAGCGTCACAACCAAGATCTAATGAACAAGTCGCCTCAAGCGTCGGCATGATGACTTTCTTCTCTGGCGTTAAGATCTTTGCCGTTTCACCCATGAAGCGGACACCAGCTACCAGCAACGTTGATGCTGGATGCTGATTACCAAAACGTGCCATTTCGAGCGAGTCGGCAACGCAGCCACCAGTCGCCTCTGCCAGCGCCTGAATATCATCGTCGGTGTAGTAGTGAGCGACCAACACCGCATCTTTCTCAACGAGCAATTTTTTAATGCGCTCAATGGCGGCTTCACGCTCGTCCTCAGCCAAACGCTTCGGCTTTGGCGGGAATGGAAAAGTTGGCGACAACACGTCTAACACGTCACTCATGGCGAACTCCGGCAACAACGGACAGTGGTTGGAATAATTTTAAGCGCAGGGATTATACGCGAAAAATGACGAAATAAATAATGCCAATCTAGCCAGACATAGATTGCTTCTAGGCTTCAGTCGGCTGGTTGAATTTGTAGCGCATTGGTCGGGCACGGATGAATGCAGGCTCCGCAACCGGTGCACGCTTCAAGGATAAGCTCGGGAGTAAATTGGCCGCCAATTTTTGGCTGAAAGCGAATCGCACTATCCGCACAATATTCGCCACAACTGCGACATGCTACCCCTTGGAAAGGCAAGCAGGCCTGCTCATTTAATGTCAGCTGCCAACGCCACACCGGCTCGTTGGCGGCGTTCAGCGCATCATCTTGGCAAGCTTCGACACATTTGTTGCAAAGCTCGCATTCTTTGGCGCCTGCGCCAAAATCAATTTCAGGGAAGCCGCCAGAACCTTTGACGATAATATTGGTGGGGCAGACAGCAATGCACTTTTCACAGCGGGTGCATGTTTCGGTGAATTGGCTTTCTGCCAGCGCATGAGGTGGCCGCACCACCAATGGCGCGTTAGCTTTACCGCGAAACAGAGCCCGCTTGGCTCTATCAGTGGCCAAAACTAACCGCCAATCGAGGCCAAATGCCTTGTCGAGCCAACCTGGTGCTCAGGTAAATAATGGCTGGCGTGCTTTTCTACCAGTAATTCTTGCAAACGATTTTTCAGTAGCGGCAGATCCGCATCCGATTGCATCAGGTGGCGCACACTCAGGCCGCTTTCGGTAAATAAGCACAAATGTAAGTCGCCGCGCGAAGACATTCTCAAACGATTGCAGCTGGCGCAGAAATCTTTGCTATACGGCATGATCACGCCAACCCGTCCTTGCCAGTCTGGATGGCCGTACTCTTGCGCAGGACCAGCAGAAATGCTCCGTTCTATCCGTTGCCACCCTTGGCGAATAAGGGCATCAACAATTTCCTGACCAGAGCTGTGATGATTGCGGAAAAATTCACGATTATCGCCAGTTTCCATCAATTCAATGAAGCGCAAACAAATGTCTTTGTCTTTTAACCAATCGATATAACTTTCAAGTTCATGGGCATTAATGCCCTTCATCCGCACGGCATTGAGCTTAATCGAGTCGAAGTCCATTCGTTGGGCCTGATCAACGGCATCGAGAATATCGGTTAATGAGTTGTGGCCCGTGATTTGGTGAAAGACGTGTGGATTGAGGCTATCGACGCTGACGTTAATGGCGTTGAGGCCGGCCGATTGCCAGTTGGCCAAGTGGCGCGCCATCTTATGACCATTGGTGGTCAGTGCGACTTTCCGGATGCCCGGCGTGTTGGCGCACTGCTCAATGATTTGTGGCAGGTCTTTTCTCAGTGTCGGCTCGCCACCGGTGACGCGGATCTTTTCCACCCCCAGCTCGGCAAAAGCACGAACCACGCGGCGAATTTCATCGAGGTTGAGAAAGTTACGATCGCCATCGCACTGATAACCATCAGGCAGGCAATAGTTGCAACTGAAGTTGCATACATCGGTTATCGACAGCCGCACATAGTGGAACTGCCGACCAAAAGCATCGGATAGTGACATCTTACCCCTTTCCAAGCACGGGAGGCTGAGCCTTTTCAAGCACAACCCGGAGACTCTCGGTCTCGGCTACGTCACCATGTCATTTGCAAACCATATCATTGGCATTAAATGGCTTAGGTCACGAAGCTTCGGAGTGAACTAATTGTTGCTTGAGTTTAGCGCGAAGAAACGAGGAAGTAAAAGTGGTGGGTTGTGCAGGATTCGAACCTGCGACCAATTGATTAAAAGTCAACTGCTCTACCAACTGAGCTAACAACCCGTATTGAGTTGCGAAAGTGGTGGGTTGTGCAGGATTCGAACCTGCGACCAATTGATTAAAAGTCAACTGCTCTACCAACTGAGCTAACAACCCGTATTTCGCTGTCATCAAGTTGCAAGAACAACTTGATAGTTTGCAGGTGAGATGAAGTAAGTGGTGGGTTGTGCAGGATTCGAACCTGCGACCAATTGATTAAAAGTCAACTGCTCTACCAACTGAGCTAACAACCCATCTGAACTTGCGCACCGGCCTGCGTTGATAAAGAGTAGACCCTATCCTCCGGCGCGGCGCATATAATACTTAAAAGACGGGCAGTTGCAACAGAAAAATGCAATCTTTTCGCCGGTCGGCCAATCCTCAGCCAGCTTGGTCAATTTTTATTCCAGAAAGAAACCAGCTACAAGCATAAAAAAGCCGCCGACTTTCTGTCGACGGCTACTGGTTCAACTAGCGATTAAAGCTTGCCTTTGGCGAGCTGCGCTACGTTTGAGCTTGGATACTCATTGATCACTTGCTGATAGCGTTTTTTGGCTTCTGCTGCATCGCCTTGCTTATCGGCAATTAAACCGAGTTTAAAGATCGATTCAGCCCGCTTTGATGACTTCGGATACTTATTCACCACAGTCAAAAACGATTGCTTAGCATCCACTAAATTGGAATCACGATACTTCAGCTGCGCTTGCCAGTAATAGGCATTTGCAACGTAATTGGACGTTGGATAATCGCGGATAAAGTCCGAAAAAGCGGTAGCTGCCTCGTCGAAACGCTTACCCTTGAGCAGCCCAAACGCCGCCTCATAGGCAACATTTGCCGTCACCTCTGCGGTTGACTGTGGCGTCACTGGCGCAACTGTGGTCGGCGCAGTCGGTTCCGGAGCCTGACTAGCTCCGCCCAAACGGCGTTCAATGTCTTGGTATAAATCACGTTGGCGAGCAAGGATCTGCTCAAGCTGATGGCCGTGAAGCTCAATAGAGCCACGCAGCTGCCCTACCTCGTATTCCAGATCAGACAATTGCTGTTGCATTTCAACCTGGACCTGATTGCGAGATTCAAGCATGCGCTCAAGACGATCAACACGCTCTTCTATCGAATTGCCACTGGCTTCGCGAACTGGTGCAGCAGCAAAAGCCGCTCCCGTGAGGGTAGCGGCTAACACAACAATATGTCGTTTCATGGCTTAACTGATTAGTAAACTAAAACAGCGCGGCGGTTTTTCGCCCAGGCTTCTTCTGAGTGACCAGAAACCAGTGGCATTTCTTCGCCGTACGATACAGTGCTGATTTGGCTGGCCATTACGCCGAGGCTCATCAGGTACTTAGATACTGCTTTGGCACGACGCTCGCCCAAAGCGATGTTGTACTCTGGGGTACCACGCTCATCAGCATGACCTTCAACGCGTACTGCAACGTTCGGGTTCTTAACCAAGTAGTCAGCGTGTGCAGCCAACAATTCGGCAAACTCGCCGCGAACATCAGAACGGTCGAAGTCGAAGTAGATGATGTGCTCTTTACGCAACTCAGCATACTTCTGCATACGTTCTTCTTCAGGCGTCAACACTGGAGCAACAGCTGAGCTGATCGCAGAATCTTCTGCACCAGTGCCAGCAGAGCCGCTAGCGGCGTCATCAGTAGTGCTACAAGCTGCCAAGAACATCATCGGCAGCGCCATCACTAGGCCTTTAGTCAACGGTTTCAATTGCATTGCCACTTTCCTTTTCAATCGATATTTTCAAATACTTATTACTGCAGGAACGGTGACCAAGCCGGAGCTTTGACCTGTCCGTTCACAGCAGGGAGTCGTGCTTTAAAGCGACCGTCCATGGAAACCAAAGCAAGCGCTTGTTTGTTGCCATGCACGGTACTGTAAATAATCATTCCCCCATTGGGAGCAATACTGGGCGATTCATCCAACCGGGTACTGGTTAATACTTGTAGTAATCCTGTTTGCAAATCTTGTCTGGCAATGTGGTAATTGCCGCGGTTCCGGTTTACCAAAACCATTTGCTTACCGTCGGGAGAGACTGCACCACCAAGGTTCATATCGCCCTCAAAAGTAAGCCTTTTTATTTTGCCCGACGCTAACTCTACGCGATAAAGTTGCGCATTACCACCCCGCTCAGAGGTGAATACCAAACTGCCGCCATCCGGCACCCAATAAGGCTCGGTGTCAATGCTACGACTGCGGGTAACCCGTTTCAATTGGCCACTAGCGATATCCATCACATAAATGTCTGGATTGCCATCTTTTGACAATACCATTGCCATCCGTTTACCGTCTGGCGAGAACCGCGGGGCGCCATTAATGCCGGGGAAATCGGTAAGTAATCGGCGCTGGCCAGTGTATAGATCTTGAATGTAAAGCTGCGCTTTGTGCTTTTCGAATGACACATAAGCCAACTGCCGACCATCTGGCGACCAGGCGGGCGACATCAAGGGTTTAGTCGAGCGCAATAAGTTGAGCTCGTTATAACCATCATAGTCGGCCACCATTAACTTGTATGGGTGACTGTCATCGTTATCAACCACGACGTAGGCAATACGAGTCAAAAAGGCGCCACGTTCACCGGTTAAGCGTTCGTAAATAATGTCACTGATGCGGTGAGCATACTGACGCAATTGGGCGCCTTTCACGACACTGCGGCGACCATCGAGAATGAATGACTGGCTAGAGATAATGGAGCCGTCGGCAGCGACCGCGACATCGCCTTTCGACATTTGTCCTTGCAGCACATCCAGTAACTCAAAGCTCACTTGATAACGATCATCACCAATAAAGGTAATAGAGCCGGTTACTACAGCTTCGACGCCCAAGTTCGCCCATTTATCAAAGTTCACTTGTGATGACTGACTTGGCCGCTCTGGCATCGCCTGCACAGCCAACGGGTTGAATTTACCGCTGCGACGTAAGTCGGAAGAGACAATGGTGGCAACATCGTGTGGCAAATTGGGCTGGCCCTGATAACTGAATGGCACAATTGCAATAGGGCGGGCATTATCAATGCCCTCAGTAATGACAATTTCTAAGGCAGCTTGCGATGGCGCAGCTGCGATCAGAACCACCACACAAGTCAAGCTCTTAAGTAAGCGTTTGAACAGAGTACTCATTAAAGATTCGGCTCCACAGTCAGTCGAATTTCTCGCATTTTTTGGTTTACTTCCGGGTCAGCAGACATCGGTAATGTGCCCGCTTTCAGCACCGCATTGCGGGCAGAAGAGCACACCACAGGATCACCAACACCATTATCAACAGAGGTCACAAAGCCATCGCGCGCTAGTCGAATAGTAAGCTGACATTGTTTACCGGCCATGCTGCTATCAACTAGCCAATTACGCTGGATAGTGGCGCGAATCAAGGCAGTGAACTTATCAATTTCCGATAGGATTTGCGCTTGCCGTTGCTGGCCAATTTGCTGGTTTTCAGCCTCCAGCTCTTGTTGCATCAGTCGCTCTAACTCGGCTTGCTCTCGCGCCTCACGCTCTTTGCGTTTGCGTTCTTCTTCCTTACGACGACGCTCCGCTTCTTCTTTCTCGCGCTTTTTCTTCGCTTCGGCAGCGGCTTTTTCCGCGGCCTTGCGTTCAGCTTCTTTGCGCTTCCGCTCGGCTTCGGCCTTGCGTGCTTTTTCAGCCTCTAGCTTTTGCTTTTTCTTCGCTTCGGCAGCAGCTTTATCAGCCGCTTTTTTCTCTTGTTCTTTACGCTTGCGTTCGGTTTCGAGCTTTTTCAGGCGATTTTGTTCGGCCTTGCGTTTGTTCTCAACTTCTTTGAGTTTGCGCTCAAGCTCCTCGATGCGCTTTTTCTCGGCCAACCGCTTCCTTTCTTTATCGGCTTTGATGCGCTTAACCTGCTCATCAATTTTGCTTTGATCAACGGTGACGGCTTGAATCGGCTGACCTTGCGGTTTGGGCTGGATCTTTGGCTTCGGTGTAGTGCTCATCGAGATCGACAGCAACACTACCAAAGCGATGTGAACCACTATCGAGATGCCAATGTATATACTGAATGGGCCTAATTTCACGGAACTACCCTGCTACTCGGTATCTTCGGTCATCAGACCGACAGCCGGCACACCGTGATTTTGCAGTGTCACCATCAGATTAATCACCACCTCATACGGCACTCGACGATCCCCTTTGACCACCACCGGCGTATCAGGCGCAATCACTAATTGCGCGGCTACGATTTCCGCTAACTCATCCAGCTCTCGCGGCGTGTTGTCATCGTCATCACCAATGGACACATAGTAGTTACCATCAGCGTCCACTGACGCAACCAAAGGCGGATTAGTATCCGTCGACAACGGTTCGGCCTCGCCCTGCGGCAAGTCAACTTTCACCCCTTGGGTGATCAAAGGCGCCGTGACCATGAAAATAATCAGCAGCACCAGCATGACATCAATGTAGGGAACCACATTAATGTCAGCGACTTTACGACGGCGCTTACGCTCAAATGACATGGTTAGGACTCTTTTTGCTCTTCAGAGACAGTCTGGCGTTGCAAAATGGAAAGAAACTCATCAGCAAAGTTGATGTAAGCATTTTCCAGTTTTTCAACCCGAGTAGAAAAACGGTTGTAGGCAATCACCGCTGGAATTGCCGCAAACAAGCCCATGGCCGTTGCGATCAGTGCTTCAGCAATACCTGGGGCAACCATTTGCAGCGTTGCTTGTTTAACCGCACCGAGCGCGATAAAGGCGTTCATGATCCCCCAGACGGTGCCGAACAAGCCAATATATGGGCTAGTCGAGCCGACAGTTGCCAAAAACGGCAAGTGTGTTTCGAGGTTATCGACTTCACGTGACAAGGCCACCCGCATGGCGCGGCGCGTGCCTTCAAGTGATTGTGCCGAGTCACGGTTGCCATTGCGGCGCAAGCGAATGAATTCTTTAAACCCTGAATGGAATATTTTTTCCAGACCAAAAGTATCTGAGCGCACACTGACTTCTTGATATAGCCGATTCAGATCCAGCCCAGACCAGAACTTATCTTCAAATTGGCCTAAGCGCTTTTGAGCATTATTGAGCATTTTGCTGCGTTGAAAAATCATCGCCCAAGACACTACGGAGAGCAGCAACAGCGTAAGCATGACCAGCTTGACCAGTAAGCTTGCTTCTAAAAACAGACCGATGAGAGAAATTTCAGCCGACACGTGTCAGCACCTCCATAATGGGTTTTGGTATGGCAACGGGTTTATTGCGGGTCAAATCTACACAGGCTAGGGTCACTTGACCAGAGACAAACTGTTGATTTTGATCAGAACTGCAAACC
This sequence comes from Neiella litorisoli, assembly GCF_014773395.1. Lineage (GTDB taxonomy): Bacteria > Pseudomonadota > Gammaproteobacteria > Enterobacterales > Neiellaceae > Neiella > Neiella litorisoli. Next base: position 24,710 of record NZ_JACXAF010000003.1, on the reverse strand, counting down.
GTTTGTGCAATGGTTAAGCTAGCTTTGCGCAGATTAGTCAGCTCACAGCTAACATTGAGCGATGCATTGAAGCGTGCAGAGGCAAGGTAATTGATATCAACATGGCGCACAACAAAGGCAATCCCTTCATCGAGATAGCTATCTTGTTCAATACCCAAATGACGGAGCCATTCGGTTCTGGCTCGTTCCATAAATTTGAGATAGTTGGCGTAGTAGACCACACCACCGGCATCCGTATCTTCGTAGTAAACGCGTACAGGCCAGTTAAATGATTCTGTTGTCACGGCTTACCTGCCAGAGCATCCAGTTTATTTAGCGCACAAGAGTTTGAGTGCCTCACTATACAGAAAGTTTCCAGCAAATTTAACTTTCGCCAATAGCTGCCAACAATTCTACAAATGCGCCCTTGAATTGCATTACTATGGTTAACCTTGAGTAAAAACCGAATATTCATTCAAGAAACGCGAATAAATCAACAAATCCCGCGCCAGCGAGGTTTAACAAAATATTCACAAATAAAAATAAAAACTGAAAAAATAGAAGTGACATTAGTTTTATTAATGATGAGTCTCAAATTATCTCGTTTGAGATAAAACCGATCTAACAATAATATGCTCCCCATCGAAGCAACAGTTAGCGCTGTGTTCGAGTAAGCGTTTTATGACCATTAAGTTTTTAGTACGGACTTGGTGGTTACTACGGATAGTTCCCTGATTTATTTTCTTTCCTGAAGCATAAATGCTGCCCGCGAATTTCGCGGGCTTTTTTTTGCCTTGATTTTACTGATCGAGAGACGGATGGATACGTGAGAAGTGTTGATAGGCCCGCTCGGTCGCGATACGGCCACGAGGCGTACGCTGAATAAAGCCTTGCTGAATCAGATAAGGTTCAAGCACATCTTCAATGGTATCGCGCTCTTCACCAATAGCTGCTGCCAAGTTGTCCAAGCCAACCGGCCCACCACTGAATTTATCGATAATCGCCAGTAACAATTTACGGTCCATGAAATCAAAGCCACGCGGATCAACATCAAGTAAGTCCAGCGCTTTGTTTGCCACGTCTTGGTCAGCCTGGCCATCGTGCCGGACATCAGCAAAATCTCGCACCCGACGAAGCAAGCGATTAGCGATCCTTGGTGTGCCGCGCGAACGTTTGGCAATTTCTTCGGCGCCGGTTAATGACAAATTCATGCTGAGATAGCCAGCTGAGCGCTCAACGATATTGGTTAAATCGGCGGTATTGTAAAACTCCAAGCGCTGCACAATGCCAAAGCGATCACGCAGTGGCGAAGTCAATGATCCCGCACGAGTGGTGGCGCCAATCAGAGTAAAAGGGGGTAAATCCAGTTTGATCGAGCGAGCCGCCGGCCCTTCGCCGATCATAATATCCAGCTGATAATCTTCCATGGCCGGATACAACACTTCCTCAACAGCTGGGTTTAAGCGATGGATCTCATCAATAAACAGCACATCATTGGCTTCAAGGTTAGTCAGCATGGCAGCTAAATCGCCTGCTTTTTCCAACACAGGTCCAGAAGTTTGTCGCATGTTGACGCCCATTTCATTGGCAACAATATGGGCTAGTGTGGTTTTACCTAAACCGGGTGGGCCAAAGATCAGTAAGTGATCGAGCGCATCTTGGCGCTTGCGCGCCGCTTCGATAAAGATGTCCATTTGCTCGCGAACATGAGGTTGGCCCTCATACTCAGCCAATGTTTTAGGCCGTATTGCCCGCTCGATGGCATCGTCTTCTCGGGTCGCTTCGGCTTGAATCAGTCGATCCGCTTCAATCATGGCTCACGATCCTTACATCATGGACTTTAACGCGTCACGGATCAGATCTTCTGAACTCATGCCGTCTTTGGCTATTTTAGTCACCGCTTGCTTGGCTTGATTGTGTTTGTAACCCAATGCTTCCAAAGCACTAATGGCATCGGCTTTAGCATCAACCGGCATTGCAACTGCTGCACTTGGCTCCACCGTCGGCATTGCCAAAACCTCAGTTTCACCACCGTGCCAGTCTTTGAGTTTGTCACGCATCTCAATCAGTAACCGTTCGGCTGTTTTCTTGCCAATCCCCGGCAACTTGGTCAATGCTGTGACATCGTCTAAATTGACGCACCGAACAAACTGTTCTGCCGTCATGCCACTGAGGATTGCTAAACCCAGTTTAGGTCCAACACCGTTGGTCTTAATGAGCTCTCGAAATAATGCGCGCTCTGATTTAGAACCAAAGCCAAACAGCAATTGAGCGTCCTCTCGCACCACCAAGTGGGTATAGATAGTGGCGGCTTGGCCAATTTCAGGCAGATTAAAGAAGCTGCTCATCGGCATTTGTACTTCATAACCGACGCCACCGACATCCAATAAAACTTCTGGCGGTTGTTTGTCGGCGATTTCGCCCCGTAAACGTCCAATCACGTGTTTGATTCCATCAATAGCTTTGATGAGCCCGAGGTTAACAAAGATTGGTTGTCTTGAGTAGATTTCACTGTAAAAAAATACAGTGGTGCATTTGGGTTATTGAACATCATGTCCGCAATAGCAAATTATAAATTGCATTCCACTGACAACAATGGCCTAGCATCTGCAATGAGTCATCACTAATCATCCCAGCTAACACATAGCCGTTACTACTTAAGACAACATAAATCATTTTTATCAGTGAGTTAGCTGCAATCAAATAGTCTCAAGCAAGAGTAAAAAAGGAACCAGTTATGACAATGCACTGCTACCAATGTGAGGAAACCAACAATGGCGAGGCTTGCACCACCAAAGGTTTGTGCGGCAAATCCGTCAGTACTGCCAAGCTGCAAGATCAGCTTATCGAAGCCGCATCGCAACTGGCCTACGCGACGCTGGAAATCGGCGACTGCCCGAAGGTTGACGATCTGATCCGTACCGCTCTGTTTGCCACCATCACCAACGTCAACTTTGACAATCAAAGTTTGCGTCAATTGTTCACTTGCATGACCAATGAAATTGAACGCTACACGCCAGATGCAATCCCGAGTGTGATCCGCACCGACATTCTCAAGTCAGCAGGGGTGTTGACCATGCACAACCCAGATCGCCGCTCGGCCAAAGAATTGCTGATTTATGGCGTCAAGGGGATTGCCGCCTATGCCGAACACGCCGCTCAGTTGGGTTATCGCGATCCTTCGGTAGATCAGTTTATTCGCCAGGTGATGGCGGCTTTAACCACTCCGTTGCGGTTTAGTGATTTGATGGATTGGATCGTTAAAGCCGGCGAGGTATCGGTCGCTACCATGGCACTGCTCGATAAGGCCCACAGGGAATGTTATGGCTCACCGGAAATTTCCGAAGTAAGCCTCGAAGCTGGCTCTGTTCCGGGTATTTTAATTTCCGGTCACGACTTGAAGGATTTGGCCCAATTACTTGAACAGACCAAGGATTCGGGTATCGATATCTACACTCATGGTGAAATGTTACCGGCCCACTATTACCCCTACTTCAAACAATACTCCCACCTCAAGGGCAACTACGGCGGCGCATGGTGGCAACAAGAGCAGGATTTTAGCGCCTTTAACGGGCCTATTTTGATGACGACCAATTGCTTGGTACCACCACAAGAGAGTTATGAAGACAGATTGTTTACCACCGGCCCAGTGCGCCATTCTGGCCTGACTCATATCGAGACGAATCCTGCTGGCGACAAAGATTTTTCCGCACTGATTGATTTGGCTCATCAATGCCCTGCTCCAGAGCCATTGGAAACAGGCCATATTGTCGGAGGCTTTGGCCATGACCAAGTGATGGCATTGGCCGATCAAGTGGTTGAAGCGGTGCAAGCGGGGGCCATCAAGCGATTTGTGGTGATGGCGGGTTGCGATGGACGCTCAGATGAGCGCCAATACTACACCCAAGTTGCCGAGCAATTGCCGCAAGATGCCGTCATCCTAACCGCTGGTTGTGCAAAGTTTCGCTATAACAAGCTGGATTTAGGCACGATTAATGGTATTCCTCGGGTGCTTGATGCGGGTCAGTGCAACGATTGCTACTCGCTTGCGGTCATCGCACTGAAGTTACAAGAGGCATTTGCGGTTGATTCGCTCAATGATTTGCCGTTGTCATTTGATGTCGCTTGGTATGAGCAAAAAGCGGTGGCGGTGTTACTGGCTTTACTGCATTTGGGCGTTAAAGGGATTCGCCTTGGCCCCAACTTACCGGCGTTTGTCACCGGTAAAGTTGCCGATATCTTGCTCAATGGCTTTGAACTGAAAGGCATTGGCAGCCCTGAACAAGATGTCGAAGCGATGATGCTGGGACGATGATCTCAGGACAGTGATTTTTTCCCTCAGGAAACGTCAGCGCCAACGGCCGCGGCGGGTACCCGTGGTCGTCCCTGCCATGGCAATTAAACTCTGCTGCGTGTGCGCATGACAAATGGCCACACCAAGGGCATCAGCTGCGTCGGCTTGCGGCGCTGCGGGTAGCTTTAACATATGCGAAACCATGGCCTGCACTTGGGGTTTATCGGCCGCGCCGGTGCCAACCACGGCTTGTTTAATTTCACGCGCGGCGTATTCGGCCACAGGCAAACCTTGGCATGCCGCAGCGACAATTGCCGCGCCCCTGGCTTGCCCTAGCTTCAGTGCCGAGTCGGCATTACGCGCCATAAACACGCGTTCAATCGCAAACTGTTCGGGCTGAAACTGAACAATCAATTCGCGCACGCCATCGTGAATTTGCCGTAATTTTTCAGCTAACTCGCCTTCCGAGGTGCGAATACAACCACTGCCGAGATAGTCGAGTTTGCGACCCTGCGCGCGGATCACACCATAGCCGGTGATACGAGAACCAGGATCGATACCAAGAATGACTGCCAAAAATCTGCCTTCTTATAAAAACTGCCAGCTCAATTGATTGCGCCGGTCTGAATGGAGGATGACTGATGCGATTTCAGACTATCGACCGCATGGATGCGGTCGCTAAGCCTCCACGGATGGATTTACGGCGCGTCTTAAATTGCATTAGCTTCCTGCATTCTTCAGGACACTGATGCCCCCTGAGCCAATCGAGTTTAATGCGCCGATTAGTATCAATCTAACTCAGCCATGACGTCATCGGAGATATCGCCATTGTGATACACCTCTTGGACATCGTCATCATCTTCCAAGGTATCGATCAAACGGAGAAACTTCTTCGCCGTATCGAGGTCCAGTTCAGCTTTTGTCGATGGTACTTGAGTCACTTCAGCATTCAGCGCTTCGAAGCCTGCAGCATCAAGGGCATCTTTAACATCACCAAACTCTTCCGGTGTGGTAACTACTTCAAAGCTACCATCGTCATTGGTCAGCACGTCTTCCGCGCCACCTTCCAAAGCGGCATCCATCAGCGCATCTTCATCTTCTGACTTGCCGTAGCTAATAACACCTTGTTTACTGAATAAGTAAGCAACTGAGCCATCGGTGCCAAGGTTGCCACCTGACTTAGTAAAGGCAGAGCGCACCGAGCTGACGGTTCGATTACGGTTATCGGTCATGGTTTCAACCATAACCGCCGTGCCGCCGGGGCCATAGCCTTCGTAAACCACGGTTTCTAGTTCGACACCATCAAGCTCGCCTGCGCCACGTTTAACCGCACGATCAACGGTATCGCGAGTCATGTTGTTCGATAACGCTTTGTCGATTGCCGCTCGTAAGCGAGGATTTGAATCTGGGTCGGAGCCGCCTTCTCGCGCAGATACCGTGAGCTCACGAATCAATTTAGTGAAAAGCTTGCCGCGCTTGGCATCCTGCGCCGCTTTACGATGTTTGATGTTGGACCATTTACTGTGACCAGCCATTTGTTACTCCTTGCATGCTGTTACTCAATGGCACTGTGTTTTTTTCAGACTGCTACTGCTCGGCCCCTGTCATCAACAATCGCAATGCTTGCTGATTACTGGGTGAGCTCAAACGGGTTAACGCCTGACGCCATGGCAGCCAGTCAAACTTCAGGTGTTCTTCAGGAGCCAATTGAATCGGTGTCGGAGATGGCAGCGTTAAACTAAACCAGTGCTCGGTGTTAGTAGTGCAGCCATCGGCATAGCGATGACGCCATTGAGGACGAATGGTATAGCAAACTTGCCGATTCATGTTGGACCAAACTCCCATTTGTGGAGTCAGCCCTGTTTCTTCGGCAAGCTCACGAATTGCTGCGGGCTCAGGCAGTTCATGCCACTCCAAACTGCCCGTCACTGACTGCCAGAAGTTAGCGTCATCCGCCCGTTGCATCACTAGGGCGTGACCGGTTTGGCTGGTGATCACCACCAACACTGACACCGGTCGTTTAGCGATAGTCATTGCGACCTAACTCGCTATAGCCTTTTGCTTCGCTATATCTGGCGACAATTATGCGTCGTCTTCTTTTGCTTCAACTTGGGTAGTAATGCCCAGTTCGGCTAATGCCGCAGGGTTGGCGACACTTGGCGCATCCGTCAACGGGCAAGCAGCAGTGGTGGTTTTCGGGAATGCCATTACGTCACGAATCGAAGTGGCGCCTGTCATTAGCATGATCAAGCGGTCAAGACCAAAAGCTAAGCCGGCATGTGGTGGCGCACCGAACTGCAGCGCGTCGAGCAAGAAGCCAAACTTCTCACGAGCTTCTTCATCGCTAATGCCTAATACGCGGAAGGCCGCAGCTTGCATCGCTTGGTCGTGAATACGAACCGAACCACCGCCTAACTCAACACCATTCAACACCATATCATAGGCATCCGATAGCGCATTAGCAGGGTCAGCTTCTAGCTGCTCTGGCGTTACCCCAACTGGAGCAGTAAATGGATGGTGAATGGCAGCTAAACCGCCGTCGTGCTTTTCGAACATTGGGAAATCAACCACCCAAAGCGGCTTCCAGCAATCTTCTACCAGTTCAAAATCTTCGCCTAACTTCAAACGCAACGCGCCCATGGCTTCCGCCACGACGGTTTCGTTATCAGCACCGAACAACAGGATGTCACCGTCAGCCGCTTCAGTGCGAGCAATCAATTGCGCAATGATGTCTTCGTTGAGGAACTTGGCAATTGGCGACTGCACATCACCGGCAGCGGCGCCGTTAATCTTCATCCACGCCAGACCTTTGGCACCATAAATGCCAACGTACTTGCCGTATTCGTCAATTTGCTTGCGCGACAAGCTTGCACCGCCAGGCACGCGAATCACCGCGACGCGACCTTCAGGATCGTTGGCAGGGCCAGAGAATACTTTGAATTCAACCTCTTTGAGCAAGTCCGCAACGTCGACCAGCTCCAGCGGGTTACGCAAATCTGGCTTGTCCGAGCCAAAGCGGCGCATCGCTTCGGAGTATGGCATCGATGGGAACTCACCCAAATCGACGTCCAGCAATTGTTTGAACAAATCGCGGATCATTTCTTCAGTTTTGGCCATCACTTCGGCCGACGTCATGAACGAGGTTTCGATATCAATCTGAGTAAATTCAGGCTGGCGATCGGCACGCAAGTCTTCATCACGGAAGCACTTAACGATTTGGTAATAACGGTCGAAACCCGACATCATCAGTAGCTGTTTGAACAACTGAGGTGATTGCGGCAAGGCAAAGAACTTGCCTTTGTGAGTGCGGCTTGGCACCAAGTAGTCGCGGGCACCTTCAGGTGTTGCAGCGGTTAGGATTGGGGTTTCAATATCGAGAAAGCCATTGTCATCCAAGAAGCGGCGAACGGCGCTAGTGACTTTAGAGCGGAACTTGATGCGATCGCTCATAACTGGGCGACGCAAGTCTAAGTAGCGATACTTGAGGCGCTGCTCTTCTGAGTTTTCTTGGTTGGAATCAAGCGCTAGCGGCGCGCTGGCATTCAAAATCGTCAGTTCAGTAGCAATCAGCTCAACTTCACCGGTTGCCATTTGTTTATTGATTTGGCTTTCTGGACGAGCACGCACTTGACCGGTGAGCTGGACACAGTATTCGTTGCGCAGAGAGTTGGCGACTTCGAACACGTCTTTGTTGTCAGGGTCAAATACGACCTGAACAATGCCTTCACGATCGCGCAAGTCAACGAAGATCAGGCCACCTAAGTCGCGGCGTTTGTTTACCCAGCCACACAAAGTGACGGATTGCTCAACATGTTCAAGATTAACCTGACCGCAATAAACTGTGCGCATCTGTATCCCTTATATTTTGTTACTTAGCATGATGTTTCATGCTGTGATGTTTGCTCTGTGTAAAGGCCTTAAGGGCCATCACACAAAATCTAAATTCGATAGCAATCAGGCGCTCTTGGCGTCTGATTTTTTGTCACCGGACAAGTTTTTCTTGTTGCCACTTTTAAAGTCGGTCTCATACCAGCCGGAGCCGGATAAGCGAAAGCCGGCAGCTGAAATCAGTTTTTTTAAGCTACTGTTGTTGCAAGCTGGGCACTCGGTTAACGGTGCATCGCTCATTTTCTGCAACTTTTCTAACTCGTGACCACAATCGTCACAACGGTACTCGTAAATCGGCATAACGTGTCTTTCTCAGCTTTAAAGCCAATCGGTTTGGCCTGATTGGCAACTAATTTGTCGACGGTATCAATAACGGCGGGCAATTATACTGAAAGCACTTACGCTGTGCTAGGCGCATGAGCGGTGAATTTGGTGATTGTGGCGGTGATTGGCAAATGTGCTTTGAGCAACGGTTGTATCAGCTGCTGACAACAGCTGCATCAAGTATCCAATATCAAAGACACCGAGGAATCATCCCTGATGGCTCCACTGCAGCTTCCCTGCTGCAGAGGCTTTGATATTGGATACTTGATTCCGCCCTAGACAGTTCCGCGCATTTTTTTCGCCTAGGCCCAACTTCCAAGCTGCTCCCGAGCCGTATGAGCGCAGTGTTGTAGGTGATCCGCGATGACACAAAGAGGCAGCAAATAATGCACAGAGGTGCTTCAGCCGACAAGGATGTCGGGTGTAGAGCGATCCATGGATGGACTCGAGCGTCACCGAAGGGCATTGTTTGCTGCCGACTTAGCGCTGATTGATTTGGCAGCGGGCACAAGCTGCATCAAGTATCCAATATCAAAGACGCCGAGGAATCATCCCTGATGGCTCCACTGCAGCTTCCCTGCTGCAGAGGCTTTGATATAGACACTTGATTCCGCTCTAGACAGTTCCGCGCATTCTGTCACCTAGGTCCAACTTCCAAACTACTCCCGAACCGTATGAGCGCTGTGTTATAGGTGGTCCGCGATGACACAAGAGGGAGCAAATAATGCACTGAGGTGCTTCAGCCGACATGGATGTCGGGTGTAGAGCGATCCATGGATGGACTCGAGCGTCACCGAAGGGCATTGTTTGCTGCCGACTTAGGGCTGATTGATTTGGCTGCGGGCCTAGCTGCATCAAGTATCCAATATCAAAGACGCCGAGGAATCATCCTTGATGGCTCCACTGCAGCTTCCCTGCTGCAGAGGCTTTGATATTGGACACTTGATTCCGCTCTAGACAGTTCCGCGCATTTTGTCACCTAGCCCCCAATTCCAACTAGCGTTCGAACCGGATGTGCAGGCATTCCCTTGAGTGATAGCAAACCTCGCCACTTGCTGCTTCAGGCGGCATGGATGCCGCATGCAGAGCGATACATGGATGTGCTTGAGCGTCAGCAAGAGGTGAGGTTTGTTATCGCCATATGCCACTTTTGATCAAAGCGAGTAATGGGCCGTAGAAGCATTTTCTGCTCAAGAGGTTCAGCTCTACCCCCTGCTTCGGTTAGACTAGCGGATTATTTGAATTTGCCATTTTGTCCGTGACTCGATTAACCGACAACATATACGCCTCTGAGCAACAAGTAGCTGACTTCAACTTCGATCAGCGCGTTGCCGATGTCTTCCCCGACATGATTCAGCGCTCAGTGCCAGGCTACCAAACCATTTTGCACACCCTAGGTTTATTGACCGAACGCTACGCTCAGGCCAACTCGAACCTCTATGATCTCGGCTGCTCGTTAGGCGCTGCAACCTTGATGATGCGGCGTCACAACAAACAACCCGGTTGTCAGATTGTGTCGGTTGATAACTCCAAAGCCATGCTTGAGCGAGCCGAGCAGCATATTCATAGCTACCGAGGCGACACGCCGATCGATCTGCGCTGCCAAAACCTGCAAGACACAGAAATTACCAATGCATCCATGGTGGTGCTGAACTTTACCCTGCAGTTTATTGAGCCGGAGCAACGGTTAGATGTATTGAGCCAGATTGCTGCGGGAATGAACCAAGGCGGCATGCTGTTACTATCGGAAAAGATTCAACATGCTGATCCAGTCATGAACGACGTACTGATCGACTTGCACCATGAGTTCAAACGCGCCAATGGCTATTCTGAGCTGGAAATATCGCAAAAGCGCACCGCTCTAGAGAACGTCATGAAAACCGAAAGCGTGGAAACCAATCTGCAGCGTTTACAGCAAGCGGGCTTTGCTCACGCCTCGGTTTGGTATCAGAGCTACAATTTCTGTTCGATCATTGCCCTCAAGTAACGGCAATCAACTTGCTCCAAATGTAATAGGTTCACCGTGATTCATTTTGACGACTTATACCGCGAACTCCCCTACACCAAGCTCAGTCATTGGCTTGAAACCGTGCCAAGCCAACTGGCAAGGTGGCACCGCGAGTTGCGCAATTCCAAGTTTGCTGGCTGGCAGCGGGTGTTGAACAAACTGCCAGAGCTGGCTAGCCAAGACGTTGATTTTAGCGAGCAAGTCCGAATTGGTACCGAACACAGTATTGACTCTGGCATGCAGGCCAAACTTGAAGGACTGCTGACCCAATTCCACCCTTGGCGCAAAGGCCCGTATCACGTTCATGGTTTGCACATCGATACCGAATGGCGCTCGGACTGGAAATGGGATCGTGTAAAGCCTCACTTAGCACCACTGGCCGGCAAAACCATCCTCGATGTCGGTTGCGGCAATGGTTATCACATGTGGCGGATGAAAGGCGAAGGCGCCAATATGGTGGTCGGAATTGATCCTTCTGAGCTGTTTTTAATGCAGTTTTTGGCGATCAAGCGGCTCGCTGGCAATCCGGCGGGAATTCATTTGCTGCCGCTTGGCATTGAGCAGATGCCGCCGCTTGCGGCCTTTGATACGGTGTTTTCAATGGGCGTGCTATATCACCGCAAATCGCCGATTGATCACTTGCAGCAATTGCACGACTTACTGCATCCGGGCGGTCAATTGGTACTTGAAACATTAGTGATTGAAGGTGATGTCAATCAAGTCCTAGTGCCGACCGATCGTTATGCCAAGATGCGAAATGTTTGGTTCCTGCCGAGTGCCGAAGCCTTGCAACTGTGGCTGTCACGCATTGGCTTTCAGCACATTAAGTTGGTTGATTTAGACCAAACCAGTACCGATGAACAGCGACGCACTGACTGGATGACCAATGAAAGTCTGGCCGACTTTCTCGATCCAGCTGATAAGAGCAAAACCGTCGAGGGTTACCCTGCACCACTGCGAGCAGTCATCACCGCTCAACGACCATTGTGATCTGAGTCAAACAAGCCAGATTCAATGAATAATTTTGAGTCTGGCTCACATTAATCAAGCTATCAAAATTATTACCGGCGACTAATACTTAGGTCTAACCCAATAGGTTTGGAACTGAGGATTGCGATGAGCTTGCCGATACAAAAGCGTCTACAGGAAGTACTCTCTTATTACGGCATTCAGCCGTTGTCGAATATTGAGATTTGCGCCTCATCAAGCGTCAATGAAGTGTTCTTTGTTGATACTCAGCGCGGCCGGCTGGCATTAAAGCATCATATTCAAAACAACAGCTTGGAACGTCTGCGCCAAGAAATTGCGCTGTCGGTTAAGCTATCTCAACATGGCGTACCCACGGCTCGAGTGCTCAGTAACTCGATGTCGCAGCCCATTACCGAATATCAAAATTCGGAATTGTTTGTGGTCAGTGAATTCGTCGCAGGTAAGCCTCTGCCGACTGACAACCAACTGACCGAAAAACACGTCGCTCAAGTCGCCAAGTTACTCGCCAACTTTCACAATGCCGGCAAAGATGAAGAGTTGCAGCTACTGCCGACTCACATTTGCAGCCACGACGTGCAGGGCCTGACCAACCGTTTAATGACCTATCGCTGCGAATTACATACGCTCGAACAAAGCCACCCATGTGCAGCAGCGATGCTGTCGTTGATCTACACCGCCATGCCAAAAGCCATGGGATTGTCTCGGATCTTGCCGGAGCAGCTACTCGCGCAATGCCAACAAAATATCATTCATAGCGATATTCAAGCCTCCAATTTCCTATTCGATGACGAGCAGAACTTAGTGTCTTGCATTGACTTTGATGATGCCCGTCGCGATCTGCGGATTTACGATCTATACCAACTGGCCTTTTTGTGTGTAAACAGTCACTTCTCTCTGACACCAATGACCAACTCCCGCGTCCAGTGCTGGCAGGATAGTCTTCAGGTAATTCTGGAAAACTACGAACAAGTTGCCGAGCCGCTCAATGATGCCGAACGACAATGTTTTGTTGCCATGGCTGAAGTGCACTTTTTGCACCAGTTAGCGGACTACCAATTTGATGTCACCGATAACCAATGTGACGTCACCATTGGTAAGTTGCAGCGCGACATGATCAATCTCGAACACGACATGGCTGCGCTTCACCAAATCATGACCGAAGAGCCACAAGAAGTGCTCGGTTAATTAGACGATTAATGAGAGTGATGAGAAATTCTCGGCTGCCACTTCACTTTGGCGGCGAGCACCTTGGCCAAACTCAAACCAAGAGCAAATCCGACGAGCACTTCGAGCGATGTGATCAGCGGCAGTTGTTCAGCAATTGCCTGGGTCCAGTATTCCAGCGCCAGCGGTACCGCCACCATGCCGATCACCGGCACACCAAACAGCACAGCAAATGCACCGAACAATTGACCTCCTGAGCATTGCAGTTGAACCTGATCGCCAACCTGTAGTTGCTCATTGATGGGCAGCTGAATAGTAAACTCACCTTCTTTGGCGAACGCGCCGGACGGGCAACTCTGTCGTTGCTGACACTTGCTGCAGCCCCCCAGACGTTGGCCTCTTGCAACAATGTAATCATCAGTCACCGACACCACCTGCAGGCTGGCAGTGACATCATCTATTTCAGCACTCGATTGCTCGGTAACAATCGACTGAGCCACTCGCTGATCATGGTTTATTGGCGATCCGGTTGGCCCAGTCATCACGTCTCCTTACGCAAATGCAGATGCGGGCGTGTGGGTATGACAGGCCTTTGGACAAACGCGAGCGCAGGAGCTGCAGCCGATGCAATCGCCGGCATCTTTGAGCTCCATTACCATCATCACATCGTCTTCGTAGCCATCGTAAGCGTCGTCATCTTCATCGATTTCTCGCTCCACCAAATCGAAAACGTCCCGTGGGCAGACCTTGTAGCAACGGCCGCAGCCAATGCAGGTTGATTGGTCAATATCAGTGACAAACTGTGGCTCCCAGCTTTCGCCACTGCGGGTTTTCCCCATAAACTCGGCTGACATGTTTTTCTCCGTTTTTTCTAAAACAAAGGTTCCTAAGTGAATTCTGTGTTACCAACTCTCATCCAGCAAATCAGTGAGTGCCTTACTCTGATTGTTCTGATTACTGCTGCGGCGTAATGCCTTACCGAGCCAGCCCTTGGGGCCATCAACTAACTGTGTCTGAAGTTCAATAATGGCCTGATGAATGAGCTGTTCAGGAGCGACTTTGACCGGTTGTACCCCTTGGCTGACAAGATGAGCAATGGCCGATGGGCCAATGGCATTGCAATACACCGCGGCGCAGCGGTGCAAGGCGTCGTATCTGGCTTGTAATTTGCCCTGATCATGGCCGCTGACCATTTGGTTAAATTGGATGATTTCAGCAACGCCCGCCTGATGTCGATCAACGCCGTAAATAGATAGCGATTTGCAGGTGCCAAAATGCTGATTGATATGCTCTTGATCATCGGTGGCAAACGCCACAAACAACTCGAAATGCTGTGACGGATCGGACACAAGCTGAAGCTTACGCTGAGGATTAACGTTATTCATCGTTAACTACCTCGCGCTACTGTCGACAATGTGTCTGCAGCTTCAAATCGATACTTGGAGTAGTGCGGGGTCACCTCATCGTGGTGATGTTTGTACAAGCAATTGGCCAGCGCAAACAAAACGGCGCGACTGCCTTCGTAACCAAGTTGCAAGGTATCGCTACTGCCGTATTTGTCATGGCATGGATAACCCGCTCGAAGCACCGGAACTTGCGGCTCACAAAGGGCGGCGCAATGACTGTTGCCAACTACCACTTCAACTTCAGCCAGTACCTGTTCAATGTCAGATAGATCACCGACAACCCAATCATCGGTTTGCCAATGTTCTGCGCCGGCACTGCCTGTGGCAGTAACAATTCGTTTGATCGCCATGCCCTGCTCTGCCAGCAGAGTTTGGTAGCCTGCCGCCAAATCGGTTTCTGCAGCAATCGCGACAGCAGCCTGGCTCAGTACAAAGTGGCAATCGAGCATCGCGTCTTGCAGCCGTTGCCGGCTGCGGTTAATCCAATTCGGCACCGGCTTGCCAGTTAACTGCGTCAGCAACTGCACTAAGCCATCAGTTTCCGCTAATCCCATGACATTGCCGACAAAATGGCAAGGCACCTGATGATGCTGCTGCAACCATTTACCGGTCGCTTGCAGTGACTCGCCAATCACGATTGTTGCCGCACTGGTTGCCATCCGCTCGATATCTTCAATGGCGGTGCCTCCTGCACTGGTGGCAGAAAAATCATCACCATCAAGGTGGCCATCAAGCGATTGTGATAAGTCCGGCACCATGATGGCATCGATGTCAAAGGCATCAAGATAACGCTGCAACAAATCAACATCAGCAGGCGTTAACGCGCTGCTTGCTAACACATTGAGCTGCAAACTGTGATTGTGATATGCCCGCGTTGGCTGACTCACGGCTGGTGGTGTGGTTTGCCGTGTTATCTGCCGAACAAGGGCATCAACCGCGGCAGCGTACCCGGTCTGCATCGAGCCGGTAAAATCAGGCGTGTTAATGGTCACCACACGAGTGGCTGCATGCTGCGGATATTGCTGCCGAAACTGCTTGGCGATGCGTTCGATATCGGCCCCTTGCATTTCAGTCAGGCCAGTGGTCATGACTGCGATCAGATCCGGATGGTGTTTGTCACACAACAGAGCAATGGCACTGAGCAGATTGTCATCGCCGCCCATGACGGCGGCAACTTGATCAATCGCGGTGTTTTGCAGCGGTACCGGCTCACGAAAATGCTGGATCAAATACACTTTGGCAAAGGCTGCACAGCCCTGAGAGCCGTGCATCAATGGAATGCTGTTGGCCAAGCCCAGCATCGCCAGCGTCGCGCCGGTCGGTTGACTGGTTTTTAGTGGTCGTTCGACCAAAGCACGCTTGTTCACTTTACGAATCACCATGATTAGTGCTCCCGCGCAATGTTTCGGCCTTGATGACGGACCACACTTAAATGGATCAACTCCGATGGCTCAAGCCATGGCGCGGTACTGCGAACTTTTTGCCAAATTGGGCTTTCCAAGGTTCGGCATAATTCCTTGGCCAAATTAACCAGACCGGCATAGCCCGCATAAGCATGCTCGCGCTCTTGGTTAATGTCGAGAAATGGCATTTTCGCCTTGAGCGCGGTGTACATGTTGCGGCCACCAGCAATCATTAGATCGGCGTTGTGTTCGGCAGCCACATCCAATAAATTGCGCGCCCCACCCTCATCAAGCATTAACGCATCTGGGCCCATAATCTCGCGAATACGCGCTTTGTCGTGCTCGGTTGATTTCTTCGTGCCAGTCGCAACCACTTCAATGTCGAGTTGCTGAAGTGCAGCGACCACTGACCAAGATTTCACCCCGCCGGTATAAACCAATGCCCGTTTGCCTTGCAGCCGATCACGATAAGGAGCCAACAGCGCTTTGGTTTCCATTTCCTTAAAGGCAATCAGTTGTTCAGTTTCAGCAATCAGTTTTGGATCACCAATCAGACGGGCAAATTGTCGAAGCGACTCTGAAGTGTCCTCAAGGCCATAAAAGCTCCCTTCAAACCACGGGATCCCCCAACGCTGCTCCAGCATCCGGGCAACATTGATTTGTGCTCGCGAGCAAACCACCATGGCGGCATCGGCTCGATGCATGGTTTGAATTTCATGAAAACGAGTGTCACCGGCCATGCAGCTCAGCACTCGATAACCAAGTTGTTCGAGTAACGGTGAAATGTGCCAAAACTCACCAGCAATGTTGTATTCGCCGATCAACACAATGTCATGCACTTTGCGGGTCGCATCGTGGCGCATCACGGGTTTAGGTGGCGGCTCAGCGGTACCAATGACTTTGCGCACCATGACATCGCCAGCGATGCGGTTGCCCAAGTTTTTATTGCCATAGAAGCCTGCGGCATCAACAGCAATCACTGGGCGCTTCCAACGTTGCTGTGCTAAATCGCAAATGGCATCGACATCGTTGCCTTCAAGCGCAGGGACACAGGTCATGTAGACAAATACTGCTGGCGGATCGTGACGCTCAATGACCTCTTTGATGGCGTGGAGCAAGCGCTTTTCAGCACGGCCCATAATGACATCTTGCTCATTTAGATCGGTGGTAAAGCCCAAACGAAACAGGTTTCGGCCATTGGCTCGGGTGCCACGGTTGTTCCAACTATTACCGGCACAGGCAATGGGTCCGTGAATGATATGGGCAACATCGGCAATCGGCAGCAAACTGATTTGTGCGCCATCGAAGCTGCAGCCTCCGGCGGTATTACCTGGGGTTGGCCGACTACAACCGCTTTTGTCACCTTTGTTGTGCTCACAAGCGGGTTCATCTAATAATTCGGCGATTTCACTACGTTTCATTGGGCTCCTCCTGAGAAGCAAAGACCGGCTCAACGGCACTAGTGCCAAGCAACCATTGTCCGTTCTTGCTAAAACAGTCTTCATAGGAACCAGTGCAAACTTCGGACCTCCATTAACATAATGATTTAATTGATTTAATTATTGTAAGGTTTACGACAAAGGGTGCCAGCATGGGCCTGTTAGAGACAAAAAAAGCGAGCCATTGAGGCTCGCTTGAACAGAATAACGACAACCGTTAGTTCATCTATTCTTTTTTTAAATGCGCCAACAAGATCCGCATGAACTCATTTTCCAGCGATGGCGGCGCGCCATAGAACACCAGATCATGGTTACGATCAGGTATTAACCACAGGCTTGATTGCTTCAAGTGGCGGTGTTGATCCAGCACTGGCTCCAATGGGAAATACTTATCGTGCTGGCCATTAATCATCAATGTATCGGCAATAATTTTCTGCAACTGCGGCGGCGAGAAGTTAGGTTGCTGATAGTCAGCAGCCAATGCTCGATATTGAGCGAGCAATGCGTCAACTTGCGGCTGACCGCCAGGGTGAAGCGCCACTAACTTACTTTGAAACGCCTTAGAAAAGTGGTTAAAGCCCTTTGCTTTGCGCTGCTGTTCGCGAGCCGACTCGGCAAGGTAAGAGCCCGAGCCAATTAGGACCAACTTGCCAATTCGCTTGGGTTGCTCAATGGCCATTCGAGTGAGTGTCAACGCCCCTTCACCGTAACCGACCGCATCAAATTTGGCGATATTCAAATGAGCCATTAATGCCGATAAATCGGCTGCTGCCTCACGATAAGAAAACATTTCCGATGGATTAGTGGATAAACCATGGCCGCGAAGATCAGGGACAATCACCTGAAAGTGGTTCGACAGACGATCAAGATAAGGTTGCCATAGCTCGCCAGAATCAAGAAAACCATGAACCAGCAACAATGGCGCGCCAGTGCCAACGGTTCGATAGTGAATTGATACATCGCCAAGGGTAAAGGTATTTGCCAACAACGCACCTTGCTGGACCTCAGGCTCCGGCAGCACCAAAGGTTCCGGCTTGCTTTTCGCCGGCTTAGTTGGCTTTGCCGGTTTGTCATCAATATTCGCCACCGGGTTATCTGCCGATGTTGAAACAGTCTGAGTTTTGTTGCCAGTTGTGGCGGGCGTGTCCAATGATGGCTCTGCCGGAGAAGTCAGTTCTTGGCTATGAGCAACACTCATG
The DNA here is from genome assembly GCF_014773395.1 of Neiella litorisoli. Lineage (GTDB taxonomy): Bacteria > Pseudomonadota > Gammaproteobacteria > Enterobacterales > Neiellaceae > Neiella > Neiella litorisoli. The sequence goes on along the minus strand of NZ_JACXAF010000003.1, from coordinate 6,616 downwards.
CTGCACAGCAATACAGCAGCCAAAAGCTTAGCGGAACAAGTCATTACATCATCCTTAAACGGGGCAAACAGATAAAAAGCCCTCAACACTAGATAAGACCCCAACACCCTAGCATACCCTGTGCAACAAGTGACATGCGAAGGCTTAACAATTTGCCTAATTGGGTCAATTCTGCGGCATTACGCAAAATCTGATTCGACGCATTAAAAACCGATTAAATCTTGCACACCTTCATATCGCCAACTAGCTTTTAACCAACTGACGCTAATAAGGAATTTATCAATGACACCACGGATATCAATGCTCCTCACAGCACTGTTGTTGATGCTGCTTGCCCAGCCGTTGCAGTCACAAGCTGAAACCATTACAACGGATGCAGAAGTAGTGGTTATCGGCGATATTCATGGCGCATTTGATGAGCTCACCTCGCTACTACAAGAGCTCAAGGTGGTTGATGCACAGCTCAATTGGATTGGCGGCAATCGCCATCTAGTCAGCCTTGGTGATCTGGTCGACCGCGGTTCAGGCTCTCGTCAGGTTGTTGAATTGATGATGAAGTTGCAACAGCAAGCGGAAGCGGCTGGCGGCGGCTACAGTCAACTCTTAGGTAATCATGAAATCATGCTCATGACCGGCGACTACCGCTACGTCAGCGATATTGAATTTGCCAGTTACAAAGACTTGTCATCGAAATCATTGCGCGATGATTTATTCAAAAAATACAGTAAGTTGTTTCCAAACGAAAAGGACATTACCAGCGATTTTGAAGGCAACTTTCCAGAGGGATTTACCGGCTTGATGCAGGCCTTTTCGCCCCAAGGCGACATCGGCAAGTGGCTGCGCAAACATGGTCGAGCGGCAGTCAAAGTCAATAATCAGGTGTTCGTTCATGGTGGTTTATCACTCGATTCCCTCGAGCTGTCCATTGATCAGCTCAACGAAGTCACAACGCAAGCTTTAAATGACTACCAAAAACCGTTTGATGACCTGCTTGAATTCGGTATTTTGCCCTTCACCTTGCTCAACTACTCGGGTGAATCCGCTGCCTTAGCCTTTCTAGATAGTCGCAACGCAAAACGCCAACCTTGGTACAAAGCCGCCAAACAGTTTGTCGAAGCCCAAGACAGTTTGTTGTTTTCTCAGACCGGGCCATTTTGGTATCGCGGCAACGCATTCTGCCCTGAGCTACTCGAATCCTACACGGTCGAAAAAGCCCAGAAGAAATATCAGATCGACCACATCGTCGTCGGCCACTCGGTCAGATATCGTCGTCTCGTCAGCCGAGTTGACGGCGCCGTGATTTTAGCTGACACCGGAATGTTAACCAATTACTACGGCGGAACCCCGTCGGCCCTATTACTGTCGCACGATCAACCGACAGGTCATCACCTCAATAATCAATTTGGCAGCAACATCGTTGCGGAAACCGAGCGTTTTCGTCACAACCCGCCGGGGATGAAAGACGAGGATGTCGAGCAGTTTCTGAAAACAGCAGAAATCATCGACAACAGTGCCATCGGCAAAGGCGTGACCCGCTCACGAGTACTCACCTTAAAGCAAGGTGAGACCCAGCTCCGCGCCTCGTTTAAAACCTTCAATAAGAGCGGCGATCGCTACGTGTTTGAAGTTGCCGCTTATAAGCTTGACCGTCTGCTTGGCCAAAACCTAGTGCCGCCGACGGTGTTGCGGACCATTAATGGCAAGGAAGGTGCAGTGCAACTATGGGTCGAAAACCTGATTGATGATAACCACAGGAAAGACCATAGAATCGAATACGCAGGCATTTGTGAGGAACTAGGTTGGACCCGATTAATGCTCAACTTCGATACCTTGACGTTCAACATTGACCGTAACAACGGCAATATTCTTTGGGATGAAGAGTTCTTCGGCATGTTCATCGATCACTCGCAAGCCTTTGGCGATACAGTCGGCAAACCGAAAATGTATCGCCGCTCAACCTTCCGGCTATCGAATCTCTATGAAAAACGGCTGCGTGGTCTCACTCAAGAAAAACTCAAAGAAGCCTTGTCAGATTACCTGAGCAATAGCCAGATTAATGCCATCGTTAAGCGTCGTGACTACATTTTGAGAAAAGCAAAATAATGACGTTTTCGGCTCATTACCGATCGCAACCTGAGTACTCCGTGCTTGAGCGAGTGCTCAGGTTGGGCGGCGACGTTCAGCCTGGCGAAGGGCTAAAAGTTCTATCGCTGTTTTTCATTCTGTTCATGTTGATGTTCACCGCCTATATCCTCAAGCCCGTTCGCGAGGAGCTAATTCTGGTGGAGCAAGGTTCTGAGCTAAAGAGCTATGCCACCGCTTTTCAGGCGCTATTACTGCTGTTTTTGCTACCCGCTTATGGCGCATTTTCACGACGCTTCAGCAGCCGCCGCTTTATGATGGCGGTGATGTCCTTCTTCATTTTGTCGTTTGTGTTGTTTTTACTGGCGAGCCTCGCCGGACTGGCTATTGGTCTTTTGTTTTACATCTGGCTGGGCGCATTTGGGGTATTAACCATCAGTCAATTTTGGGCCTATGCCAGTGACCGACTTGATGAAGACAGCGGCAAGCGCTTGTTTGGTCTGATTGCATTTGGCGCGTCGATGGGGGCAATGATAGGAGCCATGGCGGCCAAGGCATTACCGCTAGAATTAGATAGCCGAATTATTCTGGCTGCAGGCGCCATCACCTTAATGCTGTCGCAGTTGCCGGTGCTATTTGCTAAGTCGAGCCAGGTCAAACTCAATCTTGATCGGCCGAAACAACCAACCAAGCTGTTCAATGCTTTTGCGCTGATCCGAGCAAATCGATACCTGATGCTCATCGCCCTGTTTGTGCTGTTGTTTAGTTGGACCAATTCATTGGGCGAATATTTGGTTAGTCTGCTGGTCGAGCACAACTATGATATGGCACTTGAGTCGGGGTCGGTGGAGTTATCGAAAAACGCCTACATCAAGCAGTTCTACAGCAACTATTTTCTGGCCGTGAATATCGGCAGCGCACTATTGCAATTCTTTGTCGTTTCACGATTTATCAACGCTTTTGGCGTCAAACTATCGCTAGTTTTGGTGCCTCTATTTATTTTTATCGGCTATGCCCTGGTGCTCTTTGTTGGTGCTTTACTGCTGTTCAAAATCATCAAGATTGTTGAAAACAGCCTCGATTACTCGCTCATGAACACGGTTAAACAAATGCTCTACATTCCAACATCACGACAGGAGCGTTATGAAGCCAGAGCGCTGATCGAAACACTGTGCGTTCGCGGTGGCGATATGCTGCAAGGGCTCACTGTGTTCGTTGGCCTCAACGTGCTAGCTCTTCACCCCAAGAGTTTTCTGTATTTTATTGTCGTTGTCGCCATCGTGGTCATTGCCCTTGCGCTGAATATTGGCAATCGCTACCGGCAGTTACACCGACCTGATTAGCTAATTTGTTTCATCACACGCGCCGGATTGCCGCCAATCACGACATTATCACCAAAGCTTTTGGTCACCACCGCTCCGGACGCAACAACCACATTGTCACCTAGGGTGACTCCCGGATTAATCACCGCATGGCCGCCAATCCAACAGTCATCACCAATCGTCACCGGCAAACCAAATTCCAGACCACTGACCCGCTCTTTGCGGTCGAGCGGATGACCAGGGGTGTAAATGCCAACTTGCGGTGCCATTAGGCAATTGTCACCAATTCGAACTTCAGCGACATCCAAGATCACACAATCAAAATTGGCGTAAAAGTTCTCGCCGACATGAATGTTGACGCCATAGTCGCAGCGAAAATTTGATTCAATGTAAATATGTTTGCCGGTTGAGCCGAAGAGTGATTTGATCAGTCGGGTCCGTTTGGGGATCTCACTCATACTGATCTGATTAAGCTGTTCAGTCAGTTGTCGGGCATTTTTGCGCAATGCCATGAGCTCCGCGTCGAAGGGGTTATAGTGCTGACCGCTCAGCATTTTTTCGAATTCCGATGGCATTGTGGCTCCATATCAGTGAAACAAGTCAGTCATTGAATTGGCAAAGATAGTTGGTCCGGCAAAAATGTCTGCCATCGACCAAGGTCAACAAGCTTTATCTGCCAATTTACGATACATTACCCACCATCCAACTTACCACTTCAAAAACATTGGTCATACAGGAAGACTTTACCTATGTTGCAAGCCTTTGGCTTTTCGTTATCGGTTACCACGCCAATTTTGTTGATGATGGTACTGGGTTATGTGTTTCGTCGTCGAGGCATGATTTCAGCCGACTTTATTCAAAGTGGCTCCAGTCTGGTGTTCAATGTCACCTTGCCTTGCTTATTATTCCTTAATGTCGCTAGCGCAGATGTCGCGGCGCTGATTCAACCCAAATTGCTGGCAACAGCAACGGCGATAACCTTGGGTTCAGCAGCGCTATTGTGGTGGTACGGTCGCAACATGGCGGCTGCCCAGCGCGGCGTGTTTGTGCAAGGCTGTTTTCGCGGCAACATGGGCATCATCGGCTTAGCGACCATCGTCAATGCCTTTGGCAACGATGCGTTAGCGCCGGCAGGGATCTATCTTGCCATTATCGCCATTGTCTACAACCTGACGGCCATTGTTGTGCTCAGCGCAGCACAAAGTCGTTCCGAACAAAACTTACTCAAGCAAACCATTGGCTCGATGCTGACCAACCCTTTATTTTTAGCCATTGCCGCAGGTTTGTTGTTAGCGCTGGCTCGCATCAGCTTACCGGAATGGTTAATGACCAGTGGCCGCTACCTTGCCAATATGACGCTACCACTGGCACTACTTTGTGTTGGCGGTTCGCTCAGTCTTGAGCGGTTGAAAGGAAATCGTAGCCTGATTGTGCAAGCTTCGGTGGTGAAGCTAGTGTTGATGCCTGCATTCGCGGTGCTCTGCGGTGCGATGCTGGGCTTCAGAGACGTTAACTTGGGTATTTTGTATTTGATGATGGCAACGCCATCGGCTACGGCCAGCTTTGTGATGGCCAAGCAAATGGCGGGAGACGCGGATTTAGCGGCCGATATTATTGCGGTGACCACCGTATTTGCGGTGCTAACCACAACCTTGGGTTTGCTGGCGCTGCGTTCGCTAGCGCTCATTTAGTGACTGACTTCGGCTGCATCTTGTTGGCGAAATTTTCGATAGGCCAGCCAAATCAGTAGCATAATAAACAAGGCATAGAGGTTAACCCCATATTCGATACCGTTGGCCTGCCACGACAGCAAGATTTTGAGTGGCGCGCCAACGCCTAAAGACCAGCTTTGAGCTTCAATTTCAATGATCTGAACGAGGCTCAAAACGCCTGTGATGCGCAATGCCATGATGCTCTTTCTGGAGATCATCCAAGCCAATAATCCTGTGAGTAAGGCTTGATACAGGTACAAACCTGAGTCATCGCCGGCGACCTCTGGCAACACCATATAACCAAACAAAAGAAATCCCAGCAGACTGCTGAGTGTCAGCAAAGTCACCAGAGTTTTTGTTGCTACGTTGTGTCGGTCGAACATATACCCATCCCTATTACTGGCCCATTGCCATCCATTCAGTGTAACAGAGGCTTGCACGACAATGATCACACACTCCCTGTGGGTATTGGCTGCGAAGGAGATCGCACTGACGGTTTGAGAGTCGCTTGGGAGTTGGATCGTCGAGCTTCTGCCGCAGGGAAGCGTCTGTAGAGCCATCAGGGATGATTTCACGGCGTCTCGTCAAGACAGCTCGCAAGCGGCGAAGCCGACTCTTGAGAACAGAATCGACATTCGCGAACAACTGCGAGAGCAAACCTCACCCCATGCTGGCGCTCAAGCACATCCTTGTGTCGCTCTGCATGCGGCATCCATGCCGCCTGAAGCAGCAAGTTGCGAGGTTTACTATCGCTCTGGATAGATTGGCGCACGGACGGTTTGAGAGCCGCTTGGGAGTTGGATTGTCGAGCTTCTGCCGCAGGGATGAGGCAGCAGAGCCTATATGGGACAACTTTATTAAGTTGTCGCGCAGGCAGGACGCCGGAGCGGGGCTTTGCAGAGGGCAGGAGCCCGCCAGCAAAGTATTTACGGCGTCTCGACGAGACAGCTTGCAAACGGCGAAGATTTCTCACGAGGAACAAGCAGCATTCGCGAACAACAGCGAGAGCAAACCTCACCCCATGCTGACGCTCAAGCACATCCTTGTGTCGCTCTGCATGCGGCATCCATGCCGCCTGAAGCAGCAAGTTGCGAGGTTTACTATCGCTCTGGGCTGATTTGGCATGCTGACGGTTTGAGAGCCGCTTGGGAGTTGGATTGTCGAGCTTCTGCCGCAGGGATGCGGCAGCAGAGCCTACATGGAAGTATTTACGGCGTCTCTACTAGACAACTCGCAAGCTGCGACAACATCCGCTGTAAGTTGAAGTGGCTGCAGTTGAGTCATCAGGGACGATTTCTCGGCGTCTTTGATATTGGACACTTGATGCAGCTAGACCCGCAGCCAAAACAATAAGTCCTAAGTCGGCAGCAAACAATGCCCTTCGGTGACGCTCGAGTCCATCCATGGATCGCTCTACACCCGACATCCATGTCGGCTGAAGCACCTCAGCGCATTATTTGATGCCTCCATCAATGATCGTTCTGCAGATTGGCGCACTGA
>NZ_JACXAF010000029.1 GCF_014773395.1 Neiella litorisoli | reverse complement strand
CTGTCTCTTATACACAAATCCCCGCTAAGCAATTGGCGGGGATTTTTTTGAACTTTTTCCGTGAACTTCGATCTGATCTCCACATTACTTTTTTGGGAGTATCATCATGGTTAACAGTCACTTAAAGTGGGCGTCGGAACAATTTGGCGCTGCTGATTTGGGAGACCCAAGACGAACGGCTCGTCTGGTAAAGTTAGCATCTGCTTTAGCTAACGAACCCGGGAAACCACTTGTGAATGTGACCCAATCCCCTGCCGAGATGGAAGGCGCTTACCGCTTTATCCGCAACGAGCATATTGACGCTAACGCCATCGCCGATGCGGGCTTTCAAGCAACCGTAGAGCAAGCCAAATCGCACAACTTGTTGCTGGCGCTCGAAGATACCACGTCGCTGGTTTACCGCCACCGAAGCATTCGCGATGACTTAGGTCACGTAAATCAAGGCAATCGTCACCGAGGACTATTCGCTCACAGCGTCCTGTTGTTTGCTCCTGATGAGAAGCGGATTGTTGGGCTGATTGAACAATCACGTTGGACGCGAGATATCGCCACTCGAGGGAAGCGGCGGCTTCATGCTCAGACGCCTTACCAAGACAAGGAAGGCTACAAATGGGAGTCAGCGTCACGAGCCATGGCCACAAGGCTTCAAGAGCAGATGGCAAAGGTTATTTCGGTGTGTGACCGAGAGGCGGATATCTACGAATACTTGAGTTACAAACTAGCGCAGCGGCAGCGATTTGTGGTTCGCTCCATGCAAAGCCGACACATTGAGGAAGGCGCGGATAAGCTCTATGCCTTTGCGAGCGAATTACAAAGCGCTGGTGTTAAACAAGTCCATATCGCCCAAAAAGGTGGCCGCAAAGCGCGCACCGCCACGCTCGACATCAGTTTCGCTCCTGTGACCTTAAAAACGCCCTCAAACAAACAAGGTCAGTCGCTACCGGTTTACTACGTTGGTTGCTCGGAGCGCAACAATCCACAGAGCGGCTTAAGCTGGCACCTGCTGACCAATGAGCCGGTCTCAACTCCAGAGCAAGCGTTAACAATAATCCGATATTATGAATACCGCTGGTTAGTCGAGGAATACCACAAAGTCTGGAAAAGCGATGGCACTGATATCGAAAGCTTAAGACTCCAGTGCCAGAACAACATGGAGCGGCTTGTGACCATCAATGGGTTCATCGCCACGCGGCTCTTGCAGCTCAAATTCGCCAAAGAGCATCATCCAGACACAACCGTAGGGCAAATCTTATCGACCACAGCCTGGAAGTTACTCTGGGCTAAGCGAATGAAGACAAAGCTTCCCGATGAAGTGCCTTCAGTGCTGTGGGCTTATGAACAACTGGCGCGATTAGGAGGCTGGAAAGATACCAAGCGTACCGGAAGAGCTTCGGTCAAAGTGCTGTGGCAAGGATGGCTCAAATTACAAGCCATCCTTGAAGGGTACGAATTAGCCAAGTCTCTTGAACTCTAAGATGTGATCAAGAGACAG
>NZ_JACXAF010000028.1 GCF_014773395.1 Neiella litorisoli | reverse complement strand
GGGAAGACAGAATTTACCCTAGATGCGTGAAGCACAAGGCGCGAAAATATCCCAATAAGAAAAATGCCAGTCAGCTTAACTGACTGGCATTAGCCTCCGGGCTGGTTTTTTATGTTCAGGACGAACGGTATGCCGTGGGCGCATGGATGCGCAGGAGCGGCGATGTTCAGGACGAACGGTATGCCGTGGGCGCATGGATGCGCAGGAGCGGCGATGTTCAGGACGAACGGTATCCATCCTTCGGTCCGTAGGCAGCACGTCCGTGTGCTACTTCTGCCGTGGTGAGCTTAAACTGGATAGCGCTTCTAATTAGTCTCGGCGAAGACCTTCTGCAGCATGGAAGCTGCAGTAGAGCCTACAAGGATGTATTCACGGCGTGTATGAGTTGAGACTAATTAGAAGCGCTAAGGGGAAGGAGGAATAGCTGTTGAGACAAAAAAGCCCCCAAATTTTGGAGGCTTTCGGCTGAATTCTGCGACCTGCTAGCTTTGTAGTAGCTGTTGCCGCATGAATGCCCATTGCTCGTTAAAGTCCTGCGTTGGCAGTACCTTAAAATCTGAGCGAACGTATTGTGAAATCCGGCCTTCGGCGTATGCCAGTAGCAAGTTGGCCAACATCCCCTCATCAAGGCGGAAGCCAATGCCCTCGCGCAGGGCCTTTTCTCGTAGCGCTTGCTTAATATGAGTCTGGATCTTCTCAAATAGGGCGTTAATGCGTGCTCGCAGGCGCTCGTTTTCGCCCATCAAGGCATCACCGTTCATCAGACGCGTGATGCCAGGGTTACGCTCGGCGAACGTCAGCACCAGTTGCAGAATTAACTGGCAGCGCTGAATTGTGTCTTTCTGTTCGCTCAAGATCAGATTGATGCGGCTTAGAATCGACTCTTCGATAAACTCGATCAGGCCCTCAAACATTCTCGCTTTGGACGGGAAGTGACGATACAACGCAGCTTCTGACACCCCAACTTCGGCGGCAAGCTTGGCTGTTGTGATCCGTTGCCCCGGTGAAGTTTCCAGCATTTGAGCCAGACACTGCAAAATGTGCTCGCGGCGATTGATCTTGGGTTCTGCCGCTTTGGTCTCTGACGGCGCTTTGGTCTCTGACATAGTTACCTCCTAACGTCGGAGCGGATACGATTACTTTACTGCTTGCCTGAGTGGCCAAAGCCACCTTCGCCACGCTCAGTTTCGTCAAACGATTGAACCACATTGAACTGCGCTTGGACGACTGGCAAAAAGACTAACTGGGCAATGCGATCACCTGGCTCAATAGTGAATACTTCTGAGCCACGGTTCCAACATGACACCATCAACGGGCCCTGATAGTCGGAGTCAATCAGGCCGACCAAATTGCCCAGTACAATGCCGTGCTTATGGCCTAAGCCCGAGCGAGGCAAAATGGTGGCTGCGAGGCTAGGATCGCCGATATGAATGGCAATGCCGGTTTCGATGAGCTTGGTTTCGCCCGGACTGATGACAAGCGGGCCATCGACACAAGCTCGCAGATCCAGACCTGCAGAGCCGTCAGTGGCATAGGCAGGGAGTGGAAAGTCGGTACCAATACGGGAATCAAGAATTTTGACGTCAATGGGTTTCATGGTGCGTTATCAAACCTTATGGCTGTATCTGTTGCTGAATAAGTTGCAGCAATTGGGCGGCAACTTGTTGTTTGCTGGCTTGAGCGATGGCTTGCTGGCCGTTAGGCCAAAACACGGTCAAGGCGTTGTCATCGGCGTTAAAGCCAATGCTGCTGTTACTGACATCGTTGGCGGCAATCATATCGAGCCCTTTTGCTGCCAATTTGCTGCGGGCATATTGCTCGACTTGCTGGGTTTCAGCGGCGAAACCAACCACAAAGGTTGCTTCGCTCTGGGCGGCCACCGTGGCAATAATGTCGGGATTTTTCACCAGTTCGATGCTGAGCTGCTCGCCTTGTTTTTTCATTTTCTGACTGGCGACGTTGGCGGCGCGGTAATCGGCAACCGCAGCGCAGCCAATAAAGACATCTTGTTCGGTCGCAACGGCGAGTGCCGCGTCGAGCATTTGCTGGGCACTGGTCACATCCACTCGCTGGCAACCGGCTGGAGTTGGCAGATTGACTGGGCCGCTGATCAAGGTGACCTCGGCGCCCATCCGAGCGGCTTCTGCGGCCAAGGCGAAGCCCATCTTGCCGGAACTGTGATTGCTGATGTAACGCACTGGATCGAGTGCTTCGCGAGTAGGGCCTGCGGTAATGGCTATTTTCTTACCTGACAATAACTGTTCGGGTAACAGAAAATCTTGCACCTTAGCGAGGATTTCAGTGGGTTCGAGCATTCGGCCTGGGCCGACCTCGCCACAAGCCTGTGAGCCCTGAGCAGGGCCCCAAACGGGCACGTTACGTTCGGCAAGCACTTGCATGTTGTGCTGAGTTGCTGTGGCTTGCCACATTTGTTGATTCATGGCTGGCGCAATGACCACCGGTGCTGTGGTTGCTAAGCATAATGTCGACAGCAGATCGTTGCCCATGCCAGCACAATAGCGGGCGATGAAATCAGCGCTAGCGGGTGCAATCAGCACCAAGTCCGCCCAACGTGCCAATTCAATATGGCCCATAGCGGCTTCCGCGTTTGGATCGAGCAAACTATCGGCAACCGGGTGGCCGGATACTGCTTGTAGCGTCAGCGGCGTGATAAAGGCTTCTGATGCTGGCGTCATGACGACACGAACATCAGCCCCTAGATCTTTCAATCGGCGTACAAGTTCGGGAATTTTATAGGCAGCAATGCCGCCCGTAATGCCAATTAAAATGCGTTTATTGGTTAACACAAACAATGGCCCGTAATCGAAGTATGTGGGCGTTACCTTACCACACACCTCAAGCTATTCGTACGTGCTGGCAAACAGCTTTATTGATCTGCGTGATCTGACGCTTAAAGAAAATAGTGAGTTTTTACAGTTTTGTTCGAATTTTGCACAAGTTGTTCAAAATTGATAGTTAATTCGAATCCATAACAACTCGCGAGTGGGCTTCGCTGCGCCGACTTAATGCTCTGCTATAGTCAAACGGTGAGCGTCAAAAGCGAGCCGCCACACAAACATGGAATTTGCATCGATGCACGGAGGCAAGCATGCAATTAAATCAATGGCCGCAATCAATTCGGCCGCGCGAAAAGCTATTGGCGCAAGGCGCTAACGCACTAACCGATGCCGAGCTATTGGCAATTTTTCTTCGCACTGGGTTGCCAGGATGTAACGTGGTGCAACTGGCGCATCAATTGCTCGATGGCTTTGGCGATTTATGTCACTTGATGGCTGCGAGTCAACAGCAGTTTTGTCAGGCCAAGGGACTCGGCACGGCAAAGTATGTGCAACTGCAGGCGGTGATGGAAATGGCCCGCCGAGTGATGGCGACGGAGCTCAGCCGAGTTGCGGTTGATGGCAGTGAGGCGGCCAAGCGTTATGCGGCCAGTCAGTTAGCCCATTTGCCCAACGAAACGTTCGCTGTGCTGCTGCTTGATAGCCAACATCGCTTGATTAAGTACAAGGAGTTATTCCACGGCACCATTAATCAAGCCAGTGTTTATCCGCGAATTGTGGTGCAGGAGGCGCTTGCTGCCAATGCCGCCGCATTGATTTTATGCCACAATCATCCATCCGGTGTGGCCGAACCGAGCAATGCCGATATACACATCACTCAAACCATTCGAGATGCTCTGGCTTTGGTTGATATCACGGTGTTGGATCATTTAGTGGTGGCACAAGGTGCAGTGACCTCAATGGCAGAGCGACAGCTAATGTGAAGCAATTTTAATCATTTTCGGCCTAAAAGGCGGTTTTCTCTTGATCTTAAATTCATTCCGCTGTATAAAATGCGCCCTCTTGTGTCCTGGGCGACGGCCACATGCAGGATACAGTACGCTCGAGCATATTAAGAATTTTCGGAGACAAATCGACATGTCTAAAGTATGTCAAGTCACTGGCAAGCGTCCGGTTACTGGTAACAACCGTTCGCACGCGAAGAACGCGACCAAACGTCGCTTCTTGCCAAATCTGCAAAACCACCGTTTTTGGGTGGAATCAGAAAAACGTTTTGTGAAACTGCGTATCTCTACCAAAGGTATGCGTATCATCGACAAAAAGGGCATCGATGTAGTTCTAGCTGAACTGCGTGCCCGTGGCGAAAAGGTTTAAGGAGTTAAGTCATGGCTGCTAAAGGTGGACGCGAAAAGATTCGCTTGAACTCATCAGCTGGTACTGGTCACTTCTATACCACTGACAAGAACAAGCGCAACATGCCTGGCAAATTTGAAATCAAAAAATTTGATCCAGTTGCACGTAAGCATGTGATGTACAAAGAAGGCAAAATCAAGTAAATCTTGATGTCTTCTTGAGATTGAAAAACCCGGCCGATGCCGGGTTTTTTATTGCCTGAATTAAGGTAAGCTTGGGCCTCTTTGGAATGCGAGCCATGGCTGGTTGTTTGGCCAAGAAGGAGAGAACAATGGCGCTAAAGCTATCAAAACGTGGCTGGAACAATGTTCTCATTTTCGCCATTCTGCTGTTTATCATTGTCATTAATTTCTCCCAAAAACGATTTCTCGAAACCGAGGAAGCATCGCCAATCCTCGCGCCGTCTGCGCAAGTGTTATCTATTCAAACGGCCGCCCGTCAAATTGACCGTCTTGGCCCGAGTTGGCGTACCAGTGATGATAGCTGGGATGCGGCTGCAATCGATAGCTGGCTGACACTGTGGTTTGAACCTTATCCGGTCACTGATGCCAATCCCAACATCGCACTGGATAAGATGATTCGTTTGCAGCTGCTGGCGCAGCAAGAACCGATTATTTTCATTCTCGATGAGCCGTTGTTGCGGATTCAACCGGCCAATGGTGATTGGGCCTGGCAACTCAACCAACAGCAGTTTGACGATTTTGCGCAAGTGCTCATCGAACCATAGGAATTGATATGCCTGAACTACCTGAAGTTGAAGTCAGCCGGATGGGCATTGAGCCGCATTTGACGGCGCAAACCATTACCGCCGTCGTGGTTCGTGACAGCCGGTTGCGCTGGCCAGTACCCGATGCGATTCAGCAGTTAGTGGGGCAAACTATTGAGCAGGTTCGACGCCGCGCAAAATACCTATTGATTGATACTAAGGTTGGCTCTGCCATTTTGCATTTGGGCATGTCCGGCAGTTTGCGAGTGGTGCCGGTGACCACGCCCGCGGCCAAACATGATCATGTCGATATCCACCTCGCCAGCGGCGATATGCTGCGCTTGAATGATCCCAGACGCTTTGGCTGCTTATTGTTCGATCAACAGCCAGAAGCTCACGAATTGCTGGCATCGCTTGGGCCTGAGCCGTTAACCGACGGGTTTGATGGCAATCGTTTATTCGAGTTATCGCGAACCCGAAAGTCGCCGGTGAAGAACTTTATTATGGACAACAAGATTGTCGTCGGTGTCGGTAATATTTATGCCAATGAGAGTTTGTTTCGGGCCGGTATTCATCCCCTTCGTGAGGCGGGAAAAATTAGTTTGCAGCGCTATTTAAAACTCGCTGATCACATCAAGCAGGTGCTCGCCGCGGCGATTAAGCAGGGCGGCACCACGCTCAAAGATTTTTCACAAGTTGATGGCAGTCCGGGCTACTTTGCGCAAACGCTGTATGTCTACGGCCGTGGCGGCAAGCCCTGTTTTCAATGTGAGCGGCAACTCAAGGAAGTGAAGGTTGGTCAGCGAACCACCGTTTATTGTGGTCACTGCCAACGATAGTGTTGCGCGTTAGCCTGCTTTGGTTTTCAGCCGTAACGCCTTGGCCACAGCAGGGCAGACGAATTGACTGACATCGCCGCCGTGAAGCGCCACTTCTCGCACCAAGGTCGACGAAATAAACGAGTTTTCTTCGGCAGGGGTCAAGAACACCGTCTCTAGCTCGGGCATTAAACGGCGATTCATGTTGGCCAGTTGGAACTCGTATTCGAAATCGGACACCGCCCTCAAACCTCGCACCAAGACGGTAGCTTGATGGGCTTTGGCGAAATCCACCAATAGCCCCTGAAACCCAACCACCTCAACGTTATCCAAGGCTTGCAGTGCTTCTTTGGCCATCGCAACGCGCTGATCAACAGTGAACCAAGGCTTCTTGCTGGGGCTGGCGGCAATCCCCACCATCACGTGGTCAAATAGATGTGAAGCACGCGATACCAAGTCGGTATGGCCATTGGTAATGGGATCAAATGTGCCAGGGTAAATCACACGAACGGTCATTCATTCAAGTCCTGTCGATTAAAAGCGCCAGCTGGCGTATAGGCTAGTGCTGAGCACATCATAGAAGAAATCCGGTGATTTATCGGACTGTGGATCATCAGCAAACAAGCGATCGCGCGCGACTCGGTCGCCATAGCGAAGGTCGAGGCCCACATCGAGTTGTGGCAAAAGGTTCATGTACATCACCCCGCCGCCGAGATGGTAACCGGTCTGAGAGGCACCAGTGTCAATCGATGCGGCGCCAATGAACGCGCCGACGCGCCAGCGGTCGTCAATCGCATATTGGTAATCAAGTGCGCGAAAAGCTACCATTGAGTCGCCGAGGATCTCATCAAACTCCAACTGAAAGCCAAGCCAGTGGGTTTGGCTGTCACCAAATGGGCGGCGTACGCCGATGGCAACGTGGTAACCGACATCGGAATCATCCTGAGCGGCTTCGAATGCGGCATCGCCCGTGTCAAAGCTGACATCGTGGTAGTTAACACCAAGGTTGCCGTAAATTTCGGTTGCTTGCGTCGGCAGCAATGCGCCACCGGCTAGCACGGCAAGCGCGACTAGGGACTGATTTACCATCTTACAAATCCTGTTGCAGTGGCGAACGAATCGCCGTAAACATTTTGACCGGTGAGCAGCTCAGCACCGACTAAGCCATAACGCAGGGCGTGGGTGTATTCGATACCCAGTTCATAACCATCGTCGTAATCGGCGCCGTAGTAATCTTCGTTACTAATAAAGCGCGCTGTGGTGGTAAGGATCTGCGAGCCGCTCATTTCCCAAATCAATTTAGCCATGTGGGTCGTTGCGCCGACAGGCGGCTGCAAATCACGATTTTGTCCGCCCCAGTGGCCAATGACCACTTTCTCCTCACGTAAGCCATCGCCATAGTTGGTGTTGGTGTACCAAGAGTTTTGCCAGTCAGCGAATTCGTAACTGAAATCGAGCTGATCGGTGAGTTTTGGCAAATGCACACCAAACATCAATGAGGTATTGCCGAGCCGGAAATTATCGCCATTTGAGGTATCTTCTCCGGCATAGGCCATGTACACCGAAAACGGCATTTCTCCGGGGAAGGTGTAGCGGGTGGTAATGGACGTGAGCTGGTTGCCAAAGTCGCGACCTTTGTCGCCGACATTATCTTGGCCAGAAGGATCCCAGAAGGCTTTGAACAAGTCGCCCAAGCTATCATCACGATCGCCGCCGCCATATTGCATCAAGCGATTAAAGCCAATGGCAAAGCCATCAAGCGGCTGAAAACCGAGGTGCAAGCCGAATAGTTTCGGCTCACCTTTGAGCCGCTCATCGGTGTCTTGGCTCAAGATCAGTTTCGATGTCGACATCTCGGCAAAAAACATTTCATAGGTAATGCCAAAGTCGGTCAGCGGAACCGTATTGGAAATAGTAACGCTAGCCATGGTTTTGGCGTTGGTCGAAATTAGCATGTCACTATCTTGAAATGGTCCAAACCAGTGGGGTCGATAGCCAATATCGACCTGTGCCCACTCGGTACCAAAGGACAGGTAGGTGCCTTCGAGGTAGGATTCATCGTCGTGGCTTAGGCCGCCGACATTGACCCAGACGTAGTCGTTGGGGCTGAAATAACCGGCAGCGGCGATCTCATAGGAGCTGCCAGTGGTTCGGCCGCGACTATTGGCTAAGGTTTTGGTGTTGTCGAGGCTATCGGTCGAGCTGAGCTTGGCGCTGGCATGGGTAGCCGCGGCGGTTGCGTTATAACGTTTTAAGTAGGCCTTGATGGCGCGACTCAGCGCTGGATCTTGATGGCCTAATTTCGCCAAGGCTTTGTACACTGCTCGAATTGAAATTGGGCGTTTGAGAATCGGCTCATCCGCGAGCACGAATAGGCGCTCGACTTTGTATTCAATTTCCGGAGAAAGTTTCAGTGGCAAATATGGCGAGACGTTTTTCGCTAGTGCTAACGTTGGAGTTGCCACTAGACCAGCGCCCAATAGAACAGCGAGCGCTGGGGTAGATATTTTTGTTGTGTGACCCATGGAGGGCTTCCCTGTCAGGTTCCAGAATAGGTTTTAACGTGATTAAGCGGTTAAAACAACGGCCAGGTGGTCGATTATAAAAGGATTTTTTGTCGATGTCAGATTGTGACCCGAGACAAATAAGTCAGGAGCCGGTTAAGCGAAATAGGAATGAGTCCGATATAGTGTTAATTCAGCGGCTTATGCCATAGTAGATCGAGTGACTTAACACGGACTGTGCGATGAAGACAAAAGAGCGCATTATTCAAGCCAGCATTGAATTATTTAATGAGTTTGGCGAACGGGCGATTACCACCAATCACATTGCTGCCCACCTCGGGATTAGTCCGGGTAACTTGTATTATCACTTCCGCAATAAAGAAGACATTATTCACAGTGTGTTCGAAGAATACATCAGTCATATGGAGTCGGCATTTAAGCCAACCGAAGGGCCGATGACCGTCAGCAAGCTGGCGGATTATTGCGACGAGGCATTTTCCAGTATTTGGCGTTTTCGCTTCTTCTATTCCAGTTTGCCCGGTATTTTGCTGCGCGATCACACCCTGCAGCAGCGCTATCTCAATGTTCAGGAAGCCGTTTCTGGTCGCGCCGCCGTTGTGCTCAAAGCACTCAGAGACAATGGTGTCATTGTCATTGATGACCATGCCATCGAGGATTTGATTCAGCTGATTAAATTGGTTGTGGCGTTTTGGATCAGCTTTCAAATGTGTCAGTCCAATGATGTCAAAGTCGAAGTGCCAGCGGTGTACGATGGTGTGGTCAAGCTGATTGCGTTAGTCAAGCCCTATGCCTCGGCAGAGGCCCGTGACGAGTTTGAGCGTTTGCAACAAAATTACCGCGCGCGCAGCGAACTGTAAGTTCAAGTTTCCAAAACGGCAGCATTTGCTGTCGTTGAAATAGCTGTCGGATCATACACCCGACCCCAGCCTTGGCGTTAAACTACGCGGCATTCGCTCCGAGTCTGGGAAAACCATCATGCATCCTCTATATACTGATTTAGCACAGCGCCTCGACGACGTTCGTCAGCAAGGTTTATTCAAATCTGAACGCGCCATTGTCACTGCCCAAGATGCCGATATTCGCGTCGATTCCGGTAAAGAGGTGATTAACCTTTGTGCTAACAATTACTTAGGTTTAGCTAACCACCCAGAGCTGATCGCCGCGGCGAAACAGGGCTTGGACCAATACGGCTTTGGTATGGCCTCGGTGCGGTTTATTTGCGGAACCCAAGACCAGCATCAGGCGCTTGAGGCTGAGCTGGCTGAATTTCTTGGCATGGAAGATGTGATCCTTTATTCGTCATGCTTTGATGCCAACGCCGGTTTATTTGAAACCCTGTTGGGCGCCGAAGACGCGATTATTTCTGATGCCCTAAACCACGCCTCAATCATTGATGGTGTGCGCTTGTGTAAAGCAAAGCGCTTTCGTTACAGCAACAACGACATGGCTGAATTAGAGCAACAGCTGATTGCTGCTGATGAAGCCGGCGCTCGCCACAAGCTGATTGCCACCGACGGGGTATTTTCGATGGACGGGGTGATCGCCAACCTGCCGGCCATTTGTGATTTGGCCGACAAGTACAACGCCTTGGTGATGGTTGATGACAGCCACGCTGTTGGTTTTGTCGGCGAACAGGGGCGGGGAAGCCATGAGTTTCACAATGTCATGGAGCGGGTCGACATCATCACCGGTACCTTAGGAAAAGCCATGGGTGGCGCCTCTGGTGGTTATACTGCCGGTAAGAAAGAAGTGATTGACTGGTTGCGCCAGCGCTCGCGGCCTTATTTGTTTTCTAACTCGTTAGCGCCAGCGATTGTTAGTGCGTCGCGGCAGACCTTGAAGTTACTGGGCGAAAGTGGCGATCTGCGCCAACAGCTGAAACAAAATAGTGCGTACTTCCGTCAACGTATGACAGATGCTGGTTTTACTCTAGCTGGCGCTGATCACGCCATTGTGCCGGTGATGCTCGGTGATGCCAAGGTAGCGGCCGATATGGCTGAGCGCATGATGCAGCGCGGCATCTATGTGGTTGGCTTCTCGTTTCCTGTGGTGCCACAAGGTAAAGCCCGTATTCGCACTCAGATGTCGGCAGCCCATACCCAGGCGCAATTAGATCGGGCGATTGATGCATTCATCGACGTTGGTCGAGAACTTGGAGTGATCAGCAAATGACTCAAACCATGAAGGCGCTGGCCAAACTGAAAGCCGAGCCAGGCATTTGGATGACCGAAGTGCCAATCCCTGAGTTGGGACATAATGATCTGTTGATCAAAATCCACAAGACGGCGATTTGCGGCACTGATTTACACATCTACAAATGGGATGAATGGTCGCAGCAAACCATTCCGGTGCCTATGGTGGTGGGCCACGAATACGCTGGCGAAGTGGTTGCTATTGGCCAGGAAGTTCGCGGTTTTGCAATTGGCGATCGAGTCTCCGGTGAGGGCCATATTACTTGTGGCCATTGCCGCAACTGTCGAGCGGGTCGCCGACACCTGTGTCGTAATACCACAGGTGTTGGTGTTAATCGGCCGGGTTGTTTTGCTGAATATCTAGTGATCCCAGCATATAACGCATTCAAATTAGCGGATGACATCAGTGATGATCTAGCTGCTATTTTTGACCCCTTTGGTAATGCTGTTCACACCGCTCTGTCGTTTGATTTGGTCGGTGAAGATGTGCTGATCACTGGCGCTGGGCCCATTGGCATTATGGCCGCCGCGGTCGCGCGTCATAGCGGCGCTCGCCATGTTGTGATCACAGATGTGAATCGCTATCGGTTGGATTTGGCTCGCCAGATGGGAGCGACGAGAGCAGTTGATGTCAGCCAACAATCACTCGATGACGTGATGAAAGAGTTGGGCATGACCGAAGGCTTTGACGTGGGGATGGAGATGTCAGGGGTGCCGGCGGCATTTTCTGATCTGCTTGCCAAGATGAATCATGGCGGTAAGGTTGCCTTGCTGGGGATCCCTCCTTCATCAATGCCCATCGACTGGAACCATGTGATTTTCAAAGGGCTGACCATCAAAGGCATTTACGGCCGGGAAATGTTTGAAACCTGGTACAAAATGGCCAGCTTGGTGCAGTCGGGCCTCGACCTCACGCCGATGCTCACCCATCACTATTCGGTTGATGATTTTCAGCAGGGCTTTGATGCCATGCTGAGCGGCCAATGTGGCAAAGTCATCCTCGATTGGACGTCATCGAAATAGCACACAACTGTCATGCCACTGTAGTGTCAGACTATTAGTCTGGCGTTGCTTGCATTGACAGGAGTGTTTCTCAATGGAAATTTGCCCAGAGTGCGATGGCGCTGGCTCGTTAGTCTTGGTTGGCTCTAACGGCCAGCAATCTTACCGCGAACAATACAGCTGCTCGTTGTGTGGTGGCAGCGGCACCATTTCAGCTTCCCACAAGATATTGCAATTCAATGTGCGCCAAGCTGAGTTTAATGAGCGTCTGAAAGAAGCTTGATAGAAGCCGGATCGCACCGGCTGTTGTTGGCTGATACAATGACTCCGATTTTTCAAAGGAGCCGTTGATGTCAGCTTTTTCTCGTATTTCTCCTGCCGATGCTCAGGCCCTTCTGGCCAAGGGCAAGGTGCAGATCGCCGATATTCGTGATGCCAATGCCTTTGGCCAAGGACGCATGCTCGGAGCCGTGCGCCTCGACAATACCAATGTGGCCGATTTTGTCCTTCATGGTGAATTCGATCAGCCGCTGGTGGTGTGCTGTTATCACGGCATTTCCAGTCAGCCAGCAGCCGAATATCTCGCCAATCAGGGGTTTGAGCAGGTGTACAGTCTTGATGGTGGTTTTGAAGCTTGGGCTCAGCAGTACCCCAACGACGTTGAGAGCAACTAGCCATGCAGCTGGGACGTCTCACTGATCCGCGCTTAGCGCAGGCCTTTGTCGACTACATGGCGGTTCAGCGGATGCCATGTGAAGTGCGAGTTGATGGCCACTACTACTGCATTGAGTTACTGAATGCCGAGCACTACCAAGCCGCGCAACAGGCATTTCAGGCGTTTGCTGAAAATCCAAATCATCCAAGGTATCGCAGTGCCTCGTGGCAGCGCGCCGATCAAAGTGGTGTCAGTTTTGATTACGGCAGCAGTGGCGCGCCGATTCTCCATCAAATTTGGCTGCATGCAGGGCCAGTGACCCTCGTTATCTTGATTGCTTGTCTGGTGATTGGCTTGTTGAATCAGATTGGCTTGGCGTCGACCTTATTCGGTTGGTTACACTTCCCAGCTCCGTTTGCCGAACAGTGGCCGCAGATTTGGCGCTTGTGGACACCTGCGTTGATGCACATCGCCTTGATTCATTTGTTGTTCAATGTGGTCTGGTGGTGGTATCTGGGAGGGCGTATTGAGCGCGTTGTCAGCACCAGTAAGCTACTTGAACTGTTTCTTGTCGGTGCCTTGTTCTCCAACCTACTCCAAGGCTTTCTGGTAGGGCCAAACTTCCTTGGTTTAAGCGGCGTCGTATATGCACTGCTGGGTTACGTTGCGGTGGTGCAGCGTAAACAGCCAGAGCTGGCGATGCCGCCGGCCTACATTGGCTTTATGCTGATTTGGTTGGTGCTGGGCTTTGCTGGCTTACTTGGTCAGCAAGTGGCCAATTTTGCTCATTTGGGCGGTTTGCTGGTGGGGGCCGTTCAGGGCTGGTTTGACGCTCGTAAGCGTTAATGGTTTATCGCTGCGCTTCAGGACGAGGCGCAGCGCTTTGCAACGGTCAACACGCCTTAGTGATACAGGTATTTAGTAAACAGAATGTCCGCCGCTAGCGGTTGCCCCGTTTCCTGTTGTAACAACTCATTGATCGTCGTGAGGCACTGGCGGCGAATTTCTTCACGGCCTGCTAATGATTTGATCTTATCTTCGGGCTGACTACCAAAAATCTCGACCAACGCGGCACGTAACAGGGGCGCATGGTGCTCGACTAGCTCTAAGTTTTTATTGCCAGCAACCATGATTTCAGCTGTTAAGCGGATATAGCCGAGGCTGGGGCCTTTACGGATATAGTTGGTGACTATGTCTGGTTCAAAGCCGAAATAGGCATAGTCGCCGTTCGGAGCTGGGGCGTTTTCTGCTGCTGCTTGCTGCGATAATAATAATCCGGCCAGCAACATCCATGCTCTCCAGCTAGTCGAAATTTTTTTAACCATGGGGCCTAATTCTGTAATTTATAGTTCGACTGATTATTGTACTTAGTTGAAGCCGTCATTGCCACTGAACTTCCGCACTCTGATCCGACTGTGTGGTAGCATGGCGCCAGCAAAGCCGTAATGTCCTGAACGATGAGAACTCAACCAATTAAACAACCGATGCCATTTCCTTGGGCTGGAATTTTTCGTCTGTGCCGATTAGATAAACCTGTCGGTATTTTGCTATTGCTATGGCCAACTTTGTGGGCGTTGTTGGATGCTGCGCAAGGACTCGTTTGGTCATGGCCCGCTGTTGCCTTGATGTTGGGCGTGGTGCTGATGCGATCCGCTGGTTGTGTGATTAATGATTACGCCGATCGCCATTGGGATGGTGCTGTGGCGCGAACCAAAACCAGACCGCTAGTGACTGGCGAAGTGACGCCGAAACAAGCGTTAGGCGTGTTCGTGGGTCTATGTTTAGTGGCTTTTGCTTTAGTCCTGACGCTCAATCAACTCACCATACAGTTGTCATTCGTCGCCGTGGCGTTAGCCACTATCTATCCTTTTACAAAACGCATCACACACTTGCCTCAAGTAGTACTTGGGGCGGCATTTAGTTGGGCGATTCCGATGGTTTATGCCGCAATTAATGGTGCGATTCCGGCCCATGCATGGTGGCTATTTGCCGCCAATCTGGCTTGGACTGTGGCTTACGACACCCAATATGCCATGGTCGACCGCGCGGATGATTTGAAAGTGGGTATTAAATCGACGGCGATTTTATTTGGCCGCTTCGATGTGTTGGCAATTGTGATGTTGCAACTACTTTGCCTTGCTTGCCTAGTTGGCTTTGCCGTTAGCGCAGCTCTCATGCAGGTTACTTTTGCTGGCGCTTTGCTGTTGGCGCTAGGCCTGTTTATCTGGCAATGGCAGTTAGTTCGCGAGCGACAGCCAGCCGCGTGCTTTCTGGCATTTCGCAGCAACAACTGGGTGGGAATGGTGATTAGCGGCGGTTTAGCCCTGGCGCTGGTTGGTTAGGCCCGCTGCTGCAGGCCTGACCCAATCCATATAGCCATTATTGGTGCGTACTGTGGCGCCGTTATCTTGGCTGTTGAACCAGTTGCTCAATGCTTTTATGGATGTCGCTCGACACCAAACCTGAGACCAGCTGGCGATATTGTTGCAACGACTGCTTGGCGCCATCATCGCCGTCGAGTAAGCCCATGGCTTTAAGCTGCGTCGTTAAGGTGGCGAACAGTTGTTTGTCGAAAAACTCTGGCGCATTGATGCCGTGCAATTTGCCCAATTGTTCGGCCACGGCACGTGATTCGGACTCCAGGGCACTGCGAGCAATATCCTGACGGAAATCAAGTAACTCCAACACAATGCTGTAGCGTTGCAGTGTTTCACCAACGACATTGGCAAGCTGACTCAATTGCAAATGTTGAGCACTGCGCTTGCTACTTGTGGTCACCAAGTCGTCATCGCAGCTGACCCACTGGAGTTGGATAAACGCACTCAGAATGTTCTCTAAATATTGCTGGCGCCAGTTCTGGCAAGGGTTGAGGAATAACTCAACTTGCAACAGCGGGAATAGGGCATCAATATCGGCAAACAGTTGCGACTTGTTGACTGTGCCGCGTTCAACAATGATTGCGGCCATCAGGCTCGGCAGTACAAACAAGTGAATGATGTTATTGCGGTAGTAGGTCATCACCACCTGACCAAACGGGTCGAGGCTAATGACGTTGCCGAGCTTGTCCTCATTGACTTGGAATTTCTCTAACTCCAAGGTTTGCTTGAGCAGCGTGTGGCCATCTTCTTGCGGCACTGTGGTGTTCTGGTGATAACTTGCGAGACGTGATAATTCCAAACAGCTGTTAAGAAATAACGCTAGCGAGCGCTCACTCATGGCGCGATTGTCATTGCTCAAAATGGCCATCGCCGCCAAGGTCAGGCCATTGATCGCAGCGGCGTTGTTAACTTCGGTCATCGAGCGCTGGGCTAGTGTTGAAACGGCATCAGACAGCCAGCTTGGACGCTCCTCCGGATCGTTGTTACGCCAATCCGAATCGAATCCAGAGAGATGTTCATCGAGTGAAATCGGCGTACCGAAATTGACGTAGCCCTGACCATAGTTACGCAATTTACGAAGGATCTTAAGCGTGCCAAAGAAGTTTTCTTTTTCTTTGTTTTTACCCTTTAGTTCTTTCAGATAAGTGGTCACTTCCATGACGTGCTCATAGCCAAGATAAATGGGCACCAACACGATTGGCCGGCTCTGCGAGCTGAGCTGGCTCTGCACTGTCATTGCTAACATGCCAGTTTTTGGGGTTAGCAAACGACCGGTTCGGCTGCGACCACCTTCACTAAAATACTCGACCGGGAAACCTTCTTTAATCAACCAACTCAGGTATTCGCGAAACACCGTTGAATACAATTTATTACCGCGAAATGAACGGCGAATAAAAAACGCGCCGCCACGGCGGAAGATTGGGCCTGCGGGCCAGAAATTAAGGTTAATGCCCGCAGCAATATGCGGTGGCACTAACCCTTGTTGATAAATGACGTAGCTCAGCAGCAAGTAATCCATGTGGCTGCGGTGACAAGGAACGTAAACGATCTCCTTGCCGGATTCGGCAAGTTGTCGCACTTGTTCAATGTTATTGACATTGATCCCGCGATAAAGTCGATTCCACAGCCATGTCATAAACCGATCGAGCACCACCACCAGCGAGTTCGAATAGGTTGCTGCAATCTCTTTCAGGTAATCGCGCGCATTGGCCCGCATGGCTTCTTGTTTAATTGGATCGGCATCAGTGATCTGACGTATCGCCTGATTCCGAGTCAACTCCTTAAACATGCGTTCTTTATTTGGTAATCGCGGCCCCGTAGCGGCGAGACGCTGACGGAAAAAGTGGGCGCGGGCCACTCGGGTTATGCGCTGAACACTGGTTTGGTCGTCGCCATAGCGATTAACAAATTCGCGAATCGAAACTGGCGGAGCAAAGCGAATAAAGTGGTCGCGGCCAAGAAAGAGCACCATCCATATCTTGCGGAGCCAACCTGGCGTTGGGTGATCGGCGAACCAGCTACTAATCGTGCCTTTGGTTTTTTCTGGGCTTCGGCCCCAAAAGTGGGTGATGGGTAGTAGCTGTGTATTGAGTTCGGGATCGTGCTGATGAGCAGACAATAACTGCTGGATGGCCGCCTGCAAGCGATCACCATGGCCACGTTGAAAGCGATGACCGTGAATGTAAAGCACTCGGCTGCCGTCCTCAAAAGGGCACGGCAGGCCGAGCTCTTTTGCAGTTTTTGCTAAGGTCAGGGTATCGACCGCGCTGTCATGCTCTAACACATAGACAATGGGAAGATCAGCCGCAGCGGTAACGGCTTCAGAGCTGATGGCGCGGGTTCTGACAAACAGCTTAAGTGACCACTTGATCAAGTGGGACAGCAACTTTGAGTGATGAGTCATGGTTCTTGGAACTGGCAAATAAAAGCTAGTTGCGGAGTATAACAAAGGCTAAATACAAATGGATGAAAGCTTTTTACTTGCCAATCAAAAAATACTGTATTACTGTACAGTGGTACTGTATAGATAAACAGGCATAAATATGGCAACTTCAATGCGACCTTTAACGCCGCGACAGGCTGAAATTTACCAACTGATCAAAGATACGATCGAAGCAACAGGAATGCCGCCAACGCGAGCCGAAATTGCCCGCCAACTTGGCTTCAAAAGTCCCAATGCAGCAGAAGAGCATCTAAAAGCGCTGGCTCGCAAAGGTGTGATCGAAATTCTCCCGGGTACCTCCCGTGGTATCCGGTTATTGTTGGAAGAAGCTGCCAACGATGAACAAGGTCTGCCGCTGATTGGTCAGGTTGCTGCTGGTGAGCCGATTCTGGCGCAAGAGCATGTCGAATCTCACTATGCGGTAGACCCTAATTTGTTCCGGCCTCAAGCCGATTTCTTGCTCCGTGTTAACGGCGAAAGCATGAAGGATATCGGCATCCTCGATGGTGATTTACTCGCAGTGCACAGCACTCAAGTCGCCAGAAATGGTCAGGTAGTCGTGGCCCGAGTCGAAGAAGACGTGACGGTTAAACGGCTTCAGCAAAATGGCCATAAGGTACTGTTGTTAGCCGAGAACCCTGAATTTGATCCAATTGAAGTGGATCTTCGCCATCAGCACTTTTCAATTGAAGGGTTAGCAGTTGGTGTTATCCGTAATGGAGAATGGTTATGAAGCAATTCGCCGAACAACGGGTGAAGCACCCAGGTGTCTGGCAGGTTTCGGCAACTGGCACTCCCAAATGCTGCATTGCAACTGGCCACGAAGCCTTAAATCAGCAGCTCCCTGCCGGAGGTTGGCAAAGCGAGGTGATTTACGAAATGTCAGCACATGGCCAACAACAACTTTTACAGTCGCTTGAGCCGGCGTTGACTAAGCTCAGCCACGATACCGGTTGGCTGATCCTGCTAAAGCCACCGAAAGCGGCATTGGATGCCATTGCGCAAATGGCTGATGTCGACCGAAGCCGGCTGTTAGTGGTCCATGGTAATGACGATTTCGATACCCTTTGGGCAGCGGAGCAAGCTCTGGTTAAAAATAATGCCGCTTGTATTTTGACATGGACCGATGAGCTCACTGGGCGTGACATTAAGCGACTAAAGTTAGCCGCTCGCGGCACCAAAGCGCTTAGTTTTGTATTTCCCAAAGGCGAGGCATCTCATCAACCGCTGAGCTGGCCTAACATTGTCCTTCACCAACACGCTGCCAATGTTACTCGTATCGATATTCCAACCAAAGAAAACAATCAGTTAGCTAACTATCAACATTGCCTGCATTAATTTGCGAAGTGCACTTGCCCAGTGTGTAGTCGGGCAAGAGAACTAGATCACCTTTCTAACAATTTTTTAAAACAATGTTAAAAAATTGTTTTAAATCAAAAAAAATTAAAAACATATCAAATTCAGCAGGTTGGCACTTTGTATTTATTAGTGCTTATGCTCTATCTAATTGAATCCTAAATTAAAATTTAACAATCTGCGGGTTGGATCGCTGGACTGATCCGGATACTTGCATTAATTCTAAAAAGCATCGCGATAAAAAACGTGGTAACGAATCTTCGTTATGCCGTCTGCGTTTTCACCGCTATACCGTGCCGGTATGGATTTGGAGGACGTTAGGTGGATTTGAAAAAAATCGGGCTGTGTTGGCTAGCTGCATTGGTGACAATTCCAAGTCAGGCCAAAGACATGCCACTGAACCTCAGTCAGGGAGTGACTGATATTAGTGGGCAGGTTTATGATCTGCACATGACCATCTTTTATATCTGCTGCATCATCGGTTTTATCGTCTTTGGCGCCATGTTCTATTCAATTGTTCGGCACCGAAAATCGCGCGGCGTAAAACCAGCAAACTTCCACGAGAGCACCAAAGTCGAAATCCTGTGGACTGCCATCCCCTTTATGATTTTGATTGGCATGGCAATCCCTGCGACCAAGACATTAATCGCGATGGAAAATTCCGATGATGCCGAATTAACCATCCAAGTCACCGGCAGCCAATGGAAGTGGCATTACAAATATTTTGAACACGATCTTGAGTTCTACAGCGTACTGGCCACACCGAAAAAGCAAATCGAAAACAAGCTCGCCAAGGGCGAAAACTACTTATTGGAAGTTGACCGTCCACTGGTGATCCCAACCAACACCAAAGTGCGCTTCTTAATGACATCCGATGATGTCATCCATTCTTGGTGGGTACCGGAATTTGCAGTAAAAAAAGACGCTAATCCGGGGTTTATTAACGAAGCTTGGACCAATGTACCTAAGCCGGGAATTTACCGCGGTCAATGCGCCGAGCTGTGTGGCAAAGACCACGGTTTTATGCCGGTTGTGGTCATCGCCAAAGAGCAGGCTGAATTTGATGCATGGCTCGCCGAACAAGTTGCGAAACAGCAAGCTCGCGAAGCTGAAGAGCAGCGCCTGTTGGCCATGCAATTATCCGAACAAGAATTAATGGACTTAGGTAAGCGTACCTATGATCAGTTTTGCTCGGCATGCCATCAGCCCAATGGCCAAGGCTTGCCTGGTATGTTTCCGGCGTTGGCTGGCAGCGAAATGGTTACCCAAGATCGGCAAGGCCATATCGACATCGTGCTACACGGTAAAGCAGGCACAGCGATGGCAGGTTACGGCAAGCAGTTATCTCTCAAAGAGTTGGCCGCTGTTGTCACTTACGAGAGGAATGCTTGGGGTAACAACACCGGTGAATTGATTCAGGCGGCTGATGTACAAGCGCGCAAGAATGCAGCTGATTAAGGAATAGTATTTATGTCATCAGTGACTGACCAAACACTCGATCACGACAGCCATGATCATCATCATGCACCCAAAGGACTGATGCGCTGGTTGCTGACTACCAACCACAAAGATATTGGCACCTTGTACCTGATTTTTGCGTTCACCATGTTTCTGGTCGGTGGTGCCATGGCCATGGTGATCCGTGCAGAGCTATTTCAGCCGGGACTGCAACTGGTGGAGCCAAACTTTTTCAACCAAATGACCACGGTGCATGGACTGATCATGGTGTTTGGTGCGGTAATGCCGGCCTTCACAGGGCTGGCGAACTGGATGATTCCAATGATGATTGGTGCGCCTGACATGGCGTTGCCGCGAATGAACAACTGGTCATTCTGGATTCTACCGTTCGCATTCGCCATCCTACTTGCCTCCTTGTTCATGGAAGGCGGTGGCCCAGCGTTTGGTTGGACCTTCTATGCGCCGCTCTCGACCACGTATTCCAATGACAGCACGGCGCTGTTTGTGTTTGCGGTCCATATCATGGGTATCTCGTCGATCATGGGTGCCATCAACGTCATTGTCACAATCGTTAATCTGCGTGCACCGGGGATGACATGGATGAAATTGCCGTTGTTTGTCTGGACCTGGCTGATCACTGCATTTTTGTTGATTGCCGTAATGCCAGTTCTCGCTGGTGTGGTGACCATGGTTTTGACCGATAAATATTTTGGAACAAGCTTTTTTGATGCCGCCGGTGGTGGTGACCCGGTGATGTTCCAGCACATCTTTTGGTTCTTCGGCCATCCAGAAGTGTACATCATGATTTTGCCGTCATTCGGCATCGTCTCGGCGATCATTCCAGCTTTTGCTCGCAAGCCCTTGTTTGGCTACGCATCGATGGTGTACGCAACAGCGTCAATTGCGGGACTGAGCTTTATCGTCTGGGCTCACCATATGTTTACCACCGGCATGCCATTATTTGGTGAATTATTTTTCATGTACTGCACCATGCTAATTGCGGTGCCGACCGGCGTGAAAGTATTCAACTGGGTGGCAACCATGTGGCGCGGCGCGATGACATTTGAGGTGCCGATGTTGTTCGCATTGGCATTTGTCATTCTGTTCACCATCGGTGGCTTCAGCGGATTAATGCTGGCAATTACACCGGTCGACTTCCAATACCACGACACTTACTTCGTCGTCGCTCACTTCCATTATGTGTTAGTCAGTGGCGCTATTTTCTCGATTTATGCCGCCGCCTACTACTGGTTGCCAAAGTGGACTGGCTACATGTTTGACGAATTCCTTGCCAAAGCCCATTTCTGGTGCTCGCTTATCTCGGTCAACATTCTGTTTTTCCCGATGCATTTCCTCGGTTTGGCGGGGATGCCACGGCGCATTCCTGATTATGCATTGCAGTTTGCTGATGTTAATCAGATTGTTTCCATCGGTGGTTTTGCCTTCGGTTTATCACAACTGATCTTCCTTGCGGTGATTGTTAAAGCAGCACGCGGTGGTGAGAAAGCTGAGGCCAAACCGTGGGAGGGCGCAGAAGGGCTTGAATGGACAGTGCCGTCGCCCGCACCTTATCACACCTTTGAAACGCCACCGGTCATCAAATGAGTAGCAACCAGCAGGTGGCGCAGCCAAATCACGGCAAACTTGCCGGCCGCTTGGTGCTGGTGGTTGTGGCGATGTTTGGTTTTGGCTTTGCCCTGGTGCCGCTTTATGACGTGTTTTGTGAAATCACCGGACTGAATGGCAAAACCAATGACGAAGCGGTTCAAGTGGTGGCGATCGAAGCCGATTTGCAACGGCAGGTACGGGTTCAATTTATGACCCGCAATGCCAAAGGCGTGAGCTGGCCGTTTGAGTCACAGTTATCAACGATTCAAGTCAACCCTGGGGTCATGACTCAGGTCGAATTCATTGTTGAAAATCCAACGAATAAAGCCGTGGTTGCGCAGGCCATCCCTTCAGTATCGCCGGGGCTCGGTGCGCAATACCTAAGAAAGCTCGAATGTTTTTGTTTTAACCAGCAACCGCTACAACCGGGCGAGCGGAAAGTCATGCCAATGCAATTTTACATTGCGCCAGATATGCCAAAGGAAATTGGTACTTTGACCTTGGCTTATACCTTGTACGACATCACCGAACATGACAATAACTCAAGCGCCGAAGTTGCGATGGCCAAGTAAGAGGACGATGCAATGAGTCAGCAATACCAGAAATACTATGTGCCTGCCCAGAGTCCGTGGCCCATTGTTGGAGCCATCGCGCTATTTCTTATTGCGGTTGGTGCTGGCACATCGGTGCAGCAAATGAGTCAGGAAGGTGGCAGTGGCCATTGGATCTTACTGGCTGGTGCAACCTTGCTGATCATCATGCTGATCGGCTGGTTTGGCAATGTGATTCATGAATCAATGTCTGGGTTGTACAGCGAACAGATGGATCGCTCATTTCGCCAAGGCATGAGTTGGTTTATCTTCTCAGAAGTGATGTTTTTCGCGGCGTTTTTTGGTGCTCTCTTTTATGCCCGCATGATTGCGGTGCCGTGGCTCGGCGGTGCTGGCAACAACGAAATGACCCACGCTGTGCTGTGGCCAGAATTTTCGGCCCATTGGCCTTTGATTAAAATGCCTGATGGCGGCGAAACTCAGGCGATGGGCTGGTCTGGCTTACCCCTATACAACACCATTATCTTGCTCATTTCATCGATTACCTTACATGTTGCCCATGTCAGCTTAGAGCAGGGCAAGCGTACGGCTTTAACCGCGTGGTTACTCATTACCATACTGCTTGGTGTGGGCTTCTTATTTCTGCAAGTTGAAGAATACATCCATGCGTATGTCGAAATGGGTTTGACCTTAGATGCGGGAGTCTATGGCAATACCTTTTTCTTATTGACCGGTTTTCACGGCATGCATGTCACCTTGGGGACCATCATTCTGATTGTGTTATTCGGCCGAGTGATTAAAGGCCATTTCAGCAAGGATCAGCAGTTCGCCTTTATGGCAGGCAGTTGGTATTGGCATTTTGTTGATGTGGTTTGGTTGTGCCTGTTTGTCTTTGTATACGTGCTTTAGTAAGGACGAGGGTTGAAGGCGATGTTGCCACTGGCAGCGAACAGCAACAGTAGCAGCAAAATAGCGGCGGAGAATATGAGTCGCCGACCGATGTAGCTCGACATTGATTTTTGTGGTCGTTCGGCTGACTTCGACGTCGCCAACATCTGTTTCAAGGCCAGCGCCAAATTAACAATCACAGAGACAAGGAGAATCACGATCAATGCTTTGAGTAGCCAATGCATGCGGTTTCCTCGTGTCTGAATGAAGGTTTGGTTGTATGCGGTTTGATTGGCGAATCATCAGTTTTTCAGTCTTTACCATGCTGGTGTTTGCTGGGTTGGTCAAGCTTGGTATTTGGCAAACAGAGCGTGGCGCACATAAGCAACAGTTGGTCGAACAGTTGGAGCAGCAACGGCTTCGACTGCCAGCGGATCTATCTCAGATTTTGGCAACGCCAGCGTCGCAGCTGCATGGTTTGCCAGTGTTGTTAAAGGTCGAGGTGGATCCAAATTGGCGAATTTTACTCGACAACAAAATTCACAACGGCAAGGTCGGCTATCAATTGTTGGTGCCAGTAACACACCATCAAATTGCCTTTCTGGTCAACTTGGGTTGGGTGCCAGCAGCACTCTCTCGCGATCAGTGGCCTGAGCTACCTCCGATGCCGCAGCAAGTTCGGTTGCGGGGACAAATCAAGCTGACCAGCGCTCAACCATTACTGGATCAGCGCTACTTGTTTGAACAGCGAGGATCGGTGATCCGCAGTCAGGCCGATCAGCCATCGTTGCTTGCCGAACAGCTCGCGATGCCATTGCAGCCTTGGCTGGTATTGCTTGATGAAAAAGAGAATTGGGGCCTGCCGCGCCAGTGGCAATGGTTCAATATGGGGCCGGAAAAACATTACGGATACGCCTTGCAGTGGTATTCAATGGCTGTGGCTGTGTTGATCTTGATGCTGGTTTTTTTATGGCGTCATGTGCGTAAAAACGCAAAGGGGGATGGATGACAACCAAACAAGCCGCTTCTCGGCGCACTTTTCTATTGGTGCTATTGGCTTTTGCAGCGCCAGTGCTGGTGGCGTTATTGATCCTGAAGCAAGGCTGGTTTAATGGCGGCGTCACTTCCCATGGTCAAATGGTGATGCCACCCCTGCAGCGGGCCGAATGGCGCCAGCAGCAATGGCACAACAGCTGGGCTTTGATTGGCATTTGTCAGCAGCAATGCGATGCAACTCAAAGCTACCTGCAGCGGATCAAAACCACCTTGGGACAGTATCAACAACGGGTTGTTGTGCTGTCAGTTGGAGCACAAGCACCGAGCCAAACCGGCCAACAATTGTTTTGGCGCTCACAACTTAGCAACTTACCAGAGCGCTGGGCGGCAGCCGGCACTATTCTGATTATGGATCCTCTGGGCCATGTCATGCTGACTTATCCGCCATTGCAAGCTGGCGCTGAGCGCGAGCAAATTGCCGAGCAAGGCCGAGGGGTGAAAGCGGATTTGTACAAAATGCTGAAATTATCGCGGATCGGTTAATGAGCATCAGCGGATGAGCAAAAGGACATCCCATGGCCTTGGTGGCTAGCGGGACAACAGTAGAAGTGGAGTAATTATGCGCGTTGCAAGTATTGTCGCCGTGGTATTGAGCTTTTTGGTGATCCAGTTAGGTGCGTATACACGATTAACCGATGCCGGCCTAGGTTGCCCCGATTGGCCAGGCTGCTATGGCTTGCTCAGTGTGCCACAAGGCGAGCAAATCGATGTGGCCAATGAGGCCTTCCCAGAACGCCAAGTCGAACCACAAAAAGCCTGGAATGAGATGATCCACCGCTATCTGGCCGGTGCCTTGGGATTGTTGATTGTCGGCTTAGCGATTGGTGGCTGGCGCCATAGCCGGTTCGTGCGAGGGCTTACCGTTGGCCTAGTGGCGTTGGTGATCTTTCAGGCGCTACTAGGGATGTGGACGGTGACGATGAAGCTCAACCCATTAGTGGTGTTAGCTCATCTACTCGGTGGTTTTTCTATTTTTGCCTTGTTGTGTCTGTTATCAGCGCGGTTGCGTCAAGCCAGCAAGCGTGCCCATCAAACGACGTCATTGGCGCCGGCAGGTGCAAAACGGACTTTGCTGGTGGCACTGATTGTCGTGATGCTGCAAGTTTTGCTCGGCGGCTGGACATCCGCCAATTATGCGGCAACTGCCTGTGTGGAATTACCTGTTTGTGAATCCGGCTGGAGCGAGCGACTGGATCTCAAAGGCGCCTTTAGCTTGCCGGAGACAACGGACGGCAGCTATGAATACGGCCGTCACAATTACCAACAACGAATGACAATTCATGTGTTTCATCGTTTCGGCGCGGCGGTGGTTATCATCGTTGTTGGTTTAGCCATTTTTCAACTTGTTAAAGCGCGCCGCATCGGCGCTTCAATCTGGCTTTCACTGCTGCTGGTCGGGCAAGTTTCCCTCGGGCTGATTAATGTCATTGCCCATTTGCCGATTGCCGTTGCGGTGGCTCACAACGGTGGCGCCGCGCTACTGTTCGCCACTTTAGTGGTGTTGTGGGCAAGGCGCAGCAAACCACTTATTTTCGGAGGTCAAGCCAATGGCTAGAACACTAACTCTCAAGGGCCCAGGATTAGTCCAACGTCTGTTAGGGCGGGCCAGTTGGCAAGACTACTATCAAATGACCAAACCCAATGTGGTGATGCTGTTGTTGCTCACGGCATTGGTTGGCATGTGTGTCGCCACACAGGGTTGGCTGCCATGGCAACCCGTGGTGTTTGGCTTATTGGGAATTGGCCTGGTGTCTGGGGCTGCAGCAGTACTTAATCATGTTGTTGATCGAAAAATCGATGAACAAATGGCTCGCACACATCACCGGCCCTTGCCGCGAGGTGTCATTGAAGCGCACCGAGCGCTTGCATTTGCCGCCATGCTGGCGGTGATTGGCTCGGCGATGTTGTGGCTATTGGTTAACCCGTTAACTGCGGTGCTGACCCTGTTTGGCTTGGTTGGTTATGCCGGCGTTTACACCATGTATTTGAAACGAGCGACGCCGCAAAACATTGTGATTGGCGGGCTCGCTGGCGCCATTCCTCCATTGCTCGGCTGGACCGCTGTCACGGGACAAATTGATGGCTACCCACTGTTGCTGGTGATGATTATTTTTACTTGGACGCCTCCTCACTTCTGGGCGTTAGCGATCCATCGACGGAATGATTATGCCCGAGTGAATGTACCGATGTTGCCTGTTACCCATGGTATTGAATTCACCAAAACCGCCGTGCTGCTTTATACCCTGTTGTTATTTGTAGTCGGCTTGATTCCATTTCTTGCAGGGATGAATGGTTGGCTCTATGCGATTGGCGCCAGCGGTTTGAATCTAGCCTTTATTTATTATGCAGTGCGGCTCAAATTTGGTGATGAGCAAGTGTGGGCGATGAAAACCTTCCGTTTTTCAATTGTCCACCTTATGCTGTTGTTTATCGTGATTCTGGTCGATCATTTCATCGCTTAGTTCGGCCGTTTGCAAGTGACTGCCACTAAGGGATTAACTTGAACAACAAGGTGCTCATTCTGGTTGCTGCATTGCTGGCAGCCATTGTTGGATTCTGGGCCTATCAACAAAGCCAGCCGGCAACCTCTGAGGTGGCAATAACTGCCACTGGTTATGGCCATCAATCGGATACGCTGGTGGTCTATCAGCCGCAACGACAGCTTGAGCCATTTCATTTGACCGATCACCAACAGCAACCATTCGACAATCAGCGACTGGTTGGCAACTGGAGTTTAATCTTCCTTGGTTATACCTTTTGCCCTGATATCTGTCCGATGACGCTTGCCATGCTCAATGGTATCTACCCTAAGCTGCAGCAAGCCAGTGAATTGCCGGTGCAAGTGGTATTTGTCAGTGCCGATCCGCAGCGAGATACGACCGAAAAGCTCAACGCCTACCTAAACTATTTCAATCCTAGCTTTGTCGCGGCCACTGGCCCTCATCCAGATTTGTTCCCGCTGACGCGAAACCTCGGCTTGGCTTATGCGCTGTATGATGGCGCCGATCAAGACAACTATTTGGTCGACCATTCTGCGTCGATTGTATTGATTAACCCCAATGGCCATATTCATGGCGTGTTCAAGCCGGTTGCCGTTCCGGGCGAAATTCCAACCGTCAAAGCATCGCAATTGCTGAGTGATTTTCAGCGCGCAATCACCTTGCCTTAATACAAATATTGGCTGCTATGACATCGTTCTGGAATACCTTACAGCGTGCTGATTTGCATCGAAAAATTGGCAACATCGCGCTGCCGATGATTCTGGCTAACCTCACTGTACCCCTGCTTGGCTTGGTTGATACCGCGGTGATCGGCCATTTAGATGAAGTCTATTATCTGGGTGGTGTGGCTGTCGGTAGCATGGTCGTCACACTTATTTATTGGCTTGCTGGCTTTTTGCGGATGTCCACTACAGGCCTCGCTGGGCAAGCGCACGGTGCTGGCGATCAAGCACGCCAGAGTCACGTACTGTTACAAGGTTTAACGCTGGCTTTAGCCCTTGGTTTGGCTTTGTTGATCGCGAGTGCTGGCATTTGGTTGGCGGCCATTGGCTTGATGAAGCCATCGTCATTGGTGGCGGAGCAGGCCAAGCTCTATTTTGATATTCGTATCCTATCGGCACCGGCGGCGCTGGTTAATCTGGTGATGATGGGGTGGTTTATTGGTCTGCAACGCAGTCGTACGGCGATGGCGCTGCTGATCTTAACCAATGTCATCAATATTGTGCTCGATTTGCTGTTTGTGTTGGTGTTTCAATGGGGCGTGCAAGGTGCTGCAGCGGCCACGGTCATTGCCGATTATGGCGCGGCAATACTGGCGCTCTGGCTCGCTTGCCGATTGCAGCCAGCCATGCTTGAGCGACTCCGGCAATACCAGCACTGGTTGCATTGGCGACACATGAAATCGCTGATCGCGATGAATCTGGACATTTTTATCCGTTCACTGTGTTTGCAATCGTGTATCGCTTTTATGACGGCCAGGGCGGCTCGATTGGGCGATGCCACGATTGCTGCCAACGCCGTATTAATGAATTTCTTGATGCTGATTGCGCTTGGCCTTGACGGGATTGCTTATGCCGCCGAAGCTATGGTGGCACAGGCCAAAGGCGCTAAACAGCGAGTAGATGCGGTGGTTGCGATTCAGCTCAACGGCTTTTGGACAGCTATTTTAGCCATGTTATTTGCCGCAGTGTTTTGGCAGTTTGGTGCCGCCATCGTGTCGCTGTTGACGGACTTAGAACCTGTTCGCCGCACTGCTGAAGATTACTTGCTTTACATTGTGCTATTGCCACTTGCTGGCGCTGCTTGCTTTCTTTTGGATGGCATTTTTGTTGGTTTTTCAGCTGCGAAACAGATGCGAAATACCATGATGTTGGCTGCTTTTGGCGTGTTCTTTCCGGTTTGGTGGTTGCTCCAAGAGCAAGGTAATCATGCTTTGTGGATTGCCTTTTTGTGCTTTTTGTTGGCTCGGGGCGTTGGTTTGTCCTATTGCTTGCCTCGTCAACTGCGCCAGATCTAATTCTCTTCTTGCTTTGTCCGTTGATGGCCTTTGTTGATTAATGTAGACATTTGTAAACAAGTGTAGGTTTGGCTTGGCTATCAAGCTTTGGCACCTTGTCTATTGCCTCGGTCACTGACGTCCTCATACTAGCTTGTAGCCATCGACTGAATTGGAGTAACGGATGAAACGCACCCCGCCTATCAAAAAAAGCGCTCCGCTGAGTTGCCTGTCGTTGTTACTGTTGGGGCTAGCTGTTGCTGGTTGTGGCGGTGGAGGCGGCTCGTCATCAAGTTCACCGACAACACCCGAAACGCCATCTACACCAGAGACGCCAACAACGCCGGAGACACCGAATCAGGCTCCTGTGGCCGATGCTGGTGATGATCAGGTGGTTGCTGTTGGGGTGGAAGTGACATTGAGCGGCGCGGCGAGTGAGGATGCCGATAGCGATCCGTTGAGTTACTCGTGGCAATTGGCGCAGCGTCCAGATGGCAGCTCGGCCTCAATTGACAATCCAACCCTAGTGACAGCAACCATTACGCCGGATGTGGCGGGGATTTACCTGATCGAGCTGATTGTCAGTGATGGCGAATTGCAAAGCGCATTGGACACAGTGCAAGTGGAGGCTAATCAGGAAACTGTTGTCGTTAGTTCTCCGGTTGTCGATACCGGCCAACGTCGTTGTTTTAGCTCGGCAGGCGGTATTGAAACAAGCTGTTCTGGCATGGGCTACGATGCTGATTACAGCGGCAATCAGGCCAACTATTCATTATCGGCCGCCGGCACCGTGGTCATTGATGAGGTCACTGGCTTGGTGTGGACGCAAAGCACAGATACCAACGGCGATGGTCAGGTCAATGTCAGTGACAAGCTGAGCCCTGCCAATGCTGCAGCTTATTGTCAGGGCTTAGAGCTTGCCCAGCGCAGCGATTGGCGGTTGCCATCGATCAAAGAAGCATACTCGCTGATCGCGTTCACCGGTGAAGATCCGAGTGGTTACAATGGCACCGACACAACGGGATTAATCCCATTCATTGACCCTATATTCGACTGGGTATTTGGTGACCAAGCGGCTGGCGAACGGATCATTGATGGCCAATATGCCACCACTACCGAGTACGTGTCCCGCACCATGAACAATTCCGAAACCATGTTTGGCGTGAACTTTGTTGATGGCCGCATCAAGGGGTATCCGCTGAACAACAAATCGTATTATGTTCGTTGTGTTGCTGGCGACGAATACGGACTTAACGATCTCGTCAATAACGGTGACGATACCGTCAGTGACCATGCCACAGGGTTAATGTGGCAGCGCAACGATGTTCAGTCGGACAATTGGGATGATGCCATTGCCATATGTGAACACGCATCGATTGCCGGTTATGACGATTGGCGCCTGCCGAATATCAAAGAATTACATAGCATTGTCGACTACTCGCGCTCGCCAGACACTCACGCTTCTGCCGCCATCGATCCGATATTTAATGCCACCAGTTTTATCAATGAAGAAGGCGAGACCGACTGGGGCGCATACTGGAGTGCCACTACCCATATTAGTTACGGTGGCAGAGGTCATGCTGCGGCTTATATTAACTTTGGTCGCTCGCTGGGCTACATGAATCAGTTACTCGACGTTCATGGCGCAGGAGCCCAGCGCAGCGATGATAAAGATGATGCTAGCAATGGCGGTAATGTGCCGTCGCAGGACTTGGGCTATGGCAGTTTTTACTATCGCGGTCCGCAGGGCGATATTGTTAAAAACGATCACTGGGTGCGGTGCGTGCGAACGCATCAGCCAAGTACGGCCGAGCAAGCGATTGCTACCGACGGCAGCGTCAATATTCTGCTGATTATCGGTGATGACATCGGCGTTGATAACGTCAGTGGCTATGGCGAACATGGTGACCACAGCGCGCAAACACCGACGATTGATCAACTGGCCAGCAGCGGCGTGTTGTTCCGCAATGTTTGGGCCAACCCGATGTGTTCGCCATCTCGCGCTAGCTTGCTGACTGGGCGCCATGCGCTGCGTCACGGTGTCTTTAGCCCTGGTCGGTTAGGCGAGTTGGATGCCAGTGAATACACCATTGCCGAAGCGCTCAGCGATGCTGGCTACGCCACGGCATTATTTGGCAAGTGGCACTTAGGAACGAGGCAAGCAAGCTTACCAACCTCGCAAGGTTTTGATTATTACTCCGGCAGCTTGGAAAACATTGACGATTATTTCAACTGGCAAAAAACAACCTTGGTGGGAGCAGATGCCGCAAAAACGGACCCTGTCATTGAAACCGGCTATGCTACGGATGTGGTTGCCGCTGAAGCGGCCGAATGGATCGCATCGGTATCACAACCATGGTTTGTGCAACTGGCATTCAATGCGCCACATTCGCCATTTCATGTGCCGCCAGAGGGCAGCTATAGTGCCGTTAATCTGACCGGGCAACCGGGTGATGGCTGTAGTCGCAATAACCAAGACGATTCAGTGACCGATTGCTATCGGGCAATGGCGGAGGCGATGGACAGTGCCATTGGCCAACTATTGGCCGAGATGGATGCCGCTACGCGGGCTAATACCTTGGTGATTTTCTTGGGCGATAATGGCACTTCGGGCGCTGCAGTTATTGAGGACAGCGCGTATCCCTTCACCGCAGCTCATGCCAAAGGCACTGTGTATGAAGGCGGAGTGAATGTGCCATTAGTGATCGCAGCGGGTAGCAACATTGGCATTGATGGCGGTGAAGTCGATGCATTGATCCAAATTCAGGATCTTTATCCAACACTGCTGGCAATCGGCAACGCAACAAGCAGCCAAGATGTCGATGGTTTGAGTTTGCTGGGCCATATTGATGCCCAAGCGCCAGCAGCGCAGCGTCATCAGCAACTTTATTCTGAATTGTATGAGGAGTCGGTGACCGATCGCTGGGCGGTGTCTGATGGCTCAGCCAAATACATTAGCAATGAAGGTGTCGAAGAGTGTTACGACCTAGCCAATGATGCGGCAGAGGCTACTAACCTGTTCGCCAGCGGCAATGAGGTTGACGTGCGCTGCAATGCCTTAAAGCAAGCTCGGCCACAATAACTGCTTTCGATTAGCGCTCAGAAATGACAAAGGCCCGCAAGGGCCTTTGTTGGTTACTATCAGCATAACTTAGTAGTAAGAGTTTAGTAGTAAGAGTGCTCGCCGTGCTGGTGTTCAGTGACGTCACGAACCCCTTTGAGTTCATCAGGGAACTGCTCTAACAGTTGCTTTTCAATGCCTTCTTTGAGGGTCACATCAACCATTGAACAGCCATTACAACCACCACCAAATTGCAGCACCACGAAGCCATCATCGGTCAACTCAACAATTTCGACTTTACCACCGTGATTGGCCAGTTGAGGGTTGATTTCACTTTGAATCATGTAGTTGATTCGCTCAACCAACGAGGCATCATCATCGACTTTCTTCATGCGAGCATTGGGAGCTTTGAGTGTCAACTGAGCGCCAAGCTTGTCAGTGACATAATCGATCACCGCATCATCGAGATAGGGTTTGCTATCGGCATCGACCACGGCTTCAAAACCGTCATATGGGAAGGTTTCGTCACTGTCTTCAACGGCATTTTCTGGGCAGTAGGAAACACCACACTCGGCGCTTGGCGTGCCCGGATTAATTACGAATACGCGAATTCTGGTATTCTCGGGCTGCTGGCTCAGCAGTTTAACGAAATGCGCTTGCGCATCTGCA
Source organism: Neiella litorisoli (assembly GCF_014773395.1). Lineage (GTDB taxonomy): Bacteria > Pseudomonadota > Gammaproteobacteria > Enterobacterales > Neiellaceae > Neiella > Neiella litorisoli. The sequence continues at coordinate 31,697 of NZ_JACXAF010000028.1, read as the reverse complement.
GAAATATCAATCATATCGGGCTCATTAGAATACTTGACAAAAATACTTGGGTAATTGTAACGCTAATCTCTTCACTGAAACAAGCACTCAAGGCGTTCGACCGATGCACCAGACATCCACTCGGCAAACCCTATGCTCTTTCAGTTGCTTAGCAATGGTTGTAGCTGTCGCCTGAGTGGTCACCACATCATCAACGATGGCGACATGGTCATAGTCGCAGCGCAGCACGCGATACATATGCTGGACTTGGCGCCAGCGCTCCGTTTTATCTTTGCCCATTTGGCTAGTTCCCGGATGAAGTCGAACACAGGCCTTTAAGTCCACGGGTAAGCTTAACTGGTCGCCAAAGTCACCTGCCAATAGAGCGGCTGGGTTAAAGCCTCGCTGTCGAATTTTACGCCGATGACTTGGTACTGGGATCAGCGCTTGAGGCAGCTTATCAATTTGACAATGGTGCAACCAAGCCCCACTCAGCGCTCGGCCAGCGGCCAACTGACCCTGATATTTGAATTGCTGGATTAAGTGGCGTAAATGACTTTGATACCAGCCAAGAGCGATGATTTGCTCGATTGGCGATTGTTGCTTTTGGCATTCGCCACAGATGGTTGCTGAATCGATGTGGTCCATTGGCAGAGGCAAGGCACAGCGCCGACAATTGTTTTGGCAGCGCTGTAGCTGGGAGATGCAGGTGCTGCAGAGCGAATAACGGTGTTTGGCTGATTCATTGCCGGTCATGGCAAGTTGGCACAGCACGCAGCGAGGATTCAGTGCTAAGGCCAGTAGTTGCCGCGAGCGGTGTGATATTTGTCGCCCGAGCTTGGCGTGAAAGTCAGAAATTCTTAACATACCCGTCCTTGGGTGTTGTGCCACGTCCTGTGGCTTGCACAAAGTGGATGATTGAAAGTATGGGGCGGAAATGACGATTTTGCGAACGGGTCAAGGCGATGAGCTAGTGCTGTTTCATGGTTGGGGAATGAATGCCGGTATCTTCGACAGTTGGGTTGAACAGCTGCAGCATCATTTTCGTTGCCATGTGGTTAATTTGCCTGGCTTTGGTGGTCGGCCTGCTTGCAGCAATCCGGACCTCGACGAGTGGCTCGATGCGCTGATGCCAGAATTACCGGAGCGAGCCTATTGGTTAGGTTGGTCGCTCGGCGGCTTGTTGGTGCAACGCTTGGCACAACGTCAACCTGAGCGCGTCAAAGCGCAATTGTTGGTGGCGACCTCCCCGCATTTTCCCGCAGCTGAGAACTGGCGCGGTATTCAACCGAGTGTGCTGCAGCAGTTCACTGAGCAATTGCACTTAAATGCCGATAAAACCATTGAACGATTTCTGGCCATTCAGGCCATGGGCAGCGAGACCGCGAAGCAGGATATTCGCCAAATCAAGCAGCGGCTAGAGCAACATCCGCAAGCCGATTCAGAGGCCTTGCAGCAAGGCTTAACTTTACTGCAACAAGTTGATTTTAGGACCATTAAATCACCAACACCGCAATACTGGCTGCTTGGCCGATTAGATTCGTTGGTGCCAGTGGCGTTGGCTGAGCAATTGGGTGAGGCTGCCACCGTTTTGGCCAAAGCATCACATGCGCCGTTTATCAGTCATCCGGCTGAGGCCACCGATTGGCTGCTTCGCGCGACGGCCGGATAAGCGTCAATAAAACAGCACCAAACGTGATTCCGACGGGCGTTCAGGCTGGATTCAGTTGCCCGTTCTATACTTTTTTGACCTTTTCAATTATCGCTGTTTGTACGATAATTAAACAGTCCATGTTTGGAGGAGGTCAGAATGAATAGTATTCACCAATCTGGCTTAAACATCGTTAATCAAGCTTTTTCCATGGCCGCGGAAAGTTCTCAGGCCATTGCTGAAACAGTTATTGAGCCAACGACAGAGAATTCGATAAACGCCTCTGGCAGCACTAGCCTGACCGAAGCGGTTGTCGATTTAAAGAAAGCAGAAATTCTAACGCTTGCTGGTGCCAAGGTGATCCGCACTGCCGATGAGGTGGTCGGCACCTTAATCGACACCAAGGTTTAACTGATCATGAATATTGTCTCGAACTATGCCCATGTGCCGTTGAGTCCGGTTAATCCGCAGACTCAGGCGCTCGCGCATGACAACAAAGTTCGGGAAGTCATTCGTCAGCCTTCGCAAATGGAAGGCTTTCCCCGTGAGCCCGGCATTGCTAAAGATCAAGAGCAACAGCGGCCGCAAACCAAAGATCCACGTCAGCGCTTAGTCGCATCAGAAGGTGCTATTGACGGCACAGATGTGGTGGACAACGAAACCGACCAACCGATCGAAGCCGCTGATGATTCCTCTCAGCAGCAAAGTGGCGATCAACAAAACCCGCAAGAACAGCAGGCGCAGCAGCGTCAGGAAAACCGCGAGCAAGAGCAGCAAGCTCAAGAGCAACAGGTGATTGACCAGCTTGAAGCTCGCGATCGCGAAGTGATTGCCCATGAGCAAGCTCACGCCGCGGTTGGCGGCCAATATGCGGGGGCGCCGAGTTTTGATTATCAGCGCGGCCCTGATGGCCAACTGTATGCTGTGAGTGGTGAAGTCTCCATCGATATTGCGCCGGTGCCGGGCGATCCGGTGGCGACGATTCGAAAAATGCGCCAAGTGCGCGCGGCAGCATTAGCCCCAGCTGAACCATCGGCACAAGATCGGCGGGTGGCACAAGAAGCGGCGCAACTGATTATCGAAGCGCAAGCTCAAATCTCATCAGGCGAAACCGAAGACGGCGAATACAGCCGAGAGCGGCGCAGCTTTCAGGACGGATTAGCCGAGGCCAGCCAACAGCTTGGCCAGCCTGAGCAAGAAACGCTCGAAGATGACGATGCTGAACTGGCCGGGCCGCTCAACACCAAAGAGGCGATTGCCGAAATGGTGCAGCGCAATTCGGTGATTGCACAAGCCTATCGACAAAGTTCAGAAAGCTCTTTGGGCTTCGTTATCGGCAGCGCCTAACCGCTGCCGAACATCCTTCATTAACGATTCACTTACGCTTAGCGTTGGCAAATGCTTCGGCGAATGCATTATTTGCTGGCTGCGCATTCGATTGCTGACGCGAGCGGTCATTGCGATGTGAACGGCGTTCTTGTTTAGCCCGCGGCTCACTTGCGGCTTTGGGGGTGCTGTCGGCGACATCGCCCATTCGCATGGTCAGCGCGATCCGTTTACGTGCGATATCCACTTCCATCACTTTGACTTTCACCACTTGTCCCGCCTTGACCACATCTGCAGGGTTGCTGATGTAGCGATCGGCCAATGCTGAGATGTGTACCAAGCCATCTTGATGAACGCCGATGTCAACAAAAGCGCCAAAATTAGTGACGTTGGTGACAACGCCTTCGAGGATCATATTAGGCTTTAGATCGGCTAAGGTCTCAACGCCATCTTTAAAGCTGGCAGTGGTGAATTCTGGTCGTGGATCGCGACCGGGCTTTTCGAGTTCGGCAAAAATATCCGTCACCGTCGGTACGCCGAATTGATCATCGGTATAGTCATTGACGTTGAGCTTTTTCAGCGCCCCCGATTGCCCCATGATGTCGCTCAACTGCCAGCTGTTATGGGCCAAAATCCGCTTCACTACAGGGTAGGCTTCAGGGTGAACAGAAGACGCATCAAGCGGGTTTTTACCATTGACTACTTTTAAGAAGCCCGCACATTGCTCGTACGTTTTAGCGCCTAAACGGGCTACTTTCAGCAATTGTTTGCGTTCGGCAAAGGCGCCGTTAGCGTTGCGATAATCGACAATATTTTGGGCTAACACTCGGTTTAATCCGGCAACGCGAGTGAGCAAGGGCGCCGAGGCCGTATTGACATCAACCCCGACCGCATTTACACAGTCTTCCACCACATTGGTTAGACTGGTGCCCAACTGAGTTTGGTTGACATCATGCTGGTACTGGCCGACGCCAATGCTTTTGGGATCGATTTTAACTAATTCAGCGAGCGGATCTTGCAGTCGTCGGGCAATCGACACGGCGCCACGTAGCGATACGTCCAAGTCGGGAAATTCCTGAGCGGCTAACTCAGATGCCGAATACACCGATGCGCCCGCTTCGCTGACCATGATTTTCTGCAGGTTCGGTTGCGCTAAAGCTTTAACTAACTCGCCGGCTAGCTTGTCGGTTTCTCGTGAGGCTGTGCCGTTGCCGATGGCAATCAGCTCAACGGCGTGCTTTTTCACCAGCGTGGCTAGTGTTGCCAGTGATTGTTGCCATTGCTTTTGCGGTACGTGGGGGTAGATGGTGGCGGTATCAAGAAGCTTGCCGGTCGCATCGACTACCGCAACTTTAACGCCGGTACGCAACCCCGGATCGAGCCCCATGGTGGCTTTGTGTCCAGCCGGAGCTGCCATCAATAGATCGTTCAAGTTGCGAGCAAAGACCTCAATCGCCTCTTGCTCTGCTTGTTCTCTGAGTTGCCCCAGTAATTCATTTTCCAGTTGCAACAATAATTTGATGCGCCAGGTCCATTGCGCTAATTGGATCCGCCAGCGGCCAAGTGCCGAGCTGTCGGCTGACAAACGCAGGTGTGAAGCGACCAGTTGTTCGCCGGGTTCAACATCCTCCGGCAGTGTGACCTTGAGCTGCAAAATGCCTTCATTGCGACCTCGCAGCATGGCAAGGGCGCGGTGGGAAGGGACTTTCGTCAGCTGCTCGCTGTGATCAAAGTAATCGCTAAATTTCTGGCCGTTCTGCTCTTGTCCCATCATCACCGTGGCGGTGAGCATACCGTGGCGTTGCAGATGATTTCGGGATTGACCAACGAGCTGGGCATCTTCGGCTAAGCGTTCCATCAGAATGTAGCGCGCACCATCAAGAGCCGCTTTTGTGTCGGCAACGCCTTGTTGCTCATCAACGTAAGCCTGCGCCATGTGTTCGGGATCGCCGTTGGCGGCATTGAGTAGCTCATCGGCGAGCGGCTCGAGCCCAGCTTCAATGGCAATTTGGCCTTTGGTTCGACGCTTCGGCTTGTAGGGCAAATACAAATCTTCCAAGGTTGATTTGCTGTCAGCTTGGCGGATTGCTTCCTGTAGCTCTGGCGTCAATTTACCTTGCTGGTCAATGGACTTGAGAATGGTGTCACGGCGGTCGTTGAGTTCTCGCAAATAGCCAAGGCGCTGTTCGAGCAATCGCAATTGGCTGTCATCAAGGCCGCCCGTTGCTTCTTTACGGTAGCGGGCAATAAACGGGACGGTGGCACCTTCATCGAGCAATGAAACAGCCGCATTTACCTGTGCTGGTGAAGCATTGAGCTCCACTGCAATTTGTTGAGAAATGTTTTGCATGGATAGTCTTTACTGTGCGTCGAGCGCCGCGTCATCAAACGGCGTGTACTGAATTTTATTGATGTACCAAATCTTCACTCCTTCGGGAGTTCGAACCTGGACTTCATCGTCGATTTGTTTGCCAATCAGAGCTCGTGCCATCGGAGAGTTGATGGTGATGTGCTTTTTCTTTACGTCGATTTCATCGGTGCCGACAATCCGATAATGGGCAATTTCGCCATCATCGTTTTCAACTTCGACATAGGCGCCGAAAAAAACCTTGCCGTCTTGTTGCGGTGAATAATCAACGATCTCAAGGACTTCGAGTCGTTTCATTAAGAAGCGTAAGCGCCGATCGATTTCACGTAAACGCTTCTTGCCATAGATGTATTCAGCGTTCTCGCTGCGGTCACCTAAGGCGGCGGCTTCAGATACGGCTTGAGTGACGCGAGGGCGTTCTTCCTTCCACAGAAACTTCAGTTCATCGTCAAGCCGATGCCAGCCTTCGCGGGTGATCAGGTTGGTTTTCATTCAGGTCAATTGGTTCCGATGGAATCGAGCAATGGGCTATTCCGCAGATATGCGGGCAAATGGCTGAAATCCAAGGTTGACCGACGAGTTGCCGCTCACATAATTTGTAACAAAAGGCTGATTTCATTTGCATTCAATGCTTTGCTTCATCTGCGTTGTGGGCACTATAGTGGACCAAAAAGGAGACTGGCAATGAATCAGGAAAGCACCAAAATTCTGGTGGTCGATGATGACATGCGCTTGCGAGCGCTGTTAGAGCGCTATTTGGTTGAGCAAGGTTATCAGGTGCGAGTGGCGCCGAATGCTGAACAGATGGATCGTTTATTAGAGCGAGAAAACTTCCATTTAATGGTGCTCGACTTAATGCTGCCGGGCGAAGATGGTTTGTCCATTTGCCGTCGCATGCGCCAGCAAGAAAATGAGCTGCCCATTATTATGCTGACTGCCAAAGGCGATGAAGTTGATCGCATTATTGGCCTTGAACTCGGCGCTGATGATTATCTCGCTAAGCCATTTAATCCCCGTGAACTTCTGGCCCGTATTCGAGCCGTCTTGCGCCGCAAAACCCAAGAGGTTCCAGGCGCGCCCTCCCATGAAGAAACCATTGTCGAGTTTGGCGAATTCAAACTCAATCTGGCGACCCGTGAGATGTCGCAAAATGGTCAAGCGTTGACGTTAACCAGTGGCGAGTTCGCCGTCCTCAAGGCGCTGGTCACCCATCCGCGAGAACCGCTATCGCGCGACAAATTAATGAACCTAGCTCGCGGCCGCGATTACTCGGCGCTGGAGCGCTCGATTGATGTGCAGGTTTCGCGGTTGCGGCGAATGCTTGAGCAAGATCCATCGAACCCTCGCTATTTGCAGACGGTTTGGGGGTTGGGATATGTCTTTGTGCCCGATGGTACCAGCGTTTGATGGTTAGTTATTAATGGTTCGGCTTTGGCCTCGCAGTGCTTTTGGGCAAACGGTATTACTGATTGGTAGCCTGCTGCTGCTTACCCAAATGGTGTCTTATTTCATGGTCGCGCTTTATGTGATTAAGCCGTCCTATGAGCAAATTGTTCACCTGCTGGCGAATCAGGTGCGGCTGGTGCTGGATGATCACAATCCCGGCCATAAAATGCTGGAGCCAGCACTCAAATCACGAATGCTATCAAGCACTGGTATTGAGATTTACATTGAGCCGGTGGCAATGGTGTCAGGATTAGAAAATGCCACACCATACGCCCTACTATCCGAGCAAATGAGTGATGAACTTGGCGGCAATGCCGAGATCCGTATTGAACAGGGCGCGAATTACATTGTGTGGGTGAACGCACCGCAAGCGCCGGAGTTGTGGCTTCGGGTGCCGATGAAGCAGCTTGAAGAGAGTGATTTCTCGCCGCTGCCCATGTACTTAGCGATTATTGGTGGGTTGAGTGTGCTGGGGGGCTGGCTGTTTGCTCGGCAGCTCAATCGGCCCTTAAAGGCGTTGCGAGTGGCGGCGTTAAAAGTTGCCCGTGGCGATATGCCCGAAACCCTGAAAGAGTCAGGAACACAAGATGTGGTTGAGGTGACCCGCGCCTTTAATCACATGGCCAATGGCATTAAGCGGCTCGAAAGTGACCGAAACTTGCTGATGGCGGGCATTTCTCATGATTTGCGCACACCGTTAACGCGCATTCGTCTCGCCAGTGAAATGATGGCCGATGAAGATGACTGGCTTCGCGATGGTATTGTTCAGGATATTGACGACATGAACGCCATCATTGATCAGTTTATTGAGTACATTCGCCATCACAAAGATGAGTCGTTAGAACCTTATCAACTTAATGACATTGTGTCGGAGGTGGTGCAGGCCGAAGAAGTGCGCGATGTGGCGATCCATTTTCATCCTGATGCCAAGCTGCCGGAAATCCCGTTGCGACGGGTGACCATCAAACGCGTGGTCGCTAATCTTGTTGAAAATGCCCTGCGTCACGGTGAGCCGCCGGTTGAATTGCACACAGGACTGGATGCTAGCAAGCAAAAAATCTGGTTAACGGTGCGCGACCACGGCGCCGGAATTCCCGATGATCAATTGCAGAATGTGTTTGAGCCGTTTACCCAAGGCGATAAAGCGCGTGGCACTGAAGGCAGTGGTTTAGGACTAGCTATTATCAGGCGGGTAGTCCTGTCCCATGGCGGCAATGTGTCGTTATCGAATATGGACGGCAAAGGACTGATGGCGCGAATTGAGTTGCCGTTGAGTTAGTGCAGTCCAGTCCTATCATTACCCGAAATGCCGAGCCAATAAAAAACCCGCCGAAGCGGGTTTTTTCGTTTGACCTTGGTGCTATTTCAGCTGTGGTCCGGCAGCGACCAAAGCGGCGCCAGCATCATTATCCGTGTACTTCTCAAAGTTGTTAATGAAGCGGCTTGCTAAATCTTCTGCCTTCGCTTGCCAATCGGCAACATCAGCGTAGGTATCGCGTGGATCCAAAATCGCTGGATCAACTCCAGGTAGTGACGTTGGCACTTCAAGGTTGAAGATAGGCACTTGCTTGGTTTCCGCTTTTTCGATGGAATCATCAAGAATCGCATCGATAATGCCGCGGGTGTCCTGAATGGAAATACGCTTGCCTGAGCCGTTCCAGCCAGTATTGACCAGATAAGCTTGGGCGCCTGCTGCTTCCATCCGCTTCACCAAAACTTCTGCATATTTGGTTGGGTGCAGGGTCAAGAACGCAGCACCAAAACAAGCAGAGAAGGTTGGCGTTGGCTCGGTAATACCACGCTCAGTACCCGCTAGTTTCGCGGTGAAACCACTCAAGAAATGATACTTGGTTTGCTCTGGAGTCAACTTAGACACCGGAGGCAATACGCCAAATGCATCAGCAGTTAGGAAGATCACTTTATTGGCATGGCCAGCTTTCGAGACAGGCTTAACGATGTTCTCGATGTGGTGGATAGGGTAGGAAACCCGACCATTCTCGGTTTTTGAGGTGTCATCGAAATCAACGGTGCCATCATCACGCACGACAACATTTTCCAATAATGCATCGCGTTTGATTGCATCATAAATGTCAGGCTCTGCTTCTCGAGTCAGGTTGATGGTTTTAGCGTAGCAACCACCTTCGTAGTTAAACACGCCTTCATCGTCCCAGCCATGCTCATCGTCGCCGATTAAAGCACGTTTTGGATCGGTAGACAGGGTCGTTTTACCGGTGCCTGATAGGCCGAAGAAGATTGCGGTATCGCCATCTTTACCGACGTTGGCAGAAGCGTGCATCGAAGCGATGCCGCGCAGTGGCAGGTAGTAGTTCATCATGGCGAACATACCTTTCTTCATCTCGCCACCATACCAGGTGCCGCCGATGACCTGCATTTTCTCGGTCATATTGAAAACGGTGAAGTTTTCAGAATTTAGACCATGTTCACGCCATTTTGGATTGGTTGTTTTAGAACCATTCATGACCACAAAGTCAGGCTCAAAGTCTTCCAGTTCTGCCTCGGTTGGGCGCAAGAACATATTGGTGACGAAGTGGGCTTGCCATGCAACTTCAACAATAAAGCGAACTTTCAGACGAGTATCTGGGTTAGTGCCACAGAAGGTGTCTACAACGTAAAGTTTTTTGCCGGAGAGTTGTTTGGTGACCAACGCCTTGAGGTCATTCCAGACTTCTTGGGTAATTGGCTTGTTATCATTTTTGGCTTTTTCAGAGGTCCACCACATGTTCTCACGAGTGGTGTCGTCGCAGACAATCCACTTGTCCTTGGGTGAGCGGCCAGTGAAAATGCCAGTGTCGACTGCTACGGTACCGTTCGCGGTCACTCGGCCGCGTTCAAAGCCTTCGAGTGATGGATCGGTTTCAGCTTCGAAAAGCTGATCGTATGACGGGTTACGGACGATCTCAACGGTATCGGTGATGCCGTATCGAGTTAGATCGAGTGTTTGGATTGGAGCGTCCACTGTCATGTCGTTCTCCTAGTTTTAAGGTGTAGGGATATAGGTATTGTTTTTTATCTTTCTGGTTAGACATTGTTGTCGCTCGGCACTCTGGCAGTCCTGTTGCCAGATCAAAAAATGAGACGTTATCAACGGCGCTAGCCGATCAACGTCACAAATTTTAGGGGCAAATTCGACCCCTAAAAAAACTAATGAATTTTTTTGTTGGTCAGACCAAATAATTCATCGAAATCTTCGGCACTAAAAACATGGTGGGTATTACAGTACTGACAATGAATATCCACTTGTTCTTGTTCGCTAAATAACTGTGAAACCTCTGCTTTTCCCATGCTGATTAAGGCATTCATGCTGCGCTCCCGTGAGCAGCTGCAATGGAAGGTCACATCTTGATGCGGATACAAGGTGACATTTTCTTCATGGAATAAGCGATGAAGCACTTGCTCGGCCGGCAATTCGTAGAGCTCTTCGGCCTTTAGCGTGTTGGCCAAAACCTGTAAGTGGCTGAAGTCTTCATCATCGTTATCTTGTTTTGGCAAAGCCTGAATCAAAATGCCGCCGCACTGCTGTGATTCGACATCAGCGAAGAGTTTCAAGCTGGTCGCCAGTTGCTCAGAGCGATAGAAATACTGCTCTAGACAGGCACTAAACGTGTCTTCGCTCAATTCAACCACGCCTTGATAGCGCTCGCCTTTGTCGGGGGCGATGGTGATCACCATCTGGCCTTGGCCAATCAACTGCTTGAACGTCATGTCGCTACCAACATGAGACTGAACTCGGGCAATGCCGCGCATGGTCTGGTCATTGCGGCCATTAATCACCAGCAACGACAATGGCCCTGAGCCTTGTATCTGTAAGGTGATTTCGCCTTCAAATTTGATCGTAGCGGTGAGTAAGCAAGTGGCTGACAATGCTTCGCCAAGCAGTTGCGCAATAACCGGAGGGTAATTGTGGCCCTCAATGATGCGGGCATAAGTGCTGTGCAATTGCACCAATTCGCCTCGGCAATTGCGCTGTTCAAAAAGGTAGCGATGCAGCTGATCAGCGTTGGATTGGATCACGTGAGCAAGTCCTTATTTAGCTATTCGTGTCGTAACAAAACTTGAGTGTAACGAAAAGTTGCTCAACACGGCATGGGTGGAAAAAAGTTTTTGATAAAAAATTATTATCATTAATGTTCATTGGGCTGCGACAGCGAGTCGCGAGAGGGCTGCATTATAACGATCCCAAGGGCGCAGTCATCATAATGTCATGACAAGTTCGTTACACTGCGCCGTTCCGTGGCGCTAAAAGTCGCTTTGGCGGTTTTTCAGTTGCACTAATTCGCGACGGCGTTTTTTGTCGGGTTTAGTTGGCGGCGCCGCCTTGCTGGCATTGGCCAATTGTCGCTGTTGAATGAGCTTTTCCCGTTGTTGTTCGCTTTCAGGGGTTTCCTGATACAACTGTTGGGCTTCAGTGGCACTGCGGCGGATATCGCTCAGGCCAGTAATGACCACAGTTTTTTCGACATAACCTTGCGTCAGGCGCACGGTTGCGCCGAGCTCCACAGTTCGGCTGGGCTTGCTGCGCTGGCCGTTGTAACGAACTTTGCCGCCCTGAACCATTTGTTGGGCGATGGAGCGAGTTTTGTAAAAACGGGCTGCCCACAGCCATTTGTCGAGACGGATATTGGTATCTGAAGACATCAAATTCGATTTCTCTGGTGGTAAAACAAGTGACATAACGCCAGAAAGTTATCAGATTTGCGATAAGGACGCACAAACACAGGCTTGTTCCCTTGTCGCAGGGCCTTTGCCTCGTTTAACATGGCTCAGATTTGCCACGGGTGGCGATGCACTGAGAATCGGAAAAATAGAAGAGTAGCAATGAATTTGGAAGTAGTAGCCAAACGCTGGATTGCCGCCTTGTCGAGCAGCAAATTACCAGTCGACAAAATTCGGCTGGCCGCGCTGATTGTACTGAGCCTTGTTGTGGCTTACTTGTTGGCGATTTTAACTCAGCGCTTGCTACCCACCACCCATTCCAAAGGCCAATGGCAACCCCCAAAAGCAGAGCAGCAAGAGCGTCAACAACGCGACGTCGGCGTACTGCAAGAAATGAAATTATTTGGTGACGCTGCTGCCGCGCCGGTTGTTGAAAACAAACCAACCGAAGCGCCGAAAACTAAATTGCAGGTCAAGCTAACCGGTGTTGTGGCCAGCTCTGAGCAACACAAAGGCTCGGCCATTATTGAGTCGAAAGGTTCACAAGCGACCTATGGCATCGATGACCGCATTGACGGTACGCGCGCGGTGATCAAAGAAATCTACCCAGACCGAGTTATCATCAGCAATGCGGGCGCGATGGAAACACTGCAACTTGATGACGCTTACGCAAAAGCCAACTTTGAACGTAACAAGCCGGTTCAGAAAGCACCTGCCAAAGCCAGCGCAACTCGTAAGACGGTGTCAGCTCCGCGCAGTCCCAAATTACAACAAGCGCTAGAAACCATGAATTCGCCTTCGGCCAGCAATGCCGATAAGCTCGCTAAGCTCACCGATTACGTCAAAATTACCCCAGTACGCGATGGCACCGAGTTGAAGGGCTTTCGTATTAATCCTGGAATCGACCGTGAACTATTTCAATCCGTTGGCTTGAAAGCCAACGATCTCGCCGTAGCTCTCAATGGTTATGACCTCACTGACATCACTCAAACTGCCCAAGTGATGGAAGAATTGAAGACCATGACCGACCTCTCTTTGACTGTTGAACGAGACGGCCAACTCTATGACTTTTTATTGGAATTACCGTCGCCGTGAAGCTAACTAATCATTTACTTATGAATCATAAAACCGTTCGACCAGCTGCCAAATGGCTGCGTCAATTGTTGTTGGCGTCGCTACTCGGAAGTGCTGCGCTGACTGCCTCTGCCGCTGAATATACGGCCAGTTTCAAAGGAACTGAAATCAACGAGTTCATTAACATCGTTGGTAAGAACCTCAATAAAACCATCATTATCGACCCTGCGGTTCGTGGCAAAATTAATGTCCGCTCGTACGATTTGTTAAATGATGATCAGTACTACCAATTCTTTCTCAATGTATTGGAAGTCTACGGTTATGCCGCCGTCGAGATGGACAACAACATCATCAAAATCGTCAAAGATAAAGACGCCAAATTTGCGCCGAACCCAGTGATTGGTAAGGATGGCCCTGCTTTTGGCGATGAGTTCATTACTCGCGTGGTGCCGGTTCACAATGTCTCGGTACGAGAGTTAGCGCCGCTGCTGCGCCAGCTGAACGACAATGCTGGTGGTGGTAACGTGGTTCACTATGATCCGTCCAACGTGTTGATGATCACCGGCCGTGCAGCGGTGGTGAATCGCTTGGTGGATATTGTTGATCGGGTGGATCAAGCCGGTGACCAGAACGTCGATATTGTCGATTTGGAATTTGCTTCCGCTGCCGAAATGGTGCGCATTGTTGAGAGTCTAAATCGCTCAAGTGGTGGTAAGAACGCCGCCGATTTTCTGACCCCAAAACTGGTGGCAGATGAGCGTACCAACAGCGTGATTGTGAGCGGTGAAGAAAAAGCCCGTATTCGCATCGTTAATTTGATTGAACGTCTCGATAAAGAGTTGGCGACCAGTGGTAACACCCGAGTGTTTTACCTCAAATACGCCAGTGCTGAAGATTTGGTTAGCGTGCTTGAAGGCGTCAGTGATTCTATTACTGCCGAAGAGAGTGGCGGCAGTAAAACTAAAAGTCGTAGCCGCAGCGACGTCAATATCGAATCCCATGAAGACAGCAACGCGCTTGTGATCACTGCTGAGCCATCAATGATGCAATCGTTGGAGGCGGTGATTCGCCAGCTCGATATCCGTCGCGCTCAAGTTCATATTGAAGCCATTATTGTTGAAATCATGGAAGGCGACGGCGCCAATTTAGGCATTCAGTACTTTAGTGAAGATACCGGCTTGATGCAGTGGAACAACGGTACGCAAGTGCCGGTTTCTGGCTTGTGGGCTGGCCAGCGCGCAGCAGAGGACGTCCCAGGCTCAACGGTATGTACCGGTGATACTTGTACTGAAAACCCTGATCAGCAGGGCGATTACACTCTGTTGGCGAGCTTGCTGGGACAAATCAACGGCATGATGTTAGGTGTCATCGAAGATGACTGGGCTGCAGTCGTGCAGGCCGTTAAAACCAGCTCTAATTCCAACATTCTATCAACGCCGTCTGTAACCACACTGGACAATCAAGAAGCCTTCTTTATCGCAGGTCAGGACGTGCCGATTTTAACCGGCGCGACTGCCAGCTCGGGTAACGATAACCCGTTCCAAACCATTGAGCGTCAGGAAGTGGGTGTCAAATTGAAAGTGACGCCGCAGATCAACGAAGGCGATGCGGTTCAGCTCGTTATTGAACAGGAAGTTTCTTCGGTCTCTGGTACCACGTCAGTGGATATCACCATCAACAAGCGCGAGTTGAAAACGACCGTGATGGCCGACAATGGCGATACGGTAGTGCTTGGTGGCTTGATTGATGAAGATGCTCAAGAGAGCGAGTCAAAAGTGCCGCTGTTAGGCGATATTCCAGTGTTGGGTAAGTTGTTTACCTCGACGTCGACCACCAAAGCCAAGCGCAATCTGCTGGTGTTTATCCGCCCGACCATTGTGCGCGATGCCGCCACCATGAATGCGGTCAGCTCGCGCAAGTACAATTTCATGCGCGCGCTGCAGTTATCGCAAGACGAGAAAGAGTTGCCAATTATTCGTAAGAATGTGCCGGTATTGCCGGAGTATGGCACGACGCCGGACGCGGAAGCTTACGAGAAGCATCTCGAAGCGGCTAAGAAAGCTGGGTTATCAGCCGATGAGTAATACCCAACAGAATGCATCGGTAGAGCAAGACGCTCTGGCCGATGCGGAGCTTGTTAGCAATGATCAACTAGCTGACACTGCAGACGAGCGAGCGCCAGAACACCAAGCGCCGACTCAGCTACCGTTTGCTTTTGCCCGCGAATTTGGCGTGCTGTTGATCCTCGATGATGGCGACCCGCGCCTCTGTCACAAGAGCAGCGCTCAGTGGCGTTATATTAGCGAAGCGCGGCGAGTTGCCGATCAGCCGGTGCGCCTTGAAATGGTCGCTGATGATCAGTTTGAGTTGGCATTGACCGAGGAATACCAGCGCGATTCCAACGAAGCGAAACAGTTGATGGAAGACATCGGCAACGATGCCGATTTCTATACCCTTGCCGAAGAGCTGCCGGAAACCGAAGATCTGCTCGATTCCGACGACGATGCGCCAATTATTAAGCTGATCAACGCCATGTTGGGTGAAGCCATCAAGTACGGCGCTTCGGACGTTCACGTTGAAACCTACGAGCAAAGCTTAGTGATCCGTTTCCGCGTTGATGGCGTGTTGCGTGAAATGCTCAAGCCCAACCGCAAGCTGGCGTCGCTGTTGGTGTCACGGATCAAAGTCATGGCCCGTTTGGATATTGCCGAAAAGCGGGTACCGCAAGATGGCCGTATTTCATTGCGGATTGCCGGTCGGGCAGTGGATGTGCGGGTATCGACCATGCCATCAAGCCATGGCGAGCGAGTGGTATTGCGACTACTGGACAAAAATCAGGCCCGCCTCGATCTGCAAAGTCTTGGCATGACCGCCAAAGTCCGCGATCAGTTTGCCGAGGCCATTGCCAAACCACACGGTATTATTTTGGTGACCGGCCCAACGGGCTCGGGTAAAAGTACCACCTTATATGCTGCGCTGACGGAAATTAATAGCCGCGAGCGTAATATCCTGACCGTAGAAGATCCGATTGAATACGCGATCGAAGGGATTGGTCAAACTCAGGTTAATAACAAAGTTGATATGACATTCGCGCGCGGTTTGCGGGCGATTTTGCGTCAGGATCCAGACGTGGTCATGGTTGGTGAGATCCGCGACTTGGAAACAGCACAAATCGCTGTTCAAGCGTCGTTGACTGGCCACTTAGTCTTATCAACGCTACACACCAATACCGCGGTCGGTGCGATTACCCGATTGCATGATATGGGTGTGGAGCCTTTCCTACTCTCTTCTAGTTTGCTGGGTGTTCTGGCCCAGCGCTTGGTGCGCACGTTATGTGATGAGTGCCGTGACCCTTACAGTCCTTCGGATGCCGAACGCGAATTAATGCACTTGTCGCCGAACGAACCGGCCACTTTGTATCACGCGAAAGGTTGTGAGGCATGTAACTACACCGGCTATAAGGGCCGAACCGGTATTCATGAGCTATTGGTGGTGACCGATGAAGTGCGGGAAATGATTCACAACGGTGAAAATGAACAACGCATTGAACGGTTGGCTCGCGAGCACAGCTCCAGCATTCGTAGCGATGGTTTCCAAAAAGTGCTGAATGGCGAAACCACCTTGGAAGAAGTCATGCGCGTCACCCGCGAGGAATAAACCGTGGCTGTTTTCCAATACAAAGCAATCAGTGCTGAAGGTAAGCAAGCCAAAGGTGTTGAAGAAGCTGAAAGTGCCAGGCAAGCTCGCCAGCAATTGCGTGAACGAGGCTTGATGCCGACGCAGCTGACAGAAGTTACTGATAGTCGCGCAGCCAAAAGCGACTCAGCCAAACCGTCATTTCGCAGTCGTTTTCGCGGCAAAATTTCAACCACCGATCTGTCGTTAATGACGCGCCAATTGGCAACGCTAGTGCAATCCGGCCTGCCGATTGAAGAAAGTCTCCATGCCGTTGCTCAGCAAAGTGAAAAGCAGCGTATTGCCAGCATGATCATGGCCGTTCGCGGCCGCGTGTTAGAGGGCCATTCACTGGCTGATAGCCTGCGCGGTTTCCCCCAGATCTTTGATGAACTATTTTGTGCCACGGTTGCCGCCGGTGAAAAGTCCGGCCATCTTGATGAAGTGCTCAATCGCTTGGCCGACTATAACGAAAAGCGTCAAGACACCCGCGGCAAAGTGATTCAGGCGCTGGTTTACCCCATTGTATTGACGGTGATTGCCATTGGCGTCATTAGCTTGTTATTGGCAGTGGTGGTGCCCAAAGTGGTGGAGCAGTTTCTGCACATGGGCCAGACCCTTCCGCTGGCCACTCGGATTTTGATTGGCGCCAGTGACTTTGTTCGCGATTACGGCATCTTCCTGTTAGTTGCGGTCATGCTGATCGCCGTTGTTGTGCAGCGCGTGTTGAGTATCAAGCGTTATCGTTTTCGCTGGCACCAAGTGCAATTGAAATTGCCGGTGGCCGGTAAAGTGGTGCGTGGTTTGAACACCGCTCGGTTTGCCAGGACTCTGAGTATTCTTACCGCCAGTGCGGTGCCTCTGCTTGATGCTATGCGCATTGCCGGCGATGTCTTGCTAAACCTGCAAATGAAAGATGCGTTGCGAAAAGCTGCTGATCGGGTTCGTGAAGGTAGTAGTTTGCGCGCGTCGTTGCAGGAAACTAAATTGTTCCCGCCGATCATGTTGCACATGATTGCCAGTGGCGAAAAAAGTGGCGAATTGGAGCAAATGTTAGGACGTGCAGCTGATAATCAGGACCGTGAATTTGACAGTGCAATGACCATTGCGCTTGGCTTGCTAGGGCCTTTGGTGTTGGTGGCGATGGCTGCCGTTGTTTTGTTTATTGTTGTAGCGATCCTACAGCCGATTTTAGAAATGCAGAATTTAGTTGGGCTGTAACCCAACAGGAGGAATATATGCGTTGTAATAACTCACAGACCAAGCGCCACAAGCAATCGGGTTTTACCCTGCTTGAAGTGATGGTGGTGATCGTCATCCTCGGCATTATGGCGAGTATGGTGGTGCCGCGCTTGTTAGATAGCACGGAGAAAGCGGCGACTCAAAAAGCAGTTTCTGATATCGCTAAACTCGAAGAGTTGCTCGATATGTACAAGTTGGATAACCACCGTTACCCGACTACTGAGCAAGGATTAGAGGCGCTGATTGCTGAGCCTTCGGTCGATCCGGCGCCCCGTAATTATCCGAAAAATGGTTATGTTCGTCGTCTGGAAAAAGATCCTTGGGGCAACGATTACCTCTACCTCAGCCCAGGCGAGAATGGCGAAATTGACATTTACACGCTAGGCGCCGATGGCGAAGAGGGTGGCGAAGGTGCCAACGCTGATATTGGCAACTGGAATCTGCAAGACTTCCGGTAAGCAGCAAGATGAACCGTCGCTCCGTCCAGCAATCGGGGTTTACCCTGATCGAAGTCTTGATCGTGGTGATGATCATTGCCTTCGTCTCGGGCGGAATGATTTTGACCTTGTCGGGCGCCGGACCTGAAACCTTGCTAGAGCGTGAGGCGCAGCGGTTTCGAGTTGCCATGCAAATGGCCTCTGATCGCGCCATGCTGACCAGCGAAGAATTAGGCTTAATGGTCACTGATGATGGCTATGAGTTTGTTCGCTGGAATGATGTTGATTGGCAGCCGGTGGCTAACAACAAGGCGCTGATGCCACATGTGGTTGATGAAAATATTGGTTTAAAGCTGGAACTTGATGGCTTGCCGTGGGAACAAGAATCCTTGTTCGAGAGTGACGGCCTGTTCGAAGACATGTTTGCCGAGGAAGACGAGGACAAAATCACACCACAGGTGTTTGTGTATAGCTACGGCGAGTTTACCGATTTCAGTTTGGCGTTTAGCTGGAAGCCAATGGAAGATGAGCAGCCGCCGACAGTGACGGTGTGGGGCCAAGCCGACACCTTAACGATTAAGACCGGAGAGGACGAATAATGCGTCAGCGCGGTTTAACTTTAATCGAAGTGTTAGTGGCCTTGGCTATTTTCAGCTATGCCGCGGTGAGCCTGATTGGCGCCAGCTCGCAAAGCTTGCGTTCGCAATCACTATTAATGGAAAAGTCGATTGCCAGCTGGGTTGGGCAAAACCAGTTAGCGGAATTCATTCTGCGCTACAAACCGTCATCCCAAAGCCAAGGCAAAATGTCTGGCAAGGTGACCATGTCGGAGCGCGAGTGGTATTACAAGATTTCCTTAACCAGCGGCGGCAGTGATTATTTGCGCGGCGTGCAAGTTGACGTCAGCTTGGAAGAAGATGGCGAGTATGTCATTGCCTCGGTTACGGGCTTTGTGGAAAAGCCATGAATCAGCGCGGCTTTAGCTTACTTGAGATCTTAGTGGCCGTGGCCATTTTTAGCATTATTGGCATTGCCGCATACGGCACCCTGACGACAGTGCAAAAAGCCGATGTTCGCTCACAGCAATACGCCGAAGATTTCGAGCGTTTGCAGCGCGCACTCTGGGTGATGGAGCGCGATTTCATGCAAGCCACAGTGCGCCAAGTACGGCTTGATGGCGATGCGCCGTCGAAAGTGCTGTTCGCCCATACCCGCGGCAGCGGTGAAACCGACAGCGACACGGTGGCCTTTACCCGTGGCGGTTGGCTTAACCCGTTTAACCAGCTGCCCCGCGGTGAAGTTCAGGGCGTTGTTTATCGAGTTGAAGAGAATCAATTACAGCGCTTGCACACCTTGTATCCTGATCAGGCCGCCGGTGTTGAGCCGAAGGTACGAGTGCTAATTGACGATATTGAGTCGTTTAAAGTGCGGCTCTATGTCGGTGAAAGTTGGGTTGAAAACTGGAATAAAGAATTAACCTTGCCGAATGCTGTGGAAGTGACAGTCAATAGCAAGGCATTTGGCACAATCAGACGCGTTTTTCTGATGACAGGAGCAAAGCTTGAACAAGCACCTGCAGCAACGACCACCTAGTGGTTTGGCGCGCGCTTGGCCTCGGCAAAGCGGTGTTGCGCTGATCACTGTGCTGTTGGTGGTGGCATTGGTGTCGATGATTGCCGTCGATATGAGCGAGCGATTGCGCCGTCAGCTGACTCGCACCTCGACCCTGATGAGCTTGGATGCGGCCAAGTGGGTCAACATTGGCGCAGAAGGCTTTGCCCGCAAAATATTGCGGCAAGATTTTGATGACAGCTCGGATAAAACCCATCTGAGCCAGTACTGGGCCAGCGGTGAAGTGACCGCGCCGTTAGAGAGCGGCGCCATTTTTACCGGTGAGCTCAGTGACATGCGTAGCTGTTTTAATTTGAACGGCGTCCGAGCGCAGGAATCCGAGTTAGCGCAATTGCAGCAAACCGGCGAGCGACCACTAGCGGCCAAGCAATTTCTGGCGCTCTTGGAGCAGCTTGAAGTCGATAGCTACCAAGCGGAAATCATGGTCGATTCACTGACCGATTGGCTCGATGCCGACGATTTTGTTAATCAAAGCGGTGGTGCTGAAGATAGTGAGTACCAGAGTCGGGTGAAGCCTTATTTAGCGGCGAATAGCAGCTTGGTTGATATCGGTGAATTGCGTGCCATTAATGGCTTTAACCAAGCGGTGGTCGATCGCATTGCGCCTTATGTGTGTGTTGTGCCAGCCACTAGGCAGTGGCTGCTCAACGTCAATACGGTCGAACAACCGGAACAATTTGTGGCGGCATTTAGCCCCAACATGACCTTGTCGCAAGCCCAGCAGCTGATGGATGATCGGCCCCGAGATGGCTTCGACACGGTTGACGATATGATGAGTTCTCAGGCCTTTGCCGGCATTGAGATCCCAGCGCAAGTGAAAGCAGGGTTAACCGTGCTGTCGGATGTGTTTCTACTCAAAGCAGAAACCCGCCTAGACGACGGCACCAAGCTGCGCACCGAAGCGCTGTTAAAACACGATAGTAATAACTGGACGGTGATAAGCCGTCGGTTTGGAGGACGAGTTGAACGAGTTCTTGATAGTGAGGCTGGCGAGTCACAGTGATCAGGCCATGCAATGGCTAGTGTGGTCACAAGGTGAACAAGAAGTCATTGCCTCAGGAGAGCTGGCAGGTGCAGACAAGCTGCATGAATTGCAGACTTGGTCGACCGATCGCGAGATTATCGCGCTCGCACCGATGAACGATTGCGGTTTGGCCGATTTGCCAATGCCCAAGAAAAATCGTCGCCAAGCGATGGCTGCCCTGCCATACATGCTCGAAGATGATATTGCCCAGGACATCGACAGTATTCATGTCACCATTACCGATCAGAGTGCGGCCGACCATGTTGGTGTGTGTTACGTCGCGCATCAGAAGATGGATTTATGGCTGTCTTGGTTGCAACAAGCCGAGCTGGTGGTTAGCAAGATCGTCCCCGATGTACTGGCGCTGCCGAATACCGAAGAGCAATGGCAAGCGGTTGCATTAGGAGAGCAATGGTTGATTCGCCAAGCCACCAACCAGGGTGTGCTGCTTGATGATCATACTTGGCTGCAGAGCTGGTGGCGACAAGCGACCTTGCCCGATGGCGGCATGGTAAGCCACACGCCATGGCCAGCCGATCTTCAATCCGAGCAAGTTGCGGTTGAGCTCGCTGAGTTACCGCTACTGGCGTTGGTTGAAGGTGCCATTAGCAGCAAAGTGAATCTGCGTCACGGCCCTTATCGAATCCGCGTTAAACGTGCTCAGACCGCGTGGCGACCATGGCTTCACGTTGCTTCGTTGGCGGCGGTTGCGCTGGTGCTGTACTTGTTAAATGTCGCGCTGCGAGTTAGCGAATTAAACCATCAGGCTGACTTGGTCGAAGCCGAAGTGGTCCGCACCTATCAAATTGCTTTTCCCAATGAAAAACGGGTCAATAATCCGAGAGCACAAATGCGCCAGAAGATTAAGCAGATTGGCGGTGCCAGCGGCCCAGCAGAAGGCTTTTTGAGTGCATTGCACGATGTCGCTGAAGCCTATCGCTCGGTGAGTGGCTTGGAGATCCGCTCATTGCGCTTTGATCATAAACGGCAAGAGCTGAGAATTCAGGCATTGGGCAAGGATTTCCAACAATTCGAGCAATTTAAATCGGCAGTCAGCAATGGCTATCAAGCGGAAGTCGGCGCGTTGAATTCCAGCAACGGTCAAGTCAGTGGCACAGTCACGATTCGGAGAGTGTCATGATTGAAAAATGGCAGCAATTACAACAGCGTGAGCGGCGCTTGCTGATTGCCATGGCAGTCGCCTTTGCGGTGCTGGTGTTCTATTTGTTGATTTGGCAACCACTACACAACTCGGTCACCACGGGGCAGCAACGCCTGCAGGCACAACAAAACACCTTAGAATGGATGCGCACCAGTGTCAGTCGGGTCTTGTTGTCACGCTCGGCCACCGCGCAATCAAGCGCCAAGGTCTCGGGGAGCTTGAGTCAGCGCGTCAATCGCACCGCAAGCCAGCACAAGATTAAGTTAAGCCGGATCCAGCCGCAAAAGGATGAGCTCAGCGTCCGCATCGACAAAGCCGAGTTCAATGCGCTATTGGCGTGGTTACAAACGCTGCAGCGCCAGCGAGTGGAAGTGACCTCGATTGATCTCAGCCGAGATGATGATGCCGGCATGGTCCAAGTTCGTAAATTACAGTTGAGAATTATTCAATGAGCCGTTGGTGGTTAGTCGCCTTTGCATTGGTGATGTATTTAATTTTTGTCGTTGCCACCTTGCCGGCACAATTTGGTTTATGGCTATTGCCGCCACAAAACAACCTGCATGTTGGGCGTGTTTCGGGTTCCGTATGGCAAGGCGAAATTGGTGTGGTTCACTGGCAAGGTAAGCTCATCAAGGATGTCCAGTGGGATATTAACATTGGCCAATTGCTACTTGGTCGGCTTGAGGCTGATATTATTGCCGGTCAAGATATGACCAGTGATATTGCGGTGACGGGCACTGCGGGCATGAGCTTGTCAGGTTGGTATGCAAAGGATCTTGAAGTGATGATGCCTGCGAGCGTTGCTGCGGAATTGTCGCCAATGCCGTTGCAAGTTGAACTTGAAGGCATGATTGATGCTCAGATCACGGCAGCTTCGCAAGGTACGCCATGGTGTACAGAGCTCGATGGTTTAGTGACGTGGCGCAATCCTAAAGTGATCGCTGCCGCTTTGGGCAACCCGTTTAAGCTTGATAATACCCGAGCGACATTAACTTGCGTCGATGGCGAAATTGTCGCCAAGGTCGACGATGACAAGCAAGTTATCGGCCTTGATGTATCGGCAACTTTGGCTGCTCAGAGCTATTCGGTGTCAGGCACCCTTAACCCAGGTCCGCAATTTCCCCAAGGGTTCGAACAAGGCTTGATGTTTGTGGCGACGCCAATTGGTAACAATCGCTACCAAATTGAGCTCGACGGTAGTTTGTAGCTACGAGCGACTTCTGTCTTCGCTAGAGGCGAAGTGTCTGGTCGTTGCGAAAGCATCTGCCGCAGGGATGCGGCAGTTGAGCCATCAGGGATGATTTCACGGCGTCTTGAGTCACTATCTGACAACTCGCCTCGTTCCGCACCTTAGTTTCATCTATTGTTCTGTTACGGTTCATGCACATAACATTGCTGTCAAAGCGGCGTGATATCGCCCAACAGCGTGGTGAAATCGCCCACCGATTCAAACTCATCAATGATTCGTGCTGGCTGTTTGCTATCTGGATTGGTCACCGCTAGCAAGTGGCCGATGCCAAAGCGCTGGGCTGAGCGCAGCACTGACAAGCTGTCATCAACAAATAAGGTCCGAGCTGGGTCGAGCGACTGCTCATCCATCACTTGCTGCCACAGCGATTGATGTTCCTTGGGCGCGCCGTATTGGTGGCTCGACAACAAAGTATCGATTAATTCACCAAGGCGAGTGTGTTCAACTTTTAGCGCCAGACTGTCTGGGTGCGCATTGGTCAGCAACATCACCTTGCGACCACTCGCTTTAAGCGCGTGTAGAAATGGCTCGGCATCGGCCCGCAGTTGAATCAGATGGGCGATTTGGCGCTTTAACGGCATCAAGTCGATGTTTAAATGCTGATTCCAGTAATCAAGGCAGTACCACTCCAATTTTCCTTGCAGTTTTTCATATTCCCCTTTGAGATACGTCACAGCCTCGGCTTCGCTGATGTTGTTTTTGCGGGCATAGCAACGCGGCAGAAATTCGAGCCAGAAATGATTGTCGAAATACAGGTCGAGTAGCGTGCCGTCCATATCGAGCAGCACGGTATCGATTGATGACCACTTGGGCATAGTACTGGAATCTTTATCAGGAATTGGGTGTAATGAGGGCACCCTATCACTTCACGCTCGGCAAACCAACGCATGTCAGAAAAGGATTTACCCCAGCTCAAGCTGCCACGCATTCATCAACGCACAGTGGTTGCTAAAAGCCGGATGTTTGAAATCGAAACCATTGATTTGGAATTCTCCAATGGTGCTCGCCGTCAGTATGAACGCATGCGAGGCAGTGGCCGTGGCGCAGTGATGGTGGTGCCTGTGACCGAAGCCCGTGAATTTCTGCTGATTCGTGAGTATGCTGCAGGTACCGAACAATACGAACTGGGCTTTCCCAAGGGATTAATTGATCCCGGCGAGCAAGCCATTGAAGCGGCCAATCGAGAGTTGCAAGAAGAAGTCGGTTTTGCTGCCAGCGATTTGACTTCGCTCAAGCAGATCACGTTGGCGCCGGGTTACTTTGCTGCCAAGATGGACATCCTGTTGGCGCAAGACTTGTCGCCATCGGTTCTTGAGGGTGATGAACCTGAGCCTTTGGTGGTGGTGAAATGGCCCATTGATGATTGGCTTAGCCTACTGGATTGGCCGGAATTTAAAGAAGCCCGAAGTGTGACTGCATTGATGCTCGCAGCGCGCCATTTGGCGCTGTGGAGTTAGTTTCGACAAGAGAAGGAAAAGCAGATGAAGTTGGAGCAATTGTTGGAATCCGTGATGACCATCGCCGTTGATGCGGGGCGGGCCATCTCTGACATTTATGATTCCGGCGATTTTGAAGCCTTGGAAAAAAGTGACCAAACTCCGGTGACGACCGCCGATTTGGCCGCTAACGATGTGATTCTCAAAGGCTTACGTCAACTGCCTGTTGATTACCCCATTTTGTCGGAAGAATCCGAACA
Organism: Neiella litorisoli; assembly: GCF_014773395.1. Taxonomy (GTDB): domain Bacteria; phylum Pseudomonadota; class Gammaproteobacteria; order Enterobacterales; family Neiellaceae; genus Neiella; species Neiella litorisoli. The sequence goes on along the minus strand of NZ_JACXAF010000028.1, from coordinate 7,062 downwards.
CATTCCCTACAGCAAACGCGCTCACTGGGACCGCTACTGGTTGGTCGATCCGCTCGATGGTACCGGCGAGTTTATTCAGCGCTCCGGCGATTTTGCTGTCAATATTGCTTTAATTGAAGCGGGCGTGCCGATCATGGGGATTATTCATGCGCCGGTCAGTGGCATTAGCTACGCGGCGATTCGTGGTCAGTGCGTGTTCCGCCGAGATGCCGATGGTACCGATACGCCGATTCATGCTCGCTCGCTGAACCGAGAACAAGAAAAGCTGCGTTTTGCCATTAGTCGCCGACAAAAACTGGACTTAATTACAGAATGCTTGCCCGCAGGAATGAACGCCGAATTTATTCCATTTGGCAGTAGTACCTTGAAAAGCTGCATGGTTGCCGAGGGCAGTGCCGATTGTTATTTGCGCATTGGCCCGACTGGCGAGTGGGACACGGGCGCAGCGCAATGTATTGTCAGCCAAGCGGGTGGTGCGGTGATGACCATGGGGCTAGAGCCGCTAACCTATAACCAACGCGAGAGCTTTGAAAACCCCAATTTTATGGTGGTGGCTGACCCGGCCTATTGCTGGGGTGATATTATTCGCAGTCACTAACAAAAACGCTGAGCAACAAAAAAGGCCTGCAATTGCAGGCCTTTTTGATGCGCATTCGTTAGAACAAGCGGTTTAATCCGTTCAGGGCCGCCACTCGATAGGCTTCAGCCATGGTTGGGTAGTTGAATGTGGTGTGGGCAAAATACTCAATGGTATTGCCGCTACCCTTTTGCTCCATGATGGCTTGTCCAATGTGAACAATCTCTGCTGCACGCTCGCCAAAGCAGTGAATGCCCAAGATTTCTTTGGTCTCGCGGTGGAATAAGATCTTCAGCGTGCCAACCGGCTGATCGGCGATTTGGGCGCGCGCTAGATGTTTGAAGTGTGCACGACCCACTTCGTAGGGCACTTTTTTCTCAGTGAGCTGTTGCTCGGTTTGGCCGACTGAGCTGATCTCTGGAATGGTGTAAATGCCGGTTGGAATGTCGGCAATCAAATGGGTGTCGCTTTGACCTTTGGTCATCGCATCAGCAGCAATCCGACCTTGATCATAAGCCGCACTCGCCAAGCTCGGGTAGCCAATGACATCACCAACGGCATAGATGTTATCGACGTTCGTGCAGTAGTGCGTATTCACGGTTAACTGACCTCTGGAATTTGCCTCCAGGCCAACCGCTGGCAGATTCAGCTTGTCGGTGTTGCCGGTGCGGCCGTTGGCGAACAAGAAGCAATCGGCGCGCATTCGTTTACCGGATTTCAGCTCCATCACGACGCCGGTCTCATCGCCAACAACTGACTCATATTCTTCGCAATGACGAATGTTGGCACCGTTGTTTCGCAAGTGGTAGCTCAGGGCGTCAGAGATCTCGGCATCGAGGAATGACAGCAAGGCATCGCGGCTGTTGATCAGTTCGACCTTGTTGTTGAGGCCGCGGAATATCGAAGCGTATTCACAACCGATCACACCGGCACCATAAATAATGACGTTGCGCGGGTCATGCTCTAGATTGAGGATGCTATCGCTGTCGTAAATGCGAGGATGGCTGAAGTCAATATCGGCAGGTCGATATGGGCGCGAGCCAGTGGCGATAACAAATTGTTTGGCGGTCAGTTGGTCAATGTTGCCATCGGCGCGGGTAACGTTAATGGTGTAGCGATCGACAAAGCTGGCTTCACCGTGGATAACGTCGACTCTGTTGCGCTCGTAGAAGCTATGGCGCATGCGGATTTGCTTGCCAACGACACCTTGAGCGTGCTGCAAAATGTCTTTAAAGGTGAGATGGAGGTTGTCTTGCCGGTTTGAGAATAGAGGGTTGTTATTGAACTCGGTGAGTCGCTCAACACTGTGGCGCAGTGCCTTCGAAGGAATGGTGCCCCAATGCGTACAACCGCCGCCGACATCGCTATGGCGCTCAATAACAGCAACATGCTGACCTTTTTTGGTCAGGTTCATTGCCGCACCTTCGCCTCCTGGGCCGGTACCGATAACAATTACATCGTAGTTAAATGAGGTTGGTTTGGCGGTTGAGGAGTCCTGTTTTTTGCTCACGTTCAGCCCTGCTAGTTGACGTATCCATCAGAAGTAATGGCAGTTTAGCAGGACTGAAGTTGAAAGCCGAGTGATCAGGCTGGTGCTAAATGAGTCACCTCTGCCATCAACAGTTGCCACCTTCGTTGGTGATCGCGAACCGCCCGACGTAATTTTTCGAGGCGTAATTGAAGCTCTTGCCGTTCTTGCTGATAACTATTCGACAGCTTATCTTTTTTTAGCTGCAACAATTGCTTGCGTACCGCATAGTATTCCTGAGTACGTTGCAGCAAGCGGTCATACTCGTGCTGTAAGGCTTCGCGCCAGCGTTCGGCGTGAATGCTAAGCGAAATTTTGCTGTCGAGTTTGAGCTTTTGCGTATCGAGTTTGGCTTTCATGATCCGCTCGGCTGGCGCAGTGCGAAGGTTGCTCGCCAGCTTTAATTTGGCCATGGTCCAGATAAACCATTTGCTCGGATCGAACTGATACCAACGGATACCGTTGCGGTAATCGTACTCAAACAAATGATGGAAGTTGTGATAGCCCTCACCATAAGTCAGTAAGGCTAACCAGCCATTATCTCGAGCGGTGTTCTTTTCGGTATAAGTCCGCTTACCCCAAACGTGGGCCAGCGAATTGATGAAAAAGGTGAAGTGATGACTGGCGACGAGGCGCAACACGCCGATTAACAAGAAACCACCAATCGCATCACCAAGCAGCCAGCCCAAGAGTACCGGAATGCCCAAATTCAATGACCATGTCATCAGCCAATAATTGCGGTGCTGCCACATGACAATCTTGTCTTTTTGCAGATCGCGGCAGTTACTGTAATCGTGATAGCGCATCGGTTGGTACTCGCGCAACATCCAACCAATATGGCTGTACCAGAAGCCTTTTGTCGCCGCGTATGGGTCTTTATCGCCATCATCAACATGGCGGTGGTGAGCGCGGTGATCGGAACTCCAATGCAGCGCACTGTTTTGCAACGCAAATGCGCCACCAATAGCCAATACAAAACGAACAAACGGGTGTGCGTTGAAAGTCTTATGTGCCCACAAGCGGTGGTAACCAACCGTAATGGACATCCCGCAATAGCCGAGGCAGAGCACCGCTGCGATCCATAATCCATAACTATATCCGTAGGTTATGCCGTACCATGGGACGATTGTTAATGCCGCAATAAAGGTGCTGGCGAAAAGGATGTTGGTCGACCAAATGAGTTTAGGTTTAGACATGCTTTTATTTTTCAGCGTACAGGTGTACGCAAATTAAAACCGAGCTTGGCAGTAGGATCAAGTGACAAATTTGTTTTTGTTTGAAGCCATGGCTGTTACCAATTCAGATTAAGAGTAGAATTGCCTGAGCAATCATAACTTTGCATGGGAACTGAGAATGTCAGGTGTTCGCGCACAACAAAAAGAAAAGACGCGTCGAGCGATTATCGACGCGGCATTTAGTCAATTAAGCGCTGAACGCAGTTTTTCGGGGCTCAGTTTGCGCGAAGTATCTCGAGAGGCGAACATTGCGCCAACGTCCTTTTATCGCCATTTCAAAGATATGGACGAGCTTGGTCTAACCATGGTCGACGAAGGTGGCTTGGCATTGCGCCAGTTGATGCGCAAGGCTCGCCAACGAATCGCGGATGGTGGCAGCATTATTCGTACCTCGGTCGAAACTTTCATGGAATTCGTCCAGCACCATTCCAACGTTTTTCGCCTGTTGTTGCGGGAACGCTCGGGTACTTCGGCTGCTTTTCGGGCGGCGGTGAATCGTGAGATCCAGCATTTTATCGCGGAGTTAGCCGATTACCTGGAAGACTATGGCAAGTGCTCCCGTGAGCTGGCTGTGATGGAAGCCGAGGCGATGGTGACATTGGTGTTCAACGCAGGCGCCGAGGCGTTAGACTTACCCGCCGCGGCACGTAAGCCTTTGGCGGAGCGGGTGATCAATCAATTACGGTTAATTGCCAAAGGGGCGGCGGCATTGAAGCATGACCGCCGTTTTAGCGAGTAATCCGTTATTTTTCTACCAGCCAAACGCCCATTTCAGCGTGATGGGTAAATGGAAACTGATCGAATAACGCCAGTTTCTCGACGCGGTACTTGTCGGTCAGGCGCAACAAATCGCGATGCAGGGTATCCGGATTGCAGGATATATAGAGCACGCGCTTAAAATTCATTGCCATTTCTCTGGTCTGTTCATCCAATCCTGCTCGCGGCGGATCGACAAACAATGTATCGAGTTGATAGCTCTTCAAGTCTATCCCCTCCAAACGACGGAAGGTGCGCTCGCCACGCCAAGCTTGGGTGAATTCCTCACTCGATAAACGAATGATGTTGAGGTTGTTGACCGCATTGGCGGCAATATTGTGCTGTGCAGAGTCAACCGATGGCTTGGCAATTTCAGTAGCCAATACCTGGCGGAAGTTAGCGGCCAGTGGAATCGAGAAGTTGCCATTTCCGCAATATAACTCAAGCAAATCGCCGGTCATGTCTTTGGTGCAGTCTTGCGCCCAACTCAGCATATGTTCGCAAACAGCCGCATTCGGTTGGGTGAAACTGTTTTCGACATGGCGATAATGATAGTCACGACCATTGACGGTCAGCGTTTCATTAACGAAGTCGCGATCCAGAATCAGCTTTTGTTTACGAGCACGGCCAATAATAAATACAGGAAAGTGTTCTCTCAGTGCTGTTTGCAACTGTTCGGCTTGCTCAAGCCAGTGTTCATCTAACTGCTTGTGGTAAAGCAAGCTGATCAGTAGCTCGCCTTGCTGGCTTGATAGGTAGTCGATTTGAAACAGCTTACGGCGCAGGATGTCGTTGCTTTTAAGATGTTCTATCAGCAGAGGCATCGCTTGGTTAATTAGTTCAGAAGCCGTGTTGAACTGATCGACACGGTATTTCTGCTTGCTCTGCTGATCAAACATGATGTGGTACAACTCATCGCCATCATGCCAGACTCGGAACTCGGCACGCATCCGATAATGTTGCGCCGGCGACTGGAACACTGTCATTGGCACATCACCAAATTCGGCAAATTGTTCGCTCAAGCGAGCGACTTTTTCATCAAGCTGTTGCTGATAGGAGAGTTGATCTGACATAGTTTGATCCGAAAGCGAAAACGGGCCGATTGTAGGGATTAGTTTATAACTGTCCAGTTTTTGTGCCGATTTATTATGTTTCTGAAGGCTCATCGCATTGCGCAACCAAAAAATCATCGTCTTTGATTCCGGTGTTGGCGGCTTAACTGTTTGGCAGCACATTCGCGCCTTGGCACCAGATCTTGAGTGTCATTATGTCTTTGACAATGCGCTATTTCCCTACGGCGAACTGGAGCAGGACGTACTCAATCATAGAGTCTCTACTATTTTATCCAGTTCGTTGGCGGCCATTAAGCCTGACGCCATCGTGATTGCATGCAATACAGCGAGTACCTCGGTGTTAGCTCAGTTACGAGACAAGATTGCCGTGCCGATTATTGGTGTCGTGCCCGCGATTAAACCTGCTGCGGCGAGCAGTAACAGTAAGCACATCGCTTTGCTGGCAACACCTGCGACGGTGAATCGAGATTATACCGATCAGTTGGTGGCCGATTTTGCCGCCGACTGCCAAGTCACCAAGCTAGGTATTGGCGATTTGGTACAAATGGCGGAGCGCTACTTGCTCAATGGCGAACTTGATATCAAGCGGCTTGAACAATTGCTGCAACCGATTCGAAGTCAGCCAAGCATCGATACGCTGGTGTTGGGCTGCACTCATTACCCGCTGCTAGCATCACCGATTGCAGAGTTGCTACCGGGGATTCGATTGGTGGATTCAGGTTATGCCGTTGCGCGCCAAGTGATAAGGCAGTTAGCTCGCGAAGTCGATGAGGTGATGTATGAGCCGGTTGATGGCTGTTACTATTCGACTGCTGCGGTGTCCGATCCGGATCTGCTGCAAAAAGCGATGAAGGGCTTTGGCTTAAAGCTGGGCAGGTTGATTAACCTGCCCTAGAGAGTTGTTATTCTTGTTCGGTTTTATTCTTGGCTTCGCGAACTTTTAGATTACGCTGCTGAAAATCGGCATCATTAAGCGCCTTAATCGCAGCATCCGCGTCACCTTCTGCCATTTCAACAAAGCCGAAGCCTCGGCGTTTGCCAGTCTGACGGTCTTTCATTAAGCGAACAGAAAACACTTTACCGTGTTGGGCAAATAAGTTGCGAACAGCAGCTTCATTTGCTCGATATGGCAAGTTACCCACATACAAGGTACGCATACCTTGTTCTGCAGTCGTTTGATTACTTCTTACATTGGCTACGAACGCAGTAATTAGCGCTGCAACTAATGCAATGATGGCTGTGGTCCAATCTGGAGCGAGGTAAGCGCTAATTGCCGGAAACGTAATTTTGGCAACGATCGCCAAGACGAGAGCTGTTCCAACGGCAGTTAGCGTGCGTCTCATTTGCACTGAAGAGGTCATTGTTATTATCACCTAAATTGCAGGTTTGAAATATTAAGGCTCTGAGAGCTACTGGAGTCGTTAACGGAACACGAGTTTACAAATAAACAACAGCGACGTAACAAAAAGCTCCCAGAATTGACCACATTATCGGCAGTCAGAAAAAAGTTATAGATTGGTGCTTGACTCTGTGAGCTGTATCTCTAAAATGCGCCTCCACTGCTTCGGGGCAACGGCAAACTTCTAAAGTTTCAAACTTTCTCGACGCACTCAATCAACCAAGCTCTTCAAATAATGAAGAGCAGCGATTTGAAAAAAAGATTTCAAAAAGCGGTTGACACTGAGAATCGGAAGCGTAATATACGCCTCCCGCAGCCAAGGAGCTGGTCGAAATAAAACATTCATCCATGAATGATTTCGACATTCACACATCCTTGTGCAGCACGCGCATTTTAATGCGCATCGCTCTTTAACAATTAGCAAGACAATCTGTGTGGGCACTCGCAGTGAGTTGAGATAAAAAATTATCAACTTATTGAAGAGTGTTCAAATT
>NZ_JACXAF010000027.1 GCF_014773395.1 Neiella litorisoli | reverse complement strand
AAAAAAGTAATGTGGAGATCAGATCGAAGTTCACGGAAAAAGTTCAAAAAAATCCCCGCCAATTGCTTAGCGGGGATTTGTGTATAAGAGACAGGCAAACGCTGGCTTTTTCGTCCAACTCCACACTTAACAATCAGCGGGATCTGTTGTATTCACTGTAAGGACGTAACGCAAAGAACCTGTCGGTGGATCGCCATCAGCATAAGTTGGCTCTGTGTATGTCACACTGCAAGTAGAACCGTTGGTGACAGGGTCGTTAATAGATGAAGGCCAAAACGTAATAGTTCCTGTGCCTTCAACAATGGTCCACTCATTGGCGTCAATACTTGTTGCCAATACAAGGTCATCTTCAGTTGCTTCTATGTATCCGTAGACAGTGGAAACAGTCTCACCTTGCACCTCAACTGAACTCGAATCTTGCCCTTCAGTTCCATCAATGGCCGCACGGCTGTAAACAAGGGAGTTAGCGCCATCGATTGCGCCTTTTAGACCTTGCACGGTAGACAAACGTGCGTCGCCTTGCAAGTTGATAAAACGTGGAGCCGCGGTCACGGCTAAGATCCCTAGGATCACAATGACCACGACTAATTCAATCAGTGTAAAACCTTGTTGCTGCTTCATAGTTAGTTATCCCCTAAGGACTTCAAATTAATTATTAATATTGACTCGCACGCTGCCGAAGCCTGGCGAGTAAACAAAGTTGTTACCAGTAGTCAGACTACCATTTGGATCGGTGTAGGCCGAACCATTGCGATCCAGTGTTTGCGTTAAATAAAACACGCAATCACCATTGTTCAAATCAACAAAGTAACGGTTATCCGCCGCGTTATTGATATTGTCCGTCACTGTTGCCGGATTCTGTAACATCGAATCCCACACTCGAATACAACGTGTCGTTGTCATGCTGACACCGTTGGCAGTATTGCCGCTACCGGCATTAACCGGATACCCCGGCGCGGAGGTGCCGGCTGACTCTTCGGTGAGATACATCAACTGGCCATCGTAAACCACGCTATTGACATTGCTCTCTTGTGGCCGCCCCTCGGCTTCCCACTGCGCTCGCACCAAGCTCACGCCCGTGGCAAAACCACCAGCCATGCCTTCAATGTTCGCAATTTGCGCTTCTTCGGTTACATCCAAAAAGCGCGGCAAAGCCGTCACCGCTAGTAGCCCCAAAATGGTTACAACAATGACCAGCTCAATTAAAGAAAAACCACGTTGTGTTGACGTCATAATCGACCTTTCAAAAACAGTGTCACGCCAGCAACAGCTGCGCCACATTCAAATATCGCCTGAGTATAGCCGTTGATAAATTAAAAAACAGTGCAATCTATTTGATTTAACGAGTATTTAACCAAGCATGTACCGCTATGGAAAATAATCGAAATAATCACTCTCAGACACTAAAAACCGACACCCTTGTGACGATTTTCCGTCAGTCTGCCGATTTAACCCAACAACGGTGACCGGCATCGCCAGCGTATCCATCGTTACGCCCATCACCTGCTGCCATACGGTCTGACATTGCAGCAGGCCTTGGTCATCAAATACCGCCGGCCGACCGCGCTCATTCACGTCAATTTGGCGCTGCCATAACGATACTTGGCGGACTTTTCCCTGCAACCGCGCCTCGGCATAAATGTGCGCTACAGCGACCTGAAAATCACGTTTCACTACAACAAACACTGAACTGTGCCAATCCGAGTGCTGCTCGCTTAACGTCCGATTCACCTGATAGATCAGCAATGCCATCAGCAGCACACAGATGATGGTCATCAAACGACGACGATTGCCTGCTTCTTGCTGATCGGCTTGAGTCATCAGCCGCCTCGCACCGTCCGCATCATGTCCCACATTGGCGTGAAGATGCCCAATGCTAAGATCAACACCATAACTGCGACCACGGTGATTAATATGGGTTCAATTCGGGCCGTCAGCGATTTTAAATCGAAGTCCACTTCCCGTTCATAATAGTCAGCGGCTTCTAACAACAGCTCATCGATTCGGCCCGTTTCTTCACCAACTGCTACCATTTGCAACACCAGCGGGGTAAATAATTCACTGCGCCGGCTGGTTCGCAACAGGCTTTCACCGCGCTCTATTTCGCGACGCATTTCAGCAACACGCTCTGACATATGAGCGTTATCGACGGCACTGCCGACCAAAGTGAGCGCTTGGTTAATCGGCACCCCAGCTTTCAACATAATGGCAAAGCTGCGGCTATATCGTTCCAAGGTTGACCGACTAATAATAGAACCAATGATCGGTAAGCGCAGCTTGACTCGGTCCCAGCGCAGGCGACCAGAATCGGTATTGACGTAATAACGCGTGCCAAAAATCAGCAAAATCAGAACAATCAGCATCAGTGGCCAATAGTTGACGAACATATCGGACATGCCAATCAAGAAGCGAGTTGGCCAAGGGAGTTCGGCATTGAACTGAGCGAACATTTCGGCAAATTTGGGGATCACCATGATGTTGAGCACCACCAAAGCGATGGTAATGGCAATGATCACGAAGATGGGATAGCGGATCGCCGCTTTGATTCGGCGCCGGGTTTCTTGTTCTTTTTCAAGGTATTGAGCGAGCTGAAAGAAGGTTTCTTCTAACTGGCCCGTATTCTCACCGACATGCACCATGCTGACGTACATGCGGCTAAATACCTTGGGATGTGCGGCCATTGCGGTCGACAAGGTACGGCCGCTTTCTAACTGTTCGCCCAAATCATCCAGAGTGCGCTTCATCTGGGCACTATGACTGGCTTCAGCTAAGCCACTGATGGCGGCGAGTAATGGCACCCCAGCTTTGGTTAAGGCAAACATCTGACGAGAAAAAATGACCATCTCATCCAGATCGACGGCTTTTTCAAACAGTGCTTTAAAATCAAAATTGGCTGCTTTCTCGGGCGCTTGTTCAATTTTGATCGGTACTAAACTGCGGCGGATCAAGCTATCAGCAACCGCAGCCTGATTGACTGCTTCTAACTCCCCGCGGACTTCTTGCCCTTGCGGGTTGCGGGCTTGATAGCTAAACCGATTCATGCCGAGGCGTCCTCATCGACTTGATCGACCAGATATTCCGCCAGTCGCAACACTTCGTCCACTGTGGTGATGCCACTCATGGCGTAGTGCAATGCCGCCATTGATAGCGGCTGATAATAGCGACTGCGTTTCGCAGCAGCGGAAAATGCCTGAGTGTCGCCATCACGCAAGGCGGCAATCATGTCATCATCCAGCTCTAGCCATTCAAACACACCGACTCGGCCACGGTAACCGCTTTGCTGGCAACTCTGGCAGCCTTTGCTGACCTTGAATTTGGTCTCCGCTGGGATTGGCTTGCCGGCAATGTGCTGCAACCACGTCAGTTCATCAGGTGTCGGCTGGTAATCTTGCTCACAGTTGTGGCACAGGCGCTTCACCAAGCGCTGAGCAACCACAGCTCGGAGCGAGCTGGCCACCAGATAGCCTGGTGCGCCCATATCCAGCAATCGCAGCGCAGTGCTGATGGCATCATTGGTGTGCAAGGTCGACAACACCATGTGGCCAGTTAGCGCACCGCGTAAACCAATCTCAACGGTTTCATGGTCACGCATCTCACCGACCAGCAACACATCGGGGTCTTGCCGCAATGCGGTGCGCAGCACGCTGGAAAAATCGAGTCCGATTTTGGCGTTAACCTGAACCTGATTAATCCGCGGTAAGCGGTATTCAACCGGATCTTCCACCGTGATAATTTTGCGCTCTGGCGTGTTCATTTCACTCAGCGCACAATACAGCGTGGTGGTTTTACCTGATCCGGTTGGGCCGGTCACCAGAATCATGCCGTGAGGCCGCGATAACTGTAGCCGGAACCGTCGCAGAATATCTTCGGGCATACCGGTTTCGTTCATCGACAACAGGCCGCCGGACTGATCGAGCAAACGCATCACCACCGACTCGCCGTGTTGCACAGGCATGGTCGAGATCCGTACATCAATGGAGTGCTTGCGAACGTTGATGTTAAAGCGACCATCTTGCGGCAGGCGCTTTTCGGAAATATCCAACCCTGCGATCAACTTCAAGCGCAACACCAACGCCGAGGCAATGTTGGCTTGATCGATCACCTGCTCTTGTAAATCACCATCGACCCGCTGACGAATGCGGATCAGCTTGGCCTCTGGCTCAATATGAATATCAGACGCTTTGACCTGCACGGCATCTTCAAAAATCGATTGCAACAGGCGGGCGACCGTGGCTTCACCTTCCGATTCGTCGGTCAGTGAATCCGATAAATCGAATTCATCATCTTCGGAGTATTCTTCGCCTAACTGGGTCGCGTAGGAGGAGATTTCTTGAGTTCGTCGGTACAGTTGGTCAAAGGCTTCAAATAACTGAGATTCACGAACAACGGCCCATTCGATCTGGTAATCACCCAGACGATCTTCAACAGCGTCGAGGGCACTTAAATCAGCCGGATCGGCAGTGGCGACGCCAACCACCCCTTCTTCTCGCTTAAATACCAGCGCCCGATAGCGGCGAGCCAGTACTTCTGGCAACAGGGTAACAATGGCCGGAGCGACCGTGATGTCTTGTAAATCAAGGAATGGCACATCCAGCTGGCGAGCCAGAAAGCGCATCATTTCTTCTTCAGTCAGCACGCCTGAGTCAATCAGGGTTTGCCCCAGTTTTCGGCCACTGGCGCGTTGTTCAACCAGCGCTTGCTGCAATTGTTGCTCGGTTAACTTGCCAGCATTGACCAGCAAGTCACCAAGTCGCTGTTTGAGTTTAATTTTCGCCATGGCTTTGAGTTCCTAGCAAATCCAACCGATGTTGCGCATAGCGCATGCTGCCAGCACTTAAACCTGTCGACGTCAGCGCGCGCCGATAGCCTTCGACGGCGTCCATGACATGCCCCGTCTGCTCAGCACTAATGGCTTTCCCGAGCCACCAGCGGCCTTGGTTTGGCTCTCGCACAGCGAGAATCGAATAGTTACGATAGGCAACGTCAAATTCATTTCGCTGACTGGCTAATCCCGCTTTAATGACAAAAAATCCGGTTTCCTGCACCTGACTTTCGTTGACCACCTGAAGCACCTTCCAAGCATCATCTGCGCGGCCCAAGCTCAGCAGCAATTGCGCTTTTAAGGTGACCAGTTGAGCGTTGGTTGGCAGATAACGGAGTCCTTCATCCACCACTTTCAAGGCGCGGCCTTCTTGGCGCTGTTGGGTCAATAACGCAACCAATTCCATGCGCGCTGTCACCAACTTGGGGTCGCGCTTGAGCAATTTGCGATAGGTGGCCTCAGCATCACCTTGACGACCATTAGCAGCAAATGCTCTGGCTTCGTTAAGCTGCAATTGCACCACTTGCTGTTCTGACATTGGCGAATGGCTGATTTGAGCCTTGCTAGGTGCCTTGACGATTTTAGCTGGAGAGGCGATGGGCTCCGGCTCTGCGGCAGGCTCAACTACCGGCGCTGTGGCGACAGCCGGAACAGTGGGCTCTGCTGGAATGGCGACAGCAGTCGATTTGCTGGTTGGCTCTGGTTGAGCCGAAAGTTCCGCTGGCTGCGCATTAGCGCCAACAACAGCACTTGGCTCTGCTGCCGCGAGAGTCTCGCTTTGTTTTGGTTCCGCCTTTAGTTCGCTTGTTGCTTCTGCTTGTTGCTCAGAAGGTTGTGCTTTTTGCACTGTCTCTGGTTCAGCGTTGTGCTCTGCTTCGCGCTCTACCGCGTCCAATGCTTCAAGTAATCGGCTTTCAGCTGGCGGCGCAACAGGTTCAGCGGGCACAGTCTGCTTCATAGATGTGGCTTGATGAGCCGGCGATACAACACCAAACCACCAATAACCGGCCGCCGCAAGCAAGGCTAACACAATGATAATCAGCACTCGCTGGCGCCATGGCGATGGTTCAGGAGCGTGGAACTGGGGTTGCTCAACGGTTTGCTCGGGCTGCTTGCGTTGCTCTAAGTCGCGCAGCATTTGATTGATCACACTCATGACTGACCTCCATAACGAGGCAGCAACAAGGATGCATCTTCGGTGTCTTTAATGGCTTGCCAGACCATGCCAACGCTGGCCTGGTGGGAACCCTTGCCGTAACACAGCAACAGTGTTTTGTGACAAATAAGATTGACCAATCGCGGAATGCCTCGGCTGGCTCGATAAATCATCCGTGCTGCAAGCCGACCAAAAACAGGAGCACCGCGGTAGCCGGCCGCCAGCATCCGGTGATGAATATAAGGGCCGGTTTCGTGGCGGTGCAGCGGTCTTAGCTGACATGAAAAACTGATCCGTTGGCGCAACTGGCGCAAGCCTTTGTCGGCCAATCGTTGGTCCAATTCAGGCTGACCAAACAACACCAATTGTAATAACTTGCGGCGCTCGGTTTCCAGATTAGTGAATAAGCGGAGCGCTTCGAGCCCTTCTGCTGGGATCGCCTGTGCTTCATCCAGCAACAGCACTACTTGTTTACCCTGATCATGCAGCTCAACCAAGCGCTGCTGAATCGCTTGGGTCAGTTGCAATTGATTGGTGTCTCTGTCGAGCTGTAAGCCCAGCTCATGGGCCAGCGCCCAACGTAACTCATCCGGCTGCAAATAAGGGTTGGGGATGTAAGCTGGTTGAATATGCTCCGGCAACTCATTTAATAATTTACGGCATAACAGGGTCTTACCTGTACCTACTTCGCCAACCACCTTGAGTACACCTTCGCCACTTTGCAGCGCCATCAATAAGGTTTCCAACGCTTCCTCATGGGGCGGTAGCGAGCAATAAAGGGTGGTATTCGGGGTTAGCGAATACGGCATCTCTGTTAGTCGAAAATGCTCCAGATACATCATCAATCATTGAATCGGGTTTGTGCTTCCCGATACCAGTTATTGAGGTTGTCGTTGGTTTGCTGCAACAGCGGCAAGCCATAATCGGTTTCGACGATGGTGGGGCGAATCAAGATCACCAACTCGTGCTTCTCTTCCACTTCAGACTTGTTGGTAAACAAGCCGCCCATCAGCGGAATGTCGCCAAGAATTGGCACTTTCGAATCAGCCTGAGTGCGCAAGGTGCTCATCAGGCCGCCAATCACCACGACATCGCCACTATTGGCCCGAACAATGGTGTCGATTTCGCGAATATCACTAACCGCTAGCGGCAGTTCAAGACTATCGCCGAAAATGTTAATCACCTTAGTTTGCTCGCTGATATCAGTCACCGACGGATGAACATGAAGCAATACCGCGCCCAAATCATCGATTTGTGGCGTCACATCCAGCGCAATGCCTTCGAAAAATGGCGTCAGTTCCACTTCTGGTGTGGTGGTGGTGGCGTTGCCGGTGGTGGTAGTGGTCGAGACTTCAGTAACAAAGTACTCGTCGGTACCGACCTTAATCACTGCTTTTTGGTTATTCGCGGCGGAAATACGTGGGCTCGACAGAACATTAACGTTGCCCTGCGTTTTCAGCATGTCGATAACGGCGTTGAAGTTGCTGCTCTCATAGCCAATCGAGAACACGCCACCGATCACCTGACTAATTTCATTACCCGGCAGACCACCGTTAAAACCGCCACTGAAACCAGCACTACCACTCGCTAAGGCAGTCCAGTTAATGCCTTGTTGGTAACCATCGGACAGTTTCACTTCTAAGATTTTGGCTTCGAGCAACACCTGCCGCTGCACTCGGTTTTGCAGGCGATTGACGAAATCTCTTATTTGCGCCAATTCAGATGGCATCGCCCGAACGGTCAGCAAACCCGATTGCGGCGTTGAGATCACCGCTCGGCCATCTCCGGCAGAGCCCAACATCAAGCGCACGGAGCGTTCTAGTTCGGTCCAGAAATCACTTTCTGAATAGGTATGGATCACCGTACCTGCAGCTGCGGTCGTATCGGAGCTACCGCTGTTTGAGCTACTCGATGAATTGCGACCACTGCTGCTGTTGGAATCAGAATCACTGTCGCTGTCCGAGTCGGCATCGACCAGACTTGAGGAGTTAATGGTGGTCCGCGAGCGGCCCAGTCGAGTCAGCATCAGGTAGTTAATGTTGAAAGTCTCGGTGCGTAACTCGGCCGGAAACACCTGTAGCACGTTGCCTGTGCGTTGAATGTCATAGCCATACATCGACTGCACAACTTGCAGGGCCTCTTGCAGGGTCACCTGATTTAAATTGAGGGTGATCTCGCCACTGACATCAGGGTGAATGGCAGCCGAGTATGGCGTACCGTCGACCAAACTGGCAAAGAAAGTCGCCGCTTGAACATGGTCAGCGGCAATGCTGAAGCGGATTTCCGCAACACTTGGCGTGGCTTGCAGCAACGGCGGCAGCATTAATTCCTGCAGTATTTCAGCGGGCAGCGCGGGCCGTTGGGCCTGCTGACTCAATTGTTCATTGGTCGCTTGCACTTGTTGCTGAATTTCATCGGGTGACTTTACAACGGACTCACAGCCCATTAGCCACGAGACGCATAGCGCCAGCCCCAAACCCCTTACTAAATTCAACGTCATCATGTTGTGCATCAATTATTGTTTAATTTGAGTGAATAGTGTCAATCGAATGTCGGAGCCATCAGATTGTTTGAGCAGTACTTCTTTGGGCTTGATATCAATAATCTGATACTGCCCAACTTGTTGACCAACCGTTACTTTCTGGCCGTCAATCACGGCGAACTGACGCGATGCTGAACTGACAATTTGTTCTAGTTTTAAACTCGACAGGCCACCTTTTGCCGTTGCCACCGGCTGATAATTTGCAGGCTTGGTTGGGTCGGTTAACTGCTCCACCGCCAACGCCGAAAAACTGCAGCTCACCCCGACTAAGCCAAGGCAAGCGAAGGCTATTACTGGCTGTCGTCTAGACACGAATATAGTCCTCACTGGTGCTTAAGGTATACAGCAAAATACGCACTTCGGCCTCTGGGTACTCGGTCACCTGATAATCCATTAGTTGCCAGTAAAAGCGCCATTGCGACGATTCAATCGATTCAATCAAGCGATAAACGTCGAAAAAGCTCCCTGTCACTTGCAGCTCGATGCCATGGCGGTACATACCAACGTCGGCTTGCTGCTCTTGCTCCAATTTCAACACAGGTTGCGCCGGAATGGACGATAACCCGACTAATGTGACGTTTCGCGCCGTCGACAGCAAGCTTTGTAGCACTGGCAGCATCTGCTCGGCGGAAACCAAATCAACCGTCAACTCGCCAAGCTCGGTATCCAATGCGGCGATTTGGTGCTCAATCGACTTTAGCTCAACACGCACCGCATCATTAGGGTCGCGTTTCAATACGGTATGAAGAGTGTCAATCTGTTGCTGCAAATTCTCACTGGATTGCTCGGTTTGCTGTAGTTGCTTGGTTAATCGATCGGATTGCTCCAGCGTTGGCCCCAACCACAATGAGAATAGCAGCATGGTGATGACCACCAAGCCTGCAGCCAACACCATACCCCGCTCGCGGGCGGTCATGTCATTGAAGCGCTTTTCCAGCTGTTGCAATTGCGGGTTCATGGCAACGACGCTCCATTGGTTGCTGACTTGGTGCTAGTTGCGGACTTGGCACTGGCCGCGCGCGGGTTGGCTGGCGACGATTGATTGTCAGGCTGGCTACGAATGGTAAAGGAGTGTAAGTGTTCTTGCTCGGCAATGGTCAACTGATTAAAAGTTTGGTTGCTCAAATAACTTTTGGCGCCCACTTGAGATAACCAGGCGGGGACTGCTTCAGCGTCGCTAGCAAGACCGCTTATCGCCAGTTGATCACCATTAATTTGAATTGCTTGCAGCCACAAACGCGGCTCATTAATGGATGCCAAATCTCGCATCAATGTTGAGTAAGGTTTAGCTTGAGAACGCTCGCCATCGGCCACTAATTTGAGTAATTGCTGCTTGATTCGGATTTCGCGCTGGGCCTGCTCTAATGCAACCGTTAACTCAGCCGAGACCGTCCGCGCTTTATGGGCGGACATTAAATTCTGGTGTTGCTGGTTAAGACCATTTTTAACGCGGTTGGCTTCAACCAACTCTTGCTCGGTGAAACCATTGATCCAACCACTGATCAGGCTGGCGACAATCAACAACACCGCTGCTGCTGCCCAACTGATTGCCACGAGCCGGAAGTTAATCCGTAATTGGCGCGGCACCAAGTCAGCTGAAAACAGATCAATTTGATTCTTCATGATTCTGCCGCCACTTCAAGCGCTTCGATGCGAGCTGCCAACATTGGCAATACGGCCATATCATCAGCAGAACCAAAACCTGCAACCTCATGCGTGTCCAGAGGTTCAACTTCCACTGCCAAGTTTGCTTGCATCTGCATTTGCACCAGTTGCCGCACCGCTTCGGGTAGCGCCAGTTTGACCGTTCTGACCGGCGGCTGTCGGAGGTTGCTCTCGAAGTAATCCAAGGCCCGCTGCACTTCTAAGCTGAGACTATCAATAATGCTGGGGAGTAGTTCGCTGGCCATTGACTCTAGGTTGGCCGACCCACGCAGGCTGCGTGACAAATAGAGATGTTGTTTGTGAACCAACAGCAGTTGGGCTTCGCGCCCCGGCTTTTGCCACAACAACATGATTGGGACATCCGCCTGATGGAACAAGTTGAGCAAACAGAGTTCTTCCACCAGTACTTTGTGCAATTCACCCCGCAACTGCGACACAATCATGTGACCCCATTCAGCCAGCCATTGCCGTTCAGCCGCGACCACTTTGACCTGCTGGCGGCCGCTACTGGAGGCGACATCGTAGTAGTCGAGCTGCATGTTGTCCGGCTCAATACTGATGAGTTCTTTCACCGACCACTGCAGCGCGGCAGCCACTTCTTCATCGGGTACGGAGGGCTTATCGAGCTCGGCCTGCTGGTAACAATCGTCGGCCAAGATCAGTGTCGTCGCAGGGTGCTTGAACTGGTGTTGGTTCAACAGGTCTTGTAAGGCATCAAAGCAAGCGGCAGCGGTACGTTCAGGAATGACAATCTGCTCGAGGCAATCATCATTTTTAAACAGCAACACGGTTGTTTGCGCAGCAGATAGGCCAATCAATAACTGGCAATCTAGCCCCGACTTAAACCAACGGGATACATCCATTCGCTCGGATTGACACTCTTTATGGCAGAATGTAGCTAATTATCTGACATTTATAGCTAAGTGCAACAAATGATTTGGCCACTCTTTGAGACAGTGAAGTTAAGCCCAATTCTAGCTGTGGATATCTCGCCATGGGCCGGTCGCCAAGCGCAACTGCACATCCTGCGTGACGATTTGAATCACCCGATTGTCAGTGGCAATAAATTACGCAAGCTAAAATACCCGTTGCTCCATGCGTTGCGCCAAGGCTATTGCGGCATTACCAGCTTTGGCGGCGCCCATTCCAATCATGCTCATGCCCTCGCTTACGCCTGCCAACAACTCAAGTTGGAATGCCGTTTGATTATTCGCGGTCAAGAGGCTTCGGCAGCGCAATCAGCCACGCTCAAAGATTGTGTCGATTGGGGGGCAGAAGTTATCCCAGTATCACGGCAAGACTACCGCGAGCGGCACCAAAGTGACGCCCAACAGCGATGGACGAAAACGAACCATTTGCTGGTTGCCGAAGGTGGCAGCACGACCATGGCACTAACCGGTGTCGCCGAAGCACTTGATGCGCGCACCGAGCCCTATTCCTTTATCGCGACAGCAGTGGGAAGTGGCGGCACTGCCGCAGGCTTATCGCTCGGTCTGACCAAAAAGCAACGGCTGCTGCTGGTGCCGGCAGTTCGCGATCAACAGCTGCCATCACGTATTGCCGAGTTATTAGATACAGCGCCAGATCAGCGCCAACAAGCGGCACCGATGTGCTGGTTAACGGGTTACGAATGGGGCGGATTTGGTCGTTTGCCGACAGAGCTGCAACAGTTTGTGGCGGCGTTTTACCGTCACACCCAAGTCTTGCTCGATCCGGTTTACACCGCCAAATTATGTTTTGCCCTGGTTAGCGAAATCAGGGCCGGACGACTTCCGCCAGATGGCAGCGTGCTGATGTATCACAGCGGCGGCCTGCAGGGTTGGCGCGGAATGACCGACAAACTTATCCCAGAAATGCAGGACTGTCTCGCCACGCCTCGCTAAACAGATGGCCCTGACCACCGTACACGCCCAACGCTTTTAGTGCCTGCCACTCGCGCTGAGTTTCCACCGCCAATGCAAACACTCGTGCCGTGGTGTTTTCACAAGCGCCCAACAAACTGCGGACAAACAGCTGGTTTTCGCTGCGTTGGTCAATATCGCGGACCAGATTGGCGTGAAGCTTTAAATAGTCGATATCGAGGTCGCGAATATACTGCGTGTTGACTATGTTCTGGCCAACCTGATCAACGGCCAACAAACAGCCTGCTTGTTTCAGTTTGCGCAAGGTCGGCCGCAACGCATCGTAATTTTGATTGAGTGGATATTCCGACACTTCAATGATCAGCCGACTAACAATATCGCGGTATTGCATCAGGATCAGCTCTATCCAGCGACTGAAGTTGCGATCGAGCAAGGAGTCAATGGCAATATTAATGCTACAGCGGGCCGGTTGCCGCCCTTCGTAGCGCATGAGTTTCAGTAACTGGTGAAGCGCATTGCGATCGATTTGGCTGGTCATACCGCATTTTTTGGCCATCGGCAGAAACACCTGAGCCGGCATCATTTGACCACTTTCATCGCGCAAACGCAGCAGCATCTCATAGTGATGAATGTCATCCTCGTGGGCTTCCACCACCGGCTGTGATGACAGCACAAATGCTTTTCGCCGCACGGATTCCTCGAGCAAGGTACGCCAGCGGACCGAACCTTTGATTTCGTTACGCGGTAACTCGCTGCGCTGATACATAAACCATGTATTGGCTTCTTGCACCTGCGCCGCACGCAATGCCATATCAGCCTCTGCCAGTACTTGATAACTCTCTGTAGAC
This sequence comes from Neiella litorisoli, assembly GCF_014773395.1. Classification (GTDB taxonomy): domain Bacteria; phylum Pseudomonadota; class Gammaproteobacteria; order Enterobacterales; family Neiellaceae; genus Neiella; species Neiella litorisoli. The sequence goes on along the minus strand of NZ_JACXAF010000027.1, from coordinate 56,789 downwards.
GTTTCCAGTGAGGCGACGCCAACATGAAAACAGTGTTCGACATCGACATAAGTGGGTAATGGGATCTTCACTAACGAACGCAACAGTGCTTTGAGCGAGCGCTCAATGTCATCCGGGTGAGTACCGGGCAATAACACCGCATAATCACCTTCACCGCGGCGGGCGATAAAGCTATCGGCATAGCTATCATAGGCATCGTACAAGCAGCGGCCAATTTGGTTGAGAATGTCGTAGCAGGCTTCGCGCTCTTCGTTTTGTTGCACATCATCGTATTGATTGAATTGCAACAGCAGCACGTAACCGGCATTATGCTCGGTGCCGGCGCGAATCGCGCTGCTAATTTGATTATCGAAATACAGCCGGTTGCCAAGCCCTGTGACCGGATCAAGAAAGGTATTGCTGCGCATGAAGGCATCGAACCGGCTGCGCTCCTGGCGGGCATCGCGCAGTTCCTCAACCATCTGATCAAGCGCTTGCCTGATCACCCTTGGCCGCTCAGGCAAATCGCCGCTGGTGACCAACTCGCCCTTGAGCAATTTATGGGCGCGATGACTAATGTTGTCGATCTCTTGCAATCGCCGAATAAACCACAAACTAGCCCACCAAGCAGCGCCGCCTGCTGAAGTCAACATCACCACCAGAATCAGGGCACTGCGCCAATTCCAGCTTGCCGCGAGCCACGGACTTTTGAAGCTAGCCCTAACTTCAATGGTTTGGCCGTTCAGAGTTTGTTGCGAAGTTAACTGATACCAAGACGATTGATGTTCGCCATGCTGAACCAACAAATGGCCACTGTAGCGAACTTGTATTGCTTTGATGTCGGCGATTTGGGTGGCCAAACTAAACCACGATGGCTGCTCAGCCCAAGTGCGCGAAGGGTGTTCGGAATGACGCAGCGCGTGAGCCGTTTGCACCGCGATGGCATCGACCCGCTGTTGCTGACGTTGCTTGGCCAAATCGCTTGCTGACCAAAATATTCCCAGCGCAGTCAGGCTCACCGCAATCATGGTGCTGATTAGCCATCCCCACGTCAGGCGCTGGGTCAATCTCATTGCGGACTCCTACAACGGGTAAGACAAAATGCGAATGTATTTCAATATTAGCTGGCGACTATATATTCAGCCAAAAAAAAGGGGCTGCGAACAGCCCCAATTGTATTTTTATGGTCTTCCCAACCAATTACGGAATCACAGCTAAGCCATTGGCAAAGCCTTGCAACGCTGGCTTCGGCTGGAATTGGTCATCAAACATCAACGGCCAATCAGGATTACCGTACAGCGGTACAATCCAGGTATCCGGATCAGCAATGCCCCATACGCTAATACCGCCGCGCAATGAAGGTGGCACCGTTTCGATGTAAGCTTCGACGATTTCCTGATAACGGGCTTTTTGCTGCAACAACAACTGATTGGTCAAAGTTGTGGCACGGCCATCGGCATTCATCCGCAAATCAACTTCGGTGATTTTCACTTTCAGGCCAAGGTCCACCACTTTCTGGAACTGCTGTTTGATTTTGGCCTTGCCCGGACCACTTTTATCCACGTGCATTTGAAAGCCAATACCGCTAATCGGAATATCGCGGTCGAGGAAGTCCTGAGCCATAGTCAAAATGGCATCGAGCTTCGTATCATTCCAAGAGATGTTGTAATCGTTGTAGTAAAGATCAACATCGGCATCGGCGGCACGAGCGGCGTTAAAGGCATACTCAATGTATTGTGGGCCGATGTTTTGATACCAGACCGAGCCGAGATCGTTGCCAACATCGACATTGCGATAGCTGCCATCGTCGAGAAACGCCTCATTGACCACATCCCAACTGTCAAGTTGGCCTTCAAAGTGGCTGGCTACTTCGGTGACGTGGGCTTCTAACATCTGCTGCCAAGCTTGTGCATCACCGGAATAATTAGCCATCCAATCGGCAATTTGGAAATGCCAGATTAAGGCATGGCCATGTACCGACATGCCATTGTTATTGGCGTAGGCAACCAGCGCATCGGCATCATCAAAGAAAAAGCGACCTTCGCTTGGTTGCAGGTAAGACGGCTTCATGATGTTTTCGGCCGTGATTTGGCTGAAATGTTGCTCAACAATGGCTTGTCGTTCAGGACTGTTGAGGACACTGTTGCCGGCATCACCAGCGGGCACAGCCACCCCAATTGGGAATTCGACCAGCGCCGATAAATGCTCGACATCAACCCGTAACAAGTCATCATCGTTGATATCTGTCACCGTGACATCGTCGATCAGGTAGCTGACTCCGGCATCCGGCCCTTCGATGTAAAAAGCGATCTCCGCCACCTCACCGGACGTGGCAACCGTGTAATTGCCCGCTAATTCGATCCAACCAGTATCAGTTGCTGTGCCTTGGGCCAGTGGCAAATAGTTGTCGCCATTACCATCAGACACTTTCACCGTCATGCTGACGTTACTACTAGCGACATTGTCCATCCGTACCCAAGCCGAAATATGATAGGTACTGTCTTCGACCACGCGGTTGGTTAACCCGTAGAGCGCGCCTTGCCAGTTTTGCGTGCGGCCTGAAATCTGCAGGCTGTTACCACCCGAACGAGACTGGCTGCTGATATTGGTCAGCACCACTTCACCGCTATTACCGACCCAAGGCGAAACCTCACCATTTTCAAAGTCGCCATTGACCATCAAGGGATCGCTAGGTTCGGGGTCAGTTGGTTCGGGGTCAGTTGGTTCAGGGTCCGTTGGTTCGGGGTCCGTTGGTTCGGGGTCCGTTGGTTCGGGATCGGTTGGCTCTGGATTACTGGGTTCAACCGGGGTTTCGGGGACTTCTTCGGTTGGCGTTGAGTGGGTTGAATTTCCACCACCGCCGCAGGCACTAATCATTAGCGCCAACAGCATGAGCATAAGGTGGCTGGCTCTGGTATACATCAATCTCTCCTTCCAAGGTGGCTTTGTTAGAGGCTCCTACAGGGCTCTTTATGGCAATCGATCGCAAGCAAAGCGAAATCTAACGAGCGAGGTCAAAAAACGCTTGATTAACTTTTGGCAAGCTAATGACAACCACTTATAGTCCTTTGGACAATATAAAATCTACATTTATTACTCGATAGTGTTACCGACTTAACACTTACTTATTGTCATATTGACAACCTAGATAAAGTCCAAGAGACTATAACCCTAATAATAACCTAAAAGACTTGTGCGCTGGGCAACCAGAAGTTTTAAGGAACTGAATCGAATGATAAAAATCCGCGAGAAAATTGGTTACGGGCTCGGCGATACCGCCGCCAATCTGGTATTCCAGATGGTGATCAATTTTATGATGTTCTTCTACACCGATGTGTATGGGTTGTCGGCAGCTGCGGTAGGCACCTTAATGTTGGTCGTGCGACTTTTCGATGGCGTTACTGACCCGATTATGGGCGGTATTGCCGACCGCACCAAAACTCGCTGGGGTACCTATCGCCCTTATTTAATTTTGACGGCAATTCCTTATGCGGTACTGGCGGTATTGACCTTTACCACGCCTGATTTTACCGAGCAGGGCAAACTGGTTTATGCCTATGTCACTTATGCGCTGTTAATGACGGCTTACACCGCCGTGAATGTACCTTATTCAGCCCTTGGCGGAGTGCTAACCACCGAGAACTCTGAGCGTACTTCAATTCAGTCTTACCGCTTCGCTCTGGCGATGTCGGGTGGTGCTCTGGTCTCCGCTTTCACCATGCCAATGGTGGATTATTTCGCTGGCCCGGATGGTGACCGCCAAGCGGGCTTCCAAATGGCGATGGGCGTGTTTGCGATACTTGCCTTTATCTGTTTTGTGGTGTGCTTTATGACCACCAAAGAGCGGGTTAAACCGAAGATCCAACCGCATCAATCGATTTGGAAAGACGTCGCCTCGCTTAGTCAAAACAAACCATTTTTGTTGCTGGCTGCGGCGTCATTTATCTTGCTGATCATGACCGCCTTGCGCGGCGCGACAACTCCTTACTACATTAGTTACTACGTCGGTCGTGAAGATATTCTGTCGCAATTCCTGACCGCAGGCATGCTCGCTTCGATTGCCGGTGCCGTATGCATGAACTGGCTTGGCAGCCGCTTCTGTAAGGTGGCCATTGTCAAATTCGGCGCAGGGCTTATCGCCGCCACTCACTTGGCTCTTTACCTGCTGCCACCCGATCAATTACCCCTGATTTTCGCCATGTCGATGCTCGGCGGCTTTAGCCAAATGCTGTTGGTACCTGCTGTGTTTGCCATGGTCGCCGATACCGCCGATTACAACGCATTGAAAACGGGCTCAAATACCATGGCGATGAGTTATTCCGGCCACCTGCTGGTGCTGAAATTTGGTATTGCCCTAGGCGGCGCGTTTGCCGGCTGGATCTTGGCCGCCAGCGGCTATGTGGCGAACCAACAGCAAACGGCAGGCGCACTGCAAGGCATTTTGTTCTGCTACGCCTTGTTCGCGGTGATCACCGGCTTGGCAATGATCGCCATCTTCCATTTTTACAAGCTCGATGACAAAGCCATGGATGACATTCATGTCCAGTTAAAAGCGCAAACGAGCACATCGTAGCGGCAGCACCGGCTGCAAGCCGAACAAGAATTTTGAATTCAGGCCAATCGCTGGCCTAAGTATGGAAATACAACAATGTCGAATGAAATACTGAACCCAATTTTGAAAGGATTTAATCCCGATCCATCTATTTGTCAGGCCGGCGATGATTATTATATTGCCACCTCCACCTTTGAGTGGTTTCCGGGCGTGCAAATCCATCACTCGAAAGATTTAGCGAACTGGGAGCTTGTCGCACAGCCACTCAATCGAGTGTCGCAACTGGACATGAAAGGGCACCCTGATTCGTGCGGTGTGTGGGCACCATGTTTGACCTACCACAACGGCTTGTTCTGGCTGATCTACACCGATGTCAGGGCTTATCAGGATGACTTTAAAATTGCTCACAACTATTTGGTGACGGCCGAATCCATCGAAGGGCCGTGGTCGGAGCCAATTTTTATGAATTCCAGTGGCTTCGATCCATCGCTATTTCATGATGACGACGGCCGTCAATGGTTCGTCAATGTACTGTGGGATCATCGCCCAGAAGCTAGCCTAAACCACCATCGTCCAGCCAAGAGTTTTGCCGGCATTTTGCTGCAGGAATACGATCACGAGCAGAAAAAACTGGTCGGCCCGATTAAGAACATCTTCCCCGGCTCGGATCTCGGTTTGGTTGAAGGACCGCACCTATTCAAACGCGATGGCTACTACTACCTGCTCACCGCCGAGGGCGGCACGTTTGCCTACCATGCGGCCTTGTTTGCCCGCAGTAAAACCATTGACGGCCCCTATGAAATGGATCCGCAAGGCCACTTCCTCAATAGCTGGCAAGTACCATCATCGAGCTTACGCCGCAGCGGTCACTCCGACATGCTGGAGCTGCCCAATGGCGATTGCTACTTAGTGCATTTGACCGGGCGCCCGCTGCCATATCGCGGCCGCTGTGTGTTGGGTCGGGAAACGGCAATCCAAAAAATCAGCTGGTCTGAAGATGGCTGGCCGCGCTTGGCGCAGGGCCATGTCGGCCCAACCGATACCATTGAAGGGCCGTTTGGTGGTAGTGCTCCGGAGAGTTTCCAAAGCCAATCGCTGGACTTTGCCAATGACCAGCTCCCCATTGACTTCCAGAGCCTGCGGATCCCCTTAGGTGAAAACAATTTGTCACTGACTGAGCGGCCCGGCTATTTGCGCCTGAAAGGTGCCGAATGCCCAACCAGTAAATACGAGCAGTCGCTCATTGCCCGACGCCAGCAAGCATTTTGCTTTACCGCGACCACTGATGTAGACGTTCAACCTGAAACCATTCAACAAATGGCCGGCCTGATCAGCTACTACAACACCGGTAAGTTTATTTACCTCTACGTCAGCCATGATCCGGAGCAAGGCCGCGTGCTGGAGATCATGATGGCCAACATGTCAGGCGGCAGCATGAGCTATCCACTTGGCCAGCGCATTCCCTTGCCTGCAGAAGGTGAGATTGGCCTGCGCATTGACGTTGATTTTGATGCTTGGAGTTGTGCTTGGCGCCATAACGGCGGTGCGTGGCAACGACTGGCCATTGAACTCGATTACAGCATTCTGGCTGATGAATTTGGTGCCGAGAATTTCACCGGCGCCTTTATTGGCATGGCGTGTCACGATATGAGCGGTGCCCGCCTGGCTGCCGACTTCCGCCAGTTCAGCTACCAAGAGCGGGAATTTATGAGCCGTCAGCAGCGCGCGGAGGATTGCTAATAGCAATCAGGGCAATAAAAAAACCGCTCGATAGGGCGGTTTTTTATTGCCTTCGAGATGGTCACTAAATCTCGAAGTTAAAGCCTTGCTGCTCCAGCTCATGGTACACCGCCTCATCAAACTCGTAGAGTTTGGCGGCACGATGACTGACACCCGTTTGCTTTTCGTTGCTCGATATCAACAAATTCATTTTCAGCATTTTACGGCGGAAGTTCGGTTTATCTAACTTCACATCGAGGATCGCTTCGTACAATTCTTGCAGCTGCAGCAAGGTGAATTTCTTATTCAGCAGATTAAAGCCGATCGGCTCATGACGCACTTTATGGCGTAGCCGATGCAGTGCCATGTCGATAATGTCGGCGTGGTCGTAAATCAGCTCTGGCAAATCATGAATGTCGACCCAGCGTACATCATAAGTACTAAAGCCCGCAGCAATCGCATGATCATCAGGGCGGATCAGGGCGTAATAGGCGGTGGTGATGATGCGCCGGTGAGGCACTCGGTGAACATCACTAAACACATGCAGCTGCTCAAGATAAATGTCGTGAACCCCAGTCAGGTGTTGCAGCATTCGCACCGCTGAGTCGTCCACACTTTCGTTATAGCGAACCCAACCGCCTGGCAGAGCCCATTCACCGGCACTATCGCCTTCGGCGTGTCTTACCAGTAACACTTTAAGCGTGCTGTCATCGCAGCCAAACACCACGCTGTCGTTGGATAAGGTATCGATGACATCATCCGGCAACTCTTGAATTTTGCCGTAAAAGAAGATTTTTTCGTCTGATGTTGCGGAGTCCGCATTTTCTGTCATAACTGTTGTGTCCCCGCAGCCAAATCCTGCTTCACTACATTTGCCGCATTGTAATGGTGGTAACCTTAACGCCTCAGCAAGGCGGGTGCAAATCTGACTATAAGGCTGGTGTCAGCTCCCTCAGCATATGCCAAATTCGATCATTTACAGCAACCATCTCGGTCAAAATGCAACCTTGATCACAAGCTTATAGTCTTTTTAACTATTATAAATATAGTCCTATTGACCATTAACTATCGATGTGCAAAGTTTGTAACATCCGTAGCAAAGTTCTAACTCCAGATAACAAAAATCAGAGTTCGCAGTAGACACTTTGGCGGAATCACGAAATAACGAATTATTCCAGCAAACCATAAGCACCAGGGGGGTGTTATGTTGCACAAACAATCTTTGAGCTCGCTAGCCATAGCAGTTGGTTTGGCACTAAGTGGCAATGCCATCGCGGCAGAAGAAGCCACAGCAGAGGAAAAAGCCGAACATCGTGGTTTAGAGGTGATCGAAGTAACCGTTGAGCGTCGCGTTCAGTCCATTCAAGACTACGCCGGTGTGGCCCAATCTCTCGATGAATCTGAACTGAAAAACATGGGTATTACAGCCGATATCCGTAACTTAGGTAACGCGGTACCGGGTTTGAGCATTGCCAAACAGGAAGGTAACGTCGAAGTTTACATTCGTGGTGTGGGTAACTCGAACAACACTGAACTTGGTGATGCCGCTGCGGCATTCCACATTAACGGCATTTACATTCCACGGATGCGCGGCATCGGCATGCAGTTTTATGATGTTGAGCGCGTCGAAGTGAACAAAGGCCCACAAGGTACTCTGCGTGGCCGTAACGCCACCGCCGGTAGCTTGAACGTCATTAGCAAAAAGCCAGAGTTTGACGAGTTCACCGGTATGGTTGAAGTCGGCTACGGCAACTATGACACCATTAACTATGATGCCACGGTCAATATTCCAGTGGCCGACAACTTCGCCATTCGGGTCGCAGGTCAACACCAAGCGCACGACTCATACTTTGATAATGCTAGCCCAGTTAAAGACCTGACCCCTGCGGGCGAAGAAGACAACATCGCCGGTCGGATTTCGGCTCTATGGGAGCCAAACAGCGATAGCTCGCTCTACATCGTTGCGGATTACACCGAAGAAACCGGTACCGGTTATCCGGGAGCGAACGCCTATGAGGCACTGCAAAATGGCCACAAGCCCGATGACTTAAACAATCCTCGCAATGTCCTCTATCACGGCACACAAGGTGACATGTACTCGCGCATTCGCGGCATTGTTGCCCAGTACATTTACGATTTCGATGGCTTCTCAGTTGAAGCCAGCAGCAGCTTCCGCGATCTAAACTTCGAGCAGCAAAATGCCCAGAGCTCGGGCATGATGTATCCGGGTCGCGATAACTCCGGTCAAGAGTGGGATCTATACAGCAATGTATTGTGGGAACAAACCTCAAATTCACGCGTAAACGAACTGCGCTTTTTCTCGACCGGTGACGGCCCACTGATTTGGACCGCCGGCGTATTCTATTACGATGAAGACCAAGAGACCGTATTCTTCTCATTCGCCGACCGCTCCAACTGGTATCAAGGTACTGAATTCACCATGCCAACGGTTGAAACAGAGTCGAAGGCTGGCTACATCGACATGACCTACAACATCACTAATGACTTGCGTGTGATGGGTGGCTACCGTCGGACCAACGAAGAAAAACATCGTGAAGGTATTGGCGGTAACTACGGCTTTGGCTGGATGAACAGCTCATGGTCAGAAAGCGTACCGAATGAGAACATTCGTTTCGGCACCGAAGGTTATGTATTCAAAGGCTTGGACCGTGACTTTAGCTTCCTCAAAGAGGACATCACTAAACTAGATGCCGAGGCACTGCTGCTCAGTGGTGTGAAGACATTTGGCGCTCGTGACACCATTGGTGACTACCTCGCTGGCGGCTGTGAATTCCAAGGCGCACCTTGTAATCAAGCCAACAACTCGACGTTGATCAAGCAAAAAGGCCGCTCAGAATTTGACTTCAATGACTGGCGCGTCGGTATTGCTTGGGATTGGGCCGATGACAGCATGGTCTACGCCAACATCGCCACCGGTCATAAATCAGGCGGTTTCAACGATACTCACCTCGTTGATGGCGAGTTGATCACCGAAGAGTACTCGCCTGAAAAGCTCACCATGTATGAAATTGGTAGCAAAAACGACTTGGAATTCATGGGCACGCCAATGCGTTTGAACGTATCGGCCTTCTACTATGATTATGAAGATCAGGTGTTCCAGTTGGTGCAACAAGTCGGCGAATGTCCAGAGTGTGAAGTACCGCCAACAGCGGCATTGAACGTGAACGTTGCTGATTCAGAAATCAAAGGTTTGGAAATCGAGAGCAAAACTTTACTGCCTTACGATTTAACCTTTGATATGACCATGCTGTTCCTCGATGCAGAAATTGACAGCGGTATTGTTTCTGATGCCCGCCAATCGCACAACCCAGGCGATCTGCCAGAGGTTGATTTGAGTGGTAACACCTTGCCAAAAGCGTCTGACTTCACCGCTAACCTGAAGCTGACTCAGTACCATGATTTTGAACACGGCAGCCTTGACTGGATGCTGGCTGCTCAATACCGCAGCTCGTACTACCTGAGCATCTTCAATGGTAAAGACTATGAGTCGGATCCAAACCCAGGCTTTGATGACAAAGTTGATGGTTACTGGCATGCCGATTTTGGTGTCGGCTACAGCCTACGTGACGGTGCGATTCGCTTCGAAGGTTACGTCAACAACATCTTCGATGAGACTCACTCAGATAAAGCCATTATGGCGCCAGGTCTGAACCTACGGTTCTACAACCTACCGCGCACCTATGGTGTTCGTATGCGGACCTATTTCTAACCTCACCCCACCACTTTGAGGTTTTCCTAGCGGCGCTCTTTGCGCCGCTTTTTTATGCTTGCACTGCGACCTTAGCGGGTTGATATCAAACCCGATACTTGGCAATCAAACCTTCAAATTCACCAACAATCTCATTGAGGTTCTTCGCAAAGGTAGTGACCTGATCCGTTTGCTCAACAATTTTGCTGCTTTGGCTGCTGATATCGATAACGTTCTGATTAATATGATCACCAGTCACCGACTGCTCTTCAGCAGCGGCAGCAATTTGGTCGTTCATATCACGCATTTGTGCCACTGCCTGCTCGATGCTGCCGAGTACAGAGCCTGCTTCGTGAACTTTGGCGGCGGTATCCGATGAGTGTTCGCGGCCGGTTTCCATCGCTTTCACAACCTGATTGGTACCTTGCTGCAGCGCCTCAATCATGTTTTGAATCTCGCCTGTGGACTCTTGGGTTCGCCCTGCCAGCGCTCTGACTTCATCGGCAACCACAGCAAAGCCGCGACCTTGCTCACCAGCACGCGCCGCTTCAATCGCCGCATTCAACGCCAGCAAATTGGTTTGTTCGGAAATACTTTGGATCACTTCAACAACCGACGAAATGGTCTGAACATTGCCTCCGAGCTTGCTGATCGAGTCCGATGCCCGCTCCAACGCCGCTGATAATTGGTCGGTACGACTGGTCGCTTGGGTCACCAATTGGCCACCATCACGAACTTGCACATCGATATCAGCCGCTGATGTTGCCGCACTTTGGGCGCTGCGAGCCACTTCATTAATAGTCGACGACATTTGATTCATCGACGTCGCCGCTTCTTGGGTTTGGCCCATTTGCAACGCCATCACCTCATGGGTGACATCACTTAAATGCTGCAACTGGTTGGCGGTTTGTTTAAGTTCGTTCACCGACGAGGTCAACAATCGGAACATGTCGGCAATGCTATCCATCATCTGGTTAAAAGCTTGCGCGGCTTGATTGCCATGACGGTCATCAAGCCGAGTTTGCAGGTTGTTCTGATTAGCGACTTCACTCACCGCATCAATGAGCGCATAACCGAATTGCTGCTCGCGCTGCATCCGCAGCGAGTAATACACCAACACCGAAGACTCCAGTACTACAAAAAAAGCATGGAGAAAGGCAATAGACCAACTACAGCCATAGTTGTAAATCATCACTGGCATGTCGCCCAGCGACACCTCGCCAAGTTGCAGTGCAGTGAACAACAAATGATGCACCGCAATGACGGCCGCAGCAGCCACCACCGGCGCCCAATCGCGGTAAATCAAGGTAAATGCCAGTGCCGAAAAAATATGAAAGTGCATTTCCAAACGGCCAAGTTGGGCTTGGATCAGGATGGCTGAGAACAACATCAAGCACATCGCGGCCAGACAGGAAAAAGCTCGCGTGCCTTTAGCAAGCATAAAGCCAACACCAATGATGACCGCAACCAACAACGACGATGTCAGGGCAAACGCCATGGTGCCATAGCCCATTGGTGCCCACAGCCCGACGAAAGGCACGTGTGCTAGCAGTATCCCCAGCATGAACTTGTCAGATTTCAGCCGCTCTTGTTGCGCGTGGGTTAATTCACTCATAACTGTCTCACGTTCTAACTTGTTGAAAGTTTGGATAAGTCACTGAGCATTTCGACAACGTTCAAGTGACTACTGGTGTAGATAAGGCGTAATCGACCATTGGGGTCAATAACGTACATAAAGCCAGAGTGGTCAATTTGGTAATCATTGCCACCACCTGACTTAACAAAATATTCGTTGTATTCGCTGGCTAAGGCATGAGCGGCTGCCGAATTCGCCGGTTTGACGCTATGAAAGTCGGGCCCTTGCTGATCAAAATAAGCTTGCAATTGGTCGACGGCGTCCCGCTCGGGATCAAGGCTCACAAAGACAAAACTGACCTGGTCAGCTGACGCGGTTGGTATCGCTTGCAGTTGCTGATTGAGCGCCAGCATGTTGGCCACCTGCCGGTGGCAGACATCATTGCAGCGAAGAAAGCCGAACAACAGATAAACATAACGCCCCTGCAAATCCGCCAACTGGCCGTCACCAATGGCAAAATTGTAAGCGTCCTGATCAACGGAAAGACCATAGAAGTCGCGCGACTGAAACACCGCAGGCAGCCACGGCATGGCCACCACAAAAGCAGCAGTGGCAGCAAACAGCAGCGCAATAAGGATGGCTCGATAATTCACTTAACTCTCCAGAAACAAACATGATTCACTTCCATCCTTGGCATTATTAAACATAGAGCCTTTTCAGCTCAGTAATATCAAAATCTGCAAACGCAAGGCTCTTGAATGACAAGCCCGATTTCGAATCAAGCTAATTGGATTGACCATAAAGGCAATAAAAATGATTTAATTGGATAGACCAAATAAATATCAAAACATGACCATTTAAGATAAATCGAAGGCAAAAAAAACGCGGTATCAAAACTGATACCGCGAAGTCCTCTTGGGAGGGGGTTCTATAGCAAACGGCCACCGTGTTCGCTAATAGAGAAGTAGGACTGAAGTGTTAGGCAAACCCCAAATCACACAAAAGATTTGCCAAAACCCACGAGACAAATAGTAGTTTGGCTTTACCATAAGATCAACAAAAACATATCTTAATTATTACCAATATTACCAATTAATGTGACCAATAATTGCATTATGGCAATACCAAGATAATTTTCGATTCCCTCTCCAGATCTTCGCTCAAGCTCCAATAAAAAAACGCCCATGCTATTTAGCATGAGCGTCTTGTTCGGTATCGCCTGGCGGCGCACCTCCATGTGCAACCAGAACTCAGTCGCGCCTCGGTACAAACCTCAGCAATCGGCTGAGGTGAGGCTCAGTTATTTGCTAATCGCCTCACGACAGGCATCGGTAATCGCCTGCCAATCTTGTGCATCAACCCACTCTTTTTTCGCAACCCAAGTGCCGCCGACGGCAATGACATTAGGTAACGCTAAAAAGTCTGCGCAGTTATCAGCATTGATACCGCCTGTCGGACAGAATGTCATATCGCGGAACACCGAAGAAACCGCCTTCAGAAACGGAATGCCACCCGCCAACGAGGCTGGGAACAATTTTACTTCGCGGAAGCCAGCGTCGCGCGCCAACGCAATATCAGCGCAATTAGCCACGCCAGGAATCGCCGGAACCCCACTTTCAGCCAGTGCCGCAAGCAAATCCGGAGTCACACATGGCGTCACAATGTAGTCGGCTTTGGCCGCCAATGCTTGTGCCAGAATGTCTTTGTCTAGCACGGTACCGGCGCCAACAATCAGCTCCGGCAATTGTTGTTTAATGGCGGTTAGTGCATCGAGCGACGCCTCTGAGCGCAGCACCACTTCCACCACCTTGAGACCGGCTTCAGCCATGGCTTTGGCAATGGCAACTCCTTGCTCAACAGAATCAGCTTGAATAATTGGCAGTAGTGTTTGGCCTGCCATCATTTCAGAGAAAAGTTTCATTAATAGTCCTAATTAATACATGGCGTAGCGTCAGCTCATGACGGCTACAGATTGCTCAACAAGCGGACGAATAGTTTGTTCGAAGGCATCTTTCGGTGCAATGGCGCCGGGGTGTTGAATCACCTCACCAGCTGCCGCAGCCGCCAGTTTCACCGCATCGACCACAGCAATACCACTCATCCGTGCGCCGAGGTAAACGCCGTTAAATGAGTCACCAGCAGAAGTAGTATCAACCACTTGCTCAACCGGCGTGATCGCTACTTCATGAAATTCACCTTCGCGGATACAACAGACACTATCCGGGCCGTTTTTGACCACCAACTCTTCAATGCCAAAGGCACTGCAGAAGTCCTGTATCTTATTGAATTCGGTAAAGCCATAGAGCTGACTTAGATCATCGATCCCCGGCAAAACCATGTCAGATAAGCGGAATGCACGCTCAAATTGGATTTTCGCTTCGGTTTTATCTTCCCACATGCGCGCCCGATAGTTCGGATCAAACGCAATGCGCACGCCCGAGTCTTTTAACTTGCGCAACAGTTGCCAGAAAATATCGCGTTCATTGGGTGAAATCACCGCCAGCGAAATTCCTGAAAAGAAGAACAAGTCTCCCATGCACAAATAGCCGACATTTTCCGCACTAACGAATTGCATGATTTGACGTGCCGCCGAATCAGAACGCCAGTAAGAGAAGCTGCGCTCACCTTCGCTATCGACCGAAATCATATACAAGCCAGGCGCTTTGTCTTTTGAGCGCTGAACCATGTCGGTGTTAATACCTTCCGCCGCAAAAGCCGCGACCATGTCATCGCTCAATGAATCCTCACCCACCGCGGTAAAGAAATTAACATTGAAGTCGTCAAACGCGCGCTTTAAATAAACAGCTGTGTTGTACACGTCGCCTGCGTAAGACTGTTTCAGTAAGCCATCACCAGTGCGCGACAGCTCCACCATGCATTCACCTAAGATATATACGTTTTTCATAATTACGCTTTGCGCTCCGCAACGTTGATCCACCCGCAAAAACAGAGTCAAACAGCGGATCGACAATAAAACCAATCAAGATAAAAAGGGCTAGAGCTAAAGGGGTGCCGCCGTTGCGGCACCACCTTTGCGAGTCAGTTGGAACTGGCGATTACGATGCTTTGACTTGGTCAATACGCTCTTTTTCAACTGGGCCAATATTGCCGCCGAAGAAGAACACCGCCAGTACACCTAGGGGTACAAAGACACCAATAAGAATGAAGATTGGGGTGTACGACACCTCGGCAATAATAGGAACTAGGAAGTTCAGAATGATCACTGAGAACACACCAACCATACCCCCCATACCGGCCAGCGAGCCAACCGATTTACCGCTGAAGAAATCACCCGGCAAAGTCTGAATATTACCGATGGCAAACTGGAAGCCGAACAACACGCAGAACACCACGCCCATAAAGGAGTATTCGTTGTGTTCAAACATCACGGTGGCAAGCAAGCCAAGGAACATGATGATGGCACCAATGACGACCGTAGTTTTCCGACCTTTGTTGATAGAGCCAGAGCTAGCAATGATCTTGCCCGAGACAATGCCGCCAACAATGGAACCAACTGCCGCGCCAACATATGGGAACCACAGGAACATACCCAGCTCTTTGACGTTAAAGCCATAGACTTTGGCCAGGTAAAGCGGCATCCAACCAACGAAGAACCACCAGATTGGCTCCAAGAAGAAACGGCCAATCAGAATCGACCAAGTTTCACGAATTTTCAGCAACTGGCCCCAAGAAAGACCTTCTTCTTCCTCTTTACCATCGTTTGCAGACTCGGCAGGTTGGCCGTCAAGAATGAACTTACGCTCTTCGTCAGTCACCCATGGATGATCTTTCGGGCCGGCTTTGTTGATCACCAACCAAGGTAAGATCCAGACAATGCCGAACGAACCAATGATCATAAAGGTGACTTTCCAGCCGAATGCCACGAACAAGGCAGCAATCAGTGGCGGCGCAATCACCGAACCAATTGAAGCACCCGCATTGAACAGGCCCTGAGCAATCGCTCGCTCCTGCACAGGGAACCACTCAGCATTACTTTTTACCGCACCAGGCCAGTTGCCCGCTTCAGAAAAACCTAAAGTGGTACGGAAGAATGCTAGTGACCAAAAGCCACGAGCCGTTGAGTGCAAGAAGGATGACAGGCCCCAGATACCAATGGCCAGAACATAGCCAATGCGAGTACCAATCTTGTCAAAAATCTTACCCGAGAATAACTGACCCAAGGCGTAGGCGACCATGAACACGTTCAAGATCAGACCATAATCTGAGTCGGTCAGACCCAAGTCGTTAGCGATACCCGTTTCACCTGGCCACATAATGGACAGGGCAGAACGGTCGATGTAGTTAATAACCGTGGCGGTAAAAATCAAACCGATAATAACCCACCGGAACCCCTTGATTTTCATGCTTGTTGCACTCCTATGAAGTAAATTCTATTTGCTGTGGCTGGCCCGCTTAAAGCAAACCGTCCACGTTAACCTGTTGCGAAAACTAAAATTTCAATGCCGTTATCAATCGAGCTGAAGCAAGCTAAAGCGGCCTTCTAACACATAGCTTTTGCCGTCATGGGAAAAGCTCGACTGGCGACTGGCCGTTACCTGCTTGCCGTTGGCAATAGCCAGTAAATAACGTGCGTCATCAACAAACGTCAGCGTCACCAGATCAATGTCGCCCTGACGGTCAAATGTCATTGCGGTTAGCTGGGAGCTGCCGTTTAAGGTGTATTCTTTTGCGGGGTTGTACTCGCCATGCGGCTCGAGCACGCTAACAAAAGTGTGCTGTTTGGCCGCTGGCACCCGCAAGATAAACGAGTGCTGATTGCGCAAATTGAAATCGGGATCGTTGGCACCGGTTTGGGTAAACAGCAGCTGCGTGTCTGCCGTCGTTAGGGTGCTGTAACTGTAAAAACGATTGTTTTGTTCGTTCAGCCAAGTGACTTTATTGAGGCCAGCTTGAGGTTCGGCGGTCGCTTTCAACCACAAATGCTGATAACCATTTGCCGAGCCCACAGGTTTCAACAGGTTGCTGTGACCGGCCAGCTGGAAGCTGGTCTCAATCAGCTGCCCTTGGTAGTTCACCGGCAAGTCAAACTGATGCTTGTTTTTGGCTTCGGCATCGACAATGTCAATCACCAGACTGCGCTCATCGGCCAGTTTAAGCAGTGCCATGGTGCGCTTGAACGACACATCTTGATAAGCGCTATCGACCTTGGCTGAAGTCACCGCCACCTGATCATCGTCAGCGAAGAACAGTAGCTCTGGGTAGTGCTTTTCAGATTCGCGCCAGTTGCCGTCGTAATGACTGGTTTCATCCACCACCAAGGTGTTATGGGCGACCGTTTGCTTGGCGTAACTGTCATTTTCTGGCAGATAGCGGCCACCGAATTTGGCTTCCACATTAAGGAAACGCGCAGCACCGTAATCGGAAACAATCTCGCTGCCAGCATCATAAAACTGCCAGTTGAGCTTATCGAAGTGACCATGGCCCATGCCCTGCCCCGTGGCTTTAAACACCACCGCTTGGTCAGCGCCAGCAGCTTGTTGTCGTAAAATCACCAAGGCCCCTTTGTCGCCAGACGCACTGTCGCCATAAACCTTGGTTTGGAAATCATAGGGCTGTGCCAAGCCTTGCTCGATGCCCTGAGCCACTTTAAGACCATCACCGGTTAGCAAGATCTGATCTTGTAACTTGGCAATTGACAGTAACTGGGGATCGCCAGTCAGGCCGTATTTAATGGCCACGCCATTGATCAACTCGATGGTATCAATGCCCTTGCTCTTAATGGCATCGTTAAGCGGGAAGAACAGTTTGTTGTAGCTCAACTGAATCGTGGTATCGATGGCTTTTAACAGCAGGCCATTGCGGTACTCAAAAATTTTCCGCTCAGGCTCATTGGTCTCAATCGCTTTGGCAAAGGTGACAAATGGCATTAAGGCATAGCGCTGATAATACGGCCCTTCGCTGTAATAGCCTTGTGGCGAGAACAAATCCTGCATTTGCCGCAAGAAGCCACCTTTACCTGATTTGTCCAAGTCATATAGTGCTTTTTCAACCCACTCCGGCTCGTTTAGCACATATCCTGTCATGCCCACGGCAGCCGTTGCCCAAGTACCGTGGTTGTGCACCTTATTAAAGGTGTGTGGCGACTGCTCGGAGAGAAACAAGGCAACGGGGCGCAAAACGCCTTGTTCAATGGTGTTGCGATCGATCTGGCTGATGCCCGGTAGTGCCGCGTCATACGCCTGAATGGTATAGACCAACCACACCGCTTCGTTCAGCCCTTGCCAGAACAGCTTGCCGGCATTGCTACTTTTCTTTTGTGGATGAATCGGCAACGTTGGATACAGCTCAGCGTATTGCAGCAGCATGTCGCGAACGTAATCGGCGTATTGTTGCTGCTGCGTCAGTTGGTAGATAACGCCAGCGTTATACATCAAGTACTGGTTCTTCTTGTGACGCTCATGGGTATAACCACCACCGGCATCTTTAGGCACAGGCACCGTGATTGGCTGCTGCATTTGCTCATCGAGCGATGCCTTCACTTGCTGATAGGTCTGCTGGAACAAGCCCGGCTGCTCAATAGCCTGCCGCATCGCCGCGACATCATCAGCGGTGATCACCAAATTGGGGTGAGTAACATGATCTGCAGCATTCACCGTTGTGCTCATCGTTGTACTCACCGTTGAGGTAATGACCAGCCAGGTCGCGCCAAGCACTCGAGTCAGACGCGGCAGTGAACGAGTTGCTGTGTTAAATCCGAATTTCATCACTTTTGATACCTATAAGCTCAGTGAGAACAACGCTATTAGCGGATTTGGTTATTGTTGAGAGTGGCGGTGTGCGGCCCGCTGACTCGCAGCTCAGTGATTTTCGGCGCGCCACTGTTGTCAAACAGGTTGCCACTGATCACGGTTTGCGGCTCACCAACCGTGTGCTCAACCACAACCGGTGCCGAATTGACAAACTGGTTGTCGCTCAATGAGGTCACTTGCACACCATGAAGAAACAGCGACGCTTGCTCTTTATTGCGTTTGCCGTTGCCGACATCGCGCATGATGTTGTCGGTCATCAATACATGCGGACCAAAAGTGCTTTCATCACTGCCACCGCGATACACCTTGGCAATAGCGCCCTGAACCTGATCAAAGCGGTTGTTGTGCAAACGCACGTACTCGGCGTTGTAAATGCCTAAGTCATCTAACTCTTTGTTAAGGCGTAAGATGTCTCCGGTAATGTTGTCGAAATGACTGTCAGAAATGTTGATGTAATCAGCAAACGCGCGAGCACCGGAGTCGTAGACATGGAACGAGTGATTGATGTCTAAATCTTTCACTATCATTTGCTTCATCACCAAGCGGACGTTTTTGTACATGCCCCACTTCGCAGTACGAACCATGGCATTACCTGAGTAGTCAGGGGCATCGACACCGGAAACCGTTAAGCCAACCAGCTCCAAGCTGCCGCCGTTGCCAATTTCAAATAGCGCCGAACGCTGGAAATTGACCGACACCTTGCCCGGATTAGCGGCTTTTACCGACAGTACTTTGTCGAGTTTGATAATTTTGCTGACGTCATAGTGGCCGTCGGCCAGTACCAAGACATCACCGGATTCAGCTGCCATGGCCGCCTCGTAAAGGGCTTTTTCTCCCGGCGCAACGGGTAGTTGCTTGCCTGCACCAAAAGCGATTTCTGGTTCGGTTTTCGGATACCAGCTCGGGCCAACATCGGCTTTGGCGATTGGTTTTAGATCGGCTGGCGCGCCAACGCCGTTAACCGCGTTGGCCAGTTGTAGCAAACCATTGCTATTGCGAACTAATTTACTGTTGGCATCGCTAAATCCGGACTCAATCACCGGCTGATTGGTGTTGCTGCGAACATTGCGTTCAAATTTGATACCGCTGATGTCATCAAACAAAGTAAATGGGTCGCGACCCTCTTTATTGATGATTAAGTTGTTGCGCATGACGCTGTCTTGCGGCGTAGCAGAGCGCTCGGCATCACTACCTGCCGCGAGCTGAATGTGCTCAACATTAATCAGGGTATTGTTTTCAATCGTCGCATTGACGACTTGGTGATAACGGTTGATTGGCGAGTTCGGCACGCCATTCATCACGGTTAGGCCACTACCAAAGCGATAGCCTGTTAAACCTTCGAGGTAGTTATTGCGGATGGTTTGGTCGGCATTGATGACCCGAATACCACCAGTGTGGTCAACGCCATTGCCGAAGAACACATTGCCTTCAACCACATTGCCATTACCGTGGCGCAGCGTGAGAGTGCCGCGCGACTCAAAAAACACGTTGTTGCGAATTTGGTTTTTGCCACTTTTGACCGAGACAATTTCCACTTCGCCGTTACAGCGATCAAAGTAGTTGTTTTCAACCACGGTTAACGAATCGCTCAGCGAGTGATGACTGGTGCCAATGCGCAAGGTTTCACCGCCGTTGGAGCCAAAAATAGGCCGCGGGCCAAAGTAGTTGTGATCGATACGGTGATGATTTTGCTGATGAGCTTCACCATTCAATCGCACTGCCAAGGTGACGCCTTTATTGCGCTTGCCTTCTAAGTGGTTATGGTCAAAGCGGTTGTGCTTGCCATACAGGCCCACCCAATAATCCCCTTCAAAACGATCGGGATTACTGAAATTGTCGATAACCACTTCGGTCACGCGAGAGTGGCTGGCGAAGTTGTTCTTGTCGCGGCGAAACGAGATGACTTCGCTGCTTGGAGTAAAGCCGTCTTTAAACACCAGACCGCTCACCACTAAGTGTTCACCAGCCAGTTTCAGATTCGACTGACCGGTAATAAATACCTTGCCCTTGTCTTGGGCCGTCAGAGTAATAGGTTCAGCTTTGGTGCCCTTGCCTTCGAACACAATTTCAAAATCCTGCCACTGACCATTGGCCAGAATCACCTTATCGCCGGGCGCTAAATCAGCCACTGCTTGGTGATACTCAGCTTGTGTTTTTACTAGCCAGTCTGTTGCCAATGCAGAAACCGGTAGTGAACATAAAGCCAGTGTTGCAAACGCACTCAGGGCGCGCCGAGAAGATAGTGTCAGGTGCATAGCCGAACTCTGTTGTTTTGGACAAAAGGGGGGAAGAAAGCACCATCCATGGTGCTTCATCATTTCCCGTAAGATGATGTCTAATCCTTAGAACTTGGTCTTGATACCCAGGAAGTACTTAGGACCTGAGCTTGAGATCAAGGTTGGATAGTTGTTGGTACCACGCGTCATGTACTGAGCTTCGTCCAACACGTTGAGCGCTTTAAACGAAACGCTGGTGTCGTCGGTCAGCTTGTACTTCATGTTCATGTCGACATACTCGAATGGTTCAACATAACGGTTGGCACGTGAGCCGGTGTTTGGCTGGTAGTACTTCGAGCGGTACTTATAGAGCACACGAATCGAGAAGTCTTCGTAGTCCCAGTAAACCGAACCAGAGAATACGTGCTCAGAGAAGCCAAAGATGTTGGCCGGATCGAAGCCATCGATACGGGTTTTGGTCAACTGACCGCTCTCATCATAGGCATTACCGAACGCACCATCTTCGTTTTCAAAGTCTGAATCGGCGTAGTTATAAGAACCTTTGATACCCAAGCCGCTCCACAAACCCGGTAGGTCGGCAAAGTGGTGTTGACCAGCAACTTCAATACCCCACAAGGTGCTCTTGTCATCGCCGTTGGACGTAGCGCGCACATCAATCGGCACTTCCTGACCATCAATGGTGATGGTCTCTTCAAGAATGGTATTCTCGAAAGACGCCTCGAAACGCTTGAGGTAGAACGCCGTCGAAATCGCCGTGTCGGTCGATGGATACCACTCAAGGGAGATGTCACCGTTCCACGACATAATTGGCTCGAGGTTCGGGTTATCACCAGTCACATCAGAAATGAGCTCGGCAATGGTTTCAGTTTCTTCATCGCCGCTACCGGTTTGAATCTGGCGACCGGCGCCCATGTCTTGCAAGTTTGGACGAGATAGCGAACGATAAACCGCGGTACGTAGCAGCAAGTCGTCTTCCAAGTGGAAGGTGATGTTGGCGCTTGGCAGTACTTCGGTAACGTCATTTTCCAACACTACTTTTTCTAGAATTGGCACGCCATTTTCGTCAACTTTGGCTTCTAATTTCGGTTCAGTTGGGTCGCTAAAGTCAACTTCATAATCCTGACGCCAGCCTTGTGATTCAACCTCAGTTTTAACCACTCGCACACCGACGTTACCGGTTGTGGTCAAACCAAACATTTCGGTATCGATATTCGCCATGACATAAGCGGCGGTAACATCTTCACGGATGTTGTCATCGCCAGTTGAACGACGGTCAACCCAAGGACCAATGTCGGTGAAGCTGTTATCTTCGTTAACACCAGACATGACGCCAAAGCCGCAGCGACCATCGAAGCTTGCCCAACGGCCACCTTCAATGCCTTGGCCGTCTTCACTGTTCATCCAACGGTCGTTATTCCAGTCGGTGAAACAGTCAGAGACCAGCAGGTCAGTAATGGCTTCGTCTTTGGTTTTGTACTCAGAGACCTGATCAGCATTGCTTTCTGGCAACTGACCACGGACTTTCAGCGCCACATCATCATCCAAATCAGACGTCAGGTGCTGCTTGGAGTAACGCACACCAGCGCGCAAGCTTGAGAAGATGTCGCCATCAATCAGGTAATCGGTATCAAAGCGAATCGCTTTGTGAGTGTCCCAACGGTCATCGGTCAAACGCTCATATTTACCTTCAGGCGCTTTGCCGTTGTTGTTTTCAGCCAGCCATGATTCAGGATCATTCGGATCGAATACCGAACCATTGTCATCCAAGAAACGCAGTTCGGTCAGACGATGCTTGGTGTTGTCGAGGCTGTAGTTCCAGTAATCACCGGTAACAATGCGAGATTTGTAGTCAATTCGGCTACGAGTAGAGCGTGAGTACGACAAATCCAGCTCGAATTTCCAGTCGTCATTCCAGTAATTGGCGATGTTCAAGCCATAACCGTTGTAACGCTCGGTCTCATCACGGTGCAAACCCTGCGCTTCCATTTTCGCTTCGCCTTCGCGGTACAACAAAGTACCGTCTTGGCCAACGACCATGGTGTCCCAGTTAATGTTGCGTCGCGCCGAGGTCACGATAAAGTCATGGCGCTCTTCCCAGTAGCTGTTTTTCGACCAAGAAATATCGGCGTTGATGTCCCACATGTCATTGGGCTGCCATTGGACAGTACCAACGACCGCTTTACGAAGATCTTCTTCTTCCATGGTGCGGTAAGTGTGAGAAGACGAGGTGTAGAACATGCTATCTGGATCGTAGACATCGATAGAGTCGCGGATATCCCAGCCGTAGTTATCACCATTTTCGTCAGTGATACCCTCTTTATCGAGCATGTCTTCACAGTCATAGCTGCCTTGCGGCGCCGCGCTACCATCAGCCATACGGCTACCACAACCGTACATGCTTGAAGAAGTCAGCATGCTTTCTTCTGGGTTTGATGTGTCGGTGCGCTGGAAGCCTAAAGTGTAACCAAAGTCACCTAGGGTGTCGGTTTCAAACTGGTTAACCGTGGAAAAGGTTACTCGATTACCAAAACCATTTTCATCGTGCAGACGTGCAGTGTGGCTGTTATAAATCGCTTGAGCCTCGACTGAGGTCTTCTTCTTGCCATAATCAATTGGGCGTAGCGAGCTCAGTTCGATGGTACCGGCAACACCACCTTCAACCAAATCGGCTTGCTGTGATTTATAAACCACCACCTTATTGACCAGATCCGATGGGAACTTCTTAAAGTTAACCGCGCGGCTATAGCCGGCACTGGTTACGGTGCGGCCGTTCCAAGTGGAGTAACCAAGAAATGGCCCCATACCACGAATCGATGTTTCCGAAGAGCTACCTTTACCACGGTGGCCAGAAACAGATGTAATGTTTTCAATTACGTCTGAAATGGACAGCCCCGGTAAATCACCAAAGTCGGCCGCGGCAATGGCATCAACCACAGCAGCATTGGTGCGCTTTTCATCCAAAGAACGAGACATGGTGGCACGCATGCCTGAAACCTGAATACGCTCGACCGCCTCTTCTGGCTCTGCAGTTGGAGCCTGTTGGGCAGGAGCTTCAGCAGCCAGAGCTGGCGCAGCAAAAGCAAGGAGTGCCGATGTCAGCAGAGTTTGCTTGCTTAGCAAACCAGCTTTCTGTTGCGCAAGTGCGCTGGTTATTTGGTTGAGTTTCACGATGTGTTTTCCCCACGTTATTCAACGTTTGTAGTTCTTATGAAGCACTTGAAACGAAATAGTGCTTACCAAGTGCAGTAAAGTTAACCAAATTCAAACAAACCAGCAAACCATTTAATATTACCAATGACACATTTGTGATCCAAAACAACTTTACCAATTGGTAATTCCAATTTTAACTAGGAACAACTTTCATTGGTCACAAATATGGAGATATCGATCGCAATTACTTTGAACAAACCTTGAGTTTGCCTATAACATATGGTGATTATGTGTCATGCCAACGGCTAACCAATATTTTGAGATAGGAATTCATTCATGAAAAACCGGCGCTTATTTTGGCGCATCGTCGATCAAATCGAAGCCATGATCAGTGGCGGCGATTTCCCTGCAGGAAGCCGCTTACCGCCAGAGCGTGAACTTGCTGAGATCTTTGATGTTAGCCGTCCTACCATTCGCGAAGCGATAATCGCCCTCGAAGTTCGCGAGCGAGTTGAAGTAAAAACAGGCTCTGGCGTATACGTCCTCGAACAAACCAACCTGTCAAAAGCTGACATGGCCATCAGTGCATTTGAGCTGACTCAATCTCGGGCGTTGATCGAAGGCGAAGTGGCGGCATTAGCCGCAACGTCTATTACCGATGAAGAATTAGAAAAGCTCCATGGCACTCTGATCGCCATGGAAAAAGGTGACTACACCGAAGAAGCGGATGAAGAGTTCCACCGCATCATTGCTGTTGCAACGCGCAACAAAGCCATGCTGCGGACCGTGGAAAACCTCTGGAGTCTGCGGGTATCCAATCCGCAAATCGTTGCCGATTACGGCTCAGTCTGTGCCAAGAGCAACCAGAATAAAATCCTCAACGAGCATACTGCTATTTATAAAGCGCTGAAGGCCCGCGATGCCACAGCTGCTCGCGCGGCTATGCACCAGCACTTTAATCGCCTGATTAACTCGCTATTTGATGCCTTAGAAGCCAAGGCGTTAGAAGAAGTTCGCCGCAAAGCCAGCGAGAAGCGCGGCCTTTATTCGCTTGAAGGTGTGTTGCACCGGCCAGCATAACGGGTTCATAAAACGACAAAAGCACGGTTATTACCGTGCTTTTTTATTGCCTACCGACAGCCAACAAAGCCTCTCGAAAGAGGCTTTGTTTCTCGGTTTTACTTACACAACTCGTAGATTGCAATGATGTCGTCTTTGGTTACCGGACGAGCACCAGGGGTCGAATTTGGAATTGGGCCAGGGAACATACGAACAACATCATCGGCCATTTGCTCGAACTTATCATCTGGGATTCCAACGTCGGAAAGGGTTAGGTAAGCGCCTGTTTCTTTTAGCCACTCGGTCACTTTCACTGACAACAGCTTGGCGGCTTTCAAATCATCTTGCTCAGTGACATCAAAACAGCGCCGCGCCAACTTCGCCCACCGGTGCGGCTTGGCATCAGCCATGTGCTCCAGATAGGCAGGGATCACTACAACCATACCTCGCCCATGCGGTAAATCGTAGATCCCACTGAGTGGCATTTCGATGGAGTGCATTGGAATGCAGCCCATCCGGCCAAGTGCCTGAATGCCAGACCAACCAAAGATAGAGCACAGCGCTAATTGCCCGCGCACTTCAAGATCGTCAAGGTTTTCAATGATTTTAGTGAAGTTCTCTTTCAAGCATAGGATCATGCCTTCGGTTTGACGGTCAGCAAATTCAGACTCGGCATCGCTCGACAAATAATGCTCAATCAAGTGAGAGAAGATATCAACGCAACTGTCCTGCGTTAAGCGCATCGGTACAGAAGCTAGGATCTCAGGGTCAACAATGGCAACCTTAGGAACACGATAAGGCGAGCGCGAGAAACTTTTCTCATTGGTTTCAGCATTGGTAATAACACCACCGGCATTACATTCTGAACCAGCCGCTGAAATCGTTGGAATGGAGATAATTGGGAAGGCACCGGTGTACTCGCGCGGCACGCGGTCACCCAGTACTACGTAATCCCAAGCATTACCGCCAGAGTAAGCCGTTGCAGAAATATACTTGGAGCCATCAATAACACTGCCACCGCCTAATGCGATGACCAAATCACACGCTTCAGCCTTGAATATTTCAATTGCTTTATCAATGGTTTGAGCACGCGGATTGGGTTCAATCCCAGTAAATACAACGACCTCTAAACCCGCTTCTTTGAGTGATGCTTCGACTCTGTCAATCACTGGATCTAGTGGTGTGCCTTTGGCGTATGTGGCAACCATTGCCTTCTTACCATAAGCTTTTGCAATTTCGCCGACTTCGCTGAGCCGCCCTGGGCCATAGGTCAATTTTGTTGGAAAATTCCACTCAAAGGGAGTCATTCTAAGTACCTCTAACTACTAATTTTTTATTCTGTTTATCAGACATCAGCGAGAATCGTTGGAAGTCTGGCTCTGGTCGTTATCAACAAATAACCGATATCGTTTGGCCTGACCGAAAATAATTTATTCAGACCTTCTCCATCGAACACCAGCCCGACCACAATTAGACCGGTTTCATTCCCTACCGAGACATCTCGTTCAATACATGCCGCTTAGGGAGGACAATCTGTGCGGTGTGGATCACCGAATCACATTGGTCAGTTAAAACCAACATAATGCCAAAATGTAATCATTGGCCTACCAACTGTCAATCAAATTAAAGAAATAAAGATTACCAATTGGTAACTGCATCACTATTACTGGTCATACACCCTATCTGAATAATGCATCAGTACAGGTGTGAGTCGACCAAAGCAACGAGCAGCCCACCGTTGAACATATGCAATTTTTCATATATGTTGTTTTGGTTTTTATGTCACGTGGTTGTCTGTCACGCCGCCAAGGGCGGTGCAGTTCGAGGATTCGAATCATGGGTATTTTTGAGCGCTACCTATCCGTTTGGGTGGCTTTATGCATCGCCGCAGGTGTCGCGTTAGGATTAGTCTGGCCAACCGTCTTTGAAGCCATCGCTGCCATTGAGTTGGCCCACGTTAACCTCGTCATTGCCCTGTTCATTTGGGTGATGATTTACCCCATGATGGTACAAATTGATTTCTCATCGATTAAGGATATTGGTAACAAACCCAAAGGGCTGATCTTAACGCTCATCGTCAATTGGTTAATTAAACCCTTCACCATGGCCGCATTGGGTTGGCTGTTTTTCAAAATGTTGTTTGCCGATTGGGTCGATCCACAATCGGCCAACGAGTACATTGCTGGGATGATTTTATTGGGCGTGGCCCCTTGTACTGCCATGGTGTTTGTCTGGAGCCAGCTAACCAAAGGCGACGCTAACTACACCTTGGTACAGGTGTCGGTGAATGACGTCATTATGATTTTTGCCTTTGCCCCGCTTGCAGCCATGCTACTGGGCGTGTCGGACATTGAGGTGCCATGGCAAACTTTATTGCTGTCAGTCGGGTTGTATGTGTTGCTGCCGCTGCTCGCCGGTATCATCACTCGCTCTCGCTTGGCGCGCCACAACGATTCCGCTCAACTACAGCGCTTCCTGTCGGCAATTAAGCCTTGGTCCATTACCGGCTTGCTCGCCACGGTGGTTTTACTATTTGGTTTTCAAGCTGAAACCATTATTGCGCAGCCACACACCATTGGCCTGATCGCAATTCCATTACTGATCCAAACCTATGGCATTTTTGTCATCGCCTACGCCGCTGCGAAGTGGCTGAAATTACCCCATAACATTGCCGCCCCAGCGTGTATGATCGGCACATCCAATTTCTTCGAGCTCGCTGTCGCAGTGGCTATTTCCTTATTCGGCCTCCATTCTGGAGCCGCGCTCGCCACCGTTGTCGGCGTTCTTGTTGAAGTACCGGTCATGCTGTCGCTGGTGGCAATTGCCAATCGCACCCGTCATTGGTTTGAGCCCGATTAGGCGGGCTGTACCACATATATTTTTCCTGAAAATGAGAACTGTTTGGCCAGAAACGACTCTTATGCTTGACCTATTGCTGCCTTATAAGGCTCTATTGAGGACAGCCAGTATGTAGATGTTTGTAGTTACCACTGACTTAGGTGCATGATTAGTGAAGTTTTATGCTGCCCGCCAGGCCATTTTTAATCGACGGTTAAACGTCGTTGCTTACGAATTGTTTTACCGCGAGAGCGAATCCAATACCTTCCCTGTTGGCGTCGATCCCCACGTAGCCACCAGCCGGCTTATTTCCAGAACTCATTTCAATAATGGCTTTAAACAATATTGCAGCGGTAAACCCGCATTAGTGAATTTCAGCGAATCATCATTGTTGTCGCAAATTCCTCATTCATTGCCCCGCGATCAGATTGTGATTGAGATCCTCGAAGATGTAACGCCCAGCGATAGAGTGTTGCAGGAAGTCCGCGAACTGTTCCGCGCAGGCTACAAAATTGCTTTGGACGACTTTGTCTACCGCACCGAGTGGAATCGATTCTTGCAATTAGCGCGACTGATCAAGTTCGATATTCAGCGCACCCCGCTCGCTTCGATCAAGCCGCTGATTGAAAACATCAAAAAGCAATTTCCCAAAACTCGAATTTTGGCAGAGAAAGTAGAAACCAAAGAAGAATACGAACAGGCCAAAGCGCTCGGCTTCGACTTTTTTCAAGGCTACTTTTTCTGTAAACCGGAAATGCTCGAAGGCACCGACGCGCAAGCTCGACACGCGGTACTGCTGGCCACTTATAACTTGGTATTGCGCGAAGAATTTGACCTCAACAAGGTCGCAGAGCTGTATAAGCACGATGTCAGCCTGACATACAAGCTGTTGCGATTTATCAATTCCGGTTTGTTCCCAATTGTGTCGCCGATTTCCTCGGTTCATCAGGCCCTGCGTTACATCGGTACCGAAGAAACACGTAAGTTTGTGCTGATGCTATTCACTGCTGAGGAGCTCAACAGCAAGCCTCGTGAGTTGATTAATATGGCAATCCTCAGAGCAAAGTTTTGTGAAGAGGTGGCCGAAAAGCACCGTTCAGGGCTGGGTGATCAAGCATTTTTGGTGGGCTTGTTTTCTTTTATTGAAAACATCATGGACCGGCCAATGGAGGAAGTGCTGGAGCAAATCGCACTGGATCCAGTGTTAAAAGACATCCTGATGCAACAACCAGACACCAAAGGCTCGCCGCTAACTATTATTCTCAACACCGCCAAATACTATGAAAAAGGCAGCTGGCACCACTCAGGAATGGAGGCGAAAAAGCTCAATTTAAATTACGACGATCTCGCAGGTGCATATCAAACGGCAATTAAGCTGGTTGATCGCTATAACCAAATTGACCGTGAGCCGCTGCGCTGATCAGTCAAGCGCTTCGGTAACAAACTCGGCGACAAAGTTCGCTTCCAGCCCAACGCCCGCCGGCGATTTGAAAAACACCTGAGTCATGTTCAGGTGTTCATTCACCTGACGCCTAAATGGCACCTTGAGCTCCTCTAACGTGGTTAGCAACGAGGCCAAGCCAGTCATCCGAAATGCAATGTGATCCAAATATCCGTTTTCGTTTTGGTTGCTGTGGTTGTCACTTTTCGATAAGTGAATCACCGCTTGCTCACCGTTGTATAGCCAGTAACCCTCTTTAGCAAACTGCGGCCGACTGCCAGCAGCAAAACCGAACACGCGATGAAAGAATTCTTTTTCTATCAGCAGCACCTCCATCGGCGCGCTGATATTAAAATGGTCGAACTGAACAGACATCACTACCTCTCCCTATTGCAACTGCAATGGCTAACACATGCCTAACACGTAACGAGCAAACGGCTTAGCCTCATCGACATCGAAATAGCCATCTTTCTTCTTTGTCGCTCGCATGTATTGATAAGTGGCGACAATTGCCTTCATTAATTTTTCATTCTGAAGGTTAAGCTCTTCACTCTCAGCGAGGCTTAAAGTCAGTTGCATCGCCGTTTCCAAGGCTTCCATATCAACCACTTCCGCTTTGCGATACTGATAACCACAACCGGTTGCCAGCCATTCCAACGAACAATTGGCTTTAATAGCAATCTGGTTGGCCTTGGCTAACCCCGGCTCAGAGCCATTTAGATATTTCCGGATCAGACTTTCGCTCAATTCGACTTTACGAGCAAAAGCACTGACGCTCATGTCGCCCATTAATTCGCGCAAGCGCAGGGCAAAGTCATTTTGTGCTGGCATCGATGAAGTTCTCCTGTCTAGCCAAAATCGTACCAGAGTGCGAACTATCTCGCACCATAGGATTGAAAATGCGCCGTCAGTAACGACAATTCAGGCAACCCATTTGCAGCATGTACGGAGCGGAACAGTGGAATCAATTGTAGGTAAAACCATCATCATCACCGGCGGTGCCAGTGGCATCGGCCTTGGCATTGCCGAAGCGCTCATCACTGAAGGCGCCAATCTGGTGTTAACTTCTCGCCGCGGTGAGCTATTAGTCGAGCAAGCCGCCCAGCTTTCAGCTAAAGGGCCGGGAAGCGCCATCGCCATTGCCGCCGATGTTCGCAGCAAAGCCGATGTACAGCGCGTTGCCCAAGGGGCCATTGATCACTTTGGTGGCATTGACGGCTTGATTAACAACAGTGGCTTAGGAGTGCAAGATTCAATTGAAGATTGCCCCGAAGAAAACTGGGACTTGGTGATGGATACCTGCGCCAAAGGCACATTCCTAATGACCCAAGCGGTGCTACCAACACTACGCCAACAACAGTCGGGCCATATCATTAATGTCGCGTCGCAAGCCGCTAAGAATGGTTATGCCAATGCTGGCCCTTATTGCGCAGCGAAGTTTGCCGTACTTGGTTTTGCTGCGGCCTTGCAAGAGGAAGTGCGACAGCACGGCATTAAAGTGCACAGCCTTTGCCCTGGTTTAGTTCAAGTCCCCAAGCCTACCCATAGCGCCGATGAAATGGCCGGCTGGTTGCAAGTTGAAGACATGGCCAATGCGGTGTTGTATGTATTGAAACAACCCAAGCGCGTGTTCCTTGAAAATATCGGGCTCTATGGCTTCTAACAGCAATGAACAGCTTGCAAATAAAAACAGTAACGCCCTGACAAGTCAGGGCGTTTTCAATTGTTTTCTGGCAGATTTATCGGCCGACCTAAAAGGGAATGTCGTCATCAAAATCAACTGAAGGCTCAGCGCTTCGTGGCGCTTGGTTTTGCTGTGGTGCTTGTTGACGCGGCGGTTGACCACCAGCCTGTGCCCCTTGTGGCGCGCCGTAGTTGCCACCTTGATTCGCATAACCGCCTTGCTGAGGCTGCTGCGCCATTGGCTGACCCATACCTTGCCCTGAGCCTTGGCCGCCCTGACCACCACCGGCACGACCACCGAGCATTTGCATTTGATCGGCAACGATCTCTGTGCTGTAGCGATCCTGACCGTTCTGATCCTGCCATTTGCGAGTTTGCAGTTTACCTTCAATGTAAACCTGAGAGCCCTTGCGCAGGTACTCACCAGCAATCTCACCGAGGCGACGGAACATCACCACACGGTGCCATTCAGTGCGCTCTTGGGGCTGACCTTGTTGATCTTTCCAGCTTTCAGAAGTGGCCACTGTAATGTTGGCAACCGCATTGCCGTTTGGCATGTAGCGAACTTCTGGATCCTGGCCCAGATTGCCAACCAAAATAACTTTATTGACGCCACGTGTGGCCATACTAATTCTCCTTCAATTCTGCCGCAGGGGCATTAATCAACGCCATCACGCGTTGCGCATCAAATTCGTGCTTGTTTACTTTTAAATAGACAACCTGTTCTTCGGGCACATATACGGCCTCAGCGACGCCAGGTTGCTCTAGTAGCTGATCGAGCCAGTTACCGTTAGATTGAGTAACTGCAAAATTCACCGACTTCAGATGATGGCGCTGTTGCAAACCTAATGCAAATACCGCCCAACATAATAACGCGATCAGCATCGCAATAAAGACTGCGGTCTGCCCATGCCATTGCAGCAAGCTACCTGCAACTAGGCCACCTAAAAAGGCACCACCAAACTGACAAGAGGTGAATACGCCCATGGCGCTGCCTTTTTGGCCTGCAGGGGCAAACAAACTCACCATACTCGGCAAGCCCGCTTCGAGGTAATTGAATCCAGCAAAGAACAGGATCGCCGCCAACAACAATGCGTAATAACTTGGCGATGCGGCAAATAAGCCCGTCGCTGCGGCCATTAGTAAAGCAGAACAAATCAGTCCCGCCTTGATTTGACCACGCGCATTAAACACTTTCATCATTGGGATCAGCAAGACAAAACTGATCAGTAATACCGGCAACAAGCTATGCCAGATTTCACCGTTGTCACCGCTCGTTGGCAACAGCAAACCAGGCAGCACAGTGAACAAGCAAGTCATGCAAAAATGAATCACCAATACCGCGCTGTTAAAGCGCCATAATTGGCCATCTCGCACCAGTTTTTTCATCAGTGGCCAGCGCGCCGAAGTGTCACCTCGAGGCGCTACCGAAGTGGCATCAGGCACCCAAAATCGGATCACAAACATCGACAGTAACGACAATCCGGCGGTCAACCAGAACAAGCCCGCCAAACCAAATGGCCCTGCCACCAGCGGGCCGACGATCAGTGCAATGGTAAAGGATAAGCCAATAAAAACGCCGATTACAGCCATTACTTTGGGCCGCTGCTCGTCACTGCTGAGGTCCGCCGCCAGCGCCAACAATGCGCTGGATATAGCCCCTGCGCCTTGCAGCGCACGGCCAATCGTGACCCAAACAATATGATCAGCAACCGCAGCAATCACACTACCAATGGCAAACACCACCAACCCAGCATAAATCACTGGTTTGCGGCCGATGCGGTCGGACAAATGCCCCATGGGGATCTGCAAGCACGCCTGAGTCAGGCCATAAATACCAATGGCCAACCCCATCCAAAACGGCGTAAACCCGTGCAGTTCAGGGCCGTAGATGGCAAAAACCGGCATGATCATGAACAAGCCCAGCATTCGCGTGGCGAATACACTGGCTAAACCCATGGCAGCTTTGCGTTCGGTGGCGGTAAATCCCATTAGAGTGATAATCAGGTCGAAAAAATCAAAGTCGCCGATTCTAACATGAGGTCTTGACAACTTCATCGCCTGAACGAATCTCATTTACTTTTCGCAATGAAATCAACGAACAACCTAATGAAACGACTGGTTGACGGCAGCAAGATAGAAGCTCTGAATTGATGTAATCGATTTGTCGCTTGGTTGTGAGCAACTTTAGTGGTCTAAAAAAGATCTGAATCAGCGCTGATCATCGTTTCAGATTATGCGATTCTATAAAGCTTTGGTGCTGAGTAACTGGCGGAATAATGGATTCCATCGACATTCGTGGGGCTCGTACCCACAACCTGAAAAATATCAATCTGACAATTCCTCGCGATAAACTGGTGGTGATCACCGGCTTATCCGGCTCAGGTAAGTCATCTTTAGCGTTTGACACCCTTTATGCTGAGGGTCAGCGTCGTTATGTCGAGTCGCTGTCAGCCTATGCGCGCCAATTCTTGTCGCTGATGGAAAAGCCCGATGCTGATGCCATCGAAGGCTTATCACCAGCCATTTCCATCGAACAAAAATCAACCTCGCACAACCCGCGCTCCACCGTTGGCACCATCACTGAAATCTATGATTACCTGCGCTTGTTATTCGCCCGAGTCGGTGAACCTCGTTGTCCGCACCACGACGAGCCATTAGCCGCCCAAACCGTCAGTCAGATGGTCGATAAAGTGCTGGAGCAGCCCGAAGGCAGCAAACTCATGTTGCTGGCGCCAATCATCAAAGAGCGCAAAGGCGAGCATATCAAAACGCTGCAAAACTTGGCGGCTCAAGGTTTTATTCGGGCTCGAGTAGACGGTGAGATCTGTGATTTATCCGATCCACCTACGCTAGAGCTACACAAAAAGCACACCATCGAAGCGGTGGTTGATCGCTTTAAAGTGCGCGAAGGGCTGGAGCTACGGTTGGCTGAGTCGTTTGAATCGGCATTGGAGTTGTCCGGCGGCACTGCAACTGTGGTGAGCATGGATGATGACAGCACCGAGTTAGTGTTCTCCGCCAACTTTGCTTGTCCGGTCTGTGGCTATTCCATGGCCGAGCTAGAGCCGCGGATCTTCTCCTTTAACAACCCTGCTGGCGCTTGCCCAACTTGCGATGGTTTGGGGGTGCAACAGTATTTCGACAACGACAAAGTGGTCCCCAACGGCGAACTCAGCCTCGCCGGTGGCGCCATTAAAGGCTGGGACAAGCGAAGCTTGTACTACTTCCAGATGTTGCGCGCCGTCGCCAATCATTTTGATTTCGATCTCAATGAACCATTCGAAAAACTGCCAGCCGATATCCAACACATCGTATTGCACGGCACTGGTAAACAGAAAATCGAATTTCAATACGTCAACGACCGCGGTGATATCGTGGTCCGCAACCATGCCTTTGAAGGCGTCATTCCCAATATGGAGCGACGCTACAAAGACACCGAGTCAGCCGCCGTTCGCGAAGACTTATCGAAGTACATTTCCAGCCAACCGTGTAGCTCCTGTCACGGCAGCCGCTTGCGTGAAGAAGCGCGGCACGTGTTCGTCAGCGATACCACCTTACCAACCGTCACAGAAATGGCGATTGGCGAGTGCTTGGGCTTTTTCGACAGCCTTGAGCTCACCGGCCAACGGGCGCAAATTGCCGAGAAAATTCTCAAAGAAATTCGCGACCGGTTGAAGTTCTTGGTCAATGTTGGCCTCGATTATCTGAATTTGTCGCGCTCTGCAGACACCCTATCGGGCGGTGAAGCGCAGCGTATCCGACTGGCTAGCCAGATTGGCGCTGGTTTAGTCGGCGTCATGTACGTACTCGACGAACCCAGCATTGGCCTACACCAGCGCGATAATGAGCGCTTACTATCAACACTCAACCACCTGCGCGATTTAGGTAATACCGTGATTGTTGTCGAACACGACGAAGATGCCATTCGCGCCGCTGATTTCGTCATTGATATTGGCCCCGGCGCCGGCGTTCATGGCGGCGAGATCATTGCCCAAGGCGACGTCGACGATATTAAAAATACCGTTGAATCACTGACCGGTGATTACCTATCCGGTCGCAAACAGATTGAGATCCCAGCCGAACGTCACCAACACGACGAACGCTGGATTGAACTCAAAGGCGCCAGCGGCAATAACCTGAAAAACGTTAATGTCGAATTGCCCATTGGCTTGATGACCTGTGTGACTGGCGTATCCGGTTCGGGTAAATCAACCTTGATTAACGACACCTTATTCCCGATTGCCCATAAGATGCTAAACGGCGCCGCTGGCGATGATGTCGCGCCTTACCAGTCGGTGTCTGGTTTGGAGTATCTCGACAAAGTGGTCGATATTGACCAAAGCCCGATTGGCCGCACGCCACGTTCGAATCCGGCCACCTACACCGGCATTTTCACGCCAATTCGCGAGCTATTTTCAGGTACCCAAGAAGCCCGTTCGCGCGGCTATAAGCCGGGGCGCTTTTCGTTTAATGTCAAAGGCGGCCGTTGTGAAGCGTGCCAGGGTGATGGTGTCATCAAGGTCGAAATGCACTTTTTGCCTGACGTGTATGTGCCGTGCGATGTCTGTAAGGGCAAGCGTTACAATCGCGAAACGCTAGAAATCAAATACAAAGGCAAGAATATCCACGAAGTACTGGATATGACCGTGG
The DNA here is from genome assembly GCF_014773395.1 of Neiella litorisoli. Classification (GTDB taxonomy): domain Bacteria; phylum Pseudomonadota; class Gammaproteobacteria; order Enterobacterales; family Neiellaceae; genus Neiella; species Neiella litorisoli. The sequence goes on along the minus strand of NZ_JACXAF010000027.1, from coordinate 21,423 downwards.
AAGACGCGCGTGAATTCTTTGATGCGATTCCAGCGGTGTCACGCAAACTGCAAACACTAATGGACGTTGGCTTGTCCTACATTCGCCTCGGCCAATCGGCCACGACTTTATCGGGTGGTGAAGCGCAGCGGGTCAAGCTATCGCGCGAGCTATCGAAGCGCGACACTGGCCGCACCTTATACATTCTCGATGAGCCAACCACCGGCTTGCACTTCCACGACATTCAATTGCTACTGACCGTCCTGCACCGGCTGCGCGATCATGGCAATACCGTAGTGATCATCGAACACAACTTGGATGTTATTAAAACAGCCGATTGGATTGTCGATCTCGGCCCCGAGGGCGGCTCAGGTGGCGGCACGATTTTAGTTTCAGGCTCGCCAGAAACAGTCGCCGACTGCCAGCAATCGCACACCGCTCGTTTTCTTAAGCCCATGCTTGGCTGAGCGAGCCATGGCATATCGACCTTGATTGCGTGACGACTGTCACGCAACCGAGGTTATGGTGAATACCCTTGAGTTCTTTGTCGGTCTTTTTTTGACCAGTTGCGTAATAGCACTGCTGGCCAAACAAAAAGGAGCGGCTCACCATGAAATACTTCCTCGCAACATTTGTCACCACTTCAGCATTGCTGCTGGCTGCCTGCGGCGGCGGTGGAGGCGGCGGCTCAAGCAATGCCACCAATGTTGAACCACCACCATCATTTACACCTTCACTGACCTTATCCGTCGCGCTAAATGGGGCACAAAGCGTTCCTGTGGTTGATACCCAAGCCACCGCTTCGGCAACCATTGAAGTTGACCAGAGCCTTTATCAGTTTCGAGCAACTTTAGATATTAGCGACATTGACAATGTCCAGGCGGCTCATATTCACCAAGGCCGAATAGGCGTCAATGGTGATGTTGCTTTTGCCTTTGAAGCAGTCGATGACGACTCAATGGCTATTGCAATTACCGACCTGTCAGCCGAGTTGATCGACGACATGCTCGACGGCGATTGGTACATCAATGTCCACACCACGACTCATGCCAGTGGTGAAGTACGCGGCCAAATCGTCAACCCAACGACCACAGTTGTCACCTTTATGCTCAGCGGTTCGCAGTCTGTGCCAGCAGTGATGACAGATGCCGTGGGCTACGGCTATGCGACCTTGGATAGCAATGGCTATGAGGTCGACTTGAAGGTTCACACCATGGCGGTCGAAGATGCCACTATGGCCCACATTCATGAAGGATTTGTAGGCGAAAATGGTGGTGTAGTGGTGGCGTTGGAGCAGCACCCCGATGACATCAATGTTTGGCAAACACCCCAGGGCGCGATGTTAGATGAAGCCACCGCAATGCGCTTAGTGAGTGGCGGCCACTACGTGAATGTTCATACCCCGGCAAACCCAAGCGGCGAACTTCGCGGCCAAATTTTGACCGACAACTTTGCCCTGCTCACTTTTGATCTTTCCGGCCAGCAGGAAGTGCCGGCGGTAGCAACCACCGCGATGGGATATGGCTACGCGACCCTCAACCTATCCGATTACGCCGTCGATTTAAAAGTGCTAACCAACGGGCTGGATAATGCCTCGATGGCCCATATTCATGAGGGTTACATTGGCGAAAACGGCGGTGTCGTGGTCGCACTCGAGCAACACCCTGACAATACCAATGTATGGCAAACACCCGCGGGCGCCATGCTCGACGAAGCGACCGCAATGCGCTTGGCCGATGGCGGTCACTACGTTAACGTCCACAGTCCCGATAATCCCAGCGGCGAGTTGCGCGGACAAATCGTTGGTGAACAGGTCAATCTGTACACCTTCCCATTGACTGGCGAGCAGGTACTCGGTGGTGTCACGACGTCAGCGATGGGTTATGGCTATGCCACGCTAGACAATATCACTGGTTTGTTGCGACTCAGAATTATGACCATGGGCCTAATGGACGCTAGCGCCGCCCACATTCATGAAGGAGAACGAGGGGTATCCGGAGGCGTGGTTGTTGGTTTAGAGCAAAGTGCCGCAGACACGGCGGTATGGTCGATTCCAGAGAACACCTTGCTAGATTCAGCAACAGCAATGCAGCTTAAAAGCGGTGGTCATTACGTGAATGTCCACACTCCTGCTTACCCAGGTGGCGAACTGCGTGGCCAAATTGAGTAACACTAGTTGGCCAAAATGAGTCAGGCCATAACCCGCCACCGAGCGATGTAGTCTATCGACTCGGTGTGAGGGTGGCTGAACTCAAATTAGCGCTAATCAGCGAGTATCATCGCTGCCGCTTTTTCGGCAATCATGATGGTTGGTGCGTTGGTGTTTCCACTGACGATGGTCGGCATAATCGATGCGTCAACCACCCGCAGGCCATCCAAGCCATGAACGCGCAGCTGATGATCAACCACCGCATCCTCACCCTGGCCCATCTTGCAGGTGCCAACTGGGTGATAAATGGTATTGGCTTTAGCCCGTACATAATCCGCTAACTCGGCATCGGTTTGTCGCCCTTGCCCAGGAAACAGCTCCTCACCAATGACTGCAGATTGAGGCCAATTGGCAAATATCTCCCGCACGCGCTTGACCCCTTCGACCAATACCTTGAGATCATCGGGGTCGGCTAAGATTCGGTGCTGGATCAACGGCGCATCAGTTGTTTTTGCCGAGCGCAGCATGACCTCGCCACGACTCTTTGGTCGCAGTAAACACACATGCATCGAGACACCGGCTTGTTTAAGAAAACGGAGATTTCGGCCATGATCATCCATCGCTGCAGCAATGCCATGCAGTTGTAAATCCGGCCGTTGCTTGGTGCCACTGTGGTGAATAAAACCTGCCACTTCAGCAGCCGGCGAGGTTAACATCCCAGTGCGACGGCGGAAGTAACGCCAAAGCTCTGGTGCCGACTGAAGCACAAAGGGCAACGACAATCGAATCGAGCGGCTGGTCTGGTCTTGGTAGTTGACGATGACATCGGCGTGATCTTGTAAATTCTGACCAACCCCGAGCAACTCATGCTGACATGAAATACCATGCTCAGCGAGACGCTGGCGACAGCCGATGCCGGACAACATCAGCAATTGTGGCGACTGATAAGCACCTGCAGACACGATCACTTCGCGGCTTGCATAAGCCCGTTTGGTTTCACCATGGTGAATAAACTCGACGCCAGTGACTTGCTTACCCTGCAGCAATAGTCGCTGGCTTTGAGCATGCGTTAGCACCGTTAAATTAGGCCGTTGTAACACCGGTTGTAAGAACGCCGCATTGGTGCTGCAGCGCGCGCCATGCTCTTGTGTTACTTGATAAAAGCCAACGCCAAATTGCTCGGCACCATTGAAGTCTGCTTGTAAGGGATAGCCAGCTAACTCGGCTGCTTGAACCATCTCCTGACAAAGCGGATGTTGGTAACGCAAGTCAGCGACGTTGAGTTCACCCCCAACGCCGTGGTATTCATCCGCTCCTCGCTCTTGGTTTTGACTTTTGAGGAAATACGGCAACACATCTCGATAGCCCCAACCATCATTTCCCTGCGCTAACCACGCATCATAATCATCGGCCTGTCCGCGAATATAGAGCATGGCATTAATCGCACTTGAGCCACCAAGCCCTTTACCGCGAGGGCAAAATAGTTGCCGCTGGTCAATCGACTCATCGGCAGCGGAATTAAACAACCAGTTGCTGGCCCGCGATCGCATCAGCTGCACCAGTGCCAGTGGCGTTGTTACATTCCATCCGCCATTGCGACCGCCGGCTTCGAGCAATAACACTCGGCACTGCTGATCGGCAGATAACCGATTCGCCAGCACACAGCCAGCAGAGCCTGCACCGACAATAATGAAATCAAATTCCATCGCCCCTCCCCGTTCGCTAGCCCAGAGTATGTTCAGGCTTTCACCGGCTGCAACTATCATCAGTGGTTAACGGCGCTGGGTCACAAATCGGCAGCGGCTGTGGGGATCTGATTTTGGCAGCCACGATGCGCAAATAACCACTACACTGAAATCAATACCAACCGAAGGACGCAGATATGAAGCTAAAACTACTGATGATGATGGCATTTGCCGCACTGATGGCGGGCTGTAGCTCGTCGCAAGATCAAATGAATGAGGCCAATGCCGAGTTCACCGAAGAAAAAACCAAAACCCTGCAAGAGTACAAAGAGTGCGTCGATGATGCCGACGATGAATATGAATTGAAAAAGTGCGAAGCGCTACTCAATGCAGTCAAAGCACTGGAGTCAAAATAGTCGTTACGACAAGAAAAAAAGCTGCGGACTCTATCGGGGGTTGAGTCCGCAGCACACATAGTTATCGGCTAGTGCGAACCAATTGTTGACCAGCTAGGTCTGGGGGGGAGGCCGATGTTTTGGTGGCAACGTCAACATCTAACCAAAGCTCTTTACGTTCGACTGGCGCTGAAGACGGCAGTGTCGGATTTTCCATATGAATAATGGTGCGTTCGGCCATCCGGACCTTACTTAGGGCATCATGAATCAAAGGGTGACTGTAAAACCACTGATCAAAACTGCCATCGTTAATCGCTAAATTGAATGCTCGCTCCAAGTCTGCGGCCAGCTTTTCATTGCTTTTGGCGGTAAACAAATAGGTCGCCGACGGATAAACCAGCAGCAAGTTGGGTTCAACGGCCAAATTTAACTCCGGCCGACTCGCCACTTCCGAATAGGGCTCGTGTATCGCTCTGGGAAAATAATCAAAGCGACCGCCCTCTAGCATATGAAACAAACTGCCATACTTGGGTGGCGTTACCATCGGCATACCAGCACTTTCAAAAATCGGGGTGCTGCCCCAAAACCGGCCTTGACCAGCCATCATCTGTTTCAATTCAACCAATGAGTGAATATTGGCAAAGCGATGCTGATCACCATCGCGAATAATAAACACTCGGTGCCCCAGCATGCCTTTGAGTACTGGAATACGAATCGGACGTAAATCTTGTTCAAGCTGCTGGTTGGTTGAAATGGCGGCGAACGACAAGTTGCCGCTCATAATTTCGGAGATCTGCCGACTGATCACCATTGTTTTGGCTTGCGTCGGAACAAACTCATAGTCGTGATCAATCTTGCTCAGGAGGAAGCGAACCAGCTCCACCTGATATTTGTCTTTTGGTACGTCAGTAGGAATGTAACGAATCGTAGCGGCTTGAGCTTGTAGGCTCAGCATCGAACCTGCGAGTACCGCCGCGGCAATGATTGTTTTTAGAATACTCATAGTCATTCACTTCGTTTATTCAAGTTAGAGAGCATCCGTGCTGGCAGCATTGTTATACCAATAACACTCAAAAAATCATAACAATTTGGTCAATCCAATTTAAAAAATAAAACCTGCGTCATATTATTTTTTGGTCAACCTAAAATAAAAAGCAACTAACCAGTAGTGAGACAAAAATAATATTTAATATTTTCATAAAGATAACGAAAGACCAGACAATCAACCCATGAATTAATCACTCATCCAGTAGCTACATCACATCACAGAGGCCGACAACAAAAAGATGGATTTGGGTACAACCAAGACAGGAAATCAAAAACACAGGCAAAGGCAAGCCAACAAAAGACAATAAATTGGCCTGACCAATTATCATCAAATAACAACAGGGCGGCTTATGATAAGAGGAAGAAGAAAAGGGCCACTGTAACTTTATGTAACAGCGAGAAACACAACGTAAGCAACCGTTTTATATAGCAAAAGAACAGGTCGATTCGATTTCTTCTGCGGTCTTACCGTCTAGAATTTTCCGCATTCAAGTCGTCAGGAGAAATATTACGTGACTTCGACCACCTTACAGCAGACCGTTTCTTTAATCGCTCCAATGAGCGGCATTGTGGTGCCACTGGAGCAAGTACCGGACCCAGTATTTGCCGGCAAAATGGTTGGCGACGGAATCGCTATTGACCCGACATCGCAAGTGTTGCTCGCTCCATGTGACGGCACTGTTTCAACCTTACACCCTGCTCACCACGCGGTTAGCCTAACCACCGCATCCGGTGCCGAGGTGCTGATGCATATTGGTTTAGATACCGTCATGCTCAAAGGTGAAGGTTTTACGCCTCGAGTCAGCCAAGGCGAGCAAGTCAAAGCAGGCCAACCATTAATTGAATTCGATGCCGATCAAGTCGCGCAACAAGCGCGCAGCTTGCTCACTATGGTGCTGATCACCAACCACGACGACTTTAGCAACATCAGCTTGGCCGCAGGTAAAGTCGTCGCTAATCAGGATGTGATTATTCAAGCCGGCAGCGAGGCACAAGCGGACGAGGCAACAACGCAGCCGCAATCTCAGACCACTGCCGAAAGCGAACTCATTACGCTACCCAATCCGGTTGGTTTGCACGCCCGCCCATCGGCCAACTTAGTCGCTCTTGCCAAGCAATTCAGCAGCAAAGTAACCATTAGCTGCAATGGTAAGTCGGCCAGTGCTCGCAGCGTTGTAGCCATCATGGGGCTAAATACCAAGCAAGGTGATCAAGTGCAGCTCAGTGCCACAGGAGCCGATGCAGCGCACGCGATTGAGGCAATCAGTCAGGCCATTAAAGAAGGTTTAGGTGAAGATTGTCAGGCGTCGCCCGCTGCTCCGGCAGAGACACTGCCGGAAGAACAATCGCTACTGGCAATCAAGCATGACGATGACAATTGCTTGCTGGGCGTATCGGCGTCTCCGGGCTCGGCCATTGGCGTGGTGACTCAGTTACAAGAGCAAACCTTTGACTACCCAGAAACTGCCGCTGATAGCGACGCTGAAATTCGTGCCTTGAGCGCTGCGATTGATGCGGTGCAACAGGACTTAACCGAGCTTCAGCAGCATATGACTCAGCAGGGCCAAGCTGACAAAGCGGAAATCTTTCAGGCTCATCAGGAATTGCTCGCCGATCCGGAGCTGATTGAGCAGGGTGAAACCTTTATTCATCGCGGTAAATCAGCGGCCTTTGCTTTTAATCAGGCAATTAAAGCCCAGATTGGCGTGTTAAAACAGCTCGACAACCCCATGCTAGCGGGCCGAGTGAGCGATTTGGATGATATTCGCAATCGCATGTTGCGCAAATTATTAGGGCTGGCGGATGAAGCAATGGCATTACCTGATCACGCCATTATTATTGCCCGCGATTTAACCCCATCGATGACGGCCAATCTTGATGCTGACAAAGTGGTTGGTTTCGCCACCACCGAAGGCGGCTCGTCCTCTCATTCGGCGATCCTTGCCCGTGGTATGGGGATCCCAGCGGTTGCCGGTATCGACAACCGAGCACAACAGCTGGCAAACGGCAGCAAAGTGATTCTCGACGGCGATGCTGGCCACCTGCGGATTAATGTCACCGACGACGAAATCAGTGCCATTGAGCAGCGTCAGGCCAAACAAGCCGAGCAAGACAAACAAGATCTGGCAGCCGCCCATGACCATGCCACCACCACTGATGGCCACCAGTTAGAAGTAGTCGCCAATATCGCCAAACTGGCAGATGCCGAGAAAAGCGTTGAGTTAGGTGGCGAAGGCGTCGGCCTGCTGCGCAGCGAATTCCTGTTCCTTGATCGGGCCACAGCGCCTTCAGAAGATGAGCAAGCCGAACAGTATGGTGCCATCGTCAAAGCACTAAAAGGTCGTCCGATTATCATCCGAACACTGGATGTCGGTGGCGATAAGCCGCTTGATTACATGCCCATGCCAGCTGAAGAAAATCCATTTCTTGGCGAGCGCGGCATTCGTATTGGCCTCAACCGACCGTCGATCTTGCGTACTCAAGTCCGCGCTATTTTGCGCGCGGCGCAAGGCAGTGACAGTACTGTGCGGATCATGTTCCCGATGATCGCCACACTGGAAGAATTGTCCGCCGCCAAGCAAGTTGTGAAAGAAGAAGCGGAACAGTTAGGCGTCAGCAATTACGAAGTGGGCATCATGGTCGAAGTGCCATCAACCGCGGTCATGGCTGAGCAATTCGCACAAGAAGCAGATTTCTTCTCGATTGGCACCAACGATCTCACTCAATACACATTGGCAATGGACCGTGGTCATCCAAAACTCGCAGCTCAAGTCGATGGCTTAAATCCAGCCGTGTTAAAGCTCATTGAAATGACCGTACAAGGTGCTCACAAAGCGGGCAAATGGGTTGGCGTCTGTGGCGGTTTAGCCTCCGATCCACAAGCGGTGCCGTTACTCATTGGCCTGGGTGTTGATGAGTTATCCGTCAGTGTGCCGGCGTTGCCTGCAATCAAAGGTCAAATTCGCGAGTTGTCGCTCAGTCAGTGTCAGGCCCTTGCCCAGCAAGCGCTAAGCGCTGGTACTGCAACGGCTGTGCGTCAATTAAGTCCGGGGCGCTAAGCCCCGAAACACAACAAATCACACAACATTATAATAACTGAGGTGGTCGTTATGGCTTCTGCAAATGGACTTTTTGCGGCATTGCAAAAGGTCGGTAAATCTCTCATGTTGCCAGTATCGGTATTACCGGTGGCTGGTCTACTTCTGGGTATTGGTGCGGCCAATTTTTCTTGGTTGCCGGATATCCTCTCGCAAGTAATGGCGGCCTCTGGTGGCGCTATTTTTGGTAATCTGGCACTGATTTTCGCCATTGGTGTGGCCCTCGGCTTTACCGAAAATGACGGCGTTTCGGCACTCGCCGCAACGGTCGGCTATGCAGTAATGCTCGCCACCATGGGCGTGGTTGCCAATGCCATGGGCGTTGAAACCAAACTCATCATGGGCATTGAATCAATCGAAACCGGCGTGTTCGGCGGCATTCTGATCGGCGCGGTGGCGGCGGCAGTATTCAACCGCTTCTTCCGTATTCAACTGCCTGCCTACTTGGGCTTCTTTGCCGGTAAGCGCGCGGTACCAATCATCACCGCTTTCGCGGCCATTGTGATGGGTATTGCTTTGGTCTTCATCTGGCCTCCAATTGGCGGCTTGATCGATGCTTTCTCGCACTGGGCAGCCGAGCAAAGTCCAGCAACTGCGTTTGGTATTTACGGTATCGTTGAACGTGCGCTGATCCCATTCGGCTTGCACCACGTGTGGAACGTGCCGTTCTTCTTTGAAGCGGGCTCCTGTACCAACCTCGCAGGAGAAGCCCGCACCGGTGTCTTGACCTGCTACCTTGAAGCCGATGCAGCCACTCGTCAGGCCGCAACCAATCACTTTGGCCAGTTAGCGGGCGGCTACATGTTTAAGATGTATGGTTTGCCAGCCGCTGCCATTGCGATTTGGCACTGTGCCAAACCAGAGCACCGCGCCAAAGTCGGCGGCATCATGATGTCTGCTGCATTGACTTCGTTCCTGACGGGTATTACCGAACCGATTGAGTTTGCCTTCCTGTTCGTTGCACCAGTGCTTTACGGTATTCATGCTCTACTAGCCGGTTCTGCATTTGTCGTCACCAACACCTTGGGTATGGTTCATGGCACTTCATTTTCCCACGGCTTAATTGACTTTGTGGTGCTCTCGGGCAATTCCGAGAACTTCTTGCTGTTCCCAGTTATTGGCCTGATTTACGCAGCGATTTACTACAGCGTATTCCGCTTTGTCATCACCAAGTTCGATTTGAAAACGCCAGGCCGTGAAGATGAATCAGAATTGCAGGCAAGTTCATCCGCTGCTGGTGAAGATGAAATGGCAGCCGAGCTAGTTGCCGCATTCGGTGGCGCGGGCAACATTGAAAGTCTGGATGCATGTATCACTCGTTTGCGGGTTGGCGTGGTTGACAAAGATGCGGTTGATCAAGCCAAACTCAAAGCCCTCGGCGCCGCCGGAGTGGTGCAAGTGGGTAATGGTATGCAAGCGATCTTCGGTACTCAGTCAGATAACCTGAAAACCGATATGGAGCTTTATTTAAAAAAGCACCAAGGCTAATCACGCAGCCTACCAAGGCCGATGCCAGCCCAGTCGCTGAGCCTGACATTTCAGGCTCAGTCAACCAGCAGGACATCGATGCGATGATTAGCCAACTCGGCGGTCGTGACAATATAGTGACGGTAATGGCATGTGCCACCAACCGGCTGCGGTTTACGCTCCAACAAAAAGAGCAATTAGCAATCCAGCAACTGACAGAATTGGCCTGTGTCAACGCAGTGATGGAGCCGCAATCTAAGGTGGTTCACTTATTACTGAATGAAGATGCCAGCCCTTGGGCAAGTGAGCTGAACCAGCAATTGAGCAATTAGCTAACCATTTGTTGAAAATGTAAAAATTAAAAGCCGTCTTTGTGACGGCTTTTTACTTTTCGCGCTTTCGGATCACCGCGGCTGAACTATAGTTTAGCTACCTGAAGCCATGGAAGCGTTCCAATGTCAGAGCAACGTCTTGAATTGAAAGCCCCCGTCAGTGGGGTCGTTATTCCCCTCGATCAAGTTCCCGATCCAGTCTTCGCTCAAAAAATGGTTGGCGAAGGCATTTCCATTGATCCAACCAGCGAGCATTTATTAGCCCCGTGCAAGGGCAAAATCATTCAAATGCATCCGTCCCAACATGCAATCACCTTAGAGTCAGAGCAGGGTATTGAAGTGCTCATGCACATCGGCCTTGATACCGTCATGCTCAAAGGCGACGGTTTCACGCCGCTGGTTGCCGAAGGCGACTTGGTCGAACAAGGGCAACCGCTGATCGATTTTGATGCGGATAAAATCGCCCTCGCGGCGCGCAGCTTGATGACCGAAATCATTATTACCAACGGCGACCAAGTCAGCCGTTATCAGTTCACCTCGGGCAATGTTGTCGCCAATCGCGACACCTTGATGACGCTCGAGTTGGGCACGCCAGCCAATACTGACGACATTGAGCAACAAGGGCTAACCAAAGAGTGCAGCTCCGAGTGGATCAGTATTCCCAATCCTACCGGTATTCACGCCCGCCCCGCGGCTGCATTAGCAGCAGAAGCCAAGATGTTTCAGTCGCGCATTAAACTAGAGCGCGATGGCCAGTTTGCCGACGCCAAGTCAGTCGTGGCATTAATGGGCTTAAACGTCAAACTCGCTGAACAAGTCCGAATTGTTGCCAAAGGACGCGATGCCGATGAGGCCGTTGACGCCCTGACCGTGGCCATTTGTGATGGCTTAGGTGAAGATGTCTCAACCGCCGTCGAGCCGGCGACTCAACCCATCGAGATTGAAGAAGAAGTCTCGCTGCTGGCAAAAGTCAGCTCCGATCCAAACATCTTACTGGGCATTGCCGCCTCGCCAGGCATTGCCATCGGCAACGTCCATCAACTCGAACATCAGCAGTTAAGCTATGAAGAACTGGCCAGCGATGCCAACGCCGAGCGCAATGCCCTGACCGATGCAATCGAACGTGCGAAAGCCGATCTCAAAACACTGCAAGCCAAACTTCAAGCCGACGGCAATGTTAGCAATGCGGAAATTTTTGCCGCTCACCAAGAACTGCTTGAAGATCCGGCCATTTTCCAACAAGCCAAAAAGCTGATTAAAGAAGGTAAGTCAGCGCCATACAGCTGGAACCAAGCGGTACAAGAACAAATTAAAGTGCTTCGCGCCGTGGATAGTGATGTCATCGCAGGCCGGGTCGCCGATTTGGAAGATGTCTGCACCCGCATCCTCAAACTGTTACTCGGCATTGATGATGAGGCCACTACACTCGCCGAACAAACCATTATTGTTGCCGAAGATTTAACCCCGTCGGACACCGCCAATTTAGACCGCAGTAAAGTCATCGGCTTTGTCACCACACTCGGCGGCGCTACCTCTCACGCAGCCATTTTAGCCCGTTCAATGAATCTGCCTGCGTTGGCGGGTGTTGATCCACAAGTATTGGCATTGCAACAAGGCTTGCAGGTCGTGCTTGACGGTGATGCGGGTACGCTAAATATTGCCGCGACCGATGAACAAATCGAACAGCTACGCCAGAAACAACAGCAACAGCGGGAATTAGCGGAGCAAGCACAGCAAAAAGCCCATCAACCAGCCGTCACATCCGATGGCGTGGCGATTGAGGTGGTTGCCAACATTGGCAACGTTAAAGATGCCATTGAAGCATGTAAACATGGTGCCGAGGGCGTAGGCCTGCTACGTAGCGAATTCCTTTATCTCGATCAGGCCACCGAACCTAATGAGGATCAGCAGGCGCAGGTTTACACCGAGATCGCCGACGCGCTCGGCTCCGACAAGCCATTGATTGTCAGAACTCTCGATGTTGGCGGCGACAAGCCCCTGCCTTACTTGCCAATGCCCAGCGAGGAAAATCCATTTTTGGGCGAGCGCGGTATCCGCATCGGCCTCAACCGCCCTTCGATTCTCAAACGTCAAGTGCGCGCAATCTTACGAGCCCACGGCCATGCCAAGCTGAAAATCATGTTCCCAATGATTGCCACATTGCCTGAGCTTAAAGCAGCCAAACAACTGGTTCAGCAAGAAGCAGCGGATCTTGGCGTGTCTGGGGTTGAAGTCGGCATCATGGTGGAAGTGCCATCAACCGCAGTGTTGTCAGAACATTTCGCTGCCGAAGCAGACTTCTTTTCAGTTGGCACCAATGACTTGACCCAGTATGCGCTGGCCATGGACCGCGGCCATCCCAAATTAGGCTGGCAAGTCGACGCGCTCGATCCAGCGGTACTGCGACTCATCAAAATGACCGTCGATGGTGCTAATAAGCATGGCAAGTGGGTTGGCGTTTGTGGCGGTGCCGCCAGTGATTTACTCGCCGTGCCAGTGCTAATCGGGCTCGGCGTCACCGAGCTATCGTGCAGTGTGCCAGCCATTCCGGAAGTGAAAGAGCTGGTCCGAAATTGCTCATTGGCTCAATGCCAAGCACTAGCAGAACAAGTATTACAACAACCTGATGCGGAGTCAGTCCGCGCCCTACTTCAAAAGCTATGACAACTAAATTAAAAGTCGGTTTAAAACGATAATTAAGGAACTAAACATGAGTGCATTTACCAATGCCTTCGGGGCATTACAGAAAGTGGGTAAATCATTGATGCTGCCGGTATCAGTGTTACCCGTGGCAGGTTTGCTGCTAGGCATCGGCGCCGCCAATCTGCCCTGGCTGCCGGACATACTGTCACAGGTGATGGCGGCATCAGGTGGTGCTATTTTTGGCAACCTCGCTTTGATTTTCGCCATTGGTGTGGCTTTAGGCTTTACCGAAAACGATGGTGTTTCGGCATTAGCGGCAACCGTTGGCTATGCTGTGTTACTCGCGACCATGGGCGTGGTCGCCAACTCGATGGGCGTTGAAACCAAATCCATCATGGGCTTGCAGTCGATCGAAACAGGGGTGTTTGGCGGTATCTTAATCGGTGGTGTCGCGGCGGCGGTATTCAACCGTTTTTATCGCATTCAACTACCCGCTTATCTCGGCTTTTTCGCCGGTAAACGAGCGGTTCCGATTATCACGGCTTTTGCGGCAATCTTTTTAGGCATTATTCTGGTGTTCATCTGGCCGCCAATTGGTGGCGTGATTAACGCGTTCTCCCACTGGGCTGCAGAGCAGTCGCCAGCCTTGGCCTTTAGCATTTACGGCGTTGTTGAGCGCTCGTTGATCCCATTCGGCCTTCACCATGTCTGGAACGTGCCATTCTTCTTTGAAGCAGGATCTTGTACCAACCTTGCTGGTGAAGCACGAACCGGCGTACTGACTTGTTATCTCGAAGCGGATCAGGCTAGCCGTGCTGCTGCTACCAATCATTTCGGCCAACTTGCTGGTGGCTATATGTTTAAGATGTATGGTTTACCTGCTGCGGCGATTGCCATTTGGCATTGCGCCAAACCCGAAAATAAAGCCAAAGTTGGCGGCATTATGGTTTCGGCGGCCCTCACATCCTTCCTAACCGGTATTACAGAACCTATCGAGTTCTCGTTCTTGTTTGTTGCGCCAGTGCTGTATGCGCTCCACGCCATTCTTGCGGGCACCGCATTCTTTGTCACTAACAGCTTGGGAATGGTCCATGGCACCTCATTCTCCCATGGTTTTATTGACTTCATCGTACTGTCGGGGAATTCGCAGAACTTCCTGCTGTTCCCTGTTATCGGTGCCATCTATGCGGTGGTTTATTACAGCGTATTCCGTTTTGTGATCACTAAGTTCGATTTGAAAACGCCAGGACGTGAAGATGAGTCCGACGCCTTGCTGGCCAGCGCCAGTGATGGCGATGAAGATGAAATGGCTCGAGATTTAGTCGTCGCGTTTGGCGGTGCGGGCAATATCGTTAGCCTTGATGCTTGTATCACCCGACTCAGAATTGGCGTCAATGACCCAGCCAAAGTCGATCAGCCTAAATTGAAAGCAATGGGGGCTGCTGGCGTTGTGCAGGTCGGTAACGGCATGCAGGCTATATTCGGTACTCAGTCCGAAAATCTAAAAACGGCGATGGACATCTTCCTAAAAAAAGGTGGAGGAACAGAGCCGGTCGCGCCAGTAACAGCAACACCTGAGGCGACAACAGACACGGCGCCAGCGGAGGTAACCGCGGACGTTGAGGCGGCGGTATCGGTTTGCGTCGCGACCTTTGGTGGCGTAGAAAACATTAAGAAAGTAACTCGGTGTGCAACCAGTCGTATTCGATTGCTATTACATGAGCCGGTCGAAGTCGATCCTGACACCATTGAGTTGCCGTTATCTCAGGCAACCATGAAGGTGCAGGATAACCTCTACCATATTTTGGTCGGTGAATACGCAGAAGCTTATGAAGCCGCCATCAATAAACTAAGAGAAGAATAAACCAACAGAATCAAGCCCGCCTCGGCGGGCTTGATTGCATTTACGAACGGCTTGCTGTCTCCGCTTTGCCGCCATCGTCACACCGATGTTCTTTCCATTCCAATTGATAGTCGTGTAAATCGGCTTGCAACTGGCGCTTATCAATCGGATCTTTTTTCAGTTTTTTAATGGTCCGATTCATTTGCTTAGCCAGATAGAGGCATTTTCGGTCCATCGATGATGTCGTTGGATAAGGCTTTGAAGCGGCCAATAGCGCAGCATTGGGCCAGCAAATCAAAACGACAATCAGGCAAATTTTAAATGGATTAGTCATATATTTCGTTCCTTGAAGTTTTAAACGAAGCGAACCACCTTGTTCGACTCATGTCTAATTTTTACACAACTGGCTTTAATTGCGCGGGGTATTTTGATAATTCTAAAGATTCGCCACCGGATTACGGCCAGACCTAAGCCGGAGATTGAGGAAAGCTGATTTGTTGATGGAGGGCAACATGACCACGACTATTGAACGTCGCTTTGCTGCGCAGCAAGTGTCTTTAGATCGACTGAACGTTGCACAGCGATCTGCTTTTAGTGAAATCGCCGCGTCAGGCTATGGATTGCTGTTCATTCGCTCAACCAGTGGCGGTAAAGTGGCAATTTGTAGTAGCGGCCAGTCGTTCGCCACAATCGATGAAGCTGGCCAACTTAACACTTGTCCCGACATCGACCTTAGGCGCTAAGCCAACAAACTGTCAGGCTCGATGGCGGCTGGCACGAGCCTGAGATAACTCAACCAAGTTGGTTGCCGCCTCGCTTTGGTAACTGCGTTTGCTGCCACTATGGCGCCGCCCTGAAACCTGATTCAAGACAATCCCCAAGATTGGCGCATTGACTTTACGCAACCGATCAAGACCATCTTTCACATCAGCCCGCGACGTTTGCTCAGCCTTCACCACATAGAGTAATTTATCGGCCACCGTCGATACCACTTGGGCATCACTCACCGCTTGAATCGGCCCTGTCTCAATAATAATTCGATCGTAATGCTCTCTTAATCCGGCGATTAGCACTTTGAATTTGTTGGACGACAAATAGTTCAAAGGGTCGCTAGTGGTCGCTCCAGCAGGCAGAATATCGATTCCTAATTCTTGTGAGCGATGAATGCAAGCGCCAACTTTATGAGAGCGCGACAACACATTGCTAAGGCCAGGCATGGTCGGATCTAAATCGAGCATGGTATTGATCGATGGGCGCCGCATATCGGCATCAATCAGCAAGACTTTTTCAATCTCACCACACGAAATCGCCAATTGAATCGCCACTGAGGATTTGCCTTCGCCTTCAGCCGTTGAAGTGATCGCTGCCAATTGATTGCGGCCACCGCTTAGTTGCAAGCGAGTACGCAAACCATGGATCGCTTCAGAAAAGTGCAGATCTTCCGACAACGCTTTAACCGGTGAGCGCTTTTTCAGCTTGACCACAGGTAGTTCGATCAGTACATCCAACCCCAACGAGGCTTCAACTTGAGTGCCCTTGCTAATCGCACCAACCAGCAGACTTTTGACTAAAACGATGAGCGCCCCAACCAAACCACCAAGGATGGTCGCCACCATCAAGATCATCAGCTTACGTGGCTTAAACGGGTACAGCGGCACCACGGCAGGATCAATCAAACGAGCAAAATTATGCTCCAAGTCATCGGTCGCTTTGGTTTCTTCAAAGCGAGTCAGAAAGGTATCGTAAAGCTTCTGGTGTGTTTCCACATCGCGCTGCAGCTGAGTAAACGTGGCTTGCACTTTACTTAGGCGCTGATAGGTCTGTTTGGTGCGCTGAAACGCTTGCTCCAACCCTTGCACCCGCAGCTTGGCGCCTTGGAACTCATTGCCAATGGTTGCCGAAACCTGCGTTAACAGCTCTTTTAAATTGTCATCAACCGCTCGTTGTTCGGCGCTTAATGCCGTCCGTTTGGGATGCTTGGGGCCGTAACGTTTGGCCAATTCTGATTCACGCAAGCGAAGCTCAAGACGTTTGTCACGCATCCCTTTAATGGAAGGGTGCTCGCGAACTTCCTCAACCGATAGCAAGGCCATGACATCTTGCTGGCCATAACTGGCCACTAGCTCTTTTAAAACACGGACTTCTTCGAGTCGTTTGCGGGCATCGATGATTTGCGACGAGGTCAGATTCAGCTCCTGGCTGACAATCCCCAGAATGCCTGATATATCAATCAAGTCTTCGCGCTGACGAAACTCAGATAACTCTTGCTCCGCTTGCAACAAATTAGCCCGTTGTTCTTCTAGCTGCTCAAGCAGCCATTGGCTGGTTTGCTCAGTAACCTGGCTTCTGGAGTCGCGATGATAATCAATGTATGCCGCAACCACGGCATTGGCCACGCCTGCCGCTAATTTTGGATCATAAGCATCAAAGCTGATCTTGATAATTTCGCTATCTCGTACCGGCGTCACTGATAATCGGCTACGGAATTCATCTTCGGCGCGCTGCTCTGACATTTCGCGCCGCAACTTCGGCATGAGCGCCTCTTTACCAAAGAAATAAGCATGCCAATATTGATACACGCTCGGCTGCCGGTAGGTAAATTCAGGGTGAGTTTGTAGCG
Source organism: Neiella litorisoli (assembly GCF_014773395.1). GTDB lineage: Bacteria > Pseudomonadota > Gammaproteobacteria > Enterobacterales > Neiellaceae > Neiella > Neiella litorisoli. Next base: position 4,165 of record NZ_JACXAF010000027.1, on the reverse strand, counting down.
ACATCTGCGCCACAACCTTCCGTGCAATCGCTCGCGACTTGAGCAATTCTACCTGCGTACTCATGTGAGACGAACTGCGCTCATCAAGCACATAAAGCTGCTCAATGGCGACCACATTGGACTGCTGACCACCAATCTGAACATTGGCGCTGGCCCGATACATCAGGCCGAGTGACTTCACGTATAACACCGCCATCAGCGCAAAAACGGCGACCACCGCGATGATCACCATGCGCTTATTCCACAGCAAGGTAACGAAGTCGAATAACAACTCGTTGTCTTTGTCTGGGTTAGTTGGCGAAGAATATGGTGTCATCGCTGATGGCTAAAAAAAGCTCTCGGAAATTTCGATAATGTCACCCGCCATGACCGCAGTGTCACGCTCAGCATCATACTCAGTTTGGTGTGCTTCTCGCGCCCGCCGGATTGACCAACTTGACTTCGATGCCCGCTCTTTCAAGCCGCCGGCTAAGGCGATAGCCATATCAACGGTTAAGCCTGGCTGATAAGGGTAACCTCCTGGCGCATTAACTTGGCCATGAATGAAAAACGGCCGGTAACGTGTCACCGACACTTGCACATGAGGTTCTATTAAATAGTCACCGCGCAAGCCATTTTCAATAGTGGTTTCAAGTTGGCGGGTGGTCAGGCCTTGGGCAAGGACTTGTTCAAGGAAAGGAAAGCTCAAGAAGCCGGCGCGGTCGATTTCGGTTTCGACGCTTAGATCCGGTTCGTTGTAGACATGCACATTCAGCCGATCGCCAGGCCCCAGCAAATACTCATCATCAGATTCAGCAGCATAACCACTGATCTGTAACAACATAAGCATCACTAAGCTCAGCCATTGACAGCCGAATTGTTTGTTAGCAGCACGATTAATCAAAAAAATCCTTGAGCACAGTTCACCCTGCGATCACCTGTTATCTATTTGGTTATATCGGTGTATCGCGATAATTCTTAAATTCGTTGTAGCCGACACATCATACCCTAATTATCCGTTGATTCTGTGACCGCTTGACCAAGTTCATTTATTAATCAACTCAGGCGATTAGAGCCTGTTGATCTTTGGTGTATGAATTTTGTTCGTTCAAAATGCTCTTTTGAGCAAGAAACGAGCTATGCCGTATAGCAATCTATACAAATAGCGAGTGACGTAGCGAAATGAGCATTTTGACGAACCCTTCGGGCAGCGTTTATTGGCAATTTATTCCGCGTCAGCGATTACTCATTGACGGCCAGTCAACTTCATAATCTCTTCCTTGCCTAAATCACCAATAAATTGCTGCAAAAACACACAGCAAAGAGCAACAGGCTCTAGTGGCATGGTGTGTAATGAATTGTATGCTAACGTTAATAACTGATAAACAGATTGATAACCACGTCAGATCTTTTCTGGGAATAGGACATCCAAACATGCACGCTTTTTTGCAACGAGCGCTCAGGGCAACGCTAGCCGTAGGCGTATTGATCACCGCCACGACGGCCCATGCAACCGATTACGATTTACTCAGCGATCAGGAAATCGACCAACGATTGTCATTTTTAAATAGTAAGTTAGATGCAATCGAATCACCCTCAACCTACTGGCAATATGGCTGGACCGGATTTTATGCGGTTTCAGCCATCGCCCAAGCAGCCAAAGCGGCCGACGAAAGTGATAGTGACGACTCCACCAAGCAATGGGTCGGCGCCGTCAAGTCGGCAGGTGGTTTAGCTTTAATGCTGTTTAAGCCGCTACCCGTCGTCACTGGCATGGATGATTACCGACAAATGCCTGCAACGAGCAGAGCACAAAAGATCGCGCGATTAAAAGAAGCAGAACAATTGATGCGTCATAGCGCTTGGCGGGCGAATGAACGCCACACTTGGAAGCCACACTTGATGACCGTAGGTGTCAACTTATTGGGCGCTGCTGCAATTGCAGCATTTGGTGATAGCGACGATGCGTTAGGATCAGCTGCACTCGGTATCGCGATTGGCGAGGCTGCAATATGGAGCCAACCATCGGCCCCGCAACAATACTGGCAAGACTACCAGAATAAATTTTCCGGCCAACAAACCGCTTACCAATGGCGCATTACCCCAACCTATAACGGGATTAATTTAGAGGTCCGCTTTTAAGCCAAAGCGCTGGCTCGCCAGCGCCTTGCTTCAAATCCTAAGCTCCGCCCGGCTCTCCGGTAAACTCAACCAGCAAGTCCTCGTCAGTAACAATTGCCTGACAAGCTAAGCGGTAGGTTGGTGGGATATCTTCCACCGATGCACGCTCTGCCTCGAAATCAGGTAGTTTACCTATCGACTTAAGTACCGAGCGTTCTTTGTCCGTCAGCATCACGGCTTTAATCCGGTCGCCATCAAGGTGAGTGACTTTGATTAGGCAAGAACCACATTCACCGTCGCGGCATTCACAGGGGATCTTTATGCCATTCTCTTCGGCCAAGCCTAGAATGGCGTTGCGCTTTCCAGCGATCGCTTCAACCTTTTTATTTTTCCGCATTGTTGGGGAAGTAAAGTAAACAAATGCCATCGTGTTATTCCTTTTGAGGTTTAAAAACAAAACCTTTTGCAAAGCTAACACCAAGTTTTAATTAGTTGATCTTATTACAGTTAAGGCCGATAGTGATGGTTAAATGAGTGTCTTAAAGGCGACAAATTGGTAGCTTTGTCCATGACAATGAAAAGTTTAATGCTGCACGTCCCCCAACGGCCAAATCAAATTACTTTCCATACCGTTGAGCTGCATATAATAATCCGATTCGATTTCAATGATTCGCCGATTATGTAATTGGGCCAGTTGAAATTCTTGCTGATAGTATTTGTTAAAAATCCGCCGCAATTCGCCATTTTGGACCATTTTAGCCAACCCCTTTTCAATGCGCTGCGCCAAACGTCGCTCCTGAGGAGCGACATAAACGTAAGTCACCATTGGAATTCGAATGGCGAGCGTTGGCTCAATCACCACGTCAGGATATTTTTGTCGGCGATTCTCTAATTCCGTATAGATTTCGTAAACACCCCTAGGAATGTACTCAATTCGGCCACTTGATAGCATCGAAAACAACCCCTCAAAATGCTGCGATTGCACGACATCGAATCCGCCTCGTTCAAGCACGCCAGTCGTTGACCAGTCATTGACAACACCCGGTCTCAGCGCTTTTAACTGCTCAGCACTAGTCACTTGGGAAAATTTGTCTAAGTCGTTTTTATTTACCAATAACAAGCGATAACTGAGCATGCCACCACGAATCGGGATGCGAATAGGTAACGCGCTTTTATCCCACATCTCGTTAGCAGCAAACACTGCCACGTTAACGAGCTTACCGGTTTGCATCAGTGCGATAATCCGTTTCGGTTTGATGTCAATGTCAGTAATTTTGGTGGTATAGGAGCCATATTCTTGTTTCGTTAAATCAAGCGCTTTGGTTACCACTTCGTGCTTGTAGAGGGTGTTTTTACTGCTCCACGAAGGTGAATACAGCATAATCGAATCAGCGGCAATAGGAGGATGCATTAGCATCATCAAGCACAGTAGGAACATGCGATAAGTGACTTTAGCCATACCCATATGATTGCCGTTTAACGTTAAGGAAAATGAATCTGCTGTCTTTATAACGCAGCTGAATTATTCAAAAAAGCCAGATGTGACCAATTTGAGATTAAGGTCTGACAATTTGGCAATACCAATCAACATTCAGCACCGACTCATTTGGAATGAATCAGGGAGAAATCCCGAAGGGATTTGGTGCATCGACGCACCAAACAAAAAACCCCAGTCCATACGGACTGGGGTTCTTCGTATATTAGGTGCCTGGCGGTGACCTACTCTCACATGGGGAAGCCCCACACTACCATCGGCGCAGTTGCGTTTCACGTCTGAGTTCGGAATGGGATCAGGTGGGTCCACAACGCTATGGCCGCCAAGCGAAAAAGGTAACTCGGAAACCCGTTAAAGCGACAAGCTCAAGGCTGCTCGCTCTAAGGCAAAAATTTGATTGTCACTCTAATGACCAGCATGTAGCTGTCAGAGCTTATTTATACAAAACCGCTCGGGCGTTGTATGGTTAAGCCGCACGGGCAATTAGTACAGGTTAGCTTAACGCCTCACAGCGCTTCCACACCCTGCCTATCAACGTCGTAGTCTTCGACGACCCTTTAGAGACCTTAA
>NZ_JACXAF010000026.1 GCF_014773395.1 Neiella litorisoli | reverse complement strand
GTGCTGTGGCAAGGATGGCTCAAATTACAAGCCATCCTTGAAGGGTACGAATTAGCCAAGTCTCTTGAACTCTAAGATGTGATCAAGAGACAGGCGAAAGCGGGCTTTTTATTTCCATCGAAGCAACGATTAGCGCCGAGGTATGGAATCCACATCAAGCCACAGCTCTTGGCGGTCCAGTGGCGTGGCAGAAGACAGTAACGGGTTATCGACGTGAAACACGCGACGGCCTGCCATGTTGGCTTTATTCAATACATCTTGGATCACCGGAGAGCTATAAAACACCTGATCGAAACTGCCATCAGCAACGGCTCGCTCCAACCCTTGTGTTAACGCTTGCGCTAACTCAGTGTTAGCGCGATTGACAAAGAAATACATCGGTGCCCGATAAACCAACATCAACTCCTGTTCAATGGCCAAGTTAAGCGCCGCATACTGATTGACTTCATTCCATGGCTCGTGCACACCTCTTGGGTAATAGTCGAACCGATTGCCCTCCAGCATGTGAAACAAGCTTTCGTATTTCAGCGCGGTCACCACTGGTAAGCCCGCACCATCAAGAATTTTGGTATCTGGCCACAACGTGCCCTGACCCGCTTGCAACTGGGCCAGATCGCGCAGGCTATAAACGCCAGTGAATTTGTGCTGCTCATCAGCATTGATAATAAAGATACGGTTGCCAAGCAGACCTTTGAAGATAGGAATGCGGACAGGTAGGAATTCATTTTCTAGCTCACTGGATGTCATGGTCCAGTAAACATCAATTCCCTGCGTTTTGAGCTCTTCTCTGACTCGCGAATCAGAGTAAGTTTCTGAGGTGCCTTGGAGTTGATAATTGCCGCCCGATTTTTCCACCGCCAGCGACAAAATATCGATTATGTAGCGTTCTTGCGCAGCCTCCGATGCATTGTAGCGCAACGGCTGCGCAGCAAATGCTGTCGACAGGGTCGATAGCGCTAAAACCAGAAGTGATGTAACAACTTTCATGCTTGCCTCTTAATCTTCAGTCATCTTGCTGACGAATGAAGTATAGGCAACCTCAGAAATTTGGTTGTTGCACCAGCTTCAACTGGGGAGATGAAGGGCAATCAAGCTTGCAGCCAGCTAATCGCATCCGTTTGTTGTTCAACTGCAAATCGTTTTACAGGGCACGGTGTGGCCACGTTCACTAACTTAATCGCGTGGTTCACCCATTTGACATCACAAACCACCGCAATACGTTCAAAGTCGCCTAAATGCTTGATTCCAAGTTTCGCATCATCGATCAATGCGGCCGCCTCAAACCCTTTGAATTGACTACCTAAAATATAAAGAAACCGAACTTTCTCACCGTGAGCAAATGCCCGTTCTAGCTCCGGCCGAATAATATCCTGATAATCGGCTCTGGTAACCTCACCGACCGCTTCCATGGCAATTAAACCTGCCGGCATATCGTCCCGAACAATAATCATTGTGCTCCTCCTGAAAACAACTCATCGTACCAGTTAATTATGCGCCCATCTTATCGGCAGGTGTTAACCAAGATCAATAACTAAGTGCGCGCTCAAATCACAGAACCTATCAATGATTGACTACAACAAACGCCCAGGACAATCGGCGTTAGCGCGGCTCTTGGTAGTCGGAAACGCCGCGTATTTCCATAAAGGCATGGGGGTAAGCGACCGGCTTAAAGCCCACTCCTTTGTAGATGTCGTGACCGTCCGCTGTGATCAACAACCACTTTTGTAATTGAGGCAACTCAGGGCACTGGACGAATGCATCGACCATCCAACGCGCGATGCCTTTACCGCGAAAACTCGGCGCCACATACACATCAGCCAAGTAGCCAAAGCTAGCGTAGTCAGTCACGAGACGAGCAAAGCCTACCTGCTGATGGCGGGCATCTTCGGCAAATACCGACACACACCAAGAGTGGGTAATGGCTGTGCGCAGAATGTCAGCGGGAATATTTTCGCACCAATATTGTTGAGCCAATTGCCGGTGCAGCCAATCAAATTGAATTCGTGACGGATCGGAGGTGAGTTCAAACCCATTTCGACGTTGATACAAGCAAGGGGGGCTAAATGCCAACGCAATCATGATTACACCGAATGAAATGCTTTGTGATAGTGCAAGGTTTCGCCTTGCTCGAAGACTGGCGGCTCAATGCCAGGCGTTACTCGCAGAAGAAAATACTCTGGCGGCACCTGAAATTCACACTTAAGACCATATTGACTGGCCGCACCAAAACCAAAGCGGCCATACAACGAAGGCTCGCCAACAAGCACTTGCCATGGTGTTTGAGTAATGGCATCACTGGCTAGAGCAGCTTCAATAATTTGCAGGCCTAAGCCATTTCCCTGATAGCTGGGTAACACCCCGACAGGCCCTAATGCCGCGCCTGTAGGCAAGCTCGCAGCGCGACTCGAACCAGACAAAGTCACAGGGCTAAAAGCGATGTGGGCGACGGCCTTGTCTCCATCGGTGGTCACCAAAGAGAGCAACAGCTGTTGTTCTCGCCTGAGTCGGTGAACTAAGCGGCCTTCGTTATCGCGTCCGAAAGCCTGCCGATGAATATTGGTTATCGGGTTGTGATCGTCCGGTCGTTCTGGTTGAGTTACAAAACCCATGTAAAAGTCCTCTTACCCAGTGAGGGAAATAACCTTTCACCTGCGTAAAAGGTTAAACGACCGTTACAGTTTTACCGGACTTTAGTGGGATCAACAAGTTAGCGATTGGCTTTGGCTAATGGAAACAAGCGATAAAAGTTTTGAGTTGTGATCGCTGCCAGTTCTTCGTAACTGACACCTTTTAACGTCGCAATGTACTCTGCCACCTCTTTGACATAACCCGGTTGATTGGGTTTACCGCGATACGGTACGGGAGCCAGATAAGGGCTATCGGTCTCAACCAAGATCTTATCGAGCGGCACAGCTTGTGCTACTTGGCGCAGCTCTTCGGCATTCTTAAAGGTCACAATGCCACTAAAGGAAATGTAAAAGCCCAACTCCATGGCTGCTTGTGCCATTTCCAAGGACTCGGTAAAGCAATGCATCACCCCACCGACTCGGTCGGCCCCCTGCTCTTTTAAAATCGCGATGGTATCTTCGCGAGCATCGCGGGTATGAATAATCAACGGCTTGTTAAGCGCTTTGGCAACCTCAATGTGGTCACGAAACGATTGCTGCTGGAGGGCAATAGTATCTTTCGAGTAGTAGTAGTCGAGGCCAGTCTCGCCAATCGCCACAACGTCATCGTCAGCGGCCAGTTGCTGTAACAACGTCAAGTCGTATGGCTTGTCCAAATCCAGCGGGTGAACACCACAAGAGACTGACACATCGTCATATTTGGCGACCACATCACGCATGCTTGGAAATTCATCAAGCGTGACGCTAACGCACAACATGTGCTCAATATCGCGAGAACGGGCAAACTGGACCACATCATCCAAGGTTTCCCCTTCTTTAAACTTCAGACGATTTAAGTGGCAATGGGAATCAACCAGCATAATGAAACTCGATCGGTAATAGTGTTGGTGGTGTTGAATGATACGTGTTTGAGTAAGTACCGGATAGCCCTGCTTAGGACACAAATTAGATACAAAAAACGGGAGGCAAGCCTCCCGTTTTTTTAACAGCTTAAGTAGCCTGAACTTAATTCAGTGCTGCTTTCGCTTTTTCTACCAACGCAGTGAAGGTTGGTTTGTCAAAAACAGCAATATCAGCAAGGATCTTACGATCGATGTCAACAGAAGCTTTTTTCAGACCGTCGATGAAACGGCTGTAAGACATGCCGTTTTGACGTGAAGCCGCGTTGATACGGGCAATCCACAGTTGACGGAACTGACGCTTGCGCTGACGACGGTCACGGTAAGCATATTGACCTGCTTTAGTAACCGCTTGGAAAGCTACGCGATATACACGTGAACGTGCACCGTAGTAACCTTTAGCTTGCTTCAGTACTTTTTTGTGACGCGCGCGGGCGATCACACCACGTTTAACTCGTGCCATCAGTCATTCCCCTTATGCGTACGGCAGCATACGCTGCACTTGTGCAACATCACATTTCTCAACTTGGTGCTTACCACGAAGCTGACGCTTACGCTTGGTGCTCTTTTTAGTCAAGATGTGACGCAGGTGAGACTGCTTGTGTTTAAATCCGCCGTTACCAGTACGCTTAAAACGTTTGGCAGCGCCTTTGTTGGTCTTCAATTTAGGCATTGAATACAACTCCGCATTGTGATTAATAAAATAGTCATTAAGGCGAATAAAAGCGGCCCGCTCATCGAGCGGGCCGCTTCGATTACTTGTAAGCCCTAATTACCGCTTAGTTGGGGCGAGTACCATCACCATTTGGCGACCTTCAACGCGGCTCGGAAACGATTCGCATTGGGCCAGCTCTTCCAAATCAGTTTTAATCCGATTCAAAAGATCGATGCCAAGGTTCTGGTGGGCCATTTCACGACCGCGAAAACGCAGTGTGACTTTGGCTTTATCACCCCCTTCAAGAAAGCGACGCAGGTTGCGCAGTTTTACCTGGTAATCGCCTTCGTCAGTTCCAGGACGGAATTTAACTTCCTTCACCTGAATCTGTTTTTGCTTCTTCTTCTGCTCTTTAAGAGACTTGCTCTTTTCGTAGAGGAATTTACCGTAGTCCATCACTCGGCACACTGGTGGTTCAGCATTTGGGCTAATTTCCACCAAGTCCAAGCCAGCGTCTTCCGCAGCGTTCATTGCTTCTTGCAATGACACGATGCCCATTTGGTCGCCGTCAGGACCGGTTAAACGAACTTCTTGCGCACGAATGTGCTCATTAATCCGATGTGCGGCCTGCTGTTGCTGGCCTCTTCTTCCACCTTTAATAGGTTATTCCTCCACAGAATCAGACTTCTTGTCGGCAACATCTTTAGCCAACAAGGCGATAAAATCGTCCACTTTGAGTTTTCCGAGGTCTTTACCACGGCGTGTGCGTACCGCAACTTCGCCTTCTTCGACCTCTTTATCACCAACTACCAACAAATATGGAACTCGGCGCAAAGTGTGCTCGCGGATTTTAAAGCCAATCTTTTCATTTCTCAAGTCAGAAATAGCACGGAAGCCTGCTGAATTGAGTTTTTGAACGACAGAATTCACATAATCAGCTTGATTATCAGTAATATTCATCACGACAGCTTGCTTTGGCGCCAACCATGTTGGGAACAAACCGGCGTACTGCTCAATCAAAATTCCAATGAAACGCTCGAGTGAACCAAGAATTGCTCGGTGAATCATCACTGGCACCGCGCGTTCGCCATCTTCGGCAACGTAACTGGCTCCTAAACGCTCTGGCATTGAGAAATCGAGCTGAATGGTGCCGCACTGCCACGCGCGATCTAAGCAGTCATAGAGGGTGAATTCGATCTTAGGACCATAGAACGCCCCCTCGCCTTCTTGAATTTCATACTCAAGATTGTTGGCTTTAAGCGCTTCGGCCAATGCTTCTTCTGATTTGTCCCAAGTGGCATCATCACCAATACGCTGCTCTGGACGAGTCGACAATTTCACATCGATATCGTGGAAACCGAACGTTTTATAGGTGTCATATACCATTTCGATACAGGCAGTGACTTCCTGCTGGATCTGCTCTTCGGTACAGAACACGTGCGCATCATCTTGGGTAAAGCTACGAACCCGCATCAAACCGTGTAGTGAACCTGACGGCTCGTTACGGTGAACAATGCCGAACTCGGCCATCCGATATGGCAAATCACGGTAAGATTTCAGGCCCTGATTGAAAATCTGCAAGTGACCTGGGCAGTTCATTGGTTTCACTGCATAGGTGCGCTTTTCCGATTCAGTAGCAAAAATGTTGTCGTGGTATTTATCCCAGTGACCTGATTTCTCCCACATCGACACATCCATGATCATTGGTGCACGGATCTCTTCATAGCCGTATTTCACCAACTGCTCGCGCATGTAGCTTTCCAGCTCTTTGTAAATCGTCCAGCCATCGGCATGCCAGAACACCATACCTGGCGCTTCTTGTTGCCAGTGGAACAGATCGAGTGTTTTGCCAATTTTGCGGTGATCACGCTTCTCAGCTTCAGCCAGCCGTTGCAAATAAGCTTTAAGCTGCTTTTTATCAGCCCATGCGGTGCCATAAACACGCTGCAACATTTTGTTGTCACTGTTGCCACGCCAGTAAGCACCGGCAACACTCATCAGTTTAAAGTGGTGACAGAACTTCATGTTTGGCACGTGTGGTCCGCGGCACATGTCGACATATTCTTCGTGATGATACAAACCAGGACGGTCGTCTTTAGCGACGTTCTCATCGAGGATTTCCATCTTGTAGGTTTCACCGCGCGCTTCAAAGGCATCACGCGCTTCTTGCCAGCTCACTACTTTTTTGATCACGTCATAGTTGGTTTTAGCCAACTGCAACATGCGTTTTTCCAGCTCGACCAAATCATCTTCAGTGATGGGATCTTCGCGATCAACATCGTAGTAGAAGCCTTTATCAATCGTCGGACCAATCGCCATTTTGGTATCTGGCCACAATTGCTTGATGGCATGGCCCAGTAAGTGGGCACAAGAGTGGCGGATGATTTCCAAACCGTCTTCATCTTTTGCCGTGATGATTTCGATATTGGCGTCTTCAGTAATGAGATCAACTGCATCGACGCGACTACCATTGACACGACCAGCGATGCACGCTTTGGCCAAGCCTGGACCGATGTCCATGGCAATATCCATAATCGAAACTGGTTTGTCGAAACTACGTTGAGAACCGTCTGGAAGAGTAATTACAGGCATGTGTTTTCCTACAATACAGTGGTGACCCATACCAAGGGCCACTTGCTATTTCTGTAAATTAAAAGTGCAAATAAAAAAGCCCCATAAGGGCTTCTTAGAAAAAATGTCGTGTCCGTTACCAATCGGACCGAGCAATGATATGTGATTGCGCCGCATGTGCCAACCACCATCAAAAGAATATCCAACACTCTGGCGTAAACCGTCTATAAGTTAATGCATCGAATTCACTCGAAAATTCATTGAGTTTCAACATTATTTATTTTTGCGCTGCCCCAAGGAGAGAACACAATGGCTGCAACCGTTAACTTTATTCGCCGACTCATCTTAGTTTTTATCATCGCCTTACCGGTGCTCGTGGTCACCAAAGCCAATGCCGAGAGTCCCATTCTCGATCGAGTATTGGACCGAGGTGTGGTTAAGGTTGCCATGACCGGCGATCAACCACCATTTAATGTCGTCAGCCGCAGTGGCATGTTCATTGGCTACGATGTCGATTTGGCTCAAGCACTGGCGAATGCCATGAATGTCGAACTGGAGATCATTAAGGTGCCATTTCCGGAGCTCATTAGTGCCGTGCAAGCAGGTCGCGCCGACATGATCATTTCAGGCATGTCGATCACCTCCCAACGCTCTAAGCAAGTGAGTTTTGTTGAGCCTTACATGGTGTCAGGTAAATCATTGTTAGCCACCAGCGAGCGCATGGCACAGCTTGAGCAGGATGGCGGTTTTAATCGCTTAGGAATTAAAGTCGCGGCACTGAAAAGCTCAACCAGTAAGACCTTGGTACAGCTAAATATTCCGAAAGCGGAAATTGTTGGCGTGAACAATTATGAAGAGGCCATTAAGCTGATCCGAGAACGAAAAGTCGATGCGCTATTTGCCGACATGGCCATTTGCAAGCTCGCCGTATTACGTAATCCCAACGATGACTTTGTGACACTGCAACGACCGCTGTCAATGGAACCCATTGGCGTTGCCCTGCCCCATGGCGATTTGCACTTTTTCAACCTAGTGCGCAATTTCATGGTGTCTTACGAGCGCGTCGGTTTAATGACCAAGCTTCGCAGCAAGTGGTTTGATAACGGCGAATGGCTTGCCCAACTGCCTTAATTGTTGACTAGCGGGGCGCAGCCCCGCTTTTTTCTTACCCCCGCAAGCTTTCGCTTGATGCTCCGATCCCAGCTGGTTAGACTGCAACGACAATAATTAGTGCCGAACACCATGAGCGCGAAAAAAAATCACGACCAGCTCCACCTGTTTGATGTTCCCAATCCGTGCCAAGGCATTTGCCAAACTGGCGAACGAGGTTATTGCATTGGTTGTTTTCGTAAGCGAGAAGAGCGCTTTAGTTGGCAACAGTTTGATGATGCGCAAAAGCTCTACGTGTTGAGGTTGTGTGAGCAACGTCGCAAACGGGCACAAAAGAAACAGGCCGAGGACGCATCCACCACCTCATCCCACAACCCAAACGGCGGCTCACAAACCTTGCTATAGCGCCCCACTTGCTCGCCTTTCCTCGTTCCATTGCCAACAATTAACTAAAAAACCAGATCTGGCTAACGATCATTTAACCATTTAAGCCAGAAAAATCACGTATGATGAATGCAAGTTAATGTGTACACGGAGGTATAAAACAACAGACCCACTGCGTTATGCAGTAGTTACTCAGAGTTAATTGTTTTAAAAATGCCTTTATTTCGTTCCAACCGATTTCTTGCCCTACTCTTGCTAGCCATGCTCACCACTGTCGCACTAATGGCTGGTTATCCCGAACGTTTTCAGTTCAGTGAACAACTGATTCCCGGCGAAAGTTACCGCCTCGAAGTGCAGTCCGATCAACTGATTGGCGGCAACAGTGAAGCGCGCTGGCTCGATGAAAACGAGAAACAGGCCATGGAATGCCAATTTTCAACCCAATCGCCTCACCCTTATTGCATTATGCAAGTCTATTTCGCTGAACAGCCAAATGTGGGTAAAGATTTAAGCATCTTTCAGGACATGCTGATCGATGTCGACTACCAAGGACCAAGCCAAGAGCTTCGGTTATATTTTCGCAATTTCGGCGCCGCTTATTCGAAAAACGACGATTTTAATAGCCTTAAGTACAACATGGTCGATCTGCCCGTTGAAGAGCTACATGAACCGATCGTGGTCAAAATGGACGAAATCAAAGTGGCCGACTGGTGGGTACTCGAAAAACACCTGCCGCGACATGCCCGCCACACTGACATTGACAACGTGATTGCCATGGGTATTGAGCTCAAGTCGTCAGTTGATGGCGCCGTCGAGCATCTTCGAATCAATCAGTTAACCCTGCGCGGAACCTATATTAGCCGCGAGCAGCTATACCTTTACATTATTATCGGCTGGGCCTTTATTCTGGTGTCCGGCGTCATGGTGGTGTTGGTAGAACGGTTTAAAGACAAAGCCACGGCGATTCAAAAATTGACCCACTAGGCATATGAACTGAAACAAAGCTCACAACTCGATCAACTAACTGAAGTACTAAACCGTCGCGGCGTATTGAACTTTTTCAGCCGCTATCAACAGCAAGATAAATACTCAAAAATCTACTCACTGTTGCTGTTCGACGTCGATCACTTTAAGCAGATTAATGACCAATATGGCCATTCAGATGGTGACCGAGTATTGCAACAACTAGCGAAAAACCTCAAATCCATGATCCGAAATCAGGATGGCTTTGGTCGCTGGGGCGGTGAGGAATTCATCCTGCTCTGCCCGGGGACCAATCTCGAGCAAGCCCTCAAAGTTGCCGAAAAGATCCGCTTGATGATTAGCGAGCACAACTTTGAATTAGAGCCGAGCAAGCAAGTCACCGTGTCTATCGGTATTAGTATCAATAAGCTATCGACCCCAATAGAAGTAGCCATTGAGCGCGCCGATAAAAACCTCTACGCAGCCAAAGCCAATGGCCGAAATCGCGTTCATTATGAGGTTGAAAAACATTAATCGTGTAACGGCTCAGCGATTCTCGACGGCTCAGTGAAGCGAATAAAATCCGGATGCGCAAGCGGCCGGCTGTACCAAAAGCCCTGTATGGCATCACAATCAAATTGTGCCAACATGTCCAATTGCGCTTGCGTTTCGATGCCCTCCGCCAGCACTGATAATTTGAGGTTGCGGGCCATCTGACACAAGCTTAGGACGATGGCCTGATCATCAAGGTTGTGCTCAATATTACGAATAAAACTGCGATCAATTTTAAGCTTATTGACCGGAAACTGCTTGAGATAGGCTAGTGAAGAGTACCCGGTACCAAAGTCATCAATAGCCAAAGAAACCCCCAGCTCTTTGAGTTGGTTGAGTACCAATATACCGGCGTGCTCATTATCCATAATGGTGCTTTCGGTGATTTCCAACTCAATCGCCGAAGCTGGAATTTGGTATTGGTTTAATAGCTGCTCAACCCGAGCGCTAAAGTCACTTTGTAAAAACTGTCGTGGCGAAATATTAATGGCGACCACCAAGTCCACTAAGCCTAAGCGGCGATACTCAGCGGTCATCATGCAGGCCTGTTCCAGCACCCAATCGCCAATGGCTAGGATCAAGCCCGTTTGCTCAGCGACAGGAATAAATTCTGCTGGGGAGATAAATTCGCCATCACATTGCCAACGCAATAATGCTTCGGCTCCTTTGAGGGAGCCATCGGATATTGCCATCTGTGGCTGCATGTAAAGGCTGAGTTGCTGTTTATCGATGGCTTGTTCTAACTTGAGCGCAAGATCGGCTCGGCGGGCGTGGGCTTGGCCCACATCAATATCGAAATAGCTAATGGTGTCGCCACCTTTACGCAACGCTTGATCGGCAGCAATTTTGGCATCGAGCAATAAGTCGTGCCCTGTCCGGCGTTGCGGCGCATGCTCGGTAATGCCCAGTTGCACCTGTATCCGCATTTGTCCCAACGCCGTTGGCACGGGTGCTTGGAAGCGGCTGGCAATGTGTTTGACCAGAAATTGTAATTCCGGCGCGGCAGTTAAATGAGCCGCCAATACTGCAAAGCTGCCATCAGCGATGTGATACAAAGTCGCCTCTAGTGGCACCGCTTGTTGGGCCGAATCGAACTGCTCTATCAAGGCTTGCGTCACGCCTTCGATGCAAGCACTGGCGCCGTTGAGGCCATAATGTCCCTGCAATTGGCCCATTTGCGCCACTTCAATCAACACCAAACTAATCCCTTGGGAATTGCTCATCGCGCGATTGATATCGTCATTGAATCGCAAGCGGTTAAACAAGCCGGACTGATCATTACGGTAAGCGCGATCCATCAATTGCATTTGAGCCCGCTTTTGCTTGGAAATATCTTTGACGTGAATATCGAACGCAGCCATATCGGCAAGCCAGTGGATCTCGTAGCTAAAATAGCGATCGGCCAGCTGATGCTCATGACGATGGTTATCCAGTGGATTATTTCGGGCATCAAACAGTTGTTGTCCCAAATCGGGTGACAGCAGTTGCAGCGGATCATTGGCCTGATCAAATTGTTGTAACACCTG
The DNA here is from genome assembly GCF_014773395.1 of Neiella litorisoli. GTDB lineage: Bacteria > Pseudomonadota > Gammaproteobacteria > Enterobacterales > Neiellaceae > Neiella > Neiella litorisoli. Next base: position 58,691 of record NZ_JACXAF010000026.1, on the reverse strand, counting down.
AGCACTCGCTGGATTCTGGTAGAGCACTTCGCCACGCTCACCAAGGCTCAATACCGGATTAGGGTTACGCTCCGCAAACAAAGCCAACCGAGCATTGCTATCGCTCAATAACAAATAGCGTTTGACATAGCGGCCCAATGCGATCGCCATCAGCAGCACCGCTATGCCGTAAATCACCACGGCAACAAACATTTGCGCCAAAGCCTGTTGGCTTTGTTGATAGCCTTGGTTGACCTCGCCTGTGATGATGGCATTGAGTTGACTGAGTAAGGGTAAAATGTCGCGGCGCTCATCACTTAACTGGCGCAGTTGAGCACGTGCCAAATCCCAATCAATTGGCCGCTCTTTGAGATTGTCGTGGAGTTGGCTGGCAATCCGCTCAATATCAGCCAGATGCAACCGCACTGGGATCACCCGTTGCTCACCGGCATACATCGCCAACGTATCCAACGCGGACGCCAATTGCTCTGCGACCGTTAACGCTTCATTGCTATATAACGCACTATCAACGGTTGCATAGTATTCATACAGCAGGCGTTCATGCTCGCCCAGTAAGTGATCGATACTATTGCTGGTCTGTAGCACGGGTAATTGATTGTCGACCAGCCGAGTCGAAATACCTCTCAGGCTATCCACCGACCAATAGACATATGCCGACAAACCAAGGCCAATGGCCAGCACAAAACCATAAATGAGATTTGCTTTTAAGTTCAGACGCTGGGAACTGACAATCATGTTTTACCCCTTGAATACTGCTCCGTGTTGACTAGGGTCTGTTGACCATAAAGTCGCTCAAAAACATACAGAAAAGATCAACAGACCCTAATAAGAACGGCGTATTGGTAAAAAACTTCCAAGGTGTTCTCATCTACCGTGACAAACGGACCCGTAATGTGGCCCATCTAGACATCGGACCAGTTATACTGTTACCGTTGTCATCCTGTTTTGCTCGTTAAACCAATCAGATGCACATAGACCAACTATTCAGCCAGCTCGATGAACAACGTCATGCTCAAGGCGACAACACACCAGCGACCTTGACTGTCAGCCGAGATTGGGCGCAGGGCAGAACCTTATTTGGTGGCTTGTCAGCCTCATTGGCTTACCGCGCAATCGAGAATCAGTTAGCATCGCCGCGCATGCTTCGCTCGTTTAACACCAGTTTTATTGGGCCAATCTACCCGGAGCAACCCTTTACTATTGAGGCGGAAATCCTCAGAGAAGGCCGCAATGCCACGCAAGCAGTCGCCCGAATCATTCAAGACGGCAACACGGCGGTCATGTGCCAAGCGGCATTTGGTGTTGCCCGCCCCTCCAAGATTGCGGTGCAAGACCGGCGTAAACACAACATGATGGCGCCAGCAAAAGCCAACTTCATCCCGCAAATTCCGAAAGTTACCCCTAAGTTTTTGCGTCATATGGATCTAGCCAAGTGCGATGGCGGGTGGCCGTTTACCGGTCGCAAAAGTCATCATGTTGGCGGCTGGATGCGCTTTAAAAAAGCGCCAACAAAGCTAACCGACGCCCACTTAATTGCGCTAATCGATGCTTGGCCACCAACCATACTGCAAATGCTCAAGTGGCCTGCACCCGCCAGCACCATGAGTTGGAATGTGGAGTTTATCCACCCTCATCGCCCCATGAATCCGGATAACTGGTTTGCCTATCAGGCCAGCACTCGGCAAGCAGCCGATGGTTATGGCCATACCGAAGCGGATATCTACGATAGTTACGGCGAGTTAGTTGCAATTAGCCGGCAGGTTGTCACTGTATTCGACTAGAACTCCTTAACCATTTGTTTTTCATGGTTTATCTAGCTTGGTAATTGATCGGATACATTGCTATGTTGTATGCCAGTGTGGGTGCTGAGTTTTAATGGATGCTCAGCGCCACTTTGTCTGCTGTTCAAAAACAGGTAACTGCGTTGATGTTATTGCAACGATTAACCCTACATTTGTTGGCACTGTGTTGTTTATTGAGTTTGGCTCTGCCAGCCCAAGCCTACAGCTCGGGGCCGCAACAACATCCCCATATTGAAGTAGAGCTGGTAGCCGAGCATTCAGTTTGGGCGCCCGGCACCACACAATGGCTTGGTCTCGCGATGCGGCCGGAAAGCCACTGGCATACCTACTGGAAAAATCCGGGCGACAGTGGCATCCCAACGGAGCTTAGTTTCACCGTTGTCGCAACCGAAGCCAACGGCGACTCATCAACAGCGCTTCAAGTGGGCGCCATCAACTGGCCGACACCACAACGCATTGTCATATCGGACATCACTAACTTCGGCTACTACCACGACTCGCTATTGATGGTCGCCGTTGAATTGCCAAGCACTTTAACGGCAAATGAAATCACTATTGAACTGAGCGCTTCGTGGTTAGTTTGCAAGGAAAGCTGTATTCCCGGTGATGGCACGTTCAAACTCTCAGTACCGCTAGCCGAGCAAGCCACTCTCAGCCCTTTTGTCGACTTATTCGCACACACCCGAGCTCAGCTACCGCGTCTTGCTCACTCGAGCCAACTTCGCTTCAACCTGCATCCTACTGATAGCGACCAGATCCGTTTTCAGCTTATCCCTAGCGAGGATGATGCGCTGCCTTTATCGCCATCACTTGAATTATTCTCGGCCGATGAGCAGCTGATTGCGGCAGCAGCGAAACCAATTTGGCAACAGCTGACCAGCGATCAGGGCGAGACATTCTGGCAAACCGACATTGCCACCAGTGACTACTTTTACCAATTACCGACTGCCACAGATATTGTCCTGGCAGCACCGAAGACAGATGGTTCACTGCAGGGTTTGGCAATCAAGGCTCAGCAGAGCACGTTATTGACCAGTCCGTCTGCTGCTGATTCCGCTTCGTATGAAGCGCAACAGTCACTCGCCATGCTCATGCTGATGGCTTTTGTCGGTGGCGCGTTGCTCAATTTAATGCCTTGCGTGTTTCCCGTTCTGTCGTTAAAAGCCCTCAGTCTGGTTAAGTTATCCGGCAAAGCCGCATCTCAAGCTCGCCTGCACGGCATGCTTTACGCCGCGGGGATTTTGGCATCCTTATCGATTCTCGCGCTGGTATTAACCCTGATGAAGCAAGCAGGCGCAGCCATCGGTTGGGGCTTTCAGTTACAAGATCCAACTTTTCTTGCCGTGCTAAGTGTGTTGATGGTGTTAACGGCCGCCAGTTTGCTCGGTGCATTTGAAGTTGCAGGCAGTTGGATGTCGCTTGGTAGCGAGCGTTTATCGCGCGGTGATGGTTTAGCCTCGCTGCTGTCTGGTTGTTTAGCGGTGGTGGTCGCCAGCCCTTGCATGACGCCGTTAATGGCTCCGGCTTTGGGCGTAGCATTGACGCTTCCCCTATTCAGTATGTTTGCTATTTTAATGGCCCTTGGGCTGGGCTTAGCGATGCCGATTTTGGCCCTCACGCTGCAACCGAAACTGATTGCCAAAATGCCGAAGCCGGGCCCTTGGCTGGAAACCTTCAAACAAGCGCTAGCCTTTCCACTATTGCTCACCGCCTTGTGGTTACTGTGGCTACTGCAACAACACGATCCAACTTGGGTATTGCTGGTATTGGCGATACTGCTGCTGTTCAGTTTTTGTTGGTGGCTTAAGCTTCGCCACTACCGCAAATCAGCAATTGCCATATTGCTCGTTGCAGTGGCCTCGGCTTTACTGGTAACTCAGCGACCCGCATCAGATGATGCGGGTATCGGCGCCATCGGCCAGCCCTATTCGCCGCAACTGTTAAGTCAGCACCTGAACCAAGGCCAAGCCGTTTTCGTTAACATGACGGCAGACTGGTGCCTAACCTGCAAGGTTAATGAGCGGGTCACCTTTAGCCAAGCGTCAGTCGCCGCGCTGTTTACGCATCACAACATTCATTATGTGGTGGGCGATTGGACCCATCGTGATGCCGCCATTAGCGAATACTTGGATCGTTTTAACCATGCTGGGGTGCCGCTGTACGTGCTCTATAATCGAGATGGCGAGGCGTTAGTGCTACCTCAAATATTGTCACCAAGCACCATGGCTGAATACGTTGAACAGCATCTTTTAGGGCAGTAACCGTTTGTCACGAAGAGATTTATCTACCCAAACAACAAAGGAAAGCAAACTATGTCAAGGTTAAAGAAAGTTACCCAATGGCTGCTTGCCGCCGCCGTTGCGGGCTTGAGCATGTCGGTCCATGCAGCCGTTAAAATCAATCAAGCAGCCCCCGACTTTGCACTAGCGAGCGCTGCTGGCGAGACCGTCAAATTAAGTGACTATCAGGGTAAATATGTCATTTTAGAATGGACCAATCACGACTGCCCTTTCGTTAAAAAGCATTACAGCAGTGACAACATGCAAAGTCTGCAAAAGAAATATACTGGCCAAGGCGCAATTTGGTTGTCGATTATTTCATCTGCACCGGGCAAACAAGGTTACGTTGATGCGACCGCAGCCAATAAGCTGACGACCGATCGTGGTGCGGCCCCGACACATGTGTTGTTTGATCCTGACGGCAAGGTTGGTAAGCAGTACGGAGCCAAAACCACGCCTCATATGTATGTCATTCAACCCGACGGCATACTGGCATACGCGGGCGCCATTGACAGCATTAAATCGACCGATCCGGCAGATATTGCCACTGCAACCAATTACCTGACCCAAGCCATGGATGAGTTAGCTGCCGGTAAAGCAGTATCTCAGCCTCTGACCAAGCCTTACGGCTGCTCGGTCAAGTACAAGTAAATCAGGACGGTATCAGGAGCAAAATGCTATGATGCTGTGCTCCTGATACCGACCAGCAGATTGAGCACCAACTAAGCCCACTACTGCTGCTAAACCAACATGTGCAGCTAAACCAACATGGCCACTTTCATTACCCTTTCGAACAATGTATCGCTAGCTGACTGGGAAGTTGAATTAACCGCAATCCGTGCCCAAGGTGCCGGCGGCCAGAACGTCAACAAAGTTTCGAGCGCTGTCCACTTAAGGTTCAATATCGCCAACTCCTCTCTGCCTCCCTACTACAAAGAGCGACTGCTGAGCTGTAACGACCAGCGCATTACCAAAGACGGTGAGGTCATTATCAAAGCACAGCAATTTCGAACACAGCAGCAAAACAAGGAAGATGCCCTTGCGCGGCTCAAAGACCTCATCCTCCGTGCCACCAAGCCAATCAAAACACGGCGCGCGACAAAACCAACCAAAGCGTCACAACGAAAACGTTTAGAGCGAAAATCGCAGCGAAGCGAAGTCAAATCAATGAGAAAACGAATTGACTACTCTTGAGCTCAAATGACGGAATATGATTTTTTGTGAAATTATTTTTTCACCAAGAATCAATGACTTGAAAATGTGAAACCGGTATCTCAGTGATTCAAATCACATTTTCGGCTTCCTTTGACGCCTAATTGTTATTAACCTGATCGAGCAATGTTGCCAAAAAGTTGTTAGTTGAGGTGTATAACAATGTTACGAATCGCACTAATTGCATTGACGCTAGTTTCAGCTGACGCTGCAGCAGAACGTCAACTGGATGATATCTCGCCGTACTCTCATTATCGGCAAGCGAAACAATTCGCCGATCAAGGACAGTGGCAACAAGCCGTCGAACGTTACCGACAAGCGCAACAGTTGGTCAACGCGAGAATCGATCTGTCGTTATACCAACTCCGTGGTATCGGCGGATTCGACAGTGACCCGCAAGCAGCCACTGAGCGACTGACTAAAGAGGCGGAGAATGGCTCAGCAAGAGCCATGCTGATTTTAAGTAGTCTCTTTCAACACGGCCATTTTGGCTGTCCGATTGACATCAGCAAAGCACAAAAATATCGCTTGGCGTACCAACAAATCAGTCAGCAAAAACAGCTTGAGTTTGCGCTTAAAGCTGATGCAACAAACCGCGATAATGAACAGCGCAATAAATCAAATATCTAAAAAAAATAACCAACGGGGATATCGTCACAGTTTTGAGAATCAGTCGCGTTTTCAATTGATCTAGATCAGTTTTTGAAGGCAGCAAGGCAACGACAATTTGCCTGCACTTTAAAAACAAATGGATAACATAATGAAAACAACAATTCTTGCTGCAGCGGTATCTTTGGCCTCCCTTGGAATAGCATCATCAGCGCTGGCGCATCAAGCCGGTGATATTATTGTCCGCGGTGGTATTGTCCACGTTTCGCCAGACGACAGCTCTGGCAATGTTCATGTTGAAAGCTTGGGTGACACCGGTATGACCGTTGGTGTCGATAGCAACACTCAGATCGGCCTCAACTTCGCTTACATGTTTGACAACAATTGGGGCATCGAGTTGTTGGCTGCAACCCCGTTTACCCATGACGTTAACCTGCAAAACTCTGCGCTTGGTTTAGGTGATGGTAAGCTTGCTGAAGTTAGCCACCTGCCGCCGACACTGTCCGTGCAATATTACTTCGGTGGCCCAGAATCTAAGTTTCGCCCATACGTGGGTGCCGGCTTGAACTACACCATCTTCTTTGATGAGCAATTCAAAGGCAGCCGTAAAGATCAGGGCTTTAATTCACTTGATTTAGACAGTTCATTTGGTTGGGCGGCGCAAATTGGCTTAGATTACAAATTGAACGAAAAATGGCACTTGAATGGCCAAATCCGCTACATCGACATTTCCACCGATGCCAATTTCAAAGTAGGCGAACTGAAATCGAAAGTTAGCGTTGATATTGATCCGTTCGTGTACATGGTTAGCGCAGGTTACACCTTCTAATTTGCTCGCTTGCCACGATCGAAAAAGCCGTCATGATGACGGCTTTTTTGTCTGTCCCAGTCCCTGTTCATGAACTGGGGTTAGGGCAAGCAGGCGTTATTTTTCGACTAAATCTGACGGGATTTCTTGTTGGTGAGCCTGCCACAATAAACCACTTTGCCGGCCATATTCGCGGACGGCAACAACCGCATCGTTATGGCGCTTGGTTTCAGTAATATCTTTCAGCTTGCGATAAAACTCGCGGGCGGCTTCACGGCTGTCAGGATAGCTAAAGTGATGGCCACCAATACGCATCGACAGGTTACGGAAGCCATTGAGGATCAACACATAAATCGGGTTGCCTGACTCGCGCGCCATGGTTTGATGCAATTCATAGTCAGCATTGGCAAACGCGGTGCCGTCATCTTCAGTATTGAGCGCTTGATCGAGGGCATCGATAATGGCTTGCGGCGCAGCTTTAATTGCCGCACGCATGTAGATCGCAGAGATGTTAGTCCGAGCCGACAGCAGATGCTTAACCAGATCGGGCATGCCATCTTGGTCTAGGCGCGCCAGCGTCATCAGAATGTTCAGGCCGGAAGTCTCCCAGAAGTTATTCACTCGGGTCGGTTTACCGTGCTGAATGGTGATCCAACCGTCTTGCTTTAAGCGCTGCAGCACCTCTCGCAAAGTCGTACGAGTCACACCAATTAATTCCGACAACTCTCGCTCGGCGGGCAAAATAGTTCCCGGCGGGAAACGATTGTTCCATATCGAACGAACGATATACTCTTCGGCAAATTCTGCGGGGTTCTTTGCCTGGATGACACTTTGATCATCCACGTTTCCTCTGCGGTCTAAATGAGACAAGCCTACTCCACCCATGTCAGCATAAAATCGACTCATCATACCAGAGCAGCTAACACAGCAACAAGCCGTTAAACGACATCTTTTATTGCTGGCAATTTGTTTAAAAATTAACCATTACGTGATCTAACTTGGCTATTCCTGTTGAAAAATTACGAAAATTAAACCGGTTTATTGTAAGGATAAGATACAATCGGATCAGCCCCACAATTTAACAAATATATTACAAATTAGGATGACTTCTACTATGGCAAGTTCCATTCAAAAGGCCTTCTTTGCGAATTTCCTGGGCAATGCACCGCTCTGGTATAAGCAGGCCATTCTGCTGTTTTTGGTGGTTAACCCCATTGTCGCTAGCGTCGACCCATTTGTCGCGGGTTGGCTGCTGATTGTCGAATTTATTTTCACCCTTGCGATGGCGCTAAAATGCTATCCATTGCAACCCGGTGGCTTACTAACGATCGAAGCAATTATCATTGGTCTGGCATCGCCAGATGTGGTGATGCATGAAATCGAAGCCAACATCGAAGTCATTTTGTTGCTTATTTTCATGGTTGCCGGCATTTATTTTATGAAGCAACTATTGTTGTATATTTTCACAAAATTGCTGGTTAAGGTTCGCTCCAAAGCCTTACTGTCGCTTTCATTCTGTTTTGCAGCGGCATTTCTCTCGGCATTCCTTGATGCTCTGACCGTGATCGCGGTGGTCATCGCCGTAGCGACCGGCTTCTACGCTATTTACCACAAAGTCGCGTCGGGCAAGCAAGCCGAGCACGATCATGACCACACCACTGACGATGAGCTAAAACAGCAGCATCGCGAAGAGCTCGAAGCATTCCGCGCGTTTTTGCGTAATCTGATGATGCACGCTGGCGTTGGTACGGCCTTAGGTGGCGTATGTACCCAAGTGGGTGAACCGCAAAACTTAATCATTGCCGCAGCTGCCCATTGGGATTTCATTGAGTTCTATTTGCGTATGGCAGCGATTACTGTGCCGACACTGATTTTCGGTCTCCTCACCTGTTTCGCGTTGGAGAAATTGGGCTGGTTTGGCTATGGCGCGCAACTACCGCCAGCGGTTCATCAGATTCTCGCGGAATTTGACAAGAAAAGTGATGAAGAACGCACTGCCAAAGACAATGCAGCGCTGGTCGTTCAAGGCCTGATTGGTGTTTGGCTAGTGATTGCCCTCGCCCTTCATCTTGCTTCGGTCGGTTTAATCGGCTTGTCGGTTATCGTACTGGCGACCGCCTTCACCGGCATTATCGAAGAACATCGCCTTGGTCATGCGTTTGAAGAAGCGTTGCCGTTCACGGCATTGTTGACCGTATTCTTTGCCGTTGTCGCGGTTATCATTCAGCAAGATTTGTTCGCCCCAGTGATCAGCTATGTGTTGTCGTTTGATGGTCGCGAGCAGCTATTCGGGGTATTTGTCGCCAACGGTTTGCTGTCAATGATTAGTGACAACGTCTTTGTTGGCACCGTCTATATCACCGAAATGGTTGATGCCTTGAAAGAAGGTGTGATTGACCAAGATCAGTTCTACCTGCTGGCGGTTGCCATTAACACCGGTACCAACCTGCCAAGCGTGGCGACTCCAAACGGCCAAGCGGCATTCTTGTTCCTGCTGACCTCGGCCATTGCGCCGTTGATTCGTTTGTCATACGGTCGCATGGTGTGGATGGCACTGCCGTATACCATCGTATTGGTTATCGTCAGTTTGTTGGCAACCGAGTTCCTGCTGATGCCGGTGACCGACTGGATGTACGATGCCGGATGGCTCACTCACCACAGTATCTTAGATGCTGCGCCTGCAACTGGCGGCCATCATTAGCTAGCACAAGCCAATAAATAACACATAAAAAAAAGCTTCCTTCGGGAAGCTTTTTTTATGACCCGAATTCGATTGTCCTTGATTTCCTCATTCGACTGTCATTATTGTTCTAGTCTTTGTTCATCGACAATTCATCGAATATTCAGCTTTCCTCTATTAGACTGATAATTAAATGGAAACATTGAAGGACCAGTAATGCAAAATTCAAACATAACGAACTTTCTCAAGCTGGAGTCGGCTGGCGGGATTATTCTCGTGGTCGCAACGGTGCTAGCACTGATTGTCGCCAACTCACCGTTAGCTGGGTTTCGAGAAGGCCTTTTAGCTATGCCGCTGGCCATTCAAATTGGCCAGCTGGATATCGCTAAACCTCTCCTTTTGTGGATTAACGATGGCCTGATGGCAATCTTCTTCCTTCACGTGGGTCTCGAATTAAAACGTGAATTTATGGAAGGCGAACTTAACGAAACCTCCAAAATCATCATGCCAGCCTTTGCTGCAGTTGGCGGCATTTTGGTGCCTTCGGGCATTTACGCCATGATGAACTGGGGTGATGCCGAAGCGATGGGCGGATGGGCCATTCCAGCGGCAACCGACATTGCATTCGCCCTGGGCGTGTTGAGTTTGCTCGGTAAACGCGTGCCATTGGCATTGAAAATCTTCTTATTGTCACTGGCGATTCTTGATGACATTGGCGCCATTCTCATTATTGCGGTGTTCTACAGCGGTGATCTATCCACCACAGCCTTTGTGGTCGCTGGGATCTCGTTAGCGGCACTATTCGGCCTCAACCGCATGAAGGTGGTGAACTCGTCAATCTACTTAACGATAGGTTTTATTCTTTGGTGGGCAGTACTGAAATCGGGCGTTCATGCGACGTTAGCCGGAGTTGTGTTGGCGTTTTTCATCCCAATGCGCGATCCAAATAACCCGGATTACTCGCCTGCAAAAGAGCTGGAACACAACCTCCACCACACCGTGGCCTTCATTATTTTGCCGATCTTTGCCTTTTCCAACGCCGGCTTACCGCTTCTCGGTTTAACCATGGAGCAGACACTGCATGCCGTGCCTGTCGGCATTGCCCTTGGCTTAGTGCTCGGTAAGCCAATTGGCATCATGCTGTTCAGCTGGCTGGCAACTGTCATCGGTGGCGCCAAGCTGCCGGATAAAGTCACCTGGATGCAGATTTTCGGAGCATCGATCTTGTGCGGTATCGGCTTTACCATGAGTTTATTCATCAGCTCACTGGCATTTGAAGCAGGAGCTGGCGACTATGGCTTTGATGAACGACTGGGTATTTTGCTCGGCTCACTAATCGCTGCCGTGGCCGGATATTTTGTCCTAAACAAGGTGCTACCGAAAACACCGCAGCAATAATTCAGTATTGCTTTTAGATATGACGAAGGCCGCTGTGATCAGCGGCCTTCTCTTTGGTAAATATCATCTATGGTTAGTCATCTTCTTTACTACACTGCAGATGACTAAAGCGGTCACGCAGTTCGGCACAGGCACAACCGGCATCCGAGGAATGGGTTAAGGCATCAAAAGCCGTCCAGTACTGGTTGGTATAATCATCGATTTCAATCAAAATTTCATGGGCTGCCGGTTTGTCTTCTCTACCGGTTGTTTGCCACAAACAGCAATTGCCCATACTACTACAGGCCTGTTGCTGGGCTGAAAAGGTCACCACTTTATCGTCTGCAGAACCAACAATGACCACTGGAATTTTAATTTGGTCGAGGTGGCCTTTGGCATCCTCAATCGAACGGAATGCCGCCTTGACCCAGTCAATGGTTGGGCAGCCTAATCCTAAGTGATGTTTCGGGTTGTGCGCTAAGCTCTGTTCAACCCAACAGCTTGCTTGGGCCAGATGATTGAGATTGTTGGAGTAAAGCAATGCGCGCTCGGGCTTTTCTGGTAACGACACGATGCCGCTTTTGATTGCCGAGCAGGCATCTTGGTCAAGGTAGCTTTTCCAGACAGGCTGGCTGCCCGGTGCACAGGATTGGCCCCAGCCTGCCCAATGAAGAAATCCGACAAACTGCCGCGTTAGCCAAGTGTTGGCTTTAATACCCATCATTGGTGATGAAAACTGCGCGCGATCGAAAACATTGTGATGTTGCTGCAAATAACGCAAGCCAATATGGCCGCCCATCGAATGGCCCATCAATAGCTTCATGCCGGTTTGCTGTTCTGGCTGGACGATTTGTTGAATGAAGGCATCCAAGTCAGCCAGATAAATGGCGAAGTCCTCAATGTGACCCGGCTCGGAATGGCGCAGCTGGCGCTCCGACAGTCCCTGCCCCCGCCAGTCAAAGGTATACACATCAAAGCCTTTTGCCAGCAACTCGGTATAGGCTGGCAAATTCTTTTCGATGAACTCGGTTCGGCCGCTGGCGAAAACCACCAAGCCCTTGCGAGCTTTTGTTGTACGCCAAATACCATAACGAATGGTTGCGCCATTGAGCTCGGTGGTAGTCAGTTGTTCTGGGATCGGCGTTTGTGGCGCAAACTCAGCAACATGTGCTTTAAATCCGGCAAGACTGCCATCGTAACCAAACGCCGGAGCATTCAAGCTAAGGAGCACGCCAATTAAAGCGGCGACGCAAATACATTTATTCATGAACAGATTCCCTATTAACTGGCTGGGTACAACATTCGCTCACTAAAGCGGCACTTGGGCAAATTCACGGCGCTTTTGCTCACAATGACGCTCAAAAACATCTAATTGGTATGGTGTTAAAAACTGAGCCAATTCGCTCAATAACTGCTGTTTGATTTGTTTTTTGCTGTCACTCGTCACCGAGTCAGCGGCAGGTATTTGCTTCGCTTGATGCCTCGCTTGCTCCACTAGCATGACAAAACGCTCGCGCTCTGGGCCCTGTAATCCCATTTGGTTGGCTACTTGGTATAAATCAGGGTGTGGCGTTGGCCAGAAGTAAAGCGTCATCGCCAGTGCAATGATTGATGTCAGTAAGATGTAAGCGGATGCTTTGGCGTTTGCTAAACGGTTTGGAGCTAACTGGTTGACCGTATCCATGGCGTCGTTATTCCTTAGTGCAGTGTCGTCGATCTTACATAAAACAAGTTATAGCGCTACCGTGATCATCACGGATCGTTATAATGCCAAGCCTCGCAATTTAAAAATGAGTCCGAAGTGAATAACGTCGATCAACAGGAAATCAGCAAATTTGAGGCTTTGGCCGCAACATGGTGGGATCCACAAGGGCAATCAAAGCCACTACATCAGATTAATCCGCTGCGCAGCCAATTTATTGAGCTGCACAGTCAGGGAGTGGCTGGCAAAAAATTGCTCGACGTTGGCTGTGGCGGCGGACTGCTATCTGAAAGCATGGCGCGAGCAGGTGCGGACGTCACTGCCATTGATATGGCAGCCGCGTCAATTCAAGTTGCCAAGCTTCACGCACTCGAATCGCAGCTGCCCATCAATTATCAACAGCAAACGGCAGAGCAATTAGCCATAGCGCAACCTGCAACCTTTGATGTCATTAGCTGCATGGAAATGCTCGAACATGTGCCTGAGCCGCTATCAGTATTGCGTGCCTGCAATACCATGCTAAAACCCGGTGGTTGGTTGTTTTTATCAACGCTAAATCGCACCAAGCGAAGCTACTTGATGGCCATCGTCGCAGCCGAGCAGGTGTTAGGCTGGTTGCCCAAAGGAACCCATGAGCACGGCAAGTTCATCAAGCCCTCAGAACTGTTGGCGATGACCGACCAATTTGGCTTAAACAGCCGCGCCATTTCAGGCTTTCGCTACAACCCGCTGACCGACAAATTCAAACTCCACCATGATGTCTCGGTAAATTATATGGTTGCGCTGCAAAAGCCGGAGGCCACTTCCGATCATGACTAAAGCTGTCTTATTTGATCTCGACGGGACACTACTCGACACCGCTCCGGATTTAGTCACAGCGCTGAATAAAGTGCTAACGGCCGTTGGCGAGCCGGTTAGTGACTATGAGCATGTTTGTGACTTTGCCTCTCATGGCGCTATTGGCTTACTTCGGCGAGCCTTGGGTGATCGCCTAGAGCAGTTCGATATTGCGCCATTGCGGCAAATGCTGCTTGATTTCTATGCCGACGATATTGCCAGCGGCACCCTTGTTTACCCCGGCATTGACTCGCTAATCAATGAGCTGGACCAACGCCAGATTCCTTGGGGAATCGTAACCAATAAGCCGGCATTCCTTACCGATGCCTTGCTGCCGCATTATCCCCTATTCGGCCAATGCAAGGTGGTGATCAGCGGCGATACCTGTGGCGTTGCGAAACCCCACCCGTTACCGATGACCACAGCAGCAGAAGCTATTGCAATGGTACCGAGTGAGATTATTTATGTCGGCGATGCTGAACGAGATATGGAAGCTGGCAACAAAGTGAACATGACCACCTTGTTGGCGAAATGGGGTTATATCGACGTGGAGGATAAGATTGACGACTGGGGCGCGGACGGTATGGTCGAGCACCCGACTGAAATCCTCAACTGGTTAAAATAGCAACAATCTTGTCAAGTAAAAAATACAGTTTTTCGGCGCATTTTTTTGTTCCGTGCGGCAGATAAAAAAAATGACATAAAACAATTTTTGTCGTTTTTAATGATGGCGCATCGCAACCCCTTTAGCGCCAAGGCTTTCGTTAAAATCAAGCCCTAATCGCACCAATTTGAGGCCCCAAAGCAATACACATATGGGTGTTGAATTTGATCCAGAAGCACATTATGTTGTGCTTCGAATTCAAAATAACACTAGATGTGCTTAACAAATAGACAGTCGTTGGGCACACGGAGAGAGGCTGACTCAAATACATGGATACTCAACTCCTCGTCACCAAACGCAACGGTGAGCAAGAACCACTGGATCTGGAAAAAATTCATCGCGTCATTACCTGGGCCGCAGAAGGACTCGACAAAGTGTCGGTGTCACAGGTTGAACTCAAGTCGCAAATTCAGTTCTACGAGGGGATTAAGACCGCTGATATTCATGAAACCATGATCAAAGCGGCCGCTGACCTCATTTCAACATCAGCGCCTGACTATCAATACCTCGCCGCTCGGTTGGCTATTTTCCACCTGCGCAAACAAGCTTATGGCCAATATGAGCCACCAGCACTGTTTGATCACGTCAAGGGCATGGTTGAAACCGGTCGCTACGACAGCCACTTGCTCGAAGATTACAGCGAAGATGAATTCCATGAGATGTCATTGTTCATCGATCACCAACGCGACTTGACCTTTAGCTACGCTGCCGTGAAGCAGCTCGAGGGCAAGTACTTGGTGCAAGATCGCGTTTCCAAACAAATCTATGAAAGCCCGCAATTCCTCTACATTCTGGTGGCGGCGTGTTTATTCGCCCATTACCCGAAGACCACACGACTGGATTATGTGCGGCGCTTCTACGATGCCATTTCTACGTTTCGTATTTCTCTGCCAACGCCGATCATGGCCGGTGTGCGCACCCCGACTCGCCAGTTCAGCTCCTGTGTATTGATTGAATGCGGCGACAGCCTCGATTCGATCAATGCAACTTCCAGCGCCATTGTAAAATACGTGTCGCAACGCGCAGGCATTGGTATTAACGCCGGTCGCATTCGCGCCGTTGGTAGCCCAATTCGCGGTGGTGAAGCATTCCACACTGGCTGCGTGCCATTCTTTAAACACTTCCAGACAGCCGTGAAGTGCTGCTCGCAAGGTGGTGTTCGCGGTGGTGCCGCCACCCTGTTCTACCCAATGTGGCACTTAGAAGTTGAAGATCTGCTGGTATTGAAAAACAACCGTGGTGTTGAAGAAAACCGCGTACGTCACCTAGATTACGGTGTACAAATGAACCGGTTGATGTATCAACGTCTGCTGCAAGGTGGCAACATCACGCTGTTCAGCCCATCGGATGTCCCAGGCTTGTATGATGCGTTCTTCGAAAATCAGGAAAAATTCGAGCAGCTTTACGTGCAGTACGAAGCTGACGAGTCGATCCGCAAGAAGACCATTAAGGCTGTCGAGTTGTTCACGTTATTTGCTCAGGAGCGCGCCAACACCGGTCGCATCTATCTGCAAAACGTCGATCACTGTAATACCCACAGTCCATTCAACCCAGAATACGCCCCCGTTCGTCAGTCGAACTTGTGTTTGGAAATTGCCCTGCCAACCAAACCACTGAACAGCTTTGATGACGACGAAGGCGAAATTGCCCTGTGTACCCTCAGCGCATTTAACCTTGGCGCGATTAAATCGCTTGATGAATTGGACGGTTTAGCGGATCTTGCGGTACGTGCCCTTGATAGCCTATTGGATTACCAAGACTACCCAGTCAAAGCGGCTTACAACGCCACCATGGGTCGTCGCACCTTGGGCATTGGTGTCATTAACTACGCCTATTACTTGGCGAAAAATGGCGTCAAATACTCTGATGGCAGTGCCAACGGCCTGACTCACAAAACCTTTGAAGCCATCCAGTACTACTTGCTCAAGGCGTCAAACCAACTGGCGAAAGAGCAAGGCGCTTGTCCGAAGTTTAACGAAACCACCTACTCGCAGGGTAAGTTGCCAATCGACACCTACAAGAAAGATTTGGATGCGGTTTGTGATGAAGCACTGCATTTGGATTGGGAAGGCTTACGCGCCAGCATCGTTGAACATGGTTTGCGCAACTCAACACTCAGTGCGCTAATGCCATCCGAGACCAGCTCGCAGATCTCCAATGCCACCAATGGTATTGAGCCACCGCGCGCCCACGTTAGCGTCAAACAAAGTAAAGACGGCATTCTCAAGCAAGTTGTGCCCGAGTTTGAAACACTCAAGGACAACTACGAGCTACTGTGGCAAATGGGTGGCAACGATGGCTATTTGCAACTGGTTGGTATTATGCAGAAATTTATCGATCAAACGATTTCTGCCAACACCAACTACGATCCGGCGATGTTCCCAGATGGCAAAGTGCCGATGAAATTATTACTCAAAGATCTGCTAACCACGTATAAGCTAGGGATCAAGACCTTGTACTATCACAACACCCGTGATGGTGCAGCCGACGCGCAAGAGCCAGAAGATGATGGCTGCGCCGGCGGTGCTTGTAAGATTTAATGTTGCGGCGGTTCCATTTTCCTTGTGAGCCGCCATCGTTTTATTGTTTTTTGATTGTGAGAGTTTCCGTTCGATGAAGTACACCACGTTTAGCCGTGAACAAAATGACGCGTTAAAAGAGCCAATGTTTTTTGGTAATCCGGTCAATGTGTCGCGTTACGACCAGCAAAAGTACCCCATCTTCGAGCAGCTCATTGAAAAGCAATTGAGCTTTTTCTGGCGCCCAGAAGAAGTCGATGTCAGTAAAGATCGCATTGACTATCAAGCGCTGCCCGCTCACGAGCAACACATTTTTATCAGCAACCTGAAATATCAAACCCTGCTTGATTCGATTCAAGGCCGTTCGCCAAACGTCGCTTTGCTGCCATTGGTTTCCATCCCTGAATTAGAAACTTGGATTGAAACTTGGGCTTTTAGCGAAACCATTCACAGCCGCAGCTACACCCATATCATTCGCAATATTGTCAAAGATCCTTCGACGATTTTTGATGACATTGTGTTGAATGAAGAGATTCTCAAGCGTGCCGAAGACATCAGCCGTTACTATGATGACCTGATTGATGCAACTCGCCAGTACCAAGAGTATGGCGAAGGCCAGCACTCCTTGGCTAACGGCGAAACTATCGATATCAGCCTGCGCTCACTGAAACGCAAGCTCTACATGTGTTTGATGTCAGTCAACGTGCTCGAAGCCATTCGCTTTTACGTCAGCTTTGCCTGCAGCTTTGCCTTTGCCGAGCGCGAATTAATGGAAGGTAACGCCAAGATCATTCGTTTGATCGCCCGCGATGAAGCCTTACACCTGACCTCCACACAGCACATGCTCAACATCATGGCGTCAGGTGAAGATGATCCAGAAATGGCTGAAATTGCCATCGAATGTCACGCGGAGGCAACGGAGCTGTTCCGCTTTGCTGCCGAGCAAGAAAAACAATGGGCCCGCTACTTGTTTAAAGATGGCTCGATGATCGGCCTTAACGAGACCATTTTGTGCCAGTACGTTGAATACATTACCAACGTACGAATGCAAGCGGTTGGCTTGCCAAAAGCCTTCGAAACCAGTGAAAATCCGATTCCTTGGATCAACACCTGGTTGTCATCAGACTCGGTACAAGTGGCGCCACAGGAAGTTGAAGTCAGCTCTTATTTGGTCGGCCAAATCGACAACTCGGTTGATGTTGACGATTTATCTGAATTTACCCTGTGACAGATAAGACGGACGGCAAACGGCCTTGGGTATTTATCCAAGGCCAGCAAGCGTTTCAATTTGATCCGCAACAACACGATAGCTTGCTTGAAGCCATGGAAGCGCACAAAGTGGCAGTCCATTATGAATGCCGTAGCGGCTATTGCGGCGCCTGCCGCACCACCACGTTAGATGGTGAGGTCGAATATCAACATCAACCCATCGCCTTTATTCGCAAAGGCGAGATCCTTCCTTGCTGCTGCACCCCAACCCGCGATATCACCCTAGTTCGCGATTAATACCACATATGGTTTAACCTGTAGCGACTATAGTTGCCACGCCAGAGAGACATAGGCGGAACGTGGTTGTCCTGGGAAATAGCGATCGCCGCTAAACGAGGTGTAATCCGCTCGTTCAGCATAACGCTCATCAAGCAAGTTAAACACATTCAACGACAGCGTTAGATTTTGCCATCCCCACGATGTGTAGAAGTTAAACAGTTCGTGGCCATGATAGCGATGGCGGTTTTCAGCGTCGGTGAAGTAAGCGCCTTGATACTGGTACTCCAGCTCGATGCGACCTTGTTCAGCAAACCGATAACCCAATTGTGCATTGCCAAAATGACGTGGCGCTGAGTCGACTTCATTATTGTATATATCAACATCATTAACGATGCGGTGATCGCGATAGCGGTGTCGCGCTACATTAGCCGCAACCCGCACATCCCACTGATCATTAATCAGGTAATGCAATAATAGTTCGCCGCCATGGCTCAGCATGTTGCCGTCAGCAACGTTAAAAAAATCGGAATCGCGATAGATCACATGAGACTTGTCGGCAATGTATGCGACAACCTCTGCCGCTAATCGCGGCCCTTGATAAGCGTATCCCAATTGCGCTGAGCGCTGCTCTTCTGAATCCAAATCGGCGATGGTTTGCTCGCGTTGCAGTCGATACAGCTCGGTCGCTTGCGGTGGCCGAAACGCGTGTGACACATTCAAAAATAGCTCGGATTGCTGGCTTAATTGATAAATGGCGCTGAACTTGGGCGAAAGGTTGGTAAAGCTGTTGCGATCATCTGCCGGCCGGCTATAACGGCAGCCCCCGAAACCACACTCGCTACCATCTTCTTTGACCCGCCCATCGAGCATGCGATTGTCATAGTCATACTCCATGCGTTCAAGTCGTGCGCCCAGTGCTAATGTCAGCTGCTCCGACGCTTGCCAAGATAAATTGGTGAAACCGGCGATTTGGCTGGCATCGACGCGGTAATCGTATTGCTTGCCGGCAGGGATGGTTTGTTGCAAAAACTCCGAGCCTTGAGTGGGTTGCGCTTGGGTTTGTTTAAGGGAGCCGCGAGTCAATTCAACATCGACACCGGCAGCCCATTCCAATTGCGCACTTAGCGCAACAACATAACTGCTTTGGATGCCCGCACTGTAGTGGCGATTTTTTTCCACCGGCGTGCCGGGCAGAAAGTGTTGCAGCAAACGCATGTCGGCAAAGCGCAGATAGGGCATCAATGTCCATTCCGCACCGGCGCTATCAAGCGTCTCGAACTGACTGGCCAGCCGCACCGATTGGGCGTCTCGGAACGCATCTGGATTCGGGTTCGATTTACTCAGCTGCTTTGATTGATAAGCTTTATAGCCACTAATGTAGCCCGCTGTGTCTTGATCTAAATTGGTCGCGCTTAGCGTGGTGACATAATCCCAATCGCCCACCGTACTTTGATATTTGACGTTGAATTTTTGTTGATCGTAACCAGAACTATGGCGATAGCCCCCATCAGAGGTAACCACCGCATCGATCCGCACTGGCAGCGCCTCGCCACCACCAAGGGAATACACCGCTCGTTTGAAATCATAAGCACCGTATTCGAGGCGAACGGCCTGCTCTGGTACCACCGAAATAGCCGGCGTGATGACGTTAATGACGCCATTCATGGCATTGGCCCCATAGAGCACCGAATCGGCACCGCGCATCACCTCAATGCGGTCGGCAAATTCAGTTGGCGCCCCAAACAGCTCGTTGATATTGCAAAATCCAGCGGCTCGCAGCGCAATGCCATCAACAGCCGAGAGAATACTGCCACAGGCACCCGCTCCTGTGAGTATGGGCGATCGAACCGCTGGCAGATATTCCTGACCATTGCCGCGCGCTAAATTAACCCCCGGCAAGCGATTGATTGATTGCTGAATGTGCTGATGTTTGACCAACGACAGGACGTCGCCATCGAGCGTCACTTGCCGGTCGCCGGGTTGGTTTTGCAATACCAGCTCGCGGCTCTTGGTCACCGTAATCACTTCAACCTTGGTCTCAGATACCTCGGTTTGTGCCGCGATGCTTGTTTGGATCACCATCAAGGCTAGCGAGAGCCCTACAACCTGTCTGCAAACCTTCATACCACTCCTGCTCTGAAGCCACTTCCGTCAACATGTCGGGTCTTATACGGTTGCCAAATGAATTCGACTCAACTCGATTAACATTCTGTTTATTCGAAATAATATGGCGCGCTACAGAACGCTGCACTGATAATAAACGACCTCGACATCGCCCAAGGGATCGCGATGAATGCCGGTTTTTAGATAGCTCATGCCAAGCTTTTTCATAATACCAATGGACGCATGGTTATCTTCCAGAGCAATCGCGGTGAGCCATTTTGCCTCGCCCAAGCCGATGACCGCATTAGCGATAGCTTGCGCCGCTTCGGTGCCATAACCTTGGCCCCACGCTTTGCGATGAAAGCGCCAACCAAGCTCCAAATTGTTGTATTGCGGCGTATCGGTGAAAAAATCCATCGGCCGCACCAGCACCCAGCCCAAGAATTCACCGTTCGCTTTCAAGCAAACTTTCCATATCCCCCAACCTTTTGCTGGATTGCTGTACGACTCCATACGAGGCACATACACTTTAGCGATTTCTTCTCGCGTGGTGCATTTACCGCCATTGATAAACCGCATGACCTGCGGATCTTGGTCAAGTTGAAACAACAACTCGGCATCTTTAGCCGACATCAGCTCAAACTGTAATCGTTTGCTATCCGCTACCAACAACATCTGGTTTACCTTGCGCGATTAGGGTTAAAGAGCGCGGATTATAACAACGGATGAACCGCAGATGGGCAGAATATCGTGCCCAGCTAATGGCTACACTTGGACGAAGGCCAAAAAACGTTTCCTGACACGCTTTCTCAGTGATATGGTGAGCAGTCGAATCAGGCAATCTATCTAGTTTTCATTTGATAACAAGGACATTGAACACATGAGTTCTTATCAGCATTCCAGCAAGCTCGACCACGTTTGTTACGAGATCCGTGGCCAAGCCTTGCAAGAAGCCAAGCGTCTTGAAGACGACGGCCACCGGATCACCAAACTGAATATTGGTAATCCCGCCCCGTTTGGCTTTGATGCGCCGGAAGAGCTGATTATTGATGTCATCCATAATTTGCCACAAGCGCAAGGCTATGCCGACTCCAAAGGCCTGTTCTCTGCCCGCAAGGCAGTCATGCAATACTGCCAACAAAAGCGCATCATGGGCGTTGAGATTGATGACATTTACATGGGTAATGGTGTCAGTGAGTTGATCGTGATGGCCATGCAAGGGCTGCTCAATGACGGCGATGAAATGCTGATCCCAGCACCTGATTACCCCCTATGGACGGCGGCAACCACCCTCGCTGGCGGTAAAGCGGTTCACTATCACTGCGATGAAAGCGAGCAGTGGTATCCAGATCTGGACGATATCCGTGCCAAAATCACCCCTCGCACTCGTGGTTTGTTGGTGATCAACCCCAACAACCCAACTGGCGCCGTCTACCCGCGCCATATTTTACAGGGCCTTATCGAGATAGCTCGCGAACACAACTTAATTGTGTTCGCCGATGAGATTTACGACAAAGTCATTTACGACGATGCCGAACATATCGCGCTGGCATCACTCGCCGATGATGTTTTGTTTGTTAGCTTTAATGGCCTGTCAAAGTCCTACCGCGTTGCCGGATTTCGGGTCGGCTGGATGGTGCTTAGCGGCGCCAAGCGGCGTGCAACAAGTTATATTGAAGCGCTCAACGTACTGGCGTCGATGCGCCTATGCGCCAACGTACCCTGCCAAAATGCAGTGCAAGCGGCGTTAGGTGGCTATCAGAGTATTAACGATTTGGTATTGCCGACAGGCCGATTGCATCAGCAAATGGATGTTGCTTGGAAGGCACTAAATGATATTCCGGGTGTCAGTTGTGTCCGTCCGAAAGGCGCAATGTATGTCTTTCCAAAACTCGATCCGGAAGTTTATCCGATTCATGATGATGAGCGGTTCGTATTGGATTTACTACTTCAGGAAAAGATTTTAGTAGTGCAAGGTTCAGGCTTTAATCTGCCAACCACCGATCACTTCCGCATTGTCACCTTGCCACGCGCAGAAGAATTGCAAGAGGCGATTGCGCGGATCGGCCGCTTCCTTGAAAGCTACCGTCAGTAATCGCAGAACTATGGCAGTAATGCTTGCCAGCATTACTGCCAGCTAAACACTTGGCGCCAATCTGCCTTCATGTCAACAACCAGCCAACCGCTTTGTTCCGCAAGTTGTAACCCTCGCTCCAAACTCGATGCGTACTTACTCTTGTTGTAAGCCCATTCCCGCTCGCCATCGGTGTGGTGAATTAACATCGCCAAACGACGGCCATCGCCAGCGGCAGTCCATTGCAGCATCGCAATGTCATCATCGGCATTGCCAATGGCTAGAATTGGCCGGCGACCAATGCGCTCATTGATTGCAACGGCTTTGTTACCAGCGGTGTTAATAAAACCCACTTCCGGCATATGGATCAGACTGGGACGACCGTTAAGCACCCGATATTCGGTTTTAAGCTCACTGGCAATCACCCGATCCGGCGGGATCCCGTAGACACGTTCGCTCCAAGCGCGAACAAAACCAGCACTACCACTGGTGACAAGCCAAATGTCAAAGTCATGCTGACGCAAATAGGCCAACAATTGCATCATCGGGACGTAAGTCATATCCGTGTGCAAACGCTTCGATAATGGGTTTTTTGCCTCAACAATCCAACGATTAACCCGCGCATCAAATTCAACAATCGGTAAGCCAACATGAGTTGCGATAAATAGTTGCAATAGTCCCTCGATGCCCTGCTCTCGCAACAGCGCCAAGTTGTTGTCATTCGCCGCTTTAAACACCGGCTGACTGATCAACTCAGGGTTATCCTTGACCATTAGCTGCGCCTGATGCAGCGCAAACAACAATTGCGGCGATGCCGGTTGCTCAGCCCACAGGGTGCCATTGTTATCAATCACTGCGACGCGTTGCTCTGGTGGCACAAAATCTGGCGACTGGCGATCGGTCACCGCCGCCACAAAGCTTTTGATCCGGTTTAATGTTGCGCCTTGCTGCCAGCCATTTAGCTCATCGGCGTGACTGGTTGGCATCATCATCAACAGCATGACAACGGGCAGCATCAGAGTTCGGCGAATTACAATGGTCATTTAAACGGTGCTCGCGTTTACAGGTGAGAATGCGCTTGGCGCGCCAATACCAAGCAGTTTAGCAGCAGTTTGCAATGATGATGGCGCCAGCGTCATCAAGATCAGCTTGATCCTTTCCGCTAGAAGTGCCGAAAAATCAGTTTTCTCGAGGTTAATCCTCCCGAGTAAAAAGGCTGATTACGGCCATCTGATACTTGTTGCAATTCAAGGACTATGCGAAGCTGGCGGCAATAGCAATACGATTGAGAATAGCTCGTGAACCAAGACTGGAGTCAACGTCGTTCCGATGAAAATAAAGAGCGCCGGGATGATCATCGTTCGCCTTATCAGCGCGATCGTGCCCGAGTGCTCCATTCCGCAGCATTCCGCCGTTTACAAGCAAAAACCCAAATTCACGGCGTCGGTAGCTCTGATTTTTACCGCACTCGGCTGACCCACTCACTGGAAGCGAGTCAAATCGGCTCCGGCATTCACGCGCAACTCAGCTCTAAATACCCTGACTTGAAAACGCTACTTGGGCCTGTCGAACTGATTGAGACGCTATGTTTAGCCCATGATTTGGGCCACCCACCGTTTGGCCACGGTGGCGAAACGGCGCTGCATTATATGATGCGTCATCATGGCGGCTTCGAAGGCAATGGCCAAACTTTTCGTATCGTCACCACCCTTGAGCCTTACACCGAGTATTTCGGCATGAATCTGGCGCGGCGCAGCTTATTGGGGCTGGTGAAATATCCGGTATTGATGGCTAATGTTCACAAACCCATGATGCCGGATAACCAAGCGATCAGTGGCCGCAACCTCAATACCAGCCAATGGCATCCAGCCAAAGCCTTGTACGACTGTGACCAACGCTGGTTTGACTGGTTATTGCAGCCGTTATCTCGAGCCGATCGCCATGAGTTTACCCGCAGCAGCGATCGGCAAGATAACCATCGCAAGGCGATCCACAAGTCGCTCGATTGTTCAATTATGGAGTTGGCTGATGATATTGCTTATGGCATTCATGATTTGGAAGATGCCATCACTCTCAACATGGTGCGCCGAGATGAGTGGCTCAAAGCAGAGCTGGCACTCATGGAAATTGACGACCAGTGGCTGACTACCCACATCATGGCGATTAGCGAGCAGCTGTTCAGTCCCTTTACTTATGTTCGCAAAAACGCCATTGGCGCGCTGGTGAATTACTTCATCACCGCCATTGAGATCCAGCGCAACTCGGACTTTGCCGAACCACTGCTGGCCTACAATGCCCAGCTACCGGCATCAGCCAATCAAGCCTTGGCAATTTTTAAGCGCTTTGTGCTGGAGCGAGTGATCCAATCTCATCAGGTACAAACTGCCGAATACAAAGGTCAGCAAATGATCATGGCTATCTTTGAGGCGGTTGCGTCTGATCCTGGGCGGCTATTGCCAATGGAAGCAAGAGACCAATGGCGCCAACAAAGCTCAAATAACGGTCAAATGCGGGTGATCGCCGATTGGATATCGTCGTTGACGGATCAATCGGCTCAGCGGGTGTACGGAGAGTTATTTGCTTAGGGCTAGCCTGGCACTAGAGCCTGTTGATCTTTGGTGTATGAATTTTGTTCGTTCAAAATGCTCTGTTGAGCAAGAAGCGAGCTATGCCGTATAGCAATCTATACAAATAGCGAGCGACGTAGCGAAATGAGCATTTTGACGAACCCTTCGGGCAGCGTTTATTGGCAATTTATTCCGCGTCAGCGATTATTCATTGACGGCCAGTCAACTTCATAATCGCTTCCTTGCCTAAATCACCAATAAATTGCTGCAAAAACACACCCCAAAGATCAACAGGCTCTAGGACGCAAGTACCGGAAAAATATCTTTTAAACCCTGCGCCATAAACTCAACCGCCATCGCCATCATGATCAAGCCCATAATACGAGTAATGATGTTGATGCCGGTTTGCCCGAGAAAGTCAGATAAGGGTGCCGCTGCCCGAAACGCGCCCCAACAAATCCCTGCCGACGCCACAATACCCGTGGCAAACCCCAGCAAATGCTGCCAATCAGGGTGTTCAGCCGAGTAAACAATGACCGTGGTCATTGCGCCAGGGCCAGCAATCAAAGGAATTGCCAACGGCACCACCGCGATCGATTCGCGAGTGACTGATTCACTGACTTCATCGGGGTTGCGGCGCACATCACTCAACTGCCCTTTGAGCATACTCATAGCAATGATCACCAGCATGGCACCGCCTGCAATCCGGAAGCTGGCAATACTGATACCAAAGATTTGCAGAATCAGCTGACCGACCAACAGCACAGTGACCAGAGACACCACTACAGTGAAGATCGCAACGGTATTGGTCCGAGCTCTCTCGGTATGGCTTTGGTGACTGGTGAGGCCAATAAACACAGGCAGCAGCCCAAATGGATTCAAGATAGCCATCAAGCCAATAAAAAACTGCAAATAAAGGGCGGTATCAAACGCCATAACTGTGTCCCCTGTTGCGGGTCATATAAAGAAGGAGCGCATTGTAGCTGCCGATCGGGAAACCAGCGATTGAAATTTTTTGACGAAAAACTGCACTCATCAATAACTATTTATAATGCCAGATCAATATTTATTAATTTTAGTATTGAAATTAATAAACTTTTCGGTAATGTTGCGCTCGCCGTTATAACTTTCTGAATTGAAACTCGCGGATCGGATTTGCGTGATCAATGTACAGTTTTTTGGCGCATGCTCGCCGATTTCTGTAATTTAATTTCACTTGATCAACATCAAATTTGGTCATGCCAATAACCATATAATGGCGCCAACCCACAGAGATTTCAGGCTTAAACCAAGTTTATAACTATCTACTATACTTGCGCAGAATCGTTCTTCGGAACCCTAAAAAAAGCAAGCTGGTTTAGGCAAGAAATTTCAAACTTAACGGAGTTACACAATGTCACAAGTGACAAACGTAGAAGAACTCAATGCGGCAATCGCACGCGTAAAAGCTGCCCAAAAAGAGTTCGCTTCTTTCTCGCAAGAGCAAGTCGACAAAATCTTCCGCGCAGCTTCTCTCGCTGCTTCAACTGCCCGTATTGAACTGGCTCAAATGGCCGCCGAAGAAACCGGCATGGGCGTGATGGAAGACAAAGTGATCAAAAACCACTTTGCATCTGAGTTTATTTACAACAAATACAAAGATGACAAAACTTGTGGTGTCATCGAGTCAAACGAAGAAGCCGGCACTATCACTATCGCCGAACCAGTAGGTATTGTTTGCGCCATCGTGCCAACGACTAACCCAACTTCTACTGCAATCTTTAAAGCCCTGATCAGCCTGAAGACTCGTAACGGTTGTTTCTTCTCGCCGCACCCACGTGCGAAAAACGCGACCAACTATGCTGCTAAGCTAGTGTTGGACGCAGCGGTAAAAGCTGGCGCGCCAGAAGGCATCATCGGTTGGATCGACCAACCTTCTGTTGAGCTTTCAAATGCCCTGATGAAGCACGACGACATCGCGTTGATCCTTGCAACTGGTGGTCCAGGCATGGTGAAAGCGGCCTACTCTTCTGGTAAGCCTGCGATTGGTGTTGGTGCTGGTAACACGCCTGTTGTTATTGATGAAACTGCCGACATTAAACGTGCTGTTTCTTCTATCTTGATGTCTAAAACTTTCGATAACGGCGTTATCTGTGCTTCTGAGCAAGCGGCCATTATCGTTGAAGACGTCTACGATGCGACTCTTGAGCGTTTCGCTCGCTACGGCGCTGCAGTATTGAGCAAAGCCGATGCTGATAAAGTACGTAAAGTGCTGATGATTGACGGCGCGCTGAACGCTAAAATCGTTGGTCAACCAGCATACAAAATCGCTGAGCTAGCTGGCGTAACTGTTCCTAAAGCCACCAAAATCTTGATTGGTGAAGGCCTTGAAGCATCTTATGACGACGAATTCTCTCACGAGAAATTGTCTCCAACTCTCGGTGTTTACAAAGCCAAAGATTTTGAAGACGCAGTTCGCCAAGCAGCTGTTGTTCTTGATATCGGTGGTGTTGGTCACACATCTGTACTGTACACCAACCAAGACGCCAACGAAGATCGTATTGCCTACTTCGGCGACAAAATGAAGACCGCTCGTATTCTGGTCAACACACCATCTTCTCACGGTGGTATTGGTGACCTGTACAACTTCGACCTAGCGCCTTCTCTTACTCTGGGTTGTGGTTCTTGGGGTGGTAACGCCATCTCTGAAAACGTTGGTCCTAAGCACCTGATCAACAAGAAAACTGTTGCGAAGCGAGCTGAAAACATGTTGTGGCACAAACTACCTAAGTCTGTTTACTTCCGTCGTGGCTCACTGCCAGTTGCTATGGATGACCTGGAAGGCAAGAAACGCGCTCTGATCGTAACTGACAGCTTCCTGTACAACCACGGTTACACTGATGATCTGCGCAACATCCTGAAAGATAAAGGTATGGAAGTTGAGACTTTCTATGAAGTTGAAGCGGATCCAACGCTGACTATCGTGAAGAAAGGTGCAGAAGTTTGCCGCACTTACCAGCCAGACGTCATCCTTGCGATTGGTGGTGGTTCACCAATGGACGCCGCGAAAATCATGTGGGTTATGTACGAGCACCCAGAAACTGACTTCGAAGATCTGTCTATGCGCTTTATGGACATCCGTAAGCGTATCTACAAGTTCCCTAAAATGGGTACTAAAGCTGAGTTGGTATGTATCACTACCACTTCAGGTACAGGTTCAGAAGTGACTCCGTTCGCCGTTGTAACTGACGATACGACTGGCCAGAAATACCCATTGGCTGACTACGAGCTGACGCCAAACATGGCTATCGTTGACGCTAACTTGGTGATGGATATGCCTGCTTCTCTGGCAGCATTCGGTGGCTACGATGCGGTTACTCACGCGATGGAAGCTTACGTTTCTGTTCTGGCTAACGAATACTCTGACGGTCAAGCGCTGCAAGCTCTGAAACTGTTGAAAGACTTCCTGCCAAGCTCTGTGAAGAATGGTAAGAACGACCCAATCGCTCGTGAGAAAGTACACAACGCTGCGACCATCGCTGGTATCGCGTTCGCTAACGCTTTCTTGGGTGTGTGTCACTCAATGGCTCACAAACTGGGTGCTGAATTCCACATTCCACACGGTTTGGCAAACGCCTTGTTGCTGGCTAACGTGGTTCGTTACAACGCAACTAACACGCCAACTAAGCAAACTGCATTCTCTCAGTACGACCGTCCGAAAGCCCGCGCTCGCTACGCAGAAGTTGCTGAGCACTTAGGCTTCCGCGAAGGTAACACTGAAGCGAAGCTGAATGCCCTGCTAACTTGGTTGGAAGATCTGAAGAAAGAGTTGGGTATTCCAATGTCTATTCAAGAAGCCGGTGTTTCTGAAGCTGACTTCTTGGCTAAAGTTGACCAACTGGCGGTTGATGCGTTCGATGACCAATGTACTGGTGCGAACCCACGCTACCCACTAGTTAGCGAGCTGAAGCAAGTTCTTCTTGATTCTTTCTACGGCCGTCCGTACCAAGAAGCAGAAGACAGTGCTGATGCGGTAGCAAAAGCTGCTAAAAAAGCACCAGCTAAGAAAAAAGCTGCTGCTAAAAAATAATCGAGTTTCTCGATAGCAATAAAGCCGGTCTCTGATCGGCTTTTTTTATGCTTGTTGGCTAGTCGTGCCAATCAGATCCCGAGCATTTGCGATGAGTCATTCATCACCCACTCAGACACGCTGTGAACATGTCCATATGAGCTCTGCCGCAGCATCCATGCTGCGGAAGGTCTTCGTCGGTAATAAACAACTCACCGCTTTCAAATTTTGCGGTTAACTTCGTTTAGCGATGCATGTTAGCTATAGCGTTTCAACCGAGATAAACAATACCCCGACAAGACGCCGTGAAATCATCCATGATGGCTCTACTGCTGCGTCCTGCAGCAGAAGCTTATTGATGAACTATTTATCCCGCTTGCTAAATGAGCCCACCGAAACTTCAAGCAGGCAGCAAGTGTCGCTGTGAGGTGCTTCATCCGGCATGATCTAACTAGTCACTGCACTTTCGCTGCGTTGAAGAGAGCAAGGCTAGAGTGAAGCGTCGCTGGCATGGAAGCCAGCGACGAGCCTACAGGGAAGTATTCACGGCGTCTGAACGTTGACTTGCGCTCTTTATCGCTTAATGAGAAGAGATAACCGAATAGAGATACTTGCTGACGGCTCTCACCAATCAGGTTCCGAGCATCAGCAATGAGTCATTTATTACCAACTCAGACACGCTGTGAACATGTCCATATGAGCTCTGCCGCAGCATCCATGCTGCGGAAGGTCTTCGTCGGTAATAAACAACTCACCGCTTTCAAGTTTTGCGGTTAACTTCGTTTAGCGATGCATGTTAGCTATAGCGTTTCAACCGAGATAAACAATACCCCGACAAGACGCCGTGAAATCATCCATGATGGCTCTACTGCTGCGTCCTGCAGCAGAAGCTTGTTGGTGAACTGTTTATCCCGATTGCTAAATAAGTAAGCGATACTTCAAGCAGGCAGCAAGTGTCGCTGTGAGGTGCTTCAGCCGGCATGGATGCCGGATGTAGAGCGCTCCATGGATGGACTTGAGCGTCACCGAGTAGTGACACTTGTTGGTTGCTTACTCGCAAATCAGAGCCACAAAAAAACCGGCCAGTTGGCCGGTTTGTCTGAATCTTCTCAGAAGTTACTGAACTGGCTTTTCCGCCGGGCTCAACTTTAATTTAGTAAAGGTAACCTGAGTGTAGTTGCCGTCGGCCTTGTCTTTCTGCCAATCGCCAGTGCCAGGACACTTGGTGTACCAATCGCCTGGGGCATCTTTGGTCGAACACTGATTGTAAGCGCCTGCTTTGAAGTAATTCCAATCACCGGTATAGCCTTGCGGGTGGTCTTTTTCATCAACCTTACCGTTAGCATCAATGTTGTTCGACAAATCAATCGCATACTCAACAGTTGGGTGACCTTCAGCAGTGAATGTCAGGTACATGGTGTTTTCATAAACATTAATCACATAGCTGAACTCTTCGCCCAGCGCGATACCTTGAGCACCTGGCTCATCTTTGTTTTCCCAAGTATTGCCCCAAACTGGGTAAGCAATATCGGTACGGTTTGGATCTTCTTTCGGCAAGTTGCGCTCGTAGTTCCAGAACACTGAACCTTTGTCATGGTGAGGAAACTTCTTGTAGTAAATCTTGATAGGCTCGTTGCCATAGCCAAAACCATCACCCTCGGCGATCAGCTTTTTATCTTTACCCGCATGGATCTGACCAACAACCACCGAATATGCTGGCCGCTTATCTGGATAACCGGCATTTAACGAGACATGGTCAACTTTCAACGATGCTTCCATCTTGCCGCCAATGGCGCCAAACTCAGAAGCTTGTGGATGTGCGGCCAAGGCAAAGTTATTACCTGGGGCCTTGGTTTTAATCTTCTTGTTAGTTCCGCGAATCATCTGACGCAATTCACTGCGAGTGTTCGATGACGTTGCTGTGGTGGTTGCCTTATTAGGCACCGCAAACACCATGTTGCCATCGGCGTCCAAGTAGAAATAATCAGGGTGCCGGTAACTCTGGATTGCTTTAACGTCAATCTCATCAACCTTACCGTTGCCATCGGCATCCATCGGCAAAGTGATTTTCCACTGGCTAAGATCAAATTTATCGGCCGGTACAGCGGCAATCGAGCCAGCAGAAACGCAAGCGGTAAGACCAACAGCGGCCATTAGATAACTAGTTGATGACAATCGGTACATGTGTCTGAACCCTTTATTTGCACAAGCTTGTCGCGTTGTGAATTAATTGGAATTTGAATGCGGCTCATCGAGCCCAGTTCAGCGCTGTAATTTATCCCTGACAGCTCCATGCTCGACTTCCATTAAAGAGCATGTTGGGCAAACGTTACCGCAGAACCAAAACCAAAAATAGGACTGACAGAAAAAACAACCAATGTAATACCAATTTAATTGACAAACACCACAATTGGTTAGATTAACCTCCTTCTATGTTTACTTTTGTGCATCGAGCACGGCCTGGCGTTGACGTTGGTATTCCTCGTAAGATTCGCGGTGAACCTGCGCCAAGCAGCTACCTCGATCCGGCTCGGGTAAGTTCTGGCAAGCATTTAAACGATTTGACTGAGCACTATGATAAAGCTGCTTTGAACTGCAGCCAGTGACCGCCAGCAACATTAGGGCCAAGTAAACTAAACGTGTTGATGACATCATATTGCTCCGAATGATTGAATTATCTATCTGACCAAATTGCCAGTTCGTTGCCACTGGGCTCGATAAAATGACAACGATTACTGCCCCGTGACCGAGTTCAAGTCTAGCCAAATATCACGTTGATAATTGGCTAAATTAACGGTTAGATCGGCTGAACATGTTGACCAAGCGCCTCAGCGAGCACTTTAGAGCGCGCAAGGTCGTTGTCGCAGCATTGAGCCCTGGTTGGGTTCAAACGGATATGGGGGGGCGCCGAAGCACCGACATCTGTTGAACAGGTGGTGCCCATCATCGCCACCACCATCGCTAATTTGGGCATTGAGCAAACGGGCGGATTCTATGATGAGCGAGGACAAGCGATCAGCTGGTAGTTGAAACCTACACTAACGGATATCAAACCCTTCTATGCCGATCTGGTCTTGCCATTCGACCGTAATGGTAGAGACTTGTGCCGAGGGTGGCCCTTCTTCAAGCCAATCGACTAAGTTCTGCAGGTGATTCATTTCTCCTTCGGCATACACACAGACCCGACCATCAGCTAGATTTTCAGCATAGCCGTTCAAATACAGTTGCTGGGCTTTTTGCATGGTATGAAAACGAAAACCGACACCTTGCACTAAGCCGGAAATATAACCTTTGAATGCAGCTTGAGACATAGCGCCCCTCCTTGAGAGCCGGTTGTGACAACATCATCGCAACCAACTGAGCCAGATGTAGCATGGCGCTATTTCGGCTTTTTTGCAGGGCGATTAGCGAATTTTTTCCAATTCCGTTAAGGCTGCCGCCACTCGCTTTTCTGATACAGGGCCACTGGTGCCCAGTTGTTGCGCATGAATGGATACCTTGAGCTCTTCAATTTGCCACTTCACCGCGTCAAGCTCGGCCGCCGCTTTGCGGCGCACAACAGCTTTGTCAGCAAGCGCTTGATAGCGACTAGAAAGCTTATTTATCAGCAGAATACTTTGCCGATCTTTGGTTGGGTTCTCCGCTAGCTTTTCAAAGCGACGCAACAAGGCTTTCATGTAGCGCTCAATATCATCCAGCTTGCCGACTCCATTGGCCGCGACAAAGCCTTTGAAAATCAAACCATTTAAGCACTGTTGAATATCTTGGTAGGAGTTCACCAGCTCAAACGGCATTTTGCCTTTCAAACCACGATTGAGCTTGTGAGCAATGGTTAAGATCCGCTCCACCTGCAATGCGATTTGACCAGCCGTTTCGTTCAACTGGGCGCGAATATGATCGCGTAGTGCATTAAACTTCGCTTCAGTTCGTACCGACCAACTGTCTTCAATTAACGCATCGGCTGCGGCATCAATCAGATCGGCGACCAAATCATTGACTTGGCCAAGCGGGTTGTAATACATCGCTAGTTTGGCTTTGTTGGGCAAATTCTTTACCAGATAACTGCGCGGCGATGGAATACTCAACAACACCAACCGTCGCACACCAGCATGATGTTGGCTTTGCGCGAGTGATAGCTCATCAAACTGCTGCAAGCTCACTTCATTGCCATCATCAACCAAACTCGGGTGTAACTCGACCTGATAACCATCGCGACGAATTTGAAGTTGCTCTGCCAAGTCACCAAAACACCATTGCGACGATGAACTTTGCTTCACTTGCTCGGCTTCCACCTTCTTCAAACTGGCCTGAATACGTTCCTGCAATTGCTCGCGAAGCTTGGTGAGGTCAGTGCCCAGTGCCACCGGTTTGCCTTTGTCATCGACCACCTGAAACTTCATCTTCAGATGATCGGGCACCTCATTCTGCTCCCAGATTGATTCGTCTAGCCGTTGACCACTAAATTTGCGCAACGCTCGAGTCACTTCGCTAATAAAGTCGCCCTGCTCATCAATTTCATTGACCACCTTGCGAGCATAGTCAGGTGCCGGAACAAATTGCTTGCGCAGCTGCTTGGGCAGACCTTTGATCATCGCCGTCAGCAGCTCTTCGCGTAGTGCTGGAATATGCCAATCAAAATGTCGCTCTTCGACCTGATTCAACAGCGACAGCGGAATACGGACAATAGTGCCATCTTGCGCTTCGCCCGGCTCAAACTGGTAATCCATCCGCAGGCTGACATTGCCAAACTGCCACTGACGCGGATACTGCGATTCATTTAAGTCATCTTCATCGCGGGCGAGCAACTGCTCACGACTCAGCTCCAGCAACTTGTTGTTGGCTTTGGCATCTTGTTTTAACCACTGCGCCAGCGTCACCTTGTTGTAGACAGAGGTTGGCAATTTAGCGGCGTACAGATCGGCGTGTTCGTCATCGTGAATCAACAAATCACGGCGCCGAATCATCGCTTCTTGCTGCTGAATGGCTTTAATTTGGTTTTGATTTTTCTGGAAGAACGGCGCGTTTAGTCGAAGTTTTCCGGCTACTAAAGCTTCTTTGATAAACAGGTTTCGCGCTGCTACCGGATCGATACGACCAAAACTGACCTTGCGACTCGGCACAATGGTTAATCCAAACAAGGTTTGTTTTTCGCTGGCCACCACATCTTGGCGCTTCTCTTCAAATACCGGCTCTGAGTAGCTACGCTTCACCAAGTGCTGGGCCAATGGCTCCAACCAACTGACGTCGATATCAGCCACATAGCGGGCATACAAACGCGATGTTTCGACCAACTCAGCGGCAACCACCCACTTCGGTCGTTTGCGACCCAATGACGAACCGGGGAAGAAGGTAAACACCCGATTGCGAGCGCCCTGATAATCACGGTCTTTGTTGAGTTCACCGACATGGCTGAGCATGCCTGACAATATCGACTGGTGAACTTGGGCATAGCCTTCGGGCTCGTCGTTCAGTTTGAAATCCATCTCCGCCAAATGGGTAGTTAATTGCTGATAGACATCCTGCCACTCACGGACCCGCAGGTAGTTAATAAACTGGCTGCGGCACCACTTGCGAAACTGATTATTGCTCAGTTCACGCTGCTTCTCTTCGAGTCCCTGCCAAAGGTTTAACATGGCAATAAAATCAGAACTTTTATCATTCCATTGGGCATGGCACTGATCAGACTGCGAACGTTTATCCAATGGTCGTTCGCGCACATCTTGAGTTCCTAGCGCCGCACAAATCACCGCCAACTCTTTGCCTGCATTATTCTCTGCGCCGTGAACCAGCATTCGCGCCAAACGTGGATCAACCGGGAAGCGCGCCAGTTTGAACCCGAGTTTGGTTAGCTTGACCGCACCGCGGCCAGAAAACTCGGCGGCGCCGATTTCCTCAAGCAGTCGAATACCATCACGGACCGTTTTGGTATCGGGCTTTTCTACAAACGGAAAGGCTTCAATATCGCCAAAGTTGAGCATCGCCATTTGCAAGATCACTGAAGCCAAATTGGTTCGTAAAATCTCCGGCTCGGTGAATTCTGCTCGGGCGGCAAAATCTTCTTCACTGTAGAGGCGAATACAAATACCTTCAGCAACTCGGCCACAACGACCTGAGCGCTGATTGGCGCTGGCCTGCGAAATTGCCTCGATGGGTAACCGCTGGACCTTAGAGCGGACCGAGTAACGGCTGATCCGCGCGGTTCCGGGGTCAATGACGTAGCGAATACCCGGCACTGTTAATGAGGTTTCAGCAACGTTGGTGCTAATCACCAAACGTCGACCTTGAGCCGGTTTAAACACCCGTTGCTGCTCGGCGGCGGACAACCGAGCGTAAAGCGGCAAGATCTCAGTCGAGCGATAATTCTGCTTGCTTAGGGTATCGGCTAGGTCGCGGATCTCGCGCTCACCGTTCATGAAGATCAGAATATCGCCCGGCCCCTCGGCACAGAGCTCATCCACGGCCCCGACAATGGCATCGTGCAAATCTCGGCTTTGATCTTCCTCAGCTAGCGGCCTGTAACGCAATTCAACCGGATAGGTTCGACCTGACACTTCAATAATCGGCGCCTTGTCAAAATGATTGGAGAAGCGTTCCGGATCAATGGTCGCCGAGGTGATGATGACTTTGAGATCAGGGCGCTTTGGCAACAGCTCTTTTAGGTAGCCGAGAATGAAATCAATGTTAAGGCTGCGCTCGTGAGCTTCATCGATAATGATGGTGTCGTACTGGCGCAGTAATCGGTCTTGCTGAATTTCGTTCAGCAAAATACCGTCGGTCATCAGTTTGATGTAGCTATCGGCGCTGGTGTGATCCGAGAAGCGAACCTTAAACCCGACGTGCTCACCGATCTTACTGCCCATTTCTTCTGCAATTCGACTGGCGACGCTGCGAGCAGCCAAACGTCGAGGTTGGGTGTGACCAATCAAACCACCAATGCCACGACCTAACTCGACGCATATTTTAGGCAACTGGGTGGTTTTACCCGAGCCGGTTTCACCGGCAACAATCACCACCTGATGATCAACAATCGCCTGAGCGATTTCATCGCGTTTTTGGCTAACCGGTAATTGCTCCGGATAACTGACTTGAGGTAGATTCTCAGCTCGCCTTTGGCGGCGCGAAATCGACTCTTCAACCGAAGCAAGGATCTTGATTCGCACCTGCTCGCGCTTGTTGTCATCACGGATCTTTTTCAAACCATGCCAACGGCCGCGCAACTTACCTTGATCGGCAAGCATGCACTGGTCGATTTGCTGATTAAAACTGGAGCCTGACGATTGGCTTGATTGCGCCATGAAGCAACTACCTTTGAGCTAACGAGTCAGCCCACAGTAGCGGGCATATGCGACGACATAAAAACTAGTCGCGCATGCTATCAAAATAGCGCTATGGCAAGCAAAAGTATGATTTCTCCGGTACATGACAACGAGAAGCGCTAACTTGAGTATTTTTCATTCGGTTTATATCATCAGACCAAAGATTTAAGGACGCCCGAGCGTGATGAAGGGAATATCGAATGATCAATAGTATCCAAGTCTTGAGGGGATTAGCCGCGCTCTATGTAGTCGTTTACCATTCTGCGATCAAAGTCGAACAAGACTGGTTTGTCGCTCAATTGGGCGCCAGTGGTGTTGATCTGTTTTTTATCATTAGTGGCTTTATCATCACCCACACGTTTCTAAATAAACCAGACCAAACAACAACTGAATTTTTGACCAAGCGTATCATCCGAATCGTCCCAATGTACTGGCTCACGACCTTGGCTTACGCGGCTTTACTGCTTCTGTTCCCCAGTGCATTCTCCACCCATAGCTTCGACTTGCTTCACACCATAAAATCCTTGTTATTCATATCGCTAGAGGATTACCCAGTGGTTTACACAGGCTGGACGCTGTCGTTCGAAATGTACTTTTATGTCTTGTTTGGTTTAATGATAGCGACCACCGCAACTCACACGCCAAAGATCATTGCTACCGCTTTATTGTTATCTACGCTGCTGGGTCTATTGTTGCCTGGGCAAAGCAGCTATATGAGAGACTTTTTCACCTCCCCGTTGTTAACCGAATTTAGCTTAGGAGTTGTGCTGGCATACCTTTACCGAGCAAAGATACCGGTTAGCAATGCCACATCGATTTGTTTGCTATTAGTGGGTTTTGCTGGCCTTTATGTGCTGCGGGATATGGATCGGTTCGTATCTTTTGGATTGCCAATGCTTTTGGTATTCATGGCGATTGTGCTAAATCGTAACATCACCAGTAATAATCGCCTTTTGCTGCTACTTGGCGACGCTTCTTACTCCATCTATTTAACGCATGTACTGAGTTTGCCCGCTCTACATGTTATCGCAAGCAAATTAGGACTTTATTCAGCATCGATGTGGTCAATCATTCCACTATTCATCGCTTACACCCTAGTATCAACAATGATTGGTGTGATTGCATATTGGCTCGCCGAAAAACCGATGACCGCTGCACTATCGCAATGGCAGCGTAAACAATCTAAACCTGCGCCAGTGTTGCCCTGAACACGAAAGAGTCAAAACTACAAACCAAACTATTGCACGAAAGGTGAACTCAGTACTTTACCTTTAACCAAGTACAAATCGTCATAACGGACCCCACCGTTACCATATGGCTTTTTCACCGGCCCGGTATTGCAGTTGGCTAAAAAGTAGATCAGTGGTTGTTGCCGTTTCATCCGATAGTCTGCGCCGCTGTATACTTTGGTTTGCTGAGTAAATTCACCGCCTTTTAGGAACACATCGTAGCGCTGACCGCCTTCATTTCGAGGTCGGTTGTCCATCACCATCCACACCTGATACCAAACGCCAGGCGCAAGCGGCTGAGCGGGTTGTCCGGTCTCAGGGTTGACCACCTTGTCATAGCCTTTGCCAAGCTTGACCATCAGGGTGCCGTCATTTTTATCACCATTCGACTCGGCCTTATCAGTAATTCTCAAGCTCGGTTCAAAGGCGTTGTAAGCATGTTGTTCAATACCCTTGGGCGCTAAATCGGACAAACCGAAAATATGATTATTGGGAAAGCTCTCGACTTGGAAACGACCATAAAAGGTGTAGATTTCGCCCACTTCGACAGGCTCAGGCAGCTTTTTATAGGTCAATGCCTTGCGATTGCCGACCACGCCGTCAGCTGCAGGTTTCTTTAGCAGGTAGTGGTTACCATTAGCTTGCTGTCGACGTTCAGTAACTTGTGGATTGGGTACATGCGGCTCAGTTTGATTATCGGTGTCGGCTTTAATCCAATGATTCATCGAAGCGGGATCTTCAAAATCATCGATCAATCGCCAACCTGTTGCTTCTGCTTCAACTCCAACGGAGTAAACACTGGTCAACATAACTGCTGCTAAAACAACAAATTTATCAAATGACACGGATAGTTCGCCCTAAGAATTTTGGCGTGAAGCCAAGGTTTACTGTGATTACTCGCAAACATAACAACCCCAACCTTGCGTGAAACCGCTTCTGGCCAATTTGAATGGCGCAGATCACAGCCATGACGATCATCGGCCAAATCTCCGGTGCGCAAGCTCCATAGGATCGGGTTTTAACCACAGTTCCATGAATCAAGTCACGGTTTAGCTCTGACGAAACGCATCAAACCAATTAAATAGTGAATGGTTTACCGTTAACAATTATCCTCATAAGGTCAAATCAAGCAAAGGAAGAAACAAGGTGGTTTTATGCTGAATCGAACTTTACCGTCCGTTGTCGCCGCACTTGGGTTGTGCTGGAGCGGAATTTCTACGGCGGACAACCCGCTAGTCACCCATATCTACACTGCCGATCCAACCGCTCGGGTGTTTGGCGATACCTTGTATGTGTTTCCATCCCACGACATCGTTGAACATGACGGCCTGCGAGGCCTGCACGGCTTTATGATGCCGGACTACCACCTGTTCTCAAGCCAAGATCTGATGAATTTCAAGGATCACGGCGTCATCCTGCATCAAGATCAAATCAGTTGGATCGAACCCAATTCGTTTGAAATGTGGGCGCCAGATGCGGTTGAAAAAGACGGTAAGTACTACTTCTATTTCCCAGCTCAGGACCAAATTGGCGTTGCGATTGCGGAGCAACCCACTGGGCCTTACGTGCCGATGCAGCAGCCAATTGCTGGCACCGCAGGCATCGATCCGAATGTGCTGATTGACGACGATGGCACGTCATACTTGTTCTGGGCTCGCAATCACGAAATCAAAGCCATGCGGCTCAAAGACAATATGATGGAAGGCGCCGAAGAGCCGGTCATTATTGGCAACCTATCCAAAAAGTACAAAGAGGGCCCCTTTGTTTTTAAACGCAATGGCCTTTACTACCTAACCTACCCAGTTGACGAACATGGCAACGAAGAAATCGCCTACGCCACCAGCGACAAACCACTTGGCCCATATACCTATCGTGGTGTGATTATGGATATGTGGCCAGATTGCTGGACTAATCATCACTCCATCGTTCAATACCAAGGCCAATGGTATTTGTTTTACCACCACCATGATTTGTCATTTGATGCGTCACTTCGCTCAATGGCTGCCGACAAGCTGTTCTTCAATACCGATGGCAGCATTCAAAAGGTGCAGCCGACCCGACGAGGGATCGGCATCAGAAGTGCGGCGGAGATGATTCAAGTGGATCGGTTTGATGCCAGCTCCGGCCTGCAAACACCAATTCATCGCGAGCACGAGCCTGCGGGAATGTACGTCACCGGCATTACCGATGGCAGCTGGCTGACCTACTCTGGTGTTGATTTTGAACAGCGTCGCTATCAATCCGTCTCGGCTCGAATCAATAACAATTATCATAGCGGCACGATCAATATTCGCTTAGACAATGCAGAAGGCTTGTTAATCGGCCGCATCGACGTGCCAGCCAACAAAGGCAAGCCGCAATGGCAAACCGTGCGTGGCAAATTATTAACCGCAGTGACTGGCCAACAAAACTTACATTTAAGTTTTACCAGTGCCACTGACGACCAACCGTTGTTTGACTTAAATTGGATCCGCTTCGATGTTCCCAACACGGCGCAGTTTTACATCGAAGGCCGTGGCGAGGGCACTGTGCGCATCAATGGCCACGATTATCAGCACTTCGAGCCCATGCCGCTGCTCACTATTAATGACCTTCACAAACTCGAGCTAGAGGCTCAGCCAGCTGACGGTTCGATATTTACCGGCTGGAAAATCAATGATGTTTCCGTCAATCAGCTCCCCATTATTGCCAACGGCGATCGCATTAGTGCTGTTTTTGAAAAGCCGGTTCCCGCTCGTAGCATTCATCAGCGCATTGAAGCGGCGAGCTTTCAAGTCAGTGATGGCGTGGTGGTAGAGCCTGTCGCCAACGGCACCGAACAAATTGGCTACATCAATTCAGGCGATTATTTGAGGTACGACAATATCGATTTTGGCGACGGTGGCGAATTACGGCTAACCGTCAGAGCAGCAAGCAATGGCGTTGGCGGCACCATATTGCTGTATCAAGGTTCAATGGACACAACTCCAATCGCTCAAGTTGAAGTCTCCGACACCGGTGGTTGGGACCAATGGCAGTCGTTTGTTAGCCAAGCAACAAGCAAACAGGGCCAGCATGACTTATATGTTAAGTTCACCGGCCAACAAGGATTTTTGATGAATTACAACTGGCTTGAATTTTCCCAGCTCGAATAATGCTAGGCCACTGTGGTTATCTGACTAATAGCAAGTTCAACAAACACGTCCGGTTGACGGTAACTACAGAGTTAGAGCCAATTTAAATAACACAACAGCACTGCCGTCAAAGTAAGGTAGCGGCGATGTCGTGGCCGCCGTGTTACACTCATCGCCACCTTGCTATCCACTCATCACTGATCGATCAAAAGCCAGCCATGAGCCAAACCTTTTTGTTTCACGACTATGAAACCTGGGGCGTTGACCCTCGCCGCGACCGTCCGGTGCAATTTGCCGCCATTCGTACCGATGCCGATTTCAATCCAATTGGCCGCCCTATTGAGCTATTTGCCCAATTAGCACCTGATTATCTGCCAGCGCCCGAGGCTTGTTTAGTGACCGGCATTACACCGCAAATCGCCCAACAAAAAGGCCTGCCTGAATGCGAATTCATGCGCAAAATTCAGCAACACATGAGCGAACCCGGCACCTGCTCGCTGGGTTACAACACCATTCGGTTTGATGATGAAGTGACCCGTCATAGCTTGTATCGCAACCTGTTGGAGCCCTATGGTCGTGAATGGCAAAACGGCAATAGCCGCTGGGATCTGATCGACTTAGTGAGGGCCACTTACGCCCTTCGTCCTGAAGGTATCGAATGGCCAACTAATGATGAGGGCAATGTTAGTTTTAAGCTGGAGCTGCTGACTCAGGCCAATGGTCTGGCCCACGAAAATGCCCACGATGCCTTATCCGATGTCCATGCCACCATCGCCATGGCGAAGCTGATAAAAGACAAGCAACCCAAGCTCTACCAGTACTTTTTTGATAATCGCGGCAAACAAGCCATTGAGGCAATGATTAACGATGCCATGACTCACCCGAGCGGCCCACAACCGCTAATGCATATCAGTGGCCGAATTTCACCAGCCCAAGGCTGCTGTGCTTGGGTGATGCCGGTACTGCAAGACAGCCGCCAAAAAACCAAGTTCTTGATGATCAATCTGACCATGGACATCACCCCCTTGTTAGAGTTGGATGCGGCCACCATCAAGGAGCGCTTATACACGCCGCGGCAGCAATTGTTAGAGCAAGGCCTGCAGCCGATCCCATTAAAGTGGGTGCAATCGAACAAGTGTCCAGTAATTGCGCCGGCTAAAACCCTGCGCCCAGAAGATGCTGAGCGCATCGGCATCGACCGCAATGCGTGCTTAGAACGGCTCAAACTGCTGCAACAGAACTGGCATCCACTACTCGCCAAACTAACTGAGTGGCTAGAATTGGAGCGCCAAGGAGCCGCCGAGCGGCCACCAGCCGATGCCGATATTGCCCTTTACGATGGCTTTATTAGCAACCCAGACAAACAGCAGATGGATTGGCTGCACCAACAACAACCCGAACAACTCGCTGGTCTCGATACCTTATTTGATGATCCAAGGCTCAATACCCTGCTGTTTCGATATAAGGCCCGCAATTATCCATCGACCCTATCCGATGCAGAGCAGCAACAATGGCTGCAGTTTTGCCGCCAGCGGATCTTCGAGCCGGACTCGGATTGGCTGACTTTAGAGCAAATGATGGCGCGCATTCAAAGTTTGAGCGAAAGCCATGCTGACGACAGTCGCGCAATTCGCATTTTGAAACAATGTTATGACTACGC
Source organism: Neiella litorisoli (assembly GCF_014773395.1). Lineage (GTDB taxonomy): Bacteria > Pseudomonadota > Gammaproteobacteria > Enterobacterales > Neiellaceae > Neiella > Neiella litorisoli. The sequence goes on along the minus strand of NZ_JACXAF010000026.1, from coordinate 16,604 downwards.
GGTGCAAACTTACGGCTAAGCTCAGTGACTCAATCAGTTAATTGATAGAACGGAGTCTGACATGCTGAAAACCACTACTTCGGTTGTTCAGGGTAAAGAGATAAGCGACTACCTCGATGTGGTCGTTGGTGAAGCCATTTTGGGCGCCAATATCTTTAAAGATATTTTCGGCGCCATTCGTGACATTGTTGGCGGCCGTGCTGGCGCTTATGAAGAAGAAATGGGCAAAGCCCGCGCAATCGCCTTTGACGAAATGGAGCAAAAAGCCAAGGCGCTCGGAGCCGATGGCATCGTCGGCATTGACATCGACTACGAAGTCGTCGGCCAGCAAGGCGGCATGATGATGGTCAGTGTCAGCGGCACCGCGGTTAAATTCAAATAACGTTTTCTTCAGCCCTTCGTCACAACCGAAAAGCGATGCCTCAGCGCATCGCTTTTTTATTGTGATATCGATTGCTCTTACTTCCAAATCTCCTCTTCGCCAACTACCTACTGCCAACTTTGTTAACAATCAGAAACAAGTGCGGCAGTTCACACTAAGGCCAGATAGAGCATATAGATGATATTTTTGGCCGAAAAAAGCCTATTTTAGTGAAAAATTCGCCAATAAAATGACATTTAAATGATGTAGATCAAGAAATAAAAATAACGAGGGGCACGATGAACCGCAGCGAATTTCCAGATCCTTTTGAGCAAGCCCGCCAGACCGATGGCGTCAGCACCATCGATGACCAAAACGATCCAGTCACTATGGTGCTGGGTTTAAAGAACGTCCGCAAGTGTGCCCATCAATGGCAAAAATTTCAATCTGGCGCCGAAGCGGGTCGAATTGTTGTCCCTTCCGAAGTGAACATTCGCGATACCCGACAAATTCCGTTTGAGGTCGACCCACCTGACCATGGCGATTACCGCGCCGTCGTCGAGCCTTGGTTTAAACGGCCATTGGAGCCAGCGTACCAAGCCCAGCTCAGCGACATCATCGGCTCACTTATTGATGATGTCATCCAGCAAGATCGGGTTGAAGTGGTCGAAGAGTTTGCCTTATGCCTGCAGTCGCGAGCGCTAACCCTGCTATTGAATACGCCATTTGCCGAATCTGACACCTGGATTAGTTGGGGCACCCATGTATTTCGCAGCGAAGACAGTGCCTTAGATGCTTCTAAAGCCAACATCTTGTACGACTACATTGATCAACAAATCGAGCGAGCAGCGGCAAATCCAACAGACGATTTATATTCCGTGCTGCTTAATAGTGATTTTCAAGGTCGCAAGTTGACCAAAGAAGAAGTCAAAGGAGTGATGATTTTAACCTTCGCCGGCGGTCGCGATACGGTGATCAATGCGGTCACCAATACCATCGCTTATTTTGCTGAGCATCCAGAATCGCTTCGCTACATCCAGCAACACCCAGAAAATACCGGCAAAGCGGTAGAAGAATTAGTGCGCTATTTTTCGCCGCTCACCCATATGGGCCGCGTGGTGACCGAAGACTCGCAAGTGTGTCAACACGCAGCCAAAGCCGACAGCCGCATTTCCTTATGTTGGGCCTCGGCCAACCGAGACGAGACCGTGTTTGACTCACCCAACGAGGTCAAACTGGATCGCAAGGTCAATCCTCATGTGGCATTCGGTTTTAGCCACCACAACTGCTTGGGCGCGACCCACGCTCGCCAGATTCTGCAGATCTTACTGACTCAGTTGGCCGCGAAAGTCGCCCGAATTGACATCCACGACTGTCAAGAAAACATCGAGGATTGGCAGCAATTCCAGCGCAAAGTCGGCTTCCACAGCCTCAATGTCACTTTCACTGGCAACTAGACCCATCCAATTAATCAACATAGAGCGATAACGATCATGGCAAAAATTACGTTTATTACCCCAGACAACGAATCGGTGACCTTAGAAGCTGAGCAAGGCTCGGTAATGGAATTGGCGGTCAGCAACAATATCGCCGGTATTGATGGTGACTGCGGCGGTGTTTGCTCATGTGCCACCTGCCACGTTCATGTAGCTCCCGAAGACGTCGCCAAAGTAGGTGCCGCCAGCGAAATTGAGCAGGACATGCTTGAGCTTGATGACAATGCAAACGAGTACAGCCGTCTGTGTTGCCAAATCGAGATCAGCGAGCAACTCGACGGCGTCACCCTTACCGTTGCCGGTTAATCCCGACAACAAAAAACAACAACCGTCTCAACGAAGAATCTTGTTATGTCTGATGATCTAAACCAAACCTGCGTCATCATTGGTGCTAGTCATGCCGGCGTCAATGCCGCCTTCGCTCTGCGTAAAGAAGGCTGGAGCGGACCAATCGTCCTCATTGATGGCGACAGCAACCTGCCCTATCACAGGCCGCCTCTGTCAAAAGCCTACTTGACGTCGGATGATGACATCAGCAGCCACTTGCTCAAACCCGCCGTCAGTTATCAGCAACACAACATTGAGCTCAAGTTAGGCGTTGTCGTTGAGCGGCTTGATGCGACAACCAAACAGTTATCGCTAAGCGGCGGTGAACAACTCGGGTACGACAAGTTAATTTTGGCGACCGGAGCCCGCGCTTTTGTGCCACCAATCAGCGGACTCAATTCTGCGAAGCACGTCTTTACTCTGCGCAACGCCGAAGACGTCAATCGTATTCGCGACGCCTACAACCAGTTGGCAGCGCAAAACCGTTGCCGTGTTGCGGTCATTGGTGGCGGCTACATCGGCTTGGAAACAGCGGCATCGCTTCGAAAAATGGCGGCAGATGTCACGGTAATTGAGCGCGAAAGCCGCATTCTGGCCCGCGTCACCACAGCCCAGATGTCAGAATTTTTCACTGAGTTGCATCAGCAACACGGGGTTAACATCGCCACCGATAAACAGGTTGAGGCCATTCAGCCTGGCCCCCATGGCGATATTGTTCGCTGCTCGGATCGAAGTGAAATAGCTGCTGATTTAATCATCATTGGCGTTGGCGTGCGGGTCAATACAGTCTTAGCAGAGCAAGCTGGGATCCAGCTCAATAACGGCATTGAAGTGAATCAGTACGGCCAAACCAGCAATCCTGAGATTTATGCCATTGGTGACTGCAGCTACCATCACAACCCCCATTATGACCGGAAGATTCGCTTAGAGTCGGTTCAAAACGCAGTCGATCAGGCCAAAGTCGCTGCCGCTCACCTGTGTGGCAAAGCCAAGGTTTACGATGCAATCCCTTGGTTTTGGTCCGATCAATATGACGTCAAGTTACAAATGGTTGGCTTATCGGATGACCACGACGAAGCCATCAAACGACAAGAGCCGGAGCCCAACAAGTTCTCAGTCTGGTACTTCAAACAAGACCAACTCGTTGCAGTCGATGCCGTCAACCATGCCAAAGCTTATGTGCTAGGTACCAAGCTCATCAAAACTCAGCAGGCACTGAACAAGGCCAATATTGTCGATGCCAGTGTCGAACTGAATCTGGCAAATTTGACCAGCTAGTGCTTTTTGTTGGCGTTTATTTGGAGTCGGATAAACGCATCTGAATTTTTTTCTGATATTGCAGCGGCGTCACTGAAAACTGTTTTTTAAATTGGGCAATGAAATGTGAAGTGCTTGAAAAGTTAAGTGCATCACTAATATCACCAATGGACTGGTGACCAGAACTTAATAATCGTGCTGCTTTATACAACTTATAACGCAGTAAATATTCGGAAAAACTAAGACGATATATTTTTTTAAATAAACGAGAAAAGTGAGAAGCCGATAAGTGGCACATTGCAGCGGCTTCGGTCATTGACAAATAGGTTGCACTGTCTTGCTGAAATTTCAGCATCACCGGCTTGAGTTTATCGAATCCGGCAATGTGGTGCATCGGCGCAATCACATCGCGCTTTACCGGTTGGCCATGTTCAGCGATCCAGATGATCAACAGCTTGAGCAATGTCGTGCTTTTTTCGCTTAACGGATCTTGCTGATAGCTTTCAAGCAGCCAACGAGCCAGCTGCTTGACCTCAGCAATGTGTTGTTGTGGTAACCGTAAATGAACGCCTTGCTTAAATAGCAGTTGCCATTGGTCAAGGCCATTAGCCTGAAAATAGCCAGGTTCAACTTGCAAGATATACCAAGACTTTGCGGCATTGGAGACTTCAAAATCATGATTTTCTAATGCCGGCGTAAAAACGATATCGTCATTGGCCAACTTTGAACGGCCCTGACTATAAAAATAATCACCATCGATATCGTCAAACAGAATAAATTCGTGAACTTCATGAAAATGGAAATAACAGGAATACGGATCATGGGCTTTATAACTGACGTGATGAATTTCAAATTGGTGACCTTTTTCAATACAAAAAGGTTCGCAATAGACGTCTTTCATAAACACCCGAAACATTAAATGGCCAACAACATTGACAGGGTAAATGACCTGCAAATGAAAATGCAACGGCTGAATAACAATACCTCTGACCAACCAACGAGAGAAACATGAAACAAGTAAAAGCGCTTATTTCGAATGGCCGAGGCGACTACAAAGTCTCACAAATCACCGTAGGCGAACCGGCAGCCGGTGAAGTCCGAATCAAAATCATGGCAGCCGGCATCTGCCACACCGATTGGGACAGTATTCAAAACTGGGATAAAGAGTTTATTGTTGGCCATGAAGGTGCCGGCATCATTGATGCGATCGGCCCAGATGTCACCGAGCTTGCCGTTGGCGACAAGGTTATTCTCAACTGGGCGATTCCCTGTGGCGAATGTTTTCAATGTCGCGAAGGCAATCTGCACATTTGCGAAAACAACTCGCCGGTGTGCGGCTGTGACTTAAAGGGCCATGCTCACCTTGACAGTAGCCATCACCACGACAGTCCGATTGAGCGCTCATTTCACCTGGGCACCATGAGCGAATATGCCGTGGTAAAAACTCAAGCCGTGGTGAAAATTGACAGCGACATTCCGTTTGAATCAGCCTCAATTATCGGTTGTGGGGTGATGACAGGATGGGGCTCTGTGGTCAATGCAGCGAATGTCAAAGTGGGCAGTAGCGTGTGCGTAATCGGTTGTGGCGGCGTAGGCCTAAACGTGATCCAAGCGGCCAAACAATCCGGTGCAGCCAAAATTATTGCCATCGACATTAATGAGGAGCGGCTCACACAAGCGAAAGAGTTTGGTGCAACTCACGGTGTCATTACCGACAAAGGCGATTTGGATTTCATCGATGTCAAACAACAAGTACAAGCTCTTACCGACAATCGCGGCGCTGACTATGCCTTTGAGTGCACCGCCATCCCTGCACTTGGCTCGGCACCATTAACTCTCATTCGTAGCGCCGGTACGGCAGTACAAGTCAGTGGCATTGAACAGCGCATTGACTTTGACTGCGAGCTATTCGAATGGGACAAGGTGTACATCAACCCACTGTATGGCATGTGCAATCCAGAGCGCGATTTCAGCCGCATTCTGAGCCTTTATGACAACAAACAAATGAAGCTCGATGAACTGGTGACCAAAACCTACACCCTTGAGCAAATGGAGCAAGCCTTTGATGACATGCTGAACGGACGGATAGCCAAGGGTGTTGTGGTATTCGATCAAGGGCAGGACTAGCTATGGCGATCCAGCGACTCGAAGTGTCGGATACGGCATATAGCGAAGCCAATGTCTCGACCATCACAGTCAACAGCAGCCACATTCAAGGCCGCTGCGACATCAGTATTTACAACTCGGTGGCAAGCGGCAAAACCGACGTACCTATCGTTGTGCTGCTGCATGGCGTTTATGGTTCACATTGGGTGTGGATGCGCTTAGGCGGCGTTCATCAAGTCTATCAACAGCTTAAAGCACAAGGCTTGGGTGATTTTGTGTTGGTGATGCCCTCTGACGGCGGCCTTTGGGAAGGCTCAGCCTATCTACCTCTGCCACAAGGTAATTTTGAGCGCTGGATTGTTGATGACGTGATTGATACGGCCGTTGAGCATTGCCAGTGCGTGACCACCAACAGCCGCGTTTATCTGACCGGATTATCTATGGGGGGCTACGGCACCTTGCGGCTCGGTGCTAAATACCCTGAGCGATTCGCTGGCTTGTCAGCGCACTCATCGGTGACGTCACTGGCCGATTTGCAACAGTTTGTTGAGTATCCGGTGAGTGATTACCAATGCGCAGATGCCAATGAAGCCGACTTGCTGCATTGGTTTAGCCGCAATCGAGCCAAGGTTGCGCCGCTGCGAATGGATTGTGGTGAGGAAGATTCACTATTCGCCAGTAACATGGAACTATCGAAACACTTATCTGAACTCAATATTGAGCACGAATTTAGTGTTTATTCCGGCGGCCATGAATGGCCTTATTGGAATCGCCATATCGCTACAACACTGCGTTTCTTCAACCAACTCGAACAAAACCAAAGCAAATAATAGTTACCCCAACCTTTTGCCTTATTCGTTATTCCCCATTGATTCCATGTTGAAAGCGATAAGGCATTTTTATCTGGTCAGACCAAAAGAGAAGCTCACATAAAAGCCACAAAATAACTACATTCCACCATTAATAATTAATATTAGTCGTCAAACAATTAGTCTAACAAAGCGCACCAAACGTCATCTTTTTAGCAACTATTCTCAACTAAAAGTAAATAAGCCGAGAGTGAAAGTTGCTACATGTCTAACTATTGAATACCGCCGATAACTTTATTTCCATAAATGAAAAATCAGTTCTACGCTATAAGCTAACGATAACAGTGCGTTAACGTAGATTTAACTAGGGGTAATGAATACTACATGCTAGAATCCGCGTTAAACATCATACCTTTAACAAATATTTAGCAAGGATTGCTGGTGACCGGAGCCCTTGATGACGTTTCTGAACTATCTCTCTGTTCGAAATAAAATCTTTCTGATTAGTATCTTCGCATTAATCGGATTCCTAATTTTAATGTTTGTTAGTGCTTCGGCGGCTAACCGTTCCAATCAAATTCTTCACGAAGTCAGCACCATTTATTACCCCGTTTTAGAGCGCGCTACATTTAACAATGTACAGCTCGAACGGATTGCTGAAGGGCTTAACACCGCGGTCACCATCGGCGATGAAGAATCGCTACAGGTGACAGATGAACAATTTGATGCCTTGCTAAAATCGTTCGCCAGCCAAAAACAACTCGTCACCTACAGGGCGAATGAAGTATCGCAAATAGAACAACAAGCCAAAGACTACTACCAGCAATCGCGAGCCATCGCAGCCTCGATGATTGACGGCACGGCAGACTTTGCAACCATTGGCGCGAAAGCCGCAGAAACCGCCAATAAGTTAAATGAGCTGCAGGGCTTGTTGGAAAATTTCCAGCAACAAAGCCAAGCTAAATTCGATGCGTTAATCGAAGAACTCAATGAGCGCGGCGAGACCAGTCTGCAAACGACCTTGATCACCGGCATCATCGCCATTTTGGTAATTGTTGCCATTACCTTGGTGATTAGCGCCAAGATATCGACCAACCTAAAACAATTGACCCGCTCACTGCGCGACATTGCGGAGGGTGACGGTGACATGACCGTAAGACTGGAATATGTCGGTCGTGATGAGATGGCGAAACTGGTGCACTTCTTTAATTTGTTCCTCGATAAAATGCAGCAGAGCTTAAGTGAAGCGCTCAGCACTATTGACGAGCTGAGCCGCGTCGCCGATCAATTGGCCCAAGCCAGCACCGAAACAAACGAACAAATTGGCTCGCAAGGACAAGCAATAACCCAAACCACTCACGCGTTAAATGAGCTCTTTGGCTCGGTAAAACACATTGCAGATTACGCTTCAGACGCATCTGAAGCAGCTTCCAAAGCCGACCAAGAGGCGGTATCAGGCAGTGCCGTGGTCAACTCCACCATTGAATCGATTAATTTGCTTGCCACTGAGATGCAGTCAACTGCTCGGGTCATTGCCGACTTAGAGGGTTACACCAACAATGTCGGTGACATTCTTGAGGCCATTCGCGGCATTGCCGATCAAACCAACCTATTGGCATTGAACGCCGCCATTGAGGCTGCTCGAGCTGGCGAACAAGGCCGCGGCTTCGCAGTGGTTGCCGATGAAGTCCGTACCCTCGCCTCGCGCACTCAAGAATCAACACACGAAATTCAATCGGTACTGGAAGAATTACAAACCACAGCGAAATCAGCGGTACAAGCCATGGATCGCGGCAATTCAATGGCCACCAGCAGTGTTCAACAATCTTCTTCGGCCGGTCAATCGCTGGCAACTATCACCGAAAAAGTCGCGGCCATTACCGTAGTGAATGACCAGATCGCGACGGCCACAGGTGAACAACACCAGACATCACAACAAATTCAGGATTTAGTTGACGAAATTCAACAAATGGCTCATCAGGCGACGACAAGTACATCAGAGCTGGATCAAATCAGCCAAGCAATTCGCTCGGTGACGCAAAAACTCACTTCCGTGACTGGCCAATTTAAGGTTTAGTCCGAACTTAGGCCCCACTGGCTAATGGGGCCTGTTAAACACACCACTAGAGAACGAAACTATGACAACTAATAAGCTGATGACGGCAACTCTTGCATCTTTAGCATGCTGCTCTTTGCCTGCAGTGGCAGCCGAGGCATCGGATCAAGAGCGCATTAAACAACTCGAACAACAAGTCGCAGTTCTTCAAGCACAACAAAATTCCAGTGATCTGCTTGACCGTTTCACCATTAATGGCTTTGCCTCGGTTGGCTTCGGTATCGCAACAGAAGATTTAGAATATACGGTCAGTTACGACACCGATGGCTATGGCGGTTTCGAAGATGACAAAATTGACTTTGCACCAGATAGCATGGTCGCCCTGCAAATGTCTTTTGATATTAACGACCAAGCCCAAGCTGTCGTCCAGCTGGTCGGCCGCGGCGTTGATAGCTGGGATCCAGAAGTTGAGTGGGCTTATATTTCCTACACCTTTGATAATGATGTAATGGTTCGCGGTGGCCGACTGCGCCTACCGATCTTCATGCTGTCCGACTATTTAGAAGTGGGCTACGCCTACCCATTTGCCCGCCCCTCAGTCGAGGTGTACAACTACGTACCTAGCTCGACTTACGAAGGTTTTGACCTAAGAACCTCATTCGATATCGGCAGCGCTACCCTCACCCTGCAACCCTTTGTTGGTCAATCTGATGTTAGTAGCGATACAGAAATGACAGAGATCATGGGTACGGCCGTTGAGCTGTCTTACGGCAATTTTGGCTTCCGCACATCGATCGCTACCACCAGCCTAGAATCCGACGATCCAATGTTGGATGATAACGATGGCGACTTCCTTGGTTTTGGTGCCAGCTGGGATAATGGCGACTGGCTGTTCATGGGCGAATGGACTCGTGCTGAAGTTGATGGCGCATTCCCTGATTACGACTCTTACTACGTGTCACTCGCCTATCGTTACGATGTATTTACCCCATACGTAATGTATGCCAATTCGGAAACACAGGACGACAATAAACGCGCATACCCACCAGAATTAGGCCTGCGCAATCCGCTCGATTCTGAGCGCACCGCATACTCACTTGGTTTACGCTGGGATTTCGCTCCAGCGATGGCATTGAAGTTTGATGCCACTTTACTTGACGACTTTGGTAGCACTGCGGCTGGATTTAGCGACAATGTCAGTATCACAAGTATTGGCGGCAACCCGATCCCGTACGTGGACCAACAATTTGACGATGCAGCCATTTACTCTGTTGTATTCGACGTAATTTTCTAAGGAGAGAGTGATGATTAAACGTATTTTGTTGGCAGCCTCCTTAGCTGTTATTACCCAGGTCAGCTCTGCTGCGGTGGTTATGATTGGTAACCCAGCAACAGCCGACCAGTTGAGTAAAGATCAAGCGGAAGCCATTTATCTGGCAAAATCGAAAAAGTTACCAGGCGGCATGTCAGTCACCGTCAATGAGCTTGCTGCAGGCAACCCATTGCGGACCGAGTTTCACCAGAAAGTGACGGGCAAGAGTGATGCCCAGCTCAAGTCATACTGGTCTCGACTGGTATTCACCGGTAAAGCATCAGCTCCTTCTGAGCACAGTTCAGCTGTTGCCATGAAAGCTGCAGTCGCAGCAACCCCAGGTGCAGTGGGCTACATCGACGAAGCCGATGTCGACGGCAGCGTTGTGGTGCTACTCAAACCTTAAGTAATCGCTAGCAGTGGTGGCTTGTCTTAGTCATCGCTGCTTGTTCTTTGACTTACCATAATTTTTTACATTTTCTGTTCGCTACTCAGCGATAAATAGCGCACACTATAGTCGAACCTAAGTTTGTCTTTGATTCAGGTGCCTTAAACTTTGACGCCAACATTAATCCACAAATACCAGAAACCAACCGCGGTGATTTTATTGCTGTGGTTCGTGGTGTGTTTGGGATTTGTTTGCACTCAATCCAACCAAGTAAAAGCTGAGGTCCAAGTATCGCCGCAGCACCATTTGCACCATCAACAAGCCGCCGAATCAACCTTCCACCAATCGTCAGCCCCCCATCATTCGACAGCCATGGCGCAAGATCCAGCTCACTGCGCTGATAAAGCCGATCAGCCAATGACCAAATTGCTGACCAGCCACGGAGCCGCCTTTATCAGCCTGATGCTTGCTGCATTGGCGCTATGGTCATCGCAATCACTGATGTTAGTGATGAACGCTATGCTCAGTTTTTACCGCGGCAAACCCGAAACCGAACCACCCAATTCCGGCTATCCGCCGCTGTTTATTACCACTCAACGATTACTGAATTAGAACCTCGCGTTGCATTTACTCCAATGGGGAGTCGTTACGTGTTTTTAATTATGAGGTTTTAACAATGAATCGAATCGTTTCGATGTTTCTTTCAGCCGGATTTGGCATTGCCGTTGGCGTGCTCGGCTACCACTTATTGCAAGCAAATACTGCTGAACCAGCACAATCATCAGAACAAGACCAGCCCCTCTATTGGGTGGCACCAATGGATCCTAACTATCGCCGAGATGGTCCCGGAAAGTCGCCAATGGGAATGGACTTAGTCCCAGTTTACGCCGAACAAGGTGATCAGGCGGATAGCCCTGGCACCATCAAGATTTCTCCCGAAGTTGAAAATAACCTAGCTGTCCGCACCGCCACTGTTGAGCGAAAGCGGTTGTCGGACACCATCACCACCGTAGGCTATGTCGGCTTTAATCAGGACACCCTGATCCACATCCACCCTCGTGTCGAGGGCTGGTTAGAAACGCTCAATATTAAAGTTGCCGGCGAACGTGTGGAAAAAGGCACACCGTTGTTTTCACTGTATTCACCTGAGCTAGTGAATGCTCAAAAAGAGCTACTGCTGACGTTAGACAAAGTCGATCCTGCCCTGATCGAAGCGGCCAAAGAGCGCCTGCGTGCTTTGCACGTACCTGAGCGGCAAATTAATCAAGTCATTAAAACTGGCAAAGCATCACAAACTGTTACCATCTATGCGCCACAAACCGGCATCGTTGAAATGCTCGAAGTCTCAGAGGGTTACTTCGTTCAGCCCGGCGATACCATTTTATCGTTAGGACCATTAAATGAAGTCTGGGTAACCGCCGAGGTATTCGAGCGCCAAGCCAATTTGGTGAAGATTGGTGATCCGGTAACCATGACACTTGACTATTTGCCTGGCCGTAATTGGCAAGGCGTGGTTGATTACATTTATCCGGCATTAGAGCCGACCAATCGTACCGCTCAAGTTCGTTTGCGCTTTGCCAACCCCGACGAAACGCTTAAGCCCAACATGTTTGCGCAAATCAGTATCCACACTCAATCGACCGGAGAGCAGTTAGTGGTGCCAACTGAAGCGGTGATCCGCACCGGCCATCAAGATCGACTGGTACTAGCGCTCGGTGATGGCAAGTTTAAATCGGTAGCGGTTGATTTAGGCAGAGTGAATCAGCATCAGGCTGAAATCATTGGTGGTGTTGAAGCGGGCGACCAAATTGTTACCTCAGCACAGTTTTTACTGGATTCTGAATCAAGCATCAGCTCAGACTTCAGCCGTATGTCGATTTATCAGGAAGCGAAGCCTGTCAGTGCTTGGGCCGAAGGCGTGGTAACGTCAGTCGATCGCAGCCGGCGCACTGCAACCGTCGATCATCAGGCTGTTGAAGCATGGCAGATGCCTGCGATGGTGATGGATTTTGTGGTTGCTGAAGCTGTTGATTTATCGCAATTGAAGCCCGGCGTTCGCATGCATTTCGAAATGACCGAAATAGAGCAAGGCTTTAGTATCACAGCGATCCACGTCATGGGGATGGACCATAGCCAGCATAAAAACATGGACCATAGCCAGCATAAAAACATGGACCATAGCCAGCACAAAAACATGGACCATAGCCAGCACAAAAACATGGACCATAGCCAGCACAAAAACATGGACCATAGTCAGCACAAAAACATGGACCATAGCCAGCACAAAAACATGGACCATAGCCAGCATAAAAACATGGACCATAGCCAGCATAAAAACATGGACCATAGCCAGCATAAAAACATGGACCATAGCCAGCACAAAAACATGGACCATAGCCAGCACAAAAACATGGACCATAGCCAGCACAAAAACATGGACCATAGCCAGCACAAAAACATGGACCATAGCCAGCACAAAAACATGGACCATAGTCAGCATAAAAACATGGACCATAGTCAGCATCATGGAGACCAAAAATGATCGCAGCCATCATTCGTTGGTCCATCAGCAATCGAGTTACCGTGCTGTTGCTGACTCTAGTGCTCATCGGCGCCGGTATCTGGTCGTTAAAACAAACGCCCATCGATGCCATTCCAGACTTATCGGATGTCCAGGTGATCATCAAAACCAGCTACCCAGGACAAGCCCCCAAAGTAGTAGAAGAGCAAGTCACCTACCCGCTGACCACGGCCATGCTATCGGTGCCTGGAGCACAAACGGTCCGCGGTTTTTCATTTTTCGGTGACTCATACGTCTATGTCATATTCGACGACGACACCGATTTATACTGGGCGCGTAGCCGCGTGTTGGAATACCTCAGTCAGATCAGCCCTCGGTTACCGCAAGCGGCCACACCGGAGCTTGGCCCTGATGCCACCGGAGTCGGCTGGGTTTATATCTACGCATTAGTAGATCGCAGCGGCCAGCATGATTTGGCGCAACTGCGCTCATTACAAGACTGGTTTTTGAAATACGAACTGCAAGCGGTTTCTGGTGTGTCAGAAGTGGCAACCGTTGGTGGCATGGTGAAACAGTATCAGGTGCATGTGGATCCCGAAAAATTGCGTGCATTTGGCCTGCCATTGAGCCTGATCCAAACCGCGATTGAGCAAGGAAACCAAGAAGTGGGGGCGTCAGTCATTGAAATGGCCGAAGCCGAATACATGGTGCGAGCAACTGGCTATATCCAGTCGATTGACGATCTCAGCCATATTCCCCTTGGCGTCAATAATCATGGTACCCCGCTGTTACTCAAGGACATTGCTGACATCAAGCTCGGCCCACAAATGCGCCGTGGTGTTGCTGAACTCAATGGTGAGGGTGAAACCGTTGGCGGCATTATCGTCATGCGCTTTGGCGAAAACGCCCAAGCAACGATTAAGGCCATTGAGGAGCGCCTCGAACAACTCAAACCGAGCTTGCCCGATGGCGTTGAAATCGTCCCTGTTTATGATCGTTCCGGTTTGATCGAGCGAGCCGTGAACAACCTGTGGCACAAACTTACCGAAGAGTTCATCGCGGTCGCCATTATTTGTTTACTGTTTTTAATTCATGTGCGCTCTTCTTTGGTGGCGGTACTGACCATTCCAGTCGCAATTTTGGCGGCATTTATTGTCATGAAATGGCAGGGACTGAACGCCAACATCATGTCTCTCGGAGGCATCGCAATTGCGATTGGCGCGATGGTCGATGGTGCCATTGTCATGGTTGAAAACATGCACAAGCACATTGAACGAGACGGTGAAAAAGCCCGTAATCATTGGCAGTTGGTGACACAGTCAGCCATTGAAGTCGGCCCTTCATTGTTTTTCTCGCTACTGATTATTACCGTCAGCTTTTTGCCTGTATTTACCCTAGAAGCGCAAGAAGGTCGGTTATTTTCACCGCTGGCGTACACCAAAACCTACGCCATGGCAGCAGCGGCGATACTCGCCATTACTTTGGTGCCTGTGCTGATGGGCTATTTTGTTCGAGGCAAAATTGTTGCCGAGTCACGAAACCCATTAAACAGGCTGTTAATGGCAGGCTACACGCCACTACTCAAAGCGGTACTCAGCTACCCCAAAAGTACGTTGCTCATCGCCGTTATCATTACCGTGATTGGTTTTTGGCCGGTCAACAAAATTGGCTCTGAATTTATGCCGCCTCTTGATGAAGGCGACTTAATGTATATGCCGACCACCTATGCCGGCATCTCCATTGGCAAAGCCCGAGAATTGCTACAACAAACCGATAAGTTAATTCGCACGGTACCGGAAGTAGCCAATGTGTTTGGCAAGGTTGGCCGAGCTGACACAGCCACTGATCCGGCGCCAATGACGATGATTGAGACCTTTATTCAGCTCAAACCTCGATCTCAATGGCGGCCTGGCGTGACGACCGAATCGCTGCAACAAGAATTGGATCAACTGGTCGATTTTCCGGGGCTAACCAACGCTTGGGTAATGCCGATTAAAACTCGCATTGATATGTTGGCAACCGGTATCAAGACGCCGGTCGGGATCAAAGTCGCCGGCGCCGATATCGCGGTGATCCAAGAGATCGGCCAACAACTCGAAACATTGTTAGGCCCCCTGCCCGGCACCGCTTCGGTCTATTCCGAGCGAGTCGCTGGCGGGCGCTATATCACCCTCGATATCAACCGAGCGAAAGCCGCTCGATATGGCTTAAACATCGCCAATATTCAGCAGGTGGTGACGGCAGCAGTCGGCGGTGTCACCATTGCTGAAACGATCGAAGGTTTAGAGCGCTACCCGATTAACATTCGTTACCCGCAGTCATATCGCGATTCGCCAGAAACACTTGCTGAGCTGCCAATCGTGACACCAGCCGGTCAACGTATTGCTCTTGGTGATGTGGCGACGGTTAGACTCGAAGATGGCGCCCCAATGATTAAGAGCGAAAACGCTCGGATCAACGGCTGGACTTATCTAGATGTCACTGGAATTGATATTGGTAGCTACGTTGCCAATGCCCAGCAAGTGATTGAGCAACAGCTCACTCTGCCGCCGGGTTATTCGCTCACTTGGTCGGGTCAATATGAATACATGCAACGCGCCCAACAAAAGCTGGCCTATGTGGTCCCACTAACATTGGCACTTATCGTGTTGCTACTGTACCTCAATCACCGCCGAATCAGTGATGTGCTAATCGTGCTAATGACCCTGCCGCTATCACTTATCGGCGGTATCGGCCTGCTCTACTGGCTCAACCTCAATTTTTCAGTGGCGGTTGCCGTTGGCTTTATCGCCTTGGCGGGTGTGGCCGTTGAAACCAGTGTGTTGATGATGCTGTATCTCAAGCATGCTTATGAGGATTGGTTGACTGACTGTCAGCACAAACAGTTGGCGTTGACGACCGAAGGTTTACGTGGCGCCATGTTAGCCGGTGCTGTCCTCCGGTTAAGGCCGAAATTGATGACGGCATCAACAATTATTATCGGCTTGCTGCCGATCATGTTCGCTACTGGCACAGGGTCTGAAGTGATGCAACGGATCGCTGCCCCCATGGTTGGTGGTATGGTAAGTTCGCTGGTGTTAACGCTACTGGTGATCCCAGCTGCGTACTATCTAGTGTGCCGCTATCGCGTTGCCAGATTAACCAAGGGTAAGCTTGGCTAATGATTGAGTGACCGACCAACGCTGATACCAGTCATTAAAAACCAGCTCAAAATTGCTCAGCCTCGCCGTGCCGAAATGATGATTTCGAAACTGCTCGCAGCAATCCAGCAACCGCGTCGCATTCTGCAAAGGTGTGCAGAAGCGGACCGCGGTTGTGTGAGCAGTCATCAGTTTGTAGCGGCTATCAATATTGGAGCGAAGTGCAGACGATTTGAAATTGCGCCGCAGTTGCTCCCGCAGCGCCGCTAAACCATCACCAATTGGAAAGCCTTGAATCAGAATGCAGGCCGGTGAAGCGGTGACGCCGCGAAATTCAATATCAATCGGTTCGCATTGCGCCAATGCATCGCTAAAGCCTGCAGCATAGGCCGCAGGCTCGATGTCTGATAGCTTAAATCCATCGATGCAAGAGATAATGGATAACAGGGTTAAGTGCAGTTCATTGGCTGGATAGTAGTACTGACTTGGTTCAATGCGTTTTAATTGCTCAAGTAGTGCCGTAATTTCATCGCTCACCGCGCGGCTGTTGGCGGTAATGTAGGCCAGTGCAGTAATGCCTCGACGGGTATCGGCGGGGTTATGTATATTCGAGTCGATATGGCATTGCTGATGTTGTAGCGCCACACAAAACTCACGCCACATACCATCATAAATAGTTTGAATCACCGAACACCTAATTTGAGTCGCCCAGAACGACGAAAGCCCGCTGTAAAAGCCTGTCTCTTGATCACATCTCAGAGCTCAAGAGACTTGGCTAGCTCATAGCCTTCAAGGATGGTTTGTAGTTTGAACCATCCTTGCCACAATCGC